>JBGAQC010000029.1:0-16641 GCA_044220945.1 Chitinophagaceae bacterium | reverse complement strand
TACCAATCTATGGTCATCACAAATCGCCAGTCTGATCATTTGTTCCGGGTGTTAGGTTGTTTATCCGCTTGGATAGTACAATAGACGTGCCATGACATTTAAAAGTTGCAAATAGTCCTAGTATTCTTTATGATACAGTTGTACAGCCTGAAAAAATCAGTAATATTGCCTAGTGCCTTTCCTGGGAAAAAAGAGATTTAAGCCGATCTGGTTCGTGGATTGCCTGCCCTGGAGGTAAGTACGTGCATAACGGAACTGCAGTTTCTTTACCAGCAAGCCTATTCCGAAAGAAAAGCCATTCAGGCCATTTCCGGCATTGCCGATATTCAGTTCCTTCCGGCGAAGATAGTTATACCCGGCACTTATTTCGATTTTATCTCCGATAAAGAATTGTGTACTTAGTACAATATGTCTGAACAGCCTTTCGCCAAACTTCCCAAAGCCGGTTGCAGGTGCTACCCTCATGGAATCTGGGTATAAAAGGTCGAACTGGTGCAGGTGGTGTGCCGTCAGTGTAAACTGGATCGGGGCATTCTTCAGTTTTTTGGTCGCCCCGATACGCATATCAAAAGGCAGCTCGCCATTTTCGGTGCCTTCGAATTTTTTCAACGCCCCTCCCATATTCTGGGCGGTCCAGCCCAGGCGCCAGCCATTGGCTGTATCCGTATAGAGAATCCCGGCATCCAGCGCTATTCCTGCTGCCCGGTAGGGACCATAAGCCGAATGGAGGAATTTCAGGGTAAAGCCATAGTTCCAGCGTTCCCCGTAACTACGGCTGGTCATGAGTTGCACCGCATAATCATTGGGCCGGAAACTGCCCAGGATATTCCCCGATGCATCGGTTTGCGGCAGGGTGCCATAATCAAAATAACGGACCCCCACCCCGAACATGGTCTTCCATTTCTCCTGGTAATACCCTCCCATGACCTGGTAATTCCGGATACCCCCCGGATAAGCATCAAAAACAAACTGGGTTTGTCCATGCTGGGCTGGTACCAGTGCCGCCGGCTGCTGGAAAGCCATACCGATATCATTGCCGGGCTGGCTGCAATTCACACCGCCGAGGGCAGTCAACTGTGGACTTCCCGGAACCTTGATAAAGGAAAAGAGGGTATTGCCGCCGGTCACCTGCGACCAGGCAGGGATCAGCATACACTGCAACACAATAAGGAGAAGGACCTTCCGCACCCAACGAAATTAATCAATCGCCCTTAAGCCAAAAAAGAAAGGGGTAGGAAATGTTTAAGCTTTAGAAAGGTATGAGGTGGGACTATAAAACAAGATCCCCCATCGAAATGGGGGATCATCTTAACCCTTAAAACAACCAACATGAAATATGCATATCTAACAGCATTCAGATGCAATGGTTCATGGATCGTTCAAAATATTTTTATAAAGCCAGGTCCAGCACCTGCTGCATGGTCTTGACATAGTGAAAAGTCAGTCCCTTGATAAAGCTGGAATCTATTTCCTGGATATCCTTTTCATTCTGCCAGCAGAGGATGATCTCGCGGATACCAGCTCGTTTGGCAGCCAGTACTTTTTCCTTGATACCGCCCACAGGCAATACCTGTCCGCGCAGGGTGATCTCTCCGGTCATGGCCAGGAAGGATTTTACTTTTTGACCCGTAATCGCAGATGCGATGGATGTCAGCATAGTCACCCCGGCACTCGGACCGTCTTTGGGTACCGCGCCTTCGGGTACGTGGATATGGAGGGTCTTGGTCTGGAAGAGTTCCGGATCCAGTCCCAGCTTACGGGCATTGGCCTGCAGATAAGTCAGCGCCGTTGCGGCACTTTCCTTCATCACATTGCCCAGGTTACCGGTGAGTTTCAACTCCCCCTTGCCTTCACTCATGCTGGTTTCCACAAAAAGGATATCGCCGCCCACATAGGTCCAGGCCAGTCCCACTGCCACACCGGGTATGGTGGCCACTTTATACATATCATTACTGTACCGCGGCTTGCCGAGGATCTTCTCGATCTCTTTGGCCGTGATCAGTGATTTCACCTTATTCTTTTCCGCATACTCGCGGGCCTCATAACGCATGATGGCGGCCAGTTGCCGGTCGAGTTCGCGCACTCCGCTTTCCCGGGTATAGTCCTGGATCACTTTTTCCAGCACTTTCTCCCCGATCTTGAAGGGCAGCTCTTTCAATCCATGCGCCTCTTTCTGCTTGGGCACCAGGTGGCGCTTCGCGATCTCGATCTTCTCTTCCACGGCATAACCGTTGAGGTCGATGATCTCCAGACGGTCGCGCAAAGCGGGCTGGATATTCTGCAGGTTATTGGCCGTGGCAATGAAAAGCACTTTGCTCAGGTCATATTCCAGTTCCAGGTAATTATCATAGAAAGTATGGTTCTGCTCCGGATCCAGCACTTCCAGTAAGGCAGAAGAAGGATCACCCCGGAAATCAGCCCCGATCTTGTCGATCTCGTCGAGGATCATTACCGGATTGGAGGATTTGATCTTGCGGATCGACTGAAGGATACGACCGGGCATGGCACCGATATAGGTCTTGCGGTGGCCGCGGATCTCGCTTTCATCGTGGAGTCCACCGAGACTCAGCCGCACATATTTCCTTCCAATGGCCGTAGCAATGCTTCTGCCCAGCGAGGTTTTACCGATACCGGGAGGGCCCACAAAACAGAGGATGGGACTCTTCATATCCCCTTTCAGTTTCAGTACGGCCAGGTATTCGAGGATCCGTTCCTTCACTTTATCCATCCCGTAATGATCGCGGTCGAGCACTTTGCGGGCTTTCTTGAGATCATAGAGGTCTTGTGTATACTCTTCCCAGGGCAGGTCGAGCATCAGGTCAAGGTGGTTATAGACCACCGAATAATCGGGCGTGCTCGGATGCATGCGCTCCAGTTTCTCCGAACCTTTCTTGAACAGCTCTTTGGCGGCCTGGGTCCATTTCTTGGTCTCGGCCTTCTTCTGCATTTCTTTTAACTCCCGTTCATTGGTATCACCGCCCAGTTCTTCCTTGATGCTCTTCATCTGCTGCTGCAGGAAATATTCCCGCTGCTGCTTATCGAGCTCGGTCTTGGTCTTATTGGTCACCTTATTCTTGAGCTCAGCAAACTGCAGTTCCCTTTGCAGGATCTGCATCAGCAGGTCAGCCCGCTCCTGCAGGTTGTGCAGGCGCAGCAGTTCCTGTTTCTCGTTCAGCTCCGAATTGAGGTTGCTCGATACGAAATTGATGAGATAGGAAGGGTTCTCGATATTCTTGAGAATGATCGCCGCTTCTGTAGGAATATTTGGGGAAAGCTGGACGATCTGTCCGGCCAGGTCTTTAATGGTCGACACATAAGCCTTGAAATCTTCCGACAACGGAGCTTCCACTTCTTCCAGCACGCGGATCTCGGCCTTGAAATAAGGATCTTCCATCAAAATCAGTCCCACTTCAAAGCGCTTGCGCCCCTGGATGATCACGGTGGTACCGCCATCCGGCATTTTGATCAGTTTGATAATGCGGGCAACGGTACCAATGGATTCCAGATCGGCAAATCCGGGATCTTCTACATTACTGTCTTTTTGCGCCACAACACCGACCAGTTTGTCAGCCTTGTAAGCGTCATTAATGGCTTTGATACTTTTGTCGCGGCCAACGGTGATGGGTAGTACCACACCGGGGAATAATACCGTATTCCGGAGGGGTAATAAAGGTAATGCGTTGGGGATCACCACTTCAGGCCCGTTATCGCCCTCCTGCTCGTTCAGGGGGATAATGGGCAGGAAATCCATTTCTTCTTCGGGTTGTAAAAACATTCTCTTTTCTTTCATGAAACACAAATAGCTGACAAAATAACGGAACAATTTGCAAAAAACACCTGATTGTAGACAGGAGGGGTATAGGACAAACGGAATGCCACAAAATGGAGTGTGAGTTGGAGTGTGGGTGTGAAGAACACTGCATAAAAAAGGGTGATGCGTTTCTACGCACCACCCTGATCCAATATATATCCCTGAAAACTAAACTCAGAATAAACGCAGGCCTACGTAGAGCTGCCAGCCGCGGCTTTTCCAGTCGCTCGAGTTACCCAGATCACTGAGATCGTTCAGGCCAACCACATAACGGCCACCGGCCTTGATGGGACCGAGATTGAGTTGTGCGCCGGCCAGCATGGCGAAATCACCTTTCTTGAAAGCATTCTGCCCGTTCTGTAAAAAACTCTGGTTCTCGTCGATCAGTACGCCGAATTGCGGACCCACCTGGAACGTGAAGAGTTTGGAAGGCTTGATGTTGAGCAGAATGGGGATCTGCAGGTAATTCAGCTTTACTTTCAGGTCACTCATGGCACCGGGAATTACTTCACCTACATTGGAAGCGGTCTTGTACGTGTTCTGTGCCCAGAGTACTTCGGGCTGGATACCGATCCGCTTGTTGAAGTTGATCTCGGCAAAACCACCCAGGTTATACCCATAGTTGAACTGGTCTTTGAACGAAACGTTGTCGATTTTCAGCATGTTGGTGCCGCCCTTGATACCCACATGAAACCCTTGTGCAAAGGATGCGGAGGCCATTACCATTGAAGCGATCAATACGGTCAGGAATTTGTGTTTCATAATTCAATGATGATTTGATTCGCCGGTAAAAATCCAAGTAATATGCCAACAGCCTTTACCCGCTGTTAATCTTCCTTAACAGCTGGCTTAAGAAAACCATAAAAGAAAATCAGAATGCTAATGATGCGTTAATTGAGAAAACGGTATTAAACCTGTTCTCTTCTGTAGGCTGGAGATAATAATCAAAATACACTTGCGGTTGTATCATGAAATGTCCGGTGAGATAACTCAGGCGCAGGATCGCACTGGCACTCTGCAAACCCAATCCGGTGGTTTCAGATACATTGGTATTACTCGGCAGGGCATTGATGCGGACGGCATTGGCCGATGAAGTATAAGAAGTGTTGAAACCGAAATACTGGGTGCCGCTGCTAAGCAAGAGTACAGGCGTGAGGGTAATAATGTCCTTCTTGCTGAATACGCCGTACCAGTCGAAATCCTTGCGTACCGAAAAGTTGATGGAGAAATCATTGACCTGTTGCACATTGCGGACGGTAATATAATAGGTGCGGGAGCGCTGCAGGAGCCTGGAGAATAAGACCTGCTCCTGTTTTTCATAATCCGTTTTACTGCCCCAGCCATAGGCAATGCTTACAGATGGGCGCACAAACCAGTCTTTCCACGTAAAGTAAGCATAGACCTCATCGTGAATGGGTGTGGTATAGAAATTCAGGGAATCCTTGGTGAAATAATGCGAATAGGCTATTCCGGTAGAGAATTTTTTCCGGATCAGGTCGTATGACGGACTGAGGGAAGCCTGGTAAAAGTTGAATTTGCCGTTTTCATTAAGCCCATAAGCCATGGCGGAAAGTCCCAGGCCGCTTTTATGGTAATACCCGATCAGCGGACTCACCATCAGTTTTTTCTCGGTGGTGATCACCACCGTATTCTTGTTCTCGAAACTGTAGAAGCCGGTACCCGCACTGAGTCCCACTATAAAACTGGATTTGGGTTGGCTCAAAGAATCCAGAAAACTGTCGAAGTCCTTCATCAGGGAGTCGAGCACAGCAGTCGTATCCCCCGATTTAAACAGGGAATCCAATACTGTTTGCTGCGCTTTTACGGCAGGCATCAGTAACAGCCATAAGCAGAATAAGGTAACTACCTTTCTTTTTTTCATGGGGTTCACAAAGGGGGTCTGGGCAATAACGCTAGAACGCCTCTTTGAACCCTGAAATTGCCAAAGGTTTAACGGCTCAGGCTAATTCGATCAAAGTTATTTCGGGAAGGATGCCCACCCGGCCCGGATAACCGATAAAACCAAAGCCGCGGTTGACGTAAAGCTTTTGACGCTCAGTCTCATAGAGCCCCGCCCACTGCTTGTACATATACTGCACCGGACTCCAGCGCAGGCCCGGAATTTCCACCCCGAACTGCATGCCATGGGTATGGCCGCTCAGCATCAGGTCGATATCGGGGTATTTGGGTTTTACTTCAGCCTCCCAGTGCGAGGGGTCATGGCTCATGAGGATCTTGAAGGGGTATTTTTCGGTACCCGGATGGGCCAGGTCCATCTTGCCATATTTGGGGAAATTGCCCTTGGCACCCCAGTTTTCAATGCCCAGCAGGGCGATCTGCTGGCCGCCTTTCTCCAGCACCACATGTTCATTCATCAGCAGGCGCCAGCCCAGCTCCCCGTGCACTTCCTTGAGCCGTTCCAGATTGGCGGCTTTCACTTCAGGACTCTCCCATTTCACATAATCGCCATAATCGTGGTTACCCAGGGTGGAATACACACCCATCGGGGCTTTCAGGCGACTGAACACATCCATATACTCTTTCATTTCCGTGGCCCGGTCGTTCACCAGGTCGCCAGTAAAGAGGATCAGGTCGGGTTTCTGGTGCAGGATCTTGTCGATCCCCTTGTGTACCGCCGCCTTATCGGTAAAGCTGCCCGAATGGATATCGGAGATATGCACGATTTTCAATCCCCGGAAGGCTTCCGGCAGGTTGGGGTATTTCAATTTCACTTTCGTGAGCTGGTAGCGGTATTTATTGGTGAATCCATAGAGCAGGGTACCAAAGAGGCCACCACCCAATCCCAGTCCCAGCCAGCTTAAAAACACCGAACGGGTGATCCCGTTCCCGGCCTGGCTCACTTCCACGGATGGATTACTGAACAGCTTGCCGATGATCCACATGCTGCCCCGGCGCAGGTCGTCCACCGCCAGGAAGACCGATGCGATCATCTTGGCGAAGAAGAGTCCCACGATAATGGCGAAAGTATAGGTTCGCACCGCCTTGGGCAGGTTATCGGTATTGATATTCGGCAGCAGGAGTACAAACGCCACACCCAGTACGGCGATCAGCCAGTAGCCGGTATAGAGCAGGGTCCGCAGCCGGGTACTGGCCGGTGCCACCACTTTGAGGGCCTGAAATACATAGATATCGAGCACCACCATGATGCCCAGGATCACCCATAAAAAACCGGAATTACGCATTGTGTATAATTAATCGGGACAAAGTTGGGCTGCTGCCCGGCAGCAAGCCTGTTAAAAATGACCAGCGGTCTGTGCTCCAACAAGCCGGAATTCAGATTGTTGTACCACCCGCCGCTGCAAGGTAGACGGAAACCGGACCGTTTTACCCTAAACGGGTCAAAAAAAGATGTTCCACAGCCCCGGAAGACCTGATCTTATCCCTTGAATTTCCCCGCGAAAATGTACATTTGTCGCCCGCCGCTTTTATTGTTCCACGAAGGCGGCCGTAACAAATCATCCAGCATGCAACTGAGTTTTTTCGGACATTCCTGTTTTTCAGTAACCATAGGGGGTAAGCAATTGTTGTTCGACCCCTTCATCACCTACAACGAGGCCGCAAAAGGCATCGTGAGTGCCGATACTGTGGCTGCAGATTATATCCTCCTCACCCATGGTCATGCCGACCATGTGGCGGATGCCATCGCCATCGCCCAACGTACGGGTGCTAAAGTGATCGGCAGCTGGGAGATCCATGAATGGGCCAATAAAAACGGCGTGAGCAATACCCATCCCATGAATACGGGGGGCAAATGGCAGTTTGAGGAGTTTTCCGTAAAATGTGTAGTGGCACAGCATTCCAGCAGCCTGCCCGATGGCAGCTATGGCGGCAACCCCATGGGTTTTATCATCAGTAGTGCGGAAGGGAATTTTTATTATAGCGGTGATACGGCACTGACCCTCGACATGCAATTGATCCCCACCTGGGCCAGCCTGAATTTTGCGGTACTGCCCATCGGCGACAATTTCACGATGGATGCAGCCGATGCCGCCCGTTGTGCGCAATGGGTGAAAGCCCCGAAAGTAGTGGGTGTGCATTATGACACTTTTGGTTATATCAAGATCGATCACGACAAAGCGAAAGCCGCTTTCCAGGCAGCCGGCAGTGAACTGCTGCTCTTGAATATCGGCGAAAGCGTTGCAGTATAATTTATTCATTCGTTTAAAATCACCGCCCCGGCGGGTACCATATGGCAAGAGTTATAGGCGTAGCGAATCAGAAAGGAGGTGTGGGTAAAACAACCACCGCAATCAACCTGGCCGCCAGTCTGGGTGTACTGGAATACCGCACCTTACTGGTGGATGCCGACCCCCAGGCCAACAGCACCACCGGTGTGGGCTTCGACCTGCACAATATCCAGCAGAGCCTGTACGACTGCATGGTGAACAATGCCCCGGCCCGGGATGTGATCCTCAAATCGGAGATCCCCTTCCTGGATGTGATGCCTTCGCATATCGACCTGGTGGGTGCCGAAATTGAAATGATCAACCATCCCAACCGCGAGTCGGTGCTGAAAGGCATCCTGCAACCGGTGAAGGATGACTATGATTTTATTATCATCGACTGCTCTCCTTCCCTCGGCCTCATCACGGTGAATGCGTTGGTGGCTGCAGATTCGGTGATCGTGCCGGTGCAGACCGAATTCTTCGCCCTCGAAGGTCTAGGCAAACTGCTCAACACCATCAAGATCGTACAGAGCCGCCTCAATACCGACCTGCAGATCGAAGGGATCCTGATGACCATGTACGATGGCCGCCTGCGTCTTTGCAACCAGGTGGTGAGTGAGGTCCGCAAACATTTTGATGAAATGGTGTTCAGCACCATCATCCACCGCAATACACGGATCAGCGAAGCCCCCAGTGTGGGCAAGCCCGTGATTCTGTATGATGCCCAGAGCAAGGGGTCGATGAACTACCTCAACCTGGCTAAAGAGATCCTTCAGAAAAACGATATGACAAAGATCAAGCAGGAAGAACGCATCCTGGAATAAGCACCTGTGGCACCCTTATCTTAACCGAATCAACACGAACACATGACCACTCCCAAACAGAATAAAGACGCCCTGGGCAAAGGCATCCGCTCCCTGCTCCAGAGCATCGACTCCGATCTCAAGACCAATACCGGCGCGCTGAAAAGCACTGTAGTGGAAGCCGCTACCGGCATGCAGCGCATACCCGTAGGCGATATAGATACCAACCCCAAGCAGCCCCGCCGCGATTTTGATGAACAGGCCCTGAACGAACTGGCGGCCTCCATCAAATTACACGACCTGGTACAACCCGTAACCGTATCGCAGCTGCCCAATGGCCGCTTCCGCCTGATCTCCGGTGAACGCCGCTGGAGGGCCGCCAAGCTGGCCGGACTGAAAGACGTTCCTGCCTATATCCGCCAGGCCAACGACCAGCAGCTGCTGGAACTGGCCCTGCTCGAAAACCTGCAGCGGGAAGACCTGAATGCGATGGAGATCGCCCTCAGCTACAAACGCATGATGGATGAACTCAACTACACCCAGGAACAGGTGAGTGAACGCATGGGCAAGGAACGCAGCACTGTAGCCAACTACGTGCGCCTGCTCAAACTGCCGCCCGATATCCAGGTGGCCGTACGCAAGGGGGAACTGTCGATGGGACATGCCCGCGCCCTGATCAATGTGGACACGATCGACAAGCAGCTCCTCATCTTCCATGAGATCACCGAACGGAAATTATCCGTGCGCCAGACCGAAGAACTGGTGCGCAAACTCTATAAAGCCGCGGGCCCTGTTAAAAATTCAATAAAAGCCCAGCTGCCTCCGGCCTATAAAAAAATTGAGGATAATTTAGCGGCACGCTTCAGTACCAAAGTGAAACTGAGCCATAACAAAAAAGGGCATGGCAGTATCACCATCGAGTACTATTCACTGAGCGACCTCAACAAAATTCTCGATCAGGTGGGTGTTACCGCCAATTAATTATGCTGCTACGTTGTATCATTGCTGTGCTTTTCCTCGCCGGACTTTTCCGTCCGGAACAACTGGCCGCACAGGCCGGCGACAGCACCCCTGTCATCAAGAAAGCCGTACTGCCCATCGATACCGCACGGCTGAAGCATAGCCCCCGCAAAGCCACGATCCGCTCGGCCATTATTCCCGGCTGGGGACAGGCCTACAACCAGAAATACTGGAAAGTGCCCATCGTGTATGCCGCCATCGGCATTCCGGCCTATACCTTCTTCTACAATAAAAAATGGTATAACCGCACCCGCGAAGCTGCCCGCATGCTCAGCAGCGATCCCCTGGATACAGCCAACTACCGCCAGCGGGTGGATCAGAAACTCTGGGTCTTTTTCAGCACCCCCAACAGTGTTCCCTCTTTGTTAAATTACCGGAACCAGTACCGCCGGGATATGGATTATTCGGTTTTGATCGTCTTGCTGATGTGGGGACTCAATGTGGTGGATGCCACAGTGGATGCCCACCTGAAGGAATTCGACATCAACGAGAACCTGAGCTTCCATGTAAAACCCACCCTTTTCCAGGGCAGTAGTACAGCGGGTGTCAGCTTCGTGTTCTCATTGGGAAAAACTCATCCAAAAACGATACCTTCGTTCCGATAGTTTATTAGTTTTTACGTATTACGTTCTTCATGAAAATCGCATTAATCGGCTATGGCAAAATGGGCAAGGCCATTGAATCCATTGCCCTGCAGCAGGGACATACCGTTCCCCTTATTATTGATCTGGACAACCAGCAGGACCTGAACAAGGAAAACCTCAGCAAGGTGGATGTAGCCATTGAGTTTACGGGACCGGAAAGTGCTTTTGGCAACGTGATGAAAGTACTGGAAGCCGGCACTCCACTGGTCGTCGGTTCCACGGGCTGGCTGGAGCACCTGCCCGAAGCAGAAGCGGCAGCATTAAAAAATAATACCGCCCTGCTGGTATCGAGCAATTTCAGCATAGGCGTCAATATCTTCTTTGCGATCAACAAACGGCTGGCCGAACTCATGGCTCCGCATCCGGAGTATAATGTAGTGATGGAAGAAATCCACCATACCCAGAAAAAAGACGCCCCCAGTGGTACAGCCATCACCCTGGCCGAACAGATCCTGCAGCGCAATGGCCGCAAAAGCAAATGGGTGAATACGGAACAGCAGTCGCCCGAAGAACTCTCCATCATCAGCAAACGCATCGACCCGGCACCGGGTACCCATACCATCCAGTACACCAGTGCCATTGACGATATCGAGATCCGGCATACGGCACACAGCCGCATGGGCTTCGCCTCCGGCGCTGTGCTGGCAGCGGCATTCATCGCCGGAAAAAAAGGTATCTTCACGATGAGTGATGTGTTGGGGATTTCCTGACAAATACTGCCCGCTATGAAAAGATGGCTGACCCTTATTACCCTGCTCGTTTTCAGTGTCGGCATCGCTGCTGCACAATCGCCGGCCGACAGCCTGAAAAAATTGCTGTCGCTTGAAAGGAACACTTCCCGCCGCGCCGACCTGCTCATGCAGATCAGTGAAAACTACCGGGTATCCAATCCGGATTCCTGTTATGCCTACGCCAAACAGGTACTCGCCACCCCCGCTGCCGCCAATGATCCGGCACTCCGCGCCCATGCCTGGATCAACTGTGCTTCCTTTTTCTATTTTACCGGAACGCCGGAACAGGCCCTGCACCTGCTCGACAGCACGCTGGCTGATCTGCCCAAACAATTACCCGAACATACTTATACTGCACAGTACCATTCCCTCTATGGCTTATGCCTCATGAAACTCGACCGCAAAAAAGAAGCGCTCGAACGGTTTTATGCGGCGCTGAAAATTGCGGAGCAAATCAACGACTATTCCACCCAGATCCGCGCTTCCAATAATATCGGCTGGGCCATGATGGAGCTTAACCAGTATGAAAAGGCCATTGCCAGTTTCCGGAATTGCGTAAAACTGTTCAATGAACAGAAAGTGGTGAACCTGAAAAGCACGGGCGTCATCTTCAATAATATGGCCTCCTGTTTTGGTGCATTGAATAAAATCGATTCGGCCAAGAAATATGCACAGCTGGGGATCCAGTATTCAGCAGCCAATGAGGATTTTGCCGGACAGGCCAATGGCTATTTCATCCTGGGAACCGCATTTGAAAAAGAAGGCGACCTGGCCGGTGCCATGGATAATTTCCAGCTGGCACAGCCCCTGCGGGAAAAAACCGGTGACCCTTATTATATTGTTTCCGACCTGGCCGAGATCGCATCCCTCTACAGCCGCATGGGCATGCCCGACAAGGGTATCGAAGCGGCCAACAAAGCCATCAAGCTGGCAAAAGATAATAATATAGAAGCCAAGCTGCCCATGATCTATTCCGCGCTGGCCGCGAATTATGAAAAGCAGGGTTCTTTCAAGGAAGCTGCCGAGATCTACAAGAAACTGAACGACCTCAAAGACAGTATCTATACCGATGCCAATCCCAAGGCCCTGGCCGAGATGCAGGCACGGTATGAAACCGAGAAAAAAGAACAACAGATCCTGCTGCAGCGCTCGCAGCTCGACCTGCAGCAATCGGAACTGGTGCGGAAGAATATCACCCTGATCGCTATTGCCGTACTGGTTGGATTGGCCGCCCTGCTGATCTGGTCGGGCTACCGCCGTTACCGGCTGAAGCAGAAAGCCCTGATCCAGGCCGAGATCCTCCGGCACCAGGAACTGGCCACCAAGGCCGTACTGGAAGCGGAAGAACGCGAACGGCAGCGGATCGCCAAAGACCTGCACGATGGCGTGGGACAGATCATGAGTGCCGCTAAAATGAACCTCTCTTCCTTTGAACATGAACTGCAGTTCGGCTCCGCAGAACAGCAACAGAAATTCCAGCGCATCATTTCACTGGTAGATGAATCCTGCAAGGAAGTCCGTTCGGTATCCCATAACATGATGCCCAATGCCTTGCTGAAATCGGGACTGGCAGCTGCCATCCGCGAATTCACCGGCAAGATCGACGACAAGATCCTCCGCGTGAACCTCTATGCCGAAGGACTCGACCAGCGCCTCGACACCAACCTGGAAACCGTATTGTACCGGGTGGTGCAGGAATGCGTCAATAATGTGATCAAGCATTCGGGGGCCAACCATCTCGATATCTCCCTGATCCGCGATGCCGATGGCATCAGCGCCACCATCGAAGACAATGGCCGGGGCTTCGACGCCTCCGACCCCCATAAAAAGGAAGGCCTCGGGCTGAAGAATATCCGCACCCGGGTGGAATACCTCAAAGGCACGGTGGAATTCAATTCCCATCCGGGGAAAGGCACCCTGGTCGCCATCCATGTTCCGGCAGAACAAACCGCGCTGTTAAATTGATTTTTTAGTATTTTAACAAAATCAATTATGTTTCCGGCAAATTGGCGCCATCTGATTCGTAACAACTACCCGGCATGAAGAAAATGAAACTGGTCATAGTAGACGACCACCAGATCGTTATTGATGGCCTTCTTTCCTTGTTAAGCGGCCATCCCGGCTTCGACGTGAGCCGTACCACCACCAACCCGAAGGAGGTACTGCGCATCCTGCGTGAAGGAGAAGCCGATATCCTCCTCACCGACGTGATGATGCCCGAACTCAATGGTGCCGAGCTGGCCAAGCTGGTGAAGAAAGAATGTCCGGAAGTGAAGATCCTCGCCCTCTCCATGAGCGGACAGGGTGATGTGGTGAACCAGATGATCGAAGACGCGGATATCGCCGGTTATGTACTCAAGAATATCGGCAAGGCCGAACTCATCAAGGCCCTGGAGAAAATTGCGGGCGGCGGTATCTATTTCAGCGAGGAGGTATTGCAGGAAATGACCAAGACCAGCCAGCGCAAAAAAGCCGATGAAGCCGTCCACCTCACCGAACGCGAGATCGAGATCATCCGCCTCATCGAAAAGGAATGCAGCAATAAGCAGATCGCTGAAACCCTGTTTATCAGCGAGCGTACCGTGGAAACCCACCGCAAGAATATCTTCCGCAAAACCGAAACAAGCGGCGTGATCGGCCTGATCAAATACGCCTACGAACGCCGCTTGATCTGACCCCCTCTCCCCCCGGAAAACTGCAAACGTTTGCAGCTAAAAAGGCCGGATTTCTGCCTTAGTTCCTGATTTTAGCCAGTAAATTTCCGGTCTGGAAACCAACCGATTGCTATGACTTTGAAAAAACCCTCTCTTACGTTCCTGCAGATCATCAACATGAATGTCGGCTTCTTCGGCATTCAGTACAGTTTTGGCCTGCAGCAGAGCGCAGTAAACCCCATATATGATATGCTGGGCGCCAAGCCCGATGAGATCCCCCTGCTGAACCTGGCAGGCCCCCTCACCGGACTGCTGGTACAACCCATTATCGGTGCCATGAGCGACCGCACCTGGTCGCCCCGCTTCGGCCGCCGCAAACCTTACTTTTTTACCGGTGCCATACTCTGCAGTATCGCCCTCTTCCTCTTTCCCTTCAGCTCAGCCCTCTGGATGGCAGCCGGACTGCTCTGGATCCTGGATGCGGGAAACAATACCGCCATGGAACCCTACCGGGCCTTTATTGCTGATAAACTGAATGAAGACCAGCAGCCCACCGGATTCCAGGCGCAGAGTTTTTTTACCGGCTTCGGACAAACCCTGGCCAATATCTCCCTGCGGGTATTCCCGCTCATCATTGCCGGTACAACCGGAAAAATTCCCAACTGGGTATTCGGCTCTTTCATCCTCGGTTCCATCTGTTCCATTGCCACGGTATGGTGGAGCATGCGCAGCACGCCTGAAATACCGCCTACTGCAGAAGAACTGGCTGAGCTGCGTTCCAAGCCCCTCAATATACTGACGCCTTTTACGGAAGTGCTCAGTGCCATTAAAGACATGCCCCGCGTGATGTGGCAGCTAGCCCTCGTGTATCTGTTCCAGTGGTATGCCCTTTTCTGTTACTGGCAGAACAGCTCCAAGAGTGTGGCCCTCTCCCTCTTCAACGCCACCCCCGATTCGGATAAGGAAGCCTACAGCAAAGCCATCGGCATTGCCGGTTCGGTGAATGCCTGGTATAATGTAGTCACATTTATAGTAGCCTTCGCCCTGGTGGGCTTTGCCCGTAAGTACGGTGCCAAGTGGGTGCATTTTGCCTGCGTGAGTCTGGCCGGTATTGGCTTTCTCATTTTTCCGCATCTGGACAAGGAACTCTACCTCTACGGCGCCATCACCGGTTTCGGTGTGGGCTGGGCCAGTATGATGGGGATCCCCTACCTGATGGTGGTAAAAGAAATTCCAAAGGAACGCTATGGTGTGTATATGGGCATCATCAATATGCTGATCGTGATCCCCATGCTGATCCAGACCCTCACTTTTGGCTGGGTGCTCCGTACCTTCCTGCACAATGATCCGCGTGAAGCGATCCTCTTTGCCGGAGTATTGCTGCTGATTGCCGGAGCAGCCACTTTGCTGATCAAATCTTCCAAACCAGACGCCAACACCCCGATGGTTGCGGGTGGCGGTCATTAATCCAAGTGCATGAAACAAATACTTTGCATTGGCGAAGCCCTGATCGACATGATCTGTACCGACAAAGGCAAGGCCTTATCGGACGGCGATCATTTCCTGAAAAAAGCCGGTGGCGCGCCTACCAATGTGGCCGCAGCGATCGCCGCCCTCGGCGGTGAAGCCGTATTGGCAGCCAAAGTGGGCCGTGATCCTTTTGGGCAGCACCTCATCAGCACCATGAAGGCCTTTGGGGTCAAGACCGATGGCGTGATCGAAGCCGCTGAGCAGTTCACCACTTTTGCTTTCGTATCGCTAATGGAAAACGGCGAACGCGATTTCTATTTTAACCGTGGTGCGGATGGACAGTTGACCGTTGCAGAAGTTGACCGCATGCCCCTCGACCAGACCGCTATCGTGCATTTTGGATCGGCCACAGCATTCCTGCCGGGTCCTTTGCAGGAAGCCTACCGTCACCTGCTCGACAAAGCCAGTGATGCCGGCCGCTATATCAGTTTCGATCCCAATTACCGGCACCTGCTGTTTCGCGATAACCTGAAATCCTTTGTGGAACAGAGCTGGAACTTCCTGCAGCGCTGCGATTTCTTCAAAGTGAGTGATGAAGAAGCCCTGCTGCTGACCGGAAAAGACAATATTTCCGAAGCCGCACAGGCACTGCTGGAACGCACTACGGCCGTCTTTGCCATTACCATTGGCAAAGAAGGCACCCTGCTGGGCCGCAAGGGCAAGCTGGAAAAGATCGCCAGCATTCCGGTGAAGCCCGTGGATACTACGGGTGCCGGTGATGCTTTTGTGGGGGCTGTATTATACCAGCTCAGCCAGTACGATGCCGCGACGCGGAAAAAGCTGGGGGATGAAGACTGGAAGCGCATCATCACCAACGGCAACAAAGCAGGTGCCCGTACCTGTGAGTACCTGGGCGCCATGGAAGCCTTCCGTCATCTGAACAATGAAATTTTCCGTTAATTTTACGTCGTGTACAACTACGCATTACATCAGCAGATCAATACCGTACTGCAGGAGAAAAAAATCGACATTGCAGGCGACGGCAACCTTTTTTATACCCGTTTCATCGCCAATGCCACGGCCATTGATGCCCTTTACCGGGAGATCTACGGCAACCACCACAAGGGGGAGGAAAACTTCAACCGCCTGCTGGAGACCATTGCCGATGCCTTCATCAACCGCAGTGCATCCCTGCGCGAGCGGGATGAAGCCAAGGAAGCCAGCGGCAACTGGTTCCTGAGCAACCAGCTCACGGGCATGAGTCTTTATGTGGACCGCTTCTGCGGCAACCTCAGTGAGCTGGGCAACAAGCTCCCCTATT
>JBGAQC010000014.1:0-105373 GCA_044220945.1 Chitinophagaceae bacterium | reverse complement strand
TTCCTTCTCGCTTCTTACTTATATACCACCACATCCCACAACCTCACCTTCTCCCCTTCCCCTTTATTCAGCAATTCCAGTTTCACTTCATGTTTGCCGGGGCCGGCCTGGTAGTTCCAGTAAATATCATGGCGGCGGGTGGTAAAGGAAACAGGCAATGATACAATTTCAGGATTTTTATTATCAACGGAGACGCGAACCTGCAGCACTTTTTGTGCCCCGGGTCCCTGTGCTTCACCGCGGATCACAAAGGCGTAACCTGTACAGCTGAAACTGTAACCGGTTTGCAGGTCTGTATCCAGGGGCATTTTCTCTACCGGTTTCAGTCCACTGAACCCTTGTTCCCATTTCACCGGTTTTACTTCCTGCACCGGCAGGTAGATCATGAAGCCCTGTTTGCGGCCCCCGTTGCGCAGGATATTGTCGATCGCTTGCTGGAAGCCGGTTCTATAGGTCTTGTTCAGCGACATCGTGGTGTATTTGAAATCGATATCTGCTGCTTCTTCCACACCCTGTTTCCAGTAGGCGGGGATCTTTGAATAGCCCAGTACAGTTCCCAGAATGCCTGCTGCAGTGGAAGGATTGCAGTCTGCATCCTGTCCGGCCCTTGTAGCGATCTCAATGGTTTTTCCGAAATCACCATTTCCATAAAGTAATCCGAGCAGCACATAGGCTGCATTCACTTTGGCATCAATATTAAAGGCCGCAAAGACGCCATCAGGGCAACCGGCTTCAAAGGCCCATTTTTTCTGGATCTCATACCAGGCCTGATGCCAGTCGGCCGGATATTTTTCATACCACCGGATCACATCACTCATGCACTGATAGAATGTGGTATTGGCAGGGATTGCTTTCAGGGCTTTGCGCACCACCTGCTGTATATCCTTATGGGTAAAGGCCAGAGAATACATGGTGGCCACATAAACGCCGCCATACCACCCGTCACCATAATTCATGATATGCCCGATATGGTCGCTGATGGCAGCGGCGGTCTGCGGCATACCGGGACTCATTAGTCCGGCGAAATCGGATTCGATCTGGAAGTCGATATCATCGGCATGTGGATTATTCTTCCAGAAACCGGAAGCGGGCGCTTTGATCCCGTTCAGGATATTGTACCGGCCAGCCTGGTTGGCATGCCAGAGCATATAGCCCGCATTGGCATAAGCGGCGGCAAAGGAATCGACCGGGGCATCCAGGCCGAGACGGGCAAATACATCCACAAAAGTGAGGTCCATATAAACATCATCGTAAAGCCCGGCATTATTGAGCATGGCATTCCGGATCTGTTCCGGTCCCCATTTGTTCAACTGCTGTTCATCGTGTACAAACGTTCCATTAAAGCGGAATTCATAGGGGCCACCAAAAGTTACTCCGATGGTTTGTCCTGCCCAGCCGCCTTTTATCTTATCCTGAATGGTCTGTTCGGGAAGGGCGACCTGGCTGACTGGCTGGCTCGTAACAGCAAGTGCAGCACTGCAGCCTATCAGCAGCAGCAAGAATTTTTTCATGGCAATGCTTTTATTAAAGATAACTTTTCCAGTGCTATACGGCTTCATGGAGCGCTCCATGCGAACTGCCGGTGAAGAAAAAGGTTTTCATCCGGTGCCGTTGCTGGTATTCCTGGTGCAGCTGTTTTGCAGCGGCTTTCCCTTCCTTGCCATAACAGAGGATACCAACCGTACCCCCACTGCCGCCACCGGTGATCCGTGCACCATAGAGACCGGAAGCGGTTCCTGCAGCCCTTACCCGTTGCACCAGATCATCGGTATGGTCATTACCCAATCCTACTGAACTGTATCCGGCGTGACTTTGCAGCATCAGCTCGCCCAATTGTACCAGAACAGCTTCTTTATTGGGAAAGCGGGAGAAGTTTTCCAGCAACTGCCGGAACAGGGTGATGCGGAAATTCTCTTCTACCGGATGTGTGGCACAGGCGCGGAGGCGGTAAATCTTTTCAGGATCGATACGGGTGACCGGATCAATGGAAACGCCAAAATGCGCTATAAAATCTGCGCCGCTCAGGTATTCGGGTAAAGCCGACAGATAACGTTGCCGGAATAATGCGGGGGGGATATTAGCGAGATAGCCTTTAAAAGGCAGTTGTGAAAAATCACGGGATTGCAGGGCTTGTTTCAGGCTGCTGCGGTCGGCACCGGATTCCAATGCTATGATGGTATAAGCCATAAAGGCGGCTGCACGCACATCACTGTAAGAAGCGCCACTTACTGCATGCCGGATACCACTGTCGATGGCACAGAACTGGATCCCGGCCGGAATTTTTATAGGAGCCTCGACAGCAACGGGCTGACATACCAAAGGCAGTAGGCGGTTTTTTTCGCCAAGGGAAGTAGCCAGTTGATCCATCAGTCCACAGGGTGCTCCCACCACTTCATTCTCTGCTCGCTGGGCCAGTACTGGCAGCTCTGTTCCATGGAATGGAAGTCCAACCATTTTTTTAAGCGCTGCCATAATGGCTACTTCAATGGCAGCTGAGGAAGAAACGCCCTTACCTTCAGGCACTTCACTCATAATGCGCAAGGATAGTCCTTTTACAGGCAGTTGCTTTTCCTGCAGCAATACAGCCACGGAACCGGCCACATATACTCCCCAGTCGCCACCCGGTAACTGCTTTACTGCTTTGCCGGCTTCCCGGTAAGCAGTGCTGGCCAGCAATTCCATCGGACAGGAAAAGCTGCCCCATCTACCCCGGCCCTGGTAGGTCTGTGCCAACAGCAGTCCGTCTTCCCGCTCCTGCACATCTACGGTTGTCCGTTCCCGTATAGGCATCTGGAGCAGCAGGGATCCGCTGTAATCGGCGATACCGCCCATTACATCGAGACGGCCAGGAGCGCTGGCGGAAAAAACAGGTTTATCGGAACGAAAAAAACTGCTCATAGGTTGATCTTCCGCAGTTCAGCGGCTTTTTCTTCAGGAATCGTATCGGCCATAAAGGTATCCGCACCGGTTTCCGGTCCGGCCAGGAATTTCTGCAAGCCGGGCTGCCGCAAAGGCGGACAGATGATCAGGTGCATATGGTAACCCGGATACTCCCCTCCATCTACCGGTGCTTGTGTAAAGGCGAGTATATAGGGGAAGGAGGTCTTGAAATTGGCATCGAATTTCCGGGTTACGGTCTGGAACACAGCAGCCAGTCCGGCGAGCTCTTCTTCATTCAACGTGATCAATGTGGCATGCCGTTTCTTCGGAAAGATATAGGTCTCGTAGGCGAAGCGCGCAAAATAGGGAATGAAGGCAATGGCGTGTTCGTTTTCTGCTATAATGCGGACTTCATCTTTTAGTTCCGCATCAATAATGGACTGAAAAAGATTGGTTCCGGTTTCCTGTTCATAAGCAGCCGCTGCATCCAGCTCCTTACGAACAGTATTAAAAACAAAATCGGTGGCGTAGATCTGGCAATGCGGATGTGGATTGGATACGCCTACGATCTCCCCCTTGTTTTCAAAGATGAGCACTGAACGGATATCGGGATGCTGCTGAAAGGCCACCATTTCATCCTGCAGGGCTTTAAATACTTTCGTTACCTGTTCTGGTGAAACGTCGTTGAGGGTTACATTATGCCGGGGATCATAACACACCACTTTAGCGATGCCCCTGGCACTTTGCTTTTTATAAAGCCCCTCATGCATGCTTTCAAATCCCTCCGGAATTTGTGGTGCCTGCAGCCCCACGACGGGATGGTCATTTTCGAAAATGAACACATCATAGGGAGATGGGTTCTTCCTGCCGCTGACCCGGGCATTGCCGGGACAGAGATAGCATCCCGGATCATATTCCGGTGAGCTGATGGTGCTGTGTTTCAGGTCGAAATTCCAGGGACGGTTATTGCGGTGCGCAGCATACACCACCCATTCGCGGCGGAGCGGATGCCAGCGTTTCTCCCATTGTCCATATGGTACTGTGCCTTCCAAATTCTATTGATTTTTATATTTCACTTTACCGCCCACGATGGTCATGACGGGTTTTGCCGCAGGGATTTTTTCCTCATCACAGGTAAAGAGATTGGTATCGAGGATCAGGATATCGGCCAGTTTGCCTTTGGTGATACTGCCCTTGTCTTTTTCTTCAAAAGCGGCATAGGCATTGGCCATGGTATAGGAATAGAGTGCTTCGGCCCGGGTCATCCGTTGAGCCGGATAAAAGGCCTGGCCGTTTTTCTGTTTTCTTGTAACAGCACTATAGAGGCAACGGAAGGGATCGATCTTTTCCACAGGCACATCTGTACCGTTGGTCACCACTACACCTGAATCCAGGAAAGCGCGCCACATATAGGCCCCTGTTTCGGCCCTTTTTTCACCCAACCGTTTGACCACAAAGGGTGCATCACTGGTACAATGGACAGACTGCATGGAAGCGATCACTCCATATTGGCGGAAGCGCGGGATCTCCACCGGGTTCACGTGCTGCGCATGCTCCACCCGCCAGCGGTGGTCGCGGGCTTTCTTGTCGGAATTGATCTGTGCGGCAAAGAGGTCGATGGTTTCGCGGTTGGCGCGGTCGCCAATGGCATGCACACAGAGTTGCAGGTTGTTGGTCCAGCAGAAATCTGCAATGGCTTTCAAAGAATCAATATTGAAGGTGTTTTCCCCTACCCATCCGGGCCGGTCGGTATAGGGTTCCAGCAACCAGGCTCCATAAGAACCGAGTGCGCCATCGAGTGATACTTTAACTGCTTTAACGGTAAGGTGATTTCCGCCTTCATTGATAATGGGAAATACTTTGGCATGTTCCCTCAGGGAAGCATTACCGTCGCGTACCATCAGCCAGTGACGGATATCCAGTTTGTTTGCTTTGGCCAGCTCATTCATCCATTCCACCTGGGTAAAGCTGGATCCTGCATCCTGGAAACTGGTGATGCCATTCCGGAGGGCTTCCTGTTCTGCGAGGCGGATACTTTCCTGCCAGCGGGCTTTTCGCACGGATTCCGGTTGCTGGCTGAGCCATTCGCTATAAGCTTTACCGACCAATCCCTGGGCCGTTTCTGCGAGTACACCTACCAGTTTGCCGGATTTATCTTTTACAATATCTCCTCCTGCCGGCGCTTTTGTGGCTGCTGTAATTCCGGCCAGTTCCAAAGCTTTGGCATTAACATAACTGCTGTGACCGCTGGCATGCACCAGCAATACGGGATTATCCGGTGCCACTTTATCCAGTTCTTCGTGATAGGGATAGCCCAGGAAATTTACAGCCGGCGCAGGATCCCATTTTTCCTGGTGCCAGCCCCGGCCGATGATCCATTCACCGGGTTTGGCTTTTTTAACGGCTTCAGCCACTTTAGCCACGATCTCATCCCAGTTCTTTACATTCATCACATCGAGATTCATGAGAGATTCCCCGAGGCCATGGATATGTCCATGTCCTTCGATCAGTCCAGGCATCACGAACTGGCCTTTACAATCGATCTGCTCCGTTTCGGGGCCGATAAAAGCCTGTACTTCAGCATCGGTACCGGTAAAGAGGATCTTACCGTCTTTAATGGCAATGGCTTCAGCCTGAGGATGGTCTTTATCTACAGTATACACGACCCCATGCAATAACACCGTATCTGCCGTTTCACCGGCTGTTTTTGAAGAACAGGAGGTGACCATGAGCATCAAGGCAGCAGCAGCGATCAGTTGGTATCCTTTCATATTCATTAATAATTATCTGCTCAGATATATTGGTTGATGATATTCTCCAGCCATTCCTGTTTACCGCTGGTCACTTTCGGCTCACCGGTTTTCAGGGCATAGTCGCGGAGGTCTTCGAGTTTCAGTTGCCCGGTCTCGAAAGCTTTACCGGTCCCGCTGTCGAAAGAGGCGTAACGGTCTTTCCGGAACTTGCGGTAGGGTGATTGTTCCAATACATTGCTGGCGATCACCAGGGCACGGGCAAATGCATCCATGCCACCGATATGTGCCAGGAAGATATCTTCCAGGTCGGTGGAGTTGCGGCGTGTCTTGGCGTCGAAGTTGATGCCGCCACCGGCAAAGCCACCAGCTTCCAGAATGATCAAGAGGCTTTCGGTGAGTTCATTAAGGTTCATGGGGAACTGGTCGGTATCCCATCCATTCTGGGTATCGCCACGGTTGGCATCGATACTGCCAAGCATGCCTGCATCAGCAGCTACCTGCAATTCGTGCTGGAAGGTATGTCCAGCCAGCGTGGCATGGTTTACTTCAATATTCAGTTTGAAATCCTTGTCGAGCCCATAATGCCGCAGGAAACCAACAACTGTTGCTGCATCATAATCATATTGATGCTTGGTCGGTTCGCAGGGTTTGGGTTCGATGAAGAATACACCTTTGAATCCCCGGCTGCGGGCATAATCGCGGGCCATGGTCAGGAAACGGCCGAGATGATCGAGTTCCCGTTTCATATCCGTATTCAGCAGGGTCATATAGCCTTCACGGCCACCCCAGAAAACATAGTTTTCTCCGCCGAGGGCGATAGTTGCGTCAAGGGCATTTTTCACTTGCGTGCCTGCCCAGGCGACTGCAGTAAAGTCGGGGTTGGTGGAAGCGCCATTCATATAACGGGGATTGCTGAACACATTGGCTGTACCCCAGAGCAATTTGATGCCACTGGCCGTCTGTTTCTGTTTGGCATAATCCACCATGGTCTGCATCCGTTTTTCATACTCGGCGATATTGCTGCCTTCATCCACTACATCCACATCATGGAAACAATAGTAGGGAACGCCCAGTTTGGACATGAATTCGAAAGCAGCATCCATTTTATCGTGTGCTCGGGTAACGGCATCACCGGAAGCATCCCAGGGGAAATGCTTGGTGCCTGGTCCAAAGGGATCGCCACCGGTATTACAGAAGGTGTGCCAGTAACAGACGGCATAACGCAGGTGCTCTTTCATGGTTTTACCGGCTACAACGCGGTTTTCATCATACCATTTAAAGGCCAGTGGATTGTCGCTTTTCGGTCCTTCGAAGGGGATCTTTCCGATACCGGGAAAGAATTCTTTGTTGCCAAGTGTAATGCTCATAATAGGAGTTTTTAGTTGTACGTTATACGTAATATGTTTTTATAATTCAAGTGAAGATTTCCAGTTCTGATACATTTGCTGATAGGTCTGTTGCAGGTTTTCAGTGGGCTGCAGTGATTTCAACAGGGTCATCCCCTTGAAGCAGTCTGCTGCTTTTGCGAAGATACCGGCCCCTAATCCGGCAGCCCGGGCAGCACCGGTGGCCCCGTCGGTATTATACAATTCCACGTTCACGCCGGCAGTATTGCAGAATACTTCACTGAATACCGGAGAAAGGAACATGTTGGCATATCCGGCGCGTACCGTAGTAATATTCATGCCCATATCCCGCATTACTTCCATGCCATACTGCAATGCAAAGGCAATACCTTCCTGGGCAGCACGGGCCAGATGGGCCTGCTGATGGCGGTTGAGATCCAGTCCCTTTAATGAAGCACCGGGATTCCTGTTTTCCAGCACCCGTTCAGCACCATTTCCGAATGGATAAAAGCGGAGTCCTGCTGCACCGGGTGGAACGGTTGCTGCTGCCTGATTGATCTCATTATAGGAAGCCTGCTGGAATACATTCCTGCGGATCCAGCTGTTCAGGATGCCGGTGCCATTAACGCAGAGCAGGATACCGATCCGTTCCTCTGCTGCGGTATGGTTCACGTGGGCAAAACTGTTCACCCTTGATTTCGGATCAAAATTAACCTGATCGGATACCCCATACACCACACCTGATGTTCCTGCTGTTGCTGCCACTTCTCCGGGGTTGAGTACATTCAGTGAAAACGCGTTGTTGGGCTGGTCGCCGGCCTTATAAGTTATGGGGATGCCCGGCTTAAGACCGGTCTGTACAGCAATTTCCGGCAACAGCTGCCCATGTGAGGTAAAAACATCCCGTATGTCCGGAATCAGCGACTGTTCAAAACCAAATACCTGCAAGATATCGGAAGAGAGGCGGCCGTCCTTGAAATCCCAGAAAATGCCTTCGCTGAGTGCTGAAGCAGTAGTGGTAACGGTTCCGGTCATGCGATACGCGATAAAATCGCCGGGGAGCATGATCTTGTGGATCTTTTTATACAGTTCCGGTTCCTGCTCTTTTACCCAGGCCAGTTTGGCGGCCGTAAAGTTTCCGGGCGAATTCAACAAGCGCGAAAATGCAGTTGTTTTACCAATAGTGGCAAAGGCTTTTTCCCCATAAGGCACTGCACGGCTGTCGCACCAGATAATACTGTTCCGCAACACGGCGCCCTGCTCATCCACACAAACCAGCCCGTGCATCTGGTAGGCGATACCGATCGCGGCGATCTGTTTCGGATCATAGCTGCCACTGGCATTCACCTTGTTGATCACGGCGATCACTTGCTCCCACCATGTATCGGGAGATTGTTCGGCCCAGCCAGGTTGCAGGGATATGATCGGGTTTTCTGAATCGGGGAATTGTGCAGCGGCCAGAATAGTACCGGTGGCTGCATCGAGTACAGTCGCTTTTACGGCAGAAGTGCCCAGGTCAAGGCCTAAAAGGAGCATGGTCGGCAATCATTATTGTTGGTCTAAATTAACCGATGCCGGGTAAACAGCCTTCAACAGAATTCCGCAAAAACTTCAACTATTTTACTGTTTTATGAGGCAAAATGCCGAATTTCAGGATAAGATAGTTGCAAAATGAAGCCATTAATTGAGAAACTGCCCATCTCGGAAAACAGCTCTTTTCTGGCCCGTACCTACCGGACGCCCCTTTTTGAAGTGCCCTGGCACCAGCATGTGGAGCATGAGCTGATCCTGATCACAGCAGGAGAAGGCAGGGCCATGATCGGCAATTCGGTGGTACCCTATAAACCCGGAGAATTGTTTTTCCTGGGCAGTTACCTGCCGCATACTTTCCAGAAAGCAGAACCCGATATGCTGGCTGCCGGTATCGTGATCCAATTCCGGGATGATTGCTGGGGAGACGCTTTCCTGCAAATGCCTGAAATGATGGCCATCCGGAAGTTGTTGCAAAAAGCTTCACAAGGGCTGAAAATTCAAGCAGCGCTGACTTCAGAACTGGAACCCCTCATCCGGAGTCTGGAATACAGCAGCGGATTCCAACGCATGCTCAGCTTATTTGAATGCCTGCACCGGCTCTCCGTAAAAAATGAATACACAGCTTTATCGACGCAGGAAGTCCGCACATTCAACCCCAGGCAGACCGAGCGGATCGACCGGATCTTCCAGTATACACTGGCGCATTTCCGCGACCCGATCAGCCTCCATGCCGTTGCCAAAGAAGCCGGCATGAGCGTAACCGCCTTCTGTAGTTATTTCAAAAAAAGTACGAAGAAAACCTATATTGACTACCTGAATGAACTCCGGATCGGGCATGCCTGCCAGCTGCTGATCGAGAGCAGCAGGCCGGTGAATGATATCTGCTATGAAAGCGGTTTCAATACCCTGGCCAATTTCAACAAGCAGTTCCAGAAACTGAAAGGGCTCAGCCCTACCCTGTTCCGGCGCAGTTTCCATAAAGCAGAAGGCAAGATCGCTTTATCGGATGTTTCCGGGCGTAGCTTCCAGACCGTTTAAACTACTGAACCATGTACGAACACAAGAAACAACCCCTGGCTTCTTCCCGCACCTATTACCGAAGGATCGCTTCGAACTTCCTGCTAACCCTGATCATTCTGGGAGGAAGCCTGCTGATCGGTACGCTGGGCTTTTACCTGACCCGCAGCACCGCTTGTGCTCCGGCCATCAGCTGGCTGGATGCCTTCCACAATGCCTCCATGCTGTTGTCGGGCATGGGGCCCATTATCAACTGCTATACTGATGCCGGTAAAGTATTTTCTTCATTGTATGCTTTATTCAGCGGCGTCATTTTCATTACTAACGTGGGATTGATCCTGGCACCTGCAGTACACCGGCTCTTTCATAAATTGCATCTTGCAGAAAAATAAGCATGCCGGCAGCCTATCATACCCAATTGATCAAGCAGTTTGCCCGCGGACTGGGCTTTACCTATTGTGGTATTGCCAGGGCCCGCAAGCTGGATGCCGATGCCCGCAGGCTGGAATCCTGGCTGAATAAAGGCTACCAGGGCAAGATGCAGTACATGGAAAACCATTTTGACCTGCGCACCGATCCTTCCAAACTGGTACCCGGTGCACAATCGGTGATCACTTTGTTGTTGAATTACTTTCCGGAGGAACAACAACAGGAATACAGCCCGAAGATCGCCCGTTATGCCTGGGGTAAGGATTACCATGATGTGATCCGGAAAAAATTGAACAGTCTGCTTAACCTGATCGCCGAACAGATCGGGGAAGTACAGGGCCGGGGATTTGTGGATTCAGCACCGGTTTTGGAGCGGAGCTGGGCTTTACGCAGCGGACTGGGCTGGATCGGCAAGAACGGGAATCTCATTCATAAACAGGCGGGCTCCTATTTTTTTATCGCTACCCTGATCACAGATCTGCCACTGGAATATGATGATCCTTTTGCCAGGGATTATTGCGGTACTTGTACCCGATGCATTGATGCTTGTCCTACAGCCGCTATTCTTCCCGGAAAAGAGATCGATGGCAGCAAGTGTATTTCTTACTTTACTATAGAATTGAAAGACCAGTTGATACCTGAGCAAATGAAAGGCAGGTTCGATAACTGGGCTTTTGGCTGTGATACCTGCCAGGAGGTATGTCCCTGGAACCGCTTTTCCCAACCCCATAATACTGCGGAGTTCAGGCCACTGCCACAACTCCTGAATTTCACGACCAAAGATTGGGAGGAGCTTACAGAAGAACAATTCAAAGTAATCTTTAAAGATTCGCCCCTGAAACGGACAAAATTTGCCGGGATAAAACGGAATCTGAAGTTTCTGGAGTAAGCAATCAGAACATCCACCCCACCCGTACCAGCAGCAGCATCAGCTTATAATCATACTGTTCCCGGATCGTACAATTACCGAAACCGCAAATGGTACTGTATTTCACTTCACTGCGGATATGTTTATAGCCCAAACCAGCATTCAACAAAAGGGCGTCTTTATTATTACGGAGACTGATCTTATATCCGAAGCTGAAAGAACCGCCAAAACGGGGTTTGAATTTTTCCGACTGTACCTCATAGTAATATATTGCATCAGGCGTTTTTCCCCAGGCAAAATGAGTACCTCCTTCGGCAGACAGGTAAAAGGTTCTGGGTTTGTTATTCAAAAAACCGTTAATGTTAAACATCAGGGTTATGGAGCGGATGTTATAATAATCCAGTCCCGTTCCCATTCCCAGAAAAAAATGCTTTTGTTTTATACCGTGCAGGGTACTCAACTGGAAGGAGGTGCCCTCCTTACCTTCTCCGATACCCGCATAGTTCAGTGAATGATAGGTCCACCCGGACTGCCCAAAAGTGCCAGTAACGGAAAGCAGGGCAAGGGAAGTGATCAGTATAATCAGCCGCATACATTATTTATTAAGTCCGATCGTGCTGAGCAGCCGGAGATTTTTAATATTTGTATAATCGTACTGCTTCAGGCCCTCTTTGGTCACCAGCAGCAGGAGCTTATTCCAGGCAATTACATCATAGGTGTCCATACCAGTCAGTTCATTCTCCAGTTTCAATCCATAGGGATCCGCGGCATTATACACTTTCAGTCCGGCTGTACCATCACATACAAAAAGAGTGCTGCCATCCTTAGCCAGACCGTGCGGGTTCACCATGGCATATGTCCTGGCGAGACTGGGATTAGCCATGGAACCCACATCCACCACATCGAGCTGGTTTTGGGAACCGCCGCAGAATACACCGGTACGAAGGGTTACATAAGCATATCGGTCGTCTACGATCACCGGATCACAGGCACGGGCATGGGTAAATGTACCTTCCACAACCGGAGTATAAGGATCAGCGATATTGCAGATCAGCATGCCAGTGGCGGATCCGATAAAGAGACGGTCCTTGAAGGGATATACGGTTTCGATCTGGCTGTTCATCTGTAGGGAATGCACGGGTTCGGGGTTGGCAGGATCATCCAGGGAAACAGTATTGAGGTGTGTGGCATTCAGTGCGTAAAGCACATTGCTGACAATGGAAAAGCGGGCCATGGAGCCTGCGATACCGGGAACGGTAACTCCTTTGCTGCCTCCGCTGGCATCCTGAGCCAGGGCGAAGAGGAAATTACAATTCCGGCAACCGGTCCAAATCGGGTTTCCGATATCGATCGTGGTATCTTTCTTATTCCAGCCCACAATGACCTGATTCGGGTCGGGTGTAAATCCGCCAGCGTATTGGCGATCCGGAAAAATTCCAGCTACTGTGTCTGTGAGTTTTATGGCTGCTGGATTGGAAATATCGATGGCCAGGAGGTCGGCATACATGTCGGCATAGAGCATATTCCCCTTAACCGCTATATCGAGGTTACCAGGTATAGGTATGAAATATTTGTTTACCGGAGCGGAAGGGTTGCTGTTATCAATGATGTGCACGCCCTTATCCACTTCATTGAGGAAAATATAATTACCATAGAGGAAGATCTTCCCCGGACTGGAAACAGCTGCAGGTGTTCCTGCCTTAAGAGCCGAATATACTTCCGCTTTTGATTTATATACAGGCGTATATATAGCATAGGTCTTGGTGATCTTGTCCTTCAGACAAGAGGTGAGCAACATGCTGACTGCACACACGAAAAGCAAGCGGGATAAAACTGATTTCATACGTTGCATTTTAGAAATTGACAAGGCATTCGGTATATCCGTTGTACCGTTGAAAAAATTAATGCAGGGTGTACCGGAGGTTCAGGCCGACCTGCCATAAATGGGAAGGCACGGCAACAGCTGGACGAAGCCCGGTCAGGTTCCATTTCAACTGCGGATTCACGGCCAATGGCCACTGCCGGAAAGGCATCAGGCTGACGCCCAAGCGGAGTCCGGTACTGAACCGGCTGTATCCTGTGGTTTCCTGAAAGAAGGCACCTGTGGCTGTATAATAATTCATGGCTTTGGCAGTGAGCAGGTATCCGAATGAAATGCCGGCTTCTGCTGTAACAGGCCGGGCCGCTTTGGGATTCAGCTGCCATTGCAAAAGAAGCGGCAGTTCGAGATAAGTATACCGGTTCCGGAACTGTACCGAATCACCGCTCCGGTAATAACCGGGCAATATATTGATGCCACTCCCTGCCGGATTTATGTACACACTGTCAAATCCTTCTCCGATCCACTGCCGGGTATTGTATTGGGTAAATTCCACACCCCCATAAAGTGTAAGCCTTTTATAAAGCGATCGGCTTGCCCAGAGTCCAGCTGACCAACCTGTACCATTTTTTACTCCTGAAACTGCAGTAACACTACGTCCAGCCTGCACAGGAGGCGTATTGCCAGCATACTGTCCCGCAACATTGTCGAGCATCAGTGATTTTTCCGAGAACGAGAGAAGGCTGCCGTTGGAAAGTCCGGACCTCCCTGCGCCAACCTGAATACCCCAATGCCATTTGCTGATTTTATTCCTTTCCAGACTACGCAAGGGACCAACATGATCCGGCGCATTGAGCCAGGTTGCTCCCGCAGCAGGCAGGGCTGGCCGGGGAATATCATTTTGCTGCAGTTGTGACAGCATAAAGTAACCTGGCAGTGAGCGGGCTTTCAGCAGCTCTTCCAATTCCGTTACCCCAGGATTAATTGATAGTTCAGGACCTGTTGATGGTATCGCTTCTTCTCTGACGGCACCTGCTGATTTCGTTCTGGTTTTCTTTGTATTGAATACGAATGCTTCTTTTACCTGATCTGGGCTTTGCAAGGACAGGCTTTTACGCGTAACAGGTTTACTTTGTTGCGCCGATGCTGATTCCGGCAATGTATTTTCTGCAGGCGGTACTGCGCTTTTTGGAGAATCTGATCCGCCTTGCAGACTTTCGGGCTTCTCTTTTTTTGCAGCAATAGTTGTGCTGGCATCCGGTTGCTGCGGGTGGACGGTTTGCTGTTCTATAGCAACCGGCACCTGTTTACTGGTATTGTCCGGATTTGTTTTTCCCTGATTAAAATATACAGCGGTGCCAATTCCCATCAGGAGCAGGATACCGGTGAGGGGTAACCAGAAAATGATAACCCGCCGGCGGCGGTCTTTCTTCAGGGAAGCTTCCACTTCCTGCCATACTTTACCGCCGGGTACCACCCGGAGTTCATCCAGTGTGTGTTGTACCTGTTGTTCAAAGTTTTTTTCTGGCATACGGGTCATTTGTTTTTCTTGATGCGTAATGCAATTCGATCCAGGTGATGAGCAGGGCACGGGCGCGGGCGTACTGGCTCCGCGAAGTGCCTTCATGAATGCCCAGCAGGGTGCCGATCTCCACATGTGTATAACCTTCCACGGCGTGGAGGTTGAAGATGGTCTGGTATCCGGTGGGCAATTGACGCACCAGTTCAGCCAGTTCCTTGGCATTGAGCTGGTATTCCGGATTCTCATCGGTAACCGGATGGAGGGCGGTATCCGTAAAACTCAGGTCTACCTGGTACCGGCTGTGCTTTTTCAGGTAGTTAATGGCGGTATTCACCATGATCCGGCGGATCCAGGCACCCAATTCACCATCAGCTTTATACTGGTGGAGGTTCCGGTACACTTTAATAAAGCCTTCCTGGAGCACGTCTTCGGCATCCTGTACCGACTTGGTATAGCGGTAGCAGACTCCCATCATCTTTTCTGCATAGAGATGATAGAGCTTTTGCTGGGCTTCCGCTTTGCCTTTCAGACAGTCTTTAACCAGTTGTTGGGGGTCCATGAAGGGAATTCAGGAAGATGACAAGCCCTTGAGTCCGGACGTTGCATCAGGTGTGAGCTTCATCAGCATCCATAACGAGCAGCCGGTATGTCCGGTATTTCCCATGGGGCCTTTGAGGTAATGGAAGCCAAATTTTTCATAGACACTCAGGGCTTTACGCAATTCGGGCATGGATTCCAGGTAAACCTGGTCGTATCCGGCATCCCGGGCCCAGTCAATGGCTTTCTGGATCATCCGGCGGCCGAGTCCCAGTCCCCGGGCTTCGGGCAGGAGATACATTTTCACCAATTCACAAGTCCCCCCGGAAAGTCCGTCGGAAGGGAAGATACCCGCACCACCCAGCAGTTTGCCATCTTGCTCTGCCACGAAATAGATACTGCCTGGCTGGCGGAATAATTCAAAAAGGGTATCTGTTGTAGGGTCGTAATACACGGTACCTGGATGGTTAGCCCCGAATTCAGCCAGTACCGAGCGGATGATCACCGCAAGTGCCTCGTTATCTTCCGGCAAAATTTCCCGGATATTTATTGGTGACATATTTTTGTATTTGACTATTCACTATTGACTACTCACTACTCACCTTCCTCACTTCAAATATCGGACTGAACAGGTACAATTTCCCTGTTTTCACTTCCAGGCACTGATAGCGTTTGCGCAGCTTCTTCCCTTTCCGGAAAAGCCTTCCTTCGCCGATATCAAAAACAGCTCCTTCTTCCAGTTGCTCCACCAGTAATTTGCCGTTTTCGATATGGTCGTAGCGCCGCAGGATCCGCATCAGGTTCTCATCGGAGCAGCTGCTGGCGGGCAGATCGTGGAGGGATTGTTCCAGGGTTTGCTGAACATCATCGGGAAAGAGCTGCATTTCCAGAAAATCCTTCAACAGCAGGGCGTAAAAGGTTTTCCATTCTTTTCCATGTGGCTGCACCCGGTGACCGCATTCCATAAAAGTGACCAGATGGGCCAGTTCATGCACCAGGGTGATCAGGAAAGCGTATTTATTAAGCGTGCTGTTTACGCTGATCCGGTGTGCCTGGTGGCGGGTGGCATTGCGGTAATCGCCCAGTACCGTCTTTCGTTCACGGGTAATCGTGAGGTGTACCTGGTAATGCTGCAGGTACTGGAGGGTGCGGGGCACGGCGGCTTCCGGAATAAAGCGGCGCAGGTATTCAAGAGGGGCTTCCTGCCTGGGCATTCTTTGCTTGCTTATTGTGTTTCAGCAGGGTGGATACTTCCAATGCTGAATAGATGATATAAAACAGGGCGCATACCATGAGGGCGGGCTTATTCACCTGTTTACCCGCAACAATGATGTAGGGAAAGACTGCAAAAATGCAGACCAGTAATTTAGTGAAGGTGCCGGCATAAACATATTTCAACAGCTCCATGCCTTTGCCGGAACGAAGCGATTTCAGGTAGAAGTATAAAGAAAGGGCGGTAGCGGCAAAAAGGATGAGATTGCCCAGGATCAATACTTCCTGATCCACTTTCCATTTGTCCAGGAGGCTACGGGAGGTGATCAGTGTTCCGTTGATCAGGATAAAAGCCAGCAGCAGAGGAAAATAATAGCGGGCTGCAGATTTCTTACCGGGGGCGTCTGCCATTTTTTTGGGGCAAAGATAAAGGGTAAGGCTCCAATGTAACAAAGTCCGGTGCGGAAGGCTTTTCCACACCGGGCTTCAGCTATTTTTATCAGGCCACTGCTATGGATGCACTGCTGCTGGAGGCGGATTTGGAACCTGCTGCTGCAACGGCCGGTTCGGTCATATGGCACTGGCCATTGAACTGGGCGGTGGGTTCGATCTGAAGCTTGGCTGCGTGGATATTGCCATCCACCTGGCTGCTGCCTTTGAGCTGGAGCAGCTCTTTCACCCGTATGGTGCCCTTCACCTGTCCCATAATATCGGCCTGCTGGCCCTGAATATCTCCTTCTACAGTTCCATTGGCGCCGATCACGACTTTGGCTGTACTGTTGATATTTCCTTTAAGGGTACCGTCGATGCGGATATCACCATTGCTGGAAATATCGCCTGTAAGGGTGGTCCCTGCGGCAATAATGGTGGCGCTTCCGGAGGGGGCTCCCTCCTGTTCGGATCTGGATTTCGGATTGAACATAAGTATGGTTTTTAATCATCGATCTTTTCCGGTACCGGGATATCCAGCGCTGTGGTATCCAGTTTTACGGTGGCATCGCCCTGCAGCACACTTTTCATACTCTGCAGGTACTGGTCCTTATATTTCATCGCCGTTTCCAGCGAATCCGTCCTCATTTTCAAGGACCTGAGCTCTTTGGTCGCATTCACATCCCCATAACCGGGTATGTACAGTTTCAGGGGGGTGAACACGATCAGGGCCACCGTAAGTCCCGTCAACAGTACAAAAATGGTGCTAAGCATGACATAAACGCTCAGTCTCGACAATTTAAACGTCACAACCTCCTCGTAAGTATCGTCATTCATCACTACGAGACGGTAGCGGTTCCGCAGGCGTTTGAGGGTATCTTGAGTATCGAGCAGGGCCATGACGGGCAATTTTACCGAAGGTAAACAAAAGCCTGCAAACCCCTGAAGGGCTCCGAGGGTAAATATTGGGGTCGTTTTCACAATAATTTTCTTGAAAATCAGTTATTAAGGAATTAGTTTGCGCTGCAAATACTGACGGTTTTGACCCGGATTTTAACCATTGGACTTCTCTTCCTTTCGGGGCTGTACTACACAGCCCAGGGCCAAACCATCCCTGCCCTAAGTTTTGAGATCAAAAAACCCCAGAAACTAGAAAACAAGAAATTAGGGTCTGAAAAGACCGGTGAAAAAAAATTCACCCCACCCCGCCGGCTGGTTCAGAATACGGTCACCAAGTTCAACTGGCACTTTAATGCCAATGAAAAACTGAAAGCCATCCTGGCCCGTGCAAAAGACCAGTTCCGGGACGATTATACCAAACTGCTCCCCTTTTACAATTTCACCACCGATATGACGGCACGTGACAGTGTAGAACTGGATTCGGTGATCTATAAAGCCAATGCCGGGATATTGCTGCACGATCTCCGGAACGACTGGGTGGACAACATGTATATGCTGATGGGGAAAGCGTATTATTTCCGGCAGGAATTCGACACGGCTTTTCTTACATTCCAATACATTAACTACGCGTTCTCACCCAAAGAAAAAGATGGTTACGATAAGCCTATTGGCAGCAATGCCAACGAAGGAGGAAATGCGTTTTCCATTTCCACTCCGGAATCCAGGAGTATCGGCAAAAAACTGTTGAACCGTCCCCCGAGCCGGAATGAGTCCTTCCTCTGGCTGATCCGCACTTACCTGGCCCGCGACGAATATCCGGAAGCAGCCGGCATGATCGAGACCCTCAAACATGACCCGCTTTTCCCGGCCCGCCTTTCCGCCAACCTGGCCGAAATGCAGGCGCTCTGGTTCTACCAGCGCGAAATGCCCGACAGTGCTGCATTCTATCTGGAAAAAGCCCTTCCGGTTGCGGAAAACAGGGAAGAAACCGCAAGATGGGAATTCCTCATTGGTCAGCTCTATGAAATGAGTGGCAAAAATGATATTGCCCTCGGCTTTTACGAACAGGCCATCAAACATACCCTGAATCCCGTCCTGGAAGTGTATGCCCGGCTCAACAGCATCCGCCAGCACAAGGGTGACGATAAAGTGATCGACGAGAATATTGCCGCGCTGGTCAAAATGGCACGGAAAGACCGCTATACCAATTACCGGGATATCATTTACTATTCCGCAGCCCAGATGGAACTGGAACGCAGTAACCGGGATGGGGCCAAGGCATTGCTGAAGCTCTCGGCGACCAGCAGCTCTGACCAACCGGCCGACCGTTTGCAGAAATCCAGGAGCTATCTCCAGTTGGCAGATCTCAGTTTTGCCGATGGCAATTATGCAGATGCCAAAAGTTTTTACGACAGTGTGCAGATGACCGAAGTAGTCCCTGATCCGGAGCAGTTTGAAAAACGGAAATCCGTACTCACTTCCATCGCTTCCAATACCGGTGTGATCACGCGCCAGGACAGCCTGCAGAAAATCGCCGCCCTTCCCGAAGCAGAGCGCGATGCCTATGTCCGCAAACTGCTGCGAAAGCTCCGCAAACAACAGGGACTGCAGGAAGATGACCCAGCTCCCAACACCAATAATCCCCTGCTTGCCAATAATACGAATACCGTTCCGGAACTGTTTGACAATTCCAAGGGCGACTGGTATTTCTATAATGCTGCGCTCAAAGCCAAAGGATTTACCGAATTCAAGAACAAGTGGGGGAATCGCCCGAATGCCGATAACTGGCGCCGGCTGGATGCCGTGAACCAGGCCATACAGCAACAGGCAGATAAAAATGCCATCGATGCCAAAGCGAAGGCCGCAGGTACAGATGATGATGGCGTACTCAGCTACGAATCGCTCACCAAAAAACTGCCGCTCACACCAGAACTGCTGACCATCTCCAATGACTCGATACAGCAGGCACAGGTTGCCATCGGAAAAGCATTGATGGACGGGCTGGAAGATTATGCTGCTGCCATCAAAACCCTGGAAGCATTCCTGGACCGCTTCCCCAACAGCAGTCTGGAAGCTGAAGCTCTTTCTTATTTATATTATTGCTATCTGAAAACAGGCCAGAACCAGCAGGCTGCCGCAGTAAAAGCCCGGCTCCAGGAAAAACACAAAGGCACCCCCTTCGAAGAAAAGATCAGCAATCCGCCGGCACCCAAGGGAAAAGAACCGGAAAATCCTGACATGACAAGGCGGTATAACCGCATTTATACCCTGTTTATCGAAGGACAGTTCCGGGAAGCAATGGCCGAGAAACGGGTGGCCGACAGCCTCTACCAGAAAAATTACTGGACTCCCCAGCTGCTCTATATCCAATCGGTGTTACTGATCAAGGAACGGCAGGACGATACGGCACGAGCCGTACTGGAAGACCTGATCAACCTCTATCCGGACGCTCCCATGGCAGCCAAGGCGAAAAACCTGCTGGAAGTGCTGAGCCGCCGCAAAGAGATCGAGCAATACCTGACCGACCTCAAGATCGAGCGGCCACAGGAGGATACAGTTGCCACCCCGCAACCGGATGTTGTACAGAAACCCGTGGTTTCACCACCTGCCAAAACACAGCAACCCGACCCCAAGCCGAAAACAGATCCTGTGGTAACCCAGCAACCGCCACCGGCTCCAGTAAAAGATACGGTACAGCATAAGCCTGTCCCCCCTGCCGTAACCAACAAGGATACTGCCCAGAAAAAAACGGTATCTCCGCCCCCTCCGGCAAAAGATACAGCCAAACAAAAAGTGGCACCCCCTCCCCCTGCACCGGCACCACCCAAACCGGGATTTGAAGCGAATGCAGCTGCCCCGCATGCGGTACTGATCGTCATGGACAAAGTGGATGGTGTGTTTGTATCAGAAGCGAAAAACGCCTTTAACCGCTATAATAAAGCGAATATCCCCAATAAACCGCTTGAGGTGAGCAGCGAGATCCTGCTCGAAACCGAGAACATCCGTCTGGTTGTGATCCAACCCTTCACCAATGCCGACGATGCCCTTGCTTACTATGATAAAGTCGGAAAAATCGCCGCCACCGAGATCGTACCCTGGCTGCCCAAGGAAAAATTCAGCTTTATCCTGATCTCTGCCAAAAACCTGGAGACCCTGAGGAGCGGAAAAGACCTGATTGGGTATAAAAATGAGTTAAAAAAGCTGTTCCCGGGAAGGTTCTAGAAGTAGACAGAAGACAGTAGACAGAAGACAGTAAAATGAAGGGTTTTTAAGCATGATTTTTGCAGTATCTTTCCGCTGAATTTCCTCCCGCAAAAGAAATTCGGTTTTTGCCCATGTCACGCTCAGTAAAACTCTACTGGAAAATTTTCCTTTACAGTGTTGCCGGTTTCATTCTGCTTTTAATGCTGATCAATTTTGGCGTTTTTGGCAAGATGCCTTCATTGGCACAGCTCGAGAACCCTTCTATCATGCTGGCATCGGAAGTATTCGGTGATGACGGCACTCCCATGGGTAAATATTACAAAGAGCGGGGCAATCGCAGCAATGTGAGCTACAAGGATATTTCCAAACATGTGGTGAATGCCTTGATCGCTACCGAAGACGAACGGTTTTACGATCATTCCGGGATTGACGGAAAAAGCCTGGTACGTGCGGTTGTACGGCTGGGCCGTGATGGTGGTGGCAGTACCATTACCCAGCAGCTGGCCAAGAATATGCTCGATCAGGGTTCCAAGAATATCGTACGCAGGGTCATTGAAAAACTCAAGGAATGGATCATCGCAGTAAAGCTGGAACGCAACTTCACCAAACAGGAAATCATCGCCCTTTACCTGAATACCGTACCCTTTGGAGAAAATACCTATGGTATACGGAATGCATCCCGTACTTTCTTCCAGAAAGAGCCCGACCGGCTGAGCATTGAAGAAGCTGCTGTCCTGGTGGGAATGCTGAAAGGCAATACCGTATACAATCCCCGTAAAAACTATAAGGCCGCATTCGACCGCCGCAACATTGTACTGAACCAGATGGTAAAAAATGATTTCCTGAGTGTGGCGGAGTACAATTCCCTGAAAGTAAAACCTATCCAGCTGAACTTCAAGAAACTGGATGAGAATAACGGTATCGCCCCCTATTTCCTGGATGTGATCCGTGATGAACTGAAAAAATGGTGCAAAGAGAATAAAAAATCAGACGGCGATGCGTATGACCTTTATGAGGATGGTCTCCGGATCTATACCACTATCAATCCCCGCATGCAGCTCTATGCCGAGGAAGCCGTTGCCAAACACATGCCGGTATTACAGCGGGTGCTGAATGCGCAAACCAGTGTCCGTACAGATGCTGTCTGGAAAGATCATGAAAATATCCTCCAGAATGCCATGAAGAACTCGGACCGCTGGAAAAACCTGAAAGAAGAAGGGCTGACTGATGAAGAGATCAAAAAAACCTTCTCGCAGAAAACCAAAATGCGGGTCTTTGCCTGGAACCCCATGAGGGAAAAGGATACCCTGATGACCCCTTATGATTCGATCAAATATCACCGCGAGATCCTCCAGACCGCCTTTATGGTAATGGATCCGCTCACCGGACAGGTGAAAGCCTGGGTAGGCGGTGTAGATTTTAAGAATTTCAAATACGATCACGTTAACCTCCGCACCAAGCGGCAGGTGGGTTCTTCCATCAAGCCCTTCCTCTACGCCCTGGCCATGGAAGAATATGGCTTTACTCCGGAAACCCAGTGCGAGGCCACCCAACAATATTTCCCGGGATCCGGCTATGTACCGGCTAAGAACAGTGGTCGTACCGGTACCCGTACTATGGCGAGCGGACTGGCCTGGTCGGTAAATGAAGTGGCTGCCTACCTGATCAAACAGACCACACCGAAACGATTTGCTGAATTCCTGCATCAGATCAATATCCCCACTAAAGTGGAGCCCTACCCTTCCATCAGCCTGGGATCCTGCGATCTGTCGCTCTTTGAAATGCTCTGGGGTTATACCATGTTCCCGGCCGGTGGTTTCAGTACCAAACCGGTTTATATTACCCGCATCGAAGACAAGAATGGCAATGTACTGGCCCGTTTTGATACGGAACGCAAGGAAGTGATCACCCAGGTTACTGCTTATAATATGAGCAGGATGATGCAGGGTGTGGTGGATTTTGGTACTGCCGCGGGTTTGCGCGACCGCCTCGGTATTGCTGAAATGGGTGGCAAAACCGGTACTACCAACGACAACTCCGATGCCTGGTTCATGGGCTTCACCCCGCAACTGCTGGGCGGTGTCTGGATCGGTTGCGACGACCGTTTTGTGCGGCTGGAGAGTGGTTTGGGTTATGGCGGTCAGGCAGCCCGTCCGATCTGGGAATATTTCTTCCAGAAAGCACTGGCTGATAAGACACTGGGGCTTGACCGTTCGGCCAAATTTGTGCAACCGGAGAATATGCGCAATGAAAATTATTACGACTTCACACAAGACCAGTCACCCGCCGAAGGGGATGAACCTGCAGCTAACGCGGACGAATACCTGAGCAAGCCGGATACGCAGGATATTCCGGTCGAATCCAAGCAATCGCTGGAAGAACAGAAAATCCTGCAGGAAGCAAATAATCCTAAGAATCAGGTTCCTGCCACAACAGACAAGAAACCGGAAGCACAGAAACCCGATCCTTCAAAAACGCCTCAACCCAAAAAGAAAGAGGGATTGATCCGGCGGATATTTGGCGGGAAAAAGAATTAAGGAATAGCCTGTATCTGCAGGCGTTCCTTCTTCAGGCTTTCGAATAATTCCTTATTGATCCGGTAACTGGGTTTGATGGTACCATGAAAAGGATCATCCAGATCCCGAATGGCCTGGAGAGTAAGCGTTACCAGGCAGAAATAGATCAAGGGCACCAGGAAATGTTTCTTTTCCGGAAAACCACTCATGAAACCAACCAGGGCGCCCACCAGCAAAGCCCCGCTGAACAATGCAAAGAGGATCAATGAGGGCGAACGCTCATCATAAGCATAATACATCTGGTAGAACAGGGTGCTCAACTCATTGAACCGGGTCATTACCTGGTCTTTCTGCTTTTCATTCAGGTGCAGGCTGTCGGCCGGATGTACGATATAAGCCTGTAAATCAGCAATCACTTGCTCTGTCGCGGTTTTCCATTCATCTTTAGTCATGTCCTTATCCACAAAATCCATTTTCACCTGCAGGTAGGCGCACAAATAATGGTTAAGACTGTCCTGAACCGGGCGGGGCATGAGCCGGCTGATGCGGCTGATGGTTCCGATATTATCCGACTCCGCATGTACGAGGGCTTCCCGCTTACGGGCCTGTGTATTGGAGTTCAGCATGGTAAATGAGATCAGCAGGGCAAAGAAACCGATCACCGAACTTTCAATGCCCGAAGGAACCCAGGGCCGGTTCTTGCGGCGCTGGAAACGGGCTGCCCCCCGGAAGCCCAGAAAAATGGCAGCAAGCAGGGTAAGTGGAAACAATTCAGCAAATACGATAGAATCCAGGATAGCCCTCATGACATCAACATTATTTTGTATACACTGGTGAGCGTTTCAACAGATACTGGATGGCGTTCTTGTAGGCATCAGCGGTATTCCAGAATGCGGTATGATCCTGGCTGAACAGCGCCGTACCACTTTCCGTAAAAAGGCCGAGCGTTACGCTGGTCTTGTAATTCTGGTAAGTACTGGAAGAACCCGATCCATATGTAGTTGTTTTTGTCTTATTATTATTCTTGCCGGTATTATACTGGGTATTCCTTGTAGTACTTCCGGAACTGTAGGTCGTGGCGGCTCCCCTGGTCTGGTTGATCGTACCCTGCACGATGACCTCCACATCCAGGATATTGCAGAGATCGGCCGGCGTGTAGCCTCTTACGTTGGCCAGGGTTACGCCTGCTTTGAGCAAGAGAGCATTCGTGGTATTCGGATCCTGTAACCGGTATCCGGCAGAATGCTTTTGCAAATAAGAGAATGCTTCATTCTGTACGAGATACCCCACTTCCTCGTCAACGGACTGGTTATCGGCCAGAAAACGGAAAGGGAGCACGGCGATCTTTCCTTTTCTTGAACTGCTGGCCGCTGCCGGTGCGGGAGCTCCTGCAGCAGGTTGTTGTACACCCGGTGCATTGATCACTTCCACCCTTCCACTGGCAAAGCGTATTTTCTGGATCTCCGATTTCTTCACTACATAAACTGCAGTCTCCCCTTTATAAATGAATTTGACCTGGTCTTCGCTCACTTCCGTGATCTTACCCGTCATTTCATCGCCATTGAGTTTGTAAATGATATCATAGGTTTCCTGAGCAGAGAGTTTCAGGAAAAGCAGGAGAAAACAAAAAAGCAGGGGGAGCTTTCTCATAACGCAGGTTTAACCGAAATTACGGAATTCAGTCAGTAATTTACCAGCTGGCCCCTGATCAGTTTTTTTCCAGTCTCGCCCTGAGATTTTCCACCCAGTTTTCGCGGGGAATGCCGCTGAGGAGCACATCAGGCATAAACCCTTTACGGTCAATCGGCGCAGTGAGCGTCCAGGAAGAATGGGCAATGGGTATATAGAGTTGAAAAGCCGTATAGGGCAAAGCTGTGGGGATACTCATACCTTCGTAATCCATCATGCCATAAGTATTGCTGCCATAGATACGGGTCTTTGTCGATTGTTTACTCAGCCAGCAGAAAAATTCAGTGGAACTTCCACAAAAATCATCCACCAGCAGAGCGACCTTAAGCGGCAGTTTACTGTTTTCTTCCAATGGAAATACAGCGCCGGGCACAGGATAAAAAGCCGCAGAGGTGGTTTGGAGTTCCCGATACGCAGTTTTGTACTGCTGTATGACAGAATCCGGAAAATACTTTTTGTATTCGTCCGGTATCGGTTGTGTGGCAAAGGGCTCCAGGTCTTTTCGCTTGGCCGTAACATTATCCGGACTGATCCGTAACCTGGAATATCCCTGCGTGATCGGTTTAGTCATGATATAGGGCAGCAGGGAAACCCAACCGCTCCCTCCTCCACCATTACCAGTCAGATCAATGATGAGGTTCCGGGATTGACGGATGGCTTTATCCTGTTCCGCTACCAGTTGCCGGATCAATTCATCCGTATTCATAAAGGATGCGATCCGCAGATAGGCGGTCTGTTTACTGAGCTGGCGGAAATAAATACCCTGGTGGCCGTTCTTCCAGCCCTCCCACTCTGCCTGCTGCAGGGTGTGCAGGGGCTTGGGCGAAACCCGGGCAAATAAGTAGTAGTTCCAGACCTGGAGGAGATCGCCGTTCAGTTTTACGGGAACCGGGGTACTGGAATAGAGACCGAATTCCCGGGCGTACCATTTCCCATTGGTATTGCGGAACTCGAAATAAACGAGTCCCTTTTCGAGTGAGGGATCGGCTGCTTCAATCACTACGGCTTTGTAGAAAGCCGGATTGATCTTTTTAACTCCCAGGGTGAGTGTGCTGTCGGGATCGCGCCAGATGCCTTCCCAGGGATCGCCGGTCTGGCTTTCATAATACTGCATTTGCGGCATGATCACTTCGCGGCGGGCTACCGAGCGGTCGGTATAGTTGATCAGAAAGTGCCGGTCATAAAAAAAGCTGACGTATTCGCGTAATACGGAATAACATTCTAATGGACTGCCAGAAGCTGCAGCAGTTTTTTTAAGCCTTCGAATCACATTCAGGTATGCCGTTTTCCGTTCGCCGGTTACTTTCAGCGGGAAGCCGGCATAATTCTCTTCGGTTTTTCGGATAAGTTGTTCCAGGTTGGCAGGACAATGGCAGGGCTCCTGCGCCATTGAAGCAAGAGTCCCGAAAAGCAGGAAGAGGAGTAAGAAAGTACTTCTTTTATGGAATAAGGCTGCCATTATGTTGGATCAAAAAACTATGCATTCAGTAACGCCACAATTCTGCGGATCTCTTCTTCGCCGGCGATTACCGGCGTACCGATATCCAGCACTTCCGGATTTTTGTGGTATACGGCATCCGGTACAGCCTGGCGCGCCGATGTATGGAATTCCCGTGCACCTGTGGCCAGCAACGCGGTAATATTTTCCGACTTCACTCCTGCTCCGGGCATGATGATGATCCGCTCATCGGCCTGTGTCACAAGCCGGGTCAGAACATCAATGGCCAGTGGTGCTGCAGAGCGTTGTCCGCTGGTGAGTACCCGTTCACAACCCACTTCGATCAGGGTTTCCAGTGCTGCAAAAGGATCAGGTGCCGCATCGATAACCCGGTTACAGGTTACCCCCATAGGGTATGCCCATTCCACCACCCGTTTCATCCGCTCCGCATCGATCGTACCATCCTGTAACTGGATACCGATGGAAATACCGTCGCAGCCCAGTTCTTTACAGAGCAGAATATCCTGTTGCATCACGCGGAATTCATCCTCGCTGTAAAAATAATTACCACAGCGGGGACGTATGATCGGATAGAGCTGGATCTTCACTTTCTCCCTTGCCAGTTTAATGGTTCCGTAAGAAGGGGTGGTACCGCCTTCTACCGGATTATCACAAAGCTCGGCACGTACGGCACCAGCCCGTTCTGCAATAATACAGGACTCCACATTAAAGGCACAGATTTCAAGCGATCGTTTCATTCCCTACAATTGGTAATTGGTAATCGGTAATTGGTCATCGGCCATTGGTCATTGGTCAGATGAGTGATTTCGCCTTATACAACTTTTCCTCCGTCCCCGATTTCACCGCAAAAGTGAACCCTTTCTGCAAGGCATAGCCACCAAACTGTCCGTTTTTCTTGATGGCGATAAAGCCGATCTGGATGGACTTCGCTTTCTCCGGTCCCTTGATCTTTAAGATCCGCTGTACAGCCCGCTTACAGGCTTCTTCAGGAGCCAGTCCCTGCCGCATCAGTTCCACCACCGTATGTGAGCCGGCAATACGAATAACATCTTCTCCCTGACCGGTTGCAGTTGCCGCACCCACTTCATTATCCACAAATAGACCGGCACCAATAATGGGTGAGTCTCCCAGGCGGCCTCGCATCTTAAAGCCCATGCCGCTGGTGGTACAGCTGCCGCTGAGATTGCCCTTGGTATCCATGGCGATCATGCCGATGGTGTCGTGGTTGAATTCCCCGCCATTCAGGTATTCAGGGGCAAAGGGGCCATGGCCTTTATTTTCTATATTGACTACCGGTTTGTACTCTGAACGCTTGAGCCAGTCTTCGTAAGCACGGCGGGCATCCTCACTGAGCTTTTGTTCTTCGAGGGGAAATCCTTCCGCTACTGCAAACTGCTGGGCACCGCTGCCTACCAGCATAACGTGCGGTGTCTTTTCCATCACACGGCGGGCAACTGATATGGGGTGTTTGATCCGCTCCAGAAATGCCACACTGCCGCAATTCGCGAACTCATCCATGATACAGGCATCCAGGGTCACAAAGCCATCACGGTCGGGATTGGCACCCAGTCCCACGCAACAGTTCTGCGAAGCCTCTGTTACTTTTACACCTGCCTCCACGGCATCCAGGGCCCGTCCACCTTTTCCCAGGATCTCCCAGGCACCTTTATTCGCATCCAGTCCGGCATCCCAGGTAGATAATACCAAAGGTTTGCCGGTTACAGGTGCTGGCAGGTCTTCTGTAGCATTACTGGTCCGGAATCCGGAGCTGATGGCTGCCAAAACGGAAGCGCCAATGAACTTTCTGCGGTCAAACATGTTGTAGTATTTAAGTCCTTCGAAAATAATGCATTTGCAGCAAAATCAAGGGCTTACCCGCCAATTCCCGTTTTTACTGCCTGCCATTCCACCAGCCTTATTCTGCCAAAAACGGTAAAAAGCAGAACAGGCATTTGTTTTGATGTTATAACATTGAAAATTTGAAGTATGAAAATCGAAATCTTCTCGGGTAGTCCCCGGCAAAATAGCGTAACCCGCCGTGTAGCCCTCCACCTCAAAGCCCAGTTGGAGGCCACTACCGATCACGAAATCGGGCTGATAGACCTGCGTGAATGGCCACTGCCACCAATGGAAGCGGTGATCCGGAATGCGGAATCCGCTCCGGAATCCATTCGTCCTCTAGCAGAGCGGATCTTTGCTGCGGATGCCTTCATCCTGGTGACTCCGGAATACAACGGCAGTTATGCCCCGGCCCTGAAGAACCTGCTCGATTATTTTCCCAAGCAGCACCACAAAGCCTTTGGTGTGGTAACCGCCTCCCCCGGAGCCATGGGTGGCATGCGGGCTTCACAGCAATTACTGTTGCTGGTACCGGCCCTGTTTGGCATTACCTCTCCGTATATGCTTATTGTACCGGGGGTTGACAAGAAATTTAATGAGAACGGCATCCTCCTGGATCCGGCTTTTGCCAACACGGTACATAATTTCCTCACAGAATTCATCTGGCTGGGAGAATCACTGGTAACGAAGCAGCCGGAAGTGGTATAAACTGATTTTATGTTACGTTCCATACAACACATCCTCCCCCCGCCTCCACCACATATGGTAGGCGACGGTTTCCGGGTTCATAATTTCTTCCCGGGCAGTCCGCAGATCGGTAAATACCGGATGAGCCCATTCTTCCTGATGGACTATGGTGCCAAAATCGAATTTGGTCCCAGTAATACTCCGCGGGGTGTGGGGGTACACCCCCATCGCGGTTTTGAAACCGTTACCATTGCCTATAAAGGTCGTATTGCACATCACGACAGTGCCGGCAACAGCGGCGTGATCGGTGAAGGGGATGTACAATGGATGACAGCAGCTTCGGGTGTATTACACAAAGAATACCATGAACTGGAATATAGCCGGAAAGGCGGTCCTTTTCATATGGTACAGTTATGGGTGAATCTGCCGGCCAAAGACAAAATGTCGGCCCCAAAATACCAGGAGATCACCAATAGCCGCATGGGGAAATACCAGCTTGCTGAAGAGAAAGGAGTGGTAGAGGTAATTGCCGGTAATTTCGATGGTGTACAAGGCCCTGCCAGCACCTTCACTCCCATAGAAATGTATAACCTCAAACTGAAAGCGGGGGGTGCTGTACCGCTCCACCTGCCGGAAAATTATAATACCGGATTGTTGGTCGCCGAAGGCAGTGTGCGTATCAACGGACAATCCATTGGTCAGGATCACTTCGTATTATTCGCCAACGAACCCGGCGCTATTGAAGTAGAAGCCAGTACAGATGCCCTTGTATTAGTATTATCAGGCGAACCTATCAACGAACAACTGGCCGCATACGGTCCCTTCCTGATGAACACGATCGAAGAACTGGAGCAGGCGGTGAAGGATGTGAATGCGGGAAAGTTCGGGAAATTAGCAGAGTGAGTAGTGAGTGGTGAGTAGTGAATAGTCAATAGTGAATCGGACTACTGTCTACTGACTTCTGTCTACTGTCTACTGACTTCTGTCTACTGTCTACCGACTACTGTCTTCTGTCTACTGTCTACTGTATACTGTATACTGCCTTCATGTATTTCTCCAACGACGCCCTTGCCCGCTTCTGCACTGCCCGCTTCATAAAACCCGTCCACCCGAACAACACTCCTTTCCAGCCCAGGGCCTGACCGATCCAGGTACTCAGCCGGAAGGCATCACTGTGCTCGATTATCTTGCCGTCTTTCAGTTTCATGAACGCTTTAATACGGTTCTCCACTTTCTTTCCGGTTCCGGAAAAGGTATAGCGGGCCACCCACTGGCAGGTGGCATATTCTTCATCCAGTAACTGAATATTGGAGAACTCCAGCTGGAAATCCTTTGCCTGTTTACAGAGCATTTCCCACATGGCCCGTACTTCATCGCCGTGCAGCAGTCCGAATACCGGGTCGCTGAACACAATATTCACATCATATTGTGCATTCATCCGGGCAGCATCCCGCTGCTGAAAGGCCGTGTAAAATTCACGTATAACGTTTGCGTTGTCGTTCATAAGTATTTTACGGGAGATGCCCCGCAATACCTAAATTTAAAGCCCAAAACTGAAATAGGATGAAAAAGCTTTCCCTGCTCTTCCTGCTGCTCTTTTCAGCAGGTCTGCTCAAGGCCCAATACACTCAGGATTCAGCGTGGATCCGCGATAACTACATAAAGAAAGAGATCTATATCCCGATGCGTGATGGCGTAAAGCTTTTTACCTCGGTTTATATGCCAAAAGATGCCACGGAATCCCATCCGATCCTCATGAGCCGTACCCCCTATTCCTGTGCCCCTTACGGAGTGGATAACTGGCGTGGGTTCTGGTTCAACCACTGGAAGTATTATATGCGTGAAGGATACATCATTGTACTGCAGGACGTGCGGGGCCGCTGGATGAGCGAGGGCGATTTTGTGGATATACGCCCCTACAACCCCGACAAGAAAGGTACAGAAACGGATGAAGCCAGTGACACCTATGATGCGATCGACTGGCTGGTGAAAAACCTGCCCAACAATAATGGCCGGGTTGGCATCTTCGGTATTTCCTATCCCGGATTCTATTCCACCATGGCCGCTTTGAGTAACCACCCGGCCCTGAAAGCGGTGAGTCCGCAGGCCCCAGTGACCGACTGGTTCCAGGGTGACGATTTCCACCACAATGGGGCTTTCTTCCCGATGGATGGCTTTGCCTTCTATTCCGGATTTGGAAAACCCCGTCCGAAACCCACTACGGTGGGCTCACCCGGTTTTAATTTCCCTACTAAAGATGCCTATAAATTTTTCCTGGAAGCCGGTACCCTGAAGCAACTCGCTGTACTGATGGGTGACAGCATTGCGTTCTGGAAAGACCTCTATGCCCATCCCACCTATGATGCCTGGTGGCGGGCCCGGAATCCGCGGAATTTTGCAGACAAGGTATCCCCATCTACTGCCACGATGGTAGTTGGCGGTCTCTTTGACGCGGAAGACTGTTTCGGTGCCTGGCGCATGTATGAAGCTTTTGAAAAGAAAGGGAAGAACAACAATAAACTGGTGATGGGGCCCTGGTATCATGGCCAGTGGGCCAGCCGCGATGGCAGCCAGCTGGGTAATGTACGGTTTGGCAGCAATACTGCCGAATGGTATCAGAACCATATCGAAATCCCTTTCTTCAATTTTCACCTGAAAGGGAAAGGCGATATTTCGAAGCAGGCAGAAGCCACGATCTTCTTCAGTGGTGCCAACCAATGGAAGGAATTCGCCCAGTGGCCGCCTGCCGAAAAACAGGATCAACCCATCTATTTCCAGGAGAATGGCAAACTGAGCTGGGAGAAACCCGCTGCCAAAATATCCTTTAGTGAATATGTAAGTGATCCGGCCAAACCGGTTCCATATACAGAGGATGTACACCTCGACCGCACCATAGCCTACATGACCGACGACCAGCGCTTCGCTTCCCGCAGAACCGATGTGCTGAGTTTCCAGACACCGGTGCTGAATGAAGATCTGACCCTTGCGGGTACGGTGGTAGCAGATCTGCTGACCAGCATCTCGACTACTGATGCGGATTTTGTGGTGAAGATCGTGGATGTATTCCCTGATGATTTTGAATACCCCGGTGCTGCAGCACTGGCAGGACGTCAGGCTCAGGGCAGTTATCCTATGAGCGGTTACCAGATGCTGGTAAGGGGCGAGATCATGCGGGGCAAATTCCGGAACAGTTTTGAAAACCCGGTTCCCTTCAAACCCGGAAAGACAGAGCGGGTGAAATTTGAACTGCCTGATGTGGCGCATACCTTTAAAAAAGGGCACCGCCTGATGATCCAGATCCAGAGCAGCTGGTTTCCGCTGGCTGACCGGAATCCGCAGCAATTCCTGAATATCTATGAAGCCAATCCGGAAGATTTCAAAAAAGCGACGATCCGGATCTTCCATGATGCCGTGAACAGCAGCAGCGTGCTGTTACCTGTATTGAAATAAGATCGAACAAAACCGTGAAGTCATGAAAAACTTACTACTGAGCCTTATCCTGTTCTTCAGCTGTGCTGCTTTTGCACAACCCCTGAATATTACGCCGCAGCCGGCTAAAGTGGTGCAGCCAAAAATCGCCGGAAAATTTGAGCTGAATGAGAAGACACAAATTGTAGTACATGGTTATAACCAGGAAAATTCGGCGCTCTTCCTGAAAGATTTTCTGCGGCAATATTATGGCCTCAACCTGCTCTTGTGGATGGATACTGCCATATCCAGCAACGCCATTCACCTGAATTATGGCAAAATGGAATATCCGATTGCCGGGGCCTATATGCTTCAGGTGAACAAAAATGGTATTTATATAGACGGTGATAATGAAACCGGTGTATTCTACGGCATGCAGACCCTGCTGCAGCTGCTTCCTCCGGAAAAGAAGAAAGCAATAGCCATACCTTTTGTCAACATTACCGACTATCCTCGCTTTGCCTATCGGGGCATGATGCTGGATTGCGGACGCCATTTTCTGCCCGTAAGCTTCATCAAACGCACGCTGGATTACCTGGCTATGCACAAAATGAATTATTTCCACTGGCATCTGACGGAGGATCAGGGATGGCGGATCGAAATCAAAAAATACCCCTTGCTGACCAGTATTGGCTCGCAACGGAATGGCACAATCGTTGGCCGCTATCCGGGCAAAGGAAATGACAATACGCCTTATGGCGGCTATTACACCCAGGATGAGATCAGGGATATTGTGGCTTATGCGGCAAAAAGGTATATCACCGTTGTACCAGAGATCGAAATGCCTGGTCATAGCGCCGGCGCCATTGCAGCTTATCCCTTCCTGAGTTGTTTCCCGGAGGAGAAGACCCGGATCCCTGATAATATGATCTCCGAAGTGTCGCGCAAGGCAAATGGCAAACTGGTTCAGGAATCCTGGGGGGTATATGATGATGTGTTCTGCGCAGGTAAGGATTCCGTTTTTGAATTCCTCCAGGATGTGATCGACGAGGTGGCAGCACTATTCCCCTCCCCTTATATCCATGTGGGGGCCGACGAATGCCCCAAATCCAATTGGAAACGTTGTCCACGTTGCCAGCAACGGATCAAGGACGAAAAACTTAAAGATGAACACGAACTGCAGAGTTATTTCATCTCCCGCATGGAAGGCTATATCAATAAGAAAGGAAAGACCCTGATCGGCTGGGACGAGATCCTGGAAGGCGGCCTGGCCCCCAATGCCGTAGTGATGAGCTGGAGAGGTGAGGCCGGTGGCATCGAAGCTGCCAAACAAAAACATCAGGTGATCATGACTCCGACCACTTATGTTTACCTGGATTATTCGCAGACCCGGAATGAAGATTCTGTCACCATAGGCGGTTATATCCCCATACAAAAAATTTATAATTACAATCCGATCCCCAAAGAAATGACGGCGGCCGATGCAAAATTTGTACTCGGCGCCCAGGGTAATGTGTGGACGGAGTACATGGATAACAAAGGAAAGGTCGAGTATATGATCTTCCCCCGCCTGTCGGCTTTAAGTGAATGCCTGTGGAGCCCGCAGGAAAAAAAGAATTTTGGCGATTTTGAACGCCGGTTACCGCAGCTTTTCCAGCGTTATGCTTTCTGGGGAGCTTCTTACAGCAAGGCCTATTATGACCTGAAAGCCACGATCGGGCCAACTGCAAATTATAAAGGCATTGCCTATACACTGGACAGCAAAGACCCTAAAGCCAGAATTACCGTTGATATGGGCACAGGTGAAGTCAGTTATTCCCGGCCGGTGATGATCAACCAGTCGGCCACCGTTACCAGCCGTTATTACGACCAGGGCGGCAAGCTGGTATCGACGATTCCCCACAACTTCCAATTCAATAAGGCTACCGGAAAAAAGATCACATTAACAATGCCTCCGGCGCCTAACTATCCGGGTGATGGAGCTTTCACCCTGGTGAATGGCATCGTAAATGAAAAAGGGCTTTCGCAAGGATCCGACTTTCTCGGCTTTGAAGGAAACGACGCTTCTGGTGTCATCAATTTTGGTGTACCAACCACTTTTACCAAAGTGCATTTTTATGTTTTGGAACAGACAGGATCCTGGATCTACCGCCCGGCTTCCGTTAGTATTACGTATACTGACAGCAAAGGAAAAAAGATCACCCTGAGCAGTACCGCACCGGTTTCAGATACAGAAGGCCGGATGGTTTACACGATCAGTTTACCCAAAGAAGTAAAAACCAACCTGCTGCAATTCGCCATAAAAAATTACGGTACGATCCCGGAAGGGATGGCGGGTGCAGGACATAAGGCCTGGTTATTTGTGCATGAGATCGGGGTGGAATGATGTGAAAATGTGAAGATGTGGAGATGTGGAGATGTAAATACGGGTAATGGTCAGGATTATTAATTTAAAAGCAAAGACTTCTATGATACAACGAAAAAAAACAGCACTTTCACCTAGTCGTTTTTTCATTTCCATATTTTCACATCTCCACATCTTCACATTACTACTAACTGTTCCTGTAGCGGCGCAACACGCCTATCATCCGCCGTCAGATACTCAGGTAAAAGCAAAGCTGGCGCAATGGCAGGACCTGAAGTTCGGGCTCTTCATGCATTGGGGCACCTATAGCCAATGGGGCATTGTGGAAAGCTGGAGTCTTTGCCCGGAAGATGAAGGCTGGACCGTTCGGCGCGGCCCTTATGCCCAGAACTATTACGGCTACAAGCAGGCGTATGAAAACCTGCAGGGCAGTTTCAATCCTAAAAACTTCAGTCCCGAGAAATGGGCCACAGCCGCAAAAGCTGCCGGTATGAAGTATGTGGTCTTCACCACCAAGCACCACGACGGATTCTGCATGTTCGACAGCAAACAGACCGATTATACCATAACGAATTCAAAATCCGGATTTGCTGCTAACCCCCGGAGCAATGTAGCGAAGGAGATCTTCACTGCGTTTCGAAAAGAAGGGTTCTGGACCGGCGCCTATTTCTCCAAACCCGACTGGCATAGTCCGGATTACTGGTGGCCCTATTTTCCACCCAAAGACCGGAATGTGAATTATGATCCAAAAAAGTATCCGGAACGCTGGACAGCCTTTAAAAACTTCACCTATAACCAGATCGAAGAACTGATGAGTGGTTATGGTCCGCTGGATATCCTCTGGCTCGACGGAGGTTGGGTAAGGCCCCTGAGTACAGTAGACCGTTCTGTTGAATGGCAGAAAGGCATCAAGGACGATCAGGATATTGACATGCCCCGTATTGCTACCATGGCGAGAAGCAAGCAACCCGGGCTGATCATTGTTGACCGTACTGTAACCGGCGAATACGAAAACTATACAACTCCCGAGCAGGAAGTTCCGGAGAAGCCCCTGCCCTATCCCTGGGAAACCTGCATGACCATGGGCAATTCGTGGAGTTTTGTTCCCAATGATCAGTATAAATCCTCCCGCCAATTGATCCAGTTGCTGGTGAAGATCGTCTCCCGTGGCGGAAATTTTTTGCTGAATATCGGTCCGGGGCCGGATGGAGATTTTGATCCGGTGGCTTATCAGCGGCTGAAAGAGATCGGCGACTGGATGCAGGTAAACGGAACCGGTATATATGGCACGCAACCGGTTGCACCCTATTCCAGCGGCAATATCTATTTCACCCAAAACAAGAAAGACGGCACCCTTTACGCATTTTACCTGACAGCCGAAGGGGAAAAGGGACTGCCTGCTGAACTGCATTTACCGCAGCTTCCGCTTTCCAAAGGCGCAAAAATCACTATCTTCGGGACTCCATCGGCCCTGAAGTGGTCGGCTGATGCCAACGGTGTGCACATCAGTATTCCCAAAAAATTGCAGCAACAGGTTTCCGGAAGCACAACACCCGCCTGGTGTATTGCAATTAAACCTTAAACGTCATTTGAAATGCCCAACCCAACATTCGAAATTGATCTGACCGACTCTTTTGAACGTATTCCCGTTAAAATTTATCCTGACCTGAAAGAAGGGTCCAAATTCATTGCCCGCGAGATCGCCGGTCTGATCCGGGAGAAACAGGCAAAAGGTGAAAAATGTGTACTGGGACTTGCCACGGGCTCTTCCCCGAAATCACTTTATGCCGAACTGGTGCGCCTGCACAAGGAAGAAGGCCTCAGTTTCAAAAATGTAGTGACTTTTAATCTCGATGAATATTATCCGATTGAAAATGATGCCCTGCAGAGCTATAACCGCTTCATGAAAGTGCAGCTGTTCAATCATGTGGATATCGATCCGGCCAATACCCATATCCCCAATGGCGAGATCCCCAAGGATCAGGTCAAGGCCTTCTGCCAGCAATATGAAAAAATGATCGAGGAAGCCGGTGGCATCGACCTGCAGATCCTCGGTATCGGCAATAACGGACATATTGGTTTCAACGAACCGGGATCCAGTGTCAATTCCCGTACCCGTCTGGTAACACTGGATAATTCCACCCGACTGGCCAACTCCTATGAGTTCGCCAATATTTCACAGGTACCCCGTCTGGCGATCACCATGGGTATCAACAGCATCATGCGGGCCAAACGCATCATCCTGATGGCCTGGGGCAATTCCAAGGCCCCTGTGGTGCAGAAATCGGTGGAAAGCCATATCACAGAACAGATCCCTGCTTCGCTCCTGCAGCAGCACGACAATACCCTTTTTGTACTCGACGACCAGGCAGCCGGTGAACTGACCCGCAATAAATCACCCTGGCTCACTGGTGAATGCGAGTGGACGCCCCAGATGATCCGTAAAGCGGTGGTGCACCTCGCTCTCAAAGTAGGAAAGCCTATTCTCAGTCTGACCAATAACGATTACCGCGACCATGGCCTGGGCGACTTGCTGGTGGAAAAAGGCGACGCTTATGAAACCAACCTGCAGGTATATTATATGATGCGCGACAGCATCACGGGCTGGCCGGGTGGCAAGCCGAATGTGCAGTTACCCTATCACCCGGAACGCAGTGAACCTTATCCCAAGCGTTGCGTGATCTTCTCTCCCCACCCCGATGATGATATCATTTCCATGGGTGGTACCTTCCAGCGCCTGCACGATCAGGGACATGATGTGCATGTAGCCTATCAGACCAGCGGTAATATTGCGGTTACTGATGAATTCGTAACGCGCTTCATGGACTTCGCTGTGGGTTTCGAGGAAATGTTCAAGATCGACAATGCTGCTTCGAAAGCGATCCTGGAAAAAGCACGTCAGTATATCAGCCATAAAAAATCAAATGAAGTAGATACCAACGAGATCCGTGCCGTAAAAGGACTGATCCGCCGTTGCGAAGCAGCAGCCACCTGCCGCTATGTGGGTATCAAGGATGCCAATATCCATTTCCAGAACCTGCCCTTCTATGAAACCGGCACCATTGAAAAGAAACCCATGGGTGAAGAAGATGTGGTGATCACCGTGGCACTGCTGCGTGAGATCAAACCGCACCAGGTATTCTGTGCCGGCGACTTTGCCGACCCCCATGGTACCCATATTGTATGCTTCAATGTAGTATTGGAAGCCCTGCGCCGTTGCAAGGCGGCTGGCGACCCCTGGATCAAGGATTGCTGGCTCTGGCTGTATAAAGGCGCCTGGCAGGAATGGGATATCAGCGAAATTGAAATGGCGATTCCGATGAGCCCCGAGCAGGTCATCCGTAAACGCTTTGGCATTTTCATCCACCAGTCGCAGAAAGACATGGTGCCCTTCCAGGGATCCGATGCCCGTGAATTCTGGCAGCGGGCCGAAGAACGGAATGCGAATACCGCCAACCTTTATGGCAAACTGGGACTGACCCAGTATGCGGCCATGGAGGCCTTTGTGAAATGGGATTTCTGATATTAACTTAACCACATAGACACATAGAAAGCTTCCTTAAGAGGAAGCTTTTTTCATCAGTAGAATTGCGTATTTTTTAAAAAATACCCGCACACCTTTTTTCCATTTTTCCCTGCAGCCGTACTTTAACACTCGTTAATCAAAGGCTTTCCAGCCTGCAAACTGCAACTGAATATGGAGAAAATGAAAAAGGCCAGCCGGCAACAGATCCTGGCCTCTTCCCACTTTGACGTACCGGGGGAAAAAGACCGGTACCAGATCCTGGAGATCATGGAAAAATGCATCTCCCCCGATGATACCTTATACTTCCCTATTGGTGTTCACTGTAATTATCTATTTGATTTTGCCACGAACAGCCTGGTGTACCTGGAAGACAGTTTTACCCAAATTACCGGTGTCCCGAAAAAAGAAGTGATCGGCCATCATATCAGCAAACTGCTGGACATATTACTGGAAGACGACCAGTTGAGTGCCGCAGTGAAACTCGTGAAAACTTCATTCGAGATCATGAACCGGGTACGTTCCACCGACCTGACAGTAAATCTCCAATTCAACATTGTACCGAAACACAAACATGAACGCAGGGTATTGTTCCAGTTTAAGCCGGTAGCGTTCACCTCTGCGGGACTGCCCTTGATCGTACATGGCCACATTGTTGACATCACCCATTGGGGGCTGGAGCAGCCTGCCCGGCTTTCCATCATCCATAAAAACGAATTACTCTACCATTACGAAGAGCAGGGCAGCTTGGATCCTGCAGATGCGCTGCCTCCATTCAATATGCGGGAACTGCAGTTATTATGGCTGAAAAGTGAGGGGAAACCGACCCGTGAAATAGCCGCCGCTTTACAGCTCAGTGAAACCAATGTCTACAATATCGTCCGGGAACTGAAGAAAAAAACCGGAATGCCGGTTGAAAAACTGATCGAATTACTCAAAACGCGGGGACTACTGCAGCCTATCTGAGCGATTTCCACCATTCCATCACTTTCTGTAACTTGTTGCCATGCGGCAGACAAGAAGTTATCTGATCAACCTGAGTATACGGTACTGCAGCTTACTGCTGCTGATCACATTACTGGACACCTTCCCATTGTGGGCACAGCCTTCCCCAAAATTCCGTGTACTGGCCTTTTATACAGCCAAGGAAGATGCCGCCCATATCAGTTTCGTAAAAGAAGCGCTGCCCTGGTTCGACAGTGCAGGCCGGGCTGAAGGATTCCGGTTTGAAAGCACGGCCGACTGGACACGATTGGCTACTATAACCAAAGATTCGTTCCAGGTGTTGATCTTTCTGGACAGCAGGCCGGAAGAAGCCACTCAGCGCCAGGGTTTTCAGCGGTATATGCAAAGTGGTGGTGGATGGATGGGATTTCATTTTTCCGGATTCGCCCTCACCCCTTCCGCCTTCAACCAGGACTGGGGCTGGTATCACGAACATTTTCTGGGTTGCGGACAGTATAAGAGCAATACCTGGCGGCCAACGGGTGCTGTTTTAAAAAATGAGCAGCCCCGGCATCCGGTATTGAAGGGCTTACCGGCCACAATACATGCTGCACCCAATGAATGGTACCGTTGGGAGTTCGACCTGCGCCAGAACAAATCCATTAAAGTTTTATTATCCATCGACCCTGCCAGTTTCCCATTGGGTACGGGTCCCAAGCCGGAAGAGATCTGGCATTCGGGTGACTATCCTGTAGTATGGACCAATACCCGGTACCATATGCTGTACTTCAATATGGGACATAATGATATGGATTATGAAGGCGGCAGCAACCGGACCTTATCTTCCACTTTCTCGTCTGCAGAACAGAACCGGGTGATTGTGCAAGGATTGCATTGGCTCAGGAATGGACGAACCAAACATGTGATAAAGTGAGTTTTCATTATCCGTTATTACCTGTTAACCGATAAAATCATTTCCCGGAAGAATGAATATTCCCCATCGTGAACAACAAACCCGCGCCGATCACAGTCTTCTTATCAGCAGTAAACCCACGTCCATAATTGAACAATATCATAACCCTGCCGCCATCTTCATCTTTCCCGAAACATAAACCTGATTCAAGACGATAACCCCAGAAATCAAATTGCCTGTAATCGGAGTAAGGGACAGTATAGGTATCCAGATAATTACCCGCATAATGATACCCGGCACCGGCACCGATCATAATGCCGAAATGCGAATTTTCATTATTCCCGGCTGCGGCACCAACGTTTAATTCCAGGGTAGCCGGTACATCAAAACCCAGATAGCTGGAACCGGAACTCCGGTTAGATGACCCAATTGATATGGGTGCTGCCAGCACTAGTGCGAAATCCTTCGACTGGGCGATCCGGATACCTGGAGCAAAGGAAAGCGCCGGGAAGAAAAAAGGACCTTTATCTTTATTTCCGGATAAAAAGATATTGCCCCCGAACCGTGCATAAAAAACTTTTCTTTGTTGTGCAGCCCCGGTAAGTGACAAAAAGAATAATATGCCCAAAAGCAGAATTGTACCCTTTTTCATGATGTGTTTATTTATGTGTGCAATCGGATCTTTGTTCATACCGACCCTTATTCATCATAAAACTACACCGATGCAATACCTGGCCTGTATCGATTACTGCTGCCTGGATCACCTGATTGGCAATAAACCTCTTTTTGATCGTCTACTTTCACGTCCCTGACGGATACTTGCAAAAAAGCGGTTTCCCGTAACAGCTTTACTGATTTACCAGAAAAAGAGTAGTTTCTCTTGCAGTTTTCCGTAAAGAACCTGTCCATCTGCTTAATTTTCAACTATGCTTTCCAGATAAAGCCTTCATGATTCTTCCAAGCCGCAGCGTCCCCATAAGCTGAATCTTAAAATGTAATCTTCCGTTCGGGAGACACTGCGGGGATGTAATCTTACAATTCTTTGTGTCTTTGTGCCTTTGCGCCTGCGCTGAAGCTTTGGCGCAAGCGTAGTGGTAAAATAAAAAAGCCCCCAACGATTGGGGGCTGTACCGTGATCCCGTCAGGATTCAAATCGGAAACCTTCCCGGCCAAAGGCCGGGATGATCTATTCAGTTGAGCTACGGTTGTAAATGAAAAAGCCCCCAACCAGTGGGGGCTTTTCGTGATCCCGTCAGGATTCAAACCTGAAACCTTCTGATCCGTAGTCAGATGCTCTATTCAGTTGAGCTACGGGACCATCCTTGGCTGAAAAACACCGGAAACGCTTAATTTCCTGTGTTTTATGCTCAGCGGGCGGCAAAAATACACCAAAACCACATTCCTTCCAAACTGAAATTCAAGGATTTTGCTGATTTTTTTACCCTTTTCCGCTCATCCAGAAGCCCTTCCCCGCCTCTCCTTATTCATTATCTTACAATCCGTTAACCAAAATTCCCCAGACAACCCATGCAACACCGGGTCGGGGTAAATTGTCATATGGCCGGTTGCTTTTGAAGAGAAATACTACCATACAACATAATCTACCCTTGCTCCTGTTGGGTTTGCTGCTCCTGCAAGGATTTTCAGTTGCTGCACAAAGCCCCCTCCGTGATTCGGCCCTGCAGAGCTATTACCGCTTTATTAAAGAGAATGCTGCCATTTTCAGCGGATCGGCCTACCTGCCCCGGGGCACCGAAATTACCGGTCATCCTTTTTATCAGGAAGACAGTCTGCAAACCGGCAGCCTGGTCTGCCAGGGAATTGTTTATGATAACATCCCGCTCAAATATGAAATCTTCGACGATGCCCTCATCCTGAAAGATTATACCCAGAACTATTTCATCAGGCTTAATGGCAGCAAGATAGCAGCCTTTACCATCAACCAGGATTCCTTTATCCGGCCTTCGTATGACGATCCTGCACTGGAAGCAGACCACCCCGGATTTTACCAGCGGATCTATAATGGCACTTGTGAAGTATTGGTGAAGCATAAGAAAGTGCTTTTGTACAAGACCACCATTGATAAGACCCTGACCTGGTATGAACAGTACAGATCCTATTATATCAGGAAGGGTAATGAGTGGTTCAGTATATCCTCCCGCAATGATATCGTTAAGGCATTCGGTGATAAAAAACTGGAGATCCGCCGGTTTCTCAGCGGAAAGGAGAAATTTAATAAGAACCCCGAAGGCTTATTGAAAGCAACGGCTGCCTACTATGAAGAACTGACCCGGAAATGAAAAAAAACGGCTTACCATACCTGATGCTGTTCCTGCTGCTGATTGCTGTCAAAAGCCTTTCTGCACAGGATAGTCTCTACTCGTTCCGTTTCACCTTGCAGCCTTTCAGCACTGTGGTGAAAGAGCTCAGGGCAAAATCAGGTGCAACGTTCTATTACGATCCTGCTGTACTCGACAGCCTTCGGTTTACGATTGATGCAAGCAATCAACCCCTGCCCCGGATACTGGAATTATTGTTTGAAAACAAGCCCTACCATTTTCTGGTCAATGGCCGGAATGTATATATTACCGAACGTAAATATCCGGTAACCCCCCGGCTGGCTGCAGATTTCTTCAGGGAGACCGACCGCAAACTGCCTCCCCCGTCTGAAAAAGTACAACCTGAGCCTGATGATCAGGACGCCACCAAAACCCTTGGCGACCAGGCTGAGAATAAACTCTACGAGATCGGTTCCAAGACCGCACCGGGGCCGGGTAATACCGCTATTATTGCTGGCTATGTACGCGACAGTAAAAGCGGCGAAGGCCTGGTAGGCGCTTCTGTATATACGGACGGAAATAAACAGGGAGTGACTACTGACGGTTTTGGTTATTTCTCGATCACCCTACCCAAAGGCCGGCAGATCCTGCGGATCAGCGGCGCCGGCATGAAAGCCACCCGCCGCGAACTGCAGGTATATGGCAATGGCAACCTTACCATAGAATTAAAGGAAAACGTACCCACGCTGAAAACCGTTGTGGTAGTGGCAGAAAAGAATTCAAATGTCCGCCGCATGCAGCTGGGTGTAGAAAAGATCTCCATCAAGACCATCAAACAAGTACCGGTATTGCTCGGCGAGCCTGATGTATTGCGGGTACTGCAAACGCTACCGGGTGTAACAACAGTTGGTGAAGCCAGCACGGGTTTCAATGTGCGGGGCGGTTCCACCGACCAGAACCTCGTTTTGCTCAATGAAGCAACGATTTTCAATCCCTCGCACCTCTTTGGATTCTTTTCTGCGTTCAATCCGGAAGTGATCAAGAATGCCGATCTCTACAAAAGTTCTATCCCCGAACGTTATGGCGGCCGCTTATCGTCGGTACTCGATATCACCACAAGGGATGGCAATTCCAAAAAATGGACCGGTTCTGCTGGCCTGGGTGTATTGACCAGTAAACTGAATATTGAGGGGCCGATCGTGAAAGACAAGACCACCTTGCTTGCAGGAGTACGGACTACCTATTCAGACTGGTTACTGGGACTGTTGCCCGCCAGTGATTTTGGCAACAGCCGGGCATCCTTTTATGACCTGAACCTGCACCTCTCCCACAGCTTCAGTAAAAAAGATAATCTCTATATCACGGGATATATGAGTGCCGACAAGTTCCGGCTGAATACCGATACCACCTTCCGCTATGCCAATAAGAATGTGGTGGCCAAATGGAAACACGTGTTCAGCAATAAGCTTTACATGACCCTTACCACTGGTATCGACTCCTATGATTATTCTGTGAAAGGCGACCAGGGAACGATAAAAGCCTACGAGCTCAGTTTCGGCATCCAGCAAAAGCATTTCCGGACAGAATTCAACTATTCGCCCAACAATACCCACCTGATCAATTTCGGTGTAACAGGTATCCATTACAATATACAACCCGGCAGGATCCTGCCCCTGGGTGGCAGTTCGCTGGTCTTGCAGGATAAAATTGCGGATGAGCAGGGTCGTGAAATGGCCGCTTATTTCGGGGACCGGATCAATATTACCGACCGGTTCTCCGTGAATGCCGGTATCCGTTTCTCCCAATACCAGTTCCTCGGTCCGAACCGGGTTTATGGTTATGTGGATGGCCTGCCCCGCGACCAAAGCACGGTAAAGGATTCATCCTACTACGCTAAAGGGAATGTGATCCAGACCTATCAGGGTCCGGAATGGCGCCTGTCCCTGCGCTATAGTCTGGGTGACAATGCATCGATAAAAGCAGGATATAATACCCTGCGGCAATACCTGCACCTGCTATCGAATACGACAGCCATATCGCCCACCGATATCTGGAAACTCAGCGACCCCTATATCAAACCCCAGCTGGGCGATCAGGTCTCCCTCGGATTCTATAAGGATTTCCCCAAAGGCGGGATTGAAACTTCGGTTGAAGTGTATTACAAGCGCATGAGGCAGTACCTCGATTATAAAAGTGGCGCACAGATCGTGATGAACCCGAATATGGAGCGTGATGTGATCACCACGAAAGGAAAAGCCTACGGTGCCGAGCTGATGATCCGTAAAAACAATGGCAAGCTCAATGGATGGATCAGCTATACTTACTCCCGTGTGAAACTGCAGATGGACGACTCCCTGGCCGGTCAGCAGATCAATAAAGGCAATCCTTATCCCGCCAATTTCGACAAACCGCATGCCCTCAATGTGGTGAGTAATTACAAATTCTCGCACCGCTATAGCGTTTCAATGAATGTACAGTACAGCACCGGCCGTCCGATCACCTTACCGATCGCCATCTTCAACCTGGCCGGTTCACAACGGGTGTTCTACAGCGACCGGAACCAGTACCGGATCCCGGATTATTTCCGGATGGATTTCTCCGTGAATATTGATGGTAACCATAAAGTAAAACAGAAAACCCATAATTCCTGGTCGCTCGGTGCTTATAATATGACAGCACGAAAGAATCCGTACTCGATCTATTTTGTGGAAGAGAATGGTGTGATCAAAGGCTATAAGCTTTCAGTGATCGGCACCATCATCCCTTATGTAACCTTAAATATCCGGTTCTGATGCGCAGTAAAATTTTTTTCCTGATCCTGTTTACCGGAGTACTGATCGGCTCCTGCAGGGAAGCCTATCTGCCGCCGGTGGTTTCCGATTACAGTAATTTCCTGGTGATCGAAGGTATTGTAAAAGCAGGTGGAGACACTTCGTATATCAAACTGACCCGCACCCGCAGCCTCGACGATACCACCACCGAGATCGCAGAAGCAAACGCCACCATCACCCTGCAATCCAAGAGCGGTGCCAATTATGTGTTCCAGAATAAAGGAAATGGCAATTATCAGCTTCCCCCGACAACACTTTCAACAGGAGAATCCTACCGCATGCTGATCACGACCTTGTTCGGCGACAGCTGGGAATCGGATTATGTACCAGTGAAGATCACACCTGCCATAGACAGTGTCAGCTGGACCCGCGACAGCGGCCTGAACATCAATGTATCTACAAAAGACCTCACCGGCAATACCCGCTTTTACCGCTGGGATTTCACGGAAACCTGGGAATACAACAGCTATTACGATGGGGATATCGGTTATGATTTCGTCCGCGACAGTTTCTATTACCTCGACAGCTCCCGAATCACTAAAAGATGCTGGCAGAGTTACCAGTCTACTGATATTCTCCTGGGTACCACCAAAGGGTTGAGTCAGGATGTGGTAGATAACCAGCGGATCAATATCATCCCCAAAGGATCAGACAGGCTCAGTGTGCGGTATAGCATATTGGTGAACCAATACGCACTCACCCAACCTGCATTTGAATACTGGCAGCTGGTACGCAAAAATTCAAGGGAACTGGGTTCTATTTTCGGCACGCAGCCCGCCGAGCTCTTTGGCAATTTCCGGTGTACCAGCCGGCCGGAACAGGCCGTAGTGGGCTACCTGAGCATTTCTACGGTTGCCAGCAAACGGTTATTCATCCGACAGCAGGAAGTGCTGGACTGGCAATCGGGCACCACCCTGGATCAGCTCTGTAAACCCTTGATCATTGACCGGGCTGATCTCGCCTCCACCTTGCAAAGAAACCGGAATCTCTGGATCGCCTATTTCGTAGGTACCGGCTTTTCGGGAGTGGCTTTGGCCGATGAGAATTGTATTGATTGCCGACTCAGGGGCGGTACTATTAAAAAACCTTCATTTTGGTAAGATCATTGCTCCATATAACCCGTCTACTGAACTGGAAAACCTGCTGCAGCTACAGCATTTTGATGTTGCTGTTTTTGCATGGATTCACGCAACCTGCTGTTGGCTACCGTGCATTACCTGGTGCTTCAGAAAAAACCTATCTGCATATCGACCGCAGTTTCTATATGACCGGTGAAACCATCTGGTTCAAAGCCTATACAGTAACGAATGGCAACCACCAGCCCTCCGGTATCAGTAAGGCGGCCTATGTGGAATTGCTTGATCCAAAATACACTCCCCTGCTGCAGGCCAAGATCGAAATAGAAAATGGCAGTGGTAATGGCAGCTGGGTAATTCCGGGTTCTATTCCAACAGGCGTATACCAGATCCGGGCATATACCCAATGGCAACAACAGCAGGATCCCGGCACCTGGTTTTATAAATCCATTACAATCGTCAATCCCGATAAAGGTTTGTCACCTGCCGGCACCGGCAACTCTTCCCGTATTTTGTTTTATCCAGAAGGTGGTGAACTTGTTGCCGGACTGAAAGGCCAGCTGGCTTTCTTATTGCTGGGTGAAGACGGCAAGCCTGTTGAAGGAAACGGTGAACTGCTGAATGCAGCCAACGAAACGGTGACCCGCTTCCAGACCGCACATGATGGCATGGGGGCTTTCCGCTTTATTCCCGGGAATGGTGAGCGCTATACCGCCCGTATCACTACTGAAAAAGGAAAATCATTTACAGCTGCACTGCCTGAAGTACAAGCTACCGGCTGGGTACTCCATTATGAACAGGGTGCAGCCCAACCGCTTGAGGTTTCCTTTAACGGCGATTTTAAAGAACGTTTCCAGCTGGTTGTCCATAATGGTGAAAAAACACTTAAGGCCTTCAGCGGACAATCCTCGAGAGAACCCGTGCGTTTCCCCTTGTCGCTTGGGGAATTACCTTTTGGTATCTGTTATGTAACCCTTTTCAATCAATCCGGGCAAGCAGTTGCCGAACGGCTGTTATTCCATAAACCGGATGCTGAACCGGTGAACTTCCGGACAGACAGCACGGAATACCACCAACGCAGCAAAATTTCGGTGACCCTGCAGGATAGTGCCGCTACTGACCTTTCAGCAGCCATCTTCCGTACGGACCCGTTACAAAAAGCACCGGATGAAAACATCCTGCACTATATCTACCTGACCGCACATCTGAACGGCTTCCGTCAGTCCGCTGATTTTTACTTCTCTGAAAATGCAGGATCCGGAAATGCCGCAGATTTACTGTTGCTGACCTATGGCTGGCGTAGTTTCCAGCAGGCTGCTTATAAAAAGCCGGTTTCCAGCACACCCGAATATGGCGGTCATCAGATCACCGGGACAATAACGGATAAAAGAACCGGGAAACCGGCACCCGGGATCGCCGTTTACCTGTCGGTACCCGGTGAACGCTTCCATTTCAGCAATTGCATCAGCGATGCCCAGGGCAATATCCGGTTTGAATTCCAGCGGGTTTACGGAACAGAGAACATCATTGTACAGACCCAGCAAAGCAAAGACAGCACTTACCAGATCACGATACACAATCCCTTCTCCACTGCTAAAGGGGAACCGGTGCTTCCGGTACTACCTTTTGATGTCAGTGCCCGGGAGCAGCTCGAGACATATGCACAGGAAACCACCCTGCAGCAAGCGTTTACCGCAAGGCAAACCACCGCCTTCTTCCTTCCCGGATTAAAGGACACTACACCGTTTTATGGCAGGCCAGACAAAACATACCTGCTGGATGATTATGTCCGTTTTACCACTATGGAAGAAGTGATGCGGGAATATGTGGCGGAAGTGATGGTCCGCAAATCGCAGGGGGATTTCCGCTACCGGGTACTGAACACCCCTTTCAAGAATTTCTTTGAAGGAAATCCGCTGGTGTTGCTGGACGGTGTTCCGGTTTTCAATATCAACAAGATCATAGCCTTTGACCCACTGAAAGTGCGGAAGATGGATATCCTGGCCCGCCGTTTTTACCAGGGTGCCATCGCTTTTGACGGCATTGTGAGCTATTCCACCTACGAAGGCAACCTGAGTGGTTTTGAACTCGACCCATCAGCCCTGATCATTGATTATCCCAGCCTGCAGTTACAGCGGCAGTTCAATGCGCCGGTTTATGAAACCCCGGAACAACGCAATAGTCCCCTGGCCGACCTGCGCCATCTCCTCTACTGGAACCCATACCTGAAAACCGACAGCAAAGGATCCCTCCGGTTCAGTTGCTATACCAATGACCTTCCGGGAAAATATGTAGTAGTGGTACAAGGGCTCAGCAGCGCCGGCAAACCGGTATACGGAATAAGGACAATTGAAATAAAATAAATAAAAAAGAGGCGATACCGGATAACGTATCGCCTCTTTTATTCTGTACTTCTCTTTACTGTCTTCTCCCTTCTCCCTTCTCCCTTCTACCTTCTACCTTCTACCTTCTACCTTCTACCTTCTACCTTCTCGCTTCTCCCCTACTCCACTCCCGGCTGCACCAGCTTCCACCCCGTCTTCTTCTTTTCCTCATCCACGATCCGTTTTACATCTGCGAGTAATTTTTTGGCATCATAAACGATACCGTCTTTGATCGTATACTTTACGCCTCCCACACGAACCGGTTTATTCTGATCATTTAACTTCAGCGCACCAGTGCCATAAAGTACCTGAAGGTTCTGTAAGGGGTTTTCATCAATAACAAGCAGGTCGGCCAGTTTACCTACTTCCACTGAACCGGTTTCCTTGTCGATACCCAGGGATTGGGCACCATATAAGGTGGCCGAGCGGATCACTTCCAGCGGATGGAAGCCGGCTTCGCGGAGCAGTTCCAGTTCGCGGATCAGTCCGAAGCCATACAACTGGTAGATAAAGGCGTTGTCGCTTCCTGCGGTAACGCGACCACCCCGGTTCTTGTATTCATTGATAAAAGTCATCCAGAGCCGGAAATTCTCTTTCCATTCCACTTCCTGCTCAGTGCCCCAGTTGTACCAGTATGACCCATGCGAAATGCGGTTGGGTTCATAAAATTTCCAGAGGGATGGCAAGGTATACAGGGCATGCCATTCCTGGGTGCGGGCCTTATGCAGGTCGCGGCTGGCTTCATAAGTGTCGAATGTGGGATCAAGTGTAAAATCAAGACTGAGCAGTTCATTCATCACGGCATTCCATTTCTCACTGTAAGGAGCAGCGGCTTGTTTCCAGAGCTTGCCGGCTTCGCCAAAGCGGTGTTCTTCGTTGGAATAGTTGTAATCGAGGGGATAGTTCTGGATGGTCTGGCTGGTGAACAATGCTTCCGGTAGACCATACCAGTGTTCCATGGCTGTCAACCCGGCTCTGGCCGATGCCAGCACATTCCAGCGGGCTACATCCATTTGTGCATGGTGACAAACAGAACGCAGTCCGATACGTTTGTTTTCGCGGAGTGCCGCATCCATGATCTGGGGAGGCGCACCAAAGAATTTGATGCCGTCGGCACCTTTCTCTTTATTCTCCCGTACCCAGGCAACCGCCTGTTCCGGTGTCACGATCGGTTCCTTTGCACCTTGTCCAAATACCGTATATGCATAAATACGCGGTGCAGTAATGGAATTGGCGGCACTTTTCTGCTTCTGGTCGAGCACCCAATCGAGGCCGTTACCGCAAGCGGGATCTTTTATAGTGGTGATACCATGGGCCATCCAGAGCTTGAATACGTATTCAGCAGGAGTGCCCTGTTCCTTGCCGCCAATATGGGCGTGACTGTCGATCAGTCCGGGTAACACATACTTGCCATTACATTCGATTTCCTTTCCACCTTCTTTTAGTTTGGGACGGCGGGCCGCATCAATGGGAACGCCGGGATAGCCCACATTCGCGATCTGCACGATCCGGTTCTTTTCGATCACAATATCAACCGGGCCAATAGGAGGCGCACCGGTTCCATTGATCAATATGGCACCACGGAGGATCATCTGGGTATAGGGCCCCTCTCCTTCCTTGCGTTCAGGTGCTTTGGGGATCTGGGCCTGCACCAGGCTGCTGAGCAGCAGCAAAAAAATCGTGAGTTTTCTCATGTCAGTCGGTTTGTGTGCTGAATTTATGGATTTTATTCAACTTCAGCACTTCCGGCCAAGCTTTCTTCCTGTAACTTTACGCCAATGAAGATCCAGTTCTGGACGGTGGGCAAGGCTCACGAAGCATATGTAAAAGCGGGTGTGGAAGATTTCACCAAACGCATCTCAAGGTATTATCCGGTGGAATGGGTGATCATTCCGGTGCCGAAGAATGCCGGCATGCTCAGTGAAATGGACCTGAAGAAAAAGGAAGGCGAAACCCTGCTGGAATGGCTGCAGCCCGACGATTACCTGGTGGCACTGGATGAGCGGGGTAAAAACATCAGTTCCGAAGGCCTGGCCCAGTTCCTGCAACAACGGGCCAATGAAAGCCAGAAAAAACTGGTTTTCCTGATCGGAGGTGCCTATGGTATAGATGAAGCCGTTTTGAAAAAGGCGAAACTGAAATGGAGTTTATCGGCACTCACCTTTCCGCACCAGCTGGTGCGGCTGATCCTGGCCGAATCGGTATACCGGGCCTGTACGATCCTGAGAAATGAGAAATACCATCATGCCTGAGCAAATAAAAAGATATTTCATTACATGACTATCACCCTCTCCATCATCATCCTCACTGCGCTTGTCTCCTTTTCTGCTTTCAGCAATGATAAGCTCATGAACGATCTTATCTTTTATCCACCTGCAGTGAGCCGGCGCAACCAGTGGTACCGCTTTTTCAGTTGCGGACTGATCCATGCCGATATTCCGCACCTGGTATTTAATATGTTGTCGCTGTACCTGTTCGGGCAGATCGTAGAAGACCAGTTTGCACAAATCTTCGGCAACAAGGGTAAATTGCTGTATCTGGCGCTTTATGTCACAGCATTACTGGTTTGCCTGCTTCCCACATACTTTAAGAACAAAGACAATTATCACTACCGCAGTCTGGGCGCTTCCGGTGCTGTATCCGCTGTGGTTTTTGCAGGCTTACTGATCGCTCCATGGATAGAAGTCGGTTTTTTTGTGATCCCTCCTTTTATTCCGGGATTTATCTTCGGGCCATTATACCTGATCATTACCTATGTGCTGGATAAAAGAGGTGGTGACAATATCAACCATTCGGCCCACTATTGGGGTGCATTGTATGGAGTAGCCTTCTTAATTGTTGCCGGAAAACTTGTCGGTAATTATGACGCGGTTCAAGGCTTCATCCGGGGTGTTCAGTATTACCTGCAGTCTAAAGGGATGTAAAAGTCAGGCGTACTGCAGACTTTGTGGAAGGCAGTACTTTCACCCTGTCGTCAATCCTCAGGCCGCAGACCCACACAATCTTATCGCCGCTCAGCAGCACCCAAACGTTTTCCTTTGCTGCTTTTGATAATTTCTGGTCGATCAGGAAACGGGCCAGTTTTTTCTTTTTTTTCATCCCGAGTGGATAGAAATAGTCGCCTGCCTTCCAGCGTCGCAGTAATAAGGGTAGCCGGAGTGCCGCTGCATCCACATAAGCCAGTGAGGGATCCTCCTGCTTTAGGGATCCGGGTACCATGCCGAGTCCTGCTGAAAAAGTGAAAAAAGGACTCTGGATCGATTCCGGCAGAACATCTACAGTAAATACTGCAGTATCGGGTTCGTTAATGGGCGCGATCAATAACCAACGCCGGTTCCGGATCACCTGATGGGTAGCCGATACCACCGATCTGCCGGTCGTACTGTCCAATAACCGGAGCAATTCGGGCAACTGTGCGGCAGAAAATCCATAATTCCGGAATATTTCCCAGGCAATTGTTTGCAAGGGAACTGTTTTACGTAATGCTTCCACAGGTATCTGAACACTGTTCCCTTGCCGGTTCAGGAGTTTTTGCTTGTGCATGGCCAGCGCCTGCTGGTAAAGTTGTTCCGCTTCTGCATAACGCGGAATGCTGTCCTGTATCCGTTGCGCTGTGCCAGGGTATACCTTTTCAATAGCCGGCAGCAACTGGTTACGGAAATAATTCCGGGTGTACGCATCTTTACTGTTGGTGCTGTCTTCCACCCATTGCAGTTGATGATCCGCAGCATATTCTTCCAGATCAGCCCTTCGGAAAGCCAGCAAGGGACGCACCAGTTCTGCAGAAACGGGTAACATGCCGCGTAAACCGGCCAGTCCGGTGCCCCTGAAAAAATTCATGGCCACCGTTTCAATATTATCATCTGCATGGTGGGCCGTCAGCAGGCCTGCAAAAGGAAATGGATCGTTTTTGGAAAGGGCCAGCAGTTCCCGGAACCAGTTGTACCGGAGTTCCCGGGCGGCTACCTGAATGGAACAATGCTGTTCGGCAGCGTAGGCTTCAGTTTCCATATTTTTCAACAAAAAGGGGCGTTGATACTGCACTGCCAGCTGTTCTACAAAAGCAGCATCGCGGTTGCTTTCTTCATCCCTTAATTGAAAATTGCAATGAGCGATACTGAAATCGAGTCCCGACCGGTTGCAGAGATCCGTCAATACCACAGAGTCTAAGCCACCCGAAACCGCCAGCAACCAGCGCTTCTTGCGGTATCCGGGCACGAGCCCTTCCAGTATTTTGACAAATTTGTGCTCCAGGTCCATATTTAACGGCCAGCCGGATTTCAGTGTATCAGAATGTTAGTTCTTCGTAGGCGCTGCGTAATTCTCCCAATGCGTGGTTATCACCGGCTTTCCGGGCCGCCTCCATGCCTTTTTCATACCATACAATAGCGGCATCGGTTTCACCCTGACGTTCCAGCAGCTTGGCCAGGTGGTAATAACTGCCCACATAGGAAGGGTCGCGGTTCAGGATGTTCTCAAACAAACGGCGGGCTTCCGCTTCCTCCCCCGTTTTAATATGTTCGAGGGCCAAGGCATGCAGCAGGAAATTGTCTTCCGGACTGCTTTTTAAGAATTCTTTGAGTTTCCCGATCCGGTCCATGTTCAACCAAAATATTTTTGAAACGTTATTGGAAATCTGAATAAGCGGCTTATCTTTGTTTTAGTTGCATAAACAACCTTTTCCTCATCTTCCCTACCGGGATTGCTAAAATTGCGATATGAAGATATTAGTTTGTATCAGTAAGACGCCGGATACCACGGCAAAAATAGCCTTCACCGATAACAATACGAAATTCGCCAACGACGGCGTGCAGTGGATCATCAATCCTTATGATGAATGGTATGCCCTGGTCCGGGCGATCGAACTCAAGGAAAAAGATCCTTCCACCGTGATTCACCTGATCACTGTAGGGGGTGCCGATTGCGATCCCATCATCCGTAAAGCCCTGGCACTGGGTGGTGATGAAGCCATCCGGGTGAATGCCGACAGTCACGACAGTTATTATATCGCCGCACAGATCGCTGATACAGCGCGTCAGGGCGGATACGACCTCATCTTTACCGGCAAGGAAACCATCGATTATAATGGTGCCTCAATCGGTGGCATGGTTGCTGAGCTGCTCGATATGCCCTATGTGAGCCTGGCCACCAAATTTGACCTGAATGGCAGCACCTGCACCATTAACCGTGAAATTGAAGGCGGTGAAGAAACCTGCGAAGTGGCCCTTCCGGTTGTAGTGAGCTGCCAGAAAGGTGTAGCCGAGCAACGGATCCCCAATATGAAAGGCATCATGGGCGCACGCACCAAACCCCTTAAAGTGGTAGAACCTGCAGCTGCGGACGCACTGACTGGTATTGTCAGCTTTGAACTTCCTCCTGCCAAGGCAGGTGTAAAACTGGTATCGCCGGATACACCGGAGGAGCTGGTGAGGTTGTTGCATGAGGAGGCGAAGCTGATATAGTAGACAGTAGTCAGTAGACAGTAGTCAGAAGAAAGAAGAGAGAAGACAGAAGGGAATACAATTAAATTTTAAAAAAGCAAACATGTCAGTATTAGTATTTATAGACCAGAGCGAAGGTCATATCAAGAAATCATCTTATGAAGTCCTTTCCTATGGTGCAAAGCTGGCGGAACAGCTGGGCACAAAAGCGGAGGGAATTGTATTTGGTGCTGTAAGTGATGATCTTGCTGCATTGGGTAAATACGGAGTGGGAACCATCCATCATGCAGGAGATGCTGCGTTTACTGCGATGGATGCGCAGGTATATGCCAAAGGCATTGCCGATGCTGCAGCTGCCAGCGGCGCCACTGTGATCGTATTTTCTAATAATGTAAATGGCAAAGCCATAGCGCCGCGGGTATCAGCACGCATGAAAGCCGGACTGGTTTCCGGTGCTGTGGGACTCCCCGATACCAGTAATGGCTTTGTAGTACGGAAAGGGGTATTCAGTGGCAAGGCCTTTGCACAGATCAGTGTTGCCACACCTGTAAAAGTGATTGCCCTGAACCCGAATTCTTTCAGCATAAGCAGTGGCAGCGGCACCGCAACTGTGGTACCACTTACTGTTGCAGCCGGAGCACCCCGCGTAAAAGTAACGGCCACACAAAAAGTAACCGGACAGATCCCCCTCAGTGAAGCGGAGCTGGTGGTGAGTGGTGGCCGCGGCCTGAAGGGTCCGGAAAACTGGGGCATGATCGAAGACCTTGCCGGACTGATCGGTGCCGCCACAGCCTGCAGTCGTGCTGTGGCCGATGCCCATTGGCGTCCGCATCATGAACATGTGGGACAGACCGGTGGTTCCATAGCCCCCAACCTCTATTTTGCCGTGGGCATTTCCGGTGCCATCCAGCACCTGGCCGGTGTAAACCGCAGTAAAGTGATTGTGGTCATCAATAAAGACCCAGAAGCCCCCTTCTTCAAGGCTGCCGATTATGGAATTGTGGGAGATGCTTTTGAAGTGATGCCGAAGATCATCGATGCCGTAAAAAAACTGAAATCTGCCTGATCCGGGCAGTCCGATTCTGAACCGCCTTTACCGGCGGTTTTTTTGTGCCCGGAGCAGCCTACATTACCCCGAATAACTTAAATTCGCACCTTATTAGCGCATCCTGCAGGAACTTATGAAAAAGATTGAACTGGAAATAGTAGCCCTGTCGCACAGCATCACCCAAACCCATTCGTATGCTGTTGTACTGGGGGAAGTGAACGGACTTCGCCGGCTGCCCATCGTGATCGGTGGATTTGAGGCGCAGGCCATCGCCGTTGCCCTGGAAAAAATGCATCCCAGCCGCCCGCTGACACACGACCTCATGAAGAATTTCATGAATGCATTTGCAGTAGACCTCCAGGAAATCATCATCTGCGACCTGCAGGAAGGTATCTTCTATTCCAAACTGGTCTGCTCCAGTGAAAATGATACCGTTGAAATTGATTCCCGCACATCAGACGCCCTGGCCCTGGCCGTTCGTTTTGGCTGTCCCATTTATACCTACGAGAATATCCTGGAAAATGCCGGCATTCTCATGGAAGATACCGGTGGCAAGAAAAAGAAAAAAGGCGAAGAAGAACCGGTTACGGCCAGTGCAGCACCTGCCGGCAATGACGATCTCCGCTCCATGAGTCTGGAAGACCTCAATACCCTGCTCAATGAAGTGTTGGAGCAGGAAGATTATATCCGCGCCATAGCGATCCGCGACGAAATCAACACCCGCAAAAAGAAATAACCGGCATGGTTATTTTCCCCAATTGTAAGATCAATCTCGGATTACGTATCCTGCGTAAGCGGGAAGACGGTTACCATGACCTGGAAACAATCTTTTACCCTGTTCCCCTAACGGATGTGCTGGAGCTGCTGCCAGCAACGGAAACCCGATGCATTCTGTCAGGTATCCCGGTGCCGGGCGATCCGGCCAAAAATCTTTGTATCAAAGCCTGGGACTTACTGAAAAAGGATTTCCCGGAACTTCCTCCGGTACATATCTGGCTGCATAAAGTGATCCCGATCGGAGCAGGAATGGGTGGCGGTTCGGCCGATGGCGCATTCATGCTGCAGTTGCTGAATAACCGATTCCGCCTGCAACTGACCAAAGAACAACTGATCCGATATGCGCTGCAACTGGGCAGCGACTGTCCCTTTTTTATGGAAAATGCACCCTGCTTTGCTGCGGGCCGGGGTGAACAAATGACCCCTTTAACACTGGACCTGAGCAACTGGTACCTTACAATTGTATTCCCGGGCATACCGGTATCCACGGCCTGGGCCTTCGGCCAGATCACGCCCGGAGTACCTGCCGGTCCTTCCCTCATTGAAATTGTACAGCAGCCGGTATCCGAATGGAAAAACCAGCTCGTCAATGATTTTGAAAATCCGGTCTTTGCCGCTTGGCCCGAAATTGCGGCGGTGCAGGAAAAACTCTATGCGCAGGGAGCTGCGTTTTCGGCACTGAGCGGCAGCGGCAGTACAGTATTTGCCCTTTCTGCTGAACCCCTGGATCTCAATGGGCTATTTCCGGAACACTACCTTATCAGAGCCAACCTGCCCCTTTCCCCAAAAAATTAGTATCTTGCCTCAAATTCTGCGTCATCCTGCATAAAGCACATATAACGCATTTCCTGCACAACAACCTCGACTTACTCAATCATCGAGGATAGTCCCTTGCATACCCGGCCAGCAGCCGGGCGGATCTCCAGTACATTATATTCCTCATCTGCCAGACTTCAGTCTGCCCAACTAAAAGTTATGCTTACAACAACTGCCTTAAGTCCCAAGACCCAATATTACCTGGAACTCGAAGAACGCTACGGTGCCCATAATTACCATCCCCTGCCTGTTGTACTGAATAAAGGGAATGGCGTATTTGTTTGGGATGTGGACGGGAAACGTTATTTCGATTACCTCAGTGGTTATTCTGCCGTTAACCAGGGGCATTGTCATCCCCGTATCATTGAAGCCCTGACCAGCCAGGCGCAGCAGCTCACCCTGACTTCTAGGGCTTTCCACAGCGACCTGCTGGGTGAGTATGCGAAATTTGTTACAGACTACTTTGGCTACGACAAAGTGTTGCCGATGAATACCGGCGTGGAAGCCGTGGAAACCGCCATTAAATTAGCCCGCCGCTGGGGCTATACCGAAAAAGGCATAGAAGAGAACAAGGCCGTGATCGTGGTTTGCGCCCATAATTTCCATGGCCGCACCAGCACCGTGATCTCCTTTTCCACCGACCCGAGCTCTTATTCCCGGTTCGGCCCTTATATGCCGGGCTTCAAAGTGATCCCTTACAACGACCTGCACGCACTGGGAGAAGCGCTCAGCGATAAAAACGTTTGCGGATTTCTGGTAGAGCCCATACAAGGCGAAGCAGGTGTGGTTGTGCCTCATGACGGATACCTCTCCGGAGCCCGCGCCTTATGTGCTGCTGCCCAGGTACTCTTCATTGGTGACGAGATCCAGACCGGCCTCTGCCGTACGGGTAAAATGCTGGCCTGTGACCATGAGAATGTACGTCCCGATATCCTGATCCTGGGCAAGGCCCTCAGTGGCGGCATTTTGCCGGTGAGTGCAGTATTGGCAGATGACGAAATCATGCTCACCATAAAACCCGGTGAACACGGGTCTACCTATGGCGGCAATCCGCTGGCCTGCAAAGTGGCCATAACCGCTTTAACGGTATTGAAAGATGAAAAGATGGCCGAGAATGCTGCCCGGATGGGTGCATTGCTGCGGGAGGAATTGACCGCCCTGAAGAGCCCATTTATTGAAACTGTCAGGGGCAAAGGCCTTTTGAATGCGATCGTGATCAAACATCATAATCCGGATGCAGCCTGGGAACTCTGCATGGCCATGAAGGAAAACGGCCTGCTGGCCAAGCCCACACATGGCGACAAGATCCGCTTTGCACCGCCCCTGCTGATCACGGAAGCGGAACTGCGGGAATCTGTAGCGATCATTAAAGAGAGTCTCACCATATTCTCCTAACTTAGTTCAAACCCCGTTTATGGATACACATCTCCATCATGAAGAATTACACCTGCAGAGTTCCGACCTGCTGCGTGATGTGGTGATCGGCATGAGTGATGGCCTCACCGTTCCCTTTGCGCTGGCCGCAGGTTTGTCGGGCGCCGTTGAGTCAACCGGCATTATCGTGATTGCAGGCATTGCAGAAATAGCAGCGGGTTCCATTGCCATGGGACTGGGAGGCTATCTGGCTGGCAAAACCGAGCAGGATCATTATGCGAGTGAAGAAAAGCGGGAATACTATGAGGTGGACCATCTTTATGAACGGGAGATCGCGGAAACCAAGGAGTTTTTCGCCAATATCGGCCTGAGTGAAGAGATACAGGAAAAAGCCACCCGGGAAATTGCAATGGACAAGGACAAGTGGGTGGAGTTCATGATGAAATATGAACTGGGACTGGACAAACCGGATCCCAAGCGGGCGACAAAATCGGCCTTGAATATCGGACTCTCTTATATAGCCGGCGGACTGGTGCCCTTGAGTCCTTATTTTTTTGTAACTGACCCGATCGCCGGATTGGAAATATCTGCTATTGTCACATTGATCTGCCTCTTCATCTTCGGCTGGTTCAAGAGCAAGATGACCGGTATTCCTCCGTTTACAGGAGCACTGAAAGTCATGCTGATCGGGGCTGTAGCTGCAGGTGCAGCTTTTGGAGTGGCGAAACTGCTGGAAGGTTAAGCTTTTGGCTTTTCTTTTTGTTCCAGTTTGCTCAGGTCCAGGTCGGGCAAGAGGGCCATCAGCATCATCACCCCTGCTGCACCCAGCATTACCCAGATGCCGGCACTACGCTCCGGACAGATCGCCGGGCCATAACAACGGGAGAAATTAATAAAACTGAAGATGGCATAAGCCAGGGTAATGGCATTCACCAGAAGATTCCAGCGCTTGGCCCAGAGTTTGGGAAGCAGGAAGAGAAGCACGGCAACTGCTGCAAAAACAGACAGGAACTTGCCGGGTTTGCCATACCAGTTCTGGTAGGTGAAAAATCCGGTAAAGTGCATTTTCAGATCGGGATACCAGGCCCAGTTCATAAAACAGGAAGCTACCAGTACTGCCGCTGCGCCGATGCCGATCCATTGCGAATATTTCATGATACCCGGGGTTTTGATAAAAAAGAAGGATCACCGGGGGTGATCCTTGGAGGTCCCGACCAGATTCGAACTGGTGTAGGAGCTTTTGCAGAGCTCTGCCTAGCCACTCGGCCACAGGACCCTTTGGAGTGCGCAAAAGTAGGTTTTTTATCGGATATTTGAAGCAGGAACCCAATAACTTATTTATGCAAAAGATTGCCCCATCCGAACTGATTATCAATCCCCGTGGTGCCATTTACCACCTCGATATACACCCCGATGAACTGGCTCACACCATCATCACCGTAGGCGATCCCGGCCGGGTTGCAGAAGTGAGCAAGCATTTCGACAGGATCGATTGCCGCAACCAGCACCGGGAGTTTGTAAGCCATACCGGCTGGATCGGCTCTAAACGTCTGACCGTACTGTCATCCGGTATCGGTCCTGATAATATCGATATTGTCATGAATGAACTCGATGCATTGGTCAATATCGACTTCAGTACCCGTACCATCAAACCGGAACTGACCAGTCTGCAGATCCTGCGCATTGGCACCTCCGGTTCATTGCAAGCGGATATTCCGGTAGACAGTTTTGTGGCTGGCACCCATGGTCTGGGTACGGACAACCTGCTGAATTTTTACCGGTTGAGCCAGAATGATGAAGAGCAGCAACTGATCCAGTCGTTCATCACGCAAACTCAATTTCACAACCAGATCTCCAATCCTTACATATCGGGTGCAGGAGGCTCCTTACTGAAGCTTTTCGTGGACGGATTCCATCATGGCATTACCGTAACAGCGCCGGGTTTTTATGGTCCGCAGGGCCGGGTACTCCGCCTGGGACTCAGCAATCCCGACCTGGTAGACCGCTACACACAGTTCCGCTTTGGTCAGCACCGCATCACCAATTTTGAAATGGAGACTTCAGCCATTTATGGCCTCGGTAAACTCATGGGTCACCAATGCCTCAGCCTGAATGCCATCATCGCCAACCGCGTTTCCAAAACCTATTCAGAGAATATGAAGACGGCGGTGGAGGGGTTGATTGTGAAGACGCTGGAAAATCTGGTAGCCGGTAGCCTGTAGCCTGAAGCCAGTAGAAGACCCAAAAATAATAGCAACTGACTACTGTCTACTGGCTACTGTCTACTGGCTACTGACTACTGGCTACTGTCTACTGACTACTGGCTACTGTCTACTGACTACTCTTTCTTATCTTCGCACCATGACCCTCCCCTTCTTCAAATACCAGGGCACTGGAAATGATTTTGTAATTGTAGACAACCGGAGCTGGAATTACGGCACCCTTAGTACAGCACAGATCGCTGCGATCTGCGACCGGCGTTTCGGGATCGGGGCCGATGGGCTGATGCTGCTGAATAACAGCGATGCCTACGATTTCGAGATGAAGTATTACAATGCCGACGGCAGGGAAGGCAGCATGTGTGGCAATGGTGGCCGTTGCCTGGTGAAGTTTGCCTTTCATATGGGCATTCATAAAAACAGTTACCGGTTTATTGCAGTGGATGGAGAACATGAAGCGGAGATCGATGATGACGGTACTGTTAGCCTGAAGATGCAGGATGTGAATGGCATAACGGATGTACACGGTGATTTTGTCCTCAATACCGGTTCCCCCCATTATGTGAAAATTGTAAGTGATGTACAGGATCTGGATGTATACCAGAAAGGCATGGATATCCGCTACAGCAGTGCTTATGCAAAAGAAGGCATCAATGTGAACTTTGCCGAGCAGCAAAGCCAGGATAGCATATTTGTCCGCACTTATGAACGGGGCGTTGAAGACGAAACCCTTTCCTGCGGTACCGGCGTAACCGCCTGCGCCCTGGTGAATTTCCATAATGAAACAGGATACAACAATGTAGTGGTACATACCCGCGGTGGCCGGCTGGAAGTGGAATTTGAGCGGGAAGGGCCCGGCATCTATAGCAATATCTGGCTGAGCGGGCCAGCGGAACGTGTATTTGAAGGCAGTTACAGTTTATAATGATCCATACGCCATTTTCCCTGACTTCCATACTTTCCTTCTCACAGGAGGCCTTTGCTCAATTTGCCCAGAAAGCCAGGGAACTGGATGAGCGGGCTTTTTTTAACCAACAGGGGGAAAAATGGTCGCCGGCAGCGCATGTGATCCATCTCACCGTATCCACCAATGCAGCCCGTATGGCCTATACCCTGCCAGCTTTTCTGGTGCGGATGATTGGTGGCCGGGCGCAACACAGCAGCTGCAGTTATGATGAGCTGGTCAGTAATTACCAGCGTTTACTCGAAGCCGGTGGCAAAGCCACAGGACGGTATATTCCCCGCAAGCCTTCCACGGAATTCACACAGGAACAAGTGATCCGCCGGTGGGAAAAAGCCGGTGACCGCTATCTGGCTGCCCTGAGCCGGTTTCCGGAAGAACGGCTCGACCGTTATCAGGCTCCCCACCCCATACTGGGCAAACTGACCCTGCGTGAACTGGCCTTTTTTACAGCCTATCACGCCCTCCATCACTGTAAGGGTCTGAACGCCTGACCCTCCTGTTAACAATTTAAAAAGGCTGCCGGTTTCGGTGGGCAGCGCGTATCTTTGCGCGCCGATGGTCCAGTACTTCAAAAATATCAACCACCAGACGATAGAGATCGATTCCCCTGAAAACGGGGCCTGGGTCAATATGATCCCCCCGCTGAAACAGGAGGAGTTCAGCGACCTCAGTCATGAACTGGATATCCCCATCGACTTCCTGACCGACTCACTGGATATCGACGAAAGAAGCCGTTTTGAAGAGGACGACAATGTGAAACTGCTGGTGATCAAGACCCCTACCGAGAACAACTCCTTCAACGAAAGCGATGCCTATTATATCACCATCCCGATCTGTATCATCCTGACCCATAACCAGATCGTTACGGTCAACTCATTTGATAACGGTGCCATCAAGAAATTCCTGAATACCTTCCAGAACCGGCACCCCGACAACCGGAAAATGATGGTACTGAAGATCTTTGAAAAGATCATCCAGACCTATATGGAGTTCCTGAAAGAGATCAATGTACGCCGCAATGTGCTGGAGCAGCAATTATATGCAGCCAACCGGAATGAACAGTTGCTGCAGCTGATGCGGATCCAGAAAAGCCTGGTCTATTTTGTTACCGCCCTGCGGAGTAACGAATTATTGTTGCTGAAAACCGAACGGACCAATTTCCTGGGACTGAATGAAGAAGAGAAGGAATTCCTGAACGACCTGATCGTGGACAATTCCCAGGCCCTGGAGATGGCGAATATCTATACCAATATCCTCAGCAGCACCCTCGATGCCTTTGCCAGCATCATTGCCAATAACCAGAACGAAGTGCTGAAACGATTGTCGGTGATCACTATTGTACTGACCTTTCCCGTACTCGTGGCCAGTATCTATGGCATGAACGTACCCATCCCCTATGCTCAGTCACCCTACGCCTTTTATATTCCCGTAAGTTTATCCCTGCTGATCTCCCTGGTGATCGGCTGGTACTTCCTGAAAAAGAAAATCCTCTGAAGATGAGCCGTTTCAACCTGCGCGTCTATGGCCTGCTGATCAATGAACAACAGCAGGTACTGGTAAGTGATGAATTTATACGGGGGAATTATATCACGAAATTTCCGGGTGGCGGACTTGAATTCGGGGAAGGTACCCGCGATTGCCTGAAGCGGGAGTTTATGGAAGAAATGGGCCTGAATGTGGAAGTGGGCCAACACCTGTATACGACTGACTTTTTCCAGATGAGTGCGTTCAATCCGGAACACCAGATCATCTCCATCTACTATTTTGCCCATGCCCTGGAACCGATCACGGCTCCCCTGCGCCAGCGCCCCTTTGACTTCGATGAGCGGGAAATGGCCAAATACCAGGAAACCGGTGAAACCGAAACCTTCCGGTTCATCAACTGGCCCGAATTTTCTGCAGATGCCCTGACTTTGCCGATCGACAAAGTTGTTGCGGAATTAGTGAAAACGATGAGCCGATGAGCCGATAAGCCGATTTGCCAATCTATTATCAGAAACTTAGTTTATTTTCAGAAAAGCACCACCTTATACGTCATTCCGGCGAAGGCCGGAATCTCTGAGTAAGTTTCAAAATTACTTAGTTAGGGATTCCGGCCTTCGCCGGAATGACGATCCGTTAATTTTATTGACTATTCTCACTCACCAATGACGATTCACTAAAAAGAAAAAAGCCATTCTGAGACCAGAACGGCTTCTAACGATTGCTTGCCATATGAAAAAAGAGATTACTTCTTAGCGGCAGTGTCAACAGCTTTAGCAGCAGTGTCAACAGCTTTAGCGGCAGTATCAACAGCTTTAGCAGCAGTGTCAACAGCCTTAGTGGTAGTGTCAGCTGCGGGAGCTTCAGTCTTAGCATCATTGTTGCAAGAAGCGAAAGCAGCGATAGCGAAAACAAACAGGAGCTTTTTCATTTTACCGGTGTTTTTTGTAAAAAATTAATTTCGTGTTTATACGGAAAGCAGGATAAGGTAACCCGGGTATCCCCGGGATTTTTAAAATATTTTTTTTGCGGCCCCGATGCCCGAAATTTGGGGTCCTTTTCGCCTGAAAAACCGGTTTTCCGGGTTACTTTGGGAGAAAACCGGTATTAATCAAAGGTTATCAGCGTGAAGACCCTTTCAGAAGAAATAGCTTTACTCCAGGGATTGGCAAAAAATGACCGTCAGGCCATTGAAACCTTGTACCGGCAGCATTATCAGATGGTTCAGTCGTTGATAATCAACAACAACGGATCTTCAGACGATGCCCGTGACATATTTCAGGAGGCCATGATCGTATTGTACGAGAAGAGCAAGGATCCGGCATTTGAACTGAACTGCCTGCTGAAGACCTACCTGTATTCCGTGTGCAGAAGATTGTGGCTCAAGCGGTTACAGCAGCAACAGAAATTTGTGGCCGATTCCGGCTCGCTGGAGGAGACCGTACCTGTGGAAGAGGAACTGGACCAGCATGAGCAGCGGAACAATGAGTTCCTGATGATGGAAAAAGCCATGCAGAGTCTGGGGGAGCCCTGCAAGAGCCTTTTAGAGGCCTACTACCTGCAGAAAAAGAACATGGTGGAAATAGCAGGCAATTTCGGCTATACCAATGCCGATAATGCCAAGAACCAGAAGTATAAGTGCCTGATGCGGTTGAAGAAACTATTCTTTGCTGAATATAAAAACAATAACGCCTGAAATGGAAGACATTCAGATCCTTGAAGCAGTGGAGCGCTATCTCCGGGGTGAAATGAGCCCCGAAGAAGTGTCGTGGTTTGAGCAGTTGCGTAAAACCCATCCGGAAGTGGACCAACTGGTGGTGGAACAATCCATGTTCTTCAGCAAGCTGGGCCAGTTCAGCGACTGGAAAAACTACAAAGCCCAGCTCAACGATATTCACCATCAATTGCTGGGTGCCGGCGCAATCAAAGAAGCCGCTCCCAAAGCCGTGGTGATCGAACTCTGGAAGAAATACAAGCGGGTAATGGCTGTAGCCGCTACCATTGCCGGTATCACTACCCTGCTGATCGCAAGTACCGTCTCCTATTTTACCCGTAAAGAAAGCCAGAATCAGCTGCTGGAGCTCCGCAAGGAATTCAAGAGCGAGGTTGACAAGAAGAAACGGGAAGTGCTGAATGAAGTCGACAAAAAGATCACCATCTCCAAAGCTCCTGAAAATTCAACACCCAAATCGGGTGGTACCGGCTTCCTGATCGATGGTAAAGGGTACCTCGTGACCAATGCCCACGTCGTAAAAAATTCAACTTCTGTTATCGTCCTGAATAATAAAGGGGAAGAGTACCGTGCAGAGATCATATACGTGAACAGCGCCTCGGATATCGCCATCCTGCGGATCCGCGACAATGATTTCAAGCCCTATGCACAGTTGCCCTATAGCATCCGCAAATCGGCCACCGACCTTGGCGAAAACCTGTTTACGCTCGGTTATCCCCGTAATGAAATCGTTTATACCGAAGGCTACATGAGTGCCAAAACCGGTAATGACGGTGATACGCTTACATGCCAGATCGGCCTTCAGGCCAACCCCGGTAACTCGGGCGGCCCTGTATTCAATAAAAACGGCGAAATCATCGGCATCATCAACACCCGCCTCCTGCAGGCCGAAGGTGTCGTATTTGCGATCACGGCCCGGAATATCTTCAGTGCACTTGATGAACTGAAGAAGAATGATACCGCTGCACGCAACCTGAAAATACCAGCAACCACCCGTTTACGCGGACTGGAACGTACCCAGCAGATCAGCAAGATCCAGGACTGCGTTTTCATGGTGAAAAGCTATTGATCCCTATGCAGTGTAACGGAAGCGTTACAAAAAGAAAAAGCCCCGATGCATCGGGGCTTTTTCATGTTATAAGGTAAACTTATTTCCAGAGACTGGTTGGATACTCTCCGCTGGCGATCAGGGCATCCAGGCTTTTTTTCACCTCAGGTGCATCTTCTTTATACGTTACGCCAAACCATTGGGCAGATGTCGGTATTACTTTAATGGCACCTCCTTTATTGATAAAAGCATCCGCAACGATCGGGATAAAAAACTCCGACTTGGGAACATTGACCTGTTTGTCGAGGAAATCGCGGAACAGGTTCAGGGAGAATTCAAAAACAGAGGGATCAAAACACCAGAAATTCATGGATACGGCTGTATGCAGGGGCAGTTCATGCGGGGCCTGGTTATCATCACACGTTACCTTGCCGTCTTTATAGGCAATATTGAGCCGTTCTGCAATAGACGTCAGGTTACCGGCAGCATCCACCTGGCATACACCACGGTTCACGGTTCCGTTATCAGACAAGGTCTTCATCAGGTCGTATCCGATAATGCTGTAAGTGTCTTTATTGGACTGTCCGGTCAGAAAATCATATGCCTTCTGGAAGGCATCCCGGCCATAAAAATCATCTGCATTGATCACGGCAAAAGGCTCTCTCACTTCATCTTTTGCACAAAGCACTGCATGCGCAGTCCCCCAGGGTTTGGTGCGGTCGGCAGGTATAGTATGTCCTTCCGTAAACGCCGACAGCTCCTGATACACATAACCGAGTTTGATCTTGCCTTTCAGGCGAGGCTCAAATGCCGCTTTGAAATTATCCGCAAAATCGCGACGGATAATGAATACCACTTTGTCGAATCCGGCACGGATGGCATCATAAATAGAGTAATCCATGATCGTTTCTCCGGAGGGACCAAATCCTTCCATTTGTTTCATACTTCCATAACGGGAGGCCATACCGGCTGCGAGAATCACTAAAGTTGGTTTCATTATCGTACTTTTATTTTTGCGATGCAAAATTACAGAATAAACAGGTTGGTATGAACCCGGAACAGTTCGGGTTACCCGTTGACCTAACGAAGGTCCGCCTCGAAAAATTGCATGATCAGATCCTGATTACCAGGAATTTGTCTGCAACGCTTGCCCGCTTTGATCTCATCCATCCGGTGATCTCCGGAAATAAGTGGTTCAAACTATCCTGTCATCTGGAGAAAGCCTTATCCCTGGGCAAAAGCGGACTGATCACCTGTGGCGGTGCTTATTCGAACCATATTGTGGCAACTGCAGGTGCAGGTTTTTATGCTGGCCTGTCTACTATCGGAGTGATCAGGGGTGAAGCCTGCTCTCCGCTATCTCCCACTTTAGATGAAGCCCGGAGCTTCGGTATGCAACTTGTTTATGCGTCAAGAACGGCCTTCCGGGATCAGGCGAACCTGGAACGGGAGTACCAGCAGCTCCATCCTGATTATTTCTGGGTGCCGGAAGGAGGTTGTTCTCCACTGGGTATTCAAGGAGCAGCCACCATGCTGGATCATATCCCATTCGAACCATTCACACATATCTGCTGTGCTGCAGGCACCGGAACCATGATGGCCGGCATTCTGCAAAAAGCTCAGGCACACCAATGGGTATTCGGATTTCCCGTTCTCCGGATACCGGACACTGCAAACAACAGTCTGGAACAATTATTGAGCAGTCAAAGCAGTGCAGCCAACTGGAAACTCCTGTATGGCTACCACGAAGGTGGTTATGCCCGTTCCAGTGAGGCACTGACCGGTTTCATGAACCAGTTTTACCAGAACAGCGGCATACCGACAGACTTCGTATATACCGGCAAGTTGCTGAAAGCTGTATTTGAACTCGCAGCAGCGGGATTTTTCCCGGAAAAGAGTAAGCTGTTGCTCATACACAGTGGCGGATTACAAGGCAACCGGGGACTGCCGGAAGCAACCCTTTGTTATTGATTCCTGCAGAAACGTTAAAGCCGGAATCCAGTGACTGAATACCCTATATTTGCGCGTAAATTGTATACTAGTACCAAACCCGATTCGTTATAGGCTCATGCTGAAACGCCAGCCCATTCTGCTCTTCCTGATCCTGTTGTCCGGCGCCCTTTCGGCACAGGATACCCTGCCCAATTTCAGCGTCATCACCCGTGGAAATTACCGGACCTTTATCAGCTGGACCAATCCTTACCCCAATGCCACACAGATCAGCATCCAGCGGTCGACCGACAGCCTGAAAGGGTTCAAGACCCTGCTTTCCGTCCCCGATCCTACAGTACCTCAAAATGGCTTTGTGGATGCCAAGCCCCAATCGAACTACAACTTTTACCGGCTGTTTATAGTGCTGGAAGATGGCAAATACCTCTTTTCGCCTTCTAAAAGACCCTACTGGGACACAACAAAAGTAGTGCTGCGCCAGCGGGAACCCGCCGACAAGAACGCTTCGATCAGTAATAAAAGGGTGATTGTTTCCGACCTCTCCCAAAATGAAGTAGACAAACTCGAGCAACGGATCTCGGACCAGAAAAATACCGAAACAGCTCCGCAATCCGCCACAAAAGTTGTGCCGCCCCCCGAGCCCGAAAAATTCATTACGATCAAACGCCGGGACAGCATCCTGACGGCAATACCACAAAAAGGCCTGAAGGCATTCCGGGATTCTTTACTGAGCAAAACCAAAGACACCATGGTGTTCCGCGCTGTGGATACCATCCTGATCAAGCCTTTTGTTCCCAAAGAAGTGTACCGGCCCAGCATATACGTTTTCACCGACAAGGAAGGCAATATCAGTATCCGCCTGCCAGAGGCTCAGGCTCACAAATACTCGATCCATTTCTTTGATGAGAAGAACAATCCGGTCTTTAACCTCGGTGCGGTAAAGGAAAGTCCGCTGACCCTGGATAAATCCAATTTCCTCCAGTCGGGCTGGTACAAATTTGAGCTATACGAGGATGGCAAACTGAAAGAAAAGAATAAGTTTTTTATCCCGAAGGATTTCTAGTCCGCCAGTTCCACATCAAACACTTCTTCGAATTTCTGTTTCACCTGTGCTTTTACAGTTTCAAATGGCAGCGGCGCCCCCAGTTCCTTTTCGAGCGAGGTGACGGCTTTATCCTGGATGCCACAGGGAATGATCCTGTCGAAATAATGCAATGGGGTATTCACATTGAATGCAAATCCATGCATGGTGATCCAGCGGCTGCAGCGTACCCCCATGGCACAGATCTTGCGTTCATGCCCCTTCCTGTCGGGATCCAGCCAAACACCGGTTTCTCCGGGTGAACGGTCTCCTTTCAGGCCGTATTCCGCCAGTACCCTGATCATGACTTCTTCCAAGTTCCGGAGGTAATAACCGATATCTGTACGGAACTTTTCCAGGTCGAGAATAGGATAACCAACGATCTGTCCGGGGCCATGATAGGTGATATCCCCTCCCCTGTTGGTGGGATAATATTCAATCCCTTCCCGCTCCCGTTCTGCAGCACTGATCAGGATATGTTCTTCCTTACCGCTTTTGCCGAGCGTGTATACAGGTGGATGTTCAACAAATAAGAGGTGATGCCTTGTGGCTGGTACTGCTTGCAGGCCAGCAGCGGCTTTTTTCAGTTCAAGATTTTCCTGCAACAGGCTTTCCTGCAGGTCCCAGGCTTGCCGGTACGGCATAGTACCCAGATCACGGAAATAAACGGTTTGTTTTGCGGCAGACATGAAGGGCAAAGGTAACCAATTGCGGGCATCTGCCCCGATCAGCCACAACAGCCATTTACGTCCAATGAATTACCTTTGCCGGAATGACCCACATACTCCCGGATCCGGAACAGGAATCCGAAGAAATATCAGAAGAGTTATACGAAAGGATGAGCCTGGTGATCGACCGGGGACAGGAACCCATGCGGATCGACAAATTCCTCACGGCCCGGATTGAAGGGGCTTCCCGGAACAAGATCCAGCAGGGTATTGAACTCGGCCGTGTACTCATCAATGGCAAAACCACAACAGCCAACTACAAGATCAAGCCCGGTGATGAACTGGTCGTTTACTCCAACAAGGAAGTTCAGGGAGAAGAGATCATTCCCCAGGAAATGCCACTGAATGTGGTGTTTGAAGATGAAGACATCCTCATCATCAATAAACCCGTTGGACTTGTCGTCCATCCGGCCAGTGGTAACCCCGACGGTACCCTGATCAACGGGGTGGCCTGGTACCTGCAACAGCAAAACAAGGAGATATCGGAAGATAACCTGCCGCGCTTCGGACTGGTGCACCGGATCGATAAAAACACCAGCGGACTGATGGTACTGGCCAAAACCGCCAAAGCCGTCAACAGCCTGGCCAAGGAATTCTTTGACCATACCATCAGCCGGATCTATATCGCCCTGGTTTGGGGGGATGTACAGGAAGACAGTGGTACCGTAAGGGCACATATCGGCCGGCACCAGCGGTTCCGGAAGATCTTTGATGCCTACCCCGATGGTGAAGTGGGCAAGGAAGCGGTAACCCACTATAAGGTATTGGAGCGCTTCGGTTATGTGACACTGGTACAATGCCAGCTCGAAACAGGGCGTACCCACCAGATCCGGGTACACATGAAGCATATCGGCCATCCCTTATTCAATGATGAGATCTATGGGGGCGACCGCATCGTAAAGGGTACCGTATTCAGCAAATACAAACAGTTTGTTGATAATTGCTTTGAACTTTGTCCGCGGCATGCCCTGCATGCCAAAACAATCGGATTTATACATCCCCGTACCCGAAAGCCGGTACATTTCGACAGCGAAATACCTGCCGACATGCAGGCCGTGATCACCAAATGGCGGACCTATGTACGCCCGAAAAACATGGAATAAATGCTGCAGTTGACTGGGATAGCCTATGACCGGAACGGTTCCTTCCTGCCCGGGCCTGCTCTGGCCCCGCCCTTTTTCCGTAAAATGGATCAGGATGGTTCTGCCAACCGTTATTCGGAAGAAGGATTCCTGATCGACGCAGGCAACAGTTTTACCGACCAGGGAGACCTGGAGATCAATGACCTTGAACCAGAAATGGCTTACAAGGCCATCAAGACTCATATCAGCAGCCTGCTGCAAAGCAGGAATCCACTGCTGACCCTCGGGGGTGACCATTCCATCAGTTATCCGGTGATCGAAGCCCATGCTGCAGTTTATGGCCCGCTGCATGTACTCCACCTCGATGCCCATACCGATCTTTACGAAGATTTTGAAGGCAATCCCTATTCACATGCCTCCCCTTTTGCACGCTTGCTCGAAAATAACCTGCTGGCCTCCCTGACGCAGGTCGGCATCCGTACGCTTACCCCTCACCATCAGGACCAGATCCAGCGTTACGGAGTACAGGTAACAGAGATGCGCAAATATTCGGAAAACTGGATCAGGAACCTGAAAGGCCCCTTGTATATTTCATTGGACCTCGACGTGCTTGATCCGGCCTATGCGCCCGGTGTTTCCCATCATGAACCCGGTGGCCTGTCGGTACGCCAGTTACTGCAGGCTTTACAACAGGTAAATGTACCGGTGGTTGGAGCTGATATCGTGGAGTATAATCCCACGCGCGACCACCAGCTGCAAACGGCCATGGTGGGTTATAAATGCATGAAAGAACTCATGGCATTGATGATCCGAAACAAAAAGTCCGGCTGATAGCTGGGCTATGCCGGACTTATCGTCATGAAACAAAGCTGATTTCAGGCTTGCGAAAGTGTATACTGATCGGGGTTAAGTTCTGGTTCCCTCCTGCAGGCCAGTGTTTCAATCAGCGTGATGATTTTATGGCAGAGGTCTGGTACCTGCTGCTCCACTTCAGGCGTCAGTTCAATTCCCTGTTGCTGTACCGATTCAATACTCACCACAAAGAGGTGAATATCGGGCATGCGGTCGAGCAACTGCAGGGCACTCACCATATCTTTCAGTCCGATATCATGGGTGCTCATGGCACGGGGAAAATCCTGCGCAAAACGCGGCCGGATCAGCCGCACTGTTCCGGTTTCATTGTCATCGAGCGTGGCATCGATCAGGATCACCGTATCATAGCTCTCGAAATATTCGAGCAGGTGAAATCCTCCTGTGCCACCATCGACCACATCCACGTTTTCCGGTAATGGATATTGCGGCAGACGCTCGGCCACATGCGGACCAATGCCTTCATCACCCATCAGGTAATTGCCGATACCCATGACAAGAATGCGGCCTTCTTTGCGTGTACTGCTCATTTGTGTGGATTGGGAGTATGTTTATGTTCCTGTTCAAACACATCTTCTTCGATGAATTTCCAGCCGCCACCCATACTGCTGATCTCTCCACGGCCTTCCACATAATCATGATAGAATACCAGATACACGTGAATGATGGTAAAGAGGATGAAAATCCACATGGTCCAGTGGTGGATCTGGCGGGTGGCTATATCGCCTCCAAGTACTGCAGGCACCCAGGCAAAGAGCTTGGGCAGCCACCAATTGCTGGTAGATGCATACAGGCCGAAACCAGTAAGGCATTGGATCAGGAAGGCGATAAATGTGAAGAAGTAAATGAACCCGGCGAGGGCATTATGTCCCACACTGAGGTGTTCCTTTCCTTTCATCATCAGGATATCGATCTTGATCACATGCCACATTTCCTTGAAGAACCGTTTTGAAGTGGGGATGAACTGTTTCCAGTTTGCATATTTGTTTCCGGCAAATCCCCAGTAAAGCCGGAAGAGGAAATTAAAAAAGAAAACATAAGCGGCTATGAAGTGGATATACCGGAACCAACCCATGGTATACCGGTAAGCGGCTTCCTGTTTGCTTTGCAGGGCGAGCGGGTTGGAAATATAGAACCCGGTAACGATCAGCGCGATGATCACCAGTGCATTGATCCAGTGATAAAAGCGGACCGGCTGTTCCCATACGTATACCCGGCGCAATTTATGGACGGTAGGAGCTTTTGCTGCCATTGTATTTGTTTTACAGGTTAATCGCCGACAACACTGACGCGGCTGATAGTGGTACCATTTTCATCATACAGGTGTACGCTGCAGGCCATACAGGGGTCAAAGCTGTGAACCGTACGCAGGATCTCAAGGGGCTGTTGTTCGTTGGCCACCGGAGTATCGAGCAGTGAGGATTCGTAAGCGGAGAGTTGTCCTTTATGGTCACGCGGTGAAGCATTCCAGGTAGTCGGAACCACCAGCTGGTAGTTCGCGATCTTCTGGTCTTCGATATTGATCCAATGGGCGAGCGCACCACGGGGTGCTTCAGCATGCCCTACGCCCATGGCTGTTTTAGGCCAGGTAGCAGGATCAAACTTGGTGGTATCGGCCATGCGGGTATCACCACTCTTGATATTCGCGATCAGCTGATTGAAGAAATCCAGTCCCCAGCGTGCTGTCAGCACACTTTCCAGGCCACGGGCGGCGGTACGGCCGAGCGTGGAGAACAGTGCGGTGATCGGTACACCCAGGTCAGTAATGGCTTTATCCACCACTTCCTTATACTCTTCCCGTCCGCGGGCATAGCCTACCAGAACGCGGGCCAGGGGGCCGACTTCCATGGCATTGCCTTTCCAGCGGGGTGTTTTCAGGTAGCTGTATTTCTGTGTGGTATCCAGGTGTTCAAACGGAGGTTTGGGCCCGGTATACTTGATCTTGCTCTCACCTTTCCAGGGATGGAGGCCCTGGGTATCGCCACCTTTGTACTCATACCAGCTGTGGGTGATGAATTCCTGCACTTCATCATCTTTACGTACATCCACATCCATTACATTACTGATATCCTTGTTCAGGATGGCACCAGAGGGGAATTTATAAGAAGAAGGATCACCGTAACCATTCCAGGGCATATCACCATAGGCGAGATAGTTGCCGAGACCGCCGCCAATGGCACCCCAGTCCTTATAGAATGAAGCAATGGCCATCAGGTCGGGTATATAGACCTGCTCAATGAATTCCTTGCCGTCTTTCAGCAATTGCTCTACATAAGCCAGGCGTTCCGCATTGATACCGCTTACATCATCTATACCGATGGCGCAGGCCATACCTCCCACCAGGTAATTGGGGTGCGGGTTCTTTCCTCCGAAGATCGCATGTACTTTCACGATCTCTTTCTGCCATTCCAGGGCTTCGAGATAGTGGGCCAGTCCAATGAGGTTCACTTCAGCGGGAAGTTTATAAGCGGGGTGCCCCCAGTAAGCATTGGAGAAAATGCCCAGCTGACCCGAGTCAACAAACTTCTTAATGCGTTTCTGCAGGTCACTGAAATAGCCGGGAGAACTTTTTGGCCAGCTGGAAATACTCTGGGCCAGTTCTGAGGTCTTCTTCGGATCTGCCTGCAGGGCATTCACCACATCCACCCAGTCCATGGCATGGAGGTGATAGAAGTGTACCACGTGGTCGTGCATATACTGGGCACAGAACATGATATTCCGGACCAGTTCGGCATTTGGGGGTACGGTAATACCAAGGGCGTCTTCCACGGCCCGCACCGAAGTGAGGGAGTGTACGGAAGTACAAACACCGCAAACACGGCCCACAAAGGCCCATGCATCGCGGGGGTCACGTCCTTTCAGGATTTCCTCCAGCAGGCGTACCATGGTACCACTGCTGTATGCGTCTTTTATCTTACCGTTTTCTATATCTGCTTCAATGCGCAGGTGACCTTCGATACGGGTGATCGGGTCTACTACGATTCGCTTTGCCATAATTTAACTTGAATGAGTTTTGAATAATCAGGATTCCAGTTCTTTTTCGCTGTCTTTGCCTTCTTTTTCGAGGTTGACGATCAGCTTATGCTTCCGGATATTGGTAGCTACAGCATGTGCAGCAACAGCCACTCCGGTGGCAGCGAGGGCCACTTTACCGAAGGTATCCGCATCGGCCTCAATTCCGAATCCGGGGAAATTGGAGCCTCTGGAATAGAGACGGCCATTATCCCAGTAATTCTCTTCGCTGCAGCCGATACAGCCGTGTCCGGACTGGATCGGGAAGCTGGTTCCATTATTCCATTTCATCACGCCGCAGGCATTATAGGTAGAGGGGCCTTTACAGCCAACTTTATAGAGGCAATAGCCTTTCTTGGCGTTTTCATCATCAAAGCTTTCCACGTACAAACCGGCATCATAGAAGGGACGACGGTAGCAGGAATCGTGAACGCGCTTGCTGTAGAAGGCTTTTGGACGGCCCAGGTTATCCAGTTCAGGTATTTTACCGAAAGTAACCAGGTGTACGATCACGCCGGCCATTACTTCACCAATGGGCGGGCAACCCGGCACTTTAATAATGGGTTTACCTTTTACCAGTTTGTGTATCGGAGTGGCTGACGTAGGATTGGGTTTGGCAGCCTGTACACAGCCGTTGGAGGCACAACTGCCCCAGGCAATCACTGCTTTGGCACCGGCAGCAGCTTCTTCGAGGATCTGCATGGATGTTTTTCCGCCTATCATACAATACACACCATCAGCAGCAACAGGCACACTGCCCTCCACACAAAGGATGTATTCTCCCTTGTACTTGGTCATCGTATTCTTCAGTGCTTCTTCGGCCTGGAATCCGGAAGCGGCCATGAGGGTTTCCGTGTAGTCGAGCGAGATCTGGTCGAGCAGGATATCGGCTACAATGGGGTGAGAAGAACGGATGAAACTTTCACTGCAACAGGTACATTCCTGGAAGTGTAACCAGATAACCGGAACGCGCGGGTGGTTCTCCAGCGCCTTGGCTACCTGTCCAACCATGGTCTGTTCCAGCCCCATGAAAGCCGACATCATCGTCACAAATTTCATGAAATCGCGACGGGAATACCCCTTGCGTGCGGCCTCGTCAAAATAGGTAGGCTGCTTCGATTGTAAAGCATCGTTAGACATGCTGTGTTGATTTTTTGGGTGAAGGCAGAAATTACCGTCACTAAACTAAGACAGAACCCGGCGAACCCGAGATGACAATAATCAGTCGATGTTTTGACGTTGATTACCCTCCCGGGCAGGAGATCTGAGTAATATTGGTACAGTAAAATCAGCCAAAATGAAAAAAATAACCAGCTTGCTGGCGCTCACCGCCGCCCTGCCTTTTACCGGTTTTGCTCATGAAGGTCACGGTCATACCCATGGATTTACGATCACGCATTATATCGTGGAGCCGGAGCATGCCCTGTTTACCGGACTGGTACTGGCAGCTACCGTGGTGTACCTGTGGAACCGCCGCCGCAAAGCTGCCCGTTCCTGATGTATGCATGAATTATCTATTGTTATGAGTATAGTGGACATTGCCACCCGCGAAGCTGCGCGGGAAGGCGCCACTGTTATAGAAGAAATAGAACTGGAGATCGGCAGGCTGAGTACCATTGAACCTGATGCACTGGAATTTGCCTGGCAGCAGGGAGTTAAAGCCACGCCACTTGCCCATGCCCGGAAAGTGATCCATTATATAGATGGCCAGGGCAATTGCCCCGATTGCGGGATCAGCTTTCCAGTGAAAGAACTCTTTGATGCCTGTCCGGTTTGCGGCGAGCACCTCATAGAGATCACCAGGGGAAAAGAACTCAGGGTCCGATCACTGATCGTCAGCTGATATACTGACCTGAACCAACTGTTTTAAACCATTAAACGATTTATTATGTGCGCTACCTGCGGCTGCGATTCGCATGCTCATCACCATCATGATTCCGACGGTTCCCATAGCCATGGTGAACGCAAAGTGGTGGATGTGGAACGTGATATCCTGCATGAAAACAATCTGCTGGCTGAACGGAACCGGGGCTATTTCGAAGCGAAGAATATCCTGGCCCTGAATCTGGTGAGTTCACCGGGTTCCGGCAAAACCAGCCTGCTCGAAAAAACCCTGACCGACCTGAAAGGCCGCGAGGAATTCGCCGTGATTGAAGGAGACCAGCAAACCAATAATGACGCCGACCGCATTCATGCCACAGGCACCAAGGTCGTCCAGATCAATACCGGGAAAGGCTGCCATCTGGATTCGCACATGGTACTTCACGCCCTTCAGGGCATGAAACCCAAGGCCAATTCCATCCTCTTTATTGAAAATGTGGGCAACCTGGTTTGTCCCGCCATGTTCGACCTCGGCGAAAAATTCCGGGTCGTGATCATGAGTGTAACCGAGGGTGATGATAAACCCCTCAAGTATCCCGATATGTTCCACAGTGCACAACTGTGTATCATCAATAAAACAGACCTGCTCCCCTATGTGCCTTTCAGTATGGAAAAGGCCAGGGCAAATGTGCTGAAAGTAAATCCCCGTGCGGAAATCATTGAAGTCAGCTGTACGTCGGGCGCCGGACTGGCCACCTGGTACGAATGGCTCCAGGCGCGCGTGGCGTTACCGGAAACGGTATAACCCCAAGTCATGCCAAGCTGTCAACTGCATATCAAAGGACTGGTACAGGGCATCGGATTCAGGCCTTTTGTATTCCGGATAGCCGGTGAAACCGGTGTCACCGGACAGGTCAGTAATGGCCGGGACGGCGTTCATATCACCTGTACCGGTACAGCAGAAGCCATACAGTTGTTCACAAACCGGCTGACAGTATCCCCTCCCCCTCATGCCATTATAGAATCTCTTGAAATCACAGCAATTCCTGAACGTCCTTTTTCCCATTTCTCTATAGTCCCGGACTATACCGGCAGTACGCCCGATCTGATCCTGACACCCGACTTCGGCCTTTGTGAACAGTGCCGTAAAGAACTGCACAATGCATCCAGTCGAAGGGAGGGTTATGTTTTCACTACCTGTACCCAATGCGGGCCCCGCTATTCAATAATTACGCAACTCCCATACGAACGTATTTACACCAGTATGGCCGGCCTGTCGCAATGCCCTGTTTGCAGCCGGGAATATGAAGATCCGGAAAACCGCAGGTATTACAGCCAGACCAACAGTTGTCCGGCCTGCACCATTCCTGTACATTTTTACAGTAAAGACGGCACGGAAATTTCAACTGATCCATTGGCTGTTGCCGGATTAACAGCTGCTGCGTTGAAGGATGGGCGCATTGTTGCGGTGAAAGGTATCGGTGGTTACCTGCTGCTTTGTGACGCCTCCAACAGGGTGTCCATACAATTGCTGCGCCAACGGAAAAACCGGCCGGCCAAACCTTTCGCTGTTTGCTATCCGGATCTGGAACAGGCCGCAAATGATGTACGTATAACTGCTGCGGAAGCAGCGGCATTGAAAAGCCCTGCTGCGCCGGTCGTACTCTGCACCTTGCGAAAAGACACCATACTATCCATCACCACAAGTTTAATTGCTCCCGGATTAGAACGCGTTGGCGTCCTGCTTCCTTATACACCCTTGCTGGAACTGATTGCAGCTGCATTTGGCAAACCTTTCATTGCCACCAGTGCCAACCTCAGCGGATCACCTATTGTTTATACGGATACAGAAGCACGTGAACACCTTATGGCTTATGCTGATTTCCTGCTCACCAGTGACCGGGAAATCGTGATCCCGCAGGATGACAGTGTCGAACAATTCACTGAATCCGGAAGAAAGATCCTGCTCCGCCGCAGCAGGGGTTATGCACCGAATTATTTTCCTTCACCGGCAATGAGTCATCCGGAACCGGTTCTCGCCATGGGAGCAGATCTGAAAAGTGCATTTGCACTAACTACTCCACAGCGTGTTTATGTAAGCCAGTATCTGGGCAACCTGGAAAGCTATGGTGCGCAGGAAGCTTTTGAACATACCCTCGGGCACCTGATGCAACTGCTGGGAACAAGGCCGGCTAAAATCATGAGCGACCTTCATCCTGGATATTATTCCACGCTGATGGCACAAAAACTGGCGGAACGCTTACAGATACCCCATTTACAGATACAACACCATGAAGCACATTTTGCTGCTGTTTTAGGAGAACAATCACCCGAACTGCTGCAACATAAAAAAATACTGGGTGCCATCTGGGATGGTACAGGGTATGGAACGGATGAACAGATCTGGGGAGGTGAATTCTTTCTGTATGAAGAAGGCCTGATGAAGCGGTATACCCACCTGCAGTACTTTCCGCAGGTACTGGGAGATAAAATGAGCCGGGAACCCAGGCTGTCGGCACTGAGCCTGCTTCCAGATTCGTCAAGCCGGGAAAAATGGCTCCGTCCGCATTTTACCGATAAGGAATGGGGCTTTTTTTCAAAATGGCTGGAACAGCCTCAACGCCTTTATACCAGCAGTATGGGCCGTTTTCTCGATGGCATTGCGGTACTGCTCGGACTTACCCCTATCAACAGTTTTGAAGGCCAGGCAGCACTGCAGTTGCAGGCATTGGCGGAAACGGTTGAAATGCCCAATGAAACCTATCTGTTTCGATCAAACAGTGGCGGTATACAGTTTGATACGGTGCTTCATTCAATTCTCGAAGAACTGGAAAATGGGGTTGAAAAAAAGTGTATTGCTGCAAAACTGATCCGCTCACTCGCACAGCTGATCCTGGATACCGCCCAGGCCAGCGGCGCCACAGCCATTGCCTGCAGTGGGGGTGTATTCCAGAATAGTTTGCTTTGTGCATGGCTGGAACAACTGAATACCGGTTTTGAATTATTATTTCACCATCAATTGTCGCCCAACGATGAATGTATTGCATTCGGCCAGCTGATGTGGCCCTTACTTAATCAACAGGTGACAAAAGGCAAGCCAGGCACTACGAAATCAACAGCCATACTGAAGAAAACAGAACACGCTTAATACTTACTTATTACTTAAAACGAATTACTTAAAACTCAATATATGTGTCTTGCAATACCCGGCAAAGTGCTCTCCATCCTCCCAACGGTTGATCCTGCCTTCCAGCAGGGTACTGTATCCTTCGGAGGCATCGTGAAAACGATCAATCTGAGCATGGTGCCTGAAGTAAAAACGGGCGATTATGTGCTGGTACATGTTGGTGTAGCCATCAGTACCATTGATGAAGAAGAAGCCCGGATCACATTCGAATACCTGAAACAGATGGGTGAAGTGGATGAACTGGAACCTTCAAAAAATGATCCCGCATGAAATACCTGAACGAATACCGTGATCCGGAACTGGTACAGGAATACCTGGAGGAGATCCGTAAAATTGTTACCCGCCCATGGACACTCATGGAGATCTGCGGCGGACAAACCCATAGTCTGGTGAAAAACGGCATTCTCGAGATGCTGCCAAAAGAGATCACCATGGTACACGGGCCAGGTTGTCCGGTCTGTGTTACTTCTGTTTCAGTAATTGATGAAGCGGTGTATCTGTCTTTGCAACCGGATACGATCCTGTGTTCTTTCGGTGATATGCTCCGTGTACCCGGATCGGGCATGAGCCTGCTGGAAGCCAAAGCCAAAGGCGCCGATGTACGGATCCTTTACTCCCCTCTTGAAGCTGTACAACTGGCTAAGGAAAATCCGGACAAACAGGTCGTGTTCTTTGCCGTAGGCTTTGAAACCACAGCACCGGCCAATGCATTGAGTGTAGTGCATGCCGCTAATCTGAAACTGGATAACTACAGCATACTGGCCTCCCATGTATTGGTCCCTCCGGCCATGGAAGCCCTGCTGAGTGATCCGGACAATGTGATCGACGGTTTCCTTGCAGCCGGACATGTGTGCACGATCATGGGCATGGATGAATACGACCCGATTGCAGAAAAATACCAGATCCCCATTGTAGTGACCGGTTTTGAACCTGTTGATCTCCTGCAAGGCATACTTATGACCGTGAAACAACTGGAAGCCGGTATTTATAAAGTGGAGAATCAGTATGCCCGTTCCGTACACCGGGAAGGCAACCGGATGGCGCAGGACACCATCGGAAAAGTGTTTGCGGTAAGCGACAGGATCTGGAGGGGTATTGGCGAGATCCCCATGAGTGGATATGAAGTGAAGGAGCAGTATAAAAATTACAATGCGCGGGTGAAGTTCAGCCTGAACCTCCCTGTAGCAGAAGAAAATAAGGAATGCATCAGCGGAGCGATCATGAAAGGCCTGAAGAAACCCTTCCAGTGTCCGAATTTCGGAAAGGGTTGTACACCGGAACAACCGCTGGGTGCACCCATGGTAAGCAGTGAAGGAGCCTGTGCCGCTTACTATCATTACCATTTTCAACAGGAGCCAGAATTCAATGAAGTTGTATGATCAGTCTGGATTGCCCGGTACCGAAATTTGATTTTGATGTGATCACCATGGGTCACGGCAGTGGAGGCCTCCTCACCCATCGTCTGCTGAAAAGCGGTGTTTTTGATATCCTCAAAAACGACTGGCTGAACCAGGAACACGATGGCGCTGTCTTAAACCTGAATGGACCGGTGGCCTTCAGCACAGACAGCTATGTCATCACGCCCGCATTCTTCCCAGGAGGCAATATTGGTGATCTGGCCGTAAACGGCACGGTGAACGACCTCGCCATGTGCGGCGCACGTCCCCGATACCTGTCCCTGAGTTTTATACTGGAAGAAGGCCTCTCCATGGAAGAATTTTCACAGGTGCTGGTGAGCATCCGGAAAGCGGCAGACAAAGCAGGGATTTATATAGTTACCGGAGATACCAAAGTTGTGGAGCGGGGCAAAGGCGATAAACTCTTTATCAATACTTCCGGTATTGGCGAACTGCACCCGAAAGCCGCCATCCATCATAACCGGATTGAAGCCGGAGACCGGATCCTGCTAAGCGGGCAACTGGCTACACATGGTATTGCCATTATGAGTGTTCGCAAGGGCCTTGAATTTGAAACTACAATTGGGACCGACTCGGTCAATCTCAATCATACCACGATCCATTTGCTGGACCAGTTTGGTCCCGCCATCAAGTTTTTCCGGGATCCAACCCGAGGCGGGCTCGCGTCTGTACTGAATGAGATCGCGGAGAAAACCGGACTGGGCTATACGATCGACCAGAAAGCCATCCCTATTGACGAACAGGTGGAAGGCGCCTGCGAAATGCTGGGCCTGGACCCGCTCTATGTTGCCAATGAAGGTTTATTTGTAACAGTGGTGAAACAGGAGGAAGCAACAGCAGTCCTCGATGTGCTGCACAAAGACCCCAATGGGAAAAACGCCGCAATAATTGGTCATGTTACCACTGAACATCCGGGAAAAGTGATCCTGAACAGCAGGATCGGTGGGAAGCGGGTGGTCAATTACCTGCCCGGCGAACAATTACCCCGGATCTGCTGATCATTTCAATACCGGAGCCAGCACTTCGGGCCGGCCATCAATGGCATGGGTATACGATAATCCCAGAATACGGCAGACCAGCGGATACACATTCACATTTTCAAAAGTCGGGATCCGTAAGCCCTGCCGGAAAGCAGGTCCCCAGGCACAGAAAGTGGCATGCATGTCTTTCATTACAGGATCAAAGCCATGGGCCCCGGGAGAGATCATACTTCCCGGACGGCTGAATACTTTTGGATAATGCGGCACCAGAAAGAGGTCACCGATACGGCCCAGGGTATCATCCTTTGTGGTGTAGTGCCAGGCGGCAGGGATCTGATCCCGCAGGAATACATCATAATCCACTGCTGCGGATCTGAGCTTTTTATAAAGCGGTTTGATGTCTTTTTTATCTTTTGCATACACATGCAGGCTGGTGCCTCCTCCCCTCAGGATGAATTTCGCCGTATCAATGGATGCCGATGGATCGAGGCGGAATACAGTGTCTACAGCTGCCATGCCATGATCGGCCAGGAAAATGAAATTCACCGGTAATCCGGTTTGCTGCACTTCCGCCACCAGCTTTCCGATAGCAGCATCCACAAATTGTACGGCATCGCGGGTTTGCGGGGCTTCCGGGCCATAGTGATGACCGGCATCGTCCGTATTACTCATGTAAAAAGTGATCAGGTGGGGGCGCTCGGCTTCCGGTAAGCGCAGCCAGTTGCCCACCGTAGCGATGCGGCGGTCGATATCGATCTTGTTACTGAATACATACCAGTAGGAAGGATAGATCCCCTGAATGGGCGCTTCGGTGCCTACAAAATGATAAGAAGCCGTCACCATACCCTGTTGTTCTGCCAGAACCCATAATGGAATACCGCCATACCAGCCGCCCTGCTCTACAGCCTTGCGGTCGGCCATATTATAGGTTGCTTTTTTATTCCTGTCGTAAAACTGGTTGTACACGATACCATGATGCGAAGGGTACATCCCGGTAGCCACACTATAATGATTGGGAAAGGTCACGCTCGGGAAAGAAGGCTTCATGCTTTCTGCCTGTACCCCATCACTACTGAAGCGTTGCAGGTTCGTGGCACTGTATTTCGTAATATAATCATACCGGAATCCATCGGCGGAGATCAGGATCAGGTAAGGTTTCTGCTGCTGTGCCGGCAGGTTGCGGCGGCCTGCCACCTTTTGCTGAGTGGTATCCTGTGAGAAAACCAGCGCCGGAATCAGAAATGAAATGACCAGTATGTGCCAGTGCCTGAATGCTGAATGCATAAACGGTATTTGAAACAAATATACCGAAAGCACCGGGCAACTTATTTGAAAGAGGTCCGCATTTTGGTCAGCATTTGTTTGCCGGTACTGCCGGTAATGATGATCCTGCGGATGGTGAACAACGGGTCGGTTTCATCCCTTTTGGCGTAGAGCTGGAAGGCGGCAATCATATTGCGCTTTTTCAATTCCGGGATCGCTGCTTCGTTCCACAGTCCGAACGGATAGGCAAAATACACGATCTTTTTACCTGTGATAGTTTCGAGCTGACGGGTGGGCTTTTCGATCTGTGTTTCCCAGTCGGTAGCAGCATACTTTTTAACGTTATGGTGATCCCAGGTATGTGAACCGATCACATGCCCCTCATCGCTTAATGCGCGGATCTGTTCCCTGGACATATAATTCGGACGACCGATAGAAACAGTCATCACAAAAAAGACGCCTTTGAAGCCATGCTTTTTCAGTTCGGGGGCCCCAACCGTGAATTGTTCCAGATCGGTATCATCAAAAGTGATCATCACCGGATTGGGTGGCAGCGGTTTGCCATAGAGCAGGTAATCGTATAACTGGTCGGGCAATACGGTGTGGTAGCCACTGTCTGCCAGGGTCTGCATCTGTTCACTGAAAACAGCAGGCGGCACTATATAGTCTCGGGCCACTTTCGAATCGGTGGGGCGGTAATCACGCAGTTGGTGATAACAAAGAATGGGAATTTCCTTTCGGGCCAGTATCTCAGCGGCTGCAGCAGGTTTTCCTTTAACGGTATCTGCAGGGGGCATTGCTGTTGATTGGGCTGTCGAGTCTTTCGCTGCGGCAGCCGGCTTTTCCGCACCTGAAGCACAGCGGATCAAACCTGAAGTTATAACGATCAATAAAAGGAGAAAAAGGGAGCGAGGGGTTCGGTTAACCAGTTTCATGTTGCATTGAATTTCGCTGCAAAAGTATTGCAAAGCGATTCAATCAACGAATGAATCCGGAAAAAGCTCAGTAATGGAATGTTAATGTAGCCTGATCCGTACCTCTTAACAGGCTGATGAAATAGGGCCCTTTTGAAAGCTGGCCAACCGGCATCTGGATCTCATTGTGGCCTTCATTGAGTTGTACAAAACGCTTGAAGAGCAGTTCCCGGGTATGGGAAAGGATGGAGATCAGGAAAACCCCTTTATGCGGCAACCGTACTTTGGCTGCAAGGCGGTCTTGCTGAACAGTAACCTGTTCAATCGAAAATTTGAGTTGGTCGTTGGGTTTCATAGTGCTGGCGATTCAGAGGGTTAACCAAAATGCAAACGTTAGGTAACTACACTTAGTATGCCATAAGTAATTCAATCGCTGTCTTTAAGTGCAATTTTTGACATACGTCAACGTGGATCTAAGTGAAATTTTAAGACCTAAATCCCAAATATTCAATATATTACGCTACAAATACCGCTTATGATGAAAAAGTACATCCCCTTTTTGTTGATCCTTTTTGCAGCCTTACCGGGACTTACCCAAACACCCCTGGAGACCGCGATCAATCAAAAAGCACAGGCCATCCTGCCCAAAGTAATTGAATGGAGAAGGCATATCCACCAGAACCCGGAACTGGGTAACCGGGAATTCAAAACCATGCAATATATCGCTGATCACTGCCGCAAACTGGGACTGGAAGTACAGACCAATGTGGGCAAGACCGGTGTGGTAGCGATCTTAAGAGGCGGTAAGCCCGGCCCTGTTGTTGCCCTGCGGGCTGATATGGATGCCCTGCCTGTACCTGAGCGGGCTGATCTTCCCTATAAATCAACAGCAACCTCCGAATATAATGGACAGACAGTACCGGTGATGCATGCCTGCGGCCATGATACCCATGTTGCCATGCTGATGGGAACCGCTGAAGTACTGGTGGGTATGAAAAAAGATGTCCCCGGTATCGTGAAGTTCATTTTCCAGCCTGCAGAAGAAGGTCCTCCCGGTAATGAAGAAGGCGGAGCGCCCCTGATGATCAAGGAAGGAGCCATGGATAATCCGAAAGTGGACGCCATTTTTGGAATTCACATCAATTCGCAAACAGAAGTAGGCAAGATCAAATACAAACCCGGAGCAACCATGGCCAGCAGTGACTGGTTTACTATCAAAGTAAAAGGGAAGCAGTCGCACGGTTCACAGCCCTGGAGTGGTATTGATCCGATCGTTGTTTCCGCACAGATCATCAATGGCCTGCAGACCATCGTCAGCCGCCAGGAAAACCTGACCAAGGCGCCGGTGGTGATCACCGTAGGCAAGATCCAGAGCGGGGTACGCGCCAATATTCTTCCCGAAGAAGCTATGATGGAAGGGACGATCCGCACCCTGGATGCCGACATGCAGAAAGATGTACACGAACGCATCCGCCAGACGGCCACCAAGATCGCTGAATCGGCAGGTGCCACTGTTGAAGTGAATATCGAAACCAAGACCCTGGTCACTTTTAATAATGAAGACCTGGTGAAGATGATGGTGCCCTCATTAGAAGCGGCTGCGGGAAAAGACAATGTAAACGCCACAGAATGGACCACAGGTGCGGAAGACTTTTCCTATTTCGGTGAAAAAGCGCCGGCCTTTTTCTTCTTCCTGGGCGGCATGCCCAAGGGTATGGATCCCAAAAAGGCTTCAGCCCACCACACACCCGATTTTGTAATCGACGACAGTCAGCTCGACGTAGGAGTAAAAGCCTTCTGCAATATCGTGTTCGATTACGCCCGGCTCAAAGGGGCTTCAGGTAGTGGCGCTGCCCCTGCCAATAAGAAAAAAGGGTTCTGATAAAACGTTATAAATAAGAAAGCGCCTGCAATTGATAATGCAGGCGCTTTTTTTATCTGTCCGGATCAGTTCTTCTTCTGTTCTTTGGCCCAGGTATCCTTCAGGGTTACCGTGCGGTTGAAGATCAGTTTGTCTGCCGTACTGTCTTTATCCAGGCAATAGTATCCTTTGCGGAGGAACTGGAAGCGATCCGTTCCGCTGCATGCTTTCAGCAGGGGTTCGGCATAACCCTTCACCACCTTAAGTGAAGCAGGATTGAGGTAGGATTTGAAATCCCCTTCTTCACTGGAAGGGTTCTCCACCTGGAAGAGTCGGTCATATTCCCGCACTTCAACCTCCACAGCATCTACGGCATTCACCCAATGGAGTGTTCCCTGCACTTTGAGTCCGGATACATCGGCTCCGCTTTTACTGTTTTCAAAATAGGTGCAATGCAGTTCAGTTATGGTTCCGGTTGCATCTTTCACCACTTCATCGCACTGGATGATATAGGCGCTTTTCAGGCGTACTTTGGCACCAGGTGCCAGGCGGAAGAATTTCTTGGGCGGATTTTCCATGAAGTCATCCCGTTCAATGAGGATCTCCCGGCTGAAACGGATCTCCCGTTCCCCACCCTGGGGATCTTCGGGATTATTTTCGGTAGGCAGCAGTTCACTGCTGTTCTCCGGATAATTGGTGATCACCACTTTTACCGGATCAAATACCACCATGCGGCGCAGGGCGATCTTATTGAGGTGTTCACGGATACAGAACTCCAGCAGGCTCACGTCCACGAGATTCTCCCGCTTGGCGATGCCAATGCGGTCGCAGAAATCGCGGATGCTTTCCGGTGTGTAGCCCCTGCGGCGCAGGCCGCTGATCGTCGGCATACGGGGGTCATCCCAACCGCTCACATGACCTTCATTCACCAGTTGCAGCAGTTTGCGTTTGCTGGTTACGGTATAATTGATATTTCGGCGGGCAAATTCATATTGGTGGGAAGGATAGATCTCCAGCTTTTCGATCAGCCAGTCGTACAACTCACGGTGAGGCACAAATTCCAATGTGCAGATGCTGTGCGTCACATTCTCTATGGAATCGGACTGTCCATGGGCAAAATCGTACATGGGATAGATGCACCAGGTATCGCCGGTACGGTGGTGGTGGGCATGCTTGATCCGGTAGAGGATCGGGTCGCGCATGAGCATATTGGTATGCGCCATGTCGATCTTCGCCCGGAGGGTATGGGCGCCATCGGGAAACTCGCCGGCCTTCATGCGCTGGAACAGGTCGAGGTTTTCTTCAATACTGCGGTTGCGCCAGGGACTGTCGGTACCCGGCTCGGTAGGTGTGCCTTTCTGGGCAGCCATCTGTTCGCTGGTACTGTCGTCCACATAAGCCAGTCCCTTTTTGATCAGGGTCAGGGCAAATTCATACAACTGGGGGAAATAATCGCTGGCATAGAGCTCATGCTTCCACTGGAAGCCGAGCCAGCGTACATCATCCTTGATGCTCTCTACATACTCGGTGTCTTCGGTAACGGGATTGGTATCGTCGAACCGGAGATTGGTATAGCCGGGGTATTTCTGGGTCAGCCCGAAATTGAGGCAGATACTGCTGGCATGTCCGATATGGAGGTAGCCATTGGGTTCGGGCGGAAAACGGGTTACAATGCTCTGGTAAACGCCGGTTTTCAGGTGTTCTTCAATGATCTCTTCGAGGAAATTAAGGGATTTCTCTTCCGCCATTCTATGCCTTTTTTAAGGGGGCAAAGATACGGAAAATAGCGCAAGGAGAGGTTTGCTGAGTTAGCTGGGTTTACTGGGTTTACTGCGTTAGTCAACTTAGTAAACCCAGTAAACTTAGTACACTTAGTAAACTCAGTAAACTTAGTACACTTAGTAAACTCAGCATTACTTGCTCTGCGTTACCGCCTTCTCAAATGGCCCGCGGAAATTGTTGATGTTGATCGGGAAGTGCCGGGTATAAATGCCCGATTGCCGGAAGATATTCTTCAACCGCAGGGCGGAGTATTCAAAATTCTTTCCATCGCCGGAGTCGTAATCGTTCATGATCAGTCCGGTGGCTTCTTTCAGCATGGCATCCGGATCATCGAGGTAATAATAGATCACGGCAAGGTTATAATAACTGGCATACCGGAGCTTGCGGTCCCATTTGCTGTTGGAATTGTATTTCCGCTTGATTCCTTCGAAATAGGCGATCACCGGCTTCAGCTGCTCCCTTAATCCGTCAATGGGTTTATCAGCAGTAAGCGTGAAAATGGCTGCGGTCAGTTGCTGGAAAGCGGCACGGTGTGCCTGGTATTCGGGGTGTTTCTTGGAATCGAGGATCCACATCTGATCGGTAACCTGGGCTTCGCCAAAACCGTACAGGTTGGAGATCCGGTCGCTCAGGTTACGCATGGCACGGTTCACATTACTTTTGAACAGGTCGCGGGTAATGGTGAGTGCATTGATCATGAAATAGCCTTCAGCCAGTTTCTGTATCGGAAATTCAGGGCTGCGGTAATAGAGTTTGCTGCCGCGGTCGGCCAGTACGAAGTCTTCAATATGCACGCCTTTATAATCTTCCAGGTATGCTGTGGCCGAGAATGTATAGACCACTTCCTGGGAATACATCGACTTGGTACCGGTAATACGGCCTGTCCGGTCTTTGATATTCTCTACACGCTCTTTTACGGAAACAGATTCCGGCAGGATATCTTCGATCTTGACTTTAATGGTTACATGACCGGTTTCTTCAAGCCGGCGCCAGCCATCCAGCAGCACTGTTTTTTCCGGAGTCATTTCATCCAGATAGGTCTGCATCAGTTTGGTGGTTTCTACTGTCACGTTATAGGTTCGGTAGGTACTGTCCAACTGGACTGCAGGGAGAGTGCGGAACTGGGCAGTAAAAGTATAACGGTCGAGGTCGACTTTCTGGCCAAAAGCAATTGTAGTAATTGATAACCAGAGGATTATTTGTAGTTTTTTCACGGAACGGGGAATTTAACTGAAATAGAAAACGAATTACTTTTGAAAAGATTGTAGCAAATGGGTATTTGCTTCACACATGGATGAATCAGATATTATCCGGATATTTATGCGGAAACACTTTCCTATGTTATTGTCAAGCAGGCATTTAAATGTAAAGTTGCTTTTCTTTAGCTTTCTGCTCCTGATCTGTTTTGGGCTGACAGCCTGTAAAAAAGACGGAGTGAAATTCTATACCCTGCCCGATATCCGTACCGAAACCAATGAACTCGCCCTGAACTGGGGTGAAACAACGGCGGAAATGATCCGCTGGATGAATGTAAGAACACCGACCAATAATTCGAGGGTACTGGGCTATATGGGTGTTGGCATGTATGAAGCGCTGGTTCATGCAGACTCCACACAGGTTTCTTTAGCGAACCAATTACAGGGACTGACCAGCTTGCCGCAACCCAAAACAGGCGTACAATATTACTGGCCACTGGTGGCGCATTATACAGAAGACAGCCTGTTCCGGTTACTGAATCCCGCACCAGCCATGATGGCTGATTTTGCAATTGACATCCTCGATTCCCTGTCAAAAAAGATCGAGAAAAAATTCAGCCAGTCCATACCAGCTACAGTAGTCAACAATTCAAGACAATTGGGATGGGAGATCGCCATTGCCATTCATAAATGGTCATTGAATGATGGCAGCCAGGCTTTTTATGATAAGCCCTTTGATCCTGCTTATGTTTTTCCGACTGGACCCTCATATTGGGAGCCACCCATTGGTGGACAGATCCCAACTCAATATCCAATGCATCCCCGCTGGGGTACCGTCCGCCGTTTTGTAGCCGCGGATGAATCCCTGCCCGTACCGGCCATCCTGCCCTATTCTACTGATCCGGCATCGGAATATTACAAACAATACAAAGCGGTTTACGACAAGAACCGTTCACTCACACAAACCGAAAAAGACATTGCCTATTGGTGGGCCGATGATCCGGCTGAGCCTTCTTATTCACCTCCCGGACATTCCTACTGGCTGGCCGGCCTACTGATACGCAAAGCGAATCTGGGACTGGTGCGTGCTGCGGAAGTTTATGCCCGTACGGGCTTGGCTATTGCCGATGGATTCATGCACTGCTGGAAGATCAAGTACACCTATCACAATGAACGCCCCTCTTCCTTTGTGCGAAGAACTTTTGATCCGAATTTTTATCAATACTGGCCCGAGCCTCCTTTTCCGGCATTTCCTTCAGGACATTCCACGCAGTCTGCTGCCGCTGCCACTGTCTGGGAAGGCGTTTTCGGAACCTCCTTTGCTTTTACGGATATCACCAATAAAGATCAGACCCGGATCTTTCCTGCATACAGGATACTGGACTTCAGCCGTTCCTTTACTACCATCTGGGATGCAGCACTCGAAGCCGGCCAGAGCCGGATCTATGGCGGCATCCATACCCAACAGGATAATGAAACGGGACTGAATGAAGGACGTAAAGTGGGAAATAATATCAATGCCCTGAGCTGGCGCAAATAGGTTATATCACTGCAGTGCACTCAGTTTGAGGTATCCGATATGGAGTTCATCTGCCGCTGCTTCTGTATCCGGTTCCAGTACCAGGGTATAGGCTTTTTTCATATCCTCCGGCAGTATATCTTCGATATCTTCCACATCATCCACATCCACCCCGTATTTATCGTCGATATGGGCATTGGCGCCCTGGAAACCGGTATGTTTAAAGAATGCAGAGGCTTTGGACCAGGCAATGGCTTCTTCGCGTGAGGCAGCGGCGATCACCATTTTATAATGATATTCTTCCAGGTCGCCGGGCTTATACCCGCCCAGATTGATGAAGAAGAGTTTTACGTTACGGGTACCTGAAGCAGATTCACGTTTCACCACACGGACCCGGTACCCATCTGTTACCGTTACTTCCCGCCAGGAATCAATATGGATCCTGCCCGAATCGGGCCAGAATGCCTGCAAGGCAGGCACCAGTTCTTTCAGTTCCCTTGCTATGCCGAAAAAAACATCATGCTGCTCGGTATGGCGGCCTGCGGGTTTACAGCCGGCCACGATCATGAAAAGTTTCATATACCTGATTAGAAACCAAATATAAATCAGTTGTGGTTAGCTTTTTACAGATTACCTTTATTTTCCCCGTACCCTTCACTCCAAAAAAATGCTGCAATGAAAAAAATCCTGATTCCTGCAGGGATCTTCCTCCTTTTCTTATCATGTGCCAGTCCCGAAAAGCATGACGACTATGTACGGGTCATCAATGGTGCATTCACCCGTGGTGGTGAACCCTATTATTTCATGGGTGCCAACTACTGGCAGGGCATGAACCTGGGTGCTACAACTACTGGTGGCGACCAGGAGCGTCTCCGCAGAGAGCTCGACCAGATGCAACAGAATGGTATTACGAACCTGCGCATACTCGCCCTTTCGGAAGGACCAGACCCCGCCCCTTACCGGATCCTGCCGGCTGTGCAGGATAGTGTGGGAGTGCTGAAAGAAACCATCCTTGCAGGATTAGATGTATTGCTGGATGAGATGGGCAAACGCAAGATGACCGCCATCGTGGTGCTGAATAATTACTGGCCCTGGTCGGGCGGCATGGCCCAATATGTAAACTGGAATACCGGCGACTCCATTCAATACCCTCCCCCGCATGGGAAGTGGACCTGGGACGACTACCAGCGCTATGCGGCACGGTTCTATACGATCCCAAAAGCCGTGGAGCAATACCTGAGTGCCGTAAAGCAGGTGGTGGAACGGAAGAATACCGTTAATGGTAAATTATATAAAACCGACCCGGTGATCATGGCCTGGGAACTGGCCAATGAGCCCCGCGGCAATAACCAGGCGGCAGCCATGCAGGCATGGATCGACCAGTCGGCGGCCTTTATAAAAGGACTCGACAGCATCCACCTGATCACGACCGGTGCGGAAGGATATACGCCGGCTCCGGAATCTGCCGGAACCGACTTTGTAAAAATGCACAGCGGAAAAAACATTGATTATACCGTAGCCCATATCTGGATCCAGAACTGGAGCTGGTATGATCCCCAAAAACATGACAGCACCTATCCCGGCGCCGTCGCCAATATGAAAGCCTATTTGCTCAAACATGCGGAAGAAGCCAAAAAGATGGGCAAACCCTTTGTACTGGAAGAATTCGGTATCATGAAAGACAGTGGCAGTTTTGAACCTTCAGCCACTACCCTTCATCGTGATGCCTATTACAGTACAGTGTTTGAAGAAGTGTATCAGCTGGCCCTTCAGGGCAAAGCCAGTGGCGTCAATTTCTGGGCCTGGGCCGGAGAAGGGCGTCCGGCAAAACCCGGTACCATGTGGCAGAAGGGCGACCCGTTTACCGGAGATCCTCCCCACGAACCGCAGGGTTGGTATTCGGTGTATGACCGGGATACCGCTACGCATAAAGTGATCCGGGAATATGCAGTGAAACTGCAGCAGGTGGGAAAAAAATAAGAGGGAATGTAGAAACATCCCCTCGTTAGTTAAACCTTATCCTATGAAAAAATATTAATCTGCAGTAAAAGTATATCCTGCTTCCATCGCATAAAAATTTTATCGGCGAATGAACGGAATCCATCCCCTGAATGGAATGTAGCGAAGTTTAAATGGGATGTGCAGCAGTGCTGCAATGGTCAATGCGGAGCTATCGACCAGCTTCTTTCAAAAACCGCACCGGCAGCTAATTCATGAATACCTTCTTTACGGGTGAATTCCTGATCACTGCTTACCGGATCGGCAATACCGCACCAGGGTTCAATACAGACGAAATCGGCACCTTTTGCGGCCCAGATACCCATGTAGGGAAATCCCGAATAGCGGAAGGTCCAGCCAGCGGTATATTTTTCGGATACCAGCCTGATCCAGCCAGAACGCAGCCCTTTAAACACCAGTGCGTCTTTACTGAACAGCTCCCGGCTGATGGGGAGCCTGCTGGAATGATCCATTAATGGGATGGGGTGTTTTTCTATCAATCCATCGGGACTGATCGGCCAGCGGCCTGCAGTTTCGGCGAGCTCAAATTCCAACACATAATCGGAATAGCTGGCTCCCTCTTCCAGGGGCACTGCAAATGCCGGATGGGCACCAACAGAAAAAAACAGGGGCAGGTCTGCGGGATTCACGACCCGATAGGTAACCTGAAGTTCACGCTCTTTTAACTCATAAATCAGGCTGAAGCGGAACGCAAAGGGATAGTTTTCCCGACTGGCTGCATCGTCGGTAAGGAGGAATACAGCCCGGTCAGCAGTCTTTTCGCTTAATTCAAAATTCCGGTCTCGGGCAAAGCCATGCCGGGGCAACTGATACGCTTTCCCTTTATAGTGATAGGTATTGTCTTTCAGGGTACCAACGATGGGAAAGAGCACCGGCGAAAACTTTCCCCAGAACGCAGGATCGCCGTTCCACATGTAATTGCGGCCGGTAGCGAGTAGGGTCAGGGTGGTCAGTTCAGCTCCTTTTGGATTTATGGAGGCCTCAAGCAGGTTGTTCCGGAGGGTGATCATGCTGCAATTTAGGCTTTCCCCGCTCCCATTCAACCCAAGTTTTAACCTTTAAAATAAATGGGGCGGACTGCTTCCCGGAAGAGAGTATCTTTGAATATGCGCCGGATTCTCGAAATATTAGCCAGCAGCCTCAGCCTTACCTGGCAGGAGTTCCGCTCCCATAAAGTAAGAACCCTGCTCTCCCTTTCCGGAGTGGCATTCGGGATTTTCTGTATCATCGGTGTGCTCGCCATGGTGGATAGTCTCGAGCGTGCCGTACAGAATGATATTAAAGCCCTCGGCACCAATACTGTTTACATCGACAAATGGGAATATTCCGGCGGTGGCCCCGACTACCCCTGGTGGAAATTCGTAAAGCGTCCGGCACCCAAGCTGGAAGAGATGCTGATTCTTAAAGAAAAAATTCAGACAGCGACTGCGATCGCTATGAATAACAGCACGAATGCCAGTATTGAAGTGGAAGACAATACGGTCTCCGGTATTAATTATTATGGCGTCACGGAAGACTTTACCATCATACAGAAAGTGGAAGTGGACCAGGGCCGTTACCTGCTGCCCAACGATTTTGATCAGGCCGCCAATTCGGTTGTTATGGGTACCGAAGTGGCCGAAAACCTGTTTGGAAAGCCGGAAAAAGCCATTGGCCAGCTGGTCACCCTGAAAGGCGGCAAAAAAGGCGTAGTGGTAGGCTTGATCAAGAAACAGGGCAAAAGCATCCTCGGCGGTTTTGAATACGACAAGAGTATCATTGTTCCCTATAATTTCATGCGCACCATATCCCTGGAAGAAAACCTGAATCCGGTGATCATGGTGAAAGGACGGGATGATGTGCCCATGACCCGCCTGAAAGATGACCTGCTGGGCGCCATGCGCTCCATCCGCAAGCTGAAACCTACTCAGGAAGACAATTTCTCCCTGAACGATATCGACTCCTTTAGTGAATTCATGGAAACCATCTTTGGCTATATCAACCAGGGCGGTTGGGCCATTGCCCTGCTCTCCCTGATCGTGGGCATGTTTGGTGTAGCCAATATCATGTTCGTGACCGTAAGGGAGCGGACCAGCCAGATCGGCCTTAAAAAGGCCATCGGTGCCAAAAAGCGGATGATCCTGACCGAATTCCTCCTGGAATCTGCCTTCCTCTGCATCATGGGGGGTATTCTGGGATTGGCCGGTGTATTCCTGCTTACACTTGCCGCTGGCGCAGCTGTCGGGTTCGCCATTGTCATTTCCCCTTCTATCCTTGTACTGGCGATCAGTATCTGTATTATTGTTGGCGTTCTGGCAGGCATCATTCCGGCCTCGATTGCCGCCCGCATGGATCCTGTGGTGGCCATCCGCTCAAAATAACCGGCTTTTCGGCAGCACTTCGCTTCCGGCGGCGTAATTTTGCAGCTGAACATGAACGCTACACCATCCTCCATTACTTTACTGGCTATTGAATCATCCTGCGATGAAACTTCCGTTGCAGTATGCCGGGACGGCAGGATCCTGTCGAATTATATCGCCAACCAGACCGTTCACGAAAAATTCGGTGGCGTAGTCCCCGAACTGGCGAGCCGCGCCCATATGCAAAATATCGTTCCGGTAATGGAAGTTGCCCTGAAGGAAGCCAATGCAAAGGCCCTTGAACAGGGGGAAGCCGCTGTGCAGCTGGATCAGCTGGATGCCATTGCTTTTACCCAGGCACCTGGATTGATCGGTTCCCTGCTCGTGGGTGCCCAATTCGCCAAATCACTGGCCCTTGCCCTTAACATGCCCCTGATCGGGGTCCATCATATGCAGGCCCATGTATTGGCCAACCTGATTGAAACGCCCCGGCCGGACTTCCCTTTTCTTTGTCTCACAGTAAGCGGGGGACATACACAGATCGTGCTGTGCCGCAGTCCGCTCGATCAGGAAGTGATCGGCGAAACCATTGATGATGCCGCTGGCGAAGCCTTTGACAAGAGTGCCAAAATGCTGGGACTGCCTTATCCCGGCGGACCGCTGATCGACCAGTATGCGCAACAAGGGAATCCGGAACGCTTTCGTTTTCCTGAACCTCAGATAGCGGATTTGAACTTCAGTTTCAGCGGTTTAAAAACTGCTATTTTATATTTTTTACAAAATGGTGGCAAGAGCGCCGTTTACAAGGAAGAACTGATCGCGACAGATGCTGAACGGGAAACATTTATCCGGGAAAACCTGCCGGATCTCTGCGCTTCCATCCAGTCGCGCATTGTTTCCATACTCCTGAATAAGCTCAAAAAAGCCAGTCTGCAGACCGGTATCCGCTCCATTACCATAGCAGGCGGGGTTTCTGCCAATAGCGGTCTCCGTAACGGGCTCACTGCTTTGGGCAAGAAAATGGGCTGGAAAACCTATATCCCACCCTTCCAGTATTGTACCGACAATGCCGCCATGATCGCCATAACGGGATATTACAAGTTCCTTGCGGGTGAAGTGAGCGGACTGGATGCCAGTGTATGTGCGAGGAGTTAGGAAAGTTTACTAGGTTTACTAGGTATACTAAGTTTACTAAGTTGGCTGAGTTTACTTTGTAAAACTTAATTGCGAACTATACTTAGTAAACTTAGTAAACTCAGCCAACCCAGCAAACTTCTCTATTCATGAGCAACACCTACTTCCGCTTCAAACAGTTCACCATCCACCAGGAGCACTGCGCCATGAAGGTGACCACGGATGCCTGTATACTGGGCGCCTGGTTTGCCGCTAAAGTACCGGAATACAGTACCATACTGGATATCGGCAGTGGCACGGGATTGCTGATGCTGATGCTGGCCCAGCAAACAGAAGCGGAAATACACGGTATTGAAATTCAATTAGATTGCTTCAGGCAATTAAAGCAAAATATTAAAGATTCTCCCTGGCAGGATCGTCTCAGGGTTTACCCGGGAGATGTGCGTCAGTTTGCCTTTCCGGTAAAGTTTGATTTCATCCTGTCCAACCCCCCATTTTTTGAGAATGACCTGCGTTCGGAAAGTGCAGGGGAACAGATCGCGAAACACAGTCAGACACTGAACCTGGAAGAACTGCTGGAAGCGATCAGCCGGAACCTGCAGCCTTATGGGAATTTCGGGATCCTGTTGCCCTGGCACCGGGTAGATGCCTTTCACCAGATGGCCCTGAAAGCCGGATACTCCTTAACAGAACGGCTGGCTGTGCGCCAGAGTCCTAAGCACGGCTTTTTCAGGGGGATTTTGCACTACAGCAGGGCCCATGAAGGCTTTGCGGATGAAAGCGAACTGACCATTACTGATGAGCAGGGGACGTATACCCCGGAGTTTACAGAGCTGTTAAGGGCTTATTACCTGAAACTCTGATCAGCGGCCAGCGGCATAGTCGCTCAGGTAGTCAAAATGTTCCGTGAGTTTACCTTTCTCGAGTATTGTGGCTTTCCGGATCAAGGGGGAGCCTCCCTTCATCAGATCTTCCAGCACAAACTTGATCAGTTGTTCGCCGAAATAGCGGCTGGCATCCCGGGGCAGTTCATTGGGCAGGTTGCCGACTGCAACAATATCTATGGAGTTTTGCAGATAGGGTGCTGTTTTCTGGAGGGTATTCCGGTCCACGCCGTAAATCGGGTCTTCGATGGTCTGATCGCCCAGATTAATGGGTACAGAGCCTCCGGCATCATCGGTAATATCTGAAATCGTACGGATGATAAAGTCGTCTTTTGCTACATCTTCCAGTTCAAACAGCCGTGGCGCTGTTTTTTCCCAGTAGATGCCATTCATCAGAATATCCGTCTGCGCGGCATAGGGCATGAATTTACAACGGTATGCTGTGGGGTGCTGGTGAAAATCGGACCGGTTGTACTTGCCGGTTTCCTTATGTTCATAAAGATCGGCTCCTTTGAGTTGCGTATACACCGGGTAAGCAAAGCGCTTCGAGAGGTATTCGTCGGGCTCCACTTCATGGATCCCCATCAGGTTCATGACTTCAAGTACGCCATGGGCTACCCTTCCACTGCCGGTAACCGCAATTTTCAGGTTGGGCAACCGGAGGCCAAAATAGGTATGGATCAGGTCGCGGAAGCTGCGCTGTTTATATACCCGCTCCAGGTGATACAAACCGGACCGGTGTCCATAAGCCATCATGCCATTATGGGCGCCCACCACACCCGCAAAAAAGCCGAATCCAATGATCCGCTGTCCGTCTTCATGTTCCAGGCATTCATAATCGATCAACGTGATCTGCTTTTCCTGCAGGGCCAGCATCAGTTTCTGGTTATAGGGCTGTTTCTTTTTGGTATGGGAGAAAAAGAGATAGGTCTTACCCGGGATCAATTGGTCTACAGGTACTTCCTTGATTCCCAGAAGGATATCACAGCTACTTAAATCTGTAGCCAGTTCAACTCCCGCCCGCTGGTACTCATGGTCGGCAAAGCAGCGCGTCTGTGACTGCTGCGCCACAATTTTCACGTCCCCGTTCTTCAGGATCCATTTGCATTGGGAGGGCGTCAAGGCCACCCGGTTATCGGCCGGCACTTTCCCTTCCCTGATCAGTCCGATAGTAATCATACAGCTGTTTAAGAATCGTCAAAATTTGGGCTTTCCGGGCTCAAAATTGCTGATTGGCATCATTATGGCAAAATTATTATGTGTTAAAAATCAAGGTGTTTGGGGACTTCCCCTCCAGATCAATGCTTTTTTTAAAAAAAATCCCGTTCTTACGGTTACGTTACGGGCTTTGGTGCGTACTATTTAATAGCGTAATACCGGTATGAAATATTTTGCATTAATAGGATTTCTGGGCCTGGCCATCAGTGGCATGACGGGCTGCGACAAAAATGGAACCGATCCGGTGGCTTTTCAGCTGGATTATGGTGATTCCATTCTATACCTGAAAAATACAGCTACAGATTATATAGTTGTACCCCAGGGCACCCCCAACGGTACGTTCACCGGTTTTCCGGAAGGTATAGAGCTGGACCCGAGAAGCGGTGCTATCAATGTTTCCAAAAGTGAAACCGGCCTGCGGTACCGTATCATTTATACAGATGCCGTAACCGGGAAAGCCGATACAACCATTGTATTGATCTCCGGGATCAATTATTTCGACAAGATCTACAACCTGAGCAACAACGACACACTTGCATTACCCGTCTACAATGCTTCCACAAACCGGTCTATTCCCGCCAACAGTGTTTTTGATGAGGGCAATGGCTGTAATGGCGTGGGGGTTGCCGTGAATACCGGCAATGCTGTTATCAATCTGGCCGATTGCATCCGTAATGGTGTTTTTGGTGCTACCCCGAAGAACGGCGAGATCAAGGAAGTGGATTTGAAATACCGCGTGAATGATGGCAGTGCAAAATCGCTGAATACCCTTAAGGTCAAACTCTACTACTACAATACAGCAGCTGATATAGACCCTGTTTATATCCAGTTACTGAAAGACCGCGAAGGAACGATCTTCGGCGCTGATCAGCGTCCGGGCCTTGGACAGGAACTGCTTTCCGGTGCTGCGGGAACCGGTGGTACCGGTGGCGGTACCGGAGTGGCCAAACCCCGCCCCCCTTGTATCTTCATAGTTGGCCGTTAAACCGCTTTTTATTGCTGTACGGGAATTCCTGATTAATTTTAGGGATACCCATTATGCGCCGTTCTGTTATCCTTGTCTTTTGCTGCCATTTGCTTATTCTCGGAATCCTCATCCGGGCCCAGCAACAACAGCCTGATATCGAAAGGCGCTACCACCAGGCCCTGGGCTGGTATAACGACCCCAACCCCACAGCGGAAAAAGACAGTCTGGCCCAGGTGGCTTTTCAGGAGATCATCTCCCTGACGGCTTCCAGCCCCCTATACGACAGCATCCGCTGGGATGCCCTGATCAAGCTGGGTGTGTTCCGTCAAACCTATGGCACCAATGAAGAAGCCATTCCCTTTTACCGGAAAGCGATGGCGTTGAAAGCCCGTTTAACTCAGGTTAAGGAGCAAGACTGGTTCCTTCCCCAACTCTATCTGGGCAACTGCTATTATTCGGTGAACCGCTTTGATTCTGCAGCTTATTATTACAATCAGGCTGGACAGCTGGCCGACCGGTTTCCGGCTATACCCGGCATTGAAAGGCTCTACAATGCATTAGGCCTCCTGAATTTTGAGTCAGGAAATTACCGGCAAAGCCGCAACCATTTTGAAAAAGCGCTGAGTGTGTTGCAACAACACCCTAAACCAGAACTGGGGCTGGTGGTGAACTTTAAAAACAATCTGGCAAATGCGCTCGACAAGCTTTCTGAGTATGATTCAGCCATGAAGATCTATCAGGAGATCCTGCCTTCGGGTGTATACCGGGATGCCATACTGCAGAATATAGCGTCGATCTATCTCAAACTGGGTGCCAGCAAACAGGCGTTGGCATCCCTCAGCCAGATCAATGAGCCCGGGATTTCAGTCTATAATAATTTTGGCCTGGCCTATTTCAATGCAGGCAATCCTGATTCAGCAATATTTTATTTCAGGAAAGCCCTTCAGCTGAACCAGGAACAAAACCTGCAGACCCGTAATATCAATGCCGGTATCAGCTACCGCTACCTCGGCGACCTCTATGCACAGGAACAGAAAAACGCAGCAGCACTTCAGTCCTACCAATCGGCTTTGCAGCAATTCATCTATACCTTTAATGCCCAGGACCCGGCAGTTAATCCGCAGGAATTCACCAGTGCATTTGCGGTAAACGAGATCTATGAAACCCTGCTCGCCAAAGCACAAGTGTACCGGAAATTCTATGATAGCCGGAAAGACACCAACGACCTCAAGCATGCCCTCGACGCCTTCCATTCGCTGTACCGCCTTACCAGCTATGTGGAAAAAACCTATGCCTCAGACGAGGCCAGGATCTACCTGAACCAGCGCAAACACCTCAGTCACCACCTGCCCATCAACACGGCCCTCCAGTTATATTACACTACAGGCGGGGCTCAATACCTGGAAGAAGTTTTTTATTTTGATGAACAGAATAAAGCCTCTGTACTGAATAATGGTTTGCTGGAAGGGGAACTGAAAAAAGCATTACAACTGCCCGACAGCCTGGTAGCGGGAGAACAGAACTGCAAGGCCCTGATCAACCGGCTGAACCTCCAGGCCTCTGCCACAAAAGATGTGGCGCAACTGGAAAATATCCGCCAACGGATCCGGGAACAGGAACTGTTACTGGAGAAACTTAACCGCGAAATGGAACAGATTCCGGAATATGCGCGGAAAAAGTTCACGAACCGATCTGTAACGCTGTCTGAATTAGAGGAGAAGATCATACCCGAAGGGAGTGCGGTTCTCTCGTATCATGTGGGTACCGACAGTCTCCTTTGCTGGGTGATCCGGAAAGACGGTCATTCCTTCACAGTGTTGCCGAAAACAGATTCCCTGATAATGGTATTGAATTCGCTGACCGGACTGCTCCATCAGCCGGCTACCGGTAACAGTACCCGTATAAGGGAATTTTGCAGCTACCTCTATAACAAACTGGTACAGCCGGTAGCGGAACAATTAAGTCAGTCGCACAACCTCATGATCATTCCGGATGATGAACTGAATTATCTTCCTTTTGAAATGCTGCGCGTTCCTTCCGGGCAATATTTTTTTGAGGAGTACGCCATCACTTACAATTACAGCTGCAATCTCCTTCGCACGCCCGAGCCCACCAGCGGTATCAGCCCGCAACAGATTCTTGCCATGGCTCCTTTTGCCAAAGGCAGTCCCTCCCCTGAGTTTACGGTGTTACCAGCTTCTTCAAAGGAAGTGGATGCCAAAGGTGGGCAATCGATCAAGGACGCGGCGGCTTCCAAAGAACGGTTTCTGTCGGAGGCGGGTTCCTATCGCATGCTTCACCTCGCCACGCATGCCAGTGCCAATGATGCTGATCCCCTGAAATCATTTATTGCCTTCTACCCTTCCCATACCGACAGTCCGGAACTGGACCGGATCTACCTGCCGGAGATCTACAGCCTGAAACTGAACCAGACTGCGGTAGCTTTCTTAAGTGCTTGTGAAACTGGCGGCGGACAGCTGATCCGTGGAGAAGGGGTGATCAGCCTGTCCAGGGCCTTTGCTTATGCCGGATGCCCGAATATGATCTATTCACAGTGGAAAGCAGATGATGCTTCCACAGCATACCTGGCGATAAAATTACGGGAACAGCTGGCTGAAGGTAAGGGCGTTGCCCAAAGCCTGCAACTTGCCCGGAAAGCATATCTGGCAGACGCCTCCATTGCCACTAATAAAAAAGACCCTTATTATTGGGCGCAGTTGCGTTTTACCGGACAATTCCAGCAGGAGCCTGCAAGTCCCCTGAAGTACATAGTATGGGGAGCTTTACTTTTCGCAGGTATGCTACTCATGTACTACATCTGGAAGAGGAAGTAAAACACATACCATTAAAAAAACCCGGCTCAGCAAACTGAGCCGGGAGGTTCTTCACGAATGAAAAATACTTATTGTTTGAGGGTCACCACAGGAAGATGGGTATCTTCTCCGGTACGGACCACCACATTATTGATCGTAGTATCCTTATAATTGCCTGCAGTGGCATCAAAAATCACAGTATAGGTACCGGCTTTAAGTCCTACGATCTTGAATTCACCTTCACGTTCCGGTTTGGCGGTAGCCGTGTCTGTACCATTGATGGCGAGAACCACGGGTTGGGCGGCGGCGGGCAGTACGCGGCCTTCAATTTCACCGGCTTTTGATTTGGCAAAGGCGCGGATCTGGGGACGCAGTTCAAAGCCATTATTATTACCTGAACCGCTGTTATCCACTTTTATGGATTTACCTGCATCAAAATCAAGCCAGAACATAAACTGGTCGGGAGCAGAGAAGTCTACATTGCTTTCATCGAGCTTCACGATCACTTCATTGTTCTTGTCTTTGATCTTCAGCGGAAAACTCTGGCCATTTTTCTCGACACTGTTATTAGTGCCCAGGGTGAGGCGGAGTTTCTGGAGTTTACGGTTTGCAGGAATGGTTCCGGTGGCAAAAAGGGTATCCAGTCCATTACGGAGTTTGAGGATATCATATACTCCGGGTGTGATATTGAGGTTAAACCAGCCACCCAGGCTGTCTACCCCGTTATCTTCCAGTTTCACTTCCACTTTCTGCAGGTCGATCATCACTTTGTCAAATACCAGGCTCTGGTCGTCGGTGAGATAGATCTTCATTTGTGTGGGACGGGTAGTGGTTAACCCGGCATTACCGGAAGCGCTGGCTTCCTTGCGGCAGGAGTATACGGCCATAGTTACGGTGATGGCAGCGAAACCCCAGCATAAAGAACGGATCATTCGGATTTTCATGTGCTTCATTTTTAATTGTTGAAATAGTATGGATGATTATCCTGTAGATTAATTTTTGGAGAATTCAAGCAGTTCATTGCGGCTGGCATTGTCATCGGTCATGCCGATTTTCGTATCCGATTTCCCGGTGAGGATCCAGTCGTCGGTCAGCTGACCCAGGGGCTTGTTGGTATTGTCTTTGGGGCCCAGGTCAATGATCAGTTTTCCGGAAGAATTGTCTTCACTCCAGCTGCCTTCTTTTACCGCAACACCGCCTTTATTCACGATCAGCTTTCCATCATTCTGGAAGGTGAACGTGTATCCGGAGAAATCGGCGGTTTGGGCAACACCTCGTTCAGAGAACAGGCTTACGGTCCATCCACCAACAGTGACGATCGGAGTTACATTATTTACAATTGCATTACTGTCGTTTTTGGTGCATGAGCTGCCAAAAAGCAGCAGCGCAAGTGCCAGGGTTATCGTGAGCTGTTTCATACGTGGTGGTTTTTGATTTATTATTGGTATCCGCCGGAGAAGCCGGTGTAACCACCGGACAAAAAAAATCCTTCCGGAAGGAAGGATCATACTGAATAAACTGATATTCAATCAGTTCATCCACCGGAGTTTCCGGAGGTCCCAGTCGCTGACCTTATTATGATACAGGTGCGCGGGTGTGTTCCGGATCTTTTCCAGGATCGGCAGTGCCTTAACCACTTGCTGCTGACGTATATAAGTTAGTGCGAGATAATAGTCTGCCTCATCGCTGAATAAAGTGGTTCCTGCGGCTTTATTCTTCGCAGCAACTGATTCAAGGAGGGCTGTGGACTGTTCCAGTTTGCCGGTTTCCAGGGCAGCAATGCCTGCATAAAAATCTGCAGCAGCATCGCTTTGCTGCAGGGCGGCATGCAACTGCAGTACTTCGGCATATTTCTTTTGCTGGAAAGCGATTTCTATGGGATTGTTATCCTGCTGTCCGCGGCTGGCGCCAATGGTATATGCTTCATAATGCGATTGATAAAAATTATCAGGACTGAAGGTCATATACTGGTAGAGCGCAGTCAGGGAAACCGCTACCAGGGCTACAGCTGCCACACGCATGGCATAGTAACGGAAGCCATGGGTGGTTTTCATCGTTACCACAGGGGCTGCAGAAGCCTGCTGCTTGTAGTTGCGGTGTGCTGCTGCCACCTGCTGGCGGAGGCCATGAGCGGCAACGGCTGTTTGCGCAAACCGGAGTGATTCCAGTTCAGCTGCCAGATCAGGCTGTTGCTGCAGGGCGGTTTCAAGATCTGCTTTTTCAGCAGATTCCAGCTCCCCGTCGAGGTAACGGATCAGGATCGTGGTATTCGTAAAATTAGATTCCATACAGTAAAGCGGTTTTTAAGGTTTTTGCGAGGTTCGGATCGGCATTCAGGATCTGTTCCAGTTGTTTCAGGCATTTATATTTTTTATTCCGGACCACCTGTTCATTTTCAAAATCGGTGGTTTCAAGGATTTCTTTCATGTTCTTGTCTTCGTAATAAAAGGCTACCAGTATTTTCCGGCACCCCTCTCCCAGCCGTTCCACCAGTTCCATCACCTGTTTGCGGGATTCCCTTCCGGCGATCAGGGTTGCGGTATCGGCTTCTTCTGTATCCCGGGCTTTCTCGTATTTCAGCTCCCGCACCTGGGCTCTTCCCCTTTTTTTAAGTTCATTGAGCCAGATATTGCGGTTCAATGAAAACAGGAAGGTTTTTATACTGGAATCGCCCCGGAATTTCCCTGCCTTCACGATCTCTATAAAACTGACCAGGACTTCCTGAAAAATATCTTCCGCATCTGCCTCATTACCCCCATTCTGGATGATATGTATTTTCAGCAGGTCATAATACTGTGCATACATGAATTGCAGCACAGGGTCCAGGTTCCGGCCTTCCCGGATTACCTGCAGCAGCTCGTGGTCTGCATAATTTTTTAAACCTGTCATCCGATTGTTCCTTTATTTGTAACCAATAGACCTAATTTTGTAATCTAAGCTATCGTTTTTTTGTTAAATTTCTTCGGGAATCATTGATTATGAACTATTTCGAACTTTTTGAGATCCCCCCTGCCCTGAAAGTCGACAGCCGCGGACTCAGTGCCCGTTTCTTCCAGCTGAGCCGGAAATACCACCCCGACTACCATGCCCAGGCCAGTGAAGCCGACCAGGCGGAAGCTTTAGAGCGTTCTGCCCAATTGAACAAGGCTTACAAGACCTTCCAGAACCCCGATGCCACCATAAAGTATATGTTGGAACTCAAAGGGCTGCTGGAAGCCGAAGAGAAATATGCATTGGATCCGTCCTTCCTGATGGAAGTGATGGAACTGAATGAAGCCCTCATGGAACTCCAGTTTGAACCTGATCCGGAAGCACTCCACCGGGCTGCACAGCTAAACAATGAACTTCAGGCAAAAATATACCAGGATGTGGAACCGGTTATTGACCATTATCAGGAAGGTGTTACTTCCGAAAAAGAATTGCTGCAAGTAAAAGAGTATTACTACCGGAAGAAATACCTCGATCGTATTGCGGAAAAGATCCGGGAACTGCGGGGCTGATCCATTTGGTCAAGCGGGGCGCTTTCGCTAATATTGCAACCCCATTCAGCCCGGATGGCGGAACTGGTAGACGCGTCAGACTCAAAATCTGGTTTCCGCAAGGAAGTGCAGGTTCGATTCCTGTTCCGGGCACTTGATTGGATTGGCTCCCAAAAACGGGAGCCAATCTTTTTTTAGAACCGCTGGAATCCTTATCTGTACTGCATATCAGGGCAAGTACCTCATTTATACGGTTGGTTCGATACGCTTTATTTTCAAAAATCAATTTTTCAGGGCATACCGAACCAATAAGTTGCTGTTTTGCCTTCAAATCCGCTCTGGTGAAGTATTTCGGCAGATTTTCCACTATTTCAAGTGCAGAGGTCATATACTCGCTCAGGTTAAAATCCAGGGAGGATATTTCCCTTTTCTTTTTTTCAAGTTCAATGACTTATAATACTCCCCTAAAATCGGGCCAGTGGGTTAGTTAATAATTTTCATTAAATTAACCTCAATTATGAACAAGCAACCCCGAAAAAAATTTAGCGCCGACTTTAAGGCAAAAGTAGCACTTGAAGCTGTAAAAAATCAT
>JBGAQC010000013.1:0-109799 GCA_044220945.1 Chitinophagaceae bacterium | reverse complement strand
AGCCCCTATTAGCATCCCAGGAACCGAAACCTCAAAAGCTAATCCTCCGCTGGCAGTCGTTACAGAAACAGATGATCCAAAAATTGCAGGTCCAATAATCTGGCCAGACCTTCCTGCAGCCACAGCTGTAACATCAGCCGCATCTAATCCAGAATTCCATCCTGAGGCAACATTTGGTCTATTATTTAGTATCCCTGTGCCCGCAACAGATCCACGAATATTTGTACCAAGAAGATTGTCAGCGGTTCCAATTGCAAATCCGCTAACAGTTCCGGCTGCTTGTTTTAAACCGTTTTTAACATCTTCCCATGAAACATCACAACAACTATTACCTTCATCACCTAGATAATCAAAATATAAAATTGGGTTATTATTATTAGATACATAAGGACTCCAAGCTTCCATTTTTTCAATTTTGGGGTCAACTGAAGACCACCTTCCAGTTTGCGGGTCTAAATCTCGAAAAAAAGCATCATATTGATTGAGGTCTAAATCCTTTTCAAACTCAATTCCATTATACTTCTTTTTGTTCTCGAATCCTCCAAAAGCAAGGGCCTGATTACTTATCCCCGCCATTGTTAACCCAAACGGATAATAATGGGTTTCCTCCAAAATGGGCCCGCGGCTGTGGATCAGCTGCAGGTTGTCAAAGAACACGTTTACTGGTGATTCGTTACTACAATATACAAAAAGATAGCCGGATTTGGGGATGACTATGGGCGGGATTGTTGAATTATTGTGAATTTTCAGGGAGCCGCTGGCGTTAACTCGGTCAAAACCACCACTTACATAATTAAATCGCTCATCAAAAACAATCCAGTTGATAAAGGCCTTCGGTTGGGTACTGGTCTGTGCCGGCTGGCCAGAAAGCAATCCCGCCACGCCTGTTGCGATCTGCGGAATAGCATTTAATCCAGTTCCGGTAACGCCTTTCCCTGTCATTCCAGGGCTGCCGGTAAAGGCATTTAGTACGTTAAGTGCACTAATGCTACTAGAAGCACCCGATATTGTCCCGGTAAAATAGGAGCGCCCAAAAATACTTACCGTGTCTCCTGCCATTACTTTTAAGGTGATGCCTAAACCTGTTTTATTCGTTGCATTCAACTGGTATATTTTGGTACTATTTGCCAAGGGATTTCCATTCGGGTTGGTATTGTAAGGTGGATTTCCATTATTATTTTGATATACTGGTAAACCTGATGCTACAGTACTATTTACAATTTGAGCTGTATTTATGGTAAAGTATCCATTCTCTATATAAAGCGCATCTGTTGGTGTAGCAATATTTCCTTCAAGTGAAGCCACAGGATACACATCCTGCTGGGTTTCTTCCGTAATCACCATCCGGACATTTCCCAAATGATCTTTTAGGAAATAATCGTAATTGAATTTAGCTGGTACTGATCCTGCCGGTGGTGTATACCGGATACGCCCTTCTTCCTGGCCAAAAAACTGCAGTGTATCTGCCGTACTTCCGCTAGAGGAGACCCTTGTATATACAAAGCCTGAAATATAGGTTGTTGTAGAAATCTTAGCACCTTCAGTTACTACTTTCCGCAGTTTGTTACCAGCGGCATCATACATATAGCTGATCGTTCCTTTTCCGGTAACCGGTACAGTAGATGGAAGATTCAAGTGATTATACGTAATTGCATTGATTGCTTTATTATTATCAATCGTCATACTCCCGTTTACATCATAAGTATAATCAGCAATGCCACTTTGGTTATCGAGATTGTTTTGGGCAGGCTCCTTAAAATCACCCAATTTAGTGTTTACGTCATTGTTGACATCCCGCACCCACTTTAATTTATTGCTGTTTGTATAGTAGCTATATAGCAAGCTGTCGATAGATGTTGAACCACCCAGTTTCCAGCCTTTCTGAGTCATTCGCTGAATATTACCATTAGCATCATAAGCCGTATACGAATTATTTCCATCTCCCATCTGTGTACTGAAGTTTAATCCGGCACTGGTATTCCAGCCCCCGTTGTTTTGTGTGAAATCAGCTTTCAGCAACCGGTTCACATTGTCATAACTGAACCCGTAAGCGCGTTGTTCTCCATCACCCTTGCTGCGCCACTGTAATCCGGCAATATTTCCGTTGAACTGATTTGCAGTAAATCCGGCATCATAACTCAGGGTTTGCCCGAAGAAATTCGTATTAGTGGTATTATTTACATAATCCTTATTAATGGATTTCTGCCATCCACGGATATTATACTCATAATTCAAGGTTTCAAGGGGTGTGGTACCGGAACCGGGTTTTATGCCGAGCTTTTTTGTTTTCAACTGCCCGAGTTCATCATAACTGTTTTCAAGAATTAATTTATCCGTACCGCTGTTGTTAAGTTGTTTCCAGACTTTCAGGAGTCTGCCCGCATGATCGTACAGCATTTTGGTGAGTACCCTGGTTTCCGGCGTTAATACACTGAGTGGATTGCGATGATGCAGGTAGCTGCTGAGGATTTTCCCAGAAAAATCAAATTGATTTGTTACTACATCTACGCCACCATTCAGGTTATCCGTCAATGTCTGTATCATACGCCCCTTCTCGTCATAATAGCTAGTGGTAATAATATAGGTACTTGCTGTTCCCAGAACTTTTACTTTTGAACCAGTAACCATTCCATAAACATTAGAAGATTGGGTAACCGGGTCGGGATAGGGATTCCCCCCGGCACTCAAAAAACTGACATAAGATGCATCAAAGGCTCTTACACCACTCCAGGAATAATCGTCATAAAAGGTCCGGGTCAACTCTTCCCAGGTACCACTTAAAACGGGGTAATTCGTGCTTGTACCCGCACTGGCCTGATGTGTGGCCCGATCACTGGCGTTTGTCCACAGTCCTGTAGCTACCGGACGTTCCAAGCCATCATAGAGAGTATACAGCCATTTTCCTGTAGCCCGCTGAAGGGCATCTTGCGTCATCACCAACCGGTCCAGTTTATCGTATACCATCCAAACTTCTCCGGCTCCAGGTACTTTCTTGATGATCATTCGGTTGCGGTCATCGTATTCATAACGGAAACACTGCTCATTAAACAGATCAGTAAAAGCGCTGATATTCCAGTTGTTGGCATTTTGCATGGTTTCCACACCCTGTGGTTGTATTACAACTCGAAGCAGGCCGAAATCATCGTATATATAGTATGTGTTCAGCCAGCCAGAATGCCCAGTAGCCACTGTATTCAGGATTTGTACTTTTTTAAGGATTACCTGGCCTTGCTTGTCTTTATATTCCACAACCTGTTTTCCATGCTCATCCCAGATTACAGTTTTATAAAGTGCCCCTGCAGAATAGTATCCAGAAGAAGTTGGTATACTTCCCTGGGCATCCCCAATCACCCAAAGACGGACCGAATCAGCTGTTGTTGAATGCAGCATTTGGGTCCGTACCCCCCTGCTAGCGCCTCCCCAGCTATTACCCGGAGCAAAAGCGGTATCTACCCGACCAAGTGGGGCTTTTTCAAAGGCAGATCTACTGTAAAACACCTGTTCACCACTATACTGATTATTGTTCAAGGCCGCAGTGGAATAATACGAATTCTGGTCCTGGCCAGGATTGTTCCGGAATAATCCATCATTTCCCGGGGAAGGAAATGGCAAATACTGAAGCTGTTCTCTGCCAAATGCATCAAAAGTTTTAAAACTGACCAGATCTTTCTGGGATGGAGAAACCTGCTTACTTACTGTCTGGATCACTCTTCCTTGTCCATCAACATATGCAGTTGTCTGTTTGGCATCCGTTACAGTTTGAACGGATACCAACGCCGGATCTGTAAGTGGCTTATTCAGCTCCCATGTTCGAACGAAATTGATTTTCGCCGTGCCATTGTAATATCCCTGAGGAAGGGGCAAAACCTGTTGTGCCGCAGAAACGGTACCTGATACTGGAATGTTCTGACCAATAGCTGAAAAGCCGGTAAGAAATAGTACAGCGAAAGAAATTACGTTTATTCTCATGATGGTTGAATTCGAGGTTCTTGAAATCAGTTTTTACGAATTGCCTCAAGTACTACAGGATCAAGAGGGTCGATCACCTGGCTGAAAATGCCGATTATTTTTCCATCTTTACTGATCAGGTATTTCGCAAAATCCTCCTTGATTTTCCGGTTTAACAGGCCGTTTTTCTGGATGTCCGTCAACCAGGCGAAAACATTGGTAAGATTATCCCCTGTTACCAGATCTTTTTTACCAATTATAAAAGCGGGTTGAAAGCGATTCTGCAAGTATTGCCTGATTTCTTCATCCGATCCAGGTTCGTTGCCAAAACTATTCGAAGGAATTGCGATGATCACAAGTCCACTGTCTTTAAACTTATTATAAAGCTCTTGCAGTCTTCCAACTTGTTCTACCTCTTTAGACCGGGTAGCAATATTCACGATCAGTATTTTCTTTCCCGAGTAATTGCTTAATGGAACAGTATTGGAAGTACCTATTTCATTTACAGAATAAGAAAAAATCGATGTGCTTTGTGCAAATGAGGCCTTTGTAAAGGGAAAAGCCAGAAAAATGATTAAATAAATTGATTTCATTTTATAGGAATTAGCTAAGTCCGCAAATATTAATGTCATTAGAGATGATATCAGGGCTCCGGTATCCGTCCTGAGGCCAGTAATAATAGTATTTGCACTCCCATTGTCCATTCACAAAAATCTGGTATACCATGATCATTTGTCCCTGTACACAATTTGTTCCGCCATTGGGAACTCGCCAGCCGACTCCAGTACAGGGAACATTTGGGCAAGAGGCAGTGGCGCTCACCCAGCGCGTTTGAAGGTAAGTGGGGCTGCAATTGTTGATATCTTTTTCCTGGCGCTGTGCGGTTCCTGTGTATGTGTTATTCGGGCCGTTTTGTATACATATCGCGCCGGTCACTGGCTGCCAATTGGGCACTGCGTTAGGGCAAGGGGTAATTGATTGACCAAAAACATAAGAAGTCTGTTTCAGGATATTGAGATCGCCATCCCTGATCCGTACGAGCCGGTTAAATCCGTCATATTCATACCGGACCAGTTTGTTATCAGGGCCAGAACTGGAAGTGATCCCTACCCCGGAGTTGTAAGTAAAAGTGGTCATAAGTGCTCCGGTAGGATAAAGGCGTAGTTCATCGATCAGACCTGTGCCGCTGACGACTACTGAAGCTGAACCAGAAAGGCTTAACCGGTAACAGGTCCAACCGTTTTTGACCAGCAATGCAGTGCCGCTGCTTCCATTTACTGTCGCAGTACCGCTGCCGTTTTTAAGCCAATAGCTGACCCAATAGCCTTTTAGGCTGCTGACAGGGCGGCTTATGGCGCCGGAAATCAGGCTATAGACCATCTTGCCTGTAGGTGCAGACTGGTCTACACTCGGAGCGCCAGTATAGCTCCATTTTCCTTTTTCCGCATCTTCAAAAGAAGTGTAAGCAAGGGAATCCTGTGTCAAACTTGCATTCTTCACTTCTGCTATTGGATTATTGCGGGCCAGATCCCAGAAATAGCTGATTCTGCTGCCGGACTCCTTAGCAACTTCCGTTATATTTCCTGTGGTATCATAACCGTAAAACTGTATCCTTGATTCCTGTGTAGAAGTGCCGGTTTTTTGGGTTAAAATTGATCCAGGCTCAATAACTACAGGTGTGTTATTAGCTCCGGTAAACCACTTGACATAATTGGTTGTAACCTTGGCTACTTGCTTACCATCTACAACTGTTTTCTTTTCTATTACAGGAGTCATACGGTTTGCAGCAACCAAATCCGTATAAGGGCTGGTAGTATAATCAATAGGGTATTTCATGTAAACAGCTACTTTCTTTCCATCAGAACCCATTGTTTCCGATTTTAATGGCATCGGGTTCGTAACTGTACCAAAACTGTCTACCGAATAAGAAGAAAGTACATTACCCAAAGCATCATATTCTGTAGTAAAAGTGGAATCTGAATGGATCCAGAATGATGTCCAGCTATAAGTGGAAGCATCGAATTGCAGAAAATCATCATCACTGTAAGGGAGTGTGAGGGAATGTACAAAATTTCGTCTGGCTGTAACTACGGGGACCATTGTATAAACTCCTCCTGTCCCAAAACGCTTTTCCACTTTCTTTAAAACAGTAAGTGAAGAATTGAACACAGTTGTAAACGATTCGTCACCGCCATTGTTTGTGTAGGTATCATTAGGCACATTTCTTATACCGTCATTCAGTACAGTCAGCCCACCTCCAACGGATGGCATGTAAAACTGGTGCTCAACTCCTCCGTTCGCCAGATAAGGGTCATCAGATTCAATAACAGCTTTGTATACTACAAGATTACTTGTATACGCATACAGAGGTATTGTACTGTTCGAAGAAAGTGTTTCGAAATTGCAGAGATTGTAACATCCGATACAGGAAGAACAATATGTTTTTGTATATGATTTACTAATATAATCTCCCAGACCGGCAATAAAACTTCCCGATCCTGATGTTAAATTTGTATCACTCAGATAATGATAGCGGAAATATTTGCCTGTGGTCTTATCTGATACAGGATCATATGAAAGTACATTTTTTACCCGGATCCCTCCAGTTGTGGCATTGGTCATGAAACTGGAAGCTCCTGTAGCAGTTGTATCATAAGTGAAGTTCATCTGACCTGCATATGCTTCTCCGGTTATACTGATCTTGAATTCATAAGATGAATTTGCAGTAAGATTAATTTGCGAGGTCCACGAGGTATTGACCAATCGTACCAGAGAATAGATAATAGTATTTGTCGACAGATTCTTTACCTGAACAGTTACAGGTTTTGTACCATCTAGTGCCGGTGGCGTTTGATTGATACTTTGCCAATAATACATATTGTAGGTAGCCTCCGAATACAGGTTAATACTCTGGTTCCTCAGAACTGAAATTGTACGTGTAAAGGTATTTGTCCCCGAGGCCCCTATACCCGAACCTCCTTGATTTACAGACTTATACGGATTGGATTGTGTACTTACTGGAACGGTATTCCCTTCATAGGTAAACTGGTCATACCCACCTGTTGGATAGGTGATCTTTTTAAGCATTCCCTTCATTGCAAATAAGGGATAGGGGTTACGATCTGCTAAAGCATAACCACCCCAGGTATACCCATCTGAAGTTACTGGCAGCAAGTAAGAGTTATTGGCTCCGTTGAAATAGCCATAGTGGTCTTGTGCAAAAGATAGTCGTGTCGGAAGGCCGTTGATGTCTTCGTAATCAAATGTATAGGTTAATGTATCAGCAGCAGTCTGGCCTCCGCCACCTACTTGTTTAACATTTTTAAGAAAAAATCTTGTATTCGTAAACAAAGATCCTCCGGGGTTTCCAGAGGCGGAGTAGGCTGTTTGATCTGTATACTCAAACCTGAATTCACGATAGGTAGTCCCCGGAAGATAAACAAAAAGGCTTGTCAATCGATTATCTCCGCTGTAGTCTGTCCTGGGTTGGTAGAAGAAATTAGCATAAGTACCATCTGAACTCACGATGGATTGAAGGTAACAGGTATTATAGGTAACCAAAGATACAGAGGTGGAAATAGGCGTATACGTCAGGGTTTCACAAGGGGCAGCAGCAGTTTGTTGACACATCACATTACCTCCGGCAGAACGGGTTACAGATTGAGAGGCTCCAACAGCTGAAGTAGTGGTGATGGGTACGTAATTGAAAACTATGGTTTCCTTTGTAGGGAAAGTAATCTTTCTAAGGAAGAAAGCTGTATTTATGGTCTGAAAACCTTCAATTCCACTGATTTTGGTATGATTAACAGTTGTTTCGATGGCGTCTGTACCGAATTCATAAATCACTCCGTCAATAGAAGTTATCTTAACAGAGGAATAGCGGGTTGTGCCACCCCCAAAAACCTGTATTTTATTATGCGAATAGGGGATGCTTACCGGATTCCCGTTATTATCGAGAATAAATTTCCCGGAAATGCCAGGTGCACTGTAGCGGAACTCGTCTGGCTCAGCGTCATATGATGCCGGTGTTCCGTTTGCCTGCGCGGTAACCTGGTTGTAAAAATCATAATTAGCTTGTGTATAATTTGAGGGACTTATTGGGGTTGGCAGTCTGGTCGTCTGATCATCCGGATTCCCATGAACAATCCGGTTCACAGATCCTCCTGCGTTCAGCACCCAGTTCATTCCGACACGTGAAGGTATTTCATCAACCTTAGTGCCATTACTTGAATAGTTTAAAGAAATGGGCAGTGAAAAACTATTCATCTTTATTACATGTAAAGGTATGCTGGCCTGAGCTGAACCTGTAAAGAGTCCAGCAGACATTTCTGCACCTTTAATGATTGCAGTTGGCTCCGGAGATGCCGGAAGAACACTCGGCATTTTTACCTGTAAAGCGCCTTGCGCAAAAACTATAACAGTAAAAAAGGACAAAACTGTACTTAATCCAAGATATTTCATATTGCTCATTATTACGGGTCAAGACAATTTTAAAATGTATAACCAAACCGGAACAAGACCGGCTGTGTTGGCGGTGAATGGGAATCATAGAGGAAATCGAAAAGAAGTTTGATATCCGCTTTCAGTTTCCTGTTAACCGGGAATTTCCGGGATACGCCGATCAACCCGGATTGCTGCCAGTGTTCCGGCGATTTCAGAATACCCAGATTATCAAAGCGTTGCCGGTAATTCTGTTCATACCCCCCACTGAGGTAAAAATTCCCTTTGATCTTCCAGTCTATATAGCTTCGTAAACCCAAGCCCTCATGGGAATACTGTATGTGCTTGAAATCCTTGCCCAGGCCAAATTTGTAGGCGAGGCCAAATCCAGCTACCATTTTATCAGTAAATCGGAAACCCAGGGACACGGCCAGATCGGTCGTAACAGGCCAAAACATACCCGATTTTGTGCTCTGCAGGTTACTACCCAGTTCAAATCTTCGCCATAAAGGCTTACGACGTTGGTTATTAGGCTTGAAATCCGGGATTTCCATGTCACTGGACATGCCTCCCAGCTTTTCAATTCTGTCTTTTAATGTGTGTAAGGCCGTCTGTGCTTGTTGCAGGTTTTGCTGGAAAATAGCCATCGAATTGGGACCAGCAGCACTCAACTGCTGTTGGATCATGGCTTGCACCTGTGCATTGGTTTGCAGGCCTTGCAAGGCCAACGGACTGCCATAATTTGCAGGTACTGGGAAAAGGGCCGCCAGCTCTGAATGTTTACTGAAGAAATCCTTGAAAACCGGCAGTTGGCTAATCAATCCCAAAATTCTCTGATCCCGCTTTTGTGGGTCTTTCCAGTCGCTGTAAAGCTCCCGTACCTGTTCGCTGTAATAATAGACCTTCTTATTATATCGGGAAAACCGTTTAGCCAGCCCAAACCGGTCGGCATAAGTGCGTAAAAGCTCCCGGCGATTCCGTAGACTTTCCTTAAAGTTTCCGGCTTTCTGAAGAGCTTGTTTTAGCTCATCTACTGACGCCAATGCCTTCTTTAGATCACCTTCCGGAAGTTTTAATTGGCTGGTTACAGATTTATCGAAATAAAGTGATAGGGTTGCATTTATACTATCTAACCCTGGCAGATAGGGAATACCACTGGATTGTTTTGTTGTTTGCTTGCTAATTTCCTGTAGCCCTGATTTTTGTAGTGCAAGTTCCTTAAATAAGTTATGGGCAGCGTTCGAATCTGCTTTTTGCAGGATCCTGAGCATTTTGCGCTCAGCTTTGTCCATTCTGGCCATCGCCTTGTCCGACAACTGATTGATTTGCTGGCCATATCGGGTGATCCGCTTTTGGAGGTTGATTACGTATTTGGAGTTGATTTCCGGTAGAAGTGAGTCTGTCCTCGGCAGGTTTTGAGCTGCTGCGGAAAGGACAATAATATGCCAGAGAAAAAACAGAACTGATTTTCTCATAAGACAGGTGGTTTATCTAACAGTATCTATTATCTACAACCGAATCTATGAAAATTAAAATGAACGAAAGCAAAAAAAACGAAATATAGTTATGCACATTTTCATCTATCAAGAAATACTAGCACTTGTTTGTTAATGGAATTTGTTCGTGTAATTTATACGCAAACAAAATCATGCTTCCGTCAATTTATTAAAATCAAAGTTTGCTGGAATAAAAAAGCCAGCCAATTTTTCACAACCGTTTTTTAGCGGTAAAAAGCCGTTTTTTTCTTCTTTATGACCGTATTTTTACGGTTATACATACATGAATTTTAGTTCTTGGTGTTCAAGATTTCTTTGATATTTGTAGATAACTGCTTAATTTTCAACTAGCTCTTTGATAAGATTTTACTTTTTTCCCTATTTCAGTATATAGGTCGTTCTTATCCGTTTGGGTTAACAATGGCGGGCATTTCCTCCCAGGCACTCGGACGGCTGGATAACAAGTACGAATACAACGGAAAAGAAAAGCAGGAGAAGGAGTTTGGAGATGGAAGTGGTTTGGATTGGTATGATTATGGAGCTAGGATGTATGATGGGCAGATTGGGAGATGGAGTGTCATTGACCCATTAGCGGAAAAATTGGAGAATTACACCCCATTTTCATATTCCTTCAATAATTCAATATCATTTTATGACCCAGATGGAAAATATGCTTTAAATATTAATGGTGCAGCTATATTTTTCAGAGCAATACAAGTATGGTATAACGGATTAAAAAATAATCAACAAAACGATGATAGCAGATATGTTAAGGTGGCAAGAGATTTAAGAGATGTTCCAAGATGGGAAAAGCATTCAGCATTCTTGTTTGGTCGAAATTTCGAGGTTGAATCAACACTTTATATTAACGGAAAGTCTCTTGGGACTACAACAATGGTTTTTGAGGTAAATGATCAAGGGTTTATTGATTTAGAGTCCGGTAGGGTTAAACCAACAGAAAGCAGATCTATTTTTTCAATTTCTACGTTGAGGGCAATATCCAAACTGCGTTCAGCGAAAAATATGGCAACTTTTGTTAGAGATGAAAGATTTTTCAAAAATGCGAAACTAAAAAAATTTTTAGAGTTTATTTATAGAAATGATGCAGAAATTGGAAATGGAAGCACGATGGATGCATTAATTTATGAAGCGCAAACCGGAATTCTTCTATCTCCTAAAAGTCATCTACAAAAAACTGAAAATGCATTAACTTATTTCTCAAGATTATTACGCTCTGAAGCAGGCAATCTTACTGAATTTGAAAAACAATTTATAGTTCGACAAATGTTAGAAATAAGAAGGGCTATTCGAATCTCAACAAAATAATTTATTCAATGTATATATGAAAAAAGAAACCAATGAATTAATAAATAAAGCAAAAGTTTTATTTCCAGAACTTAACAATGTTGATTATATAGAAACTACATTGGAATTAGATATTGAGCTTAGTGAGATATTTTTTAAATATTTTCTTTTAAACAAAAAAATTGACCCTAGATTTACTTATTTCATTAACTCCTTTTTTGAAAAAAGAAATCTTAATTCAGAGGAAGAATTTCTCTTTTCTGAATTCGCCTTAAATTTTTCTACAAAAGAAAATGAGCAAATGAAAAATGAATTATTTTATGGCTTAAACGACAATGCAAAAAAATACTTTAATTACTCAATAAAATTATGGCGAGCTGGTAATAATATTCAGGATTAATAATTTCATTTTTGTTTTAGTTAGCACAATAACTCTTTAATAAAATCCAGATATTTCTATTAATTATGAAGGATACTATTTATTAGCCAACTTTTTCGATAATGTGTTTTCCGTTTTGGATGTATTACATAAACTGTGTCAGTTCTGATTTCATCAGATATTCAATTTAAGTCTTTCTCCAAAAATAATCGATAACTGAGCTAGGGTCTGGTTCCAGTTGTGTACCGGTTTATTCCACTTGGCAGTGATGTTTTCCTGTACCAAAAACAGTAGTTTCATCAGTGCGTCTTCGCTTTGGAAGGCCCCCTTGGTTTTGGTTACAGCCCGCAGCTGGCGGTGGAACCCTTCGATGATATTGGTGGTATACATGATCCGTCGGATCTCTTTCACGTACTGGAAGTAATGACTCAGTCTGGGCCAGTTCTTGCGCCAGGACTCGATCACCTTCGGATAGCGTTGGCCCCAGTTGGTGGCCAGTTGTTCCAGGCTGCGCTCCGCCTGCTCTTTGGTGGTTGCCCGATACACCCCTTGAAGATCCTTCATGAATGGTTTTACATCCTTGTAGGAAAGATACTTTTGGGAGTTGCGGATCTGGTGGACCACACAGAGCTGGACTTCCGTTTGCGGAAAGATCGTCTCAATGGCTTCCGCGAACCCTTGCAGGTTATCGATCGATGCAATGAAGATATCCTCAACACCCCGGTTCTGCAGATCAGTAAGTACCTGCAGCCAGAACTTCGCCCCTTCGTTCTCGCCAATGTACATGCCTAACAGCTCTTTATACCCGTCCTGGTTAAGCCCAATGATGCAGTAAACTGCCCGGTTAACTACCCGGCCTTCGTGCCTTACTTTGTAGTGGATCGCATCGAGCCAGACAAAGGGATAGACCCGTTCCAATGGCCGGCTACGCCACTCCTGGATCAGGGGCAGGATCTTGTCGGTAACACGGCTGATCGTGGCGGGCGATACATCCAGATCGTACATCTCGCTGAGATGGTCACGGATGTCGCCGTAGCTGGCTCCACGGGCGTACAGTGCGATGATCTGGCGGTCCAGGTCCACCCCCAGGGTCTTTTGCCGTTTGGCTAAGATTTCCGGCTCAAAGGTCCCATTGCGGTCCCTGGGAGTCTCGATCTCGATATTCCCCACGGGTGTTTTAACCTGCTTGCGGCCCTTTCCGTTCTTGCGGTTAGGAGCTTCTTCCTCTTCGATATGGGCTTCCAGTTCGCCGTTCATGGCCTCTTCCAGGAACTGCTTGAGCAGCGGGGTAAATACACCTTCTTTCCCCAGCAAACTTCCTCCTTGTTTTAACCGGCTGGCGGCCTGCTTTTTAAAAGCTTCGAAGTCAAATGATTGTTTTTCTGTCATCTCCATTTGTGTTAGTTTTAAAGTTACTAAACTTCAAACTGACACACTTTTTGCAACACTCTCTCCGTTTTTAAAGAGATCCCTGAGTCGATTTTGACAACCGTTTTACCTGCCTTATCAGTACCTTAACCGAAAATGAAAAATCAAACCTTCCTGCTTACTTCTGAATTTGAAAAATTTATCCGGGCTACACAAAAAGGCAAAAGACGACTGCCAAATGGCCGGAAAATAAGCCCCGGCACCATCGAAAACTATCGCCAAACCCTTCGGATATTACAAAATTTTGAAGCTAAAACCGGGCAACCGCTGCTGCTCCGGAAACCCGGCTTCCGGAACAAGCAATCCCTTCATCAACAACTTATCCGGTACTGGAAATCATTCGCCACTAAATTCAAGCACTACCTCGGCCATTGCTGCAATTTCAGTGACGCCTATACAGCTTCCCACTTCAAGAACCTAAAAACCCTTTTTCACTACCTGACTTCTGAAAAAGGATGGCCGCTTCGACCCTATACTCTATATTTTTCCCATTCATTCGCTGATACCCCACCCCTGGTGCTGGAGCAGGAACAGATCGCTTTTCTGGCCCAAAACCGGGAATTCGCCAGACGACTGCCTCTTCCCCTGCAAAGGGCCCGGATTCTTTTCCTTTTTGGCTGCTTTACCGCCCTTCGGTTCAGTGACCTTTCCCGGCTGAAACGGACACAACTCACTACTTTTAATGACAAACCAGCGCTGAAGCTCGTGGTTAAGAAAACAGGCCAGTTTCTGGATATTCCCCTACCACATATTGCGCTTCCCCTGCTGAATGAATGGCAGGAACCCGGAAACCGCTATCTGCTTCCAAGGCTCTCGTCTGTAAATTTTAACAAGCAGCTTAAAAAATTATTTAAAAGTGCCGGCTGGGATTACCAATTCCCCAAGTTTCAAAGCAACAAAGGGCAATTGACCGAACTCAAAAAGGAATCCAACCGCAGCTGGCGGTTTCACGAACAGATTACCAGCCATACCATGCGGCGTACGGCAATTACCACGTTGCTGCGACAGGGTGTCCCTGAAAACCTGGTCCGCTGCCTGTCGGGGCATAGCCCCGCCAGCCGGGAATTTCACAAGTATGTTAGCCTGTCCAAAAACTGGCTGGATCATGAAATCAGGAATGCCTGGGGCAGGATTATTCCTTGAGGGTATGGTGCTTTCCATCCACAGCCCCCTCCATGAGACAATACTGGGGTGTTTCCGGTTGGTAGAAATTACTGGATTGAAGGGATGGGATTCCCCCACCAACGTTGTTGGGGGGAAATGACAATAAGGGAGCGCCCTATCCGGGAGAAAACTTTTGAAATTTCGGATTTTGTATATTTATGACAGTAACGATACGCCGAATAGCGATTTGTTCTTTGACAACCTGCATTTAATCTAAAGCCGCGGGCCAATTTTGGAGGAAACTCATTATTATCCGTTTGGGTTAACAATGGCGGGTATTTCTTCCCAGGCACTGGGAAAGCTCGACAACAAAAACGAATACAATTGCAAGGAAAAGCAGGAGAAGGAGTTTGGTGATGGAAGCGGGTTGGATTGGTATGATTATGGGGCGAGGATGTATGATGCGCAAATTGGGAAATGGCAAGTATTGGATCCATTATGCTATAAAATGGAAGGAATATCGTGTTATAATTACTCTTTTAATAATCCCATTAGATTTATCGATATAGGTGGACTTATCCCTAAAGAAATATTTCAAACTCATATAAAAACGTATATTGACAGAGCAGGTAAGCCTATTTATACATATTATTATACAATTACAAAGCCTATTAGTGGATTTCTTTCTGGGGTACTAGGTACAACAAATTCATCTTTAGAAAATATTACGTGGGAAAGTGGACATTTTTTGGGCGAAAGTACAAATGCAATGACAATCGGCAGTACTATCTATTACAATCCTCAATTAGAGTCTAATAATGATATTGAATTTTGGACCTCTTTAGTTGGTCATGAAGCATCACACTCATTAGATTATGACAGGGAAGGATTTTTCGGATTCTTAGGTAATTATTTTGGCGAATACTATACACATAGGAAGTCTGGAGATAACGCATATGAAGCATATAAATCAATTAAATCTGAAGTAAATGCATATGGTTTTGAGGATCAGATAACTGTTTTTTTTAAAAATAGTCAAAATAAGAATGATTTTTTTTCAATTTTGAGTGATAAAAGCTTAAACGATAATAAAAAGGCTGACCGATTGAAAGCATTGAGTCTAGAAAGAATAGCATTGCCTGGATTAAATAATTTAAAAGATAAATTAGTTTCGAATTTAGGAAATCTATACAAAGAAGCAGGAATAATGGGTGTTATGGATAGAACTAAGAATTTAAAATCAACAGATTTGATAAGAGCCGTTGAAGCATTTATTGGGGTTATAAATAGAAAAATTATGGAAACACAAGCTAGTATTTCAAATCTAAGAAAATCATAAAATTTCTTATGCACGTTTTAGCTATCAAATTTTAATAATGGATAAATTTTGAACATGAAATTTAAATTCAATTTATAATAATGATACTCCAAAATAGGGCAAATTATTTCATACAAATGAAGACTAATAAATTAACATTTAAATCAAATGAAGTATTATAAAATTTTGCCCTTTTTATTTTTTTCTCTTCTTTATTTCATTTTTAATGATAAAGATTTAAGATGTAGTGGACTTGTGGATAATATCATAAATGCGTTATGGGTATTTTTTGCGGCTTCGACACTTTTAATAGCATACTATTATCTAATTCAGAATATGCTGAAAACTTTCTTAAACAAAATAATTTCGTTTTTGTTTTTTGTGTACTCTTTATTTTTTATAATAAAATTTACTTTTGACAATATTTATCAGAATTATGATGTATTAATTTTTGCATCAAATATAAAAAATACAAAAGCAGAAAAGAAGACTTTATTAATTACAAAGGAAAATCAATTTTTATATACAATACAGAATTATGACTTTACTTGCACTGTAAAAGGTAATTACCATAAGATTTCTGATACTTTTTACTTAGATAAATTTGTTTTAGAAAAAATTGACAGAGAAATAGAAGCAGTATTCATAATTAAGAATAATGAAATTATTTCTGTGAAAGATACATTTCTTATTGCTAATCCATAATTTAAATATTTTTACCCCTTCGCATAGTTTCCTGAGGGGAAGTTGTTTGAGAATACTTTTTTGCTGGGTACTCTGTGTTAATTTATTACAATCACTTTTTTGCAGCAAGAAAATTCCTCATATCGCGCAAGTTTCCTTCTAGTGTGGCGCAAGTGTCTCCGGCCACAGAAAATTACAATTAATTAACGTTTCAGTTTAGCCGGAGCATCTTATGCCCTAGCAAAAGAAGAAAATGTTAAACAAATACCAACCCATTTCTTTATTTAGCTGTAAGTATTTAATGTGATAAGTCTTTGCCAGACAGATAATTTAGGATTTTTGTATATTTATACGAGTAACGAAACGACGAATATCGACGTGTTCTTTGACAACCTGTAGCTAATCCACAGCCGTGGGCCCATTTTGGAGGAAACCCATTATTATCCGTTTGGGTTAACAATGGCTGGGATAAGTGATCAAGCTCTAACTTTTGGAGGGCTTGAAAATAAGCTAAAGTATAATGGAATAGAGTTTGAGAAGGATCTTGAGCTTAATGAATATGATGCATTTTATAGAGAGTTAGATCCGCAAATTGGTAGATGGATACAAATAGACCCACAAGCTGAAATACTTGAACAGTGGGGGGCTTATATTTCAAATTACAATAATCCAATTTCTTATAATGATCCTCTAGGTGATTATTCTGATAATTTTGAAGAAAATTCAGAGAATGAAAGTTCCTGTTGTGAAATAATACGAAAGGCACTAATCATTGGGGGTGGAATGTTAAACGGGGCCTTGAATCAAGGAACATTTGGATTATGGCCTACACATCCAACTCCTCAATCTAATATGTCAGAAGAAGACAGAGATTTATACAATAGAACAGTTGAAAATACACAATTAATATTATCATTTACTCCGACAGGAGTTATACCAAAGTATAACAGGATGGTTTTGACACCAGAAGCTCCAAATGCTTCAATTCAATTACCACCATTTACAGCACCACCATTATTTCATCCTCTAACTCCTTCGAACAATAATCAAAAAAATAATACAAATTCAAATTCATCAGGTTCTTCGAATTCTACAAACGAAAAGCCAAAAAATAATGCAAAATCCAACACCGAGAGTAATTCAAATTCAAAACAATCAAAAGTTCAGAAAAAAACAACCACTGAAACAATTGGAAATGGAAAGTATACGAAAATCACCGAAGTAAGACCTGGAAAGGGACCAGGGCAATCAAGAGCTGAATATATAAGATATAAGAATTCAAAAGGGACAACAATTAGATCTGTAAAAGACTCATATGACAGGGCAAATAAATTTCAAAATAGAAAACCGACAACAGGAGATCCTGAAGGTAGACGCCCAATAAATCAGCAATAAAATGCAAAAAAATTTTTTAATAGCATATTTAAACGGAGAAATTTCTTCATTTGAATTCATAAAAGTTATTCAAAAGGAAGTAGAAATATATAAAATAGCCCTAAGTAAGAAAGGGGCTTTTGTTCCTATAAAATTTGAAAATGATATACAGATATTTGAAATAACTGAAAAACATTTATTAAAAATATGTTCGGATTATTTGTCAAATATCTTTACTGATATTTATTTATGCTATATTGTTGATTATTTATTACTATCTGAAAACAATTATTTTGCAAGTGAAAAGTTGTTTAAACAATTTGATTCCTTAATTGATTCTGAAACAAACAATGTTATTGACAGAAAGAAGATTCGTTTAATAGTTGATAATTTAAAAGAAAAATAATTTTTACTTAAATACATAGTTATAATTAATGAAAATAGAAAAATTTAATTTGAACAAGAAGGAATATTGACTACCCCATATCGCTCAAATTTCTATTTAGTGTGGCTCAAATCGTGCAAGTTTCTCGCTATAGTGGCAAAATATCGCGCAAGGTTCTTGCTAGCGTGACACAAGTGTCTCCGGCAAAAGCAAATTACAATTCATTAGCGTATCAGTATGAACAGAGCATCTAGTGCCCTGGAAAAGGTGGAAAATTCTAACAAACACCACCCCATTTCTATATTTAACAACATGTATTTTTTATGATAAGCTCTTGCCAAACTGGCAATTACGGATTTTTGTATATTTATGCAAGTAACGATACGCCGAATAGCGATTTGTTCTTTGACAACCTGCAATTAATCTAAAGCCGCGGGCCCATTTTGGAGGAAACCCATTATTATCCGTTTGGGTTAACAATGGCGGGGATAAGTAGCAAAACAATGAACTTCGGACAGCCTGAGAATAAATATAAGTATGGTATAAAAGAATTACAAGGTAGCGAGTTTAGTGATGGTAGTGGTTTAGAGCTTTACGATTTTGGAGCTAGATATTATGACGCTCAGTTAGGCGTGTGGCATTCGCCCGACCCACTCACGGCTAAATACCCTTCTTTGTCACCATATCTTTATGCGTTTAATAATCCAATGCTATTTGTTGACCCCGACGGAAGAGAAAACATTATTTATTTGTATGCAGCAGATGGTAGCGTTAATAACAAACAACTTAAGCAAATAGCGAAGCAAGCAACTGCGAACTTTGGAAAAATGGGGTTAAAGACTCAGGTAAAAGTTTTTAAAGGAACATTTGATTCTAAGGCTTATGGCAAGCTGGACAAACATGATGCTGTTGCAGTAATAGGCAAGCAAGACGCTGTTGTTAAATCAATTGAAGGCTTCAATAAGTCATTTGCAAAAGAAGTAAGTGGCTTTGGTTCAAATGGAGTTGATGGAATAGTGAATCCAGAGCAAAGTCAGAACCCGAACGATAGAAATATTATTGCATTGGCGACAGATGCGACTAAGACGATGGCGAATAAAGTAAAATCAACTTTTGAAGAAATGTCGGCCTTTTTAATTAATCATGGCGCAGGACATAACGCAAATATGAATCACGCAGGTGATAACAATGCTTATGATGCAAATGGCCAGTATCATCAAAGAGGCATTTATGTTCCCGGAACGCCAAATGTTATGACGGACGGCGGTGTTATTGTGGGTCGAATCCAATCAGGAAAATATGGGGCTGAAACATTATCTACTTATATTAACTCTGCAGCAAACAAACAAGCGGCAGGGACAACTAGTTCAGGCACAAACAATTTGTCTATACAAGCCATGTATATAAATCGTTTTGGCAACAATACTCCCAATGCAACCCTACCAGTACAACAATGAGAAAAATAATAAATATAAATTGGCTACTAATTCTTTTACTGTCATGTAGTTCGGAGAAGCATTTTTGTGATGCGCAATATTTTAAAGAGTTGAACTTATACCCGGTTGGTTGTATTTTAAATGTTCCAGACTACAAAATTGTAGACTCAATGCGTTATGATATTCAAACAGTTTTAAGCTATACAGTAAATACATCGGATAGTGTATTAGGTATGAACTGCTATATTAAGTCTTATGAGAATGATTCTATTGCTTTATTTGATATTAAAACGTTAATGCACTTTCAAAGACAGGAAGTTGAGTTTGGGCGAGATTCTTTAAGGCAGATTACAGAAACAATTAAAGATATTGATAGTGTAAAAGTTGGGTATCTGAAATATATTGTTCAGCAGCCAACGGAGAATTTATATGAAGGAAGAATATTCTTTTATAGAGGCAGAAAACTTGTTACACTTTGGCTCTTTGAGAAATATAGAAACGAGAAGAAAAATGGACAATCAATTATTGACTGCATACTTGATAATATAAAATTCAAGGAACTTTAAAACAACGAAGCCCATTATCGTTCAAGTTTTTTGATACGGTAGTCCCCCATATCGCGCAGGATACCTTCCGCCACCACAGAGTCTGCTATGCAAAAGTGACCACTCCTCCAAAAACCGGTTCAATCTAAATTAGAAAATCTGGTTCGTGAGGTCTACCCAGAAAAGAACAAGCCCGCAGGATACCGGCTGCCCGGCCTGAAAATTCCCCGCCCCTTTTAACATTTCATTACGAAGAAAATCGTATATTTACCTCAAATCGGCAACTATGTCTACCCGGTACATCAAACCTACCGAAAGCGAACTGGAGATCCTGCAGGTGCTGTGGGAGAAGAAAACCGCCAGCGTCCGCGACGTGCATGAAGAACTGGCCAAAACCAAGGACGTGGGCTATACCACCACCCTCAAACTCATGCAGATCATGTTCGAAAAAGGACTGGTGAAACGCGACTCCACCCTGAAAACCCATTTCTACCAGGCCGCTACCAGCCGGGAAAAAACCCAGAAACACCTGGTCGGTAAAATGATCGACTCCCTCTTCGGTGGCTCCCCCACCCAATTGGTACTCCAGGCCCTCGGTAACCATAAAGCTTCACCCGACGAACTCGAAGAGATCCGCCGGCTCATCGAAAACCTAAAAAAGAACTGTGAATGAACCTCCGGTTCCTCTACCAGAATAACCTGCTGCAAGCCCTCGGCTGGAGCCTGATCGACAGCCTCTGGCAAATGGGCACCCTCTGGCTGCTCTACCTCCTCGTCACCGGAAGAGGCCAGCGCTTTACCGCCCGCATCCGCCATAACCTGGCCCTGCTGTCCGGCGCCAGCGGTACCCTGCTCTTCCTGATCTCTTTTGTTTACCGCCTGCTCAGCGACTCCCCTGCTTCAGGCCTGTTTTCCGGCTTAAGCACGGCCCTGACGGGCTTCCTGCCTGCCCTGCAGGCTTTTATCCAGCCCGCCCTGCCGATTCTCTCCAGCCTCTACCTGCTCACCCTGGCACTGCTGCTCATCCGCTTCAGCCGCCAGTATTACTATACCACTCAACTACTCCGCAAACCCGGACGCAAAGCCCCGGCCGAACTCCGTGTATACCTGGAACAGACCGCCCTGCGCCTGGGCATCAAGCGCAACGTATCGCTCTGGATCACCGACCGCGTGTCCAGCCCCTTTACCCTGGGCTTCTGGAAACCCGTGATCCTCCTGCCCCTGGCCAGCCTCAACCGGCTCTCCGTGGCACAGACCGAAGCCATCATCCTCCACGAACTGGAACATATCAATGGGAATGATTACCTGATCAATCTCCTGCTCACCCTGAACAACCTGCTCTTTTTCTTCAATCCCTTTGCCCTACAGCTCTCCAAAGCCGTGATCCGCGAAAGGGAAAACCACTGCGACGATACCGTACTGCATTTCCGCTACGCACCGGCCGATTATGCAGAAGCTTTATTGATCCTCGAACAGGAACGCACCACCCCGCTGCTGGCACCCGCCGCCAATGAAAATGGTAAAAAAATACTGCTGCACCGCATGGAACGGATCCTGTTGGGAAAACCCCAGCCCCGCTATTCCCTGCGTGGCTCACTCCTGCTCTGCTGCTTTCTGCTGCTGGCCCTGGTCAGTACCGTCAGTCCGGCACTACTCAGCGAAAAACCCGCCCTGTTTTCCGGACTGCTGACTCCTGCAGCTGAAAAATCAGCACAACCGGTTGCCGCAGTCCGTCGGAATAAACCAGAGCCACAACCGAAAACCCTGCGACAGACTACAACAGACCGAGCCCCCGCTTTTGTTAAGGATAGCGACCCGCTGGCATTTACTGATAATAACTACATTGAACGGCCCGTTCCCCAGCCGGAAGCGATCTCGGTTATGGGCGCCCCCATCCGGAACTATTCCATCGATGAAACGGAGTCCGTGAAACTGGCAGAAGAGCCGGCCGAAAATGGCTTTACCTTCGAACCCTATATCCCCGCCAACAGCTTCCGCTACCAGCTGCAGAATGATACCCTGCCCGATGCAGCCGATCTCGATAAAACCCTGAAAGCAATTGACGAGCTGAAACAGGCACTCAAAACCATCGATGGACTGAACCTGAAACCCCTGGAAGAAAGGCTGAAGAGTGTAGAGCTCTCTAAGATCAACAGCGAAGAACTAAAAGCAGAAATACGTAAAGCCATCACTCAACAATACGAGTCGGAACTGCAGCAGATGCAAAGCCAGCTGGCCCTTAATCAACTCTACTACAAACAACTCGAATCCAACCGCAAAAAACAGCTGGAGCTGAAACAGCAGAAAGCCAAACAACAGCAGCAGGTGCTGGAGTACCGGTTGCAGGAGGGGAAGCGGGTGAAGAAAGTCGTAGTGATTTGAGAGAAGGTAGAAGGAAGAAGGTAGAAGGTAGAAGGTAGAAGGGAATACAGAAGCGAGAAGGGAGAAGGGAGAGGTGAGAAGGTAGAAGTCAGCAACGATATTTTCAGATCGCTTAATGGTTACGTCATTCCGGCGAAGGCCGGAATCTCAATCAAAATAAAGGTATTCTCATAATACAGATTCCGGCCTTCGCCGGAATGACGTTCTTTCGAGAGTTTTGCAATAAAAATTTTGTTGCTTCACCCTTGTATTCCCTTCTTCCTTCTCGCCTCTCCCTTCTTTCTTCTTCCTTCTCGCTTCTAGCTTCTCGCTTCTAGCCTACCAGACGTTCTTCGGACACCAATCCGCATACTTATTCCCGATCGTAAAGCCCACCAGGATCTCGTGCGTGCCCTTGCTCACGGTATTGAGCTTGGAAGTGGTATAGTCGTAGGAGTAGCCAATATTGAGGGTATTGGAGATATTCACCCCCACCATGCCGGCAAAGCCTTCACCTGTGCGATAGCTCGCCCCTACCCAGGCAATATCCTGGTACTGGAGCTTGCCGTTGAAATCGAGCTGCATGGGCAGCGGATCGATATACTTCACCATAACGGAAGGAATGAAATTGAAATCATCATTCAGCAGCAGGCGGTATCCCGCTGTGGCAAAAAGATGCGGGACAAACTTGCCGTTGGTGGTCTTCACCGCATAATCGGAAAAGGCAATTTTCTGGGGAATGATCTGCTGGGCCGATAATCCCACAAAGAAATCCGCCGAATACAGGTATAAGCCCGCATTGAAATCGGGTTTGATCTGGTTGATGATGCCGCTGTTGTATACAGCCGGATCTACCGGTACATAAATGAAGTCGAGCTTGGAGGTATTCAGGCTGAGGTTGGTGAGTCCGGCGCCAAAGCCTGCAGCCAGACTGGTTCTTGCCGAAATACCAATATGATAGGCATAAGTGGCATAGGCTGCAAAACGGCTCAACGGACCCGTACGGTCGTTGATGATCTGCAGTCCCGCGCCATGGTGCGGCTCGGCAGCGGTATAATCTTCCCAGTAACTCTTTCCCCGGGGGTTTTCTCCCGGCACCCGGTAAGATGTGGCAGAAGTGCGGTAGTCTTTTTTACCAATGGGACCATGGATCGTGAAATAAGTGGTGATCGGTGCATCCTGGATGCCCACCCACTGGTGCCGGTGACTGGCTTTCACGTCGATATAGTTCTCAATACCGGTAATGGCCGGATTGATGATATACTGGTTCAGGATGTACTGGGTATAATGTGGCTTTTGCTGGGCCTGGCCCTGCAGCAGCAGCAATAAACAACCCACCGTAAACAGCGTGTTCCTCATAATTCAGTTTTTGCGCACGATCTGGTCAGACAAAGGATTTGGAGCTATCGCTGCCCCGCTCACGGGCGGGGATTGGTTTTTAACATTCGGCCCTAGCGGATAATGGTAACAGAACCATTCATCTGCTGGCGGCCATTCTTCGGATTGATGATCCAGTAATAGGTCGCCACCGGCAGGGGTTGTCCACGGTAGGTACCATCCCAGGGCTTGTCGTATCCCACCGACTCGTACACTTTCTGTCCATAGCGGTTGAACACTTCCACCGTAGCCCCCGGATACGACTCCAGGTACTCGATCACCCATTTATCGTTGATACCGTCTCCGTTCGGCGAGAACGCATTCGGCACTTTCGGCATCTTGAGCACTTTCACGAATACCTTATCACTGGCCACACAGCCTGCCGCCGAGGTAACAGTGAGGGTATAGGTAATATCTTCCACAGGCGACACTTTCGGATTGGCTGTTTTATTATCCGCAATGGCCGTGTTGGGCGTCCATAAATAACTCACATTATTCCCCGTTCCTTTTCCATTGATGACGATGAATCCGCCTTCCAGTACGGTACGGTCGGGGCCCGCATCTGCAGTTGGGGTCGGATCCACGGTAATGGTTTGTTCGGCAAAGGCGGAACAGCCATTGGTGGCGTTGAAATCATACCGGATGGTATGGGTGCCGGGTTTGGCGCCGGCCGGACTGAAACTGCCACTGGCATTCAGGATGCCGGGGCCGCTATAAGTACCCGTTCCCGGGAAATTATAGATATCGCGGGCCGCTGTGATATTGAAAGGCGGCACTTCTTCACATACATTGGCCATGGCATCGAACTGTACTTTGGGACTGGCTTTCACCGTCACGGTTTTCGTGATCTCGTTGATACAGTTGATACCGGAATAGGCTACATAGCGTATGGTAAAGGTTTTGGTACCCGGTGTGCCGAAATCGGGATACTGGTGGATATACTGCTTGCCGGGATTGGGGGTTTCATCCACGGTTTTGATCGTGGGGTTATTGGCATAATCCCAGTACACTTCCACTTTCACCACAGAACCGAAGTTCACGGTTGAAGCATCGGTGATCGACATTTCCTGATTGGAACAGATGGCATTCGCATTATTCACGGTAAAGGCCGCCTGCGGAATGGAACCGTTCACCGTAAAGGGTTTGGTCACCGAGGTAACACAACCCGCCGCAGAAGTAACCGTAAGCGATACATTATAGATACCTGTGGCCGTATACTTATGCCGGGGGTTTTTCTGGGTTGACGTATTGGGGTTGCCCGCATTGGCATTGGGATCCCCGAAGTTCCATTGATAGGTGAACTGCGCTTCGGTATTGTCGCCGATCCGGCTGCTGTCGCTGAATTCGGCAAAGGGGTCGCTCAGACAAACCTCCGGCGTACCGAATGCCGTCTGCGGCAGGTAATTAATCTTCAGGGGCTGGGTCAGTACCGGACTCTTACAGCCTTTGGCTGATTCCACACTTAATGTAATATCATAGGTCCCTGCAGCTACATATGTATTTGTCGGGTTCTGGCTCGCTGATGTAGTCCCATCCCCCAGCGTCCAGTTCCATTTCACAACGGATCCTTGCTTCACTGTCGATTTATCGGTAAAGGAGATCTCACCGGTTTCACAGGCCGGGGCCGAGCTGATGAAAGCTGCAACAGGCAAAGGATTGACGATGGTCGGAACGGTCAGCGTATCAGAATGACAGCCCTTATCAGTTACGATATAGAGGCTGGTCTGGAAGGTACCATCGGTCAGGTATTTATGAACGGGGTTCTGGTCGGTTGAAGTATTGCCGTCGCCAAAGGTCCAGTTCCAGTTGGTAATGGTACTGCCGGAGCCGGTAGCCGATTGGGTGAAACGGGTGGTATCGTTGAGACAAACTTCTGCATTCACAGTATAGGCTGCACGGGGCTGTGCATACACCGTATTGAGTACTTTGATCGTGTCTTTCACGCAACCGTTCACTGTAGTAACTGTCAGTTTCACATTATAAGGGCCAACTGCAGTATAGTGGTGAATGGGATTCTTATTGGCATCAACAGCTGAGCCATCCCCGAAGTCCCAGGCATATACAAAGGAAGCCTGTGTACCATCACTGATAGTACTGATATCGGTGAATGCCGCATTATCCCAGGGCAGACAGATATTGCCGGGCAGGTTGAAATTCGTTGCCGGCAGCGGGTTGATCACAACCGGTTTTGAGAATACCGTACTCAGGCAACCGCTGGCGGTTTCCACTTGCAGCGTAACAGTATAAGTTCCGGCCGTGGCATAGGTATGCAGCACATCATTGCCATTCAAGGCGGTCAATGTTCCCCCGTCTCCGAAATTCCAGATCCACTTGTTAATGGTTCCGACTGTAATTGTCGAGGCATCCTTGAAAGTAATCGCCGATTTTTCACAATAAGGAGCCTGGGTGGTAAAGCCCGCTACCGGAGGATCGGTAATGGGAATCACTTTGGAAGCCGTATCCGACAAACAGCCCACGTCGGTGATCACCGAATGGCGGACGGTCTTGTTCCCCGCAGTCAGGTATTTGTGCTTTAGATTGGTCAGATTGCCGGTAGTACCATCGCCGAAGTCCCAATACTGCTTTATGATCGGCCGGCCCAGCGGATTGGAACCATCGAAGAAAGCCACACTGTCAGACACACAACCATTATGGTTATACGTGAAATTGGCGATCGGCGGATCAAAGATCTGCAGGTCGTAATCGATCTCCTGCACACCGGTACAGCCATCCACTGTAGGGTTAAAAGCCTGTACAGTGATCGGGAATGTGCCGGTCGTATTGATCTGGTAGCTTTTGGCTAGTGGATAGCGGTATAGGGTCCGCCCGTTGACTACCCATGTCGAATCATAAACCGGTGTGGCAATGGTGGTATCCGGGAAGAGTCCATTGAATTTCCAGGTCAGCGAGGTGGGCTGGTACGGGAAAGTCATGGAAAATTTGAAAGGCGTGGATTTACAACCCGCCGGGAAGGTTACGGTAGCATAATCATTCTGTATCGAGACAAACTGATACAGGTCTTTCAGGTTGGTACCGGCCGAATACCCATAGGATTCGGTCTGCCCGAAACCATAGGCAATGGCATTGTAAGGCGTATCGCAGGTTACCGTATGGGCCCCCTGGTTTACGCGGATCCGGGCATAGGCATATCCCGGTGCAGATGGATGTGCTGCAAAACTGGCGGCATAGCCAACCCCGTCGATCTTGAAGGAATTCAGTGCTGCCGGGGAGTTCTTTATATATACATTGATATAATGCTCGTTGATATTCGTCCCTGTTACCGGCTGCATGGAATTCAGGGTAACGTTTTTCACCGTTTGTTCCACCGGATTCAGGTAGATCATTTCCGGGTCACCTACTCCGGCATTACCTGCACAGCCCTGGGTGGTGAAATACTGTGCCACCATGATGGGCATATCTGATTCGATATAACCGGGCTCATTGGTAGCCGCAAGGGTGGCATACTGTCCATTCACAAAAGCACCGGCAGGTACCAATCCGCCATTATATTTCACAATAGCTGCAGGATCGGATTTGAAGATCCGGAAGTAATTGTATTGTCCGGTGGTATTGACCGCGTTCACGCTGGGTGCCGTAACATAGGTCTTGCCCCAGGTGCTGGTGGGGTACATCTGCTGGTAAAGGTTATCGGAGGATCCGGCACCGGCACAACCGATCGACATTTTACCGGCTCCACAAAACACCGCGATCTTTTTGCAACCCGTACCTGTATTCACAGATTTGATCTCCGACCCGCTGAGGTCAGTGGCGGATAAGACCTGGTAGACCTGTCCCTGGGTCAGGGGAATCTGGAAGGCTGTATTAGCCGGACGGCCGCCTACTGTATTGGCCGTAGGCTTGATACTGACCGTAGTGGTTCCGGTATCGGTGGCCACTACAAAAAAGTAGGAATAAGAGGCATTGGGTTCATTACTGACCTGGGTATAGTTGACCGAGTAATACTCGCGTCCAAGCGTTGAGGTTGGAAGACAGAGGGTGGCCCCGGAAACAGAGTTGACATAAATAAAACTATACACCACGATGTCTTTCTGGGCCGTAACATGGATGCCATGGTTGTAATAACCTTCATTCATGAGCGCAGCGGTACGGGGGATATCGATGGTCGTGATCTGGTTGGCTACCACATTGAAATTCTGGTTGAAGCCGATACTGGCAATGGTGATATTGCCGGTCGTGTTTACATCAGAGGTGATATAGATCTGCATTTTCTCCACCGGGGTACCGGTGAACATACGGACGTGGTTGCCGTAACCTAGCCAGAAGTCTTTCCCTTTATTGCTGAAATCCTGACTCCGTGCCAGCAAGGAAGCGGTCACCAAAAAGGTAAACAACAGTAATTTTCTCATCTCCGGGTTTTGAAGCTTTTGGGCACGAGCGGGCGAAAGGCAAGATAACAAAATCTGCGGAAAAAGTAAAGTCAAATGGCCTCCGGAACGGCTTAATTTCCAGCTTCTTGAAGGATACCCAGACTCCTTTTCCCTGCGCAGCAAAGCAGGTCGAGTACCGACAGGTGCGGTAAAAATCCAGTGCGTTCTTCAAAAACCTGGGGATAGCGTACCGGTTCCAGCTCTTCCAACAACCTGGCTGTGATGCTGTTCCGCCCGTCTGTATACGGTTCCGGTGAAGTAAAGGGTTGGTTGGGCTGGCTCATTTCCCAGCTGCCTGTCCAGCCCAGTTTACGGACCGTCCACTCAAAACAAGCCCGGTTCCAATCGGCCAGTCGCTCCACAGGCCGGCGGTACAATTCCTCCAGTTCATCGCGGTAATACTCAAACCAGGGCGAGCGGTTATAACAACTGCAAAGGGTCTTCCAGTGCTGGTCTTGCCAGGGATACCGGTTGGCGATCCGCACTTCCCCGAAAGGCAGGCGCTGGTCGCGTCCCTGCTCCAGCGGAATGCTCAATTGCAGCTTTCCTTCACCTCCGGCCAGCCAGATCCGGTTCCGGAAACTCATTTTCCGGAAGGGTTCATATACATCAAAAACCACATGTGAAAAGTTGATTAACTTTTTATAGTAGGTAACCGATGGAAAATAATGTAAATCAATTAATAAAGAATTCAAACAGTCTGTTTTTCTGGTTTTGTTTAAGCTTGTTCTAAAACATCGTTGCAGGAGCCTTTATCGGTCCAAAATACAGCGAATATTAATTTAAATAACTTTAATTAAATACTTTATGATCAAGTATTAGCAGCATTTTTTAAATACTAATATTTCTGGCAGAAGACAATTTCAATTCAGGTGTCTCTAAATCCCTGTTTTGCTAAAAAATTGATCGCTCAAAATTCCTCATTTTTTAACGATCCTGACCGCTTTCTTTGAAGTATTTTCGATGAAATGTTTTTGGATGCGTAGAACCTTGCTGGCCTCCCTCCTGCCCTTGCTCCTGCTCTTTTCCTGCAAAACAAAAGACCTGGAATACCTGTCGTTCAACAACCTCAAGGTGACCAAAATGGGCTTCCCCACCACCCTGGTTAAAGTTGATGTGACCTGTTATAACCCCAACCGTTTTGGGGCCCGGCTGGAGCAAATGGAAACGGATGTGTATGTGGGTGCCGACTTCCTGGGCAAGGCCCGGCTCGACAGCAGCATTGCCGTGCCGCGGAAAGACACCTTCCAGATCCCCGTAAACCTCGAGGTCAAAACCGGCCCGGTCCTGAACCGGCTGGTCCAACTACTGGGGTCAGCCTCCGATACCACCAAACTGGGCTTGCGGCTGGAAGGGAATGCAAAGCTGCGGAAGAGCGGGGTGTTGGTGAATTATCCGATACGGTATGAGGAGAAGTAGACAGTAGACAGAAGACAGTAGAGAGAAGACAGAAGACAGAAGAAAGAAGAGAGCAGAAAGAATAAGTTACTTGGTTACGTCATTCCGGCTCTTTATTGTCATTCCCGCGAAGGCGGGAATCCCATTCCTCAGAAACCGAGAGCCAGCATTACACCCCCCAGCCCCCTAAAGGGGGTGAGGAGGCAGCCCCAACTGGCATGTCACTCCCCCCAACAGAGTTGGGGGGGAATCCTCTTCCAAACACAGAGAAGCCCTATTTTTTCTTGTGTTCCTTGCACATTTTCGGCAGCCGCGCATACGACTCTGGATTAGCAGCCACATCATCGGCGTCATAGCCCAGATTGGCGATCTCGGTCTTGATATTCTCGATATTAGTGCGGTCGGTGAAATAGCTCACTTTGGTGCGCTTGTTCCGGTAATCCACCACCACTTTCTGCACTCCTTCCATCCGTACCAGGTCGTCTTCAATCCTTTTTTTACAGGATTCACACTGCGCTCCCGGGGTCTGTATTGTTACGGTAACCAGTACTTTCTTGGACTGCGCCGAAGCAGCCGTCCCCAGAAAAACGGCAAAAACAACTAAAAACAAGGCTCTCATATGAAGTGATTTTACAAGCATTAAATTACAAATCCCCCCCAAAAAATCAAGTTAATTCCTCTCTCTCTCTTCTCTCTTCTTTCTTCTCTCTTCTGTCTTCTCTCTTCTGTCCTCTGTCTTCTCTACACTCCCTTCCATCCCCCCGGATCCTTCCTCCAATCCAAAATCACCTCCTGCTGCTCCGGCGGAAACACCCCTTTCTCTTTGGCCAGTTCGATCAGCACAGGGAAATTGGTGAGGGTATAGAGGGGTAAATTGTATTTGGCAAAAGCTTCATCCGCCACGGGAAAGCCATAGGTAAAGATGCCCACCATGCCGATCACGTCGAGGCCGGCGTTGCGGAGTACATCCACCACCTGCAGACTGCTCTTACCGGTAGAGATCAGGTCTTCCACCACCACTACTTTTTGTCCAGCTTCGTAATAGCCTTCGATCTGGTTGCCCAGTCCATGCTCCTTGGGCTTGGGCCGCACATAGATATAGGGCAGCTTCAGCTGGTCGGCTGCCATGGCTCCCCAGGCGATACCCGCCGTGGCCACTCCGGCCAGCAACTGGGCTTCCGGGAATTTTTCGAATACCACATTGCACATCTCCGACTTGATGAAATCGCGGATATAAGGGAAGGATAATACCTTGCGGTTATCGCAGTAAATGGGGCTTTTCCAGCCACTGGCCCAGGTGAAGGGCTGCGCGGGATTGAGACGGATCGCATTTACCTGCAGGAGTTTTTCAGCTACGGCTTTTTCGTTTGTCATGCTGCGAAGATAAGAAATCGAGAATCGAGAATCGACAATCGGGAATCGGGGCAGGAAAATTGAAGCATTTTATTAACTTGTAGGTTAAATATGGGGATCGTAGCGTCGTAGCGTCGCTGCGAGAACAAAAAGAACTGATGTTTAAGATATATTTTAACGATAAACCCCTTTTTCTCACCGACCGGATTACGGCGGAGATCGAACCCTATGCCCATCACGACGATGCGGTACTGATCGACGAATTCTCCACTCCTGCCATCAATTCCCTGATCCATGAAATGAAACTGGCAAAGATCCATGCCGGTATATTTATACATCCCGATGTGGAAGCCCTGCGGAAAGCCATCTGGAAAAAATTCACCCTGGTGAAAGCTGCCGGGGGGATCGTCTACAACGACAAGAAGGATATCCTGTTCATCTTCCGCCGCAACAAATGGGATCTTCCCAAAGGGAAACTTGACCCGGGCGAAAGTCTGGAGCAATGTGCTGTACGGGAAGTGGAAGAAGAAACGGGATTGCGGAATGTAAAGCTGGACAAGCACCTGGTCAATACCTATCATACCTACGAAGAAAACGGGAAATCGATACTGAAAGAATCCTGGTGGTATATCCTGCATGCTCCGGGCCATCAGCCCTTAGTCCCTCAAACCGCAGAACAGATCACGGGTATCTGCTGGGTAAATCCGGAACAACTGGACGAACAGAAAAAGAATACCTTCCCTTCGATCCTGGATGTGCTCCAGGCTGCCGGACATTAAGCCGGTTTTTTCAGGATCGCAACGGTGAGCCGGCTCACACAAACCAGCTTGTCGCGCTCATCATGGATGCGGATATCCCATACATGGGAAGACCCACCCAGGTGCAGGGGGCGGGCGGTAGCAGTTACAAATCCTTCTTTAACGGCACGAACATGGTTGGCATTGATCTCCATGCCCATGCAGATGTATTTGCTGAGATCGATCACCAGGGCGGAAGCTACGCTCCCAATGGTTTCGGCAAGGGCGGCAGAAGCACCCCCATGGAGATAACCATAAGGCTGACGGGTGCGGTTATCGACAGGCATCCGGAGCTTGAGGTAATCGGGGCCCAGTTCGATCCATTCCATACCGAGATAATGGCCCATGGTATTCTCGCCCCAGTTTTTGAACTGGTCGAGGGTTAGGTCCTTGTTAAACCAGATCATTTCTTCAGGGATTGGTATACACTATCAGGCAGGAAAGGGGATGCATTACCGCCGTTACGGATGATATCCCGTACAATGGTGGATGCCACAGATGTATACTTGGGTTCTCCGGTGAGGAATACGGTTTCAATATTCTTGTCGAGCGTACGGTTGGCATCGGCAATGGTCTTCTCGTATTCAAAATCGCTGACGTACCGGATACCCCGCAGGATAAACCGGGCACCCAGTTGCTGGCAGAATTCCACGGTCAGTCCCTCGTATACCGCCCCGCTCACTTTCGGTTCATCCTTATAGATCTCTTCGATCCACTGCAGGCGCTGGTCGGGGGAAAACATGGGGGCTTTGGCGGCATTGAGGCCGATGCCCACAACGATCTTGTCGAAAAGGGGCAGCGCCCGGTTGATGATATCGGTATGACCCAGTGTGACGGGATCAAAGGTTCCGGGAAACAGGCAGATTCGCTGCATGGGCTTTTTTGATTGGTGAAACCGGAGGGATCAGTTCTGGAGTTCCCGGCCGGCCAGTAAATATAAGACAGCCATCCGGACTGCCACACCATTTTCTACTTGCTGCAGGATGATGGATTGTCCGCTGTCGGCCACATCACTGTCGAGTTCCACGCCCCGGTTGATGGGTCCGGGGTGCATGATCACTACTTCCTTGCCCAGGCTGTCGAGCAGGCGGCGGTTGATGCCGTAGGCAATGCTGTATTCCCGAAGGGAAGAAAACAGTACCTGGTTCTGGCGTTCGAGCTGGATGCGGAGCACGTTGGCTACATCACACCATTTCAGGGCTTTTTTCAGGTCGTATTCCACGTTCACATCAAAGGCTTCCTTGATATAAGGCGGGATCAGGGTCGGTGGACCTGCTACTGTTACTTCAGCGCCCATTTTTTTGAGCAGGTACATATTGCTCATGGCCACCCGGCTGTGCATGATATCGCCGATAATGGCCACTTTCAGTCCCTCGAGGGTACCAAAACGTTCGCGCATGGAGAGGGCATCGAGCAGACCCTGTGTGGGGTGTTCGTTGATGCCATCGCCGGCATTGATGATTGCAGCGGGAATATGTTTGGAAAGGAAATGCGGGGCGCCGCTGGCACTGTGGCGCATCACCACCATATCCACTTTCATCGAGAGGATATTATTCACCGTATCGAGCAGGGTCTCCCCTTTCTTGACCGATGAATTGCCGGCGGTAAAACTGATGGTATCGGCACTGAGGCGCTTTTCGGCCAGTTCAAAAGAGATGCGGGTGCGGGTGGAATTTTCAAAGAAGAGGTTCACAATGGTGACATCCCGTAAAGAAGGTACTTTCTTCACCGGCCGCTGGAGCACTTCTTTGAATTGGGAAGCTGTTTCGAGAATGATCTGAATATCGTCGCGGGTAAGATCCCGGATACCTAAGAGGTGTTTAGTGGAGAGCTTCATCTTAGGGGGCGAAGATAAACGATTCGGGCCTTATCGGCCAAATTGTTTTCCGGTCAGTTCCCTTCCAGCAGGGCCACTTCCTGGCGGCCGTCGCGGGAGTTCCAGAACACTTTCACTTTCTGGGAAATAATGGAGTCGATGGCCTTGCCTACATAGTCGGGCTGAATGGGCAGCTGCCGGCTGAAACGGCGGTCGATCAGCACACAGAGTTCCACTTTGGCCGGACGGCCGAAATCGAGCAGGGCGTCGAGTGCGGCCCGGATGGTACGTCCGGTATACAACACATCGTCCACCAGCACCACGTTTTTATTCTCGATGCTGAACGGAATATCGGTATGGTTGGCCAGGTGGAGTTCCTTGCGGATATCGTCGCGGTAAAAGGTAATATCCAGTTTACCGTATTTGATCTTTTCCGGTGGCAGCATCAGGCGCAGTTCTTCCACCACTTTATCGGAAAAGTGGATGCCCCGGGGCTGTATACCGATCACAACGGTATTCTCCAGGTTCACATGCGATTCCAGTACCTGGTGTGCCAGGCGCTTGATGGTGATGGCCAGTTGCTGTTCGTTCAATACGGTTTTCAAGCCGGTTTTTTTATAAATGTACAAAAGCCGAGGCAGATTCAGGTGATCAGGCTTCCTGCATGAAAGGATAACCATAATCCACAGGCGGATTGAAGGTTTCCTTGATAGTGCGGGCACTGAGCCAGCGGTACAGGTTCAGGATCGATCCGGCCTTGTCGTTGGTGCCGCTGGCACGGGCACCGCCAAAAGGCTGCTGCCCTACCACTGCTCCCGTAGGCTTATCGTTGATATAGAAGTTGCCGGCTGCATTCCTTAGTTTATCTGTAGCCAGTTCCACTGCTTCCCGGTCGCGCGAAATAATGGATCCGGTCAATGCATAAGGTGAGGTGCTGTCTACCAGCTCCAGTGTTTTTTCAAACTGGTTGGCATTGTATACATAGATCGTCAGTACCGGTCCGAAGAGCTCTTCGCACATGGTAACATACTTGGGGTCTTTCGCTTCAATTACAGTAGGCTGGATGAAATAGCCTTCTTTCTTGTCGCATTTGCCGCCCACGAGGATCTCTGCTTTCTTGTCTTTCCGCGCAGCATCGATATAGGCTTTCAGTTTGTCGAAGCTCTTCTCGTCGATCACCGCATTCACGAAATTGGTAAAGTTTTCTACCGTTCCCATTTTGATACCCTTCACGCCGGCCACCAGTTTTTTCTTTACTTCTTCGGCTATATTTGAGGGGATATAGGCACGGGAAGCAGCAGAACATTTTTGTCCCTGGTACTCAAAGGCACCCCGGAGCAAAGCCGTTACCACCACATCCGGGTCAGCACTCTTATGGGCCACCACAAAGTCTTTACCACCGGTCTCCCCCACAATGCGGGGATAGGAACGGTACATGGCCATATTCTTTCCAATGGTCTCCCACATATTGTTGAAAACACCCGTAGAGCCAGTGAAATGCACGCCGGCGAATTCGCGGTGATTAAAGCAAACCTTTCCTACGGTAGGGCCATCCACATAGACCAGGTTGATCACACCGTCGGGCAGTCCGGCTTCACGCAGGATGCGCATGAACATTTGTGCAGAATAGACCTGGGTATTGGCCGGTTTCCAGACCACCACATTACCGCACATGGCGGCTGAAGTGGGCAGGTTACCGCCAATTGCTGTAAAGTTGAACGGTGTAACAGCCAATACAAAGCCTTCAAGCGGACGGTATTCCATACGGTTATGCATACCCGGACTGCTGATGGGCTGTTGTTTATAGATCTCGCTCAGGAAATGTACATTAAAGCGGAGGAAATCGATGATCTCGCAGGCGCTGTCGATCTCGGCCTGGAAGGCATTCTTGCTCTGTCCCAGCATGGTGGTACCATTCATGTAGGGACGATACTTTGTGGCGATCAGGTCAGCCGCCTTAAGGAAGATATTCGCGCGGTTTTCCCAGCTCATGGCTGCCCAGCCCGCTTTGGCTGCCAGTGCCGCATCAATGGCCTGGTGGAGGTGTTTTTCTTCACCGGCATGGAAATAACCGAGGGTATGTTTGATCTCATGAGGCGGATGGATGGCTACTTTCTTATTGGTCCGTACTTCCTTGCCACCGATATACATGGGGATATCGGCTTCTGTTTTTTTCAGCTCCTGCAGTACGGCTTTCAGGCGTTTCTTTTCGGGAGAGCCGGGCGCATAATTCAGTACAGGTTCGTTGGCGGGAAGGGGGTATTGAAAATAACCAAGATTCATACAGGTAATTTGAGCGGCAAAGTTACCGCCCGGGCCCCAATAAACAAAAAATGGGATATCCGCAGTTTACTGGCGGGCTGCCTCCTTTTTCTGTTGTTTTTCCAGCTTCCGGAAGTAACCCCGGAAGAGGAAATTATGTTTCAAGGCCTCCATATTGGCGTTAAATGCAGCTGTGCCGTTCTGTATATTCTGTAAACTGGCACTGATCTGGTTCACCAGCACAGAATCCTTCAGCATGGCATGTACAGGGCCTTTTCCGGAATCCACCTCACGGTTCACCTGCAGCCCAAGCTGGTTCAGGGTGGCCCCTAACTGGTTGGCCGACTCTCCCACTTCCTGGAATCCGACCAGTGCCTTGTTCAGTTCAACAGCCAGCGCCGTATCGGCCACCAAGGCCCCAAGCGATCCTTTACCGGCTTTTACATCATGCACCAGCAGATCCAGTTCGCTGACAAAACTGTTGGCCTTACCGGTAGCCTGACGGATATTTAAGGCCGCCTGCTTCAGGTTACCTGGCAGACTTTCATCGCTGAGCAGTTTCCAGAGCGCGGTGCTGTTATTGATCCGCGCTGCAGTCTGCTTCAGGTTTTCGGTGATGGATACGATATTCCGGTTCGAGAGTGCAAGCGTTTCCAGGAGTTCATCTGTTGTTACAACTTTTTTCACCGCAATCAGGTCGCCATCTTCCACCACAGGTGCACCGCCTTTACCCGGCATGATACCGACGATCCGGTTTCCGATCAGGCCTTCGGTACTTATCGTGGCCAAAGCATCCTTATGGATATTTTCCTGGTATTGCTGATCCACCAGCATCTCCACTTCCACAACAGAATCATTGATGAGTTTCACTTTGCTCACTGTACCCACCTGGATTCCTGCATAGCGTACATTGTTCCCCGCAACCAGTCCGGAGGCATTGGCAAAACGGGCCCGCAGCAGGATATTCTTGCTGAACAGGTTCTGGTCGCGGCCGATCATGTACAGCATGATGATCAGGAAGAGCAGTCCGGCCACTACAAAGAGGCCCAGTTTCACATTATTGAGGGTTTTGTTTTTCATGACTGGAAGAATTGTTTGATGACCGGATCATCCGAGCGGGCTAATCCATCGTAGGTGTCGTTGGCATACGCTTTTCCGCCGGAAAGCAGGACGATCCGGTCTGCTGTTTTCCGGACACAATGCATATCGTGTGATATCACCAGGGATGATGTCTTGTACTTTTCCTGGATACTGACCATCAGGTCACTGATCTCTCCGCCGGTTACCGGATCCAGTCCGGTAGTCGGTTCATCATAAAGCATGATCTCTGGTTTGAGGATAAGGGTACGGGCCAGGGCAACACGCTTTCTCATTCCACCCGACAATTCGGCCGGCATGAGATCTACCGTATGCGCCAGTCCAACATTGTTCAGTGCCTCCAGCACCATTTCATTGACTTCCGACTGACTCACTTCAATCCAGTGCCGCCGCAAGGGGAATTCCAGGTTTTCGCGTACCGTCATGGAATCATATAAGGCATTACTCTGAAATAAAAAGCCCACACGGGCCCGCAAGCGGTCGAGTTCCTGATGGCTCAGGTCGGGAACCGACTGACCGAACACTTCAACTGTACCCGAATCCGGCTCCAATAACCCGATGATGCATTTGATGAGTACCGATTTGCCGCAACCTGATTTTCCTAACACCACAACGGTTTCACCCGCTTTCAGCTCTATACAGAATCCATCCAGTACCGTATTGGTATCAAACCGCTTACTGAGGTTTTGTATCGATATGACGCTGTCTGCTGCCATCATTCTTTCATTTTATAACTGCCCTGCTTCGGTCAATTCAATCCCAGCAGTTCCGTGATCTGTACGGCAATCAGGTCGAGCACAAATACCATGAAACTGGCCACCACAACGGCGGAATTGGCACTTCTGCCCACCCCTTCTGTTCCCTTACTGCTGGTATATCCCTTGAAGCATCCGATAATGCCGACGGCAAATCCAAAAAAGAAGGTCTTGAAAAATGCAGGAAACACATCACTGAAGCTCAGGGCATCAAATACCTGCGTATAAAAAAGGGAAAAGCTGGTGATCCCTTTGATATTCACACCCAAAAAGGAACCGCCAAGCGCAATGGCATTACCCAGCAACACCAGTACCGGAAGCATCAGGGTAGCGGCGATCACGCGGGTAACCACCAGGTATTTGAAGGGATTGGTACCGCTCACTTCCATGGCATCGATCTGTTCGGTCACCCGCATGCTGCCCAGTTCAGCGCCGATACTGCTGCCGATCTTACCGGCAAAGATGAGTGCCGTAATTACAGGTCCGATCTCACGGACAATGGCGATAGCCACAAGGGCAGGTAATTCATACTCCACCCCATAATCGATCAGCGAAGGCCGGAGCTGCATGGTCAGCACCAGGCCCATGATAAATCCAGTCAACCCTACCAATGGCAGGGAACGGTAGCCGATCACAAAGCACTGGCGGAAGCATTCCGTGAATTCATAACGCGGCCTGAAGCCTTCGGTAAAAAAGCGGGAAACGAAGCGGGAGAGCGCACCGGCTTCATCAAAAAACTTTTGTGTACCGGCGGAGAGTTTCATTACTGCTCCCAAATTCCAACAAAAAACCCTGACAGTCAATGAAGGCTGTCAGGGTTCACAATGATTCTTATCAAAATACTAGTTCGAAGATTCTTCTTTCGATGCCATCAGGTAGGCCTTGATAAAGCCATCCAGGTCGCCATCCATCACCGGTTGTACATTCCCTACCTCATAATCGGTACGGTGGTCTTTGATCATTTTATAGGGATGGAACACATAAGAGCGGATCTGTGAGCCCCATTCGATCTTTTTCTTACTGGCATTGGTGGCATTTTTCAGTTCTTCCCTGCGGCGCAGCTCCTCCTCGTAGAGGCGGCTTTTCAGCATCTGCATGGCTTTTTCACGGTTGCCGAGCTGGGTGCGCTCGGTCTGGCAGACCACCACAATACCTGTGGGCAAGTGGGTCAGCATTACCTTGGTTTCCACCTTGTTTACGTTCTGTCCACCGGCACCACCGCTACGGGCAGTCTCCATCTTCACTTCACTGTCTTTCACCTCGATGGTAATGGTATCATCCACCAGCGGATACACAAACACGGAAGCAAAAGAAGTATGGCGGCGGGCATTGCTGTCGAAGGGTGAGATCCGCACCAGGCGGTGTACCCCGCTTTCCGCTTTCAGGAAGCCATAGGCAAAGGGGCCTTCAAACTGGAGGGTGGCGGTTTTGATACCAGCGCCATCGCCCCAAACCCAGTCGAGTTCCGTTACTTTCCAGCCCTGCTTTTCACCGTACATGCGGTACATCCGGGCCAGCATTTCCGACCAGTCCTGGCTTTCGGTACCACCGGCGCCGGAATTGATCTGTAATACGGCCGGTAGCTCGTCTTCCGGCTGGTTGAGCGTGCTCTTGAATTCCGCTTCCTCGATCTTGCCAATGGCTTTCTCGTAAGCTTCGCGGGTCTCCTCTTCGGTGGCATCACCCCCTTTCCAGAACTCGAACAGCACGGCAAAGTCTTCCACCGCGGTATTGGTATCGTGGTAGAGGTTTACCCAGTATTCGTTCAGCTTGATGTTTTTGAGGATCTCCGTAGCGCGCTTGTTATCGTCCCAGAACCCGGGGCTCAGCGACAATTGCTTGTCTTCGGCGATCTTGAAGTTTCTGTTCTCGACGTCAAAGAAACCTCCTCAGGACCAGCAGCCGGTCCCTCATATCCTGTAATTTTTCCAGTGTCATAGCGGCAAAGATAATCAAGATCCACGGAATGAAAAAGCGCTGGTAAACACCTTACGTGCTATTCAACAAAAAAGCTGCACTTTTGTATACTCAAGCACATGATACAGGCATACAACTTCCTCGCCAGCTGGCAACTTTTTCCGGAAAAAGGCACTTATGAATCGGGAGACCGTCCCAAAAGCGGCTATTACCGCATTGAAGCCCCGGAAAGCCGCAAAGCGCTTCGCATAGAGCAGAACTGGGTGAGTCTGGAAAACCAGTCGTTTAACGCCTCCTATTTAATTGAAGGAGATGCCGGCCTGCAGCCTTTTGCCGACCAGCATTTTGCTGAGCAGACGGAGCTCCGATTCCCGGATGCCACTACCATGGAAGTGGATTTTCATAAAGACGGGCAGCTGCTGCTTTCCGTTACCCATGAGATCATGCCCAATGGCTACCTGAAGCTGATCACTAAAGGATTCAATTCCGAAGGCAAGCCCTATACCAATACTGAAGTCTACCACAAACAGCTGAGTGTGCTCCCCTACTCTGCGTCGGTATCCGGTGCGGTGATCAAGGCCAATGAAGAAGGTCTGATCCGGCACAAGGCACTAACGGCCATGGAAGAGCAGACCAATATGCAGCTCGACCAGATCCGTAAACAGATCGAACTGCTGGCACTGCAGGCGCAGGAGATCCAGAAGCGTAAGGAGCTGTCGCTGATGATCTATGAAGCCAAGCTGAATTTCTCACCGGTCATCGGACAGACCTACTATTTATATGAGCGTAAAGACGAGACCCTGCTTTTGTCGCTGGTGAGTCCCCGGGAATGGGGCGGCGGCTCTGGTCCTTTCAAGCGCTTTATTGCGATGGTGAAGTTATTGGCGGATCATACATGGGTGGAATTGTGAGAAGCGAGAAGCTAGAAGGGAGAAGGGAGAAGTGGTTTGCAGTTGACTGCAGGATTTCCGTTCATATAAATTAGCCTATGGCCTTTCAAAGTTTCAGTAATATTGCCAAAACTATCATATGAAAAGAAAGGCTATTCTCACTGTTGCAACACTGTTATTTTCGGTTACTGCGCTGCTGGCACAGACAGCTGATGATATTGTTGCCAAATATATGGAAGCCCGTGGTGGTGCCGATAAACTGAAAGGATTGCAGAGCCTGATCCTGGAGGGCACCATGACCCAGCAGGGTGTGGATGTGACCATGAAGTTCACGCATGTGCAGGGAAAAGCCATGCGGGTGGAATTTACAGCCATGGGACAAACCGGGTACAACATTATCACCAATACAGAAGGCTGGGTGATGAATCCCTTTGGAGGGGGTGGTGGCGCTGAAGCCTTACCCGAAGAGCAGGTGAAAGCGGGACAGGGACAACTGGATATCCAGGGGCCACTGGTGGATTACAAAACCAAAGGCAATACCGTGGAATACCTGGGTAAAGTGTCTGAACAAGGAGCCGAATTCCACAAGCTGAAGCTGACCCGCCAGGGCGGCAATGTCACTTTTTATTATCTCGATGATAAATACCTCCTGGTGAAAGCCGTGACCAGCATGAAAGTGCAGGGGAACGATACCGAGATCATTACCGAATACAGTGATTACCGGAAAACCCCGGATGGTCTGGTTTTTGCTTACAAAAGGAATAATAACGGCAATGAGATCAGCTTTGAGAAAGTAGAAGTGAACCCGAAGATCGATGAAGCCGTTTTCAAACCGGGCAATTAAACCATTGAACTTTATCTGAACGAAAAAATAAAACTACATGAAGAAATTTTTATTCCGTTTTACAGCTATTGCTGTATTCAGTGCCGGCCTCATCAGTCCTGTAAAAGCCACTGAAATCCCCGTAACAGTCCCCTCCAGTTCCCTACCGGCCGCCAAGCCCGATGACAAAGCCGTGGCTGCTGCACTGGAAGAATTCAACAGCCTCTCCCGCCGCGAACGCAAGAGCCGGATGCATGAAGTTAAAAAGCTGCTGAAGGAAACCAAGGCTGCCCGTCAATCCGGGAAAGCTACCGATGATGACACCGTATTACTGGCCATCCTCGCCATCCTGCTGCCACCGCTGGCTGTATACCTGAAACAGGGACAGATCGACAGCAAATTCTGGATCAGCCTGATCCTGACCCTGCTGTTCTGGTTGCCGGGAGTGATTTATGCGTTGCTGGTGGTGTTTGATGTAGTCTAAGCTAGAAGGGAGAAGTAAGAAGGTAGAAGGTAGAAGACAGAAGACAGAGGACAGAAGACAGAAGAAAGTAGATAATAAAAGAAAACCCTCTCGGATGAGAGGGTTTCTTTTTTATTGGATGAATTGTCTTAGTAATCCATTCCGCCCATGCCAGGAGCTCCGTGAGCGTGGGGAGCTTCTTCTTTCTTGGGTTTGTCGGCTACCACACATTCAGTGGTGAGCAGCATACCGGCGATTGAAGCAGCATTCTCCAGGGCTACGCGGCTAACCTTAGTGGGGTCGATCACACCAGCTTTGAAGAGGTTTTCGTAGTTCTCGGTGCGGGCATTGAAACCGAAGTCGGCCTTACCTTCCTTGATCTTCTGTACTACGATAGAACCGTCGATACCGGCATTGGCAGTCAGGGTGCGGATGGGCTCTTCCAGTGCACGGCGTACGATAGCCACACCGGTCTGCTCATCAGCGATCTGACCTTTCACTTTGGCTTCCAGGCTTTCGATAGCGCGGATATAAGCCACACCACCACCGGGAACGATACCTTCTTCCACAGCAGCGCGGGTAGCGTGCAGGGCGTCGTCTACGCGGTCTTTCTTCTCTTTCATCTCCACTTCGGTAGCAGCACCTACGTAGAGAACAGCCACACCACCGCTCAGTTTAGCGAGGCGCTCCTGTAATTTTTCCTTATCGTAATCGGAAGTGGTTACTTCGATCTGGGCCTTGATCTGGTTCACGCGGGCAACGATATCTTCTTTCTTGCCTTTGCCACCAACAACAGTAGTGTTGTCTTTATCGATGGTTACGGAAGCAGCAGTACCGAGATAGCTCAGGTCGGCGTTTTCCAGTTTGTAACCTTGCTCTTCGCTGATCACCACACCTTTGGTGAGGATCGCGATATCCTGCAGCATTTCCTTGCGGCGGTCGCCAAAGCCGGGGGCTTTCACGGCAGCCACTTTCAGGGTACCACGGAGTTTATTCACTACCAGGGTAGCCAGTGCTTCACCTTCCAGGTCTTCAGCAATGATCAGCAGGGGGCGTCCGCCCTGGGCTACTTTCTCCAGGATGTGGAGGATATCTTTCATGGCGCTGATCTTCTTGTCGTAGATCAGGATATAGGGGTTCTGCAGTTCAGCTTCCATTTTTTCGCTGTTGGTCACGAAATAAGGAGAGATATAACCGCGGTCGAACTGCATACCTTCCACTACGTCTACAGTAGTATCGGTTCCTTTGGCTTCTTCTACTGTGATCACACCTTCCTTACCTACTTTGGTGAAAGCTTCGGCGATCAGTTTACCGATGGTTTCATCGTTGTTGGCAGAGATGGTAGCCACTTGCTGGATCTTCTTGGCATCGTTGCCTACGGTCTGTGACTGTGACTTCAGGTTCTCCACCACCAGGGCAACAGCTTTGTCGATACCGCGTTTCAGGTCCATGGGATTGGCACCGGCAGCCACCATTTTCAAGCCTTCTGCGATAATGGACTGGGCCAGAACGGTTGCGGTAGTAGTACCGTCACCGGCAATATCAGCGGTTTTGCTGGCTACTTCTTTCACCATCTGGGCACCCATGTTTTCGATGGGATCTTCCAGTTCAATTTCTTTTGCTACAGTAACACCGTCTTTGGTAACAGCGGGTGCACCGAATTTCTTTTCAATAACCACGTTGCGGCCTTTGGGACCGAGGGTTACTTTTACTGCATTGGCGAGAGTATCTACACCCCGCTTCATTTTATTGCGGGCTTCAATGTCGAAAAACAACTGCTTTGCCATATTTGATTGATTTGAGAATTTGTTAATGAGGAGTTGTGCAATAGATCTTCGGAATTATACAATAGCGAGGATATCGCTTTCACGCATGATCAGCAGGTCGTCACCTTCGATCTGGATCTCGGTACCGGAATACTTACCGTAAAGCACGGTATCACCCACTTTAACGGTAACATACCTCCGGCCGTTTTTTCTTCAGCTTTCGCAGGTTTCACAATTACCCGGTCGTGAAGGGGGGTAACACTTAACTTTTTAGCCATAGTCAATCAGTTTTTTGATTTTTTGGGAGATTTACAACCGCTTTTTCAGGCGGGCAGCGAAGGTACACGAATTTTATACCAATCAATCCCGGGGTGGAAAAAAAGGAAGAGTTGTCAGTCAGCCGGTAAAGGATGGCATTTTTCCGCACAAAATGGCTTTCTGGCATTACCTGGAAAACTGACAATTTTGCAGCAATCCGGCAGTCCCAGAGCCCCTGCTACTGCCTGATTATTAATGTACTGGCGGGTTAAACATACAGCGTACCGGATTATTCCTTACCTTTGCCCGCTCTAAAAGTTCCTTGATTCATGATCAGCAGAAGAAATATCCGGGTGAAAGTGATGCAGGCCCTGTATGCCACGGAAAGCCTGGAAGAATCCGTATCCAACCCCTCCCCTGGCTCCAGCCAGCTCTTACAGAAACATTTTGACCAGTCGCGCCAGCTGCTCATTTACCTGATCCATTTTATTACCGAGGTTGCCCGTTATGCAGAAACCGATGCCCGCCAGAAAGCATCCAAGCACCTGCCTACCGAGCAGGACCTGAATGTAAACACCAAACTGGCAGGCAATGAACTGCTCTGGCAGATCCTGGAATCACCGAACTGGAAGGAAGCCCTGAAGCAGGACAAGCCCCAGCTGCAGGTGGATAGTGAACTGGTGCGCAAGCTTTATCTGGAACTGGTGGACAAGGATGCGTACAAAGCCTATATCGCCATTGCCGGCCGCGACAAGAAAGGGGAAAAAGCCCTGCTCGACCTGATCTTCCAGGAACTGATGCTGGCCAACGAAGCATTCATTACCCATATTGAAGAACTGTTCACCAACTGGGATGACGATGCCGACATGATGGTATTGCTGGTGAATAATTACCTCAACAAACCGGGCACCTATAATTTCACCGAATTACTGAGCCGGGAAAAGAAGCAGTTTGCCTTCAGTCTGCTGGAAACCACCCTCGATAAAAAAGAGCTGACCCTGGAATACATCAAGCCCAAACTGAAGAACTGGGATCCCGAACGGATCGCGGTACTCGACATGATCCTGATGCGGATGGGGGTTTGTGAATTCCTGTTTTTCGAGACCATCCCCCCCAAAGTGACCATCAACGAATATATTGACCTGGCCAAGGAATACAGCACCCCGCAAAGCGGACAGTTTGTAAACGGCATCCTGGATAATATCCACAAGGATCTGGTCAAGGAAAATAAAATGCATAAAATTGCATTCAAACCGAATTCCTGAATATCAACTTCCAAATATGAAAAGACTCTTTTTAATCATGCTGCCGGTCCTGGCCCTGGCTTCCTGCCTGAACCGTACCGACAAGGAACAACAGTCGGGCATCAATCCAGCTTCAGTAGCTGTAGAGCGCGACTCTACAAAATTCACCACCATTCAGTGGATAGATTCCCTGAAATCGCTGGGCACCATTGAAGCCGGACAGGTACTGAAGATCAGTTACCGGTTTAAGAATACAGGAACCAAACCCCTGGTGATCGAGCGCGTACAACCCGGATGCGGCTGTACAGTAGCCGATTATCCGAAAGCCCCGATCGCTCCCGGAGCGGAAGGCGAGATCCTTGCTTCCTTCGACAGCAAGGGCAAGGAAGGCCAGCAACACAAGAACATCACCGTGTATGCCAATATCGCCGAGGAAATGCATACCCTCTGGTTCGACGTGATGATCAACAAACCCAAGGAATAATTCAAATCAAATACATCAACAGAACATGACAACTTTAGTGTATCTCTTACAGGCTGCTCCTGCCGGCGGCGGAACCCTTCAACTGGTGCTTTTAGGCGGTATGATCCTCGTTTTCTATTTCTTCATGATCCGCCCCCAGGCTAAAAAAGCCAAGGAAGCCAAGAACTTCCAGAGCAACATGCAGAAAGGCGACAAGATCGTTACCATTGCCGGTATCCACGGAACGGTGAATAAAGTAAATGAAGACGGCACCACTATCATGCTGGAAACCAGCCCGGGCTTCTACATGAAGATCGAGAAAAGCGCCATTTCCATTGAATGGACACAGGCGCTGAATAAGCCGGCCGCTGCTGCGAAGTAATACGCAACGAAAGAAACGCATGAAGCCTCATCTTTATGGATGAGGCTTTTTCATGAGTAGTATATTATTACTCATTTCTTACGACTATCTTAGCATATGCTTAAAATCGGCCTCACCGGCGGTATCGGCAGTGGCAAATCCACGGTTGCCCGGATCTTTGAAAGTCTGGGTGTGCCGGTGTACTATGCCGATGCAGCTGCCAAACGGGTGATGGAGGAAGACCCCGACCTGAGGGCAGCATTGATCCATCATTTCGGCGCCGCCTGTTTTGAAAACGGGGTATTGAACCGGAATTACCTGTCCGGACTCGTATTCAATAATCCCGAAAAACTGGACTTGCTCAACAGCCTGGTGCATCCTGCCACTATCAAAGATGCCGAACAGTGGATGCAGCAGCAAACCACGCCTTATGCCATTAAGGAAGCGGCCCTGATCTTTGAAAGCGGTGCGCAGGAACACCTCGACCAGGTGATCGGGGTTACAGCACCGGTGGCCCTTCGTATCCAGCGCACCATGCAACGCGATGGCAGTACCCGGGAAGCGGTACAGGCCCGTATGGAACGACAGTTGTCCGACTCCATAAAAATGAAACTCTGCGATCACATTATTCACAATGATGAACAGCAGGCCCTGTTGCCGCAGGTACTGGCCCTTCATAAAAAACTGCTGGCCCAAACCTGATGGACTCCTTTCCTGCAATAGCCGACCACATCCTTGCCCTGCTGTATGGACTGGTGATCCCATTCCTCTCCGGCATCCGCAGCGCGCGTATGTTCCGGGAACAGGCCCTGCATTTTGATACCTTGACCAAACGACGTTTCTATCTGGGCAACAGTTTATTCCTGTTTGCCACAGCATTTTCTGTACTGCTGATCTGGGAGCTTTACCAGCGGCCATTTGCCGTACTGGGATTCCAATGGCCGGACGAACTGCAACTGAGCCTCAGCCTTTACCTGACCTTATTATTTGGCATCTGCTACCTGATGGATCTGCTGCAAGGCATTGGTGAAGCCGCCAAAAAAGCGACTACCCTGCAGGAACCCGACTTTGCGACTCCCTTCATGCCCACTTTAATTGAAGAAATGCCGGCTTATACGGTCATGTGCATCAGTGCCGGTGTGTTTGAGGAGATCGTTTACAGGGGTTTCCTCGTCAGGTATTCCGCCTCCCTTACGCAACACCTGCCCGCTGCAGCCTTATGGGCCGTTCTCTTACCCGCCCTCTTTTTCAGTATTGCCCATTATTATCAGGGCATCAAAGCCGTATTCAAGATCCTGGTACTGTCGCTCCTCTTCGGCATGATCTTCTGGTACTCCGGTTCGCTGCTGCTGGTCATCATCCTGCATTTTGCGGTGGATTTTATCAGCGGTTGGGTCAGTCTCTGGGCCAGCCGGATGCAGCATCCGGATGAATCCTGATACAATATCAGCAATGAAAAACCCCTTCAACAGGTGTTGAAGGGGTTCATATATTATACAGTATAAATCTTACTTCAGATTCGCCAGCGCGGCCTTGATCCGCTCATAGGCCTGCTCAATTTTAGGCAGGCTGTTGGCGAAAGAGAGGCGGATGCATTCAGGCGCACCGAAGGCACGGCCGGTTACAGTGCTCACGTGCGCTGTATTGAGGAGGTACATGCAGAGATCATCGGCATTTTCGATCTTGATATCACCTGCAGCTTTACCGAAATAACTGCTCACATTCGGGAAAACATAGAAAGCGCCATCCGGAGCAGAACATTTCCAACCCGGAATTTCCGAGAGGAGTTCCATCACCCGCTTGCGGCGGCGGGTAAATTCTTCCGTCATTTCATAAGTAGGACGCAGGTCCGTTGTAAGTGCCACAACAGCTGCTTTCTGTGTAATGGAGTTGGTTCCGCTGGTGAATTGTCCCTGCAGTTTTTCGCATGCTTTGGCAACCGGTACAGAAGCGGCAATATAGCCCAGGCGGTAACCCGTCATGGCAAACCCTTTACTGAGGCCATTGATGATAATGATCCGGTCTTTCAGGTCTTCGAACTGGGCAATGCTTTCATGCTTGCCAACGAAGTTGATGTATTCATAGATCTCGTCGGAGATGATATAGATAGATGGATGCTTACGGAATACTTCAGCCAGTCCGGCCAGTTCTTCCTTGCTGTACACGGCTCCGGAAGGATTACAGGGAGACGAGAAGAGGAAGAGGGTGGTTTTCGGCGTGATATGCTGCTCCAGCTGTGCCGGTGTGATCTTGAAATTGGCTTCCATGGTAGTGGGAACGATCACCGGAACACCTCCGGCAATTTTCACCAGCTCGGAATAAGTCACCCAGAAAGGCGCGGGAATCACCACTTCATCACCAGCATCAACAGTGGCGAGGATGGCATTGGCCAGGCTCTGTTTGGCACCAGTAGAAGCCACGATATTTTCAGGCTTGTAATCCAGGTTATTGTCGCGCTTCAGTTTGGTACAAACGGCTTCGCGCAGGTCGGGATAGCCGGATACAGGGGTATAGTGGCTCCAGTTATCATCAATGGCTTTTTTGGCGGCTTCCTTGATGTGAACGGGCGTATCAAAATCGGGTTCACCCAAACTGAGGTCGATCACATCAATGCCCTGGGCACGGAGTTCACGGCCGAGTTTGGCCATTTTCAGCGTTTCGGGTTCACTGAAGCGGTTGAGCAGGGAAGAAATAACCAGGGTATCCTGTGTAGCTTGCATAACGGGGTATTTGTTTCAGGCGGCAAAATTAGGGCAATATTCCACTAACACCTGTTTACTTTTCATAGGTAAACCGGAATGTGGAAAGATCGGGCTGCTGGTCGCGCTTCCGGCCCTTTTCGTATTCATAGAGCACCCGGCCCAGTTGCTTCATGAAGGGATAGCCGATGGTTTCATAATCATATTGGGAATCGTTCAGCACCCCGTCGGAATTACAGTAGATCGTCGCGGAAACCATGAACTCGATCTTCCGCTCAAAATCCACAACGTATGCAACGTCAATGAGAAAGCCATAGGCATCTCCCACTTTATTGAAGATGCGGAAGTTTTTTGGCAAAGGTCCTTTCTCGGCACCCCAGTAAAGGAATTTACAATAGGCATCCCAGTTCTGGGAACTGTCGTAGGTCGGATATCGGGTTTCCGGAGGGTACTGCGACATATATTTCCACACAAAGGGATAGTCTTCCGGCGCGATCCGGAACCGCTGGCTGGCGGGCACTTCATTGGGGAAAAGAATGGAACGGAGTATGTTATGCAGGTCGGGCAACACCAGCCGGTTCTTTTTGGAAAAGTCCATCGGGCCGTTAATCAGGCTTCCGCTTTTATAATACGCATTCCCCAGTTGTTCGTTCCGCTGCGGATAAGGCTTCTCGTTGAACTGGAGGGGCTGTTCATAGAGGGTTTTTCCCTGCGGATCAAGAAAGCGAATGGGATTGGTATGCCGGTTCTCATCTTCCGTCAGCGAACGCTCCAGGCGGTGCAGGATATCGGCCCGGGCATAGCCCATTTCATGCAAACGGGTGTTGATATAGTCCTGGCCCAGGAATTCATAAAGGCTGTTGAAGGCTTCATTATCGCTGACCAGAAAGATCTTTTTGACATAATGGGTAACGGTGGGTTTACCATCGGGAGTGGTGGGATCATTGTAGACAGGATTCTGTCCACTGTAAGCTGCGTCCGTAACCATTGTTGTATTACGGTCGATACCCTTTGTCTTCAGGGTCTGCAGCTTTTCCAGTGCCAGCAGTGCTGTGGGCATTTTCACGGTGGAGGCCGGATAGAAATACCGTTCCGGATCCACATTGTAATAGTAGTCGGTGAAGACCGGACGGTTATTCGCTTTCCGGTCGATCCGGGTATAGATCACCTGGATTCGGTATTCGTCTTTTTTGCGGAGAAATTCTCCCATTGCACCATTTCGTTCCAGCAGGTTGGCGAGAAAGGGGTCGGTCCGGTTCATGGAAGGGCTGTTTGGCTGGCCTGATGATGCCTTGACCTGCTTCCGGGTACCCGCACAAAGCGTAAATAACAGGGAGCAAAGGAAGAGTCCGCCAAGGCGGTAGAAGCGGGTTTTCAGCATGCAAAAGCCGGTTTGACGGGAAAATAAGAAAAGTTCCGGGTAAAACAGTGCCCAAATGCCTGAAAAACACTGTTAAAAGGAGTGGTTAGGACGTTGATTTTCCTTAGGTTTGCCAAGTTTTACTAAAAGAGAAATGCTATATGACTTTTAACCGTTTGAACAACATTGTGGGATGGATCGTAGGCCTGATTGCCTGTACAGTTTATGTACTGACCATGGAGCCTACCGGAAGTTTCTGGGACTGTGGAGAGTTTGTATCCAGTGCATACAAGCTGCAGATCCCGCACCCGCCTGGTGCACCGATGTTCACCCTTCTGGGCCGTTTCTTTATTGTTCTTTTCGGCGATGATCCGCTGAGTGCTGCCCGTGGCGTGAACTTCATGAGCGCCATTGCCAGCGGTATGACCATATTATTCCTGTTCTGGACGATTACCCATTTTGCCCGGAAACTGATGCAAAAGCCCGGACAAGAGCTCAGCCTGGAACAGTTAATTGCCATCATGGGCGCCGGTACTGTTGGTGCCCTGGCCTATACCTTTTCAGATTCTTTCTGGTACAGTGCTGTTGAGGGTGAGGTATATGCCCTCTCCTCTTTCTTTACTGCCATTGTATTCTGGGCCATCCTCAAATGGGAACATGAGGTAGACCGTGAAAGTACTACCGACGGGCATAAATTTTCCCGTGCCGACCGCTGGATCGTTTTCATCTTTTTCATGATGGGCCTCTCCATCGGCGTTCACCTGCTGAACCTGCTGACCATTCCGGCAATCGTTCTGGTATACTATTTCAAACGTTATAAAGTAACCACTACAGGAACCATCTGGGCCTTCCTGATCGGTTGTGTGATCACCGGTGTGGTACAGGTGGCCATCATCCAGTGGAGCATCAAAGGCGCCGGCGCTTTCGATATCTTCTTTGTGAACTCACTGGGCACGCCCTTCTTTGTTGGATTTGCCGTGTATTTTGTGCTGCTCTTTGGACTGCTGATCGCCGGCATCTTCTTCAATGATGCCACGGTGAAAAAATTCACGGTATTCCCCGTATGGTTATCTGCCATACTGCTGCTCTTCTGTTTTCCCTTCATCAAATCTGCCGGTACGGCTTTCGGACTGCTGGTGATTCTCGGCATCTTTGTAGCCATTTGCTATAATTTCCGGAATACCATCAGTTCATTTTTACGGATCGCTGTTTTCTCCACACTTTTCGTGGTCATCGGCTATTCCACTTATTTCACCACCCTGATCCGTTCTACGGCCAATCCTTCAGTGGATATGTACAATGTGGACAATCCGGTGAGCCTGGTAGGATATCTCAGCCGCGACCAGTACGGTGACTGGCCCATTGTATATGGTCCTGACTTTACCTACCGTCCGCCTTCCGCCAGTGCAGGCGACCAGTATGTAAAAGGGAAAGACAAGTACAACAAAGTGGGCGAGATCCGCAAACAGGATTGGTCGGCCCGTCCCGGAGAGCAGGAAGTTCAGGATCTGATCAGTCAGCATCCCGACTGGGACGCTTCAAAGATCGGTCCCCGCATCTTCCCCCGTATGTACGACAATGGCAATGAGCGGAACCAGGAATACGTATACCGCACATTCGGCGGCATGGACGGAGGTTCCCAACCGACTTTTGCCAATAATATCTATTACTTCATGAATTACCAGTTCCGGTGGATGTACTGGCGGTATTTCATGTGGAATTTTGCGGGCAAGCAGAACGACCTGCAAGGCTTTGGCAACGCCCGCGACGGCAACTGGGCCAGCGGCATCAATTTCATTGACCAGAAGATCTTCAATACCAGTACACCGGATATCCTTCCGGATACTGCAGGCAAGAATAATAAAGCCAACAACAAGCTCTATTTCCTCCCGCTGATCTTCGGTATCCTCGGCGTCATCTACCAGCTGAAGAATGCTGGCAGGGATTTCCTGGTGAATTTCCTCCTCTTCTTCTTTACCGGTTTTGCGATTGTGATCTACCTCAACCAGTCGGGTTACCAGCCCCGTGAACGGGACTATGCGTATGTGGGTTCATTCTATGCATTTGCGATCTGGATCGGACTGGGTGTGCTCTGGCTGAAAGAGCTGATCGGTAAATGGGTAAAAGGCAATGGATCCAGTTATGCAGCTTTCGGTATTGCCTTGCTGGCCGTACCGGTACTGATGGCATCCCAGGAATGGGACGACCACGACCGCAGCAAGAAGACGCTTGCTTACGATCTCGGCAAAGATTACCTGGAAAGCTGTGAGAAAGATGCCATCGTGATCTCCTTTGGTGATAACGACACCTATCCGCTCTGGTATACCCAGGAAGTAGCCGGCAACCGCAAAGACCTGCGCGTGATGAACTACAGTCTGCTGGGTACCGACTGGTATATCAACCAGCTCCGGTACCGGGTAAATGAAAGCGCTCCGGCTGATGTGATCTTCACACCCGACCAGATCGAAGGCAGCAAGCGTGATGCAGTATTCTCTGCCGCTTACCTGAGCCGCTACAAGATCCCGAATAATCCGGCCGGCTTCTTCGACCAGAATAAATACTATGACCTCTACAGCATCCTGAAAGATGTGGTGGGCAGTGATGACCGGAAATTCCAGGTACCCATTGGTGATGATGATTTCCTGAATACGTTCCCGGTGTCTAAAGTCAGTGTTCCGGTTGATGTGGAACTGGCCCGGAAAACCATTCCCCTGAATCCCGGCGACAGCATCGTGAGTGAGCTGAAACTGGATATCAAGAAAAGCTTCATCCAGAAGAACGATCTCGCTGTACTGGCCATTATTGCCGCCAACAAATGGAAGCGCCCCATCTACTTCACTTCCACACAGGAACTGGAAGAACTGGGCCTGGAAAAATACACCCGCATGGAGGGTATGAGTTACCGCCTGGTGCCGGTGGAAAATTCCGGTGTACAACGCGACCTCTCCTACAAGACCATCATGGAGAAATTTGCCTATGGCGGTGCCAATAAGCAAAATGTGTTCTATGATGAAGAGAACCGCCGTCATATCAACAGCATCCGTGCGTCCCATACATTCCTGGCATTGAGTCTGGCACAGAATAACCTGAAAGATTCTGCAAAGAAAGTACTCGAGAAATACGACCAGATGGTGCGGGAAGACAATGTGCCTTATGGCTTCACTTCCAACCGCGGTAACCAGCACAACCGGATCTCCATGTCCTTCCTGCTGGCCGCGTATCAAAGCGGAGACCAGACATTGGCTGCCAAAGTGAACAAGTCGCTGCGCAGTGACCTGGAACAGCAGATGAAATATTACCGCAGTTTCGGTGATGAGGGACAAACCAACGAACAACTGGGCATGCAGGCCATTACCTACCTGAACAACCAGCCCTCTACCCTGGCTACAAAACAGGAAGGTTTTGCACAGGATATCGCCTCCTGCTACCAGATGCTTGGTCAACTGGAAGACTGGGAAAAGCAGTTTACCGGTAAAGGCAAAGCTGCCACGGAAACAGCCCCCCAGACCATCAATGCTCCCGATACGGGAAAAAAGAAATAAACTGACTGGTTTATTAACAATTTGATAGCTGAAGATCCCGGAACTGAACCTTCCGGGATTTTTTTTATTATAGTGTATGTACGAACTTAGTTTTCATGAACGGCTACCATTTTTCCCGTTTTGATCCTTCTGCCAACGGCAAGACCCGCTTCGAGCAGTTGCTGGACATTTTCATGCAGCTGCTGAGCTATACCAATGGCGATGTGAGCGAGGCCCTGAACTGGATGAACCAGCTCGACCGGGAATATGAAATGACCAATTCAGAGTACGGCATGGGTGATTTCATCGAAGAACTCCGGGAGAAAGGGTATATCGATGAAAACCGCGCTACCGGTGAGATCAAGATCACGCCGAAGACCGAACAGGGCATCCGCAAACGATCCCTCGAAGAGATCTTCGGCAAGCTGAAAAAGACCAAAAGCGGGGATCACCATAGTTTCAAACCCGGACAGGGGGATGAGATCAATCCCGAGTCGCGGCCCTTCCGTTTTGGAGATATGCTGGAGCAGATCGACTTCACGACCTCCATCCGCAATGCCCAGATCAATCATGGTATCGAAAGTTTCCGGATGCAGGAAGATGACCTCTCCATCCGGGAAACCGATTTCAAGACACAGACCTCAACGGTACTGATGATCGACATCTCCCATTCGATGATCCTTTATGGAGAAGACCGGATCACGCCTGCGAAGAAAGTGGCCATGGCACTCAGTGAACTGATCACCACTAAATACCCCAAAGACACACTGGACATTGTGGTATTTGGCAATGATGCCTGGCCTGTAGAGATCAAGGACCTGCCTTATCTGCAGGTGGGGCCATATCATACCAATACCGTGGCCGGACTGGAACTGGCCATGGATCTGTTGCGGAGAAGGAGAAACCCCAACAAGCAGATCTTCATGATCACCGATGGCAAGCCCACCTGCCTGAAAGTGGGTAAACGGTATTACAAGAACAGTTTCGGTCTCGACCGGAAGATCACGACCCGTTGCCTTAATCTGGCGGCGCAATGCAAGAAGCTGAAAATACCGATCACCACTTTTATGATCGCTACTGACCCTTACCTCCAGCGCTTTGTCCAGGAGTTCACCGAAACCAATAACGGCAAGGCCTTTTTTGCCGCACTGGACAAACTCGGGTCCTTTATTTTCAAGGATTTTGAAAGCGGCAAACGCAAAACACTGTATTGAACCGACATTAACACGATTACATGAAAGATATTATCACCCTTGGTGCACTGAAAAAGAGCGGATACCGGAGCCGGAGTATTAAAGAAGAAGTACGGGAAAACCTGATCGCCAAACTGCAGGGCGGGGAAGAAACTTTTCCGGGAATCCTCGGTTATGAAGAGACCGTGATCCCGGATGTGGAGCGCGCCCTCCTCTCCCGCCATAATATCCTTTTCCTGGGCTTGCGCGGACAAGCCAAGACCCGTATGGCCCGGCAGATGGTACACCTGCTGGATGAATACATTCCCATAGTAGCCGGCAGTGAGATCAATGATGATCCCTTCAACCCGATCTCTAAATACGCCCGCGACCTGATCCACGAGAAAGGAGATAACACGCCGATCGACTGGCTCCACCGCAGCGAACGCTATGGTGAAAAGCTGGCCACACCCGATGTGAGTGTAGCCGACCTGATCGGAGATATCGATCCCATCAAGGCAGCCAACCTCAAACTCAGTTTTGCCGATGAAGGCGTACTGCATTATGGCATCATCCCACACAGCAACCGCAGTATTTTCGTGATCAATGAAATTCCCGACCTGCAGGCCCGCATCCAGGTAGCCTTATTCAATATCCTCGAAGAGGGTGATATACAGATCCGGGGCTTCAAATTGCGGATGCCGCTGGATATCCTCTTTGTGTTTACCGCCAATCCGGAAGATTATACCAACCGGGGCAGTATTGTTACGCCGTTGAAAGACCGGATCCAGAGCCAGATCCTTACCCACTATCCCAAGACCATTGAGACCGCGCTCCACATTACGGAACAGGAGGCGGAGATCCATGAACAGCAGCAGGACAAAGTAAAGATCAGTGATCTGGTGAAGCGGCTGATCGAACAGATCTCCTTCGAGGCCCGCAGCAATGAATATGTAGACAAGAAAAGCGGTGTATCTGCCCGACTCAGCATTTCCGCATTCGAAAATGCGTTCAGCGCCGCAGAACGCCGGGCCCTGATCAATCATGAAAAAAACACGCAGATCTGGATCAGTGACCTCGCTGGCATCATCCCTTCCATTACCGGAAAAATAGAACTGGTGTATGAAGGTGAACAGGAAGGGCCTTTCCAGGTTGCCATGAACCTGCTCGACAAAGCGATCCGCAGCCAGTTTGTGCAATACTTCCCGAATCCGGAGCTCTCGAAAAAGAAGCGCAACCCGCAACAGGGTGCAGCAGAAAATCCCTACCGTTCCATACAAGCCTGGTTCGACAAGGGCAATGCCGTCAATATTATTTTCAATGCCAAAGACGCGGAAAAAACACAGCAACTCTACCAGGTGGATGGCCTCCATGCATTGGTGAAAAAACACTTTAAGCATGCCAATGAAACCGAATCAGCCCTGCTGATGGAGTTTGTGTTACATGGACTGGCAGCCTATTCAGTGATCAGCAAGAAGCTGGTGGATGGGAAGATCGAGTTCAAAGACCTGATGGGTTCGATGATCAACCTGGGGCCACTGACGCGGCAGGAAGAAGATGATTTTGACGGAGAAGATTTCACTTGATCATAAAAAAAGGGGCCGTTGCTGCGGCCCCTTTTCTTTTATACAATTGTAATCAGAATTTATACCCGAAGGAAACCCCTCCATAATAGGGCACAAATCCAAAACTGCCGAATATGGGGCTGATAAAGGCCCTGAACGTAAAGCCTTGTTTGGGCGGCTGATAGCGGTAGCCGAAATTCAGGTGACCGAAAGTAGAGGTAAAGGTTCCGCCATTATCAGTAAAATCACCGGATGCAATGATCGGGGTGATACCGGCTCCGAGTTCAAAATAATTCTTGGTGTCTTTTCCTAAAAGGTAGTTCAGTCCAACCGGAATGAATACAACACCGGAACCATCTATACTGAACCCCCCGAATCCGATACGGCCGCCCAAACCTCCTTCACGGGGGCCAAAACGGGAATCGAAGTTGATGGATGCCAGTCCCGGGCCACCCAGTTCGAAATACATGGATTTAGCTGCTGTTTGCTGTGCCATTGTTGCTGTTGCGCTGATAAGGAGCAGCATCAGCATAAAACCTGTCTTTTTCATGCGGATTCATTTTAAGTATGACATGACAACACTAAAAGTGCTGCATCAAAAAACGTTAATATATATTCACCTCGCGTTCGAGTTTCACCTGAAACCGGCTAAAAACCGATTGCAGGATCTCTTCACTGAGTGCAAAGATATCGCTGCCGGTGGCATTACCATAATTGACCAGTACCAACGCCTGTTTTTCGTGACAACCGGCATCTCCCCTTCTGAACCCTTTCCAGCCACATTGTTCGATCAGCCAGCCTGCAGCCAGCTTCACCGTTCCGTCTGATTGCGGATAAGCTGGAATATCCGCATATTCGGTTTTCAGCCGGTCATGTGTTGCCATATCCACAACAGGATTCTTGAAAAAACTGCCGGCATTACCGATAACTGCCGGGTCAGGCAATTTGCTTTGGCGGATATTGATCACCGCTTGCGATATGGCCGAAACGGATAAACCGTTTACTCCCATCCGGTCCAGTTCCTGCCGGATAGCGCCATAACTGGTATGAAAAATGGGGATTTTCTGTAACCGCAACGTGATACTGAGGATTACAAATTGCCCTTTCAGCTTATTCTTAAACACACTTTCCCTGTAGCCGAAAGCGCAATCCGCTTTGGAAAAATGCACTGTAGTTTTTTCGGCCAGATGAAAAGCTTCCAGGCTCCAGAATACATCCTGCAACTCCACACCATAAGCCCCGATATTCTGCATGGGTGCAGCTCCGGCACAACCCGGAATCAGTGATAAATTTTCCAGGCCACCCCAGCCCCGTTTCACTGTATATTGTACAAGTTCGTGCCAGTTTTCCCCGGCTGCAGCCCGCAGGTATACGTAGGAGTCATCTTCGTGAACCACATCAATACCTTTCAATTCATTCTTCAGGACGAGTCCATTAAAATCCGACCGGAACAAGAGGTTACTCCCGCCCCCCAGTATCAGTAAGGGATGATCCATCGCCGAAAGATCAGCCAGTGCTTCCAGGTCCTGAAAAGCAGCAAAGTACCGGGCCTTCACGGGTGTATGGAAGGTATGCAGCTGCTTCAGTGAATAATTTTCATGTATCGTCATAACCGGGATTCAGCGGCTAATTTACAGCAAATCGGACGCATATCCACTGACCATGGTTGGCCGGCGGTTGCGGCATTTCAGTACATTTACAGTATGGCAAAAGCATTGGTTATTGGTGGCAGCGGACTGATCGGCAGCGCACTGCTTAGGGAATTGGAACAGGATCCTGCCTTTGACGCAGTACAGGTACTGGTGCGCAGGCCTTTGGGTCTGGCCCATTCTAAATTCAAGGAAACCATCGTGGATTTCAGCGATACCGCTGCGTTGACAGCGTTGATCCAACCCGGAGATGTCGTTTTCTGCTCCATAGGTACCACCCAACGGAAAGTGAAAGGTGATCAGGCCCTTTACCGGAGTATAGATTTTGACATCCCGGTACATACCGCCCGCATAGCCCTCAACAAAGGCTTCAGCCAGTATCTGATCGTCAGTGCCGTCGGTGCAAATGCCGCTTCAGGAAACTTTTACCTGAAACTCAAAGGAGAAGTGGAAGCTGCACTGGAAGCCATCGGGTTTTCCGGACTGCATCTGTTCCGCCCATCCGTTTTACTGGGCAAACGGAATGAAACCCGGCCCATGGAATGGCTCAGTCAGCAATTATTAAAAGGGATCGGTTTTTTACTGAAAGGTGATTTATCCCGCTACCGGGGTATTTCCGCATCAGCTGTAGCTGCCGGCATGATAGCAGCGGCAAAGAAAGGAAGTCCCGGGGTTCATGTATATCATTACAACGACATCATACCGCATCCACATCCATGATCAGCACCACACTGCGGAAGCGTTTATCATTATGCAGCTGAGCGGTGAGTTCCAGCAACCGGCGTTTGCCTTCCTGGATCACTTGGGCTTCACGGGGTAATTTCAGGGTCAGTTCCATCAGGAACTGGTTGCGGATCCGGTTGACCACGGGTTCGGCAGGCCCGAGGATCCATTGACCGAATTCTTTTTTCAACGCCTGCTCAAAATAGCGGGAAGCAGCATCCGCCACTTCTTTCAGTTTATGCCGGAAGGTAATCCGGATCAGTCTCGAAAAGGGCGGATAACCAAACTGCCTGCGGCCTTCCAGTTCATTCCGGTAAAAGGCAGCATAATCGTGCTGCATCAGGAATCCCAGCACCGGATGATTGGTATTCGAAACCTGGATCAGCACTTTGCCCTGGTGTTCTTTTCGGCCGGCACGGCCACTGACCTGTTCCATGAGTTGAAACGCACGTTCATTGACGCGGAAATCCGTAAAGTTCAGCAGGCTGTCTGCATCGAGGATGCCCACCAGTTCCACATTCTCAAAATCAAGTCCCTTTACGACCATTTGCGTTCCGACCAGAATATCGATCCGGTGGTCTTCAAACTGCAGGATCAATTGGTCGTGTGCCTGTTTGCCCCGTACACTGTCAATATCCATCCGTGCGATCTTTGCCTGGGGGAACAAGGTATCCAGCTGCTCTTCGATCTTTTCTGTCCCGAAGTTCTGCTGCAGGAAATTATGGCTGCCACAGGCCATACAACTGACTACAGGCGGATAGACCGTTCCGCAATAATGGCAATGCAGTTTATGGGTGTTCTTGTGATAAGTCAGGCTCACATCGCAATAGCGGCAATGGGGGATCCAGCCACAGGTCTGGCAGATCTGGTAAGGGGTATAGCCCCTGCGGTTCTGGAACAGGATCACCTGCCGGTTTTTGTCCAGTGATTGCTGGATGGCATCCTGCAACGCAGGAGTCACCATGATCTTTTCCTTCTGGTTGCGGGGCAGTTTTTTGGTATCCACAATTTCAATGGCAGGCATCTGAACCCCGCCAAAACGCTCGGTGAGTGTGGCCAGTCCATATTTACCCGACTGTGCATTGAAATAGGATTCCACAGATGGCGTGGCACTGCCCAGTACAACTTTAGCCTGGAAGAGACCGGCATAATAAATGGCCGCATCGCGGGCATTATACCGCGGTGCCGGATCCTGCTGCTTATAGGAACTGTCGTGCTCTTCGTCTGCAATAACGAGTCCCAGATCAGAAAATGGCAGGAACAAGGCAGACCGCGCTCCCAATACCACTTTCAGCTCCCCATTCTTCACTTTATTCCAGATCTCCACCCGCTCATTCTGGTTGAATTTGCTGTGATATATTCCGATATAGCCCCCGAAATGTTTCTGCAGGCGGCGGATGATCTGTGCAGTCAGGGCAATTTCAGGCAGGAGATACAACACCTGCTTACCCTGGCGAATAAACGATTCTATTAATTTTATATAGACCAGTGTCTTTCCGCTGGAAGTAACCCCATGCAGCAGGCAGACGGGTTTCTGTTCCAGTTGGGTCCTCACCTGTTCCAACGCCGTTTCCTGCTGTGCGGTGAGGGTAAAATCGATCTGCACATCGCGGGGCAGGTATTGCAGGCGGTCCACTTCCCGCTTCTCGAGCCAGAGTACATTTTTCTCAACCAGTCCCTTCAGCTGCGCTTCACTGGCCCCGCTTTTCTTCAGCAGCATTTTTTTGGTGACCGCCCCTTCTGTTTTACTGAAATGCAGCCAGGCCAGCAGGAGTTCCAGTTGCTTGGGTGCCCGGCTCCAGTTATTCATCAGGTCGGCCAGCTGGTCTTCATTATCATAAGCCGGATTCAGGATCACAAAGGTCTCCTTCCGGGGCGCATAACTTTCCTTGAGCGCCTCCCAGACATAACAGACTTTCCGGTCGATCAGTTTCCGGATCACCGGGTACACATGCGATACATCGAGTATTCCCTGTACTTCCGTGATCTTGAGTTCTTTCTTCAACAAGAGGGCTTCGGCTACCAGGAACTCTTCATGGTCGAGGTCGGAGAAATCGTCACCAAACTCTTCATTGTAGACCAGTACGGTTTCACTACTGAGCTTGAAATGCGCAGGCAATGCGGCAGCCATCACTTCCCCTTCGCTGCACAGATAATACTGTGCGATCCATTCCCAGAGCCGGAACTGTTGCTCGAAAACCACGGGCTCAGTGTCGAGCACATTGAGGATATCCTTGGTTTCGAAGAATTCCGGTTTTACGCCGTGGACCCGCTTCACGAGACCAGCATATTTCTTATTCTTGCCCAATACCACTTCCACCCGAACGCCGGGTTTCACCTTATCTAACAGCTGATCCGGTACCGACCAGGTATAGTTGATCGGCAATGCCAAAGGAATGATCACTTCGGCATAGGCGGCTGGTTTGGACTGATATAAGTTTTGTTCAGGCATGGTTCAGCAAGGCAGGATCGATCCAGGCAGCTTTGTATTCGATGAGTTTTTGTTCCATCTGTTGATATACTTCTGTACGAAGACTTTCCAGGTTCTTTCCGGCAACCGGGATCGCTTCCAGGAAAACTGCCCGGCAGATCCCGGGATTCAAGGTAAACACCGAACGGTAATGCATCCGGTTATAGCCATCCAGAAACAGGACCGGCTTGACTGGTGTCTGGGTTTCAATAGCGATCCGGAACGCACCATCGTAAAAATCTTTCAATGGGGTATGTCCCATATTGAATGTGCCTTCCGGGAAAAGAAAGATGGAGATCTGTTTATTGATCACCGATTTCAGGATCCGCACGCTTTTCGCACGATTCTCCGCACTGCTGCGGTCTACCGTAACAATGGCATTCCGGTAGATATAGCCAAATATGGGGATCTTCGTCATTTCCACTTTCCCGAGCACGCGGATCGGTTCACGCATGGCTTTTATGATGATCGGCGCATCCAGATAGGAAATGTGATTGGCCACATAGATATAGGTCTTCCCTTTTTCATGCGGGGCATCATAGATATTCCGGTGCCGGATGCCGATCAGGAAGAACCAGCAATCCCCCCAGAGCATACAAAGGCGGTAGACCATATTTCCCCCGCGGATTTTTCCGAAAAGGGAAGCCACCACTACAAAAGGCAATACCAGGATCATGAGTCCGGCAAACACCAGGGTCGCATAAAGCTGATACAGCCGTAAAAGGGGAAGGGGTAATCTCATCCGGGTAACAAATGTAAGAAACCGGCCGCTACTCGCAGGCGCATTGCCATTCCTGTTTCAGGTCTATGACGGTAACTACCACCCATTTGCCGGGGGCTTTGGCGATGATGATGCGCACCTGCTGCCCGTCGTGGGTCTGCCCCTCATAGGCATATTTGGGATCCGGACGGGCATCCGGTTCACTTTTAGCGGCATTGATCCGCCCTTGCTGCAGGATCTCCCGCACTTCCGATTCATCGATATGACGGCATTCCATCCGGCAGCGGGCATGCCGGCTGAACCGCAATTCACCGATGGTTTCCTCCTGTCCGGGCCGGGATGGCCCGGCTGGGTGTTTCACACCCTGCTGCAGGTAGTACAGGAGGCCTGCGGCGATCAGGATCAGGACAATATATATCCGGTTTTTACGCATAGCTTGTTGCTGCCTGAAAATTAATCAATTCCGGCGCAAATCGGTTATCTGAGCGCTTTGATTTATCTTTGCCGGCTCTTATGGAAGCAAAAAGAACAGTGGCTTTTCATACGCTGGGATGCAAACTCAACTTCTCGGAAACCTCCACCCTCTCCCGGATGCTGGAACAGGATGGTTTTGAGAAAAGGGAATTTACCGACCAGGCCGACTTTTATGTGATCAATACCTGTTCTGTTACCGATAATGCTGACAAGGAATGCCGCCAGCTGGTCCGCCGTATCCAGCGGAAAGCGCCGGACAGTTTTGTCGTGATCACCGGTTGTTATGCACAACTCAAACCCGAGGAAATTGCTTCCATCCCGGGCGTAGACCTCGTACTCGGTGCTTCCGAAAAATTCAATATCACCCGCCACCTGCAAAACCTGACCAAAGGTGACCCTGCCCGGATCTGCAGTTGCGATATTGATACCGTAAGCGGATTCAACGCTTCCTATTCCATCAACGACCGCACCCGTACTTTCCTGAAAGTACAGGACGGCTGTGATTATACCTGTTCTTTCTGTACCATTCCCCAGGCCAGGGGCAAAAGCCGCAGCGACCGGATCGACAATGTGGTTCGGCAGGTAAGAGAAATTGCCTCAACACAGGTACGGGAAGTGGTACTGACCGGAGTCAATCTCGGCGATTTCGGCAAGGGCCCGGATGGCAATAAAAAGCAGGAAGAAAGCTTCTTCGACCTGATCCGCGAACTCGATACCATTGAAGGTATCGACCGGTACCGCATCTCTTCCATCGAGCCCAATCTGCTGACCGACGAGATCATCCGTTTTGTGGCATCCAGCCAGCGGTTCATGCCACATTTTCATATTCCCCTGCAAAGTGGAAGTAATAAAATACTGGGACTGATGCGCCGGCGCTACAAGCGGGAGCTGTATGCAGAGAAAGTAGCAGCCATCAAATCACTGATGCCCCACTGCGCAATAGGTGTGGATGTGATCGTGGGATTTCCGGGTGAAACGGAAGAAGACTTCAAAGAAACTTTCGACTTCCTGCACCAGCTGGATGTATCTTATCTCCATGTATTCACCTATTCGGAACGCGACAATACGGATGCCCTCGCGATAAAACCAGTAGTGCCTGTTGCCGTACGCAATGAACGGAACAAATCACTCCGCAACCTCTCGTTCATGAAACTGCAGTATTTCACCCGCCAGCAGGAAGGACAGGTTCGTAAAGTCCTTTTTGAATCCCATGCCAAAAACGGGATGATGGAAGGGTATACCGATAATTATATCAAGATCACCACCCCTTTCCGGGAAGAATGGAGTAACCAGTTGATTGACTGGACACTCTGAGTTGTTTTCAGCAAAGACTTCAGAAACTTTAACAAAACCATTCACAAACCCCATTCTCCGTACCTTCGTAGTATAGTGAAGCACTGAACCGATGAAAAAATTCCAGGTGACGATACATTTCGAGATGGATGAGGAATTCATGAGCCTGATTCCCCCGCACCGGGTTTATATCAACAACCTGATTGAAAAAGGCATCATCGACCAGTATGTGGTTTCCATGGAAACCCAGCGGCTCTGGATCACCATTTCTGCTGAAGATAAGAATGAAGTAGACCAGCGCCTGCGCCGTTCCCCGATCTACAAATACTGGAATCCCGTTGAAATTGACGAGCTGTTTGTCATTGACGGACAGCATTACCGCCTGCCTGCGCTGCAGATGAATTAACCCGCTGAATTTTTCTATACTCCCGCTGCGTTTTCCTAACTTTAAGGTTCTTCAACCCTTAATAGCGCTGATATGAGATCACTTCTTTCTTTCCTGCTGCTGCTGAGCGGCTATTCCCTTTTTGCACAGACTTATGATCCTGCTTACCTGGCATCCCTGAAATGGCGCAGTATTGGCCCGCACCGGGGAGGCAGAACAGTGGGAGCTGTAGGTGTGCCTTCGCAGCCGAATGTTTTTTATATCGGTGTCAACAACGGCGGTGTCTGGAAAACCAATGACTATGGCCGCACCTGGAAACCCATCTTTGATGACCAGCCTACCGGCTCTGTTGGAGATGTAGTCGTAGCTCCTTCCAACCCGGATGTACTTTATGTAGGCAGCGGAGAAGGCCTGCAGCGCCCCGATCTCTCAGTAGGTGATGGCGTTTACAGATCCGCAGATGGCGGAAAGACATGGGTCAATACCGGTCTAAAGGAAGCGCAACAGATCGGTGGACTGGCCATCGACCCCACGAATGAGAACCGTGTTTTCGCTGCAGCACTGGGCCGGCCCTATGGCCCCAATAAAGAACGGGGTATCTACCGTACCACCGACGGCGGTAAAAGCTGGCAGCAGGTACTTTATATTGACGAGAATACCGGAGCGATCCAGGTGACCCTGGATCCCTCCAATCCCAATATTGTTTATGCTGATCTCTGGGCTGGCCGGCAGGGTCCCTGGGAAAATGGTGCCTGGAACGGAAAAGAAAGCGGCCTGTATAAATCTACAGACGGCGGTAGCACCTGGAAAAAATTGACCCAAGGCTTGCCCACAACGGCACAAGGACTGGGCCGGATCGGCTTCTGTATCGCTCCTTCACTTCCCTCACGTTTATATGCAACCGTAGATGCCGGCGAATACGGCGGTATTTACCGGAGTGATGATGGCGGTGAAAACTGGTACCTGCTCAATAAAGACGGTCGCCTTTGGGGACGTGGAGCGGATTTCGCCGAGATCAAGGCCGATCCCAAAAATCCGGACATCGTATATAGCGCCAATGTGGTAACCTGGAAATCGGTGGATGGCGGCAAGAACTGGACGGCATTCCGCGGGGCACCCGGTGGCGACGACTACCACCGAATCTGGATCAATCCCGATAACCCAAAAATCATCCTGATCGCCAGCGACCAGGGTGCCATCATTACGGTGAATGGCGGGGAGACCTTCTCCTCCTGGTACAACCAGAACACCGCACAGTTTTATCATGTGAGTACCGATAATGCTTTTCCCTATAATGTGTATGGCGGACAGCAGGAAAGCGGTTCTGCCGGTGTGGCTTCCCGTGGCAATGATGGTGCCGTTACGTACCGCGACTGGCATCCGGTGGGTGTGGAAGAATATGGCTATGTGGCTGCCGACCCGCTGAATCCCGATATCATCTATGGTGGAAAACTGACCCGCTTCAATAAGAAAACCGGCCAGGTACAGCATATTGCCCCTGAAGCTGTACGCAGCGGCAAATACCGATTTCTGCGAACTGCTCCTGTTCTCTTCTCTCCCATCGATAACAAGACCCTGTATTTTGCCGGGAATGTATTATTCAAAACCACTGATGGCGGCAGCAGCTGGGATGAAATCAGTCCGGACCTCACCCGCGAAAGCTGGGACATTCCCACCAGTGTGGGTATTTACACCAGTGCCGATATGAAGACCATGCCCCGTCGCGGCGTGATCTATACGGTAGCACCTTCGTTCAAGGATATCAAGACGATCTGGGTGGGAACTGATGACGGCTTGATCCATATTACCCGTGATGGCGGCAAGAGCTGGAAAAACATTACTCCTCCCGGTGTGACATCCTGGAGCAAGGTTTCCCTGATGGAAGCCGGCCATTTCGACAACAATACCTGTTATGCCGCAGTAAACCGCATCCGCTGCGACGACATGAAACCGCATATCTACAGAACCCGGGATGGCGGTGCCACCTGGAAAGAGATCGTAAAAGGATTACCCGATGATCCGATCAATGCCGTGCGTGAAGATCCGGTGATCAAAGGGTTGTTGTATGCCGGCAGCGAACGGGCTGTGTATGTATCTTTTGATGACGGAGAAAATTGGCAAAGCCTGCGCCTGAATATGCCCGCCACCTCCATCCGTGATCTGGTTGTGAAAGATGATGACCTGGTTGTAGGCACGCATGGACGCGGTTTCTGGATCCTGGACGATATCACGCCCTTGCGTCAGATCAACGGAACTGCCACCCGCGAACCGGCATGGCTTTATGCGCCGCAAAATGCCTGGCGCGTTCGCTGGGGTATCTATACCGACACGCCGGTACCGCAGGAAGAAGCAGCGGGTGATAATCCCCCCGACGGTGCCATCATCAACTACCAGCTGAATACCGATTTCCCCGAAGTGGTACTGGAGATCAGAGACGCTTCCGGTAAACTGGTGCGCCGCTTTAGTTCCAAAGACACGCTGTATAAAATTCCTGCAGGCAATGTTCCCGAATACTGGATCCGGCCGCAGGAGCTCCTCTCTGCCAAAAAAGGAGCCCACCGTTTTGTCTGGGATCTGAAATACCAGCCTTTGAATGTACCCGCCAACTATCCGATCGGTGCGGTCTATATGAATACAGCTCCCGAACCCACATCACCGTGGGTGATGCCGGGAACATATACTGTTTCGCTGATTGCAGGCGGGCAAAAGATCAGCAATACGCTGGTTGTGAAAATGGATCCACGGGTGAAAACCAGCATGGTGGAACTGCAACGGCAGCATGATCTCTCCTACTTCTGTTACAGCAGCCGGCAGGAAGTCCAGCAGCTGCAGCAACGAATTGCCGCTCAGCTGGCAACCGTTCGGGAAAAAAGCAAGTCGGCTTCCGGCAGTGAACTGGAGACCCTGAAAAAAGAAGAAAGCCGGCTGAACCAGCTCCTGGCGGGTGGTGGAGCAGCCAAACTGCCGGGACTGAACCGGATGGCGGGTATTTTTGCCGGGCTGCACAATGTGTTGCAGGACAGCGACTGGCCGCCTACCAAAACCATGATCCGGGAAGTGGAAGAGGCCCGGAAAAACTGGGAACAGCTCAAAGCCCTGGCCAAATGAGTCACCGGCTTCGGGTTTCGCATTGATTTACAGTGCGGTATGACAAAATCCCCAGAGGGGAAAACTTCTTTCAAATTTTTAGCCTTAGGGCTTCATTGTTAAGACTTTATCCGTACCTTTGCAAACTCTTTAAAAGAGGCGTCGATGAGCCACCGGAGAACGTATGATATTGCTTTTGTGGGGCTGAAACCCGGGGTGCATGAGTTTGAGTATGCCATCGACGATAAGTTCTTTACAGAATATCAGGAGCAGGACTTCAAAAACTGTACAGCCCAGGTAAAACTGACGCTGGACAAAAAGACCGGATTCCTGTTACTGAAATTCGAGATCGGCGGAAAACTGGAAGTGGGATGCGACCGTTGTGGCAATGCCCTCCCGCTCAGTCTCTGGGATGAATTCAACATCGTTGTGAAAATGGTGGAGAATCCCGAGGAGATGAATGAGCAGGAAGAGGATCCCGATGTGTACTATATCTCCCGCACGGAAAGTTTTTTGCGGATCGCCGACTGGATTTATGAGTTCATCAATCTCAGTATACCCATGCAGCGCATGTGCAGTGAAGAAGAAATGGGTGGGCCGCATTGCAACAAGGAAGTGCTGGCCATGCTGAAGCAGATGGATATCCACAACAGCCAACCGGAGAACCCGCTCTGGAAAGGCCTGGAAAAATTCAAGGATCTCGGAAAATAATTTAAGAAACGTTTTAAAAGCAAGTATATGCCTAATCCGAAACGGAGACATTCACAGCAAAGAGGTGCCAAAAGAAGGACCCATTACAAGGCAGAGCAGGTTACCCTGAGCAAAGACAGCACTACAGGCGAAATGCACGTGCGTCACCGCGCTCACGTAAGCGAGGGTAAATTATATTACAAAGGAAAGCTGGTAGCTGAGAAAGCTCCCATTAAGTAATTTTCCTTTTTGATATAAACCGCAGCCGCCGGAGATGAATATTTGCATAGATATGATGGGAGGAGACTTTGCACCGCTAGAGGCGGTGAAAGGTATCCGCTCATATCTGTCCGGATATGCTACTCCGGCTACGTTATTTCTGACCGGTGATGAAGCACAGCTCCGCCCCCTGCTTGAGCAGGAAGGACTGACCGATGCCCGCATCCAGGTGATCCACGCACCTGAAGTGATCGGTTATAACGAACATCCCACCAAGGCACTCAAGGAAAAGACCCGTTCATCCATTGCGATCGGTTTTCACTTGCTGGCTACCGGCAAGGTCGATGCCTTTATCAGTGCGGGGAATACCGGCGCCATGTTGGTAGGTGCCATGTTCAGCATCAAGGCTATTGATGGCGTGTTACGACCCACGATTGCCACCGTAATTCCCAAGGAAAACGGCGGCACCGGCCTGTTACTGGATGTGGGACTGAATGCCGACTGCAAGCCCGAGCACCTGAACCAGTTTGCCGTGCTGGGCTCGCTCTATGCCCGCCATATTCTCGACTATGCCGAGCCGCGTGTAGCCCTCCTTAACATTGGTGAAGAAGAAGGCAAAGGCAACCTGCTGGCACAGGCTACGTATCCCCTGCTGAAAGAGAATACAGAGATCCACTTCTCCGGCAACGTGGAAGGCCGTGATATCCTGCTGGATAAAGCCGATGTGATGGTCTGTGATGGCTTTACCGGCAATGTGGTACTGAAGCTGGCTGAATCCTTCTATGATATCACTGCCCGCAAGAATATCCGCGACGCCTATCTCGACCGGTTTGACTACGAGAATTACGGCGGTACTCCGGTATTGGGTGTGTCCAAGCCCGTGATCATTGGTCACGGCATCTCCCATGCGAAAGCCTTCGCCAACATGATCCGCCTCGCCGAAAAAATGATCGCTACCGGCCTTCTCGAAAAAATGAAACAGGCATTTCAGGCCAAATAAGTAATTTACCGGATATTGCGTATCCGGGATGAGGCTCTTCCTATCTTATTTCCAACAATACTACCGCACTGTTAACCGTACTGTATTCAGTATAGTGAGCCTTTTCATGGCTGCGCTGATCTGGTTGAATTATACCATCGGCATTGAAAGCCGTATCGGCCATCTCAGCAGCGAAATGTTGCGCATCACCTGTTTCTTCCTGTTGTTTTTCCTGGTATTGGGAATGGCCTGGCTCATCCATTATTCCCTTACCGGTTACTTTTATCCGAAAGACAAAGCCTGGTACCTGCTGCTATTTTTGGCTCCCTTATTATTTGCCGTAAAAGCCGGACTGAGCAGTTTTATTCCCCTGCTTCCTGATCCTGCTACAGATCCGGCCGGCTGGCGGTATTGGAAGGTAGTGCTCAACTGGCCGCTGAAAGCCGCATTACTGTTGCTGATCATCCGGTTACTCTGGCAATGGTTCGGTTATGATCAACCGGTAGCTGGCATGACCCGGAAAGGATTTCGCGCCAGTCCGTATTTTGTTTTACTGCTGCTGATGGTACCCCTGATCCTTTTTGCTGCGGGTCGTCCTGATTTTCAATTGGTGTATCCCAAGGCACAGCTCATCAACAGGCTCTATCCCGATCCCCCATTCTGGCGCTACCTGCTATTCGAACTCTGTTATGGTTCCGATTTCTTTACGATAGAACTTTTTTTCCGGGGCTTTCTGGTGCTGGCGTTCATTCGCTATGCCGGCAAGGATGCGATTTTACCGGTTGCCGCCTTTTACTGCAGCATCCATTTCGGGAAACCGCTTTTTGAATGCATTACTTCTTATTTCGGGGGATTAATACTGGGAATCGTGGTATCCAGAACCGGAACCATCTGGGGTGGATTGATCGTGCACCTGGGCATTGCCTGGCTGATGGAACTGGCGGGGGCCCTGACCCGATGAGAAAAAATACTACAAACCTGTAAGCCGGATTCTGTTCCCCTTTCGGAGTGGCTATCATTTATCTTTCCCGGAACTTACGCTCCGGGCTAAAGCTGCCTACCCTCCATCCCGGCCTTTGCAGGCCATTGAACGGGCCGCTCTCAACGGATGGTATACGTGGCATTTCAGCATGCAAGGTTTACCCGTACCCTCAATTACTTGAGGGTACCGTGAGCCCTTACCTCACGTTTTCACCCTTACTCCTGCAGGAAACCTGCTGGGGCGGTAATTTTCTGTGGCACTTTCTGTTCCCGTTGCCGGGACCCGGCTCTTCACCGGTGCATTGCCCTGTGCTGTCCGGACTTTCCTCCCCTCCTGTTACAGAAGAGCGATAACCCGGTTTGTAGTGGGGCAAAGATACGGAATGTTGGAAGTTGTGCTTGTAATGTCATTCCCGCGAAGCCGGGAGTCCTTCCAGGTTTGTCATTCCCGCGAAGGCGGGAATCCCCTGCCTGAAAAATCAAAAAGTCTCTCCGATTAAAGCAAAATAAAAAATCAGAATTAAAGAAAATTCTCTTTTACCGAGAATGGGATTCCCGCCTTCGCGGGAATGACAGTAAAAAAGTATGGTCATTGGTCGTTGAGTATCGGGCATTGGGCATTGGGCATCGGTCATTGGGCATTGATCGTTAACGTTTCGAACAACCGGATTTCCCGGGAGGAAGATCCGACCATGATCCGGAAATCGCCGGGCTCAATGACCCGGTGCAGCTGTGCATCATACATTTCGAGCAGCTCAGGTGTTATGCGGAATTGAACAGTGCCGGACTGTCCCGGTAAAAGACGGATCCGCTGGAACCCTTTTAATTCCTGTACAGGCCTTGCTACTGAAGCAAGCTCATCCCGGATATAGAGCTGTACCACTTCTTCTCCGGCATTACGGCCGGTATTGGTCAGGGTACAACTTACCATAAATGAATCACCGGGTTTACCCGATTTTTTATCCAGTTCCAGCTTATCGTAACGGAAACTGGTATAACTCAGCCCGAAGCCGAAAGGGAAAAGCGGTTCCCCGCTGAGGTTATGATAGTCATCTCCCCTTCCTGTAGGTTTATGGTTATAGACCAGCGGTAGCTGTGCTTCATGTTTCGGGAAGGTTATGGGCAGTTTACCGGAAGGGCTGGCTTTACCGAAGAGCAGGTCTGCCAGCGCTTCGCCTCCCGCTTCGCCGGGATACCAGCCATACAACACAGCTGCTGCCTTACCCAGCCAGTTATCCATGGTTATGGCACTGCCACCACTGAGCACTACCACTACAGGCTTACCGGTGGCGGCTAGCCGGCGGATCAGTTCTTCCTGCCGTCCGGGAAGGTTTAGATAGGCACGGTCCTGAAATTCGCCTTCATGTATGCCGGCTCCAACAATGATATAATCAGCAGATGCAGCTGCTGCAAGCGCTTTTCGGATGCCACTTTCATCTGCATTCTCAATACCGTAATTCCAAAGCAGGCGGATATGGGCATTGCCGGTAGTTTCATGAAACTGTATTCTGATCCGGTACCTTTTTCCTTGCTGCAGGGATAGCGCAACACTGCTGAGATGAAAACTCTCCTTGCTCCAACGGTCGATTTTCAACACATCGTCAATATAAAGCCGGTATCCGTCATTACCTTCCAGGGCCAGCTGTACCGTTCCTGTAACCGGCCCGACCAGCAGCCCGTTCCATTCCACACTGTAGAAATGATTCCGTCCGATTTTTTCCGGGCCAAACAAAGTCCAGTGATGTTCCAGTTGACTTTCCAGCGCATGCATTACAACTTTACCGGTCAGGTCAACACTTGTATAATAAGACGCTTCAATACCCCTTTCGCGGCCATCAACTGTGCGCAAATATGCTTCAGGAACCGGTTTCCAGTTTTGCGGAACCCGGGACACTCCTTTTTCATAGCTGATCACCGTGCCTTTGGGTGCTGTACGTTTTAGGCCTTCCAGCAGCGAAACCACTTCAATGCCAGGGCCCGAATAACCACCCAACCGGCCTGCTGCTGCATCTTCGCCTACCACAAGGATCCGCTTTGCCTTCATTGGAATAGGAAGGGCCTGCCGGTCATTTTTCAGCAGTACAGCTGCTTTCAGTGCAGCTTCATAGGCAACAGCGCGGTGCAGGGGCCGGATACGGTCTGCAGCAGCGGTATCCACTTTTACATAGGGATCTTCAAAAAGGCCCAGTTCAAATTTCGCCCGGAGTACCCGGCTCACGGCATCATCTATGCGCTCCCGGGAGATGCTGTCGTTATAGAATGGTGGACTGAACAGCTTTTCATGTTCATAAGCCGTCTGGAAGATCACATCCAGTCCGCCGTTCATGGCACATTGTGATGCTTCCGGATAACCGGGTGCTGTCATATGCAACACATTGGCACCACCTACAGCGCCTGCATCTGAAATTACAAAACCACTAAATCCCCATTGCTTTTTCAGCAGATCCTGCAGCAGCCAGGAATTAGCTGTTGCAGGAGTGCCATCCAGCGAATTATACGACGTCATTACCGAGCGGGCACCGCCGGCCTTGATGGCAGCTTCAAAAGGGGGCAGGTGAATTTCCCGGAGCAGCCGTTCATTCCAATGAATGGGATAGCTGTCGCGGCCCCCGTCGCCTACATTGGCGAGAAAGTGTTTGGGAGTGGTTATGATACCGGCTTTCTCCAGTTCACTCACATAAGCCACCACCATCAATGAACTGAGAAAGGGGTCCTCCCCATAGGTTTCTTCAGTTCGTCCCCAACGGACATCGGTGGCAATATTGATCACCGGAGAAAGGATATCGCGGATACCCCGAAGGCGTGACTCTACTGCAATGGCAGCTGATACCTTATGCATCAGTGCGGTATCGAAGGTTGCAGACAGCGCAATGGACTGCGGGAATGCAGTGGCGTTTTTGCGTACCAGTCCGTGCAGGGCTTCATCAAAAGCTATAATGGGTATACCCAACCGGGTCTCTTCCACAAAAAAGCGCTGGATCCTGTTGATCTTTTCTGCCAGCGCCGCCGCTGTTTCAGTGGTATTGTATTTGAGGAGTTGCTGTGCATTGCCCTCTGCTGATGTTGCCGCACTTACCTGCAGGCCAAAAATGCCGTTTTTATACTGGTCCGTCTTCCGGTTATCCAGATCGCCCGGGATCATGAACAGCTGCCAGAATTTTTCTTCCGGTGTCATGCGGGAGAGCAGGTCTTTAACCCTTGTTGAAATGGGAAGAGCGGGATTCTTATATGGTAAAACCTGTGCTTGTGCAGGAGAGAACAGAACACTATACAGGAGAATACAGGCAGCAAAAAAACGGCGCATCCTTTTTTTCAGGAAAACTACTGCATTTCCGGTGATTACCGGCTCATTTGTAGTTAAAATAGATCTCCGTTGCCCCATATCCGTATGAGGGATGGAACTGGTTCACGAAGCTTTTCACTTCACTGTAGTGGCGCAGCTTCTCATGGATCTCATCGCGGAGTTTACCACTGCCCACGCCATGGATCACGATCAGGGAAGGCTGGTAATGCAGGAGGGCGAGATCAAAGTATTTATCGAAGGTGCGGAGCTGCAGTTCCAGCTTCTGCAGGTTGCTTAACCGTTCGTGTTCGGGTTCCAGGGCTTCAATATGCAGGTCGATCACCGGGCGGGGCTGTTCCAGGTGCTGGCGCAGCTGGCTCACATCATAAAACTTATACCCTGCTTTGGCCAGCGGGCCCAGGTCCACTTTTTCCGGTTCTTCCGCTTTGTCGGGGTAGTTTTCCAAAAGCCGGTAGGAGAACATGGCCTCCCCTTTTTCCCGGAGTTCCAGGATCCGCTGGAATACCTGCTTGGCTTTCAGTTTCTGGAACACTTCATAATAAGGAGCCTTGCGTTTATCGTGCCGGATCAGGGAGAATTCAAAGCTGAAGAGGGGACTGTCGTTCAGGTTCTCGAAGGGGATATCATGCAGGTAGAAATCTTCGAATGCCTGGATATCATTTTTCAGTTCAAAGCCTTCCTTGCCCACATAGCTGAGATCATACACGAAATGCAGGGGATCGTTGGTGCGGTTGATGAGGTGTACTTTGAGTTCTTCCACCACATCGTCACCGAATTCATCCACATCCATCACGGGAATAAAACTCAGCCAGACCCCGTCGGCCTTGCGGTTCTCGACTTTCTTTTTCTCGACTTTCAGATCGTCGATATATTTTTTCTCCTTTTTGGGAGCAAAGATCTTCTGTTCCGTAAACCGCTTGAAATAGGGAAAATCGAGCTGGTCGGTATAGGCCGGAAATTTCACCCCGCGCACTTCCAGCATCACCATCTTTTCGTTGATGATGTCGATCACATCCGCCTCATCATTGGTGTGCTTCACCACCACCTTATCACCCACTTGAAATTTCATAACGCAAAATTAACGAATTCCTACTCACTACTCACCACTCACAGCTCACTCTTCTTCAACTTGCTGTTATTATACCCATACAGGAAATAGATCGCCAGTCCGATACCCATCCAGCCAAAGAACCATTCCCAGGAGATGGCAGGGATTTCGATGAGCAGATAAGCGCAGCTGAGCACACCCATGATCGGAATAAAGGATAGTTTCTTGATAAAAGTGGCAACAGACAGTACAACAGCGAGCAGCACATACACCAGCAGCAGGTATTCCTGGAGGCTGTCGCCGCTAAGGTTCCCGAATGCGGTACTGATGCGGGTGCGCATGCCATACAGGAAAAGTAACAGCAATGCGGGCACAATATATTGTCCGTTAATATAAGGCAACTTGAAACTCCGGGTTCCTGCACCGGTATCTTCCGGCAGCATGAGTACTCCGCCTGCCACCAGTACAAAAGCGAAGAGGGTTCCGATACTGGTCAGGTCGGTCATCAGCGAGCTTTGCATAAAGAGGGAAGGCACTGCCACCAGTATACCTGTAACGATGGTGGAGAAATACGGGGTCTGGAACTTCTTGTGCACTTTACCAAAGGCTTTGGGCAGCAATCCGTCGCGGCTCATGCTCATCCAGATCCGGGGCTGACCGAGCTGGAAGACCAGCAGTACACTTGTTGTTGCTACAACAGCGCTGATGGATACAATGGTTTCGATCCAGGGTGCTTTTTTCTCAAATACAAAAGCAAGCGGATCGTTCACATTCAGTTCCGAGAAATGCACCATGCCGGTCAGTACCAATGCAATGAGGATATAGAGAACGGTGCAGATCAGTAGTGAATAGATCATGCCCCGGGGCAGGTCGCGCTGGGGGTTCTTACATTCTTCTGCCGTAGTCGAAATGGCATCAAACCCGATATAGGCATAAAATACGGAAGACACGCCTTTCAGGACGCCGTCGATGCCATTGGGCATAAAGGGGCTCCAGTAGGATGGTTTTACATAGAAGAAACCGAGTATGATCACAAATATGATCACCACGATCTTGAACACTACCATGAAGTTGGCGCTGCTCTTGCTTTCACGGATCCCTACAAAAGTCAGTGCCGTGATCAGTCCAACAATGATAAAGGCAGGCAGGTTGATAAAAATATGGCTGCCGTTAATTAGCGGCGCATGATTATACGCATCCAGCACAGCCTGCATATCAGGGGTAATGGCTGCACCTCCGGCAATAGCTTTTGATGTTGTGGTAAAGGCTTTTTCTGCGGTAGCCGGATCTACGGTAAGCCAGCCGGGCAGATGCACGCCGATGTCCACCAGCAGGTTATTGAAATAGCTGCTCCAGGATATGGCTACAACGATATTACCGATGGCATATTCCAGGATCAGGGCCCAGCCAATGATCCAGGCAACGATCTCCCCGAAAGAAACATAGGCATAGGTATAGGCACTGCCCGCTATGGGGACACGGCTGGCAAACTCTGCATAACACAATGCTGAGAAACCACAGGTAATGGCTGTGATCACAAAGAGCAGGGATATACCAGGTCCCCCGTTCGATGCTGCGGTACCTATCGTGGAAAAGATACCTGCACCCACAACGGCCGCTATACCCATAAAGGTGAGGTCCCGTACGGTCAGGATCTTCTGGAGGCCACCGGTGGCATGTCCGTCGGACAGCCCCGCCTCTGCTTCTTTCACAATTTTATCAATCGACTTTTTCCGGAACAGGGAATTGGCCATAGCAGTTGGTTTAGAACAGTCAAGATAGTGATTTTCAACTTTAGAAACGGGGCTTCCCCGGAGGGGATCAATGCTCCCGCTGGACGAGGAAATCGGCCAGTTGCTCCAGCGGTGCCTTCCGGACCGAGAGAACGGCAATGTCTTCCAATGCCTTAAAGGCTGCTGAAACATACTGGGCTTTCAGGGTCTGGGCCCATTGGTCTACCCCGCAAGATCGGAAGATGCGGATTACCCGGTCTACTTTATCGGGAGGATTGCTGTCCAGGAGTTCCTGCAGTTCGGTGGCATCTGCCCCCCGGGCCACTTCCTGAGCTTTGATGAGCAGGAAGGTCTTTTTATTGGCGAGGATATCTCCCCCCACTTGTTTACCGAACTTTTCGGGGTCGCCAAAGGCGTCGAGGTAATCGTCCTGCACCTGGAATGCGATACCCAGGTTCCGTCCAAATTCATAGATCCGTTGCTGGTTCCCCTCACCTGCCCCGCCAATGATGGCGCCCATTTTAAGGGAAGCTGCCAGCAGCACTGAAGTCTTGAGTTCGATCATCCGGATATAGTCTTCGAGCTTAACAGCGGATTGCTTTTCAAAGTCCATATCCAGTTGCTGTCCCTCACACACTTCACGGGCTGTTTTATTAAAGAGGTGCAGAATCGGCTTCAGGTAAAGCGGGTCAATTTTAGTCAGGTATTCGTATGCGGTTACTAGCATCACATCCCCGGCCAGTAATGCGGTGGACTCCCCATACTTTTCATGTACCGTAACCATTCCCCGGCGTAGTGGGGCCCTGTCCATGATATCATCATGGATCAGTGAAAAATTATGAAACAATTCAATGGCGGTGGCCACATCCCATGCATCGGGATGGATCTCATCAAAGAGTTCATTACCCATCAGGCACATGACCGGGCGCACCCGTTTGCCTCCCAGGCTCAGGAAGTAATTATTCGGTTCGTACAGGGTAGCCGGCTGATCGGGGAAATGTTTCACAGCAAAGGCTTCCGCAAATGACCTGGATAATGATTCAAAGCTGTTCATGTGCAGATTCCTATTTTTTTCCTTTTTTATGTTTTTTGTGCTTGGATGCGTTTTTATAAAACGGCTCAGGTGCTTTATTCTTTTTACCGGAGCTTTTCCTGTTCTCCGGTGCAGTTGAAAGGGTAATACCCGAATCAGGACTTTGCTCTTTATCCTTGAGACCTTTGGTCACCACCCATTCATAATCGAGCTGCCGCTTGGTCAGGTTGGCTGCCACCACTTTGATCCTGACCTTGTCGCCCATGGCAAAGCGGCGGCCCGAACGGAGGCCTACCAATGCATAATCGGTTTCCACATGCCGGAACTCATCATAGTCCGAAAGGCTGTTCATACTCACCAGGCCTTCGCATTTATGTTCCACGGTTTCCACCCAGAAGCCGAATGAAGCCACGCCGCTGATCACCCCTTCAAACTCTTCGCCCAGGTATTCCTTCATGTATTCCACCTGCTTGTACTTGTTGGCGGCACGTTCCGCTTCCATGGCCGAACGTTCCTTATCACTGCAGTGTTTGCACTGCTGCTCCAGCTTCTTGATAGGTTTATGCTTTTTATTCAGCAGTTCGAAAAGGATCCGGTGTACCAGTATATCGGGATAACGACGGATGGGAGAAGTGAAATGACAGTAGTGTTCGAATCCCAGGCCGTAGTGGCCGATATTTTCGGTTGTATAAACGGCTTTCGCCATGGTCCGGATACCCAGTTGTTCCAATACATGCTGTTCGGGTTTGCCATGCACATCGCGGAGCATCTGGTTAAAGGATTCAGCGATGCCTTCAGGGCTGGAAGTATCAAACTTATGTCCGTATTTACGGGCAAAAGTCACAAAGGGCTGCAGCTTGGCTTCATCCGGGGTATCATGTACCCGGTATGGGAAAGGCACTTCCTTACTGTCCACATTTTCTTTGCCTGCATATTCGGCCACATAGCGGTTGGCAAGCAGCATAAATTCCTCGATCAGCTGATGGGCTTCCTTGCTTTCCTTTACGATGATCCCGATGGGACGGCCTTTTTCGTCGAGCTTGAACCGTACTTCCTGTGAAGAAAAATTGATCGCCCCTTTCTTAAACCGCTGTTTCCGGAATTTCTGGGCCATATGGTTGAGCAGGAGCAGCTCTTCATGATAGAGTCCTTCGCCCTGTTCAATGATCTCCTGGACTTCCTCATAGGTGAACCGGTGATTGGAATGGATCACGGTTTTTCCCAGCCAGCATTTTTTGATTTCATTCTTGTCTGTGATCTCGAAGATGGCTGAGAACGTCAACTTGTCTTCTTTAGGCCGCAGGGAACAGAGTTCATTGGAGATCCGTTCGGGCAGCATGGGCGATACCCGGTCGGGCAGGTAAACGGAAGTAGCCCGGTCGTAGGCTTCCTGGTCGAGGGCAGTGTCCGGCTCCACATAATGGCTGACATCGGCAATATGCACCCCGATCTCAAAATGGCCGTTCTTCAACAACCGGATGGATATGGCATCATCAAAGTCGCGCGCATCCACCGGATCGATCGTAAACGTGAGGATATCGCGGCAGTCTTTTCGTTTGGCGACCTCCTCGGCAGGGATGGTATCGGGTATCCGTTCTGATTCTTCGATCACTTCTTCCGGGAACCGAAGCGGGAATCCGCCTTCCAGCAGGATCTCCTTCATCGCCATTTCGTTCTCTGCTTCCTGGTTCACGACCTGCACAACTGTGCCTTCCGGGCGTTTGTTCTTTTCCCAGGAAGTAATGCGGATGATGACCCGGTCATTATCAACAGCGCCATGCAATTCAGTATCGGGGATAAGGACATCCGGCATCGGTTTATCCGTATCGGCCACAAATACAGTGAAGTTCCGGCCGGTTTCAATATGTCCGATAAACTCCAGTTGCTTCCGTTTCAGCACTTCCACTACCTGGCCATGGTAACGCCCCTGTTTTCTGGGATCAGAGATCACGCGGACACTCACCGTATCGCCGTGAAGGGCGGTATTGAAATCGTTAGGGCGTATCAGGATATCGTTCGATAGAGCAGCTGTTATTACATAACCGATGCCGGAGCGGGTAATATCCAGGGTACCCTGGTAAAGTGAGGCGCCTGCGGGCTTTGATTGCTTTTCTTTCTTTTTATGATTTTTTCTGCCCATCAGGATCAATTGTCTGTTTTAGGATAAGTTGCTATAAAGGTACGGAGGCTTTGCAGGAACAATTCATCCATGTCGAAAAGAAGCTGCATTTCTATGGGTATCACGAAAACGGGATACTGCTTTAGTTCCCCGGCAAATTTTTCGAGCCTTACGGCATCTTTTTCAGTAGTCAGGATGATCTTGTCGGGGTTGCCGATGCCATCGAAACGGCGGGTGATCTCTTTCCAGTCGTCTATCGAGAAAATATGGTGGTCACTGTAAAGCATTTCATAGTAGGTGGAGGCTTTCTCCAACAGGTATTGTTTAAGGGGAAGCGGGTTGGCAATACCGCTCACCAGTAATACCTCCATGCCGGCATGGATGGTCCGGGTTTCATTTGCGGATAAGCGGTAAGGCTTACCATAACGGATCGCAGAGAAATAAAGCTGTTGTCCCTCTTCCAGCCGGAGTTCTTCCCGGATGGAGGCTGCTTCTTCAGGTGCCAGAGCCGGCGGACATTTGGTGACCACCACCACCTGGCTCCTTCGGGCAGCTTCGGGCTGGTCGCGCAGGTCGCCTGTAGGCAAGAACCAGTCGCGGGTATAGAGGTTGCTGTATTCCGTCAACAGGATATTCATTCCGGCTTTTACAGAACGGTGCTGGAAGGCATCGTCCAGAATGATCAGGTTCAGGTCGGGTTTATCGTGGAGGAGCTGGGGTATGGCCACCAGCCGTTCCTCTCCTACTGCCACGCTGATCTCCGGGAATTTCTGGTGGATCTGCATGGGTTCATCGCCGATCTCCAGAGCCGTACTCTTGTCGTTGGCCAGTGCATAGCCACGGGTTTTCCTTTTATAGCCACGGGATAGTACCCCTAGTTTATAGTCATGCTGTAATAAGCGGATCAGGAATTCCACCATAGTGGATTTACCGGTACCCCCAACAGCCAGATTGCCCACACAGATGATGGGGAAATTAAATGCGGTGGAGCCGAGCAGGCCTTTATCGAACAGGCGGTTGCGGATCCAGACAACCAGGGCATAGACCAGTGAAAAGGGGAACAGGAGAATCCGGATCGGCCGCAGCAGCGGAGCGTTAAAATTCATAAATCCGCGATGGGGTAATACAATGGGTTAAAGGTACGTCAAAATGCCCTATGTCGCGGATGGAAGAAACGGGGTCAAAATAGGAGAAACCGACTTTCCAGATATCCGGCCGGCAGCGGATCAGGAATCGGTCGTAATATCCCTTCCCAAAGCCAACCCGGAAGCCTTTTTCTGTAAACGCCAGCAGGGGTACGAACACCAGATCAACCTGCTCCGGAGCCAGGGGTTTCCCATTCAGGGGTTCAAGAATATTATACTTGTTTTTGGCATATATGCCGTCGGCACTGATCGGCCAGGCCTCCATGGAAAGGCCCTTGTCATCAAGCCTGGGCCAGGCAGTAATCAGGTCAGAGAATTGAGTGGCCAGGTATTCTGCACAGGGTGTAACATCCAGCTCTTTTTTTTCGCGGATGGGATAGTACGATAGCAGCGTCTTTAGCCGGGGGAAATTCAATTGGCGGAACTGTTCCTGCACAGCTATGCTGAGCGTTGCACGGTCCTGTTCGGACAAGGCAATACGCTTCTTCAGGTATTCTTCCCTGATATTTTTTTTGAGCATAGCAGTCGTTGATGAAGAAATGCAGATAAAATTTAAGCCCTTTCCGGGAATTCACCATAAATTTTCGATGAACGGTTAAATGTTTTATCCTAAGTCAACTCAAAAAGGTGAACAAACTGCTATCCGGCAGTCTCCCGGTTAACAAAGAACGAAAAGAGCGTGGTGCCATAATTCCGGACTGTGGCAAAATGGGGGAATTTCGAATAATCGTTGCGGGGAGTATGTTCCAGTATAAACCATCCTCCGGGGGCAAGCAGGTTTCTTTCAAAGACTTTGACCGGCAGCTGGTCGATGGTGGCAAGGGCATAGGGCGGGCCTGCGAAAATGAAGTTGAACTGTTCTGAACACTGTTCCATGAAACGGAACACATCCATCTTCACCACGTTGAAATGCTCGATCTGCATGGCAGCAGCATTCTTGCGGATGAACTCATACATGATGGGATCCTTTTCCACTATGGTAAGGTCGGCTGCACCCCGTGATGCCAGCTCATAGCTGATATTTCCGGTACCGCCGAAGAGATCAAGGGTCTTGATGCCATCCAGGGGGAACTGGTGCTCCAGGATATTAAAGAGCCCCTCCTTGGCAATATCTGTTGTGGGACGGGTATGCGGCATTTTACCCGGTGGATTGAAGCGGCGGCCGCCCAGTGATCCGCTGATTATACGCATAAGGCCAGTTTCAGCAGGGGTGAAAAATAATGGGATGGATAGGCTTCCAGTGCTGGTTGTCCGGCAAATTCTTCCGGAAACTGCTGCAGTTCGAGATTCAGGAAGTATTTCTCCAGCTCCTGGTATAGCACAGAACTGCTCTCGATCAGTCCGCCAACAACCACCTGTACCGCATCCTTGCTGAAACCGGACTGTTCGGTAAAGCTGAGCAGGAACCAGCTGATATCTTCAGGTTGCTCATAATACAGATCCTGTAACAAGTACAGTTCGCTATCCACGGTAACAGCCAGCATGAAATTATCGGGACAGCAATTCAGGGAATAAACGATACCCGGTTTCCGGTTATCCGCAAGCTGTTTTTGCGTCAATGAATAATAATGCCAGCGTCCGGCTCCGGGGAAATTCGTTTCAAACAATTCCTGTATTTCCCGGGAGATGCGGTAAACCGTTGCGGCCTTCGTTCCTGACGGATGCTCAGCAATAGTAAGACTGGCCGTATCAGTTCCCGACAGGTAATCCATCAGGGGTTGCTGCAAAGCGTCAATTGAAACAGAACCGGGTAAAAGCTGTGCATTCCCGGTATTATAAACCAGCGTAGTGGAAAGCACCGGTTCACGGAAGGCGGATTCCTCCGCAAGGATGTCGCGTAACTGTTCAGCATGAGACAATTCCTTTTCAGCTTTCAGGGAGTACTGCAAGAGACGGTAGAAGCGGAATGGCGCTTTACCAAACCAGAGCACTGTAAAACAGCTGTTGCTCCATTCCAGCAGGCAATGCCCGTTACGGATCAGGGAAGGGTCTTCCCCCACTGCTGTTATATCAAAAGACGGATGGTTCATATCCGCTGCAATGTTAGGCAATTTTTCACGGTTCCGGAGGGCTTTTTGAGTTGGATTTGCCTCCGGGAAAACGGGAAAATAACTGTAGGTTTGCGCACGCATGTCAGCATCATCCGGCTATACCGATCTGAAAGTTGAAGTGAGTTACCGGGCCATTTTCAGGATGGCGGTGCCCATCAGTTTCGCCATTCTTATCCCCCAGCTGAACTTTATCACCAATACGATCTTCCTGGGGCATTACAGCGAACAGGCCATGGCAGTGGCAGGCGTTACCGGCGTATTTTACCTGATCTTTTCCGCCATTGGTTTCGGACTCAATAACGGTCTTCAGGCATTGATCTCCCGACGGGCAGGTGAAGACCGGCCGGAAGAGATCGGCAAGATCTTTAATCAGGGAATCCTTGTTTCCTTAATAATTGCTTTAGTGGGAATACTGGTCACTTACCTGCTGGTGCCCATTGTTTTCCGTTTATTCATCACGGATCCCGACCGGCTGGCGCAGGCCGTACAATTCCTGCGAATCCGGATCTGGGGACTCCCCTTTCTCTATATTTACCAGATGCGCAATGCCTTGCTGGTAGGTACCAATCAAAGCCGGTACCTGGTGGCGGGTACCATAGCGGAGGCTGCCGGAAATGTATTTTTTGATTATGTACTCATCTTCGGGAAACTGGGATTCCCGGAACTCGGATTTAATGGCGCAGCATATGCTTCCATTATTGCTGAAGTGCTGGGACTGGCCGTAGTGTTTGTGGTCATCCACTTCAAAGGAATCGGGAAACGCTTTGAGTTGTTCAGCCATTTCCGTTGGGATCCTGTGAACCTGAAGCTGATCCTGAGCATGTCTGCACCATTGATCTTCCAGCATGCGATCAGCATTACGAGCTGGGAATATTTCTTCCTGCTGATCGACCGGCATGGGGAGCAGTCGCTGGCCATATCCAATACCATGCGTAATGTATTTGGCTTATTCGGCTGTGTTACCTGGGCCATGGCGGCCACCACCAACTCAATGGTCAGTAACGTGATCGGGCAGCAGAAAAAGCGGCTGGTCTGGCTGCTGATCGGCAAGATCATCCGCATCAACCTTTGCTTCAGTATACTTGTTGCCATTGTATTGAATCTCTTTCCGCAGGTGTTCCTGTCCCTGTTCGGACAACCCGCATCCTTTGTAGAAGCCGCGGTCCCGGTGATCCGTGTAGTATCTGCAGCCATGCTGCTGATGTCGGTATCCATCGTATTGCTGAGTGCGGTAACGGGTTCGGGTAACAGCCGGGTATCTTTACTGATTGAAGCAAGTACCATTGTATTATACTGCCTCTATGTCTATCTTGTTCTCGACCGGTTCTTCCTGTCGATCACCTATGGCTGGATGAGTGAATGGCTGTACTGGGTCTGTATGGGAACACCGGCCTTTCTGTACCTGCGCAGCGGCCGCTGGAAAAACAAGGTTATCTGATCAGGAACTCCACTTGTTCAGCAGTTCCCGGGCTTCTTTACGGATAAGGGCATCATCTGCTGAGGCATCCGGCAATCGGCTGATCGTGCGCAGCAGTTCCTTGGCTTTTTCAGGATCATTATTCTTTTGCCTGGCCTTGGCTTCCTCCAGGTAATTGATCAGCAGTGCCGGATTCAGGGAACGGCTTTTCTCGTAACACTTAACTGCATCTGCAAAACTGGCTTTGGGCAGTGCCCCGTAAGTAACTTTCACCAGCCAGCGCTCAAGGGAGGACAGGTTGCTGACTTCATAATGCCATTTGCCCAGAACATGGTAGGCTTTGTACCCGTTGGGGTCCAGTTGTATCGCTCTTTCTGCAAAACGCCGGATATCTTTCACTGCTTTGATCTTCTCCTCGCCCGATGCCATCATTGCCAGGCGCCCCATGGCTATTGACATCACAAAATTGGCTTCGGCATTGTTCCCGTTCACTGCAAGTGCCTTGCGGGCATAGTCTAACGATGCCCGGTAACAGGCTTTCTGCTGATCCTTATCGGTATAGCGCTTACCGGTCGTATTATAGAGTTCGCTGGCCTTGCAGAGCGCAATGATATGATCCGGTTGCAGGATCAGGACTTCCAGGTATTTGTTCAGGGCTTCCTGCTCCCGGAACCGTGCTTCCAGGTCGCGGGCATCACGCAACAGGGCATTGGCATCCTGGCTCCACAATGCAAAAGGGAGCAACAGCGCCATCATACTGCACAATACTATACCACACTGCCTATTCATGAAAGGATTTGAAGAGGGTAACACCGGTTTTTCCTTTGAAACCGGCTATCGGCGGCTGGAGTTTATACACCGAACATTCGATCTCCTTTACCTGGGGATACTGGTGCTTGATCCGCCGCACAATACTTTCCACCACATTCTCGAGCAGGTCGCTGGGAACCTGCATACGTTGCTGAACCAGTTGAAATAATACGGTATAATCAACGGTGTCTGAAACAGAATGAAATTCCTGATGGTCGTTATGCTCATACCCTACTTTAAGCTGGATCTCGTAATCGCTGCCGGTTTCCCGCTCCCCTTCATAGAAGCCGTGGTACGCATGCAGGATCACATCACGGAGTTCAATGTATAGCATAATTGGTGTTTTATCCGGGATCAGACCAGGCCTTCTGCCGAAAGATATCGTTCGGCGTCCAGTGCAGCCATACATCCGCTGCCTGCGGCAGTTACGGCCTGACGGTAGTTTTTATCCTGTACATCTCCGGCAGCAAATACACCCGGAATATTGGTTTTGCTGGTTCCCGGAACGGTTTTGATATAACCGGCTTCATCCATATCGATCCAGCCTTTGAAGATATCAGAATTGGGCTGGTGACCGATGGCCACGAAAAAACCCTGAACCGGGATCGTGGTAGTTTCACCGGACTTGTTATTTTTTAACCGAACCGCTTCCACTTTCTGGTCGCCGATGATCTCATCCGTATCAGAATTCCAATGCACTTTGATATTTGGCGCTTTCAGTACGCGTTCAGCCATTACCTTGGAAGCGCGCATCACATCGCGGCGCACGATCATGTGTACATTGGTACAGAGCTTCGACAGGTAGAGGGCTTCCTCTGCTGCGGTATCCCCTGCTCCTACAATAGCCACGTCTTTACCGCGGAAGAAAAAGCCATCGCATACGGCACAGGCGCTAACCCCGAAACCATTCAGGCGTTGTTCGCTGGGCAATCCCAGCCACTTGGCAGATGCCCCTGTGGCAATGATCACGGCATCGGCTTCCATCAGCTTTTCTTCATCAATCCATACTTTGAAGGGACGTACGGAGAAGTCGACCTTGGTGGCCAATCCGAAACGGATATCAGCGCCCATACGTACGGCCTGTTTTTCAAAATGCACCATCATTTCCGGTCCCTGGATACCTTCGGGGTAACCGGGATAGTTTTCTACTTCTGTGGTAATGGTTAACTGGCCTCCCGGCTGGATACCCTGGTATAATACAGGTTTCATGTTGGCACGGGCGGCATAAATGGCGGCGGTATATCCGGCGGGTCCTGATCCGATGATCAGGCAATGAACTTTTTCAGCTGCTGTACTCATAGTCCTTCTTTAAAAGTGGAGCAAAAATAGGCCATAAAGGCATTGAAAACTGTGCCTGAAGGCACAGAGCGGGCTCATGTGCATAACCTACCGGGGAATGATCAGGCTGCGGTACTGGGCGGCATAACCACCGAAATAACCCAGGGCTCCGCCCTTGATATTGGACAACACCTTGGTGGGCGAGGAAAACGGATTTCCGATACTGCCGTAACTGTATTCCATGGTACGCCAGAAATCATAAGTGGCTTTGTCAATATTGCAGAATTTTACGGTAACCGTATCACCACGCCGGAAGAAATTATAGGTTTCCTGGTCAAATTTTTCATTGATATCCACTCCCTGGTCTACCTGCACCGAATAGGTCTTGCCGTCTATGATCTGGTCGTCGAACACAGAATTGAGTCCGGGCAGGAACCGTTCTGTATTCTTTTTGGTGAAATAGCGGATATAGTTTCCATATCCGGGAGGATCGGTTACCCGTACCATGAGCTTGGCAAAATTGCTGTCCTTGTTCGGAGGGCCTTTTTCCCACCATACAGAATCCATCGTTTTTGACAACCGGGGGATGGTGGTTGTGGCGGTATAGGTTTTGCCTGCTGTGGTGATGGTCAGGGAATAGTTTGTATTCAACTCACCGAGAAAAGCCGTGGCAAGACTTGCCGAATCGATGGAATAGTAGTAGAGATCGTATCCGTTATTGGCCGGAATCCGGTATTCTTTCAGACGATGGGTAAGCGATCCGTTGCTGATCTCCACCTGGGCATTCCGGATAAAGGAAGCTGCCAGAATATCGGGTGTGATCTTGCTGAAGAAATTGACGCTGCTGGACAGGATCACAACGGGCGCTTGTCCATTTTCAATGGTGGCTTCCACCACCACCAGGGGCTCCTGGCTCTTGGGCCGGAAGCTGATGGATTTCTCGCAGGAGACTGCCAGAACAGCTATACTGAGGATAAGGAAGGCTGATAAGTGGTACATCATGCAAAATTAACAGGAAAATCCGGCTTTGGTTGTTGTGGTTCTGTGAAAAGAAAAGCCCCGGCTAAGCCGGGGCTGGTACTATAACCCAATGTAAAATCTTATCCTAAGTAAGCTTTCAGCGCATTGCTGTAACGGGCTTTCTGCAGGCGCTTGATCGCTCTTTCCTTGATCTGGCGGATCCGCTCTTTGGTCAGATCGTATTTCTGGCCGATCTGCTCGATGGTCACACCATTTTCGCCATCGAGGCCGAAATAGGCGTTTACGATCTCGGCTTCGCGGGGACTCAGTGATTTCAGGACGCGGCGGATCTCGTTACGTAGTGAATCCTTCATTACATCATCATCAGTATCATCAGCGCCTTCCAGCAGGTCGCCCATGGCCACATCTTCTGCTTCATGCACGGGGGCATCCAGTGAAGTGTGACGGGTATTGCTCTGGAAGATATTATTGATCTCGGTTTCGCTCATTTCCAGCAACTCGGCCAGCTCTTCGGTGCTCGGCTCACGCTCGTGCTCCTGTTCGAAGGCCATATAAGCTTTGTTGGCTTTATTGTAAGTGCCGATCTTGTTCTGCGGTAAACGTACCAGACGGCCCTGTTCGGCCAGTGCCTGGAGGATGGACTGACGGATCCACCATACAGCGTAGGAGATGAATTTGAAACCCTTGGTTTCATCAAAACGCTGGGCGGCTTTGATCAGACCCAGGTTTCCTTCATTGATCAGATCGCTCAGCGACAAACCCTGGTGCTGGTATTGCTTGGCAACAGACACCACGAAACGAAGGTTGGCCTGCACCAGTTTATCCAGAGCCCTTTGGTCACCCATCTTGATCCGCTGCGCCAGAACGGTCTCCTCTTCAGGAGTGATCATCGAAATTTTGGAAATCTCCTGCAGATACTTTTCAACGGCTTGCGAGTCGCGATTGGTGATCTGTGTAGCAATTTTGAGCTGTCTCATATTAGAATAATAAATAAATGACTGTATCCTCGGGTCGAGGGGTACAGGATCAACAATCTAATGACAACGTATGTTCAGAGGAGGTTGCAAAGGCTTTGGTAACAGCCTGTTAAATGAACCCTAATCCGTCAGCACCGTATGAACAAATGTAAACAATGCGATTGAAAATTCATAGCACCCCCACAACCGCTGATCCCTGATTTTACCCACTTTTCTGGAAAACCATCCCCTTTAATACAGGCTTTCATTCAATGTAACCCAATACCAGAAAGGATTTGCGGCGAATTGACCATTTCCTGAAAAAACAGGCTTGATTTCCCTCAATTTCCGAAAAAAAATTTGATAACTAATTATTTAGTTATAGATTTGAGCTATAACTAAATTTTTAGTTCTAAGATGAAACCATTAACAAAAGCAGAAGAACAGCTCATGCAGGTACTCTGGAAAGCCGGTCCGGGCTTCCTGAAAGAGATCGTGGAAGCCTGTGAGCTGCCCCGACCTCATCCTAATACGGTGGCTACTTTGCTGAAGATCCTGGCCGAAAAAGGTTATGTGGATGTGGAACCCCAGGGACGGAACAATCTTTATAAAGCCCGGATCAGCCGGGAAGACTACGGCCGTAAATCGGCTCAGCAGGTGGTGAAGGGGTATTTTGACGGTTCCCCTGCCCTGCTGGTTTCCCAGTTCCTGAGCGAAAATAAACTGAGCGTGGAAGAACTGGAGGCACTGCTCGACCGGATCAAAGAGGAACGGAACAAGAACCCGTCCTGATGCCAACAATTTATCCTTTTTAAAAAAGAACTATGCCTATCCTTATTTACCTGTTGAAACTCACGGTTGCTTCCGGGCTGTTATTGGGCTACTACTGGCTGGCCTTGCGCAACCGGAATTTCCATCGCTACAACCGGTTTTACCTGCTGGCTGCAGTAGCGACTTCGCTGGTACTGCCGTTTTTCTCGGTGGATTTCCTGATACCGGCACAGGAGCCTGCTGGCAAACTGTTGCTGCAGACATTCGAAATCATTGCCGTACCTGAAGCCGCACCGGAAACTAACCTGGTCCAGCCGGAATCCGGTGGTTTACTATCCAACTGGATGCTCTGGACAGGTTTAGTCTATGTTACGGGATGCTTGCTGATGGGCTGGATGCTTTGGCGTTCAATACGGTATATTAAGCGGCTGCGTACAAGATATCCGCGCCAGTCTTTACAGGATCTTTCTTTTTACCAGACTACTGAGCCCGGTACGCCATTTTCATTTTTCCGTTCCATCTTCTGGAATCAACATATTTCCGTGAACAGTACGGAGGGACAGCAGATCTTCCGCCACGAACTCTACCATGTAAAACAGCAGCATTCGGCCGATCTGCTCTTCATGGAACTCGTGCTCCTGCTGGCCTGGTTCAATCCCTTTTATTACCTGATCCGGCGCGAGCTTAAAGTCATCCATGAATTTCTTGCGGATGAACATGCTGCCTCCGAAGGGGATGAATACGCCTATGCGGAATTACTGGTGCTTTTTGCCCTGCAGGAAAAACAGCAGCAGTTGGTGCATCCCTTTTTTCATCACTCCATTAAACGACGCATTACCATGCTCACCAGTATCAACAAACAAAAAATGGGCTACTGGGGCCGCATCATGGCCCTGCCCCTCTCGTTATTCCTGTTCAGCTTTATTGTGATCAAGGCGCAGGAAATTCCTGCAGCAGCCGGCGAAGAAACACCTGGAGTTTCCACCACAGCTGAACCAATTATCCTGCTCCTAGACGCCGGTCATGGCGGCAACGCGGCCGGTGCGCTGAGCGCAGACCGTTCGATCGCTGAAAAAGACCTGAACCTGCTCCTCGTAAAAAAGATTGAAGCGCTTGCTCCGGAATACGGCATTCAGACAGTACTCACCCGTTCGGAAGACGTAGACCTGAAAAATGCGGACCGTATTGCCAAAGCCACTACAATGCCTCATGACTTCCTGCTTTCTATTCATATGGATGCAGAGGCTCCTGTAACGGGCAAAGGCGGTATTGAAGCCTATATCAGCCGCAATGATAATGCACTCCGTCCTGCTGCCACAACATTGGCAACGGCTTTACTGAGCGGACTGAACCAGGTGTATCCTGCAGCAAAAGCGGTAAAGACGCGTCAGTCAGAAGGCATCTACATCCTGGACAAGGCCGTAAAACCGGCTGTGCTGCTCGAATGTGGTTATATCACCAATCCGAAAGACCTGGCCTTTATCCTGGATCCTGCCAACCAGGAGAAGCTGGCCCGGGGCGTACTGGAAGCAATTGCCACTTATGGTCTTACACTTAAAAACCTGAGCTCCGGAAATCTTCCAAAAGTAAAGGACAGTTTACCCAAACAAGAAGGAGAAGCCATTGTAAGAACCTTTACCCGTCCTGCAAAGAAGTCGCCTGCCGCAGCAGAATGGGCTTCCTGGAAAGACAGTAAAATCTATGGAGTTTGGCTGGATGACAAAAAGATCGCTAACGAGACACTGAACAACTATAAACCCGGACAGATCGCGTGGTATAATGTGAGCAAGCTTTCTAAAAATGCCATCAATTATGGCAAGCATTATTATCAGGTGAACCTGGTGACACCAGCGTATTACCAGAAGATCTTTCCCAAAGAAAAATACGAAGTGAAACTGGCACCGGCTACTTATAAAAATAAATCAGGGGCCGTTTTACGGGATTCCCTGAAGTACCACATCATGCGCCAATTGAACCGGAACCTGCATTATCCAGAGCAGGCACTGCAGCAAAACCGAATCACTACTGTCCATTTTACCATGCTGGTGGATGCCAATGGCCAATTGTCGGACCTGCAATTCCAGGACAAAACAATACCCGGATTGCCACTGCTGGGAATTACCGTCACCAGTTTAACCCGGGAAATTGAAACAGCGGTTGGCCCGGCTGAAGGACCCACCCGCCAGCTGTTTCTGGATGAAGTGGCCCGGGCTGTCGGCAAGTATCAGGCCCCGCCCGGATGGAACGATACCCGTTCCGCAGGCCGGGTACAATTCGTTATCCAGTACCTCCTGGAAGAAACAGAGGCTTATAAAAAGCGACATCAGCAATAAATAAAAAAGCTCCGTCACCGGAGCTTTTTTTTATGCAATTACTTTTTATCAGTAGATCACTTCCTGTCCCTTTGTGCGAAGCACCAGTTCTTTTTTCTCCCCCGCTTCCACTCGGCCCACGATCTTCGCTTCGATACCTAAAGCCGTACCTGCATCGATCAATGCTGCAGCTGCTGCTTCATTGGTGAATACTTCCAGCCGATGACCCATATTAAAGACCTGGTACATTTCGCGCAGGTCGCTTTTGGAAGCGGATTGCAGGATGTTAAATACAGGCGGCACATCAAAGAGGTTATCCTTGATGATCCGGAAATTACCGGGCAGGTATTTCATGCATTTGGTTTGTCCGCCGCCACTGCAATGCACCAAACCATGTATTGCGTCAAAATGTTCCTGCAGTAATACTTTCATCAGGGGTGCATAAGTCCTGGTGGGACTCAGCAGTAATTGTCCGACTGTAAGACCGGGATAACCGGGAACGCTGGCCGGATCACTGAACTGGTGCGGTCCAATATATACCACTGATTCATCCAGGGAGGTATCATAGGATTCCGGGAAACGCGCGCCATACGTCTTATGCAGGGCATCATGACGTGCAGAAGTTAGGCCGTTGCTGGCGATACCGCTATTGTAGTCTTTTTCGTAAACAGTTTTACCAGAGCTGGCAAATCCTACGATCACATCACCGGGAACGATCCGGTCGTTGGTAATAAGCCGGCTTTTTTCCCAGCGGGCCATCATGGTGCCGTTCACGGCGATGGTACGCACCACATCACCCACATCGGCGGTTTCACCACCGAGATAATGGATGCCCACACCATAGGTTTTGAGCTCGTTGAACAGCTCCTGCGTACCGTTGATGATGGCTTCCAGCACTTCGCCGGGTATCAGGCGTTTGTTCCGGTCGATCGTGGAAGAAAAAAGCAGGTTATCATGAATGCCTACGCAGAGCAGGTCGTCGAGGTTCATCACCACGGCATCCTGGGCGATACCTTTCCATACGCTGGTATCACCGGTTTCCTTCCAGTACAGATAAGCCAGGATGCTTTTAGTGCCGGCGCCATCGGCATGCATCAGGTTTACCCAATTGGCATCACCACTGATGAAATCAGGATAGATCTTGCAGAATGCATTCGGGAACAGGCCCTGGTCGAGTTTTTCGACGGCTTTATGTACCTCTTCTTTCTGGGCAGACACCCCTCTTTTGGAATAAAGACTCATAGTTCTATTTACAGCCGCAAAGTTGCATATTTCCGCTCAGGCTACCAGAAATAAAAAGGCAGAGTTATCCCTCAGGATTCCCCATTCAATTACCAATGACCCAGCCTGCACCAGTCTCCTGTCTACTGACTACTGGCTACTGACTACTGGCTACTGACTACTGTCTACTGACTACTGCCTACTGTCTCCTCTTTTTCCTACCTTTGCGCGCCAACTTTATGCAGGTTCACGAACAGTACAGCCAGTTGCCGGAATTCCGGAATGCCGTGGTCACCATTGGCACATTCGACGGTGTGCACCTGGGCCACCGGAAGATCCTGGACCAGCTCAAACAGGAAGCCCGCAGGGTACAGGGGGAAACCGTGCTGATCACTTTTCATCCGCATCCCCGCCAGGTGATCCGTTCCGGAGCCCATCCGGTACCACAGCTCAATACCATTGCCGAAAAAAAGCAGTTGCTGGAAGCGGCGGGTCTGGACCATCTGGTAATCGTGCCTTTTACTGAAGCTTTCTCGAAACTGAGTGCGAAAGACTATATCGAAAATTTCCTGATCCGTTATTTCCATCCGCATATACTGATCATCGGCTACGACCACCACTTCGGAGCAGGTCGTGAAGGCAATTATGCATTGCTGGAAACGTATCAGGCAAAAGGCGCATTCCAGCTGCTCGAGATCTCCGAGCATGTGTTGCGGGAAAATACAGTTAGTTCCACCCGGATCCGGGAGGCCCTGAAAGAGGGCCGGATACCGGAAGCGACTGAATTACTGGGACATCCCTATTCCTTCGAAGGCATTGTGGTGGAAGGCAATAAACTGGGCCGTACGATTGGTTATCCTACAGCCAATCTGGATGTGCAACCAGCAGATAAACTGCTGCCCGCTAATGGCGTTTATGCCGTGCAGGCGGAACTTACCCGTACCGGAGAATGGTTTACTGCCATGATGAATATCGGCATGCGGCCTACTGTTGGGGGAAACCGGTTAATGACGGAAGTGCATCTGTTTGATTTCAACCGCGACATTTACGGACAACCGCTCCGCATTTATGTGCATCACCGGTTACGTGAAGAGCAGCGTTTCAGCGGACTGGATGCCCTGAAAGCCCAACTGGCCCTTGATGCCACCAACAGCAAGGCCTTTTTCCAGAGTACCGAACCCTTTCTCCAGCCTGGGGAAAATTCCTGAAAACGGGCTTGAATTTCGTTCAATTTTATCGGGATTAACATATTTGAAATCTTCATAACCGATTGATTTACAATAGGCCAATTTTCAAAAAATTTATTTCCCGAAAGCCGGGCCTTCCGGTAATGGAAACAGGTCCGGAATGCCGTAAATTTGTATCACTTACCCATACTTACTTACTGCCCTCAGCCAACAACACCCATTAAGTTCGACACCAGAACATACTGTACTTACTACCCCGTAATTGTTCACAGCTAAAATTGAGGTTATGTATAACTATGCATTGCTGGAACCGGGTTGTTATTACCTGATCCAGGAAAAGGAAGCGTCGCCGGTGACAACGATCAAAGTGGCTGTGGAATCTGACCATTGCCTCTATATTACCCGTTATGAAGAGGGACTGGAATCCGTCTGGAAAAAAAAGACAGATCCTCTCTTTGATATTATCGAGTGCCTGAGTGATGAAAAAGTAAAAGAATGGGAAGCCGCCTATAAAGAAGGGCTGGATACCTACCAGGAGGAAGAAGAAGATGATGATGAATGAAAACTCAGCGGATACTCCGTACGGGTTTCTTCAGGAAAAAACCGAAAGAAGCGATGATGATGGCCGCCAGTGAGGATATATAATAGATCATGAAATTATCCATGCTCGAATCGGATATCCGGACATAGTAATCGAAGATATAGATGATCACAAATGTGCCATAGGCGAAAAGCAGGGAGACGTGGATGAAGATCATGGCATTTTCATGCGCATTGTGTACCAGTTTCTGCATATACAGGGAAATCTCCCACACCACTACGGTGAGCACCAGCAGCAGTCCGATCGCCAACAGGTATTTTGCCGCATTATAATTCCAGCCACGCATCAGGAAGTTGACCAGTTGCACCAGCAGAAATGCGGGTGCAGTGAGCTTCGTGAATTTGCGGATATTGGCAGAGGCTGTGGAATAATGCAGCAGTGCCAATACAATAGGCACATCGAGCATATTATAGACCACGGTGATGGTCTCCAGTGTATGCAGTGTTATTCCGGGTATTTTATCAAGGATATTCACCAGCCCTCCCAGCATCCAGTACAAACCGAAAAGCAAAAAAGGGGTTTCTTTCCAGAGTTTCTTCAGTAATACAAGAAGGATCGGGATAAAATTGGCGGTAATGGCCAGTACGGATAATATGGAGAATAGCTGTTGTTTCACCTGGATAATGGGTCAATGGTCTGCCCCTAAATCGGTAAATGTCCGGTTGTTATTGCCCGTGAGCAGTATATTCAGTAATAGTACTCCGCGGCCAATTTGCATAAAATACGATGCATCAAATAAAAGTACCTGAAAGCGAAATGCGGGATACTGAAGGAGTTGACAATTATCATATTGAATACTAGGGTATCCGTAAGGTTTAGGTTCCGGGAAAGCCTGATTTCCGGGGTTTCCGGTGAGTTTTGTCAGGTGGCTGTACTTTGGGGAGGCTCATGAATTACCATTAGAAAATTCCGTACTGTTTCCCGCCCACTGCTCTTTTCCGGCACGGTTTCGGTAATAACTAAGGGCAATTTTGTAGCAAAAAAGAAGAAATACGTTGATTCCGGTCAATTCATTCGTAAAATTACGAACCTCTTTTTAGTAAAGCCGGCAAGGGGCCTTTCCACATTTACGATAGCCTGTGTAAATCCTGAAGCCTGAAAAAGGGGAAGATTTGCTCTATGACAACAACCCAGACCGGAGTACATTTGTATCAGTTACAACGGTCCGATATCCTGAAGAAATCCAATCCAATCCAATTTCCGAATCCAGATCCTGCGAAAGCCAAAACCAAATCCAGTACCGAAGAACGAACCTTTATCCTGTTAAAAGAATATCATTATCCTGGAAAAACCGAACCAATCCTTCGAAAAACCATCCAGAAGCTCCTTTGAAAACCCGGTCGAATATCCTTGAAACCTGAGGAAAAAACTTACTGTCCCTGTAAGCATGGATCCGATACCAAAGAAGACAAAAATGGTAGCTCGACTGAAAAAATTAAAACCCCGCACCTGCGGGGTTTTTTGTTTATGTACTGTGTGACCGGGCACACATAGCCCAATCTGGGAATCTTTATCTTTGCTGCATGAAAAAAATGCTCCTTCTTGCCAGCCTGTTTTTTGCCTTATTTGCCTGCCAGAGCCAGGATAAAGGCAGTTATCAACTCAATGCCGATGCATTTGAAAAGGGCATCCAGCAAACGGGTATCCAGTTACTCGATGTACGTTCGGCTGGAGAATACAAGAATGGCCACCTGAAAAACGCCCTGCAGGCCGACTGGAACAATGCTGCCCAGTTTGCCGACCGCACCCAGCATCTCGACAAGCAGAAACCCATCTATATTTATTGCCTTTCCGGTGGCCGCAGTGCGGCTGCAGCCCGCCAGTTGCGCGACCAGGGCTATCAGGTTTACGAACTCACAGGAGGCATCAACGCCTGGAAAAATGCCGGCAAAGCACTCGAAGGCAGCAGCAACGAACCACAAATGCAGCTGAACCAATATCAGGAAGGTATCAACAGTGCCGGTGTGGTGCTGGTGGATTTCGGTGCCAGCTGGTGTCCGCCTTGTAAACGGATGGAACCTGTGCTCGACGAACTGGTAAAGGAAAAAGGCAACCAGTTCCGCTTGTTTAAAGTGGATGGCGGCAAAGACACGGATGTCATGAAATCCCAGAACGTGGACGCCCTTCCGGTTTTTATCATTTATAAAAACGGGAAGGAAGTCTGGCGCCACCAGGGTATTGTATCCAAAGAAGAGCTGCTCAAAAATCTCTGACCTATTGCGGGGTTTGTTACCTTAGTTGTTGTAAATACAACAGCTATGCGACTCCTATACATATTACTCCTGTTACTCAGTCCGGCAGCCTTCCAGGCACAATCCCTTACCCTGCTTACGCAGGGAAAAAAAGTCTCCTTTCGCGGCTTGTCTGTGGTAAGCGACCAGGTGATCTGGGCCAGTGGCACCGGTGGTACGGTAACCCGTTCGGTAGACGGAGGCCGGAACTGGGAATGGCTCACTGTAAAAGGGTTTGAGAAAACCGATTTCCGCGATATCGAAGCCTTCGATGAAAAAACCGCTGTGATCATGGGTGTGGCCGATCCTGCATTTATACTTCGCACTACCGATGGCGGAAAGAGTTGGAAAACGGTTTATACGGATACCACAAAAGGTGTTTTCCTGGACGCCATGGCCTTTCAGGGCAAATTCGGTGTTGCCGTTGGAGATCCATTGGGCGATCCGACGAAAATGTATGTACTCTCCACTTTCAACGGAGGCCGTTCCTGGCACAAGTATCCGGCAGGTGCACCTGCTTATGGCCCACTGGCCGAAAAAGAAGCCATGTTTGCCTCCAGTGGTACCAACCTGGTACTATTCCGTGAATTCCATCAGCATGCCCGGCAAAACCTGACTTATGTTGTTACCGGAGGGGGGGCTGCTTCATTCTTCAATTCTTCCACAGCAGAAAAACAGCCCCTTCCCCTGATCCAGGGCAAGGAAAGTACCGGTGCCAATTCGATCGCAGCCTGGAACATGCAAAGGCTTTATGTGGTGGGGGGCGATTTCATGCATGATAAAGACACAACGGGAAATGCCTGCTACAGTGATGACGGAGGTAAAACCTGGAACCGACCTTTAACCCCACCCCATGGCTACCGGAGCTGTGTGATCTATACGTCGAAAGACCAGCTGGTCAGTTGTGGTACATCTGGTGTGGATCTGTCAACAGATGGAGGCCAACACTGGACACTGGTCGCTCCCGACAGCTATCATGTATGCCAGAAAGCTAAAAACGGATCGGCTGTTTTCCTCGCCGGAGGAAACGGAAAAATTGCCCGGCTGCACTTCTAATCATTTCCTATGCGTACGATACTTTTATTACTCGCCTCCAACATCTTCATGACGATCGCCTGGTATGGCCATCTTACCCAGAAAAACCTCCCATTATGGAAGGCCATCCTGATCAGCTGGGGCATCGCCTTTTTTGAATATTGTTTGATGGTTCCGGCCAACCGATGGGGCTTTACCAACGGCTTCAGTGGTTTTGAACTCAAGCTTACCCAGGAAGTGATCACCCTGGTGGTCTTTGCAGTATTCGCAGTACTGGTATTAAAAGAACCCCTGCAGTGGAAGCATGCCCTGAGTTTTGCCTTGTTATTAGCGGCTGTCGTTGTAATGTTCAAAGACTGATCTCCCAATTCCTGTATTCCATTGGTGATCGGTCATTGAATAAAATTGCCGGTCAACTTGCATTGACCGGCCTCAGACAATTGATGTAGCAACCTCGTAATCAGCCACGAATGTAGCCTTCCTGTACTGCTGTTACAATAGTAAAAGTCCGAAGCTGCGGTTGATTTTTTACGTTATACACGTTTCGTTCACATTTCATGGGCTTCAAAAGAAAAAACCAGGCCGGAGCCTGGTTATCGATAAGTAAAGCGCTATGATCGGATGGTTAGTTCAGACTTCTGAAATCGACCGGTACCAGTTTGCTGACTCCAGGTTCCTGCATGGTTACGCCATAGATCACATCCACTGAATTCATGGTCTGCTTGTTGTGCGTAACGATGATGAACTGGCTCTGCTCGCTGAATTTGCGTATCATGTTGGTGAACTTTCCAACGTTGGCGTCGTCGAGCGGCGCATCCACCTCATCCAGGATACAGAACGGAGCCGGCTTGATCAGGTAAATGGCGAAAAGCAGGGCTGTAGCCGTAAGTGTCTTTTCACCACCGCTGAGCTGGGTGATACTGGAGGGGCGTTTACCTTTAGGCTTGGCCACAATATCGATTCCTGTTTCGGCCAGGTTCTCCGGGTTTTCGAGTACCATATCGGCGGTATCGTCTTCGGTGAACAGGGCCTTGAATACTTTCTGGAAATTATCGCGAACCCGGTTAAAGGTGTCGAGGAACTGCTGGTTGGCAGTGGCTTCCACTTCCTGGATCGTCTGCAGGAGACTGTCTTTTGCCGTTACCAGGTCGTTTTTCTGCTCGAGAATGAACTCGTAGCGCTTTTTCATCTCCTGGAAGGCTTCGATGGCGGTGGGGTTTACTTCACCCAGGTTCTCGAGGCGTTTCTTCATGCGGTCACTTTTCTCCTGGAGCTCTTCCACCGGTGTTTCCGTAGTGCGGGGCTGGTCGAGGATATCGTCGAGGTTGATCCGGAATTCCACATGCAGGCGTTCTTTCATACCGGCCAGCTGGAGCTTGAGCTCGTTGAGGCGGTCTTTGATCTCGGCCAGCAGGTGTTCGATGGTTTCCTTTTCGCGGATCTTATGGCGCAGCTCGCTTTCCTTTTCGCCGAGGGCATTACGGATATTATAGTAGGCCTGGTCGGCTTCATTCAGCTTGCGTTCTTCCTCTTCCTTATTGCGCATCAGTTCCACCAGTCCTTCTTCCGCACTGGTAAAGGCTTGTTCGCTTTCGGTAATGGCTTCACTGGTCTGCTTGAGCTGAGAAGCATTGCTGTCGATCTGGGTTTTCAGGTCGTTCAGCTGGTTACTCTTGAACTCCAGCTCCTGGCTGAGGGCATTGATCTTGCTGTGCTGGCGGGTAAGAAGCAGGTTATACTCGTTATAACTGGCCTGGGCCTGGTTATATTCCTCTTCCACTACCTTATAATCTGATTCTGCGGTATGCAGTTTCTCGCGGAGTTCATTCAGCTGGCTCACCCACTGCATCCATTCGGTACGGGTGCCTTCAACAGCAGCGATGGTTTCTTCGAGAATGATCTGGGTTTCCTGCAGGCGGTGGTCGGCCACATGCTGGGAACCGTGCAGGTTCTCGATCTTATTCTGCAGGGAAAATACCAGGTTGGTGAGGCGGCTGATATCTTCCTGTGCCTGGCGGATCGCCTGTTCTTTGAGTTGTTCGTTGAAGCCGATCACTTCGTTGTGCTTGCTCTGGATCTCCTGCTTCAGCTGGTTCACTACTTCCTCCTGGGCCTGGATATCTTCCTGGAGTTTTTCCAGGTTCTTGGCACGGCCGATCTTCTTTCCTTCGAAAAGGCCCACACTGCCTCCGGTGAGGGAGTACTTGCCTTTTACGTATTTACCGCTCTTTTCCAGTACCACTGCACCATTACTGTTCCGGATGGCTTCATCATTCTCTGCAATGAATACATTGCCGAGCAGGTGGGCGGCCAGGTCGCGGAAGCGGTCTTCCACTTCAATCACGTCCATGGCAGGAATAGTATGGGCGGGTTGGTGACCAGGCGTTCCTGAACCGGCTACTTTATCGAGCAGGAAGAAATTCGCCTTCCCTTTCTTGTGTTCGTCGAGCAGGTGTACGGCCTGTAATCCCTCTTCGAGGTTATTCACCACATAGTAGTTGAGGTAAGGCTCCAGTACGTTTTCCACTGCTGCCCGGTACTGCTCTTTCACATAAATGATATCGGAGAGTACAGGTGCGGTATGATTCCAGTTGGGATTCTTGTGGAGGAATTTCACGCTCTCCGGATAGCCTTCCATGGAATCGATCAGGCTTTTCAGCAGGTCGTGTTCATTGCGGCGCGCATCCAGTTTACGGTTCTCATCGGCCAGTTGCTGGCGGAGCTGTTCCAGTTCGCCCTGGGTTTGCAGGATCTGTTCGCGGGTGCGTTCGTGGTGGTCTTTCAGCTGCTCCAGGTCGGTTTTGCGGCTTTCCAGCTCCCCTTCCTTGATATGACGCTCTTCTTCCAGTTGCTTGAGCTGGCTGCTGCGCTGGGCTTTTTCATCTTCCAGCTGCGCGATGCTGCGTTGCAGGTTCTGGATCGAGGTATCGGCTACAGCCACTTTTTTCTCCGCTTCAAACTGGTTGCGCTGGATCGACAGGTTTTCGCCGCGGAGTTCATCCACATGGGAACGGCGTTCATCGAATACCTTGCGCTTTTCATCTACTGTAAGACGGATCTCTTCAAGCTGCTGCTCCATGGAACTGAGCTTGCCCTGCTCCTCTTCCACCTGCAGGCGGGTGAATTCGATACTCTCTTCCAGTCCCTTCAATTGTCCTTCACTCTTCAGCAGGAAATCATTCAGGTTCTCTTCGCGCTCCCGCAGGAAGTTCAGGCGCTGTCCGGCCAGGTTTTTTTCATTCTCCTTGGTGCGCAGGTTCTGTACCAGTTCGTTGAACTCGTGCTGCATGGATTGCAGGGCGCGCTCCTTTTCGATGAAGCCGGTCTTTTCCTGTTCCAGGGCAGCTTCTTCGGTAGCGATCACCGCTTCGAGCTGGATACGTTTATCGGTTTCAGCTTCACTCTGCTGGTTCAGTTCGCGGTAGGTGATATTGAACCCTTCGAGTGCCGCTTTGGCTAACTCGATACTGAGTTCGCGGTAATCCTTCTTGATCTCGTAGTACTTCTCCGCCTTTTTGGCCTGATTCTCCAGACTTTTCAGCTGGTTGTTGATCTCGAAGAGCAGGTCTTCGATACGGGCCAGGTCCTGTTCGGTGGCGTCGAGTTTATTCTTGGCTTCCTTCTTCCGGGTTTTGTAGATGGAGATTCCGGCAGCCTGTTCGAGCATGCGGCGGCGGCTGTTCTCCTTGTCTTTGATGATCTCATCGACCATACCCAGTTCGATGATGGCATAGCTGTCGGTACTCACGCCGGTATCCATGAACAGGTTCTGGATATCCTTGAGACGGCATTGCACATCATTGAGGCGGTATTCGCTTTCACCGCTTTTATAGAATTTACGGGTTACAGTAACCGTATTGAATTCAGTGGGCAGGAGGTTCTTGGTATTTTCAAAAGTGAGGCTAACTTCAGCCAGACCGGATGCAGAACGGGTTTTGGAGCCATTGAACACCAGGCTGTCAAGATTCTCACTCCGCAGATGGCTAATCTTCTGTTCTCCAATCACCCAGCGTATGCTGTCTACAATATTACTTTTGCCGCAACCGTTGGGTCCGATCACACCGGTAACGCCTTCGTCGAAGTTCAAAATTGTTTTATCAGCAAAACTCTTAAACCCTTTGATTTCTAAACTCTTTAATCGCACAATTCATAATTTTTAGGAGGTCGCAAATATAGTTGAATGGCCCTGTAAAATACCCAACCCCTGATACTTGTAAAGCATAGTTATTCACTTATTATTCACAGCAAAAAAACGGTCAGGGCTGCGGCTCCGCAAAGCGGCAACAGGCGGGGGTTTCAGCGAAATCGGGGGTATTACTTCCCTTCATAAATCACGCCAGAAGTGGGCGTTTCGTGGAGTTCCACTTTCACCATTTTTGGCAGGGAAGGCCGGAGCTGGTCCCAGATCCATACCGCGATCCGTTCGCAGGTCGGGTTCTCCAGGCCGGAAATATTGTTCATGGTTTTGTGATCAAGCTGGTCGACTACCGGTTTCACCACGGCTTTGAGGTCGGCAAAATCCATGACCCAGCCCAGCTGGGGATGCAGCTGGTCTTCAATCCAGATCCGCAACCGGTAGGTATGTCCGTGCATTTCACGGCACTTATGGCCAACCGGAACATTGGGCAGGAAATGGGCGGAGTCGAAGGTGAATTCTTTGAAGAGCAGCATATGGGAGAAATAAAGCGCAAAGGTACGATAACTTACTCTTTTTTGTTATAAGTGTCAGGCCTTATAAAAAAAGGGGCCCCGCAAGCGGGGCCCCATCCGAGCTATTTTAAAGCTTCTCTTACCAGCGGCTGTTGTTACCACCACCGAAAGAGCGGCGGTTACCACCACCGTTGTTGTTGCTTCTTTCTTCTTTGGGACGGGCTACCATTACTTTGATAGAACGGCCGTCAACCATAGCACCATCCAGTTCAGCGATAGCTTTCTGGGCAGCAGCGTCATCAGGCATTTCCACAAAACCGAAGCCTTTGCTACGCTGAGTGAATTTGTCAGTGATAACTTTTGCAGAGGAAACATCACCATAATCGGCGAAATAGCTTCTTAAGTCTTCATCCTGTACGTTGAAGCTTAAGTTAGAAACATAAATGTTCATGTACTTAAAAATAAATATGAAAAAATACTTGAGAAAAACGCAGTGTAAAGGAAATCGGACAGTAGCAGAAAATAATAATGCTTAGCAGATCTATCTATACGCAATGCTGTAATACTCAAATTAACGGTGCAAAGATAAGGAGGAAAATTGGAATAACCTAATGTAAATAGTAGTCAGTAGTCAGTAGTCGGTAGACAGTAGACAGGAGAGAGTAAAAAAGAAACGAATCCGGTAGAAATGGGTGTTTTCAGGCCAGATATCTGAATAACTTACATATATAACTACCCATGCTATTAACTTTCAACTCCTTACTTCTGTCTTCTTTCTACTGTCTTCTGTCTTCTGACTACCGACTACTGGCTTCTCTAATCATCTCCGCATACCCCTGCTGCTTCGCCAGTGCAGTCACTGCCATGGCGATCCGTTTCACGCGGGTGGGTTCGGTTTTGGCGGATTCGATCCATTTGCTGAAATAATTCTGGTGGGAACCGGGGAGGGATTTGAAGTGCTTTTCGGCAGCGGGTTCGTCGGCCAGGCAGGCCAGGAATTCAGCATTCAATTGGTAGCCTTTTTTGTCGAGTTCCAGTTGCAGGCTGAGCATGGCGCCTTTCTTTTTGCCGATGGCTTTCCGCAAAGTGGCATTGAGGGGAATGATAAACCGACCACCACCCATGGGGATCAGGGCCAGGGCCTTCACCGGATGGGCATCGAGTTTCCCTTTCACCCGGAAGGAGGTTTTGACCCCGGGATTGAGGGTTTCTGAGAGGTCGGCCGGTATTTCCACATAGGTCCAACCGGTCTTCTCTCCCATCTCGCCAAACTGGTGAATGGTAGTGGTGAAGCGGATCATTTCTTATTGATAAAGAGGCAGAGTTCCGTCAATTCTTCGTCGCTCCGGAAGCGATAGTTCCTGCTTTTCTGGAATTCCGCGACCCAGGCTTTGAAGTCCGGGAATTCGTCCAGGAATTCATCTGGCATTTTCTTCACTTTTACCAGCTTTCCGGTGGAGGGCTGGAACCAGTATAGCTGGGTATTTTCCTTGTAATAGTTGGTATACCCTTCGCCGTAATTATTACGCTGGAGCATTATCCGGTTGCGGTATTTGACCAGTTGCAGCTTGGGGCCGTCGGAGAGCACTTCATAAAAGGTTTCTGCGGTATTCCGGGCCACAGGAGGATAACCGGAACGGAAGAAGGCCGCAGCGCCAGTGCCGTCGATATTGTAATTTATGATGAATTCGCGAACAGTATCCACGAAGCTCAGTTGCAGGTCACCTTTCTGGAAATACAATTCATTTTTTTCCAGGTCAAATTTCAGGCTCATGCTCTTTACCCAGTACCCGTTCTTGAATTTGACCATACCGGCGCCCCAATCCGGGTTCAGCAGGGCACTGCCTTCCGTGGCTTTTACGGCTCCGGTCAGCACTTTCCCTTTCACATCGTAGGCATCCATCTGGTAGCCATTATTATTACCCAGGGTCTGGCTTTGGGCCAATCCACTGCAGCAGAGCAGCAGGGCCAGTATGGGTATGTATTTCCTGTTCATAATAATATGATGCCGGCAACCCGTATCAGGGTTGTACCGGGCTGTACTCTTTTATTGGTGAAAACTTTGTCCGATAAACGCCAGCGCATCAATAATGCCGGTACGCCAATAGTTCCAGGTATGGGCGCCTTCGCGTACCCGGTATTCATGCGGGATCCGGCGTTTGGTGAGACCTATATGGAGCATGCTGTTGCCGATGGTCAGGAAATCATCGTCGCCGCAATCGATCCAGTAGCGGACTGATTTCAGGGAATTCTCCGGAAGGGTTTCCACCAGTTTCAGTACGGAGTTATCGTACCAGGCTTTATTAAGGCGATCAGTTCCTTTCAATCCACGGCCATATAATGGGGCAAACGGGAAATTATAGCGGTCATCCGGCATACTGCTGATGTCGTCATCCGTTAAAACAGCAGAACTGAGCGGCGCTGCTGCAGCAAAAAGGTCGGGATGCTTGAGTGCATAGATCATAGTGCCATATCCGCCCATGGAGAGGCCGGCCACGCCACGGAAGCGCTTCTCCCCTTTGATGCGCCAGGTTTTTTCAACAGTGGGCATGAATTCCTTTACAAAGAAGTCCTCGAATTTTTCCTTGCCATCGTAGCTGTTGATATACCAGGTGGAATCCGCATCGGGCATAACTATGATCATCGGAGGTATCGTGCCATCAGCAATTGCTTTATCGGCCAGGCGGTTGATCTCACCGAACTGGAGCCAGCCGGTATTATCATCGGTATAACCATGCAGCAGGTAAACGACCGGATAGGTGCGTTGGGAACTTTCGTAATCAGCCGGCAGGTACACCGTATAATTAACGGCATGCGGCAGGATAGCAGATTTTACGGTGATCTGTTCGATCACTTTACCCGTGTGTTGCGCCAGGATCCCGGAGGCTGCAAACAGCAACACCGGCAGGAGGAAAAGTTTCCGCATGATTTTTTTTCCGAATGTACAAAAAAGGCATGCATCCGTTTCAGGTACCCGACCGAATTGAGGATGAATGCCGTAAAATGTTGATGAGTGGAGCCGGTGATCAGGCCCGTTGCTTGGCGGGTTTGCGCTTGGCTTTTTTAAGTGCCGCGTCAATGGCCTTGCTCAGGTTCTCGTAAGTAGGCTTAAGGGTAAAGGGCTCGTCGTTGATGAAAAATGCAGGTACATCTTTCACACCCCTGTTGATCCCTTCTTTCAGGTCGCCCTGTACCTGCCAGCCATAGGTGGCATTCACCAGGTCGTCCAGGAACTTCTTGTTCGACACACCGGCTTCCTTGGAGTGCAGCTTCAGGCTGGTGGTTCCCAGGTTGCGGCGGTTGGCAAAAAGGATATTATGCATTTCCCAGAACTTGCCTTCCTGCGCTGCGGCAACAGCTGCTTCACTGGCTTTCAGGCTGCGCTGGTGGATCCGTGTAAGGGGAAAATGACGGAAGTTCAGGCGTACTTTACCATCATACTCTTCCAGTATCTGGCGTACCACTTCATTCACTTTTGCGCAGGCTTCACTCTCGTAATCGCCGAATTCCATTAATGTTACAGGAGCATCTTTCTTCCCTACGAATATATCTTTGGGTTCAATAATGTCCAGTTCTTCTTTTTTAAATGCCATGACTCTTTCTTTAATTCTTTTTCCGGTCAAGCAGGGCTAGTTCCTTACTAACAATAAGCAGTCAGAAAGGTTTTTGGGGTCAATCGCGTCTTCCGGGAGGAAACGGGAAGCGGGAAGATAAGGGTTTTTGAATGTCAGGAAGCTCAAAAAACCTTAATCTTCCTTTAATTATTACAAATAGCTTATAATCATTTAATTACACTTTAAATATTGTTGTCAGTCCTCAGCGAAAACCCCTAGCTGTTGACTCAAAAATGACAATTCCCTACAATAACCTTAACAAAGCTTTCCGAAACCATTTGAGCAGGGTCAGCCTGTTTCCTGAACTTGGTCAGTGCCCTTATTCGGGCTTTCCGGTAAATATGCCAAAACATTTCTATGGCTACCGGCAGTTCCGTATCAGTTTCGTCCCGCTCCCTCATGATCCTGCGTGTCAGTATCGGTATTATCTATGTATGGTTCGGCATGCTGAAGTATTTCCAGGGGTACAGTCCTGCGGAAGAACTGGCCATCAACACGATCCATCAGCTGACATTCGGCCTGATACCGGCCAAAACCAGTATCATCCTGCTGGCGATCTGGGAAACGGTACTGGGCCTGTTGCTCATCATCGGCTACCGGGTCCGCACTTTGCTCATCGTCATGGTGGTACACATGATCTGCACTTTTACCCCTTTGTTGTTCTTCCCGGATGTATCCTTCAAATTTGCGCCTTACGGGTTCACCCTTGTAGGACAATACATCATGAAGAACATCATCATTCTTGCTGCAGCGGGTGTACTCTGGCAAACTTCAGGAAAACCGGCTCCGGTTACACTGAAAGCCGCCTGATTCAGGCTTTGGCCTTTTCCGGGCTATCGTTCCGGAAGACTACCGTTCCATCAAATACATCCACCAGCACGGGCCTGGTTTTGTCCACATCCCCCGCCAGGATCTTCCTGCTGAGCTGATTCACGATTTCTTTCTGGATCAGGCGTTTCAGCGGACGGGCGCCAAATTGCGGGTCGAACCCTTGTTCAGCCAGGAATTCGAGGGCATAATCGCTGAACTGTAACTGGATGCCGCTCTGGGCTACCAGTTGCTTCAGCTGATTAAGCTGGATCTTTACAATACCCAGAATCTCTTTGCGCAGCAAGGGCTGGAACATGATGATCTCATCCACCCGGTTCAGGAACTCGGGGCGGATCGTTTGCCGCAGCAGGTTCATGACTTCTGTCTTTGCTTTAGCGGTGGCTTCTTCCAGGTCTTTCTCCTTCACATGTTCAAATGCCTCCATGATCAGGTGGCTGCCGATATTACTGGTCATGATGATAATGGTGTTCTTGAAATTCACCACGCGGCCTTTATTATCGGTCAGTCTTCCATCATCCAATACCTGTAACAATACATTCCATACATCCGGGTGAGCTTTCTCGATCTCATCGAGCAGTACCACACTGTAAGGTTTGCGGCGGACGGCTTCGCTCAGTTGTCCGCCCTCATCATATCCCACATAACCGGGAGGCGCCCCAACCAGTCTGGACACAGTATGTTTCTCCTGATATTCGCTCATGTCGATCCGCGTCATCATGCCTTCGTCATCAAAAAGATATTCGGCCAGGGCCTTGGCGAGTTCTGTTTTACCCACACCGGTTGTTCCGAGGAAGATAAAAGAGCCGATCGGCTTTTTCGGATCCTGGAGACCGGCACGGCTGCGGCGGATGGCATCAGCCACGGCGGTGATGGCTTCTTCCTGACCCACCACCCTTTCATGCAGGTGTTCTTCCAGTTGCAGGAGTTTTTCCCTGTCGCTCTGCAGCATTTTGGCAACGGGTATGCCGGTGGCTTTGGCAATGCTTTCTGCAATGTCTTCCGCATCCACTTCCTCCTTGAGCAGGCGTTTATCACTGCTGCTATGGAGTTTCTCTGTAAGTTCTGTGATCTGCTTTTCAGCATCCTTTATTTTACCGTAACGGATCTCGGCCACTTTACCATAGTCACCATTACGTTCTGCCTGTTCCGCTTCTGTTTTAAAGGCTTCGATATTGGCCTTGGCCTGCTGGATTTGCTCCACCAGTTCCTTTTCAGCTTTCCATTTCGCTTTCAGGGTATCGCGCTGCACCGAGAGATTAGCGATTTCCGTATTGAGTTGCTTGAGTTTGGCTTCATCGTTCTCGCGCTTGATCGCTTCCCGTTCAATTTCCAGCTGGCGGATCTGACGTTCGAGTGTATCCAGCTCTTCAGGCATGGAATTCATTTCCAGGCGCAGTTTAGCGGCGCTCTCATCGATCAGGTCGATGGCCTTATCGGGCAGGAAACGATCGGTAATATACCGGTGGGATAACTGCACTGCGGCAATGATCGCTTCATCCTTGATCCGTACATGGTGATGGGTTTCATAGCGGTCTTTCAGTCCGCGGAGAATGGAAATGGCATCATCCATATCGGGCTCTTCGATCATCACTTTCTGGAAGCGCCGTTCCAGCGCCTTATCCTTTTCAAAAAATTTCTGGTATTCATTCAGCGTAGTGGCACCAACCGCACGGAGTTCTCCCCGGGCCAGGGCCGGCTTGAGGATATTGGCGGCATCCATGGCGCCTTCGCCGCCACCAGCACCCACGAGGGTGTGGATCTCATCAATAAAAAGTATGATCCCGCCATCACTGCCGGCTACTTCTTTCACTACTGCTTTCAGGCGCTCTTCAAATTCCCCTTTATACTTGGCACCGGCAATGAGTTGGCCCATGTCGAGCGCATAGATGATCTTGCTTTTCAGGTTATCGGGTACATCGCCATTCACAATCCGGTGCGCGATCCCTTCTGCAATGGCGGTTTTACCCACACCAGGCTCACCTACGAGGATCGGGTTATTCTTGGTACGGCGGGAAAGGATATGCAAAGTGCGGCGGATCTCTTCATCACGTCCGATCACCGGATCAAGTTTACCCTGCCGCGCCAGTTCATTCAGGTTCTTGGCATATTTATTCAAGGCGTTGAATTCCTGCGACTGTGTCTGTGAGGTCACTTTCTCGCCTTTACGAAGGTCTTTGATAGCAGCGAGCAATCCTTTTTCTGTGAGACCGGCTTCTTTCAGCAATTTGCCGGTGGAATCCGTTCCCTGCACAATTGCCAGCAGCAGGTGTTCGGGTGTCACGAATTCATCGCCAAAGGATTTCAGTGCGGCACCTGCACGAAGTACTACACTATTGGCTTCGCGGCTGATCTGCTGGGCAGGTTCACCGGAAGTCTTTGGAAGTTTGCCGATAGCCTCCTCCAGTTTGGTCTCAAGCAGGTTCAGGGTAACATTATTCTTTTTCAGGAGGTATTCCACAGGGGACTCTTCCTGTTCGAGCAATGCTTTCAGCATGTGTTCTGTCTCAATGTTGGGGTTACCGGCATTGAAGGCCAGTTGCTGGGCCTGCTGTACCGCTTCAGCGGCTTTTATGGTGAAATTTCCGAGGTTCATAATCTGTTAAGTTACGGGTTAAGGGATTGCGAATTTTCAGCCTGGCATTTTGAGGTTCAGGCTTTTATTTTCATTTTTACTGCTCAAAACCTACACCACCATCCAAAAACAGGCAACTATGGCAGCATTTCTTCGTAATACCTGCATGAAAGTCACCTTTTTAAGCGTATTCCTGCTATTCTTTCAGGGCCTGCATGCGCAGGTTGACCTGTCGGGACTGGATCCCTTCCTGCAGCGCAACCAGAAAGCGTTGGGAAACAATTATGTGGCCCTGGTCTGGAAAGACGGCAAGTTACTGTACCAGAAACAGGCCGGAGAAGAGTTTACTGCGAAAACGCAGGCTCCAGTGGCAGCCACCAGTATGTGGCTCACTTCAGCCCTCGTCATGACTTTTGTAGACGAAGGCAAGATCTCGCTGGATGATCCGGTGAGTAAATACATCCCGATGCTCGACAAATACATGAAGAGCTACATCACGATCCGGAATTGCCTGACGCATACCCATGGTGTGGAGAAAGACAAGGGTGTGGTTTCCAAACTGAACGACCGCAAGAAATTCCAGAACCTGGAGGAGGAAGTGGCCGGGATTGCCGCCAAAGAAATTTCCAATAACCCCGGAGAAGCCTTTTTCTTTAGTGGTAATGGTCCCGTACTGGCAGCGAGGGTTTGTGAGATCGTAGGAAAGAAATCATTCGACCGCCTGATCCAGGACCGCATTACACGTCCCTTGAAAATGAAAGGAACCAGTTTTGTGGACGACCGGGGTTATGCACCCAATCCCGCTTCCGGCGCAGTATCTACGGCCAACGACCTGATCAATTTCATGAGCATGCTGCTTAACAAAGGGGTGTTTGAAAACAAGAAGATATTAAGTGAGAAGGCGGTTCAGGAACTCCAGCAATCGCAGTTTACTGAGCTTCCCATCAAATTCATGCCTGCAGCGGGTTCCGGACTGGATTATGGACTGGGCGCCTGGTTACTGGAGAAAACGGAAAACGGACAAGCAATCGTTGTATCCTCCCCTTCCCTTTTCGGTACCTGGCCCATACTCGATAATTGCCGTAAATACGCTGCCGTTCTTTTCGTAAAGTCTGTTTCCAATGAAACCAAACGCGATCTGGGGGAGCAGTTCAGGGGGATTATTGAGGAGGCGTTGGGGGAATGTAAATGAGAAGACAGAAGATAGAAGACAGAAGACAGAAGTGAATTCAAATAGAAAGTCACTAAATAAATAGGAAAGATTTTTAAACTGTATTAG
>JBGAQC010000028.1:0-17911 GCA_044220945.1 Chitinophagaceae bacterium | reverse complement strand
CTCGTGAATATCCACGCCACAGCAGCGCAAACCATCAGCATCGACCTCGGCGAGCTGAAGGCCGCTAAAGTTTCCGGTCGCATCCTCAGCGGCAGCAAACTGCAGGATTACAATTCTTTCGACAAGCCCAATACCCTTGCACCCAAGGCCTTCAATGGAGCGAAACTGAATGGAAGTAAGTTGGAATTAAGCCTGCCAGCATTTAGTGTGGTTGTATTAGAGTTGGAGTGAAACTTAATTCACAAAGCTACCGCCTGTCCAGTTCGCGGTTTTCGGCCCCCTCCCAACCTCCCCCGGTGGGGGAGGAGAAAGGCAAGTCACTAAAAAATTTTACCAGTCAAAAAAGTCAAAGTATTTTTTATGAACATCGAAAATTGTAGAGTTAGGTTTAATCATACTGTTGCACCGCTCCTCCCCCACCGGGGGAGGCTGGGTGGGGGCCGGAAGCAGGCATAAGCAATAACGTGAATACTAAACTGGAGTAGACTGGGCGGCTGTTACCCTTTTACGATACAGCCAATACACCACCAGCGGCATCACCGGGTGAAATACCACCATACATAAGATCAAAACAAACTTGAGTGGCGTATTTTTTTCCTGATAAAGAACAATGCGCAGCGCAAAAAGCCAGTAAAGGGCATAACCGAAGAGCAATACATAACCGATCGCTGAAAACAACCATTCAGGAAGAATTGCTGGCATGGAGATAAGGTTTAGATGTATACTCTAAATTTAGCAAATTCCCGAAAATTATATCGCGCTACGCTTGCGCCGAAGCTACAGCGTAGGAGCAGAGGACCCAGAGCACAAAGAGGTTTTGATTTAATCAGAGAGAAAGGCGTTTTTATTCTCAGCGACCTCTGCGCCCTCTGCGTGAGAGATAAACCGTTGCGTCGTCGCGTCGTTGCGAGAACTATTCGGGCGTAAGCTCTGCGAGAACCCAACTCACTGATATTCAATAAAAAAGCCCCGTTTCCGGAGCTGTTTTGTAGCGGGATCGGGAGTTGAACCCGAGACCTTTGGGTTATGAATCCAACGCTCTAACCACCTGAGCTACCCCGCCTTGAGGGCTGCAAAAATAAAGCCTTCTGGCTAAATGCGGAAATTTTAATGAAAAGATTGAGGATCAGATGCTTTTGAGCAGTCCCCGGCGCTCCTGCCAGAGCTCGTGGATCAGCTCCCCGAACAGGGTATTGGCCCAGGCAAACCATTTCCGGGTGAATTTCGTGGCATCATCCTTATGAAAGCTCTCGTGCATGAAGCCCGTACCGGCATGGGTGGCCATCAGGTTCTTTACGCAATGGGTGATCTCCTTCTCGTCAATACTGGTAATGGCTCGCAAAATGATACTCATCGGCCAGATGGTATCTGCACCGGTATGCGGTCCGCCGATGCCCTCTCCCGCCTTGCCTTTATAGTAAAACGGATTATTGTTGCTCAGCACCACTTTGCGGGTATTGAGGTAGAGCGGATCACCGGCCTTGATCGCACCCAGATAGGGCAGCGAGAGCAAGGAAGGCACATTTGCATCATCCATAAAATGGAAACTGCCGTAACCATTCACTTCAAAAGCGATCACCCGTCCGAATTGCGGATGCTGGATGATGCCATGCTGCTGGAATGCCTGTTGCACCTGCTTCTGCAATGCGGCAGCCTTGGCGGCAAGCGGTTTATCGTTCACTGCAGGCAGGGATAGTAATTCAGCCATTTGTCCCAGGCTTTTTATGGCAAACAGATTACTCGGGATCAGGAAGGGCAGCAGTGTGCAATCATCACTGGGCCGGAACGTGGACACGATCAGTCCGCAGGGCTTTACCGGGTATCCATAACCGCTTAAGGGTACCCCATCGGTAGCCCAAGCTGTTGTGCGCTGGAAAGAATAAGGTCCATTCCCGTTAAAGCGCTGCTGCTCGGTAAACGTCTGCACGATCAGGCGCATGGCTTCCTTCCAGGATGCATCGAATAGGGAAGTATCGCCCGTTGTTTTCCAGTACGCATAACTCAGGCGAATGGGGTAACAGAGACTGTCGATCTCCCACTTCCGTTCGTGGATGCCGGGTTGCATTTTGGTGAGGTCGTCTTTCCACTCACTCACTTTATTGAAATCCTTGTAAAAGGCATTGGCATAGGGATCCAGCAGGATGCATTTCACCTGGCGGTTGATCACCCCCTGCACCAGTTCCTTCAGCGCCGGATCATCCTTGATCAGCGAGAGATAGGGCCAGACCTGTGCCGAGCTGTCGCGCAGCCACATGGCATCAATATCGCCCGTGATCACATAGGTATCGGGCTTCCCGTTGATGACTTCAAAATCAACAGTCGTATCGAGTGTATTGGGAAAACAATTCTCAAACAACCAGCCCAGTTCGGCATTGGGCAATCCCTTTTTCACTTCCGTAATCACAGCTTCTACCGCTTTGCTGGTGAATTTCCGGTCGACCAAAGCCGGACGGTTACTGACAAAGGCAGGGCCGGGTTGGCCAAAACTGGTATAGCGGTTCAGGAGTAAAGCTGCGAAGGCAAGACTGGAATTGCCGATGAACGTGCGACGGGACATAGTGGGTTTTTGAGTGCATAAACTTACTTCAAAATGCGTAAAGGAATGAGCCGATTTGCCGATTTGCCGATTTGCCGATGAGCCGATGAGCTGGCGCCAGTCCAGTTCGGCGTTTTCGCCCCGGTTATGTCATTCCCGCCCCCAACGGAGTTGGGGGGGAATCCCCCTCCTTATTTAACAGAAAGCCTTCTTTAAGTTTTATTTCAGGTAATGGTATATGTAGGAATGTTTTCGGAAAAGAAGTATGGGATTCCCGCCTTCGCGGGAATGACAATAAAGAGACGGGAATGACAGTACAAGGACGGGAATGACAATAAAGAGACGGGAATGACAGTACAAGGACGGGAATGATAGAAAGAACAAGCAGCTCTCGCCTCCTGCCTCTCGCCTCCTGCCTCTCGCCTCCTGCCTCTTGCCTCCTGCCTCTCGCCCCTTTGACTTCTCTCAGCTTTTCCCCTGACCTATCTCACCGATTGGCGGTTGACTTACAGGTACTTTAGCTGCTCAAATTGGACCAACCGTCCTTTAACTGCTCTACTTAAACATCAAAAGATGGCTCAATCAGACATTACCAAGCCGATCGACCTCACCGGTCACGCTACCGGTACCGGGCCGAAACGGTTCCAACGCCCTGTTTATCAAGATTTCATGCCCCCATGTAACAGCGCCTGTCCCGCCGGCGAGAACATCCAGGCCTGGATGGCACTGGCCCAGGCCGGTGATTACAAAGGTGCTTTTTACAAGATCCTGGAAGACAATCCATTCCCTGCCGTCATGGGCCGGGTCTGCGTCCGCTCCTGCGAAACGGGCTGTAACCGGAACCATATCGATACTACGGTGAGTATCCATGCCGTGGAACGTTATATCGGCGACCGGGCCATCGAAGAAAACTGGCTGCCTGTAGCCCCCACGACCAGTACCGGTAAAAAAGTGCTGGTAGTTGGTGGTGGCGCCAGCGGCCTTTCCTGCGCCTATCACCTCCGCCGTATGGGACACACCGTGGATCTTTTTGAAGCCGGTGCCGTACTCGGTGGACTGATGAGTTTCGGGATGCCTTCCTACCGCCTGCCCCGCAATATCGTGGAAGCTGAAGTGAAGCGTATCGCCGCCATGGGCATCAATATCAAACTGAATTATAAAGTAACCGACCTGCTCACCGAGAAAGAGCATGGTCATTACGACGCCGTATATCTCGCCGTGGGTGCCCAGCAGATCCGCAAGGAGCCCATCGTGATGGAAAATGCTGTACCCGTAACAGATGCCTTCAGTTTCCTCCGCAATATGGAGAACCTCAGTTCCCTCCGCGGAGAGAAAGTGGTGATCTACGGCGGTGGCAAACTGGCCATGTACCTGGCCCGCATTGTACGCCGCCTGGGAGCCGAAGCCATCGTGCTCTTCCCCGGCGACCGCAAGCTGATGCCGGCTTATGATTATGAAGCCGATGATGCCATCGAAGAAGGCGTGAACATCCAGTTCCTGCGCCGCATCCATGAAATCAAAGGCACCGAGTTCAAGCTGGAAAAAATGAAAGTGGAGAAAGGCAAGGCCGTGGGTACCGACGAATGGGAAACCATCCAGGGCAGCTCCCTGATCCTCGCCCTCTCGCAGGAATCCGAAACCGGTTTCCTCCGTTCCATCAGTGATATCATTATTACGGACGACGGCATGGTGAATGTGAATGCCGAGCGCATGACCGGCCACAACGGCATCTTCGCCGGAGGCGATATGCTGCCGGGCGAACAGCGCAGTGCCACCATCGCCATCGGACAAGGCAAGAAAGCCGCGAAATATATAGATGCGTTTGTTCGCGGAGAGAAATTCCAGAAAGGCGACAAACACCCCACTGCCGGTTTCCGCAAACTGCACATGTGGTACAAAACAGAAGCACCGAAAAAAGAGCAGGATAAACTCGCTCCCCAGGAAGCCGTGAAAGGATTCCAGGAAGTGATAGCCGGACTTTCAGAAAAAGAAGCCCGCTACGAAGCACAACGCTGCCTCAGCTGCGGTAACTGCTTCGAATGCGACGGCTGCTTTGGTGCCTGTCCGGAAGAAGCCATCATCAAACTCGGCCCGGGTAACCGCTACAAGTTTGATCTCGACAAATGCACCGGCTGCGCTGTTTGTTTCGAACAGTGTCCCTGCCATGCCATTGAAATGATTCCTGAACCTGTCAAAGCTTAAACAATGTCTGATAAAAAAACACTGATCGCTACACTGGATGGGAACGAAGCTGCGGCGTATATCGCCTACCGGGTGAATGAGGTTTGTGCCATCTATCCCATCACCCCTTCTTCCACCATGGCCGAACTGGCTGATGAATGGAGTTCGAAAGGGATCAAGAATATCTGGGGCAATATCCCTGAAGTGATCGAGATGCAGAGTGAAGGCGGTGCCGCAGGTACCGTTCACGGCGCTTTGCAGACCGGTTCACTCACCACCACCTTTACCGCTTCGCAGGGCCTCATGCTGATGCTTCCCAATATGTATAAGATCGCCGGTGAACTGACGCCGGCCGTATTCCATGTAGCCGCCCGATCGCTGGCCGCACAGGGATTATCGATCTTTGGCGACCACCAGGACGTGATGGCAGCGCGCTCCACCGGTTTTGCCTTCCTCAGCTCAGCCAGTGTACAGGAAGCACACGATTTTGCATTGATTGCTCAGGCCGCCACCTTGCGCAGCCGCGTGCCTTTCGTGCATTTCTTCGATGGCTTCCGCACGTCACATGAAGTGAATAAGGTACACCTGCTCGATGAATCCATAATCAAAGCCATGGTAACCGATGAGCTGGTATTTGCCCATCGCCAGCGTGCCCTGAACCCCGACCGTCCCTTTATCCGCGGTACGGCCCAGAACCCCGACGTCTACTTCCAGGGCCGCGAAAGCGTGAACCCCTTCATTAATAAGGTACCGGGTATTGTAAGCGATGTGATGAAAGAATTCGGCAAACTCACAGGCCGTAACTATGGCCTCTATGAATATACCGGCGCCAAAGATGCCACCAAAGTGATCATCATCATGGGCTCCGGCGGTGAAACCGTTTCGGAAACCGTGAAAGCGCTGAATGCCAAAGGCGAAAAAACAGGTGTGATCCAAGTCCGCCTCTTCCGCCCCTTCTCCGCTTCCGATTTCGTGAAGGCCTTACCCGCAACCGTAACCGATGTGATCGTGCTCGACCGCACCAAGGAACCCGGTGCTTCCGGCGAACCGCTCTACCAGGATGTACTCACCGCCCTGATGGAAGAAGTGCAGAGCGGCAATTTCGCGAAACTGCCCCGCCTCATCGGTGGCCGCTACGGACTGTCTTCGAAAGAATTCACTCCCGCCATGGTCAAAGCCATCTTCGACGAAGCCGGCAAAAAACAACCCAAGAACCACTTCACCATCGGTATTGATGATGATGTGACCCATACCAGCATCCCTTATGATGCGAGTTTCACCCTCGATGAATCTGAATGGCGCCAAGGCCTCTTCTTCGGACTGGGTGCTGATGGTACCGTTGGTGCGAACAAGAATACGATCAAGATCATTGGTGAGAATACCCCGATGTATGCACAGGGCTATTTTGTATACGACTCCAAGAAATCCGGAGCCCGTACAGTTTCCCACCTGCGCTTTGGTCCCAATCCCATCCGGGCGCCTTACCTGATCAGCAAGGCCGACTTCATTGCCTGTCACCTCTTCAATTTCACGCAGAAAGTCCCCATGCTGGGCTTTGCCAAAGAAGGAGCGACCTTCCTGCTGAACAGTCCCTACAGCAAAGATGAAGTATGGGATAAACTGCCCGGTACCGTGCAGGAAGAACTGATCAGCAAGAAACTGAAGTTCTATGTGATCGATGCCACTTCCGTTGCCCGTGAAACCGGCATGTCGGGACGCATCAATACCATCATGCAGACCTGTTACTTCGCCCTCTCTGGTGTATTGCCAAGGGAAGAAGCCATTGCAGAGATCAAGAAAACCATTGAGAAAACTTATTTCAAAAAAGGAAAGGCCGTTATCGAACAGAACTTCAAAGCTGTGGATGCCACACTGGCTGAACTCTACGAAGTAACCATCCCCAAAAAAGCAAGTGCAGCCATAACACATCCGGCCATTGTATCCGATAAAGCGCCGGATTTTGTGAAGCAGATCACAGCGAAGATGATGGAAGGCCAGGGTGATGACCTGCCGGTGAGCCAGCTGCCCCTGGATGGCACCTATCCCAGCGGCACCACCAAATGGGAGAAACGCAATATCTCCGACCTGGTACCCGAATGGGATCCTGCCACTTGTATCCAGTGTGGTAACTGCGCCTATGTTTGTCCGCACAGCGTGATCCGCGCCAAATTCTATAATGAGAAATTCCTGGAGAAAGCTCCGGAAGATTTCAAATCGGCACCGATCAATTCCCGTGGTTTCCCCGAAACCCGCTATACCCTCCAGGTATACCTGGAAGATTGTACGGGTTGTAACCTTTGTGTGGAAGTTTGTCCGGCCATTAACCTGAAAGACAAATCCCGCAAAGCCATCAATATGGCCGAGAAAGAGCCGGTACTGGAAGCAGAGAAAAGGAATATCGAGTATTTCGAGAACCTGCCCTGGAACGACCGGTCTAAGATCGATTTCTCCACTGTACACGGGGCACAGTTCCTCGAGCCCTTGTTTGAGTTCTCGGGTGCCTGCGCCGGTTGCGGTGAAACGCCTTATCTCAAATTACTGTCACAGTTATTCGGAGACCGCCTGCTGGTAGCCAATGCCACTGGTTGTTCTTCCATCTATGGCGGTAACCTGCCCACTACACCCTGGGCAGTCAACAAAGAAGGAAAAGGCCCCGCCTGGAGCAACTCCCTCTTTGAAGACAATGCCGAATTCGGACTGGGTATGCGGATCACAGCTGATAAGCAGACTGCCATCGCCAAACAATTATTGCAGAACCTGAGTCCGGTGCTGGGAGAAGAGTTGACCAAATCGATCCTCAATGCCCCGCAACAAACAGAATCGGAGATCATCGAACAGCGCGAGCGCGTTAAAGTACTGAAAGCAAAACTGGAAGCAACAGAAGGCAGCGAAGCCAAACACCTGCTCAGTATTGCCGATCAGCTGGTACGCCGCAGTGTATGGCTGGTGGGTGGCGACGGCTGGGCTTATGATATCGGATATGGTGGTCTCGACCATGCATTGGCAAGTGGACGCAATATCAATGTCATTGTGCTCGATACCGAAGTATATTCCAATACGGGTGGACAGGCCTCAAAATCCACTCCGGTTGGCGCTACGGCAAAATTTGCTGCAGCGGGCAAGAGCATCAATAAGAAAGACCTGGCCATGCTGGCGATTTCTTATGGCAATGTGTATGTAGCCCGTGTAGCCCTGGGATCCAATCCACAGCAGACCCTGCTCGCCATGCGCGAAGCAGAAGCCTACGACGGACCTTCCCTGATCCTGGCCTACAGTCCATGTATCGCCCATGGTTACGACCTGAGAGATGGCCTCGACCAGCAGCATAAAGCCGTGATGAGTGGCTACTGGCCCCTGATCCGGTACAATCCGGTACTGCGCAAGAAAAAAGCGAATCCGTTCATCCTGGATTCCCCGCGCCCGGTACTGCCGCTGAAAGAGTATGCCTATCATGAACTCCGGTACAAAGTGCTGACCCGCACTCATCCGGAACAGGCGGAACAACTCATGAAGATGGCCCAGGAGCTGGTGAACCTGAAATGGAAGAATTATGAAGAGCTGGCAACATTACCTGCCAGTGATTTTGTACCGGTAGCTTAAAACAAAGACGACATGCCCAGTTTACAGACAACCTATCTGGGACTGAAACTGAATTCACCCATCGTGGTTTCAGCCAGTCCTTTAACAGAAGACCTCGATAATATCCTGAAGATGGAAGACTATGGCGCAGGTGCCGTAGTCTTACACTCCCTCTTCGAGGAACAGATCAAGAAAGAGCAGGAGCGTTTCGACGCCATCCTGAAATCGACCAGTTACCAGTCGCCCGAAGCCTCCGATTTCTTCCCTTCGCTGGATACCTATAAAACCGGTTCCATCGAATACCTGGAAAAAATCCAGCGGGCCAAAAAGCGGGTGCGCATTCCCATCATCGGCAGCCTGAATGGCATTACGCCGGAAGGCTGGATCGAACATGCTGCACAGATGGAGCAGGCTGGTGCGGATGCTATCGAGATCAATATCTTCTTTATTCCTGCTGACTTGCAGCTGAGTTCCGCTACGGTGGAACACCGCTACCTGAATATCATCACCGAAGTACGCAACCATGTCAATGTTCCTGTGGCCGTGAAACTGAATCCCTATTTCAGTTCCACTGGTAATATGGCGCAGCGCATGGTGGCAGGTGGAGCTAATGGGCTGGTCTTGTTCAACCGCTTCTATCAGCCCGATTTTGATATCAATGAGCTCAAGCTGGTTTCCAACCTGCAGTACAGCGAACCCAACGAGATCCGCCTGCCGCTGCTCTGGATCGCATTGCTCTATGGTAAGCTGAATGCATCACTGGCAGCAACCACTGGCGTACAGAGTGCAACAGAAGTCATTAAATACATCCTGGCTGGTGCCGATGTAGCCATGACGGCCTCCGCGCTCTACAAAAACGGCATCGAATACCTCCAGGATATGCACGCCGGCCTGAACGACTGGATGCGAAAAATGGGGTATGAATCACTCAAAGATTTCCGGGGAATATTGAGCCAGCAGAATGTGTCGGATCCTACGGCGTATGAACGGGCGAATTATATTAAGATGATCAGAAGTTAGAAGGAAGAAGTAAGAAGGGAGAGGGAAATACAGCAGAAATTTAAACCACAAAAGGGATAATGAAGTGTGAAATAGTCTACTTCATTATCCCTTTTAAAATAATATGACCAAACTACACGAAACTGTATCCCTTCTAACTTCTCCCTTCTCCCTTCTTACTTCTTCCTTCTCCCTTCTAGCTTCTCGCATAATACGGCACTTCATCATTTGACACCGCTTCCTCCCCCTTCCAATACGCCAGCGTCACCACATGTCCATCCACTGTTTTCAATGAACGGCCGAACACGGCATTAATGGGATTGAAGGTATAATCCGTTACGCCTATGGTAAAGGTTTCAGGTGCGGGGGGCGGAGGTGGTGGCGGCGCTTCGCCTGCTTTGGGTGCAGGAGCTGCTGCTGCTTTGGGCGGCGGACTCGGAACTACCACTACCGTATAGCCATTATGCTCCAGGATGGTTTTCAGGAACTGTACACGGGCAGGTGAGGCCAGACGCTCCACTATACCGCATTTCACGCCGTTCAGTTCTTCAAATTCATGATTCTTATTGATAGCCATGGTCAGTACTTCAGGTTAATAAACTCAACTGATCGATAAAATATATTCATAGATCCGGCCGATCACACCCACCAGCAGGATACCCGCGATACAAAGGGCCATGCCCAGTTTGGCAGGGAATCCAAAGGATACCGGTTCCAGCGGTGTGGCATTCTCTGAACTGAACACGGCACGCACCACCCGCAGGTAATAATACAGCGCGATCACAATATTCAGTACCACGAGTATGATAAAGCCTACAGAGGAACGGGTGGCACCCGCCATCACGAGGAACATTTTACCAAAAAATCCGGCTGTGGGCGGCACACCTGCCAGGGAGAATAAGGCGATCACCAGCACCCAGCTCAGCAACTTGTTGTTTTTATAAAGACCCCGGTAATCATCAATCGTTTCTTTTCCGGTTGCCTGTGAGATCACACTCACCACGCCAAAAGCGGCCAGGTTCGAAAACAGGTAGATCAGGATAAAATAGACTACAGCTGCAGTGCCCAGGGAAGAACCGGAAGAAATACCCACCAGCAGGAAGCCCACCTGGGTTATGGACGAAAACGCCAGGAATCGCTTCAGGTTCTGCTGACGCAGCGCAAAAAGGTTACCGGTAAATAAGGTGAGCAAGGCCAGCACTACTAGTAACAGATGGCTCATTTCACCCAGGGGCTGGAAAGCATGGTATAAAACAGTAATGAAAATAAAACTTACGGCACCTTTCGATACAACAGAAAGAAAGGACGTAACCGCTACCGGTGCCCCTTCATACACGTCGGCCGTCCAGAAATGGAAGGGCACAACGGAAAGCTTGAAGGCAAAGCCGGCAAAGAAAAAGATGAAGCCCAGTATGGATAAGGGACCAACTGTAAGTCGTCCGGCCAGTTCGGGTAAAATGATACTGCCGGTGGCGCCATAAATCAGCGAGATGCCAAAAAGAAGTATACCGGATGCCAATGCAGAGGAGAGGATCATTTTCATGGCCGCTTCCGCGCTGGTGCGTTTGTGCAGGTCAAAATTGGCCATGGCTGCCACAGGGATGGTAGACAGTTCAAGGCTTAGGTAGAAGATCAGCAGGTTACCGCTCGATACCATCAGCATCATACCCAGCAATGCGGAGAATAAAAGCATCAGCAATTCGGGAAGATGTTCCTGCTTTTTCAGCCAGTCGTAGTTCACCAGCAATAAAACCATTGCTGCAACCAGCAGGATGGCCTTCTCGGCACCGATCAGCGGATTGGTGACAAACATGCCGGCAAAGAGAAGCCCCTGCTTGCGGCCCCAGAAGCTGAGCAAGGCCGTAACCGGCAATACAAGTAAGGACAGATTCAGGTATACTGTATTCGCTGTGAGTTTTCCTAGTTTCAGGAAGAGCAATAAAAACAGCAGGCAGGTGATCACCAGCTCCTGTTTCATCAATATCAGAAATTCGTTCAGCATTCGCTTGAATTAAATCGTCAGTTATTTTACACCAAACCGGCTAATGATAACCTGAGTAGCCGGATCAACCAGTTCGTTCAGCCAATAAGGGGCAATACCGATCGCCAGTATACCCAGGATCAGTACCACAGCTGCCGTACGCTCATACCAGCTGGCATCACCCAGACCGGCATAGGCTTCCTTGATGGGGCCCATAGCGATCTGTCCTACTGCCCTTAATATATATACCGCCGTTACCACGATCGACATACAGGCCGCAATGGTGGCGATCCGGTGGAAGGTATCCGCATTTTCCCAGGCACCTACAAAAATGGTCATCTCCGCAACAAAGCCGCTCAGTCCGGGCAGACCAAGTGAACAGAGACCGGAGATGAATAAGATGGTCATGATAAAGGGCATGGTCTTCATCAGGCCGCCCATATCGGCTATGATCCGAGTATGCGTGCGTTCGTAGATCATTCCGATCACAGCAAAGAAAAGGGCCGTCATCAGGCCATGGGATACCATCTGCATCACCGCACCATTCACAGCTGTTTTGGTGAGCATCGCAATACCCAGCAATACAAAACCGCAATGGCTTACGGATGAATACGCATTCATGTATTTGAGGTCCTTCTGCATCATGGTGGCGAAGGCCCCGTAAAGAATAGCAATAGCAGAAAGAACGATCACGATATTGGCATATTCCTTCGCCCCTTCCGGCAATAACCAGGTGGCTGCCCGCAGGGCACCATAACCACCCAGCTTCATGGAAATACCCGCCAGGAACATACTACCGGCTGTAGGTGCCGAAGAGTGACCGTCGGGTACCCAGGTATGGAAGGGGAATAAAGCCGTGAAAATTCCAAAACCTATGAATATAAAGGGGAAGAATAATTTCTGTGTTTCGGCAGGCAATGAAGTCGCACTCAGCTTTAACATGTCGAAAGTGCGGTTGGCCGGTTCTGAACCAAAATAGATACCCAGCATGCCGATCAGTACCAGTACCGATGCCGCCATCAGCATCAGGGCCAGTTTATTGGCAGCATATTCCTTCTTGCCGCTGCCCCAGATATTGATGAGCAGGTATTTGGGGATCACTGCTACTTCAAGGAAGAAGAACATCACGAACAGGTCGAGCGAAATGAAAAAGCCATAGGCACCCATGGCCAGCAAGATCAGCAGGAGGAAGAATTCCTTGGTCATATAACTCACCTTCCAGGATACCAGCACACCCGCCACTACCACAAAGGATGTCAGCAGGATCATGGCCACACCGATGCCATCCACCCCCAAGTGGAAATTGATATTCAGCGAAGGGAACAATGGCCACTGCTGCTGGAAGAGCATCACTTCGGAAGTGCCAGCTGTGCGGGCCTTGGTGAACACTACATAAAGCACCAGCGCCAGTACCAGCTGTACCGCGGAACCGCCGAGGGCGATCCATTTGGCCGCCTGCACATTGCGGATCGCCAGGATCAGCAATCCGGTAAGCAGGGGGAACAATATCAGTAAACTCAGGTTCATCTATAAAATCATCAATTGAATAATCAGGGTTTCCAGAAATAGATCAGCAGGGCCGCGATCACGATCAGTCCGGCAAGAAAATACAAGGCATACTGCTGCACTTTGCCCGACTGCACTTTTTTCACGCCTTCACTGATCCGTTGGGTGCTGTCTGCTGCTGTATTCACCAGCTCATCCACCACCTGCTTGTCGAACCAGGCCGCCGGACGGGCAATTCCATTGAACAGGATCTTCTTGGTTACGAAAAGATAGAGCTCATCAATATAGAATTTCCGGTAAGCCGATCGATACAGCGTCCCGAGGGAAGCAGCGATCTTCGCCGGCGTTTCAGAAGGGTTCTTATACAGGAAGAAAGCACCTCCGATCCCGATAAGGGCCAATACCACAGGCAGGATCGAGAAGGTCAGCTCCACATGGCTTTCATGCGGATGGCCATCTGCACTCACAAAACTGCCAAAGGGAATATATCCCGCCAGCAGGGCTCCGGCTGCCAGCAACAGCAAGGGGAACAGCATCACAAAACCACCTTCCCCGTGATGTGCGTCGCCATGGGAAACATAGGGCTTGTTCCAGAATATATTGAAATAAAGCCGGAACATATAGAAGGCGGTCAATCCGGATGTGAACAGGGCTACCCAATAGATCAGTTGATTACCCTGTGATGCTGCCAGGAGGATCTCTTCCTTACTGTAGAACCCGGCAAAGAAGGGAATACCTGATATCGCCAGACAAGCCACCAGGAACGTAATATGTGTAATGGGCATATGCTTGCGAAGGCCACCCATATCTTTCATTTCGTTACTGTGTACATAATGGATCACCGAACCCGCACCCAGGAATAACAGGGCTTTGAACAGGGCATGGGTAAAGAGGTGGAACATGGAAGCTGTAAATCCCAACTGTGTTTCAGCTCCATAGCGGGCCACACCCAGTGAAAACATCATATATCCGATCTGCGACATGGTGGAATAGGCCAGCACGCGCTTGATATCCGTTTGTGTACAGGCGATGATCGCAGCAAACAGGGCAGAGAAGGCGCCGATATAGGCCACAACATTCAGCGAATCCGGATCAGCAGAATACACCGGGAAAAGACGGGCCACCAGATAAACACCGGCTACCACCATGGTTGCAGCGTGGATCAGGGCAGATACTGGTGTAGGACCTTCCATGGCATCGGGCAACCAGATATGCAGGGGGAACATCGCACTCTTGCCCGCACCGCCCATGAACACCAGCAACAAACCCCAGGTGAGGGCAGAAGTACCGAGAAAGCCGGCACTTACCGCGGTTTTGAATTCATTGCCCTCTGTTGCAGTCAGGCGCTGGATCAAAGTAGGTATATCAAGTGTGCTGCTGTAGAACGATAATACCAGGATACCGATCAGAAAACCCAGATCGGCAAAACGGGTTACAATAAAGGCCTTCTTGGCGGCAGCCAGTGCGGATGCTTTCTGGAAATAGAATCCGATCAGCAGGAAAGAAGACAAACCCACCAGCTCCCAGAACATATAGATCTGGAAAATATTGGTGGAGAGCACCAAGCCCAGCATGGAAAATGTAAAGAGGGAAAGATGTGCGTAATAGACTGGATACCGCTCCTCCCCTTTCATATAACCCAGACTGTAAATATGCACCATCAGCGATACCAGGGTCACTACCACCAGCATCATCGCCGAAATGGGATCGAGGATAATACCCAGGTCAATGCTGAGGCCATTGGCAAAACTCAGCCAGGTGAATTTCAGGGGGATCTGTGCCTGATATACACCATCCACTTTACCGCTGACAAAGAAATACTGTGCAGCCACATAAAAGGCCAGCACGGCGGTAACGCCCATCAGGAGGGTACCTGCAATGCCAGAAAAATTGCCGAGCAGCTTTTTGCCCAACAGGCCCAGCAGGAGGTAGCCTGCTAGGGGGAGCAATAGGATCAATTCTGTATAAAGCTTCAGTTCCATGATTAATACTTCAGTTCGCCGGCATCGTCCACATCAATGGAACGGTGACTGCGGTATAAATTGATGATTATGGCAATCGCCACAGCCGCTTCAGCAGCTGCAATTGCTACAATAAAGAGGGTGAAGAATACTCCATCCAGTTTATTGGGCCATACATATTTATTGAATGCAATAAAATTCAGGTTCACGCTGTTCAGGATCAGCTCCACGCTCATCAGCATCGTGATCAGGTTCTTCCGGGTCAGAAAGCCGTAGATCCCCGTAAAGAACAACGCCGTAGCGATGAATAAAATATGGTATAATCCAGGTTGCATAGTATTATTTACCTTGTACGATTAATTTTTCTTCTGTCTTCTGTCTTCTGTCTTCTGTCTTCTGTCTTCTGTCTTCTTACTTCTAGCTTCTCGCTTCTAGCTTCTCGCTTCTTGCTTCTCTCTCATCGCAATCACAATACACCCTACCATCGCCGCCAGCAATAAAATACTGATCACTTCAAAAGGCAATGCCAGCCCGTTCTGGTCCACATTCAACAGCTGGGTGCCGATGCTCTTGATACCGGGATCAATAGCCGGCAGTGTAGTTGGCACGAAACTGTGCTGCAGTACCTGCACCATCACCAGGGCCAGTCCGCTGAAAGCCGCCAGTGCCGCTGCGATCTTACGCGTCGTCTTTTGAGCCGGTAGTTTTTCACCCGCCTGCTGGGTAAGCAGAATGGAGAAGATGATCAGCACCACGATACCGCCCACATATACGATGATCTGCACCGCTGCGATGAATTCATATTCCAGCCAGAAATAGATCCCCGCAATACCGATCAGGGTAAAGAGCAGGTAGATCGCCGAACGGAAGATCTGCCGGCTCGTCACAGCCATCACCCCGAACACCAGGGTCATGATACCCAGCAGATAAAAAATAAAGTCAGAACCGCTCACTTCTAATAATTTATTATGAATAATATACTTCTTCCTTCTTCCTTCTAGCTTCTCCCTTCTCTCTTCTACCTTCTAGCTTCTCCCTTCTCCCTTCTCCCTTCTCTCTTCTCTCTTCTACCTTCTAGCTTCTAGCTTCTCGCCTATTCCACTCCCTCCATGATCTTCGACCCCTCCTTATTCAACACCTTCGTCAGCTTGCTCCGGTCGAACACACTGTGCTCAAAGGTCTGCGCCATCTTGATCGCGTCTGAAGGACAAGCCTCGATACAGAGATTGCAGAGGGTGCAGAGTTCCAGGTGATACACCAGTTTATCGATAGCTTTTTTCTTCTTGCCTTCGGGGGTGATATCGAATTTGGTCACTACTTTGATGGTGCCGTTCGGACAAGCCAGCTCACAGGCCGTACAGCCGGTGCAACGGTGCTCGTTATTCTCGTTATGCGGCATCACCACTTCGCCCTTGAACCGTTCGGGCAGCACCAGGGTATCACGGTTATCGGGATACTGCTGGGTGATGATCTCCTTATGGTGCGTGAAATAGTAGCCGGTGGTTTTCATACCGGTCAGCAGCGATTTCAGTGCACCGAACACATCCTTTATATAATCTTTCAAGAACATCCGGAAAGTATTTCGTTTTTACGTTTTACGAATCCTTAAAAATGCCATTTCAATATCGCGATCACCGTCACCAGCAGGATATTGATCATGCTGATCGGCAGTAAATACTTCCACTCTAGATTCAGCAACTGGTCGATGCGCAACCGCGGGAAAGTCCAGCGGAACCACATGATCATGAAGATCAGGAAGAAGGTCTTCCCGAAAAACCAGATACTGGAAGGGATATAATCCATCACATGGTTGAACCCGGTCCAGCTGCCGATATGCAGGGGCATCCAGCCGCCCAGGAATAGGGTTGCACCAATAGCACATACGATAAATACATTAACATACTCGGCCAGGAAGAACAGCGCGAACTTCATTCCCGAATATTCGGTATGGAAACCGGCGGTGAGCTCACTTTCCGCTTCGGCCAGGTCGAATGGGGCCCGGTTGGTTTCTGCAGTCACCGCAATCATGAATATGATAAAGGCGATCCAAACCGGCAGGTGCCCTTTGAAGATCCACCAGCCGTTTTCCTGTGAAGCAATGATCTCATTGAGGTTCAGTGATCCGGTCAGCACTATAATGGTCATGACCGCAAGGCCGGCCGACAATTCATAACTCACGATCTGGGCCCCGCTGCGCATGGCGCCCATCAGGGAATATTTGTTATTACTGGCCCAGCCTGCCATCAGGATACTGATCACGGAGATCGAAGAAATGGCGGATACATAGAGCACGCCGATATTCAGGTTCCAGAGATGAAAATCTTTGGCGAACGCGATCGGCGCCATCAGCAACATGGCCACCATCATGGCAATAACAGGAGCGAGATTAAACAGGAGCTTATCCACGCCATCCGGTGTCATGCCTTCTTTGACCAGCAGTTTAACTGTATCGGCCAGTGATTGCAGCAGGCCTTTCGGACCCACGCGGTTCGGGCCCAGGCGGATCTGCATCCAGGCACTCACTTTCCGCTCCATGATCACCAGCACCAGTCCCAGCACTGCAAACAAACCGATCACCGCCACACCGGCCAGCACCATTTCCACCACCGTCACCCAAACCTCAGGCAACAGTCCGCTCAGCCACTCATGCAGCATCCGGGTTAAATTTGCTAAACTGAATTCAGCCATTACGAAACGTATTACTTATAACGAATTACTTTCTTCTGTCTTCTTTCTTCTGTCTTCTCTCTTCTCTACTGTCTACCGACTACTGGCTACTGGCTACTATCTATCAATATCCGGTATCACCAGGTCCAGCGTCCCCATCGCCGCCACCAGATCCCCCAGCTTCCCGCCCCTTGCCATCCGGTCAAGGATCGACAGATTGGAAAATCCAGGTGAACGGAACTTGATCCGGTACGGTGTGGTAGCCCCTTCACTTACGATATAAATACCCAGTTCACCACGTGCCGTCTCCACGCGACTGTAGAATTCTCCTTTCGGCAGTTTCAGCACGGCCTTGGTCTTGGCCTGGAAATCGCCTTCAGGGATATTATCGATCAGTTGTTCAATGATGCTGATGGATTGCTGCATTTCGCGGATCCGCACCAAGTAACGGGCAAAGCTGTCGCCGGCGGTTTCGAGCACTTCTTCAAACTGCAGCTTGTC
>JBGAQC010000012.1:0-111540 GCA_044220945.1 Chitinophagaceae bacterium | reverse complement strand
ATTGGCTACAATACCTGCAGTATTATAATAGATCACCATGAGGATGAAGATCACGGCGAAAGAGATCAGGAAGGAGTTGATACCGCCGTTTACAGCAGCAGCACCGAGGGTAGGACCAACCACCTGCTCCTGAACGATCTTGGCCGGAGCTTCCAGCTTACCGGATTTCAGGATATTGGCGAGGTCATTCGCTTCTTCAATGATCAGGGTCTTCTGCTTGCCGGTACCACCACCCATAGTGATCTGCGAGTTACCGCCTTCGATCTTCTGGTTTACGTTCGGTGCAGAATACACGATATCGTCGAGTACAATAGCGATCGGCTTGTTCACATTCTTGCCGGTCATGTCGGCCCATTTCTGTCCACCGGTAGTGGTCATCTGCATGGTTACCGTAACATTACCCAGCTGGTCGAAATCCTGATAGGCATTCTCAATGGCATTGCCCTCGATCTCGGCAGTTTCACGGCCGGGGATGGTTTTCACCACATAGAGCTGCAGTACTTTGGAGAAGGTACCGTCTTCGTTGCGGGTGGCTTTACCCCAGAGGAATTTGGCATTCGCGGGGAAAGCATTGCGAACCACAGGCAGGCCCAGGTATTGGTTTACTTTGGCAGTATCGCTTACCTGGGAATAACCGATGGCCGGACCAAAGCTCTGGCGGCCGGATTCCTTATCGGTATAAGGCTGAGCAGGATACAATACTTTGAAAAGCGGGTTCACACGATTGGCCACAGCTGCACTGTCGGAAGCCTTCTTGATGGAATCGGCTTTGGCAATGCTTACGGAATCTTTCAGGTTCCGCAGGCTGTCGATCAGTTTGGTGGTGGCAGAATCTGCACTGGCATTCTTGTTACCGTAGAGGTAGGTTTCCAGGGCCTTGTCGGCGTTCTGGTAACCGGTTACGATAGCAGGATCAGCGAGGGTATATACTTCCCAGAACTGCAGGTTAGCGGTGCTCTGGAGGTATTTGCGTACGCGCTCGGGATCAGTGGCACCGGCGAGTTCCACGTTGATGATACCGCGGTTCTCGTCGAGGTTGATATTGGGCTGGGCCACACCGAACTTGTCGATACGGCGGCGGAGTACTTCAAAAGTCTGTGCCATGGCGCCATTGGCTTCACCCTTGATGAAGGTGATCACCTGGTCGTTGCTGGCATTAATGCTGAGCTTATTGCGGTTGGGGTTGGCGAAATAGGGCGCCAGTTTGCCATTGGGATTCTGCTTGGCATAGGCAGTACCAAAAAGGTCGATGAAGTTCTGGTCGCTGGTCAGCTTCAGGCGCTGGGCTTCGGCAATGGCAGCCACCAGTTGTGCATCTTTCGGGTTATTAGCCAGACCCTTGATCAGTCCGTCGAGGGCAATATCCAGGGTAACGTTGATACCCCCTTGCAGGTCCAGACCCAGGAGCAGTTCGCTCTCTTTGGCTTTCTGGTAACTCTGTCCCCACCAGGTGATGGACTTGTCTTTCGAAGCGTCGAGCAGGCTGTCGGCATACCGTTTCTTCTCGGTATCCACGGAGTCCTGGTAAATAGCCTGGGCTTCTTTATTCCCGGGGTATTTCTGTTCGGCTGAGGGAAAACTACGCTTGATATAGGCTGCCGCTTTAGCCTCGATCTCACTTTCATGCTTGTTCACAAACCAGGTAAACGAAAGCTGGTATAAAGAGATTCCGATCAATAGGGCAGTAAAAATGCTAACCAGTGCTCTCATTGCGTGTTGTATTATTTTTTAAGAGTGGGCAAAGATAGTGTTTTCGGGCTATTTTGGAAATCAAAATGCAGCTGAAAAGCAGGAGGTTAGAAGCCGGTAGTCAGTAGCCAGGAGCCAGTAGCCGGGAGGGGAGACAGAAGACAGTAGACAGGAGACAGAAAAGAGGCCAGAGACATGAGGCGGGAGACAAGCGTAAGAAGTAGAGAACCGGGTCGATTCGACATTAATTAATTCATATTCATTATTTTATACTAGTCGAACAGGATCCGGGCTGTTTGATAAAAGAGGCGGTTCTGCTGGTTCTGGCTTTTTTCGCTGAAGCCCTGGAGGCCGAAGAGGCCGGCGGCATTGCCCTTGTTGATGGCGATTTCGAGGTAGCCGGCGGAGTTGAAAAGGGCCAGTTTTTCTCCCTCGGGCACGTCGGCATAGGTTTCGCTAATGGTGCTGATCACTTCGTCGCGCTTGAACACGATCCGGAAATTCCGGTTCTTCCGGTGGGTCTCAAACTGTTCGCGGGTGATATTGATGACGATATTCTCGAAGTGGTCGATAAAGATGATCTGTCCTTCGATCCAGTTATCGCTGAACACGGGCTGTAGGTGGTTCTTCTCCACGATAGGCACGTCTGGAACGCCGATCTGCTGCAGGCTCATGCCGCCCTGTAATTTGCGGATGGCATCGGTCATGATTTCCGTACAATAGAGGGTATTGCGTTGCCGGTTTTTGTCGAGCGGCAGGCCGATCACCAGTTCGGGTTTGGCCTCCAGGATCATGGTGAGCAGGCCATTATCGGCGCAGAGGATATATTGTTCGTTATGATAGGCGAGGAGCAACTGGTCGGGTTTACGGTCGAACAGGTTAACGAGTACTACATGAAAAGTGAATTCCGGGAACTGCCGGAAGGCATTGCGGCACACATAAGCGGCCTGGGGCAGGTTAAAGGGCGGCAGGGCATGGGTGATCTCCACCACCTGGAACTCCGGTCCGGCTTTCAATAATTGTCCCTTCACCGCTCCCGACAGGAAATCCTGCGGGCCTATGTCGGTCGTGAGGGTTATAAGGGACATTATTACTGGAGGTTAGTTTTCGTTATATTATTACCAATTACCGATTACCAATGCCCGATTGTCGATTGTCGATTCAGGCTTTTCTACTGACTACCGGCTACTGACTACTGGCTACCGGCTACTTTCACCTACTTCACCAGCTTCCCCTTCTTAAAAAAGTACCCATGCACCAGCTTATCCGCCAGCCCTGGAAAAAACCGGTTCATAAAAGCGGCGCGTTTGCCATCGAAGGTCATCACCGCGGTGCGTTTGCGTTTTTCGATGGCGTCGAGGATGCGGCCGGCCACTTCTTCCGCGGTCATCAGTTTCCCTTCTTCGAGGGGTGATTCACCCTGGGCTTTGCCTTCTGCGGTTAAAGCGGCGTTGCGGATATTGGAGGCGGTGAAGCCGGGGCAGACCCACATTACATGGGTGCCGGTTTTCAGCAGTTCGGTGCGGAGGGCTTCCAGCCAGCCCTGCAGGGCGTATTTGGAGGCGGAGTAGCCGCTGCGGCCGGGTAGTCCGCGGTAGCCGGCGATCGACGACACGCCCACGATCACGCCATTTTGTTTCCGGATCTCGGGCAGGGCGGCCTTGGTGGTATACACGGCTCCCCAGAAATTGATATCCATCAGGCGTTGCAGCACGCTCAGGTCGGTCTCTTCAAAAAGGCCGCGCATGCTCATGCCGGCATTATTGATCAGGATATCGATGGTGCCGAAGGTTTTGAGTGTGGTGGCGATAAAGCGTTCGCAGTCGGCCTGCCGGCTCACGTCTGCCGTGATGGTGTGCAGGGGGGCGGTGGGGAAGGAGAGTTGCAGCTGGTAGAGTTTGTCGTAATTGCGGCTGCAGGTGGCCACTTTGGCGCCTTCGGCCAGGAGTTTTTCGACCAGTGCTTTTCCGATCCCGTCGCTGCCGCCAGTGATGGCGACTACTTTATTCGTGAAATAACCCATAGGTATGCTTGAATGACACAAAAATAACAGACTTAAGGGTTTAGGACTAAGGTTATTCACATTTGTTTGATAATTATTTTTTTAAAAATTTGGTGTAAAGTGATTTTGCCTTATTTTTGCACTCCCAAAAACGGGTCAGGAAGCGGTCACCCGCACTACTGCAGATTCCGTAGCTCAGTTGGTAGAGCAATACACTTTTAATGTATGGGTCCTGGGTTCGAGTCCCAGCGGGATCACGAAACACACCGGTGGATTTATCCACCGGTTTTTTTATTTCTTCCTCGAACTAAGTGTAGGTGATAATTAGTTGCAGTTAATTAAAGTGTACCCGGTATTTTTTATCTCCGTTTAAACACAAACTGCCCGCCCTGGTCTTTCAGGAAATCTATCGGCAGGAACTGCAATTGCTGGTTGGATTGCTGGTTGTACTGCTCCTTGAAACTGTCGACCAGTTTCTCTGCTGTTATAAATGGGCTTTTATTCTGCTGCAGGGCATTGAGGAATACAGGGATGAACTGGCTGTCGTCTGGTACTACTTTCACATTCCCGCTTGATAATAATCTCCGGCTGATATCCTTGTACTTCTCGGAAAGGGACTGATTGCCACTGTTGCCCACCCCACGGAAAAGCGATCCCGCAAAACAGGCATCCGCCACTACCAGGATACGTCGCGCTTTGGTAAAAGTCAGGCAATCCAGGAATTCCATTCCATTAATATAAGTGAATATATTGCCCTTAACTGCATCCTGTGGGATCTGGTAACTTTTCTCCGAATTGTCTGGAAACCGCTTCAGGTCCCCATGGCCTGCATAAAAGATGAACAGGCTTTCCCCTTCCCGGACCCGCTCACCGATCTGGGTAAGGGCCTCCAGGATTTGAGCCCGTGTTGCATTGACCAGCGTATCTATATTAAAAGGCTCGAAGGAATATTGATTTACCAGGGTATTATACAACAACTGCAGATCCGCTGCCGGCTTTTTCAGGTCTGGGATCTGCTCATTTTTGTATTCATTTTCCGCGATCAGCAAAGCATAGTAGACCGGCTCGTCTGTGAGCTTGTCTTTGCCAGACGCATCTGCCGGGTCCTTGCCGGGATTTATAGTGATGTTGACGGGACTCACCTCTGTATTCGCATTTTTATCAGTGGCCACGATCGCGAAGGCATTGAGTCCTGGCTTCAGGGTTACCGCTGTGTCGAAATATCCACTGGCGGTCACCGCTAAGCGGGCATTGTTGAGCAGCACGGATTTCACCCCGCTTTCATCCGTTACTGTTCCCCGTATATGACGTACCGTTCCGGTCACCACATCATCGTCAACGGAGATGGAACGGGTGCCAGCGGGTTCCAGTATTGTAATGACAGGACCGGTTTGGTCATTTGCCAGCAGACTGGCTTGCGCATCCTTAAGCTTCACCAACGCATCGCGGACTTCCGGCGGCTCCGGCTGGATCACCAGCGACTGCTCATAATTTTTTATGGCTTCCAGGGGTTTGTTCAATTGATCAAAAGCATATCCGGTCAGGGCCAGCAGGAGTGCATAGCTCTGCTTCTGGTAATCGGGATCAGTAGCTTTCATGATCACAAAGCCTGCAGCACTTTGTTGCAAGGTCCCGATCGCCGCGGTATAATCTTTATGCACCAGGCTTTCAATGGAAGGCCGCAGTTCCTGTTTGAAGAAGGTCCAGCTGGCATTTTTGGCGTTTTTATCCCGGGTGCCGAGTTTATTCGTGTAAGCAGAAAAGGATTGTGTTTTTTCTTCCGTTGAATTGACCGTGATATAGGTCAGGGCTTCTTCAAATTTCCGGAGCCGTAACAAAGGCTCGATCATATTGATGATCAGGCAGGGAGTATTGTTCAGGGTATCTGAATCCATAGCACGTTTGTAATAACCGATCGCTGCGGCATATTTGCCTTCGCTGCAAAGGATCAACCCGATCCGGTTATACGCATCAATCAATACTGCCGGGTCGTCTTTGGCCGTTTCATACTCCATGAGCGCGTCTCTGTAGTCTCTCTGGTTTTCAAACACCAAACCCTTTCCATAATGTGCCATTAAATCATTCCTGTTGATTGATAAAGCCTTATCCAGGTCTTTCATCGCATCCTCAGTCCGGTTCAGCATATTATAGGTAAACCCCCTTTCCCGGTAAGCATCCCCGTAATTAGCTTTTGCAGTAATGGCTTTGGTAAAATAATCCAGCGCTTGTACATAATCCCCTTCCTTATAAAAGGAGGTTCCTATATTGAAATATTCCTGTGCCGTCTGGGCAGCAGCAGGAAGGACCATTCCGAATACAACAAATGCAAGCAGCAGAGGATTCAGATGGCGGGACATAGGTGTTTAACGTTTCGTTGAACCTATAAGGTAGGAACCTTTTTTGACATACGCCCTACGAATAGCCGTTTCGAGCGAAGCGAGAAACTCTCATTCCCCCCAACCCTGAATGAGCGAAGCGAGGAACCCATTCCGAAACCCAGCGAAGCTTCCTCGCTCCGCTCAAACAAAGCTTCCTCGCTCCGCCTCGAACCCAGCTCCTCGCTCCGCTCAAACAAAGCTTCCTCGCTCCGCTCAAACCCAGCTTCCTCGCTCCGCTCAAACCCAGCCGCTTCGCTCGGAATGACAGGCTCGCTCCAAACCGAATTAAGCCCATCCACCAGCTTCCTCGCTCCGCTCAAACCCAGCTTCCTCGCTCCGCTCAAACCCAGCTTCCTCGCTCCGCCTCAAACCTTCCTCGCTTCGCTCAAACCCAGCTCAAACCCAGCTTCCTCGCTCCGCTCAAACCCAGCTCCGTCAAACCCAGATTCCTCGCTCCGCTCAAACCCAGCTTCCTCGCTCCTCAAACAAAGCTCCTCGCTCCGCTCAAACCCAGCTTCCTCGCTCCGCTCAAACCCAGCTTCCTCGCTCCGCTCAAACCCAGCTTCGCTTCGCTCCCCAGCTTCCTCGCCCGCTCAACCCAGCTTCCTCCGGAATGACAGGCTCTTCCGCTCGCTTTGCTCGAAACCCAATTAAGCCCATCCACCAGCTCCTCGCTCCGCTCAAACCAGCTTCCTCGCTCCGCTCGCTTCCTCGAATGACAGGCTCTTCTTATTTTAAAATAAGGTTTCTCGCTTTGCTCGAAACCGAATTAAGCCCATCCACCAGCTTCCTCGCTCCGCTCAAACCCAGCTTCCTCGCTCCGCTCAAACAAAGCTTCCTCGCTCCGCTCGGAATGACAGGCTCTTCTTATTTTAAAATAAGGTTTCTCGCTTTGCTCGAAACCGAATTAAGCCCATCCACCAGCTTCCTCGCTCCGCTCAAACCCAGCTTCCTCGCTCCGCCCAAACCCAGCTTCCTCGCTTCGCTCGGAATGACATTCCCCTCTACATTGTCTCCCTGATTTTTGCTATTTTTGCACCAACTCATTACATCATGTACGATCCCATCATCGAAATAAAGAACGCCAATATCTACCAGGGCACGAACCTGATCCTCTCCAACGTGAACTTTACCGTGAATAAGGGGGAGTTCGTATACCTGGTCGGCAAGACCGGCACCGGCAAGTCCAGCCTCCTGAAAACACTGTATGGCGACCTGCCTTTGAAAGAAGGGGAGGGCACCGTGGTGGGCTTTAACCTCCGTGAAATGGGCGACTGGAAAAAAGTACCCTACCTGCGCCGGAATCTCGGCGTGGTGTTCCAGGACTTCCAGCTGCTGACCGACCGCAATGTGAATGAGAACCTGCGTTTCGTGCTCCGCGCCACCGGCTGGAAAGACGAGAAACTGATGAACGAAAAGATCCAGGATGTACTCGATAAAGTTGGTTTGAAGTCCAAAGGCTTTAAAATGCCCTTCGAACTCTCCGGTGGCGAACAGCAACGTATCGATGTAGCCCGCGCCCTGCTCAATTCCCCCAAACTTATCCTTGCCGATGAACCGACCGGTAACCTCGATCCGGAAACCTCCGACGAGATCATGAGCCTGCTGATGCAGATCAGTAAGGATTATGGAACTGCCATCGTGATGGCCACGCACGATTATATGGTGATGCACAAATTCCCCGCCCGCGTCGTGAAAACGGAACTGGGTAAAGTGGTGGATAATGCTACCATATCCATGTGATCAGCTGCTGCGCGTTTTTATCATTGTGGTACTGCGACTGCAATAACTGTTCGCGCAGGCGGACTTCTTCCTCACCAAAAGGCTGGTGGTATAATTGCATGATGAGGCTCTTCATGGCCGCCGCACTCATGCCCGAATGACAGGCCGGCTCCAGTCCCGTGCCTGCCACCGTTTCATCATTCACCACACAATGGCGCCCGTTATACAATACATTGAGGAGTTTCAGCTTGATGCCGGTATTGACAAAAGAAGGGATGATATTGATCTGCGCCTTGGTGATCATGTCCTGCATTTCCTCCCACCCCGGATCGGCTACCAGACAGGTATGCTGCTGGCGGTGGGCCAGGTTTACCAGTGAAGCAGCGGGAGACTTGCCCGCCACCACCAGTGGAATTTTGATATCGTTAAATACTTCCTCCAGCAGGAACCGCGCCGCCTTGTCATTTTCAGGAACCGAAAGGTTACCGTGATACAAACAGAAACAACCCACACCCTCTTTTGATTTTACCTGGTGGAAGGGGAGGAAAACGGGTAAAAAGGAAATGTTTTTGGCGCCCAGTTCATTCCGGTAGATCGACAGGTCGGCTTCTGATACCGTTATAATCCGTGCCTTGGCCGCCACTTCTTTTTCATAAGTTTTCAGCAAGCGGCTCTCGTGCAGGTAATAAGCCTTGCGGACCAGGTTCCAGGTGCTGCCCGCCAGCTGCCGGTAATAGCGGTGCTCCACATTATGCAGGCGCAGGATCATCTTACGGCCTTCAAAACGGGGATCCATCAATGGCCAGGAACAATGGATGCCCTCCAGCAATATCGGATAATCGTCCTGCAATAGGCGGTCGAGTAAAACAGGATTGATCCGCGAAGAAACAATATAAGGTATACGGAAGGAAAAACCGCTGTGTCCAGTTTTCCGGGTATAATAATTGACAGAAGCGCAGTAATTCTCCAGCTCAGGCTGCGGCTCCCTGCCATAGGCAAAGCAATGCAGGTGGATGCGGATACCCTGCTGGTGCAGGGCTACGATCTTGTAAAAAAGATCGAACACCCCGCCATAATCGACAGGGTAGGGCACATCGAGACAAACAATATGTAAATGCTTCTCCAAAACTGGTTACTGGAAATTAGATGTAAAGAAAGTTAACAGCTTTTGCTCCTCCGCTTCCCAGTTCCATTCGGAACGGGCTGCAGCCGCTGCCTGCTGCAATTTTGTATAAAGGTCACGATCGATCAATAACCTGTTGAGCTGCCGGGCAATGCTGTCCGGATCAAGGCTACTGGTTAAAACAGCCGTTTCATGCAAATTGTTCAGTTCGCGGTATACCGGATAATCCACGCAAAGCTGGGGGATCCCCGCCTGGATATAGTCGAAGTACCGGTTGGCAAGGGAATAGTAGTTGCTTTGTCCCGCGGCATCAAATAATGTGATCCCCGCCCAGGCATTCCGCGTGATCCGCCGCAGTTCCTCGGGCAGGAATTTACCCTTGAACAGCACTTTATCTTCCAGTCCATGTTCGGCCACCAGGGCCTGGGCCTGCTCCATGAAATTGCCGTCCCCGCAGATCCATAAAGGCGCTTCCACTTGCCGGAAAGCCGGGATCAAGGTCTCGAAACTCCGGCCCTCATTCACCGCCCCCTGGTAGAGGAAATACTTTTCTGTCTTCAGGGCCGGATCCATCGGCGGCTCCGGATCCCGGAAAGGCATATTGCGGATAACGGCAAAATCGGTTCCGTAGAGTTTTTTGAAGGTATCAGCGATCGGCTGGTTTACGGTATAGGCCAGGGGGAAATGGGGTACCGCTTGCCGCTCGATCCCTTTCCAGACCCGGTACACCCTTGGCCGTGTGGCGATCTCTTTCATCTCGCAGAACAGCTCATGTGCATCATATACCCGGGGCAGGCGGCGCAGGCGGGAAACCCAGTAAATGGGCAGGATCGTATCGAGGTCGATGGCACACAAGATAGATTGGGGTGCCAGCAAGAGATAGAGAAAGAGACGGAGGTTATATTCCAGGTAAAACAGCATCCCCCGATTGAACCAGCAAGGCAAGCGGTGCTGGCGGAACAGGCGTTCAGACAGGGGGGCACTGCCAGGCATGCGGCGGCCCACCAGGGTGACTGCATAGCCAGCCTTGGCCAGACTGCTGCAGATCCTGATCATGCGCTGGTCGTAGTTGAGGTCGTTGGTGACCGCAAAGAGGATGGTATTTTTTGTAGAGGGTTGAATATCAGCTTATTTTGTATCCGGGACGGCTCCGGGCTCCAAACCCGTTGTAATTCAATGCAATTGAAGGGCAAAATCCAAAAAAATCCGCAGAACTCCCGTATAAATCAAAAATAAATTGCCTACCTTTGCCGCCAAATTATAGAAGATTTAATTCTGGATGTTTTAAAAAAAATTGAGATGCCTTATTTAACTAAAGAGAAAGTTTCAGGAATTTTTGCAGAGTTTGGAGGTAAAGCGGCTAACACTGGTTCAATCGAAGGCCAGATCGCCCTCCTGACTGAGCGGATCAACCGCATTTCTGAACACTTACAGAAAAACAAAAAAGATTTCTCCACCCACCGCGGTCTGATGAAGCTCGTTGGTCAGCGTAAGCGCCTGCTTACTTACCTGAGCAAAACCAATCTCCAGGGATACCGCGCATTGATTGAGAAACTGGGCTTACGGAAATAATTGAAAAAATTATAGATCATAACGCTGTTCCCAACAGGAGATATTCCGGTTGGGAATTGTCGTTTTGATGCCCCGGTTTCCCGCCTGCAAATCTGTTTCATTAACCCGTGCTGTTTTTGTCCGTCTGTACCCGTAACCGCAGGACAAATCAACCACGACAATTCAAAAAGTAATTATGTTAACCCAACCCATCAGTGTAAAATTTGACATAGGTGGCGGCCGCGAAGTCTTTATCGAAACCGGTAAGATCGCCCGCCAGGCCCATGGCTCCGTAACGGTACGCCAGGGCAACTGTGTGATCATGGCAACCGCCGTGGCTAATAAAGAAGCCAAGGAAGGCCAGGATTTCTTCCCCCTCTCCGTAGACTATATGGAGAAATTCGCCTCTGCCGGCCGTATCCCCGGTTCCTTCTTCAAGCGTGAAGGTAAACTGAGCGACTATGAAGTGCTGATCAGCCGTCTGGTCGACCGCGCCCTGCGCCCCCTCTTCCCCGAAGATTACTATTGCGAAGTACAGGTGATCATCACCCTCATCTCCAGCGATAAGGAAGTGATGCCCGACGCGATGGCCTGTCTGGCTGCTTCTGCCGCTCTCGCCGTTTCCGATATTCCCATTAAAGAGATCATCTCCGAAGTACGTGTAGCCCGCGTGGAAGGTGCCATGATCGTGAACCCCACCCGTACCGAGCTCGCCAAAGCCGATATGGACTTCATCATCGGTGCTACTGAAAAGAACCTGATGATGGTGGAAGGAGAATCCCAGGAGTGCAGCGAGGAAGATCTCGTGAAAGCCCTGGCCGTAGCCCATGATGCCATCCGCGTACAGATCAATGCGCAGAAGGAACTCCGCGAAAAAGCAGGCGTTACCGGCAAGCGCGATTACAAGAAGCCTGTAGTGAACGAAGAACTGCAGGAGAAAGTAAATACCTTCGCAAAAGACAAAGTTTACCAGATCTCCCGCAGCGCCTCTTCCAAGAATGAGCGCAGCGACGCTTACGATAAGCTGAAAGAAGAACTGATCGCCAGTCTCGGTGAAGAAGTGACCGACGATGTGAAGAAACTGGCCAAGAAATACTACGAAGACCTGAAATGGGAAGTGGTCCGCAACATGATCCTCGACGACCGCATCCGTCTCGACGGCCGCAAACTCGACGAAGTGCGCCCCCTGGCCATGGAAGTGGATATTCTTCCTTCCCCCCACGGTGCCGCCCTCTTCACCCGCGGTGAAACCCAGTCGCTCACCACAGTCACCCTGGGTACCCCCCTCGATGAACTGCTGATCGAAAGCGCCGCAGTTTCAGACTATTCCAAATTCATCCTGCACTATAATTTCCCGCCCTTCTCCACCGGAGAGATCAAGTTCCTCCGTGGACCCGGCCGCCGGGAAGTGGGCCATGGCAACCTCGCCATGCGTTCCCTGAAGCAGATGATGCCCGGTAATGAATATCCCTACACCGTACGTGTGGTGAGTGATGTACTCGAATCCAATGGTTCCTCTTCCATGGCTACCGTATGTGCCGGTTCACTGGCCCTGATGGATGCGGGGGTACCCATTCCCAAGCACGTGAGTGGCGTGGCCATGGGTCTCATCACCCGCGGTACCGACAACAAGTATGCGATCCTGACCGATATCCTGGGCGATGAAGATCACCTCGGTGATATGGACTTCAAGGTAACCGGTACCCGCGAAGGCATTTGCGGCGTACAGATGGATATCAAGATCGACGGCCTCAGCATGGATACCATGCGCGAAGCGCTGGAACAGGCCCGTAAAGGACGCCTGCACATCCTCGATGGCATGTATAATACCATCGCAGCAGCCCGCGAAGAAGTGAAACCCCATGCTCCCCGCATGGTGAAACTCTTCATCGACAAGGAATTTATCGGTGCTGTTATCGGACCCCAGGGTAAGATCATCCAGGAGATCCAGCGCGAAACCGGTACCACCATCAATATCGAAGAAGTGGGTAACCAAGGCGAAGTCAGTGTATTCTCTCCCGCCAAGGAGGGTCTCGACAAAGCCGTTTCCTGGATCAAGGGTATCGTTGCCGTGCCTGAAGTAGGTTCTGTATACGAAGCCAAAGTAAAAGGTATCAAGGAATTCGGTGCCTTCGTGGAATTCATTCCCGGTAAGCAAGGCCTGCTCCATATCAGCGAGATCAGCTGGAAGCGCCTCGAGAGCATGGATGGTGTGCTGAAAGAAGGCGATATCGTGAAAGTGAAACTGATCGGTATCGACCATAAGACCGGCAAGTTCAAGCTCAGCCGCAAAGTCCTCATGCCGAAGCCCGAAGGCGGCAGCGGTGGAGGAGGAGAGCGCTATGAGCGTGGTGACCGCCCCGAACGCGGCGAACGCCCTGAACGTGCCGACCGTCCCAAACTGGAACGCCCCCGTCGCGATAACGACGAAGCGCCTGCACAGGATTAATAGCAACCTTTTATACAAAGCCCTTTCCTCTTCGGAAAGGGCTTTTTTTATTTTAAACCACATAGGCATTTAGATTCAGGTATTCATAAATCCCGGGCAATCTTAAACTTAAATCCCTATGTGCCTATATGGTTAATAATCTTACCGTAATTTCACCTCAATGACTACAAATTCGATTTATCAGAAGGTTTTGATCCCTTGCGATAATCAGGAAACAAGGGATATTATTGTCGCACTTTTAGCCGATATGGGCTATGAAGGATTCAATGAAGATCATCAAAGCCTGACTGCATTTATTCCGGACAACCTGTTCAATCAAAATAATTTGAATGAGGTTATCTCCAATTTTAATCTAGACTACTCCCGCGAAACTATCGTCAACCGCAACTGGAATGAAGAATGGGAAAAGAACTTCCAGCCCGTACGCGTCGGCGATTTCTGTGTAGTGCGTGCCGGCTTCCATGCCCCCGAAACAGGCGTGGCACACGAAGTGATCATCACTCCCAAAATGAGCTTCGGCACCGGCCATCATGCCACCACCTATATGATGATCCAGGCCATGGAGCCGCTCGACTTCACCGGCAAAGCCGTACTGGATTTTGGTACCGGTACCGGCGTTCTGGCCATCCTCGCTGAAAAACTGGGTGCGGCCGTGATCGATGCCATCGATAACGACGACTGGAGCATTGAGAATGCGGAAGAGAATATCCGCACCAACCTGTGCATACGCAGCCGGCTGGAAAAGGCGGAAAACCTCGATGGACTGGGCCAGTTCGACATTATACTCGCCAATATCAACCGCAATGTGCTCCTGGCCCAGATGGGGGGTATTGCACAACATCTCACAGTGGGGGGCGTTTTAATCCTCAGTGGACTCCTTGCCGGCGACCGGCAATCGATTGCGGAGGCTGCAATAGCTGCTAACCTGCTCATTACCGGCGACTTAGCCAAAGATGGGTGGATCGCCCTGCAGTTAACAAAAAATTCATAACTAACGGGCGTTAGGGTTTTTGAACCTTTTTTTTCAGTAAATTTGTTTTCCACTTTAACCCTGTAACGTACTTGAAAGAGGTTTTGATTATAGTTGTTGCGTACCTGATCGGCTCTATCCCTACATCGGTTTGGGTTAGCCGCATCTTCTTTGGTATCGACATCCGTGATTATGGCAGCGGCAATGCCGGAGCCACCAATTCCTTCCGGATCCTGGGTCCGCGCTGGGGAACTTTCGTCATGCTGTTCGACATGCTCAAAGGGCTGGCAGCTGTAAAACTCGCCTATTTACTCCCTTATTATATTGATGATGAAACAGCCCGTACGGGACTGCAGATCGGCCTCGGTCTGGCTGCCGTGTTAGGGCACATCTTCCCCATCTGGGCCGATTTCCGCGGTGGTAAAGGTGTGGCTACATTATTTGGACTCGTACTGGGTATTTCGCCCTGGACGGCCCTTAGCTGTGTGGGTGTTTTCCTCCTGGTGCTCTACCTGACCCGTTTCGTATCACTCAGTTCGATCCTGGCCAGCGTTGCTTTTCCCATTTTCATCCTGGTCATATTCAATGTCGATAATCATGCCTACCGGGTTTTTGCTGTGGCTGTAGCGCTTCTTGTGGTGCTGACCCACCAAAAGAATATATCACGCATCCTGAAAGGCAGTGAAAACAAGGTGCCCATCCTGAAATACCGCGACCGCCGCCGGCAACGCCGCAGAGGGTCCCGTTAAACTATTTTTAATTCCCGGGCAAACGCCGGGATTTTTTTTGCCGTCTCTTGAATTGGTATACCTATTGCCCTGATCCATTAGCTAAATAACTTTCCATGAAACGAATCCTGCTGCTTTTTGCCCTGCCCCTTTTACTCTTCGCCTGCTCGCGCAATGCCATTACCGGGCGCAAGCAACTGGCCCTGTTCAATGAATCCGATATCCAGAGTATGGCTTCCCAGCAATACCGCCAGTTCCTCACCCAGAATAAAGTGGTGGCTACAACGGGAAGCAAGGATGCTGAAATGGTTCGCCGCGTGGGACAGCGGATTTCAAAAGCCATCACCGATTTCTATACCCAGCAAGGGAAGGCCGCTGAACTGAACGGTTTCCAGTGGGAATACAACCTGGTCGACTCCAAAGAAGTGAACGCCTGGTGTATGCCCGGAGGTAAGATCGTGGTCTATACCGGACTGCTTCCCATTACCCAGAATGAAGCCGCCCTCGCCGTTGTAATGGGTCATGAAATCGCCCATGCCCTCGCCAAGCACGGTAACGAACGGATGAGCCAGGCCACCCTGCAGCAGGCCGGTGGCGTAGCCCTTTCAGTAGCTATAGCCAATAAAACCCCCGAAGCCCAGAACCTGCTGTTAAGCGCTTATGGTATCGGGTCTACGGTAGGCGGAACACTGCCCTTCAGCCGCAAGCATGAGCTGGAGGCCGATAAACTGGGACTGATCTATGCTGCCCTCTCAGGGTATAACCCCCAGGAAGCCATTCCCCTCTGGGAGCGGATGGCCAAGGCCGGCGACGGACAACGTCCGCCGGAACTTCTCAGTACCCACCCGGCAGAAGCCACCCGTATCGAAAAACTGAAAGCCCAGATGCCGGAAGCCCTGAAATATTACAAGCCCATGAACCAGCAAGGCAAGTAAATCCTGCCGCAAATAAATTTGAGATAGTCGTCCGCAGTCCCTGATTATGAGGGGGCTGCGGATTTTTATTTTGAGTTATTCACACCTAATGTGAATTTTTTGTATCTTCGCCCTCCCGTGCGCTTTTTTCATAACCCCTAAGCTTTCATTAAACTTCTTTGCATGTCTCAAAACCTCTTAGAAAAGCTGGAGCTACGCGATGAGAAAAACGTCCTGATCCAGGGGCTCCCTTCCTCGATCGAAAAGCAGTTCATGAAATTGTCCTTTTCCAAGAATGTGACTCCACTGCTGAAAACAAGGAAGATCGATTTTGCCCTGGTATTCGCGCTGAACCAGAACCAACTGAAAAGCATTATGCGGGAAGTGCTTCCTGCCCTGCACAAGGAAGCCCGCTTCTGGATCGCCTATCCCAAGTCATCCTCCAAAATTGTTACCGACCTCACCAAAGCCTGCAGCTGGGACTGTGTCTGCAATGCCGGTTTTGTAGGTACCGAAGAAGTCACCCTCGACCATGTGTGGACCGCTACCCGGTTCACGGCAAAATCAGCCACCAAAGCCACCCGGGTGGCCAAGGCTGAAGTGGCGATGGCCTGATCAGATAAACTGCTTATAACCACAAAAGGTCGCTATTTTAGCAGACCTTTTTTTTATGCCCGTCAATATCGAGATCAAAGCCCGCAGCAACCGGATACCCGCTATCCGAAACTGGCTCCAGCAGCAGGGTGCCCGTTTCGACGGCACCGATACCCAGACCGATACGTATTTCCGTGTCCCCTCGGGGCGCCTGAAACTGCGGCAGGGTACCGTGGAGAATAACCTGATCGGTTACCAGCGCCCGGATACTGCCGGACAACGCCGTTCCGACTTCTGGATCTGTAAAGCTGAAGACCCGGCTGCCCTGCGCACCGTACTGGCCAACAGCCTGGGCATCCTGGTGGAAGTGGTCAAGAGCCGGGAGATCTATTATATCCGGAATGTGAAGTTCCACCTCGATACAGTGAACCAGTTGGGCTGCTTTGTGGAAATCGAAGCGGGTAACCTGCTGGAAGACCTGCCAGTGGAGAAACTGGAGGAACAATGTGCCTATTACTGTAAGGTATTTGAGATCGGGGAGGCGGATTACCTGAACGGCAGTTACAGCGATATGCTGCTGGCCCTAGCGGACGATCACCGTTCCGAGTAGTTTGGTGAGCTCGGTTTCGAGCTGTTTGAGGTGCTGGTGGGTCTGCAGCAGGATCATTTGTTGCTGCACATCCTGTTCATGTTCCATGTCTTTCTGGTTCTCTTCGATCAGCCGCTTAATTTTCCGGAGCTTAAGATAGGTGAGGGTGGACACCGTTTCTTCCCGGTACAGCTCTTCCCGGGTGATCACCTTCATTTCATAGTGCTGTTCCCAGTTCTGGCTCAGTTCATAAGGAAAATCAAGTATGGACACCACCAGGGCACTCATGGCCTGGTCTTCGTAATACAAAAAGCTCTTGGGACCCGGCTGCAACCCCTGCTTGTACCAGTTCTTATATACTTCATAAACACCCACCAGCCGTTCGTTATCAAACATCCCGCTGTCGTCCATCTCGCTGAAGATATGGTCGGCAATGGTCTGTTCCTCGTTCCAGGGCCGGGTGCCGAATTCGATGAGGCAGCGGATCAGGCCACGTTCCTGCAGCTCATCCTTATTGATCAGGGCAAGCGTATCGGCATCGGCTGGCAGGCCGAATTCATCCACCGGTGTTTCTTCTACAGGCTGCTGGCGGGAAGCCGCTTTGGTTTCATCCTTATTGAGTTTCTCCCGGATGAATTTATTGACCAGGTTATTCAGGCCGCTTTCCTCGATCTTCAGCAGTTCTGAACAGCGCTTGATATAATCCTGCTGCTTGGTGAAATCCTCCACCTTATTGATCCGGGAAATGGTTTCGGCGATCTGGTTGACTACAGCGGCTTTGCGGGTGGGGTCATTGCCGGCTTCGCTCAGCGATACTTCAAGCTGGAACAACACCACATCCTTGCGGGATCGGTTGACAAATTCCCGGAATTCCGTTGCCCCGACTTTGTTGACATAACTGTCAGGGTCTTCGCGGTCGGGGATCAGTACCACGCGTACATTTAACCCTTCTTCCAGCGCCATATCCAGTCCACGCAGTGCTGCCTTGATACCCGCCGGGTCCCCATCATAGATAATGGTGAGGTTATGGGTGTATTTACGGATCAGACGCAACTGGTCCGTAGTCAGTGAAGTACCTCCCGAAGCCACCACATTCTCAATACCGGCCTGGTGCAGGCTCACCACATCGGTGTAGCCTTCCACCAGCAGGCACTCATCGTTCTTGTCGATGGCCTGCCGGGCCTGATAGGAACCGTAAAGGATCTTGCTCTTTACATAGAGCTCATTCTCCGGTGTATTGATATACTTCGGGGCACGGTCGGCCTTGCCGATCACACGGGCACCGAAGCCGATCACTTTACCGGTATTATTATGTACGGGGAAAATGATCCGTCCCCGGTAATTATCGTAGTACTGTCCCTCACGCTCCACCACCAGTCCGGTACGCACCAGCAGTTCCGGATTGTATTGTGCGGCGATGGCTGCTTTGGCGAAGGCATCGCGCTGGGGTAAACAAAAGCCGATCTGGAATTTAGCAATGATGTCTTCCCGGAAACCGCGTTCCTTGAGATAGCTCATGCCGATGGCCTGTCCGTCTTCGCTTTCGGTGAGTTGCTGGCGGAAATAATCGCGGGCGAAATTGTTGATGATGTAGAGGCTGTCGGCAACCTGTTGTTGTTGCTTCTGTTCCGGGCTCACTTCCGTCTCTTCGATCTCTACATTATAGCGGTTGGCCAGGAAACGCAGGGCTTCCACATACGAATACTTCTCATGCTCCATGAGAAAGCTGATGGTATTGCCGCTGCGGCCGCAGCCAAAGCACTTGTAAATTTCCTTAGCAGGACTAACTGTGAAGGATGGGGTTTTTTCGTTGTGGAACGGGCAGAGTCCCAGGTAATTTGCCCCGCGTTTTTTCAGTTTCACAAAGGTCCCTACGATATCAATGATATCGATACGGTTTTGTATCTGCTGTATGGTATGCTGGCTTATCAAGCTGATCCTTAAGTGCTAAGCGTTTTCAAATTACAGAACCCGCAAAGATAACCAAAATTAGTGGCATAGTTTTTACACATTTAAATCTGTCCGTGTATCCGTAATCCTAAACAATGTTCCTTATGAAAATCCTGAAAGCAGTTTCCGCCCTACTGGGCTTCGTATTTCCCCTAAGCATGATCCCGTTATATTCCCAGTCACAGAACGGAACGGTGAATTTTACCACCGACCGTGTCCAGGCTTGTACACCTGCCAGCATCCAGTTTACGGACCAGTCGCAGGCTCCTGCCGGCCAGCTCATCAGTAGCTGGCACTGGTATTTCGGCGATGGGCAGGAAGCCACAATAGCGGCTCCGTCGCATGTATACAATGGGGCAGGTACCTATTCCGTAAAACTGGTGGTGACCTCATCCAATGGCTGGAAAGACAGCCTGGTGCGTACCAACCTGATCCAGGCCGTCAGTCCAAAGGCCAACCTGGGTCCTGATACTGCACTCTGTTTTGGTTCCTCGCTTACCCTTGCTGCGGGCTATACCAGTGCCACTGCATCCTATAATTGGAGTACCGGTGAAACCAGTTCCGCCATCACCATTCTGGATGAAGGGACCTATTGGGTGGAACTGAGTGATGGCGGCTGCAGCAGCAGGGATACTATAGTTGTAAGGCCCCAATTGCCGGTTACCGCTGCTTTTGATGCAACAATAACGGGCAAGTGCCTTCCGGTAACTGTAATGTTCAAAGATGCTTCGGTAGCACGTTGCGGGCAGCAGATCATCCGCTGGCGTTGGGATTTTGGCGATGGAACGCTGTCGGACCAGCCTTCACCGGCACATTTGTATACAGTGGCAGACACTTTTGCCGTTCGGCTGACTGTAACCACTAATGAAGGATTTACGATTTCACGTTCCAAACAGATCATCATTGAGAATACAGTTCCGGTGGTCAATGCCGGTCCGGATCTCGTGATCTGCAAGGGCACCGGGGTTCAACTGGATGCGGGTACTGACAGTGCGGTCTTTCTCTGGTCTCCAGCTGCCGGCCTTGACCGAACTGATATACGGCGGCCTTTTGCCAAGCCGGATTCCAGCATGCTTTATATAGTGGAAGTGAGTAAGTGTGCTACTACAGTAAGGGATTCTGTTTGGGTGAAAGTGGAAAGCATCGGCAAGCCGGTGGTGCGTCGGGACGATGATAAACTGGTGGCCAGCAAGAACAGTTCCTACCAGTGGTTTTATAATGGTGCGCCCATCAATGGTGCCAACAGAAGGGAATATGAACCACGCAAAACCGGCCAGTATACGGTGCTGGTCCGCAATGCCGGCGGTTGCGAATCGATGTCCGATCCCTATTATTTCCTGCCCGGTAAAAAAGGCAAGTGGCTGCACGGCATCCGGATCAAGTGCAGTCCTAACCCCGGACATGGCCTGGTCTGGCTGCTGCTCGACCGGATGCCTGAAGGACCCATCCGTCTTACGGTCCTGGATCGAGCCGGTAACGTAGTTTACCGTTCACAGGTGGTGAACCACAGCACGATGATGGATCTCAGTAAACTGGCTAAGGGACAGTATTTCATTGAGTTGGTGGCGGGTGACGAAAAGGTTACCGTGCCGGTGATCATACACTAAGCAGATAAAGCCATAAATAAAGGGCCTCCGTTCGGGGGCCCTTTTCTTTTCAGGGAAAATATGTAGTGCAAAACTTTATCAGGTATTGTGCATTTATTGAAGTAAATTAGGATACCATCCGCACCCTGGGAAGGCCGAGTTCTTTCATTTCTTCACAACTAAATTTACTCCCATGGTAACAACTACTGACGTTGCACAGCTCTCACAGGAATGCAACGCATGGCGTGAATCGCTGCGTTCCTTCCGGGATCTCTTCACCCACCTCAAGCAAGACCTCCAGCTCCAGGCCCGCCTGCACCGCCAAAAAGAAGACCTCCTGCAGGTAGAACATTTCGACAACCAGTTCCACATCCAGCTCATCAACATCCACGACCTCAAACAGCAGATCAAGTACCACGACCGGAAAATCACTCTCGCCGCTGCGGATGCCGGCATTACCGATTCTTTACTGGCCGAACACGAAGACCTCCACGGTTCCTTTGTTGACCTGGAACAAACCCTGCAGGATGTACGGGAAGATTTTGCCCGTTTCACGGCCAAAGCCTGATCCACGGCATAACAGTGATGGAAATCAGCAAGAGACCTAATGGGTTTCATAAATATTCTTTCTGTTATGTTGAAGATTTGTAGGGTATAAACTATTGGTTCATCCTAAATTTTATTGCCATGGCAGAATTTGATACCTCACACGTAAAAAATATCGTCTTGCTCGGACACGCAGGTTGCGGCAAGACCACATTAGCGGAGAGCATGCTTTTTGAAGCAGGCATCATTACCCGCAGGGGAACCATCGCCGAGCGGAATACCGTTGGTGATTACCATGAACTGGAGCAGGACCGCGGCAACTCCATTTTCTCCAAACTGCTGCACAGCAAATGGCGCGGCTATAAGATCAATATCATTGACACACCGGGCTACGATGATTTTGTGGGTGAAGTGATCTCTGCCCTCCGCGTGGCCGATACCGGCGTGATGCTGCTCAATGCCACTGCAGGTGTGGAAGTAGGTACAGATATCATCTGGGACTATACAGAGCAGTTCCGCACACCCATGATTTTTGCCGTTAACAAGCTCGACGATGATGAAGCGGATTTTGACAAGACCGTACGTGAAGCCCGGAACCATTTCGGGACCAATGTTGTGGTGGTGCAGTATCCGCGTCAGCAGGGAGCTGGTTTCCATGAAATCATCGATGTGCTGCGCATGACCATGTATAAGTTCCACGATGCCGGCGGCAAACCCGAAAAGTGCGCCATACCGGATGAGGAAAAGGCAAAAGCCGACACCCTGCACAAGGAGCTGATCGAGGCGATTGCCAGCAACGACGAGTCGCTGATGGAAAAGTACTTCGACAAAGGTGAACTGGATGAAGATGAAATGAAAGCCGGACTCAAAAGTGCCATGATCCATCACGACCTTTTCCCGGTATTCTGTCTTTCCGCAGAACGTAATATGGGCAGTGGCCGCCTTATGGGCTTTATTGATAATGTTTGCCCCAGCGCCAATGAAATGCCTCCGCAGCAAACCCTGAAAGGGGACAAACTGGAATGCAATGATAAAGGCCAGGCCTGCATCTTTGTATATAAGACCGTTTCTGAACCTCACGTAGGTGAATTGTCTTTCTTCAAAGTGTACAGTGGCACCATCAAAAGTGGTATGGAACTGGTGAATGAAACCACCGGTGTATCCGAAAAGATCTCCCAGCTCTTTGTGGTGGAAGGCAATAAACGCACTCCCGTCAATGAACTGGTGGCCGGTGATATCGGCGCCACGCTGAAACTGAAGAACACACACGTGAACAATACCCTGCATGAAAAGGGTAAGAATATTGAACTGGCTCCCATCGTTTTCCCCGCTCCCAATATGACGGTTTCTGTAGAAACCCTTAAGAAAGGGGAGGAGGAGAAACTATCGCTGGCCCTGCACCAGCTCAAGGAAGAAGATGCCACCGTGATCGTGGAATATTCTCCAGAGCTGAAACAGACCCTGATCCATTGCCAGGGGGATATGCACCTGGCCGTGATCAAATGGAAAATCGAACACGGCTTTAAAGTGGAAGTTAAATTCGGCCGCCCGCGGATACCCTACCGGGAAACCATCCGGCGAATGGCTGAATCCACTTACCGTCATAAAAAGCAATCGGGTGGTGCAGGACAATTCGGTGAAGTGTTCATGCGCATTGAACCCTGGTACGAAGGGATGCCCGAACCCGAGAACCTGAATGTCAGGGGCAAGGAATTTGTGGACCTCGACTGGGGCGGCAAACTGGTCTACTACAATTGTATTGTAGGTGGCGCTATTGATGCCCGTTTCCTGCCTTCGATCTTCAAAGGGGTCATGGAAAAAATGCATGAAGGACCGCTGACCGGATCTTATGTGCGTGATGTGCGCGTTTGCGTGTACGACGGCAAGATGCACCCGGTAGACAGCAACGATATCTCTTTCAAAATAGCCGGTCTCCAGGCCTTCCGCCAGGCGTTCCAACAGGCAGATCCCCAGATCCTGGAGCCCATCTACCATGTGGAAGTGCTCTGTCCGGAAGATATCACCGGTGCTGTGATCGGCGACCTGCAGACCCGCAGGGCCATTGTGGAAGGCATGGACAGCGAGGGACATTTTACCAAAGTGATCGCCCGCGTGCCACTGGCCGAAATGCATGATTATTCCTCATCCCTGCGCTCGATCACCCAGGGAAGGGCCAAGTTCAGGCTGCAGTTTGCAGACTATACCGTGGTGCCTTTTGAGGTGCAGAAGAAGCTGCAGGAGGAGTATAATAAGCTGGCGAAGGAGGAAGTGGGGTAGAGGCGAGAAGCAAGAAGCTAGAAGGTAGAAGGTAGAAGAAAGAAGGATTTATGAATTGGGGCCGGACTGTAAAGCAGTTCGGCCTATTCATTGATTGGTATTCAATAAATTACCTATATGTTGATAAGTTTTACGATGTTGTGACAACGACTGGCATTGATTTTGGGTATTTGGGTATAAAATCTCACTGTTATGAAACATGTCCGCATCTATGGATCAGCATTTCTGCTGCTTGCACTGGCTGCTGTAGTATTTGTAGCTTGCCAGAAAGACCTGAACGGCAAAACAGACACCATTCCTGCCGGGAAAAACAAATTATCTATTTACCTGACTGATGGTCCGCTCGACTACCAACAAGTAAATATAGACATCCAGGCCATCTACGTAAAAGTGGATACCTGCAAACATTATGATGACGACGACAAGGATTGTGATGATTATAAGGACTCTGTGGAAAAGGAATGTGATATCTGGGATACCCTTTCCATCAATCCCGGTGTATACGACCTGCTGAAACTCCAGAACGGGGTGGATACCCTGCTGGCCAGCGGCTTTGTTCCCCAGGGTCATATTGAAAAGATCAAGTTTGTACTGGGTACCAACAATTCTGTTATGACAGACAGTGTGGTGAAACCCTTGAACCTGATCAATGGCATCAATTATATCTTCTTCAAAGTACGCAAGGAGAATATTGACTCCATTACGAATAATAACCTGGAATTGTTCCTGGATTTTGACCTGTCACGCTCCATCCGCTTTGTAAATGGACAATACTGGCTGAAGCCTTATATCAAGCCTTTTGGCCGACACAGTTCAGGTGAAATTGAAGGTAAGGTACGTCCGGTGGACGCACACGGCATGATCAAGGCTTACAACACTACTGATACTGCATTTGCTTTCCCCGACCACCACGAAGGTGAATTCAAGATCCGCGGCCTGAAACCCGGCACCTACAGTGTGTTCATTGAAGGCAAGAATGGATATAAAGACAGCACTATTACAAATGTTGAAGTGAAACGCGACCGTGAGACTGAGCTGGGTAAGATCGTGCTGCAGAAGTAAGCGAGAAGCCAGAGGCTAGAAGCGAGAAGTAATACAAAAAACGCCGTAAGGATTTCCTTACGGCGTTTTATATTTTCTAATATTCTACCTTCTTTCTTCTTGCTTCTAGCCTCTCGCTTCTCGCTTCTAGCTTCTCTCTACTCATACTTCGCGCAATTCTGCATCTCCCATTCACTATACGCCAGATTCAGCCGTTTCAGTTCTTCGGCAGGTACACCATTCCATTTATTGGGAACATTACCCTGATAGCCCAGGTCTTTTACGCCGATTTCGCTGGTATAGAAACCAGTAAGGGTAAGGTCGCGCATGAGGTTGAAGAAGGAAACACCCTGTTCCATGCCCGGTTTGATCTTGCGTTCAGGCCAGGCAATATCGTCCACGATCTCCATCTGCTGGGTCTTGTCGCAGTCCACGAATGATTTGCCAAAGCGGTGGTTGCTCTGGGTATCGAGCCAGCGCAAGCCACCCTGCATGGGCACCTGGTGGGAAGGCATATCCTGTACGATGAAATCGATGAAGGCGGGTACTCCGGCATCCGAAGCAGATCCGCTTGCATCGTCTTTGGGCAGGATGATATCAGCCAGCAGGGTGATCGTAGCCATTTCGTGGGCGCTGAAAAATTTCTTGCCCTGAAGTGTTTTCTCGTATGCGAGTTCGTCCTTGTTGCGGTCGAAACTGAAACCGGCGGCGGCATCGGCCGTGGCGGTCTTGGCAGCTTCCTCTTTTTTATCCATCAGCTTGCAGCTTTCCAGTACCACTCCTGTGCTGAGGGTGCCGAGTGCAAGGGCTTTGAGTGATTTTCTTCTATCCATATACTAAACAAATTGAAGATGAATGTTGAAGGGTTTCCGATCAGATATTCTGTTTTTTCAGCTCATCAATGATATACTCGCTGGCCCGGAGGGAGAGGGCCAGGATGGTCCAGGTGATGTTCTTATCGGCCTGGCTTACAAACGGGGCGCCATCCACTACAAAGAGGTTTTTGCAGTCGTGAGCCTGGTTGTACTTATTGAGCGCTGAGGTCTTGGGATCATTACCCATACGAACCGTTCCTGCTTCGTGGATGATCTTGCCGGGAGATTCCAGTCCATAATTATTTTCCGGACCATCATCACCCCAGGTAATGATCGCTCCCATATTGTGCATGATCTCCTTGAAGGTCTCTTTCATGTGCTTGGCTTGCTTCACTTCATAATCGCTCCACTTCACATTGAACTTGAGAACGGGAATACCGTATTTGTCGACCACATTCGGGTCAATAGTACAGCGGTTGTCTTTGGTCGGAATGGCTTCCCCGCGACCGGCCATACCTACACCGGCGCCGTAGAAGAAACGTACATCCTCTTTCAGGGAAGAACCATAACCACCGGCTTCTTTTTGTTTGCCATGTACGGTGAATTTGCCGTTCTGTCCCTGGATACCCATGCCAAAACCATAAGCAGGCTGGCTCATGCCACCCCAGTATTCAATATGGTAACCACGGGGGAAATCCAGTTTCTTATTATCCAGCCACCAGGGCGAATAGATATGCATGCCGCCTACGCCGTCTTCATTATAGCGCTTGCGGTCGAACAGTTGCGGCAATACTCCACCCATGGCGGCACCGGTACTGTCGTGCAGGTAACGCCCCACCACATCGCTGCTGTTGGCCAGTCCGTTCGGATGACGGGCCGATTTGGAATTCAGCAGCAAACGGCTGGATTCGCAGGCACTGGCAGCCAGTACCACCACTTTACCGGTCACCTGATATTCGAGCAGGTCTTCCTTGTTGATATAAGAAATGCCGGTAGCCTTGCCTTCCGAATCCGTAAGCACTTCACGGGCCATGGCATTAGGGTAGATATCGATATTACCGGTTGCAATAGCAGGTTTCACCAGTACAGAAGAAGAAGAGAAGTCTGCATACGCTACAGAACAGGCACGGTTGCACTGTCCGCAGAACATACATTCACCCCGGTCTTTATTATCGGGAAGTGCTTTTGTGAGGATCGACAAACGGGAAGGGATCACCCGAACATTGGCATGCTGCGCCGCTTTCTTGATGATCAGTTCATGCAGGCGGGGTTTGGGCGGGGGCAGGAAAATGCCATCCGGATCATTTTCCAGTCCTTCGTTGCTGCCGAAAATGCCGAGCATTTTATCGATGCGGTCATAGTAGGGTTTGATATCCTCATAGCCAATGGGCCAGTCGTCGCCCAGTCCATCAATGCTGCGGCGTTTGAAATCCTTGGGGCCAAAGCGCAGGGAGATCCGTCCCCAGTGGTTGGTACGGCCACCCACCATACGGGCCCGCCACCAGTCCCACGAAGTACCTTTCTCTGTAGTATACGGTTCGCCATCGATCTGCCATCCCCAGTAACTGGCATCGAAATCGCCAAAGGGACGGTATTTGGTACTCGCACCACGGCGGGGCGATTCCCAGGGGTTCTTGAATTGGGTCTGGTTGGTACGCGGATCATACATGGGGCCGGCTTCGATCAGCGCCACTTTCAATCCGGCTTTGGACAATACATAAGCAGCCATGCCACCACCGGCACCGGATCCTACGATCACTGCATCATACTGCTTTGGATTTTTTTTGATCTGGAAATCTCCCATACGACAAGTTGAATTGGGGGGTGAAAAATAGAGACCTAAATGTAAGGAAAAAGGGAATACAGTAGACAGAAGACAGTAGACAGTAGTCAGAAGAAAATAGCAGGCGGTGCGGAATTGTTTTTATATTTATAACTGATAAAATTCAACAATATGTTCCGCAACCGGTTGCTTGTTTTCTTCCTGATCCTTTCAGTGTTTCATACGAAAGCCCAGGACTCGACCTATGCTGAAAAGCTGGGCTTTCCCAAAGGGGCCAAAGTGGTGATCCTGCATGTGGATGATGTGGGGATGAGCTGGGATTCCAATCAGGGTGCGATACAGGCAATGACCAAAGGTGTTGCCAATTCCTGCAGCATCATGATGCCCTGTGCCTGGGTACCGGGGTTTGCACACTATCTGAAAGACCATCCGCAACTGGATGCCGGACTGCACCTGACACTTACTTCAGAATGGAAAGACTATCGTTGGGTTCCGTTAAGTGGGGCCAAAGCCGTACCTGGACTGGTAGACCCCGAAGGGGCACTCTGGGCCAGTGTAGACAGTGTGGTGAAACATGCTACTCCGGATGAAGTGGAGCAGGAGATCCGTGCTCAGGTGGAACGCGCCCTGGCCATGGGCATACGTCCAACACACCTCGACAGCCATATGGGAACCCTGTTTGCCTCTTTCCCTTTTATTCAACGTTATATGAAAGTAGGGATGGACTATAAAATCCCGATCATGTTCCCCGCCGGCCATGCCACCCTGATCAAGGCACAAAGCCAGCTGCCCGACATGATGATCAATGCCATCCGGGGTTTGGGCAAACAGCTTTGGGCAGCCGGACTGCCGGTGCTGGATGACCTTCACAATACCAGTTATGGCTGGGAGTTGCCGGCAGGAACTCCGGCAACAGACAAAAACCTGCAGACCTTTAAAACAAAACAGTATATCCAGGCACTCGATGAGATCCGCCCCGGACTTACCATGGTGATCATGCATTGTACAGATCCCACAGTTGTGTTTAAGGAGATCTCTTCTTCCGGCACCACCCGCAAAGGCGACCTGCTGGCCATGCTCGATCCGGCATTGCGCAAGGCGATCGTGGAGAAGAAGATCATTCTGACGACCTGGAGGGAAGTGATGGAACGGCGTTCGAGTTTGGGGTTTTGAACCACAAAGGCACAAAGACACAAAGACGTAAATTAAAGGAAAAGAAAGTCGGTGTAATACTTCTGAATAACCTTTATGTCAAATTACTTCGTGTCTTAGTGTCTTCGTGGTTAAAAAAATTATTGCCAGGAATCAGTTCGGAACAAATTCACCGGCAAGCCCTCTTTGCTGAACAGATTCGGCATGCTCTCGTTTCCAAAACCAAAACGAACGGCAGCAGGGGCTTTTACTTCCGGCGCACTCACCACAACCGTATTGCCTTCGATCACAGCAGTGGCTTTATAGAATTTCCGGTCTTCCCCGGCTATTTCAAATTCGGTGGTGGCGCCGTTCTTGCTGATCAGGCCGTTGGGTACATTCGTGAAACGGATCCGGGCTTTCATGCCTTCCACGCTCATGCTTTCGTAGTGGGGATACAAATAGGGACCGGTCACTTTTTTATAAGTATCGGCAAGGGCCAGTTTGGCCAGACGGTCGGCTACCTCTTTTTTAAGCTGGGGATGGATATCTTTTACATTGTCGACCAGGTCGCTGACCACCACCATGCCGGTTCCGGGCAGGAACTGGCTGTTGGTCTGTGCTTCCCTGAGGTAGGCGCCTTGCAAGGGACTGCCATAGGCAAAAGGAGCGATCTGGACATAGTAGAAGGGGAAGTCATAGCCCCGGGCCTCCCGCCAGCTGCGGATCATTGAAGTAAACAATTTAGTATAGGAAAAGGGCTGTCCGGTATTGCTCTCGCCCTGATACCAGAGCGCTCCGGCAATACGGTAGGCGTTGAGCGGGGCGATCATGCCATTATAGGCTTTGGCCGGCTCCACAGGCCACCAGGGCGTAGGGTTGATGGTTTTCGCCGCCTGCAGGAGTTGGAGGTCGTTATTGATGACCACCTCGGGTGTCCAGGCTTCGGCAGGCGTACCGCCCCAGCTGGCATTGATCAGTCCGATCGGTATATTCAGTTCCTGCTGCAATTGCTTGCCGAAGAAATAGCCGATGGTACTGAACCGCTTCATGTCTTCCGGATTGCAGACCTTCCAGGTGGCGGCACAATCCTCCTGCGGACTATTTGCTGTTGTTTTTGGAATATGAAAGAGACGGATATTGGGGTTATTGGCATTGGGTGCTTCATCATTGGCCTGCTTGTTATTATTTACTGCAGCCCATTCCATATTGGATTGGCCCGAAAGGAGCCAGACTTCGCCGATCATCACGTTCTCCAGCTTGATGGTATTGCTGGCCTGGAAAGTGATCGAATACGGGCCACCAGCTTCCGGTGTACGGGTCTTCAGGCTCCATTTGGCATTACCGTCTGCCGTTGCGGTCTCCGTTTTTCCATTCCACGAACAGGTGATCTTGACGGCTTCACCGGGGCTTGACCAACCCCAGAGGCTGATCTCGGCATTCCGTTGCAGCACCATATTTGATGACAAAACATTGGGTAATCGTACCTGCGCAAAGGCAGCTACCGACAGCAGGAAGAGGCTCAGGAAAAGGGCAGAACATTTCATACGCATGGCAGGCTCATTTTGGGAAAAGATAGCCCTTTCTAACTGCTTGTGAATGAGGGAGAAGCCCAGTGTGGAAAAATCGTGAAAAAGGCCTGCAATTTTAAGGCCGTTCCTGCGTTTTTAAAAGGTCCGTACTATCGAAAACTCCTAAATCCAACCGATGAAAAACAATCTCATCTTCACCAGCAATGACCAGGACTACCTGGCTGAGAAGTTCCGCATCGACGACAATCATGTATGTTCTGCCAGTAAAATTGCCCTGCTGAAAATACAGAGCTGGAAATTTGCGGCGAAAACGCCCGAGATCGGACCCAGTTATTTCCAATCGATTTCCGAGATCATCAACCGTTCCTTTTTCAACTATGTGCCCGCTTCGCATATCCTGAGCGAGGAGGCCTTCTATTTTACCCCCAACGAGAATTAATGTCAAGCACCTCTGATACCACAAGCCCCGTTTTTAAAACGGGGTTTTTTTATGCATCTGGTGAACGATCATAAGGCAGAATGCCAATTCCCTGTATTTTTACGCAAATTCCAACTATGTACTGGCGTTCACTCTGTTCCCTGCTGTTGATCGGGTTTTCCCTGAAAGCTCAAGTGCCTGATTTCACTGCATATCCCGTATATGAGGGTAAAGACCTCGGATTGACCTACACCAAAGCGGCTTCCTTTTTCCGGGTATGGTCGCCACCCGCCAGTGAACTGAAGCTAGTCCTGTATACCGCTGGAACCGGAGGTGAACTGCTGGGTGAGTACAGTATGCAAAAAGATGTGTCCGGAACCTGGATATATACATTAAAAGGAGACTTTAAAGGGCGTTATTATGCATTTAAAGCCCTGATCAACGGAAAATGGAGCAATGAAGTGCCGGATCCCTATGCCCGCCTGGTGGGCACCAATGGCAAACGCGGCATGATCGATGCGCTCAGTAATGCCCAACCCGAAGGCTGGCTTACAGACAGGGCACCAGCTATGGGCACCAAAACCTCCGCTATTATCTACGAACTGCATGTGCGCGATGCCAGTATACATGCCACTTCCGGGATCAGGAATAAGGGCCATTTCCTGGGACTTACAGAAAAAGGCACCAAGAATCCTGCTGGACAGTCCACTGGACTCGATCATTTAAAAGACCTGGGCGTTACCCACATTCATCTCCTGCCTTCTTACGATTTCTATTCCGTGAATGAAGCAAGGCCGGATTCCCTGCAATACAACTGGGGCTATGACCCGCTGAATTACAATACCCCCGAAGGCAGTTATTCCACCAATCCTGAAGACGGCAAAGTAAGGGTCAGGGAATTCCGCCAGCTGATCCAGGCCTTTCACCGTAATGGGCTGCGTATGATCATGGACGTGGTATACAACCATACCATGTTCGGCCGTGAGTCGTCGTTCGACCAGCTGGTACCCGGCTATTACTACCGGCAGGATGCCAAAGGCGGCTTTTCCAATGCCACGGCCTGCGGCAATGAAACGGCCAGTGAACGGCCGATGATGCGGAAATTCATCCTGGAGTCCATGTTGTTCTGGGTGAAGGAATACCATGTGGATGGTTTCCGGATGGACCTGATGGGGGTGCATGATATAGAAACCGTCAACCTGATCTCCAGGGAGCTGCACAAGATCCGGCCCGATATCATTCTTTATGGGGAAGGCTGGACAGCTGGTGCCAGTCCCTTACCCGATGCCCAGCGGGCCCTCAAGGCTAATGCAGCCCGACTCGACCGTGTGGCGGTATTCAGCGATGACCTGCGCGATGGTATCAAGGGCAGTGTGTTTGTACATGATGAAAAAGGTTTTGCCAGCGGTAAACCCGGAATGGAAGAGACCATCAAGTTTGGTGTGGTGGCCTCCCTGCCGCATCCACAAGTGGATTATACAAAGATCAACTACTCCAAAGCACCCTATGCGGCACAGCCCTGGAATACCATCAGCTATTGTGAATGTCACGATAATCATGTGCTCTGGGATAAGCTGGCCATTTCGGCATCTGAAGCAGACCGCAATACCCGTCAACAGATGCACCAGCTAGCATTATCTATCGTTTTGACCTCACAGGGCATCAGTTTCCTCCATGCAGGCACCGAATTCCTGCGCAGCAAGAATGGCGTGGAGAATTCCTTCAATGCCGGAGATGCAGTAAATGCCATTGACTGGAACCTCAAAAAGCAGCATTACGATGTATTCCTCTATGTGAAGTCGCTCATCGCCATGCGCAAGGCACATCCGGCGTTCCGGCTGAATACGGCGCAACAGGTCAGCAACCTGATCCGGTTCGACAGCAACCTGCCTGCCGGAGTAGTGGCCTATACCATTGATGGCGCCAAAGCGGGTGACCGCTGGAAAAAGATCCGGGTGTATTATAATGGTTCAGGTACGGCAGTACAACTGCCCCTGGAAGGCAGCTGGTTTGTGTTCAGTGAAGGTAACAGCATAATGGCCAACCTGGGTCTCCGGAAACAGGTGATGCCGCTGAAGCCCTATTCCTGTACTATTTTATACCAGCAATAAACCTGCTGGCGGGAATAAACGTATCTTACAGGGAACAGAAAACCTTCCTGCTTGAAAAAACTCATTTACCTGCTCTTGTTGTGTTCGGCCGCAGCCCATGGCCAGACCACCGAACGTGTTACCGGGGAACTGGATACTCCGGTATACCAGGATGTATCGGGTACTCCTTTTTTCATCAGTGCCTGGGCAGACGGCGTCATCCGTTTTTCCAGCGGCAGGGCCACGAACCAGTTCAGGATCCGGTTTGATTGTGTTCAGAATAAAGTGATGTTACAGTTTAATGGAAGCAGTTTCACTACGGAAAGCAAGATCCGTGAGTTTGTGATCTATCCGGATGGGTTTTCCGGTAAGGATTCCATGCTTTTCCGGAAGGGATTTCCGGTGAATGGCAATGCGAATGAAGAAACTTTTTATCAGGTACTGCTGGCAGCAACTAATAGTCTGCTCTGCCTGCCGGTGAAGAAGATCACCGAAGAACGGCAGATCGCTTCCAAAACTGTTTACCGCAGGATGCACGACGATTATGAATATTACCTGTTAAAGTCAGGAAAATTATACAAGCTCTCCCTCCTCCGACAGGAAATCCCACCGCTCTTTCCGGATCACCAGGAAGAAATCCGGAAATATATAGAGGAACACCAGCTCCGTTTCAAAGATGCGCATGATCTCGTCACGCTCGTGACCTACTACAACAGTTTGTAATGCGGAAAAGTCTCTGGCAGGCCAAAGACTTCCTTTTTACGGATCAAAGACGGGTAACAGGTTAAAAAGGGCAGGAGGGAACGGAAGGGCACGGAACGGGTACCGGAACACTGTACCGAGACGCGGGCCCGTAAAAAAGGGTTGCAGTAACAAAAAGTTATTTTACTGCAGTGAAGATCCAGTTGTACACAACTTTCTGCTGCAGGTAGTCGGTGGTGGCCTGTTCCAGTTCCAGGGTCTTGGAACTCAGTTGTTTGATAGTGAAGTCGTAATGGTAAGAAAAGAACTTGTCGATCACCAATGTAGTAACCAGGGAATCCGTTCCCCAACTGGCTTCCTCATAAGGCCCGTAAACGGAAAGTCCGCCGCAGCTATGGGTGCTGTCTACCCGCTGGAAGACAAAATCCTTCCGGAACCGGTAACGGTCATCCTTTTCACAGTCTTTCAAAACCACATCGCGTATATCTCCCGGGGTGCTGTTATCCACACTGTACAGCAGTTGCGTCAGCTGCCAGTCGCGGCCCGTCAGCAGGTCGAACCGCTTTTCCACCAGGAGGGGTTCTTTCTGGCAGGAAAACAGGACTCCAAAAAGGGGAAGCAAAAACAGGAGGTATCTGGACCGGATCAATCCGCTAATTTTTTCAGTTTGAATTTTTTCCACCGCACTTTGATGCCACCGCCATCGTGGATCTGCAGGGCGATAAAGCCCTTGCCCTGACCGATCTTTTCATCCTTGATGTGGATCATCTGGTGACCATTGAGCCAGGTGGTCACTTCATCGCCGGTAACCTGGATCTTGAGGGTATTCCATTCTCCGGTTTTCAGGTATTGCTCATCTTCCGGTTTGGGTTGGATCAGCCAGCCACGGCCATAGGATTCATAAATGCCTCCGGTATGCTGTCCCGCAGGCGCTACTTCGCACTGCCAGCCGCTGATCTTTACGCCCTCTATAGAGGAACGGAAGAATACACCACTGTTGCCATTGGCTTCCTGTTTGAACTGGACCGAGAAGACGAAATTTTTATATTCAGCATTGGTGGAGAGGTAGCCGTATTGTTTGTCGGGGCCGCTTTCACAAACCAGCTCTCCCTTGTCCACATACCATTTTTCCGTACCGTTATTGGTCCAGCCGGTCAGGTCTTTGCCATTGAACAGTTTTACATTCTGGGAATACAGTGCTGCACTTAACGGCAGCAGGAATAAGAACAGGAAAGCGGGCTTCTTCATGATGGCGTGCAATTTTTTTGAAAGGTAAGCCAAAGCGGGAAATAAAAAAACCGGACCAGGTCCGGTTTTCTTACTTTATAGCAAGGGTCAGAATCCTTTTTGCGTGGAAGCTTCTGTGGCCATTTCGATCATGGCGGTGAGTTCGCTCATGAGCTTGTCGTCGCTGCCATCAAAACCCACGGCCTTAAATCGGATCAGGCCGTTCTTGTCGAGGATGAATTTGGTAGGGATGCCTTCCACTTTGAATTGCTCCACCACTTTATTGTCGTTATCCATCAGCACATGGAAGCTGTATTTGTTGGATGCGATAAATTCAGCCGCATTTTTTTCCTTGGCGTCACCCTGTTCCCAGGTATCCACAAAAATGAATTTCACATCGTTATTGTCTTTGTACTTGTTCACCATTTTCTGCATGCCGGGGAAGCTGGCTTTGCAGGGGCCGCACCATGTTGCCCAGAAATCGACCACCACTACTTTGCCGCGGAGTTCGGTAATATCCAGTTTTTTGCCGTTCATATCGAGCAGGGCGAAAGAGGGTGCTTTTTCGGAAAGCATGGATTTGCGGAGTTCTTCCAGCATTTTGAGCTGGTTCTCTTTCTGCAATACAGCGATATAGTCGTTGAAACCTGTTTCACTGCCTTTTTCCTTTACATAAATACGCTGCAGGATATCTTTCATGTCGCCAGTGGCTTTGCCGTCTTTCACAAACTGCTCCAGTTCTTTTTTCACCTGTTTAGCAGGCAGTACTTTTTCAGCCAGCAGGGCATAGGTATTGTTTTGGTCGGGGTCTTTGCCTTTATTGATGGTAAGGGCGGCTTCTTTTGCATAGGGCAGGCCTTTCTTATACTGACCCATTCGGTACATGATCATGCCGTAAGTATCGGCATACATGGCATACATGAAGTCTGTCTGCTTTTTCCATTCACGCCCCGACATATAATCCGGCTTGGAGGGCATATGATCCTGCATCCGGGCTTTGTAGAACATCGTGGCTTTCCGGGAAAACTGTTCTGCATATTCCAGATGATCACTGGTTTTTTGCATCTCCCAGGCTGCAGTATTATACATGCTTGCCAGGTCGGCTGAACTATTCATTTGCTCAGCCATTTTGCTGAACCCTTCCCAGTCTTTATTCTTCATATAAGGCTGCAGCAGCTGGGTCCTGAAAAATTCCATATTCGGCTTAACTACCTCCCATTTTTTATCGCTTTCTGATCTGGCTATGATTTCCCTGAGCATCGATGCTTTCTTTTGGGCATCCAGCTCATTGTTGAATTTCATCATCGTTTCTGAAATTTGCCAGCTGCCGTCAGGATATTTCTCTTTTTTCAGGTTGCCCCAGTATTTTGACTGTTCCGGAAGTTTCAACAAGCTATAGAGGGATTCCAGGTTACTGTAGTCGCTTTCTTCTTTCAGGCCCTGTTTAAGCAAGGCTTCAATTTCCTTTTGCACTAATTCGGGCCCTTTCTCCTTCTGGTTGCGTAATATCAGCCGGCAATAGGTGTAGCAATAGGTTTTGCGGTTCTCCGGATATAACCGGAATTCCTTTTCCAGGGCTTCTTGTGCCAGTTCGGTATTAGATTCAACACCACCATCACGGCCCAGGTACTGGTAAAATGTCGAAAGGGCAAAATATGCACCTTTCCGTTCAATGCCGTTATCATAAAGCAAAATCCAGTAGCCTTTGTTGAAATTGTTATCGAACTTTCCATCAGCGGAAAAACTGAAATAGACAAAACTCATTCCGGTGTCGGTGGTATAACTGGCCGTATAGACAGCGCCCGCTTTTTTGAACTCCAGATCATCAGCTCTCCTGCCTTTTTGCCCCTGGCTGTATATAGCAACTTCCAGCGGCTTCATTGTATTTGCTATATCACCGGCTGGCGTATAGGTTATGGTAATCGTTTCACCGGGTTTGGGTTTATCAGGAGTATAACTGAAATTCTGGCCCTTTGCGATGATAATCATGCAGCAAAAGGTCAGACAGGAAAGCAGGACTTTTCTCATGTTACAGGTTTTACTAAAGGTAAGCGGAAAAGGGGAGGGAACGTACAGCCGGTTTTTCACAAAAATGTTAAAGAATGCAGTTTTGGGTGAACAAATCTGTTATCTTTCAAGCTTAAACTGCTGATTGCCGGATGGCTGCTGAACAACTTGAACGGAAACTCGGAACCTGGGCCTGTATTGCTATTGTAGTAGGGGCTGTGATCGGCAGCAGCATCTTCATGAAGCCGGCAACCATGGCCGGACAACTCGGTTCTCCCTTGCTCTTATTGGGTGTCTGGATCGGCGCCGGCCTGATCTCCCTCTTCGGGGGCATGATCAATGCTGAAGTAGGGTCGGTACTGCCGGAAACCGGCGGACAATACATCTATTTCCGATACATGTATGGCGATTTTTTTGCATTCCTGGCAGGCTGGGCCGGATTTGTGGTTGTGAACACCGCAGCCGTGGCCGCCATTGCCTTTGTATTTGCCCAATATGCCGAAGTGTTCGTTCACCTGCCCCGTTTCAGTGCCGCAACCGAACATGCCTGGACCCTCAGCATTCCCTTTGTAGGGAAATTCTTCCCGCTGGAGCAGATCGGGGTAAAGGGGCTGGCCATGGCAGTTATACTCATTGTGACCTGGGTCAATTATTACAGCTTAAAGGCCAGCGGAACCTTTCAGGTCTTTTTTACTGCGGTGAAGATACTGGTGTTGTTGCTGCTGGCCGGTATCATCTTTTTCTCCGGTAAAGGAAATACGGCGCATTTTGTGCAGGTGTCGTCCACCATCCATCTCAGCGGCTGGGCACTGGCCGGCGGAATTGTTGCTGCAACATCGGGTGCATTGGCGGCCTATGATGGCTGGAACAACCTGGGGATGGTGGCAGGGGAGATCCGCAATCCGCAACGGAATATCACAAGAGGACTATTATTCGGATTGGGTATCTGCATTGTAATGTATGTACTCACCAACCAGGCCTATCTCTACATGCTTAATATTGATGAAATGAGCGGTACTTCGCTGGTGGCTTCAGATGCGTTGTGCCGGGTATTGGGCTCGGGTGGAGGCGGACTGATCGCCCTGCTGGTGATGATCTCCACCCTGGGGGCTGTAAACGGCAATGTGCTCCCTTGTGCCCGGATCACTTATGCCATGGGCAATGAAAACCATTTTTTTGCATGGGCGGGTAAAGTACATCCCCGGTTTAAAACCCCCGGTAATGCCCTCTGGCTGCACGCCATCTGGAGCTGCCTTTTTGTATTGACCGGCACATTCGACATGCTCACTGACCTTTTTGTGTTCATCACCTGGATCTTTTACGGATTCGCAGGGTATGGCATCTTTATCCTTCGCCGTAAAATGCCGGATGCCCACAGACCCTATAAGGTCTGGGGTTATCCCTATATCCCAGTAGTGTTCATAGCTTTCACATTATTTTATTTCTTCATGACTCTGTATAATGACATCACAGGTTATCTTAGCGGCAAGACCCCGGTAGTCAACTCTTTGCTGGGTTTATTGTTATTAGCCTCCGGGGTGCCTGTTTACCTTTACCTGAAACGTAAGGCAAAACAGGGCACTCCGCAATAAAACGGAAACTTTTATGAAAAAAGCAGTTCTGGGAATCGTACTCCTTTTGACATTGATCCAGGGTTTTTCACAGCGTTCAGAGCTCCTGGCTGACCGGGTAACCGGCAATATTTACAAAGGCAATGAAATACCCGGCATAACAGGCAGCCCCTTTTTGTTTGAGGACTGGCTGCCAGGCACGCTTTTTATGAAAGACGGTGCAAAAGCAACGCAACTGCAGTTGCGTTACGATGCTTACCAGAATGAAGTGCTGTTTTTGCATGAAGGCAAACCCCTGGTGGTGGTGAACCCCCTGATCGAATTTGTGATCACACCGGCTACACAGCCCCCGATGCGTTTCCGCTGCGGATATCAGGCAACTGAACGCAATACAGATGCCACGTTTTACCAGGTGATCTATGACGGGAATGTCACCCTCCTGAAACACCTTTATAAAAAGATCACGGAAATTTCCGAATACAACAAGGCTTCCGTTCAGCGGGAACTGACCCTGGAGGAATCTTATTATTTCGCCAAGGCCGGACTGCCTCCGGTAAAGATCAAAAAAGACCGGGCTTCCGTACTGAAAGCACTGGAAGACCCCGATGGCAAATTTGCCGCCTGGCTCGATAAGAACAGGAATCGCTGCAAGTCGGAAGAAGATATCATGGCAGCATTAAAAGCATATAGCGAAGGAAGCTACCGCTGACCTGTATACGTTAAACGGGTGATCAGTGCTGCATGTGCAGGATAAGCAGCGCAGAGCTCAGTGCGGGAAGCCAGTTCAAAATCATCGAAATCAAATCCCGGTGCTACAGTGCAACCGCACAAAGTATAACTGCCCCCGGCCTTTACGCGGGAGGCAAACCAGTTGCCGGCAGTGATCTTTACCTGGAATGCTTCCCCTGCTTCCGGATCTTCTCCCAGCAAGTGGGTGGTCAGCTGGCCATCGGGAAGGAGTTCGAAGATCTCCAGGCAATCGCCGGTATAATGATGCCAGATCTCATCACTGGCAATGCGGTGAAATGCGGAGAATTGACCTGCCTGTAACAGGAAATAAATGCTGGTAGATGCTGGACGGCTGTTCCTGAAAGCGGAACCAATTGAATGTTGAGGCAACAGGAGAGGAGACCGGTAAATTTCCCGGAAGGCTCCTCCTTCCACATGGGCGGTCAGTTGTAAACGGTCAATCCAGTATGCAGCGGTTTGAACAGGCATTATCAGCGATCAATATACACTTTCATTTCCTTTTTCCCCCAGTACCAGATATTGAGTTCTTCTTTCACTTTGGCTGTATCGGCGGGAATACATTTTTTGACCAGATAGATCTTAAAGGTTACGGAATCGGCTGTTTCCATACGCAGATCGGGGCGTGCTTCTTTTACTTTGGTAAAATTGCTTTCCGCTACTGTGCGGCTGGTCGTGCGCTGTAAAACAAACTTGAATGGAACTTTAGTGGTATCAGTAGCTACCGGTGCGGGAGGCGGAGTCAGGGCTACAGGTGTGGTGTCAACTGGTTTTTGCTGCGCACTGGTATCTGCATTGGAAGGTGCCGGGCCATTTGCATTTTCAGCAACATTGGATGTTTGTGTGTTCTCCGTGGTTTCGGTATGGTCACCTGTTGTTTTGTTATACAAGAGGTATCCTCCCCATACAATCACCACCAGGCCGATCAGAATACCTCCTACGATCATGATCTTACGCAACAAGGGGCCTTGTGTGTTTTCAACAGTATATTCGGTATGATAGAGGTGTTTGCGTTCTTTGGTCTTTTCTGTACCGCTGTCATCGTATAATTCTATTTTTTCAGATGCCGGAGCCCCAGGAGTGAATTCCAGTTTGCCGGTTTTATTCTTGATCAGGGTACCGATCCCTTCCAGATAGAGGGGCTTTCCAATATTGATCAGTAACTTGCAGTCGCCCAGAAAGGAGTCGAGGTCGGATTCCGCCAGCGGACGGATCTTGCCGGTACGGGAGCGGATGAAATCGATCAGGGCTTCATCGGGCTGGTGAATGGACTTGTTCTCGAAGCGGATCTGCTCCAGGAATTCATGAAAATTTTTATCATCGGCTTCCGGTATAGTGACAGCCGGATCAATAAAAAAATGACCGATGCCGGGAATGTTCAGCGAACGGTGCTGATACAGGAATTCCGTAAGCAGGGCAGACAGTTTCAAGGTAATTGGGTTTTAGCACAAGTTAAGGATAATACCCAAACGCAACAGGAGCATTTTTATTTTCCGGATAGTGTTTAGTCCATTAAAATTCATGGGATTATGATCAGTAAAGACGAACAGGCCTTTTACGATTACTGGCTGCAGAACCGGGATAAAGAGCGGAAAAACATGCGGCAATTATGGATCGGGATACCTATCGGCCTGTTGTTTGCCATTCCGATTTTTATAGGCCTGTTCAGCGGTAAATTCTGGTACAAGAGGGCAGAAATGGTGGCCAATACCCAGACCAGTCCAATGGTACTGGTGGTAGCCGTATTGATTATCACCGCATTTATGGCGGTCTTCTACAAAAAACACCAGTGGGACCAGAAAGAGCAGTTTTTCCTGGAACTCAAGGCCCGCATGGAAAAAGAAGCCCGGGACAAAGCAAATGCAGCGGAATGATCTGTATTGGAGTCTTACTGAAGGCGCTGTATATTTGCAAAAAAAATTCAAAATGAGGGTTTTACGTCTGATTCCGTTACTCGCTGTGCTCTTTCTGGCTTCCTGCCTGAAAAAAGATACCGGTTGCTCCTATTCCACCGGAAACAAGACAGCCCCGGTCAGCGAAGAACAGGCGATCATGGCCTACCTCTCCACGAATGGCATTACCGCTACCAAGCATGCCAGCAACCTGTATTACGAGATCCTGAACCCGGGGACAGGCAGTTCTCCCAATCTTTGCTCCAACATTCTCATTAAGTATACCGGCAAACTCACGAATGGTACCGTTTTCGACAGCCAGAACAGCGCCGTTTTTGTGCTGGGTACCCTGATCGATGGCTGGAAGATCGGTATTCCCTTGCTGAAAAAGGGTGGACAGATCCGCCTCTATATCCCCCCCACACTGGGTTATGGCAGCACGGATGTTAAAGACCAGAATGGCAATGTGATCATTCCCGGGAACTCCATCCTGATCTTCGATATCACCCTGTCCGATTTTCAGTAAGCTGCTTTCCTTACTTTTGGAAAAATCTTTCCGTCTTGCCACACGAAGCCATTTCCGTATTTGACATTTTCAAAATAGGGGTTGGCCCTTCCAGTTCCCATACCCTGGGCCCCTGGAGAGCGGCACAACGGTTTACTCAAACCCTGGAAGCCAGGAATCAACTGACGGAAGTGAAGAGCCTGAGGGTGTTATTATACGGCTCTCTGGCTAAAACCGGCAAAGGACATGGTACGGATATAGCCGTATTGCTGGGTTTGTCCGGACTGGATCCTGTAACGATCGATGTGCATTCGATCAATGGCCGTATTGAAACCATCCATTCACAGAAAGAACTATTGCTGGGGGGGCGTCATGAACTGCCTTTTGATCCGAGGGAAGACCTCGAGTTCCTGATCTCAGAATCCCTTCCCTTTCACCCCAATGCACTCAGTTTCCTGGCACAACTCAATTCCAGTGAAGCAATTTCAGAAACATATTACTCAATAGGTGGTGGTTTTGTAGTGAAAGAAGGAGAAGAAGCTGCCACCGCAGCTGCAGATATCCACCTGCCCTTTCCCATTGATAAAGCCGAAGACCTCCTGCATTGGTGCCGGAAAACCGGGATGAGCATTGCCGATGTGGTATTGGAGAATGAAGCCTGCTGGCGTCCGGAAGCCGCTACACGGGAAGGCTTGTTGCAGATCTGGAAAGCCATGTATGAATGCGCCTACAGGGGATGTCATACAGAAGGCATGTTGCCCGGTGGATTGCAGGTGAAACGACGCGCGGCTGAATTGAACCGTAAACTGCTGCAGGGAAGAGCATATTCCGATTTTGACAGCTGGGTGGATGCTATACGTGCGGGAGGAAATGACTTCAAATATATCCTCGATTGGGTCAGCTGTTTTGCCCTGGCGGTAAATGAAGAAAACGCCTTATTTGGCAGGGTCGTAACGGCGCCAACCAATGGAGCCGCCGGAGTGATCCCGGCTGTGCTGCTGTACTATGTGATCTTCTGTAATGCCCTTCAGGAGGATAAGATCCTGCATTTTCTGCTCACTGCAGCTGAAACGGGCTCCATCTTCAAAAAAGGCGCTACCATTTCTGCAGCTATGGGTGGTTGTCAGGCGGAGATCGGGGTTTCTTCGGCCATGGCCGCTGCGGGCCTTACCGAATCCATTGGCGGATCCCAGCGGCAGTCATTGATGGCTGCTGAAATAGCCATGGAACATCATCTCGGGCTGACCTGTGATCCCATCGGAGGCCTGGTGCAGATCCCCTGTATCGAGCGGAATACCATGGGCGCCATCAAGGCCATTACAGCTTCCCAGCTGGCCCTGCAAAGTACCCCCGATTTTGCCAAGGTTTCCCTGGATACCGTAATCAAAACCATGTGGGATACGGCCCGGGATATGAGCTTCAAATACAAGGAAACCGCAGAAGGGGGGCTCGCCATTCATATCCCCATCAGTCTCAGCGAGTGTTAAAGAAATTTAAAGGTTGTTTTTCCGCCAATTTTCCGGCGTTTTTCCTGAACATTTCCCGGCGTTCGTTGTTGATTAGCTCGCTAAAGAGCATGGCTTTTTTTTAAACAAACCCGAAGCCGTAAAACTCTCTTTGATTTTTGTCAACCATGGCAACCAGCTTGAAAAAGAATGCGATACAACGCATACTTGAAGTATTGAAATTTGAAAAGAAAGAGATCTCGGCGATCTATTTCTATGCGGTTTTCAGCGGACTCGTTCAGCTGAGTCTGCCACTGGGTATCCAGTCCATAATCAGTTTTGTGATGGGCGGGGCCATTTCCACTTCCCTGGTACTGCTCATTATCCTGGTGGTGGCCGGTGTTTTCCTGGGTGGCCTGCTCCAGGTGAACCAGATGAAGATCATTGAAAAGATCCAGCAACAACTCTTTGTCCGCTATTCCTTCCTGTATGCCTACACGATCCCGAAAGTGAACCTGAAAGGGATCGACAGCTATTATTTCCCTGAACTGGTGAACCGCTTTTTCGACACCGTTTCATTGCAAAAAGGATTATCCAAACTCCTGCTGGATATTCCTGCTGCCACCATACAGATCCTGTTCGGACTGATCCTGCTTTCCTTTTACCATCCTGTATTTATCTTTTTCAGCCTGATCCTGATCGTTATCGTGTATGGTATCCTGCGGTTCAGCGGCAACCGGGGACTGGAAACCAGTATTGAAGAGAGCAATTACAAATACAATGTGGCGGGCTGGTTGCAGGAAATGGCGCGTGTGGTGACATCCATCAAGTTTGGTCACAACTCTTTCCTTCACCTGTATAAAACCGACCGGGAGGTTACCGGATACCTGGATGCCCGTACCCGCCATTTCAGGATACTACTGGTACAATACTGGAGCCTGATCGCTTTCAAAGTGATCATTACTGCCGCCATGCTGATCGTGGGCAGTTTCCTGCTGGTGAACCAGCAGCTCAATATCGGCCAGTTCATTGCGGCTGAGATCGTGATCATTACGGTGATGAATTCCGTGGAGAAGCTGATCAGTAACCTCGATAAAGTATACGATGTATTGACTTCGGTGGAGAAACTCGCCAAAGTAACCGAAAAACCGCTCGAAGCCAATGGCAACCTGCCTCCGCTTGCTGAATCGGCAAAAGGAATGACGCTGAGCCTGAAAGATGTGGGCTTTGCCTATGATGAAGAAAATCCGGTGCTGCAGCAGGTCAGTTTTACGGCTAATCCCGGCGATAAAATTGCCGTGACCGGCAAACTCGGTTCCGGCAAATCCACCCTGTTGCGTGTGCTCACGGGATCTTACCAGCCATATAAGGGAAGCATTACGATCGACGGGCTGCCGCTGGGCAACTATGACCTGAATACCCTCCGCTCCCAAACCGGTATACTCCTCGAAAACCAGGATATATTTGAAGGCACCCTGCTGGAGAATATCACCATGGGCGATCCGGAGATCCGGCTGGAACGCATCCTCTATCTGGCCGAAAAAGTGGGACTGAAAGATTTTCTGGACAACACTTCAGGAGGTATCGAAATGCCGCTGCACCCCACTGGTAAACGCCTGCCCCGGAAAATCGTACAGAAAGTACTGCTCATGCGCGCCCTCATCCGCAAACCACGCCTTTTATTGCTGGAAGAACCCTGGCTGGTGCTGGAAGAACAACATGCAGCTAAGGTGAAGCAATTGTTGCTCGAAGAGTTCCGCGATACAACATTGATCATTGTAACTACCGATGAGTCGTTCATGACTTCCTGTAACCAGGTCATTCATCTTGAAAACGGTACGATTAAAAAATAACTGAAATGGAAGGCATCCGTCAATCTATAGATACAGACCTGGGGGGCCACAAGCCCTTGCAGGCTTTCGGCACCGTATACCGGGTAAATGCCCGTAACCGGGTACGCTATTGGTTTTGGGGAATACTGGTAGCAATGCTGGTTTTCCTGTTCCTGCCCTGGACACAGAATATCCGGGCCCGGGGATCAGTGACAACACTGCGTCAGGAACAAAGGCCCCAGCAGATCAATACCATCATCAGCGGCAAGATCATAAAGTGGCATGTGAAAGAAGGTGATTTCGTGAACGCTGGTGATACCCTGCTTCAACTGGCAGAGGTGAAAGACGATTACCTCGATCCGCAATTACTCATGCGTACCAAAGAACAGCTTGAAGCCAAGAAGGCCGCTGTAGAAGGTTACCGCAGCAAGGTGGGTACTGTTTCGCAGCAACTTTCTGCCTTGCAGCAATCACTCGATCTCAAGATCCGTGAACTGGAAAACAAGATCAGCCAGCAACAGCAAAAGATCCGAAGCGACAGCATGGATGTGCTGGCTGCGCAGAATGATTTCAACATCAAGAACCAGCAGCTCATCCGGCAGAAAGTGCTCTATGATTCAGGCCTGGTATCCCTGGTGCAACTGGAACAGCGCAACCAGGCCTTCCAGGAAGCCATGGCCAAGAAAACCAGTGCCGAGATCAAATTCGGCAATGCACGCCAGGAACTGAACCGCCTGCAGATCGAACTGAATGGCGAGAGACAACAATACCTGGAAAAGATATCCAAAGCGGAGGGTGACCGCTACCAGTCAATTTCCCAGATCGCCACCGGTGAAGGGGATATCGCCAAGCTGGAGAATCAATATATGAACTACCGGATCCGGAATGGGCAGTACTATGTGCTGGCTCCGCAATCGGGACAAGTGATCCGGGCCAGCCGCCAGGGTATCAATGAAGTGGTAAAAGAAGGCGAGAAACTGGTGGAAATTGTGCCCCGCGACCAGCAATATGCGGTGGAGATCTTTGTAAAACCTGTGGATCTGCCACTGGTGGATACCGGACAGCGTGTACGCTTTGTGTTCGATGGCTTCCCGGCTATCGTATTCAGTGGATGGCCCCAGGCTTCCTATGGTATATTTTCCGGCAAAGTGATTGCTGTTGAAAGCGATGTGAGCGAAAATGGGTTGTTCCGGATACTGGTAGTAGAAGATCCCAATGAAAAAAAATGGCCCAGGGAGCTCCGGAATGGAACGGGTGCCAGTGCTTTTGCGCTACTCAAGGATGTACCCATCTGGTATGAACTCTGGCGGAATATCAATGGCTTCCCGCCTGATTATTACAAGAACACCACTTCAACCGGTAAAGACGCTAAAGGAAAGAAATGATGAAGAAACAGGATTACCGACTATATGCTTTGCAGATCCTCAGGACGCTGTCTGTTATCCTGATCCTGCCGCTTACCCTTAAAGCGCAGCAGGATAGTTTTCCGCTGGCGGTATTATCGGAGCAGGACCTGCTCAACGTGATCCGTACCTATCATCCGCTGGTAAAGCAGGCGGATTACTCCCTCGAAAGGGCAGAAGCTGCCATTACAGCTTCCCGTGGCGGATTTGATCCGGTGCTGGACCTTTCCTCCAGCCGGAAACGCTTTGGCGGCGACCTGTACTACAGTTATTATAACCCGGAACTGGTGATTCCTACCTGGTATGGGATAGAAATTTATGGTGGCCTGGAGAACGTGAATGGCGGACGGGTGAATTCAGAAAGCAGTCTGGGCAAAACCAGTTATCTGGGGGTCAGTGTACCGCTGTTGAAAGACCTGGTAATTGATAAGCGCCGGGCTGCCCTGCAGCAGGCTAAACTATACCAGAAGCAATCGGCTGCAGAACGGAACCTATTAGTAAACGACCTCCTTTTTGATGCTTTGGAAGAATACTGGAACTGGGTGAAGGAATACCAGGTTTATGCAATACTGACTGAAGCGGTAACTGTGAATGAAAACCGGATGCGGTTTGTCCGGATCGAATACCAGCAGGGGAACCGTCCTGCCATTGATACTGTTGAAGCGCTTACACAGCTCCAGCAGTTCCAGTTATTGCAGAATGAAGCCTGGTTGAAATTCCGTAATGCCGGATTACGGCTCTCTGCCTATCTCTGGAAGGCTGATGAGCAGCCCTATCTGCTTCCCGAACAGGTAAGGCCCGATACGCTTTGGGTGAAAGGGTTGGCTCAGACCACTGTGCCGGTATTGGATGATCTGTTGCTGCAGGCGCGGAACAGTCATCCCAAACTGAAGAGCCTGAATTATAAGGTGGACTGGTTGCAGATCGACCAGAAACTGAAATTCCAGAGCATGCTGCCCAAGCTCGACCTGAAAGCGAATCTGCTCAACAAAGGCTATAATGTATTCGACAAGGTAAACGGTGCTTTCCTGGAGAATAATTACAAGTTTGGAGTAGATCTGAGTATACCCCTGCGTATATCGGAAGGCAGGGGAACCTACCGCCAGGCCAAACTGAAAGTGGCCGAAACCGGCCTGGAAACCCGGATCCAGTTGCAGGCAATTGAGAACAAGGTGAAGTCTTATTACAATGAAGTATTTGCCTTGCGTCAGCAGGTCAAAATCGGAGAGGGGGCTTTACAAAATTACCAGCGCTTATTGCAGGGCGAGCAGATCCGGTTCCAGAGTGGCGAGAGCACTTTATTTCTGTTAAACAGCAGGGAGAACAAGACCCTGGAGGCTTTGCAGAAACTGGCAGAATTACAGACCAAGTATTATAAAAGCAGAGCCGGCCTGCTTTGGGCAGCCGGCCAGCTCCGTTAAGTTCCTATTCAATTCAGTTTACACTGATATTGAGGGTTGCGGCATGTTCTGCGCGCGAGTAATCTTTTACCACATTGTATACGGTATCCCGTTCCACGGCTTTTCGTCCGGCCTGATGGATCAGGTTTACCAGCTCGGATGTGCTCATGGCCGGATTCTGCTCTTCGGCTCCGGCCATAGAATAGATCTTCGTGGAATCGTCGATCGTACCATCAATATCGTTTACTCCATAGGCCAGAGTGAGTTGAGCGTTCTGCCTTCCCAGCATGGGCCAATAGGCTTTCAGGTGGGGGAAATTATCCATATAGATCCGCGCAACTGCATAGAGCCGCAGGTCTTCGATCAGGCTGACTTCCGGGATATGGCTCATCTCGTTATCATGATTCCGGAATTTCAGGGGAATAAAAGTATTGAACCCCTTGGTACGGTCCTGCAACTGCCGCAGGCGTTCCATATGGTCGATGCGGTGGGCATAGGATTCAATGTGGCCATACAGCATGGTGGCATTGGAAGGCATGCCCAGTTGGTGTGCTGTTTCATGGATTTCCAGCCAGCCTTCGCTGTTCACTTTATCGGCACAGATCTGTTCGCGGATGGCGGCATCAAAGATCTCTGCGCCCCCACCGGGCAGGGAATCCAGTCCGGCATCTTTAAGATACTGCAGGCCTTCTGCCACACTCATTTTTGCCTTACGGAACATATAATCCAGTTCCACTGCAGTAAAACCTTTGATATGCAGGTCGGGGCGGTGTGCCTTGATCTTGCGGAGGAGATCGGCAAAGAATGCCAGATTGAGTTTGGGGTGTACGCCACCGACAATGTGCACTTCTGTTACCGGTTGTCCGTCGTACTTGCGGACGATATCCATCATCTGTTCGGTGGTCAGTTCCCAGCCCTCCTCCTTATGGGCATAGAGCATGGAGTAGGAGCAGAATTTGCAACTGAATACGCACACGTTGGTGGGCTCAATATGGAAATTCCGGTTGAAATAGGTGGTATCGCCATGCAGCCGTTCGCGGACCTGGTTGGCCAATGCGCCTAAAAAAGAAAGACTGCCCCTTTCAAAAAGGAGCAGTCCGTCTTTTTCTGTGATACGCTGGCGGTTAATGACTTTCTGAGCTATTTCTCTTAATTCAGCATCGGTTTCGTTTGCAATAACCGTTTCAATCGCGTTTATCATTTTCTCTTGATGATTCGTTCTGTGATCACTTTGTTGTCGTATATCAGTTTTACCTGATATGCGCCATTGGAGTAAGCACTCAGGTCAATGGTGATGTTGTTGGAAGCATTACCATTGAAGCTGCGGGCTACCACTACCTGACCACTCGAATTCATGACCTGCAGGCCCTTGAGGTTTGCAGGGGGCAGCAGGTGACGGATCTGGAAGCTGCCTTCAAACGGATTCGGTGCGATCATGTAGCCATTCTTCTTCAGGCGCGCCGGCAAAGTTATGGTAGAAATATCAATATTATCCAGCAGGGTGTTATTTCCTTTGTTACTTGTACTGCGGAATACAAACTGGAATTTGCTGCCGGCAACTACAAATTTGGAAACATCCACCAGTTCCCTTCTCCACTGAGCGGCTGAGTTCGGAACAAATCCGATGGTATCGCTGGCCGGGAAGGTGAGCGGGAAGTTACGGTCAACCGTAGTCAGGTCTTCACCCCATTTCTTGTACACACTCCGGTAGGTTTTACCGCAATCAGAGGTCAGCAGGATCTCGAGGGTATCCATGGGAACTCCGGTGCTGCCCGGATAAACCGCTGTGGCATGGGCCACATCAAAGCGGAGGTATACACTGTCGGGGCTGCCGATCTGGATCAGCGGAGAGAACATGTCGTCTGTTTTACCACCACTGTTGAACCGGTAGTTACGGATCCATGCAGAAGCGGTCTTCTCGGTAGCACCACGGGTGGTCCGCTGCCAGGTGAACGGAGTTCCGGAAGAAGCTACTGACCAGTTGGCGGGCGGGAAGGTAGCCTGCTCGAAGCCTTCTTTCACGGGATCGGGCTGGGGATCGAATACGGTAAAGGCAATTTTGGCCGTATCGTTCGCATTATTCTCGTCGTTCAGGGCATTCGGCAGTCTGGTATAAACATTGAATACATAATTACCACCAGCTGTAAGTGTAATCGACTTATTGTAAGTGGCGAAATTTACTACAGCAGATCCACCTGTGGGCAGCGCACCGGTCCACTGGATGGAGTCGAGTGCGTTCGAGCCGATCTGGTACATGATCTTCACACTCTTCAGCGTATCGCGGCCCAGGTTGCCAATAGTGATATTGGGAACCAGTGTACGGGTACAAAGCCTGTTGAAGGGCTCAGCAACTGACCGGATCAGGGCGTCGCGGAAGGGCAGGCGGAAAGTAGTTATGTTAATATCATCCAGATAGAGGTTGTTGCCAAATGCATTGACTGTCCTGAAACCAACCAGTATGCTGCTGGCATTTCCGATAAAGGGTTTCAGGTCCAGACGGGTATTGGCCCAATCAGCTGCAACAGCAGTATAAGAACCAGTAGTAGTACCGGTTGTGGTCGAAAGGGTTGTACCGCCTTTGCTCCATACAGGAACATAAGTGGCTCCGCAATCAGTAGATACTACAATAACCAGTGAATCGGCAAAACCCGCAGAAGTGCTGTAAGGCTTGTAGGCTCTCCAGAAGCTGAGGATCACAGAGTCGGCCAGTCGGGTATCCAGGATGGAACTCCAGAGAATATCCACATGACCGGAATTGGAGTAGTTATAAAAGTCCATCTTGGCTGAAGCAAGACCTGTACGTTTTGCTGCCGTATTCCTTGCCCAGGTAATACTGCCGGCATTCGGGTTGGTTAACTGCCAGTTGGCAGGAGGGAAGGTCGTGCTTTCAAAGCCTTCCACGATCGGACTGGGTAAAGCCTGTAATACGGTAAATGCAGATACTGCGGTATCATTCAGCTTATTCTCATCCACTCCGCCATTGGGTTCACCCGTAAATACTTTGAATGTATTGGCACCACCTGCTCCGGTAATATTCGGCAGGGTTACCAGGGCCGATTGACCGATCGACAGTGAACCGGTCCATGCATAAGGAGCACTGACTGCACCACCGTTAAGCTGGGTATAGATATTCAGTGAAGTCAGGACACTTGTACCGGCATTGCGGATGGTGACCTGAGGTGTGATAATATTATTACACTGAGACAAACCGGTTGCCGGGCTGTTAATAGTGGTAAGCCGTGCATCCAGAGCAGGCAGGGGCTCCAGTTTAAAAGAAGCCACGCGGGTTCTCCAGTTGGTGGCACCATACATGGCAGTAAACCAGAAAATGGAGTCGTTGGTCACATCTGTAGTAAGGTCATTATAGTCGCCCCAGCGGTTACCGAAAGTACCATAAGCAGTACCCGCCTGGATCACTTCTTCATCATATACCATCACGCCCGGAGGGTCGGTGCTGTTTCGTCCAGTGAATAGGATAGAGGCAAATTTGCCCGTTCCGCTGTGGTTAAAGGCCAGTGCGATCTGTCCTTTGCTGTTAATGCTGATACCACCCATCCAGCGGCCATCAGCATCGGGGGAATAAGTGCCCTGTTGCTGAACATCCCAGGGACCTGCTCCGGTTTTCCGGAATTCGTACCAGCGGATACCGGCTTTGGCAGGTAATGCAGGATAATTCGCATCAACAGTATGGTTCGCTACCAGGGCTTCGTAAGTGCCGAAGTTCCGGTAAGTGATCCGGTGCATGAAACGGTCGCTGATAGCATCATAGGCCGAGCCACCGGGTACACAGGCGCGGGATGCACATACATTCCCTTTGAAGGCAGCTACAGGCATTTGGGCAATCACACTGATTGCAGTATTCGCAGGGGTGGTAAAGTCTGGGGTCATGCTGATAATGCCCACACTGTCCACGTCTGTGGTTACAGCAGTCAGGTTATCGTCATGGTAATACATGAACATGCCGGCAGCAGGTGTAGCAGGGGCTGTTGGGCCACTGATGCTGACGGGAGCAACGGTACGGGGCTTAGATGAGGGACTCACACCGGTTCCGAAGAATGAAGGTATGGTGCGGATCATGGTAGCTGAAGCAGCACCCGCAATCATGGGTGCTTTGTCAAAGGCCATGAGGGAAGATCCCAGATAAGCTGTACCGGAAGTATTGAAGTCGTTCGATGTTCCGAAAATGGCGTTCGGCCATACGGAATAGTGGGGGTAGTCGATAAATACGGCATCATCTACAAACTTGTAGAGGTTCCAGGCGCCAGCCGGGTTATTGGTGGCTGATACCGCAAAGATCAGCGTATTGGCATAGCTGGTTACAGTACCGGAAGTGCCGAATTCGGAAATGATATAGCGGTCGGAAAACTGGTCATACAGAACGATCGGGTCGCCCCAGCCGGTATATCCGGGAGTGGCGATGATCTGGTACATGTAAGTCTGTGCAACCACATTGGCTCCGGTCTTATCCCAAATACGGAAATAAGCTCCCTGTGATCCATTGATCATCTGGATCACATGATTAGGGCCTTGGGCCAGACAGGGGTCTGCAGGTGCTACGTTGGTAAAAGGCATGCCATCATAGTTCTGCAGTACTTTTGCACCTGCAAGGGGGCCTTCCTCTGCATTGTTGGTTTGCTTACGGGGAAAGAAGTACTCTTTCTGTACTACAGGATCACCGGCAGACTGCGTTCCATAGTCCACCACTTCATCTTTCCAGGTTTTCTTGTAAATGGTTCCGGTAAGGTCACGTGAAACAGGAGGATTCAGCGAAGGATCAGGTTTGAGATCTTTCAATGACGGAATTGTTCTGAAGAGTTCTCCGGTAATCACCCGAACGCCTGACGGGTTTTGCTGCGCAACAGTGAACAGTGTTGACACCAAGCCTGCAGCAAGGAGTAGAAATTTCCTCATAAATAGATTGTTAGTTTTGGTACATGTAACCTTTACAAATATAAAATTTGCAGGCTAAGAACTCAAACTTTTTTTTAAGGGGCAATAAAATACCTAAACGCCACATTTACAGCATTTTTCACACTGTTTTACTGCTCGTTTCTGCCAAGGGATTAAACAAAATACCGGTAACTGAAATTGTGAAAACAAAACTACCCGGAAACCCTTGTTTTCAAGTTTTCCGGTCACTTTCAGTAAAATCATTAATTTCCCCAAAATTTCGGATTGCTTATGGAACGGTTTCAGGGACTTATCGGCATTATTGTAATTCTGGGCCTTGCTTTTCTGGCTTCCAATAACCGGAAGCGGATCAATTACAGATTGGTTATCAGTGGTATATTGTTGCAAACCGTGATCGCGCTGCTGATTTTCAAAGTGGAATTCGTGAAATCCATGTTCAGCTGGATCGGCCGGCAAATGACCCATATTGAAGCTTTTGCCAAGGAAGGGGCATCATTTGTTTATGGCGGATTACTGGTTTCGGATAATAATGGGGGTGGGGTGGCCTACCGGACTCCCGGTGCTTTCATATTCGGTTTTAGTGTGCTGGCCACCATTATCCTGGTTTGTGTGCTTGTTGCCGTATTCTACCATTTTGGGGTGATGCAGCATATCGTTGCCGTTATTGCAAAGGCCATGAACTGGGTGATGCGGGTGAGTGGAGCTGAAGCCCTGAGTAATGTGGCCAGTGCCTTTGTTGGACAAGTGGAAGCACAGGTCATGATCCGTCCATACCTCAGTGGAATGACCATGAGTGAACTGCTCGCCAGTATGAGCGGCAGTCTCGCTTGTATTGCCGGTGGTATACTGGTTGTTTACGTAAGTTTCGGTGCAAAAGCCGAATACCTGCTGGCTGCCAGCCTGATGGCCGCACCCGGTGCTTTAGTGATTTCTAAAATTGTATGGCCGGAAACAGAAGAGAGCCAGACCATGGGTAAAGTTAAGCTCGAAGTAAAGACCCCTTACCGTAATATCATCGATGCCATCAGCCATGGCGCAGGCGATGGCATGAAAATTTCCGTGAACGTTATTGCCATGCTGATCGGTTTCCTCGGCCTCATTGCACTCATTAACTTCCTGTTTGGTAAACTGGGTACAGCACTTCATCTGGATTTTCCGCTGACACTCGACTGGATCTTCGCAAAGTTGTTTTATCCCATCGCCTGGTGTATGGGTGTGCCGGCCAGTGATGTGAATACTGTAGCAACGCTAATGGGACAAAAACTCACCATCAATGAATTTGTGGCATTTGATAATATGACCCATCAGGGATTGAAGCCCATTACGGAGAAAGGCCTGCTGATTGCCAGTGTGGCCATCTGCGGCTTTGCCAATTTCAGCTCAGTGGGCATGCAGATCGGTGGTATCGGGGCGCTCGCGCCTGAACGCAGGGCCGACCTGGCCCGGCTGGGCATGAAAGCCCTGTTCTGTGGTACCCTGGCTTCCTATCTCTCTGCAACGATTGCAGGTATCCTGCTTTCCTGAGGAATAACAACTAATAAAAAAGGCGGCCATAGGCCGCCTTTTTCAGTTAATGCAGGAGTATTATTTATGCTGCTCGATCTTTTTTACAAAATTGCTCTTAGGCTGGGCACCAACCAGTTTGTCGACTACCTTGCCGCCCTTGATGAAGAGGATGGCCGGGATTGATGTAACTCCATAATTGATAGAGAGTTGCGGATTGTGGTCTACATTTACTTTGCCTACGTTTACTGCGCCGGCGTATTCCTTGGACAATTCTTCAATAACGGGTCCGATGGCACGGCAGGGGCCACACCATTCTGCCCAGAAATCCACAACGGTGAGTTTATCTGAACTGATCACTTTCTCCTGAAAGTTGGCATCTGTTAATTCTAAAGCCATAATTGATTTTTTTAATGTTTGCAGGTCTTGTTTGATGATAGCAGGAAGCTGCAAATTTACAGCCAAGGCCCCTTTCCGGAAACAGTGGCATAAACTTGTGCAAAACTTGTCATTTCAGCGATGAGCCAATGCATATCTGACAGCCACTTCTCCCTTCTCCCTTCTGGCTTCTAGCTTCTATTGTGTAACCACCTGCACTTCCACATCCGGATTATCCCTAAGGAATCCCACCAGTTCATCATTCATTTCAAATCCAGCCTCCACTGCCATTAACGTTATTTTATGATTCTGCCGGGGCTCTTTCACATTAATCTTCAGGGATGATCTGCCCTTATAGGTTTTGAGGTTCTTTTCCAGGAACTGGATCAGGTTGCCGGTTACATGACGGGCTTCCACATTCAAAATCAATTGGCGGGTGAGCAGGGGCTTGATGCTTTCCAGCAATATGATCGTGGATACCTTGAATTCGAATTCATTTTCCTTGCCCCAGCGGTTCTTGAAGAAGCCGGTGACAAACAGGTTCTTTCCTTTCTCCAGGTAATTGGAGAATTTAACATAATCATCGCTCCAGAGCATGAACTCACTCTTGCCGCTGAAATCTTCCAGGGTAAATGACCCGAAATTCCGGCCGGTCTTGGTTACCCGGTGCTGGGCATCTGTGACCAGTCCGGCCAGGCGGTAAGACTTATTCGGATTGGCTTGCAGCGTCACAGCTTCTTTGATCTCGTTGAAATCGGCCATGCCGGTAATCCCGTAATGGTAGATCTCGAACTTGAAATGGTCGAGCGGATGACCGCTCATGAACATGCCGGTCACTTCTTTTTCATGATCCAGCAGCTCCGTCAGTGTCCAGGGTTCACAAGGCGCGAGCCGGGGTGGAGGCACTTCCATCACAGATGGCAGGTCGCCGAAAAGGGTATTCGTGGTGCCTGCAGAAAGGCTGTGCTGTGCCTGTCCCCAGCCTATGATCCGCTCGATATTGTTCCGGGATTCACCTGGGGCCACATAGAAATACTGGGCACGGTGTATATCGCGGAAGCAATCGAAAGCCCCTGCATAGATCAGGCTTTCCAGGGTTTTCTTGTTCACGGTCCGCTGGTTCACCCGTTTGATCATGTCGAATATGGAACTGTAGACGCCTTTGTTCAGGCGCTCTTCAATGATACTGTCCACAGCTGCTTCACCTACGCCTTTCAGTCCTCCGAGTCCGAACCGGATATCACCATTCTGGTTAACCGAAAATCCTTTTTTCGATTCATTGATATCAGGCCCCAGCACTTTTAATCCCATGCGCTTGCATTCTTCCATGAAGAAAGTGATCTTGTCGATACTGCCGGCGTTGTTGAGTACGGCAGCCATGTATTCGCTGGGGTAGTGTGCCTTGAGGTAGGCGGTCTGGTATGCAACAAATGCATAACAGGTGGAATGCGATTTGTTGAACGCATATTGGGCGAAGGCTTCCCAGTCGGTCCATATTTTTTCCAGTTTATCCTGCGGGAATCCTTTTTTGGTGGCCCCGTCAATGAACTGGTTCTTCATTTTATCCAGTACCGCTTTCTGCTTTTTACCCATAGCCTTCCGGAGTACATCCGCGTCGCCTTTGCTGAATCCGCCGATGCTCTGGGCCAACAGCATCACCTGTTCCTGATACACGGTGATGCCATAGGTCTCTTCCAGATATTCTGCCATTTCCGGCAAGTCATAGCTGATCTTTTCCCTGCCGTGTTTGCGGTCAATGAAGTTGGGGATATATGCGAGGGGACCCGGCCGGTACAGGGCGTTCATTGCAATCAGGTCGTCGAATTTGTCGGGCTTGAGGTCGCGGAGGTATTTCTGCATACCCGGACTTTCGAACTGGAATGTGCCGATGGTATCGCCTTTCTGGTAGAGATGGAAGGTCTTTTCATCATCGAGGGGGATCGCATCAATTTCAATATCCACCCCATGGTTTTCCTTGATCAGCCGCAGGGCATTTTTCAGGATGGTCAGGGTTTTCAGGCCCAGGAAGTCCATCTTGATCACACCCGCATCCTCAATGATATTGCCTTCGATCTGGGTAACCCAGAGGGGTGAGTCTTTCGCCACGCATACCGGAATCAGTTCCGTCAGGTCTTTCGGGGCAATGATGATACCAGCAGCATGGATACCGGTATTGCGGACCGATCCTTCCAGTCGTTCGGCTTCGTGTAATACAAGACCTTCCAGGGTATCTTCCCTTTTATAGATGTCCCGCAGTTTTTTCACACCTTCCAATTCATCCGGACCCACACCATCTTTTTCCTCCAGCGATTTTTCCCCTTCTTTGCTGGTGAGCGGTGCGTGCAATACGCGTTTGAGTTCAATACCGGGCCGTTCCGGAACCAGTTTGGCCATCGCATTGGATTCTGCCAGGGGAAGGTCCATCACCCGGGCCACATCCTTGATACTCATTTTCGCCGCCATGGTACCATAGGTGATGATCTGGGCCACCTGATTCTGGCCGTATTTGGTTACTACATAATCGATGACTTTCTGCCGTCCTTCATCATCAAAGTCGGTGTCGATATCGGGCATCGATTTCCGGTCGGGATTCAGGAATCGTTCGAACAGCAGTTTATACTTGATGGGGTCGATATTGGTAATGCCAATGCAATAGGCCACTACACTGCCTGCCGCAGATCCACGGCCCGGACCCACAAAAACACCGAGATCCCTTCCGGCCTTGATGAAATCGCTCACGATCAGAAAGTACCCCGCAAAACCCATGGTTTTGATCGTGAACAATTCGAAATCGATACGTTCCTGGATATCCGCATTCAGGTCCGAATACCGCTCTTTGGCTCCCTGGTAGGTGAGGTGGCGGAGGTATTCCCACTGGTTGAGATTGCTGTCATCATGCACCTGGAAATCCTTCGGGATCGGGAAGGCAGGCAGCAGGATATCTTTTTTCAGATTCAGTACTTCAACCCGGTCGACGATCATATTGGTATTGTCGATCGCTTCTGGGAGGTCATGAAACAGGGTCTTCATTTCCTCGGCCGACTTGAAATAGAACTGGTCGTTCGGGAATTTGAAACGGCGGTCGCGCAGGTGCACATCGTCGTTTACAAAATCATCATAACCCGGTGTGCTTTTCTTCTCGCCGGTATTGATGCAAAGCAGGATATCGTGGGCATTGTAATCGTCCCGGTCGGTATAGTGGCTGTCGTTGGTGGCAATGACCGGAACATTGTATTTTTTTGCAAACTGCAGCAGGGTCTGGTTGATGACCTCCTGCTCCTTGATATTGTGGCGCTGCAGTTCAATGAAATAATCTTCTCCGAAAATATCCAGCCACCATTTGAACTCGGTTTCGGCTTTCTCCACACCATCGTGCAGGATGGTCTGCGGTACATAGGCACCAATACAGCAGGTGGTGGCGATCAGTCCTTCATGGTATTTTTCGATCAGTGATTTGTCGATACGGGGGTATTTGGAATACATCCCTTCAATGTAACCAAGTGAAGTGAGTTTGATCAGGTTCTGGTAACCGGTCTTATTCTTGGCCAACAACACCTGGTGGTAACGTTCATCCTTCTGCTCTTTGGTGAATGATTTCCGGTGCCGGTCTTCCACCACATAAAATTCGCAACCCACAATGGGTTTCACTTTCAGGGTACCGTCATCATTTTTGTGTTTATAGGCTTCCGCTACAAATTCGAATGCACCGAACATGTTGCCATGGTCGGTAATGGCAATGGCCGGCATCTCGTTTTTGACCGCTTTTTTATAAAGGCTCTGGATCGACGCTGCACCGTCGAGCAGGGAGAACTGGGTATGGCAGTGAAGATGGGAAAACTTAGACATAATTCGGGTTGCCGGAAGCACTGTGCCGGATGTCAAAAATCGCAAAATTTAGCTTGCGACAGGACCTCTTTACGACCCAAATTGTCCACATTTGTCTGGTACTGTATTTGCTATCTTTGCAGAGCTGGTTGTACCATGAAGAATACCCTGCTGTTCATATCCCTGAGCTTGCTGCTCAGTTCCTGCAGTCTTTTCAAGAAGGCTGTGAAAGCGCCTGCAGCTCAATCTTCAGGAACTGAGCGTACAGTTCCTTCCCGGCAAGCGGCTCCGGGGAAATCACAGCCAGTAGAAGAAAACCAGGCTGCCATTCCGCAGCCCGGTACGGAAGTCACCAATATCCCCGCGATCTCGCCGGAAATGTTTTACGATCTCCAGTTCAAATATGCCATACTGCTGGATATCCCGGTAGAACAGATGATGGATCATGAATTCATCCGTTTCATGGAACACTGGTATGGTACGCATTACCGAATGGGCGGAACCGATACTACGGGTATTGACTGTTCAGGATTTGCCATCCAGTACATGCGTTATTTTCACCAGATCGATCTGCCCCGGACTTCCCGGGAACAATATGCACAGACAATACGGATCAGTAAAAATGAATTGAAAGAAGGGGACCTTGTATTTTTCAGGACCGGAAGAAAGAAAGTGATCTCTCACGTAGGTGTATATCTCCGCAATAACAAATTTGCGCATGCTTCAACCAGCAATGGTGTCATGATCAGCGATCTGGATGAGCCGTATTATTCATCCCGCTATGCCGGTGCCGGCCGCTATCACTGATCCCCTTTTTTACGTTTGAATTTCCCCACTACGGTATTCCAAACCGGAATGATATCCGGAGAAATATGCAGTAAGATCACAGCTGGAATAAACACCAGCAGGAAGAGGCTGCTCCGGGCCACCATCCAGCCAAAACCAGAGTAATTGCTGAACAGGAAATGGGGGGGCAGGTAGGCTGCCAGCACCAGTACCAAAGCCAGCAAGGATTTCAGCGAAAAGGGTTGCAGGTTGAATTTCCGGTACAGGAAGATATAACGGATCAGGTTATACAGGGAGAAAGCGATCAGGTTGGCGATTGCCGGTCCTGTAACACCAATGGATTTGGTGAGCAGGTAATTCATAGGAAGGGTAAAGGTCATCAGGATGAGACCGGTAATAAAATCGAAACGCCAGAACGTTGAAGTGCCGATGATCTGCGCATTCACCCCTGTTCCCATGTCAATGATGCGCATCAGCCCGATGAAAAGGAAGATCTGCTGGGCAGCCTTATAATCCGGATTCAGGTGGAAGGTATCCACGCCATCGGTAAAATTCATCCAGATCAGCGCGAACATGGCTGCTGAAAACAGGATCTGGTTGATGGAAGAACGGTGATAGATCCGGTCGATCTTTTTCATGTCTTTTTCTTTCCAGGCCTGTGATAATGCCCCGACAGATGCTGTGATGATGCCCCGCTGGGGTGCCTGGATCAGGCTGGAGATATTCTGCGCCAGGGTGTAAATACCGGCGAAGGCCAGTCCATCGGGCATAACTGCTGCTATGATCAGGGTATCAAATACAGTGGAAATGGTATACACCAGCGTGCTGCTCCAGATAAAGGAGGCCAGAATGAATACTTTCCGGTAAAACTTACGGGTAACCCGGCTGATCCGGAAACGGAAATGGAGTTCCTTTTTTACACTCAGTATGCCCAGTAATACAAGAGCCAGCAACAAGTAGGTAAAGGAATAGATCTTGATGAAAAGATCAAAATCCTTAACGATCCCGATGCTGAACAGGATGATGATGATTGTAGTGAAGAGACGGAACTGTACTTCCCGGAGGTAATTGGCAAGGATGGAACGCCTCAGGTGCCAGGCATATACTTCCAGCAGAGAGTACAAGGTAAGTCCCAGGCCAAAAGGGAAGATCCATTTGTAATAGAGCACCAGGTCTGGCGCATTTTCTGAATATTTCCGGATCACCAGATCCCTGAAGATCCATCCCCCGGTAACTACAAACCCGAAACCGATCAGGCTGGTCAGCAGGGCCCAGCTCATCATGTCATTTTCCTTAGGATCCAGGTTGTCTTTGTAATAGGGATAGAACTTATTGATATAGGCCTGCATGCCCAGGGAGGCAAAAGAATAAATGATATTCGCCAGGGCAATAAAGGTATTGACCAGTCCATAGTCGGCCTTGGAAAAACCGCTGCCTTCCCTGGTAAACAGGTAGGTGTTGACAAAGCCCAGCAGGAATCCGAAGTATACAACGCCGGATGAAATAATGCTTTGTCTGCGGATGGTACTCATATGGGGATGGAAACTCCTTGCCGGAAATCCGGGGCAAGGTTACCAAAAGATTTCCGGAGGCCGAAATTCCGGTGTTATTCTGTTTTTCCGGAAGCCAGTTCCTTAACCTGGATATAAAAATTCCGGTCGGCTTCCCATTTTCCGGGAGCGGCACTCATTTTCATGGTGGACCAGCTCTCTTTGGGCCGGATCCAGACCGGATTCCCATCTACATTCACTTTTACGGGCAGGTCAAAACCACTCACACAGTTGGTCCAGTGATAGGCTATCGAATTACCTTCCCTTCGGTATTCCAGTACTGGGATCTTCGTGGTTCTCAGGTACTGGTCAAACACTTTGGAGAAATCGGTACCGCTTTTTTCACTGATAAAGGCTTCAATATCCTTGCTGTCGCAGGTCTTGTGGTACCATTTTTTCTGGATACCGCGCAGGATCTGCCGGAATTTTTCATCGTCGTTGATCACCTGCCGGATGGTGTGCAGGAGGTTGCCGCCTTTATAATACATATCGCCACTGCCTTCCTGGTTCACGCCAAAGGGGCCGATAATGGGAATATCGTTTGAAATCAGTTTCCGGGTACCGATCACATAATCATTGCCGGCTTCCACACCGTATTCACTGGTGGTGAAAAGGGTTTCAGAATAATTCGTAAAGCCTTCATGTATCCACATATCGGCAATATCATTGCTTGTGACGTTGTTCGCAAACCATTCGTGTCCGCTTTCATGTACAATAATGAAATCCCATTTATTGCCCCAGCCGGTTCCGCTCAGGTCGCGGCCCAGATATCCATTCTGGAAGCGGTTGCCATAGGCTACAGCACTCTGGTGTTCCATACCCAGGTGTGGGGCCTGGATCAGCTTATATCCGTCTTCGTAAAAGGGATAGGGACCAAACCAGTGCTCAAAACTTTTCAGCATCAGCGGTACCTGTTTGAACTGGACTTTTGCTTTTTCAAGCTCATAATCCAGCACCCAGTAATCGCAGTCCAGCGCTCCTTTTTCTCCGGCATACTTTTCCGACCAGTGCACATATTTACCAATATAAGGTATGATCGTATAGTTATTGATCGGATTCACCACACACCAGGTGTAGGCCTTTAACTGTCCGGGCAGTGCTTTTTCCGAATATTCACGGCCATTAGCTACAGCGATGAGGGTGTCAGGTACGATCATGGTGAGGCTGGCGCCCTGATCCGGTTCATCACTCTGATGATCCTTGCAGGGATACCATACACTGGCGCCTAAACCTTGACAGGCAACCGTCATCCAGGGGCGGCCCTGCTTGTCTTTCGAAAAGATCCAGCCACCATCCCATGGCGGGCGCTTGGCCACACGGGGTTTTCCACTATAGGTGATCAGCACCGAATCTGTTTTGCCCGCTTTTAAAGGAGCGGGGAACTGCACATGAAAGGCATTGCCTTCCCGGGTAAAGTTCAGTTTGGTGTTACCACATATGATGGATCCGATCTGCAGGGGTTCCTGCAGGTCGATCTGCATCACCTGAAACGGGCGTACTACCTTGAAACGGATCAGGGTGGTTCCGGAAATGCTTTGACTGGTATAATCAGGTGTTACGCTGATTGCATAATACAACACATCCCAGCCGGTACGCTCCGGATTCAGGGAACCCCGTAAGCTGTCCTGCCGCGTGAATCCGGCTTTCTGATTCAGGGGCTGGCTGTTCACTGAGGTACAGTATCCGAGCGTTAGCAGCAATACTCCTGAAAAAATCCTGTTTATCCTGTTCATGGTATACGTTCTATTGTTTACTTCGCTAATTTACTGGCTGTTCCTGAATTATGCCCTCCACTTATCAAATATTACGGATTAATTGGCTGCTGCAGGCCCTGCTGCTTTTCACAGCCTGTTCTTCCCGATCGGGGATATCCGACCGTGTGTTCTATTATAATGAACTAACCGGTATAGCTTCCCTTGATCCGGCATTTGCGAAAAATCAATCCATTCTATGGGCAGTCAACCAGCTGTATAATGGCCTGGTTGAAACTGATGCTGAATTACATATCGTTCCCTGTCTGGCGAAAAGCTGGGAGATCTCCGCAGACCGGAAATCCTATACATTCCATTTACGCACTGATGTGTATTTCCATGATGACCCTTCTTTTTCCGGTGGCAAGGGCCGGAAAATGACTGCTGCGGATGTGGTATACAGTTACCAGCGTATCATGGATCCTTCAACTGCCAGTCCGGGTGCCTGGATCTTTAATAACCGTGTCGATAGTATACAACCCTTTCAGGCAGTTGATGATTCAACCTTTGTGCTGAAATTGAGGCAACCGTTCAGCCCCATACTGGGTGTGCTTTCCACCAAGTACTGTAGTGTGGTGCCCCGGGAAGCCGTAACATTTTATGGTAAGGAATTCCGGAAACATCCGGTGGGAACCGGGCCCTTCCGGTTCAGTTCCTGGGAAGAAGGGGAAGCGCTGATCTTTGTCCGGAATCAATCCTATTTCGAAAAGGATGAGCAAAGAAACAGGCTGCCGTATCTGGATGCAGTAAAAGTGAGTTTCTATGACAGCAAAGCCACAGAGTTCCTCTTATTCCGTCAGGGGCAACTCGACTTTATCAATGATATTGATCCATCCTTTAAAGATGAAGTGCTGAATAAGCAGGGTTTTCTCAAAAAGGAGTGGGAGGGAAGAATTCAGCTGAACAAACATGCCTACCTGAATACGGAATACCTGGGTATACTGGTAGACAGCAGTAAAGATCTGGTGAAGACCTCACCATTGCGGTTGAAGAAACTGCGCCAGGCCATCAATTATGGCTTTGACCGGCGCAAGCTGATGTTTTATCTGCGTAACTCGATCGGGATGCCTGCGATCAGTGGTTTTGTGCCGCGCGGGCTGCCCTCTTTTGATACAACTGCAGTGAAAGGGTATACGTATGACCCACAGAAAGCCAGAAGTCTGCTCCGGGAAGCGGGATTTTCATCCTCCGGAACGCCGATCCGGCTGCTCACCATACCGGTATATGCAGACCTCGCCGGATATATTGCCCGGCAGCTGGAAGAAACAGGGATTCCTGTAGTTGTTGAAGTGATTCCCAAGAGTTTGTTACTGGAACGGACTGCACAGTCTACCGCCCCTTTTTTCCGCGCCAGCTGGATAGCAGATTATCCGGATGCTGAAAACTACCTCAGTGTGTTTTATGGTAAAAATCCGGCTCCACCCAATTATACCCGGTATAGTAACCCGGTTTTCGATGCATTATATGAGCAGGCCCTGCAAACCACCAATGACGCCGCGCGGTATTCGCTTTACCAGCAAATGGACCGGTTGATCATGGAAGATGCACCGGTGGTTCCTTTATGGTATGATGAAGTGATCCATCTGGTGAATCCGAAGCTGAAGGGGTTTACACCGAATGGCTTGAACCTGCTGGAGCTGAGACACGCAAGAAAATGATTTGCCGGGAAGATGGGAAGACGGAAAGTCAAAAAGTCCGTAAGACAGGAAGTCCGAAAGTCTGAAAGTCCGGAAGACAGAAAGAAAGAAAAAAAATATATTTAAGACTAAACCTGGTATCCCAACAAACTCAGTAAACCTAGTAAACTCAGTAAACCCAGCAACGCTCTCTTTCGGACTTCCGGTCTTTCCGTCTATTTGGCTACATCCACGATCCTCGGTATTACATACATCTCCTTCTGCCTTCCATTAATATACCGGAAACCGGATGCGTCAAAGAAACCATCTTCCTCCAGCATGATCCGGATGGTTTTTTTCCATTCGGGAATGTAGGAACCGCAATTCAGTTCAATGGAATAAGCCGTGTTTTCAAAAAGGGGATAATCGCCACTGCCAGGTGTACGTCCCTGATTGTCCCACATGCCAATGGTTGGACCTGCCGCATGCCCATGGAACCCGATGGGATGGGTATAGATCACACCCTCCAGTTTTTCAGCCTTGCACTGGGCGAGGGCGTCGGCCAGGATCTGGTTACCGGTTTTGCCTTTTTTGAATTGAGCGGTCAGGATATCCTGTACCCGGTTGGCTTTTTTGAATGCTTCAGTAAGTGAAGCAGGCGGAGCTGTTTCTCCGGGCTTGAGAATATAGGCATGTTCCTGTACATCGGTGTTCAGTCGCAGGTAGGTGATGCCGATGTCAACATGGATCAGGTCTCCCGGCAAGATCACCTGGTCTTTGGGCCGGTTGGAAAAGGAGCGGAGGTGTTCAAAATTCAGGGAATCGCTGCGTTGTATATCCACACTGGGGTGGAACCAGGTATCCAGACCAAGGCTGCGGAACCGGTCGCGGAACCACCAGACCACATCATCTGTGGTGGTCACGCCGGGGGTGATCACTTGTTCGGAGAATCCTTCGGCGATGATCCGGTGTGTCATGGATACCAGCTGCGGATAGAGCAGCATTTCTTTTTCAGAACGGGTTTCGAGCCAGGCAACAGCCAACGGTTCGGCAGAAACGACTTTCTTTTTGAGGTTATCGGGCAGTTTAGCGAGCAAAGTGGCGTATTCGGTATGGTCAATGCCGTCTGCATGTCCAAAACTTTCGGAAGTGTTCAGGGCGATTTTAGCCGGGTTACGCTGGCTGAGGTGTGCGATCAGCTGATCCCACTGGTCGGGGTACTTCGTCATATCCCAGGCGGCATTGATGGTTTCTCCCACATTATAGCGGGCGATGGCCAGTTTCTCCAGGGGTTTACCAGGGCCCGGCAGGTAAAACAGCAGGATGGTACGGCGTCGGGCAGAGAGCCAGGTTGCGGGCAGGAAGGTCTTGATCACCGGATCTTCATTGTATTCCCGGCTGATCACCACCCAACAATCTATTCCCTTCATTTCCATTAACTTAGGAAGAAGATGGTTGATCCGGTCCGCCAGCAGGTCATCAACGACTTCAGCTCTGCGGCGTTCGTCCAGTACCGGATATCCGGCAGTTTGTCCCAGTACAGTACCGGCAAAAAGGGCCCAAAAACAGCATATCAATAGTCTCATATGGAAGGGTTGAATAGCCCGAAATTAACGGAGAACGTACCTTTTCGATGCTTTTTCCGTAAAATTTCTAAAAAAAAATGTGGTTTTAAGAAGCTGGAAATCAGGGTAAAGGAAACCCCTTATCCGGCTGAAACCCTTTGCTGGCTTGCATTTCCCGGAAATGCAGTCTATTTTGGCTGCCTGATACAGATCGTACACGTCCCTCCAGTATCCTTCCCTGTTAGTTAAACCCCGTCCAACTCCTTTGAAATTGCCTGTCCATTAAACCTTGGAAGACCATTCGTAATTCTTTCGTCACCCTTTGAAATGAAATGTATGAAAACGAATGGTACCCGTATCATCCTTGTTACCGTATTTCTCTACCTGCTGCTCGTTGTATTTACCTTCAGCAGTGTTGCGCAGCCCGATTACAATTTCGGCACTTACTCATCAGTTACAGGAACCCCAAATTCTGTAGGCGCAGTTTACCGTTACGATAAAGTTAAGACTGGAGTAGACGCCCTGGTAACGATCACAGCGATCAGTTCAGGCATCACCCTGACCGATATCGACGGTAGCTCGGGATATCCTGAAGCACTGCAGCCGGATATCAAGATCAACAAGAACACCAGCGGTTATGTTGAACTGAAGATCGATTTCCTCATTGCAGGAACGAATACTCCTATGATACAGTCAGAAGTACCCACTACTTGTATCGATATTGATGGTGCCAGTGGTGTAAATGAGTTCGACCAGATCCGTATGGCAGGTGCTTATACGATGTATGATATCACCTCCAGTGAGATCAGTGTAAATTACAGCCCGGGCTGGGTCCTGGTCACCAATATCGGCAACATCGATTATCCGGGTCGCGATACCACAGCCAAGCAGGTGATGTTCACAGTTGTCCATGGAACCACTTCAAGTGTTATCCTGCGTGTAGGTGCCACTAATAACTCATCTGCTTCTTCCAGCCGTCTGCGCAGCGTTTACTTCAAGAAATTCGTATATACCAATGCACATCTCGCCACAAATGGCCTGCTGGCCTTCCGTGGTACGGAGAATAATCAGAAAGTTACCCTGAACTGGGACATCCGTCAGGATGCAGCTTTCTCAGCCATTACTGTAGAAAAGAGCAGTAATGCTAAAGACTTTCATCCGATCAGTGAATTCTGGCTTACCGAATCCATCGCCCAGAACGGTTTCCGTTATTCCGATAACGAAACCATCGGTCAGGGTGCTTATTACCGCCTGAAACTGGTGGCTCAAAATGGGCAGATTCAATACAGCAATATCCTGGCCTTCCGCAATACTGCCGCAAACAGCGGACTGCGTGTATATCCCACACTGGTAAAAGACCAGACTACCGTAACCGTTACAGCCGCCCAGGCCAATGCCGCCCAACTGGCGCTGGTTGACCTGAACGGCCGTGTAGTGATCTCTAAAGCCATTCAGCTGAATGAAGGAACCGGTACCTATAACCTGGATGGCCTCGATCGCCTGAATGCAGGTACCTATGCCGTGATCGTGAAGCAGCAGGGTGGTGCAGTACTCCAGCAGAAACTGGTGAAATATTGATTCCAGACCGTCGAAGCTCCAATAAAAAAGCCCCTCAATTCAGTTTGGGGGGCTTTTGTTATCAGTGCTTTAATTTGCTTTTGAAGACCTTCTGGAATTTATCCAGCTTGGGCTTGATCACATAAGTACAATACGGCTGGGAGCCGTTGTTGTTATAATAATCCTGATGATAGTTTTCCGCCGGATAGAAATTCAGGTAGGGACTGATCTCTGTTACGATCGGACGCGTAAAAGCACCGCTTTTATCCAATTCAGCCTTGTAATGCTCCGCTTTCTTTTGCTGTTCTGCATTGTGATAAAACACTGCACTACGGTACTGGGGGCCTTCGTCATTGCCCTGGCGGTTCAGTGTCGTAGGGTCATGGGTTTGCCAGAAAACTTCCAGCAGTTCATCAAAACTGATCTCGGCAGGATCGAATACGATCTGGATGCATTCTGCATGTCCTGTAGTTCCGGTACACACTTCCTTATAGGTTGGATTCACTACGTCACCGCCGCTGTAACCGGAAGTAACCTTATGTACGCCTTTCAGTTGCTGGAAAATGGCTTCGGTACACCAGAAACAGCCATTAGCAAGAGTAGCCGTATCCGTACGGGCAGTTGATCCGCCGGCCAGGGCGGTAAGGGATGTTGTGGCAGACATACTTTTATTCGGTTTTTCTTGTTGTGCACAGGAAATCAGGGCACCGCAAACGATCCAGATCAGGGACAATGCTCCTTTCATGCTGTGGTAATGATTTAGACTGTAAAATTAACGCCTTTACCAGGGCCGGAATGTAAGTGCGGCGACAAATTTACTGCTTTAGCAGCGCCTTAACATTCCTGTTCAACATTACAACCCCGGATAGCCCGAAATGTTGGAAAACAGCCGCCAGCTTTCTGTCCGGGGAATCCTACTTTTGCAGGCGAAATCAAAACAGGGATGATCAGATTTTTTCCGGAATCGGCATTGGTGCAGCTGGAATTCGACAAAGTACGCGAATTGCTGGAAGGGTATTGCCAGACGGCCTATGCCAAGGAAAAAGCCTTGCAACTCCGGATCCATACCCGTATCGAATACATCCGCCAGCAGCTGGCGCAAAGCCATGAATACAAGTTGGTATTGCAGACCGGACAATACTTTCCCAACGACGCTGTATTGAATATCGTCCGGGAACTGAAACTGCTGGGGATTCCAGGAGCCGTACTCACCGGTGAACAATTCCTGCTGATCCGCAAATTGACCGAAACCGTACGAAATATTTTCCGCTGGTTCAGTCCTGAAACCCGGGAAGCTTTTCCCGCATTGGCTGCTGTGATCAGCAAAGTACAGTTTGAAAAGCAGATCCTGGACCAGATCGATGCCGTTCTGGAAGAGAATGGGGTAGTACGTGATAATGCTTCTCAGGAACTGGCCCGCATCCGTTTAGACCTTTACCGGAAACGCAATGAATTAAGGCGGGTATTCGACCGGGTGATCCAGAAATGGACGAAAGCGGGCTATGTGGCCGACATTGAAGAAGCGTTCCTGAATGGCAGAAGGGTCGTGGCGGTGTTTTCCGAATACAAACGTCAGGTAAAAGGCATCCTGCTGGGTGAGAGCGATACCCGCAAAACTGCTTTTCTGGAACCCGAAGAAACAATTGAGCTGAATAATGATGTTTTTGAACTGGAGAATGAAGAATCGCGTGAAGTATACCGGATCCTCCGGGATCTCACCAGCCGGCTTTCCGGATATGCCCCTTTGCTGCAGGCTTACCACGATATTCTGGGAGAATATGATTTCATCCGGGCCAAGGCTAAACTGGCCGTCGAAACAGGAGGGAATATGCCGCAGTTGCATGATGTATCCCGCATTGAACTGAAGGATGCCTTTCATCCCTTGCTGCTGCTCTATAACCGGAAGAACAACAAGAAGACCATACCGGCACAGATAACGCTGAACGATAAGAATCGCATCCTGGTGATCTCGGGACCCAATGCCGGGGGGAAAACCGTGACCCTGAAAACAGTAGGCTTATTGCAGCTGATGCTGCAAAGTGGACTGCTCATACCTGTACATCCGGATTCGGATATGGGGATTTACAAGCAGCTGATGATCCACATTGGCGATACGCAGAGCATCGAATTTGAGCTGAGCACCTACAGTTCGCATCTGAAGAACATGAAGCATTTCGTGGAAAATGCCAACGGCCGCACCCTGTTTTTCATTGATGAGCTGGGCAGCGGATCCGATCCTAATCTTGGTGGCGCTTTCGCCGAAGTGATCCTGGAGGAGCTGGTGAAAAAGCATGCTCAGGGTATTGTGACCACGCATTACCTGAACCTGAAAGTAATGGCAGGTAAAACAGCCGGGATCGTGAACGGTGCCATGGCTTTTGATGAAAAGAACCTGCTTCCCTTGTATAAACTCAATGTGGGCAAGCCCGGCAGCTCGTATACTTTTTCCATTGCCGAGCGTATTGGTCTCGACCAACGCCTGATTGACCGTGCCAGAACCCTTGTTGCGGAAGACCATTTCCGGCTCGATAAATTGCTGAACCGTACGGAACAGGACCTCCAGCAGCTTGAAAAGAAAGACCGGGAACTCCGGCAATTGCTGAAGGAAAATGAAAAGCTGAAGAAGGAAATGCAGGAAACCCTGGATAAGGAAAAACACCGGCAGCAGGTGGAGCTGCTGAAACAGCAAAACCGGATCACGGAAGAGCGGTTGGTGTACCTGAAAGACATGGAACGGAAGTTGAAGCAGCTGGTGAATGATTGGAGAAGAGCAACGGAAAAAGAGGACAAGAAAGAAGTGGTGAAACAGATGCAGATACTCCTCTTCGGGCAGCAACAGAAACAGAAAGTCGAAAAAGTGGAGAAGAAAGTACTCGCAAAATTCAATACTACCAACGAAGCCGTAACTGTCGGCAAAAAAGTACTATTGGCAAGGAGCCATAAAGTGGGAGAAGTGAAAGAGATCCGTGGCCGGAAAGTGATTGTTCAGGTAGGACTGATGCCGATTACGGTGGAGATGGGGGATTGTAAGGTGGTGGAGGAGAAGCCGGAAGCGAGAAGCTAGAGGCTAGAAGAGAGAAGGTAGAAGGTAGAAGGTAGAAGTAAGAAGGTTGGTTTTTTCCCTTCTCGCTTCTAGCTTCTTCCTTCTCGCTTTTTATAAACTGGAGTGCAGATAATCTTTCAGGTGGGAAATGGTTTCCTGCTGGGACAGGATCGTTTCTTTTACCACATCATTAATGGAGAGAATACCGATCACCAGTTCGTTGTCGAAAACCGGCAGGTATCGGATATTCTTTTCAGACATCAGCTGCATGCAGTAGTCCACCATATCATTAGGTGTTACGCGGGGCAGGTCGGAACTCATGATTTCCGAAACCCGGGTGTCTGTGGAAGATTTTCCCTGAAGCACTATTTTACGGGAATAGTCGCGTTCTGTCATCAGGCCCATATAGCGGCCATTGTCCATCACCATTACGGAACCGATATTCTGGTCGGCCATGATCTTCAGGGCATCAAGAACGGCATGGTCTGGAGTTACGGATGTGATGTGACTTCCCTTGCGCAGCAGGATGTCGGCTACTTTTTTATTCATACAGGCAGTTTTGGGTGAACGGTTTTTACAATCGTCTGATTGAAATTTACGATTTTTTCAGGTAGCAGGAACAATTGCCCTTTTTTATGGCATAAAAAGGGCATTTTTTTTTTGAATTAGCCTGCTGAATGGTATTTTCGCGCCGGAGAGATGGCAGAGCGGTCGAATGCGGCGGTCTTGAAAACCGTTGACTGTCACAGGTCCGGGGGTTCGAATCCCTCTCTCTCCGCAGCCTCAATAAGTTATGAGCCCCCGACCGGGGCTTTTTTCATATCCGGCATTCAATTATTTAATGTAATTATCTGGTTATCATCTTTATATGGGATATTTTTCAGAATATTCCCTTCGTGGCACTCCAATTGGCTCATTCTCTGTAACTTAACTGTAAACGCTCCCTTCTATGTTTCGTTTCCAGTTTACGGCAACTCCCTTTTTTAGGCTTGCTGCTACAGTTGTTTTCAGTATTGCGCTTGTTTTTCCCGGTACGGCCCAATTCCGGCGTACAAAAGCCAGTCCCGAGCAGGCTGGGGTATCCTCAGCTGGCATTCTGGGCTTCCTGGATACGCTGTCCCGTTCGCGAAATGAGATGCACAGCTTCATGCTAGTGCGCCATGGGGTGGTGGTGGCTGAAGGCTGGTGGCATCCCTATGCCCCGGAACTGAAACACATGATGTATTCCTGCAGCAAGAGTTTTACGGCTGCAGCTGTGGGATTTGCTGTGGAGGAAGGCCTCCTGAAACTGGAAGACAAGGTGATCCGGTATTTTCCGGAACATGTACCGGCTACAGTCAGCTCCAACCTGGAAAAACTGACCGTCCGGGATGTGCTCATTATGAGTGATGGCATGGATCCGGATCCATCTTTTGTAGTTGCGGCTACCGATAGTAACTGGATCCGCGGCTTTCTCAAGGTGCCGGTGAAATATGAACCCGGAACCCGTTTTCTGTACAATTCACTGGGTACATATATGTTGTCTGCCCTGGTTCAAAAAGTCAGTGGTCAGCGGATCGTGGATTATCTCAAGCCGCGTTTGTTTGACCCGCTCGGGATCCGGGAAATTGACTGGGAAGAAGATCTGCAAGGGATCAATACAGGTGGCTGGGGGTTGCGTTTGCATACGGAAGATATGGCACGGTTTGCCACATGGCTGTTGCAGAAAGGCAAATGGGAAGGCAGGCAATTGCTGCCCGAAAGCTGGGTAGCCGAAGCCAGCAAGGCTCAGATCATGCAGGAGCCCGATGCTTCACCGGAAAAAATGGCCAGCAATGATTGGGTTCAGGGCTATGGATATCAACTCTGGCGTTGCCGGAATAATGCCTTCCGGGGTGATGGCGCTTTTGGTCAGTATATGATCGTCATGCCCGATCAGGATGCTGTTCTGGTGATCACTTCCGAAACCCCGGATATGCAGGATATCCTCAACCAGGTATGGGCCCATATCCTGCCCGCCTTGAAGCCAGCACCGCTGCCTGCAGATGCGGAGCATGCAGATGCCCTGCGTCTGCGCCTCCGGGAACTGGCCATCGCCCCAGCTCCTGGAAACCGGGATCCATTTGAAAAACAGCTCCGAAACACCACTTATACCTTCAGTAAAAATGCAGGACAGCTGGAATCCGTAACATTCCGGTTTGGGAAAAAGGGATGTACAGTTTTGCTGAAGCAGCAAGGACAGGAATGGCCGCTGTATTTTGGGGCCGGAAAATGGGTTGCGGGTACAACCGGTCGAAAGTTAAATGCGTTGACTTCAAGAGCGCTGGAACATACGGATTTCCTGTATCCGGCGAAGGTAAGGGCCTCCTTTACCTGGACGGCAGACCATACACTTGAATTGCGTTTGCGGTATATCGAGAGTCCGCACACAGAATATTACCGCTTTGTGTTTGCAGGGGATGAACTGAAGCTGGAAACGAAGTACAGTTTTGATTTCGGCAAAACAGCGTTTACCGCAACAGGAACCCGGAAACCCTGAATCAGGCAGTACTGAAATTGAAAAAGGCAGGACGGGATCCTGCCTTTTTCAATAAGTGCTACCGGGGAAAATCAATAAGCAGTTTCACTGCCAACTATCGTAACCCAGATGGTATAAAACACAATCTTAATATCCAGCCAGACACTCCAGTTTTCCATATACCAAACATCATGTTCCACCCGTTTGCGGAGGAGGTCGGGGTTCGTAATCTCGCCGCGCAGGTTATGTACCTGTGCCCAACCGGTAAGACCGGGTTTGATGAAATGACGAACCATATATTCCTTGTAAATTCCTGCGAATTCTTCAGTGTGCTTGAGCATGTGTGGGCGGGGGCCGATAATGGACATATCGCCCAGGAGCACATTGAAAAACTGGGGTAATTCGTCAAGGTTGGTCTTGCGCAGGAAGCGGCCTACTTTGGTTACGCGGCTGTCGTTGCGGGTAACCTGTTTGAGGTGTGCTTCATTATTTTCATGCAGCGTGCGCAGTTTGATGCAAGGGAAGGTCTTGTTGTTTTTTCCGGAACGCAGCTGGATAAAGAAGATGCCTCCTTTGGAGTCCAGTTTGATCAGTAATGCCAGTATCGGAAGTAACCAGGACAGGACGAAAATAATCACCAGTGAACTGAAGACCACATCAAATATCCTTTTGGCGATCCGTGCACCGGTATTCTCAAGCGGATCACGACGGAAGGAAAGTACAGGAATATCATCCACGAAATCCACAAATACGTCGCGGTTCACCAGGCTCTGGAGGTCAGGAACAAAACGGAAGTGTACAAAATTCTTTTCTGCGTCATTAGCCAGTTCGTAGAGGTAGGGGTTTTTTTCCGGGGCGATGGTGGAATAAATCTCCCGGACCTGATTTTCCTTGACAAAGTCCATGCATTGGCTCAGTGAACCCCGGAATGGCAGGCTGACACTTTCATCGATCGCTTCTGTATCATCGAAGCATCCGGCAACCCGTACAAAACTTCCTTCTTTATTGAAATAGTTGACCAGTTTCTTTGACTGATTGTTGTATCCCAGTACTACAATGTTCTTGCCCAGCTTTGACTGTGCCACCAGCGATTTGATCAGCCAGTTGAAGGCAAAACGGTTCACAATGAGGATCATCAGGAAGCCGGTGAAGGAACTGATGATGAAAACCCTGGAATAGGGGTAATGATAGAAAAACATGAAAGCCATCACGAATGCGCCGGTCAGGAGCAGTGACTTGAAGGTTGTGACTGTAAAATTCTTGATGTCGAGCCAGTGACGGCGGAGGTAGAGGTTTGTCAGGTACAGTCCGGCCATCCAGCTTAGATTGAATGCCAGAAATAAGACATGATATTCTCCCCGGGTTACTGCTTCAGCCCTTGAAATGGACAGGCTGCAAAGGAAGAGTACCAGATTCAGAGACAATACATCCCACAACCAAAGCAGGTTCCTGTAGAACGTAAAAGCCAGTTTGTTCATTTTTCCACGCGTTTAGACCGTGTTAAGGGTTTCGGTTAAGCAAAATCGACCTGAATGGGCATAGGGTTACACATTCACGTGTCGGCGGGAATCATAGGTATTTAAGCTCTTAAAGGAGGTAACGATCAGAAACACCTGGCTGCTAATTAAAGTCGATTCATAGGTATTTGAGCTCTTAAGCGTGTAGTAACGAACGAAAGGTGGATATGACTCTTTCTACGTCGTCGGGGTTCATAGGTATGTAGAGTGGGAGGATAATGCTATTATCAGATGCTGACTCAGATAAAGGTAATACTAAGTTTTGATATTCGGAAATGTAGGCGGTTTCCCGGTGAGCGGTCATAATGCCCCTGCGGGTGGCAATTCCTGCATCTAACATGTTCTGCATCAATTCGTTACGGGTTACCGGGCACTCCGGTTTCAGGAAAACACTGAAAGACTGGTAATTTGAAAAATACCCATCTTTTTCAAAGGGGAGTCGGATATAGGGGATGTCCTGCAAGGCTTCGAGGTAACGGAGGGCTATTTTACGGCGTTCGGCCACGATCCAATCCAGTTTCTCCAGTTGTTTGATGCCTACTGCGGCCTGGATATCGGTCATCCGGTAGTTATATCCTACTTCAATATGGTCTTCGAAGATCACTTTGGAGCTTTCGTGGCGCACCCGGTCATTGACAGACATACAATGCTGGCGCAGCAGCTTCAACCGCTGGTAATAGTCTTCACGGTTGGTGGTAATCATGCCACCGTCTCCGGTAGAAATGACTTTCCGGGGATGGAAGGAAAAGCAGACCAGCTCGGAATGGCTTCCGATTTTTCCGCCTTTATATGAAGATCCTGCAGCACAGGCAGCGTCTTCGATCAGTTTAAGGCCATGTTTGTCGGCCAGTGCCTGAAACGCGTCGATATCGGCGGGCATACCGATCTGGTGTACCAGCAGGATGGCCCTGGTTTTTGGGGTGATTTTCTTCTCGACATCTTTTACATCGAGGTTGTAGTTTTCGGGATCAACTTCTGCAAACACCGGATGGGCATTTACATATTTGATACTGTTGGCTGTAGCCACATAGCTCATAGACGGGCAGATCACTTCATCGCCTTCACCAATTCCCGCCACGATCATGGCCAGATGCAAAGCTGTTGTGCAGTTCGAAACTGCAACAGCATATTTCGCTCCGGTATACCGGGCAAATTTCTCTTCAAATTCGGCAACACGGGGGCCTTGCGTGATCCATCCGGTGAGGATGGTATCATAAGCGGCCTGGGCTTCATCAGCGGTAAGGTAAGGTTTGGCTATGGGAATCATACAACAGCTTTGATTTTTTCAAAATACCAGGCGCTCAGTTCAGTGAGGCCTGCTTCCAGTGTAACAGTGGGAGTGAACTGAAGAAGGTCTTTTGCTTTGGAAATGTCGGCCAGGCGGCGGGAAACCGGGTTAATGGAGTTCTCTTCCCGGAATTCCGGTTTCAGGGCACTTTTATTCACTTTCAGGAGCACATCCAGCAGTTGTGCCAGACTGGTCTCCTCGCAGTTGCCGATATTGAACGCCTCATCTGTGCAATCAGCCTGGAGTGCGGCCACATTGGCTTTGGCGATATCACGTACATATACAAAATCCATTGAAGTGGAACCATCTCCATAGATCAGCGGATTGCGGTTGTCGCGGATGCAATCGAGCCAGCGGATCATGACCTCGGTGTACTTGCCATCGGTATCCATGCGGGGACCATAGGCATTAAAGTAGCGCAGCGCCACATAGTCGAGGCCGTACATGAATTTGAAGCTGCGGAAGAGTTGTTCACCCCAGAGCTTTGCAGCGCCGTAGAAAGTCTGATTGTTATACGGGTTGTCGGTTTCCGGAGTGGGAAAATGCTGTGCCAGTCCATATACCGAGGCACTGGAACTGTAGATCACTTTCTTCACTTTATGTTTGGCGCAGAGCTGTGCCACGTTGAATGTGGCTTGCAGCATCACATCAAAGCCTTCTTTGGGGTCGGCTGCACAGGCATTGATCCGGAGTGCGGCCATATGAAAAACATAATCCGTTCCGGCTATGCATTTCTCTAGCAGTTCGAGATCACGGATATCTCCCTGATGGAATTCAACCGACGGATACCCGGCAAAATTCTTCATGTTGGCCTGGCTGCCCCTGATGAAATTGTCGATAATGATCACTTTTTTGGGTTTGAGGGGAAGCAGTTCCTCAATCACATAAGATCCGATGAAGCCGGCACCGCCGGTCACCAGGATGGTGCTGTTCTCAACTTTATTGCGCATGTTTTACTGTATTCAGGCTTAATAAAAAAATACCGGTTACAATGAGGGCAAAACCTATGAACGAGAGGTAATTCATCCTGTCTTTGAACAGGAAATACCCGATGATCACCGTTAAAATGAAATTGATCCCTACAGAAACCGGAATGATAAATGAAAAGTTGCCGGTTGATAATGCTTTGAACATCACCAGTGCCGATCCGAAAATGATCACAAAGGCCAGGATCACCTGGTAGTCGAACAGGAAGCCGACCCAGTCGCTCAGTTGATTCAGTACCCGGCCTTTGAGTTTCCATTTGATCAATGCAGCACCCGATACATTGAGTACTGCATAGAGGAAACAGAAAAATACGGCTTTCAGCATATTATTTGATTTCAGCAATTTCGTCAATAATAAAAACAGGCCTTTTCCGGCTGGCATCCAATGTGCGCCAAAGGTATTCGGCAATGATACCCAGTGAAATATTGGTGATCCCGAATCCGATCATGAGGATCGAGATGAGGGCAGGCCATCCGCTGGCCAGGTCATTGAACACGATCTTCCGGAACACGATATAACCGGTCCATACAATACCGAGAAAAAAGAACAGGATGCCGAGCATCGATACCATCCGGATCGGCGCAAAGGAAAAAGCCACAAACGAGTCGATCAGGAGTTTTATCTTCTTGGCTATGGTCCACTTGGATTTGCCCGCCTTGCGGCTCATTTTCTGGTATTCGATAAAATCCTGGCGGAAACCCAGGTTCAGGATCTGGAGGAAAATGCTTGAGTTGGCTTCTATATTGGTATTCACTTTCTCTGCAACTTTCCTGTTGAACAGCACAACATCAAAACCCTTATCGGGATAACGGGAGTTCACATATTTCTGCATCAGGCTGGAATAGAACTTGGAGAACTGCTTCTCAAAGAAACTGTTCTGGGTGGCAGCACGATGTGCCCAAACGATATCATTCCCTTCTTCGGCCTTCTTCCACATATTGATCACGTTTTCGATCGGATCCTGGAGATCAGCATACAGGAAGGTGATCCAGTTGCCGGTGGCATGCAGAATGCCCGCACGCAAAGCGGCATGTGATCCGTAATTCTGGCTGAAACTGATCAGGCGGGTAGGAGCGGGGAAGCTGCTGTTCTTGATCTGGTGGACCGAATTATCGGTAGAACCATCATTGACCAGTATGATCTCAAAACGGGTTGTGGCATGCGCCTCCGTAAAACGGGTGAGCTCAGCTGCCAGTCTTGGGATATTATCTTCCTCGTTCAGGAAAGGGATAATAATGGTGATATCAATCTGCTTACTCATGCTTCTTTCTTGACAATGGGTTTTGCAGGGTTTCCGGCAATTGTTGCCTGTTCCGTTGTGCCGCGCAGTACATTACTGCCAAGTCCGATAAGGGTCCGGTCACCGATCTTAATTCCGTTGATGATATTTGTTCCGCTGCCGATATAGCAGTTCTCGCCTATATGGGTTCCTCCGGCAACTGCAACATTGCAACCGATCAGCGTATAATCGCCAACTACTGCATCATGATGTATGACTGTATTCGGAAGGATGCAAACATGATTGCCAACCTGTGCATTACTGGTGATCACCACCCCTGCCATGATCAGGGTGTTATAGCCAATCCTGACCTGACGGCCGATATGGGCTCCCGGGTGAATGACAGTAGCAAACCGGTGTTCAGGTAGTCCGAGGGAAGCGATATGAGTGGCGCGTTGCGGATAACTCAGCGGACTTCCCGGAACAGCCAGTACAAATGCTTCTTTTTCGTTGTCCAGTATTTCGCGGCCATAAACAGGCCAGGGGTTTTGGGCTTTTTTCTTTTCCTCATTATCATCAATGAATCCCATAAACTCATATTCGGCGGGATTCAGGCAGTCGAGTGCCTCAATACCGTTGCCATTAAAGGGGAATATATACAGTTTACGGGGTGCCATGATCAGTACTGGTTGAGTTTTTCAATCACATAGGTAACATCTTCATCTGTCAGTTCCGCATACATGGGCAGGGAAAGACAATGGGAGGCCAGGTATTCGGAATGGGGAAAATCGCCGTTCTTATATCCCAGTGAAAGATAGGCTTTCTGCAAGTGACAGGGAACCGGGTAATGCAGTCCGGGGAAAATATTATGGCTGTTGAGGTATTTCATCAGACCGTCACGGTCTTCGGTTGTTACAACAAAGAGGTGATACACACTTACATGTCCTTCGGGTTGCACCTGCATTTTCAGTTTCGGGTTCCTGATTTCCTGCTGGTAACGTTTGGCAATGGCTTGCCTGCGGCTATTCCAGCCACTCAGGTATTTCAGCTTGATGCTGAGCGAAGCGCCTTCCAGGCCTCCCATACGGTAGTTATAGCCGATCTCATCATGATAGTAGCGTACATGTGAACCATGGTTACGCAGGCTGTGCAGGTGATGCACATAATCCGCATTATTGGTGGTGATGCCACCGGCTTCACCGCAGGCGCCCAGGTTCTTTCCGGGATAGAAGCTGAAACAGGCCATTTCACCAAATCCGCCGATGGGGGTTCCCTTATAGACAGCTCCCTGTGCCTGTGCGGCATCTTCCACAAGGAACAGATTATGCTTTTTACAGATTGCCTTTACAGCATCAATATCGAACGGCTGTCCATATAAGTGGACACCGATCACGGCTTTGGTACGTGGGGTGATCCGGGCTTCAATTTTTGCAGCATCAATTTCCCAGGTATCGGGATCACAATCCACAAATACCGGTGTTGCTCCTGTATAGGAAATGCCCCAGGCAGTTGCGATGAATGTATTTGCCGGAATGATCACTTCATCGCCGGCACCGATCCCCAGGGCCAGCATGGCCAGGTGGAGGGCCGTGGTACCATTGTTCACACCAACGGCATGGCTGGTATGGCAGAAATTGGCAAATTCCTTTTCAAATTGTTCTACAAAAGGCCCTCCGGAAAAGGCGGTGTTTTCGTATACTTTGGCAAAAGCTTCAAATACTTCTTGTTTGATCTGCTGGTGTTGTCCTTTGAGGTCCAGGCAGGGTATCTTCTTATCCATTACTGGTGGTTTAGAGTTGTTTGATGATTTTTGCGGGCACACCGGCAACTACGGTGTTGGCCGGTACATCTTTTGTTACTACAGAGCCTGCGCCGATCAGTGCGTTTTCACCAATGGTGATTCCGCAGAGTATCGTGGCATTGGATCCGATCGAGGCTCCTTTTTTTACAAAGGTTTCAACCAGGGTCCAATCGGCTTCAGTTTGTGCAGAACCGTCGGGATTGGTGGCTCTGGGGAAGAGGTCGTTGGTAAACATCACCCCATGGCCGATAAAACAATTATCCTCGATATGCACACCCTCACAAATGAAGGTATGGCTGGATATCTTACAGCTTTTCCCGATGGTAGCCCCTTTCTGGATCTCTACAAAGGCACCTACTTTGGAATTGTCGCCGATAGAACAGCCATAGGCATTCACAAAGTTGAAGATCCGGACATTTTCGCCCAGTGTAACATTGTTCAGGCTTTGCTTTTCGTTATTGATGGTTACTGTCTGCATGTTTAAATTTTTACTGCTTTGCCGCCATTCTTGATAGAGCTTTGTGAAGCTTCCAGGATCTTTACCACCTGCATGCCCAGTCCGGCATGTGCTTTCGGTTGCCTTTTGGCCATTATGGAGCCAATAAAGTCGGCAGCCATGCCTGATAGGGCTTCCTGAGTGGAAACTTTGGGAATGAAAATATCACCGGTGCGGTAGTCGACCATGATCATTTTCTTGTCCTCGTCGGTTTTATGGGTATATCCGGTATCGTACACCCGGATTTTTTCAGAAGGTTCCAGGTCATTGTACACGATCATTTTCTTGTCGCCTCCGATCAGGGTCTGGCGCACTTTAACCGGAGAGAGCCAGGAACAGTTGAAATGTGCGATAAAATCGAAGTCGTAATTAACGGTCATGTAGGCGATATTCTCGATGCCGTTTTTGGTATGAGAAATACCAGTAGCGTTTACACTGGCTGGCTGGTTACTGATCAGGTAGGTAAGGATGGAAATATCATGCGGCGCCAGATCCCAGAGTACGTTCACATCACTTTGGAACAGGCCGAGGTTGATCCGGGAGGAATCAAAATACTGGGGCTGGCCGATCGTCTGGTTGTCGATCAGTTCTTTCATTTTCTGTACGGCACCGGTATACAGGAACGTATGATCCACCATCAGGGTGAGGCCTTTCTGTTCCGCCAGGTTGATCAATTCTTCCGATTCCCTTACGGAGGAGGTCATTGGTTTTTCCAGCAGTACATGTTTGCCGTTCTGGAGGGCTTTTTTGGCCAGAGGGAAATGGGTGTTTACCGGAGTGGCGATCACTACGGCGTCAATATCCGGGCTATTGATGATATCTTCTCCTGATTGGATTCCTTTTACCGAAGGGAAATTCTTTGCCAGATGGGCGAGCCGCTCCGGCCGGCCATCGGCAACCGTAGTCAGGCTGCAGTTTTCAGTACTGAAAAAATTGCGGACCAGGTTGGTTCCCCAGTATCCGTAACCGATGATACCCGTTTTAATCTTGCTCATAAAATGTAAAAATATAAAAATCAATTAGTTGTGTCAATGTCTTCGCTCTTATTTTTTTGCAGGGGGGATATGGATCTCAAAAACGCTGTTTTCCCAGATCGTCTTGTATTGATGAGCCACTAAAAATTCAGAAAGCCGTTCATTTCTGCCTTTATTCCGTTCTTCGAGCTGGTAGTTTTCGGTTAGCTGTACTTCAGGCCAGCCACTGCCATCGCCGATGGTCCGGATTTTCTGGATCACCACTACCGGCAGGACTGGATTCGTCTGCTCCGCTAGGTCCATTTGTTCCGCAAAGAGACTGGTGGAATAAAACCAGGGGCAGGGATTCTTCAAGTAGGGTTTTGTAGCGGTCCAGTAATGGTACATCGGTATCAGGTCATAGGCCAGAACCGTGTCACCAGGTTTGATATATTTTTCACTTTCCTTCAGTAACTCATTGATCAGCTTTGCCTTAGGGGCTGAAGTGAAAATACCTTTATAATTGTCTGCCACCAGCGTCGACTGCATTTCCCAACGGTTATGCCTGTCGTAGAAGTAGGGGTATTTTACAATGTGTAATAAGCATCCCAGCAACAGAACGCTGGTACCGGCATAGCGGATCAGCACCATTCTTGAGTTCGGAATGTCCAGTTTCAGGAGCGTACCGTTCTTTTCGGAACCGTTTTGCTGAATGCCAAGGGTCAGATCTCCCAATAGGCTGAACTGGCCGGCAAAGAGAGGGAAACTGATCCATAGCGAATAGGGGACAACGGTATAGATGCCTACCGCGCTGCCAAACGGATGAACCAGTACAATGAAAAGGCCGGCTGCTGCAACCAGCTTCTTTTCTGAAGTTCCTGGTGCCAGCATGACCCAAAGGGAGCCGGTCAGTGCCAGGCCGGTAAATAATTCGATCAGTTTCAGGTTGAGGATCCCGTCTTTGATCAGCGTAACGGCAAAGACTGCTGCAATGAGCCAGATCCCGGCCTGTACCAGCCGCTTCAGTTTTTCAGGGAACCGGTAGGCTTGCTGAAGCGCATAAGCGAGCACCAGAAGGAGTACTGCCGAATTGATCACCCAGGTCAGGCTGTTGGCATATTGCCGTGCCGACTGAAACAAGAGGTTAAAAGGGCCATAACTTCCTTTCAGGCCATCATTGGCTTTCTGGGCTGTGCTGATGGTAAACAACTGTGCAAGGGCATTTTGGAATATTCCGATATGGCCAAGAGCCTTCATCAAACCCAATATGAAGAGTATACCTGAAATGACGCCGGCACCGAACACCAGTACTTTTATGCTGCTGCTGCGGATAGCCTGTTTTTCCATCCAGTCATAATACAGGATCAGCAGCACCATGCCTGTTCCCAGCAGGTTCGGAAGCCTGTTGAAAATATTTATGCCGATCAGGGCTGCTGCAAGGAAGACCAGCAGGTTCCGTTTCGTGACGAGCCCCCTAATCAATAAAGCGGCTGCCGCAAAGTAGAGCAATGCAGAAAAGTTGTTATAATAAAAATCCTTCGGATCATTATTAATGAATAAAGCCAGCAGGATCAGGCTGGTGCGCAGCGGAACCGGTGCCACTTTATCCTTCAGCAGGCGGTAGGCCAGGAAGAGGGTAGTGGTACAGGTAAGGGCGCCGAAGATCCGGATGCCGAGCCAGCCTGCAAATGGGAACAGTTTCAGCCAAAGGGCGCCAAATAATCCACTCAGCCAGTACAGGAAGGTATATTGTACCGATACAGGATCGTTAAAGAACTGCTGGTACAATGATGCATGGAATCCTTCATCCAGCATATCCACACCCTGCAACCCCAGCAGGATATGATAGAGTAGAGCCAATAACAACAGCACCGTACCCGGTACAGCACCGATAAAGCGGTTGTACGCAGCACTCAAGCGGAATATGGAGCTATTGTTTTTCAGTTCAAGCATACAATTCTGTCATTATACCTGCAAGGCCTTCCCGGTCAGTTTGCTTTTTACCAGGCTGAACATGCCGGAAAGATAGCTGGCCGGGAAACGACCCGATAATTTATTGATCAGTGTTGTTTTCCGCGCAATACCCAGTTTCTGTTGCAGCCGGATCCAGCGTATGGATAGTATTTTTGCCGCCTCTTTCGGGTCGTACGCACGGGAATTCTTGATATGTGTATAGAGCTTCAGCAGCCAGTTCTCCAGCAACTGCAGCTGAGCCGGGTCGTTGAACAGCGTGGTTACACCGCTGATAAATGCGCTGTGCAAAGCGGCTTCCTCTGGTGAAGGCGTAATGCCCAGGTATCCGAAAATGAACCCGTCTATTTTCTCCCGAAGCATGCGCATTTCATTGATCTTTTTCAGGGAAGTGTTTGTGCCATGTATCCGGTACTGCGTAAGATAATCCGGCAGGATCCGTATTCCGGACTCGTGTGCTACTTTCAGCAAAAAAACATAATCTTCGGTCATGTCATAACCGGAAACATAAGGTGCATTTTTCAGCAGTCCGGCACGGAGCATCACCGTCGAATTGCAGATCATATTGCTGAACAGCAGCTTGGTCTTCAGGGTCAGCGGCGCCACATCATCCAGCCAGATCTTTTCAGTTTGGTGGCCTTCGCTGTCGATGATCACATAATTCCCCGCGCATAGCCCCAGTTCCGGTTGTGCTTCCAGGCAGTTAACCTGTGCTTCCAGTTTTTCCGGGTAGATGATATCATCATTATCAAGCACAGCAATGTATTTCCCGGTTGCCAGTTCTGCGCAACGGTTCCGGGTGGGTACGATACCCATATTGGCCGGGTTCTCGAAATAACGGATCCTTGGATCTGTATAAGATGCAATAATTGCAGCCGAATCATCCGTAGAACCATCATTGACAAGTATCAACTCCCAGTTTGTGTAGGTCTGTGCCAGCACACTTTCAATAGTCTGCCTGATGTAACGGGATGCGTTATAGACAGGCATTGTGATCGAAACCAGGGGTTTTATGGTAGATCCGGTCTCAGGCATGAACGGCAGGGGTTGAAGATTTACCAAACAACATTTTCCTGAAAACCACCAGCATAACGATCAGATAGTTCAGGTATACCAGGATATGGGAGTAAATGGCACCTGCAGCTCCAAACCGGTTGACGAAGAAATAGGCCGAACCGGTCAGCAATACAAAATTGACGAGTTCCATAATGATATAGGTCCGGGTCATCGCTTTTGCCAACATCAGGTAACCGAGCACCCAACCCATTATTTTCAGGAAATCACTGGTCAGCTGATAGGCAAACAGGTCAGACATTCCGGAAAAGGCTGATGTAAACAGTACCCGGATCACAATATTCTTGAGCAGGAAAATGGTAAGGCAGGTCAGCAGGAGGAAAGGTATCAGCAGTTTATAAACTTTTCTGATTTCGGCACGAAGGGCAAGACGATCCTTGATCTCTGCAAACTTGGGCAAAAAGTAAACACTCAGGGAAAGCGTGATAACATTCAGGTACATGTTCGACACCCGGTTCATCGCTTCCCAGATGCCGGCTTCATCCAGTTGTTGTTGTTCGTGCCCGGCGATCATTTTCCGGATGATCAGCTGGGCGGCAGGAATGGTGATGGCGCTGGCAAGTGCCATCAGGGTATAATGTCCGAGTTTCCCTGCAGCGAGCCTGCTGAAAGGGGAAAGGAAATTCTTACGGTTGAACCAGGTCAGCTTTGACAATTGACTGAGCATGAAAACCAGCCAGGCGATCTGGAAAGTTACTGCTGCTACCAGTGCCCCTTTCAGGCCAAAGGCCAGTGTCAGCATCACGGAAAATCCGAGCCCGATCAGCGAACTGGAAATATTGATGATCACATATTTCTTATACTCCTTGAAACCATTGACTACGGCGATCAGGTATAGTCCGGTTGACTGGATCAGTAAAGTGGCGCTGAAAAAATAGAAGACAAAGCGGTACTGCCGGTCGAGCAGGATCCATTCGGCTGCATGGCCTGCGAAAATAAACAGAAGGATGCTGAGCAGTATGGACAGGTAGAAAGTGATCCTGAAACCAGTGGAAATATAACTGCTGCATGACTCGGGGTCATTGGAGTGCTCTGAAACATACTTGGTCACTCCGGTATTGATCCCTCCATTGGCGATGCTGATCAGGATGGTGGTGAAATTATTCAGCTGGCCGAGGAGCGCAATACCACCGGGGCCGATGATTGCCGCAACTACTTTTACACTGACCATACCGGTCAACATTCGGATCAGGGTGGCCACACCATTGAGGAATGATACCCGGAACAGATCGGTATGCAGGATAGTCTTGATGCGGTTCAGCATGGACACAGTCTGATTCACTACGGTAAGGATTAAGGTTTGTGATACGATTTCTTCAGGGTAATCAGGATATGGAGCTACAACGAATACGGAACGGCTGACCGTATCCGGATCACGGTTTATTTTATAAATAGCGGCTTCTCCGCCCGGAAATCAGGAAACTTTCTTGATTTTATTCCGGTAATAATCATTGTAATTGGACTTCTGGTCGTAACCATAACCATAACCATAGCCATAACTGTACCGTCCGAGCCCTCTTTGTTTTACCCCGTTGAAAACTATGGCCACATTCTGGATATTCTGTGTTTCCATATCTTCATTCAGGCGCTCCAGTAATTTATTGGGCGTATGATTATGGCGGATCACCAGTAATACCAGGTCGGAAAAGGCTGCAATAACATAGGCGTCTGTCAGTGCTTTTACCGGTGAAGTGTCTATAATGATCAGGTCAAACTGCTTGTCGAGGTAATTCAACAGGGTCTCGAGTTTGCCATTCGACAACAGTTCACTGGGATCCTCGTCGTCCGGATAACCGGCAGGAAGGATGTACAGGTTGTCGTGTTTTCCCGAAGCCAGGACAATATTTTCAGCTTTTGCCTTGCCACCCAGGAATTGTGTGATTCCCATGGTTTCAGGAAGACCGTACATGGCACTGATCTTGGGCTGGTGGAGGTCCATTTCAAGGAGGGCTACTTTCTTGCCACTCCGGGCATAACTCATGGCCAGGTTGCCGGATACGAAGCTTTTGCCTTCACCCTTGATAGAAGAGGTGACCAGTATCCTTTTAACGTTTCCGGGAGGTGTACCCTGGTGTTTAAGCACTGTCCTGATCTGGCGGAACTGTTCAACGATAAAACTACGGTTATGGCCATCAGTAACGAGCGGGTTGTCCGTTTTTTCATAAATCAGCTCGCCAACAATAGGATAATCAGTGTATTTTTCAATGTCACTCCTGAAGAGGATCTTGTGGTTGATCAGGTCTTTCAACAGTACTACAGACACGCTCACCACCATGGGTAATACCAGTGCGAGCATGGCCATAAAAGGCTTTTTGGGGCTGATCGGACTGGCGGACGTTGTGGGATTGCTGACAATATAGCAATCCGGGATAATAGAGCTGATGGAATAAGAGATCTCTTCCTTTTTCTGCAGCAGGAACGAATAGATGTCGTTTTTGATATTACGCTGACGGCTGACTTCCACCAGTTCCTTCTCCTTTTTGGGAATAGAACTGAGCATGGAACTGTACCGGTTGTTGGTCTTGGAAAGCAGGTCTTTACTCGATTGCAGACTGGTTTTCTGGTTACGTATATTTTCCAGAATAGCCGGTTTGGTCTTGCTCAGTTCCTCGCGAAGACTTACCACATTGGGGTGATTCTCCCCATAGGTATTCTTCATTTTTTCATATTGTGATTCTGTTGAATAGTATTTGTCGAGCAGGTTGCTGAGCGACTGGTCCTGCAGCGTCATGGTAGCCGGAGCAATTGATGCGCCCTGGTTGCTCCTGGAAGAAAGGTAGTTTTCCACTTCATTCAGGGTATTCAGCTGCATATTTACATTGGTCAGCTGATTATCGCTTTCGCCGATACTCTGCAGGATCTGTTTGCTTTGTTCGCTGATATCCACCACTCCTGTTTTGTCCCGGTATTGCTGGATGCCGTTTTCCACTGAATCGAGCTCCCGGCTCACGTGTTTCAGCCGCTCTTCGATGAACTCGAGGGTCTTGAAGGCGATCTGGTTTTTGCGTTCAACAGAAGACCGGTTATAGGCTTTAACGATCTCGTCGATGAGTACTTCTGCTTTCTGGGGTACAGGATCTTTTATGGTCAGATTGATTACCGAAGACTGTTTGTTGGATGGTGCCACGGTAAGGCTGGAAATGATGGAACCGGAAACACTTCGGATGTCGGACAGGGTGAAATAGAAACGGGCATTTTCATTACCCTCTTCTTTGTCCGGGGTATATCTTGGGTTTTTTACGAAACGGATGGTTCCGGAAGGAAGATCGATCCACTGTCCGTACTTATAGGTGTTCTTGTTAAAACTTACCGTTTGCGCTTTCTCATCAAAAGTGTAATAGGTCTTGGGGTACTGGCGGATCTGGAGATTATCCCTTGCTTCGATGATGACCGGAGAAAGTGTGAATGCGGGTTTTACAGCCATCCCTTTCCAGCCACTTTGGCGGAACACCGCAGCAGTAAGTGACAGGCTTTTCACTACTTCATCTATCAGTGAATTGGAGCGCAGGATCTCCTGTTCGTTTTCAACGATTTTCTTGGAACCCAGCACGTTCAGTACTTCTTCCATGCGTGAATTCTCTTCTCCCTTTTTCTCATCCTTGATCAGTATGGCCGCAGTGGTTTCAAATATAGGTGTGGTATACTTGAGTTTGAAATAAAAGTATGTACAGCTTATCAGAATGGTGACCGCAAATAAGGGCCAGAAAGGCAGGAATTTAAAAAGGATCTGTTTAATTCCATTATCCTTTTCGAAAGTATTTTTCTTGTTGGGTTCCATTTCAGCGTAATTATATGACGTTTCAGGGTCGGTATTCAGGCAGTTGCTTATTTGAAACTGGTTATTCCTATGATCACCAGCGATAGTGCACTCAGCACAATAGGCAGAGTCTGATTGGTCTTTTCCCTGGCAAGCCGGTTCTGCGCCGGTTCAACATAGAGGATATCGTTCGATTGCAGGTAATAATAGGGGGAGTTCAGGATCTCCTGGCTGGTGAGATCCACCCGTTTGATGGTTTTCTCACCTTTGTCATTTTCACGGATCAGCAATACATTATCCCGGCGACCATATATTGTGATGTCGCCTGCAAAACTCAGGGCTTCCAGCAGACTGAGTTTTTCGTTCGGAACAGAGAATACGCCGGGTTTGGCCACTTCGCCTAATACACTGATGCGGTAATTGAGCAGGCGGATCGTAACGATCGGTTCCCGCAGCAACCCTCTTGAGGCTAGTTGGTTGGTCAGGTACTCGGTAAGTTGCTGCTTCGTCATGCCGGATACTTTCAGGGCGCCGATACTGGGGAATGTGATTTCTCCCTTCTGATTCACCAGATAACCAATGGTGAGGCGTCCGGAACTGGCGGAAGAGGTTGAAATATTAAAGGATGATTCGTTAGGTGCATTATAAAGCTCGGACGCATTTTTGTCCTGGCTGGTAACATTGATGCTTAATATATCATTGATCTGTATAACCGGTTCCAGGTTGGAAAAGTCATTTTTCAGCTTAGTATCCTGAATATCATTGAAGTATTTGATATTCTTAGTGCTGCCACAGCTGGTACTGATCAGCAGAAAAGCAATGGCAACCAATGCCATAAGGGGATTACGGAGTTTCAGGGAAAGCATATTCATATTGACTTACGGTTATAAGCGTTATTCAGTGAGCTGTCTTACGCCACTTATCAGTACCGGTAACCTTGAGTCTTTCTGAGGAAAAGTTGGAGTGTTGGTGCGCAGTACAGAGATGAACGGATTACATAATTTCATACTGCAGAATGTGTAAAATTAATATAAAAAGTCTAAGTTCCAAATGCCTGCCACCCATTGCCGGTTTGCTGTTATTGACCAGTGCTATCCATTTTTCAGTATGATGTCTTTACTTAAGCAAATAACAGAAGAAAACAGGAAAGGCGGTATTTTTTGCGCACAATATGTTGAAATTTAACTTGTTGTGTTTTATTCCGCCTACCTGACAGCCCCAGTATCCTGTGTCAACCGGTTTGTTTTATTGGAAACTGCATTATATTTTTACCCTTCATTCGCTAAAGCTTACCAGCAGCCCGGCTGCCTCTAAATCACTCATCCTCTTCGAAAAATCAGTTAAAGTTCTGGTTATCTGCATTTTATAAATTCGTCCTGCTATTCGGTGAATAACGGGATGATGAAGACTGATTGGAAAAATTTTATTAATCAAGGCCTTTGATACTTGTATTGATTTTTGCAGTACCGCTTTTCGGCTACCTGCTGGTCTATAAACCAGAGTGGGTGGCTGTCGTATTGTTTATACTGATGATCTCCAATATCAATATTGACCTGCCCGGAATGCCCATGAATTCTAGGGCCCTGATGACCCTGGGCTTGTTTGGGAGGATCATGTTCGACAGGGATCGGCTCAGGACATATCCCTCATTTATGAAACAAGGGGCTGTGGTGTTACTGTTGATTTTCATCTTTTACACCTTTTTTATATCATACTGGCAGGATCTGCTGGATGGAGACCTGATCAAGACCAGTATTGCTACTGTTCTTTCCTGTTTTTGTGTATACCACTATTACTTCCATTTCCGGGACCCTAAAGTGATCAAGTGGGCATTACTGGTGGCCGGACTGAGTTGCTTTGGTGACCTGGCATTTACCTATGCCAAATTTGGTTCTTTTCCTGTCAGACGCTTATATGTGTTGGCTACTGGGGGGCAGTTTGAAGAACTCGAGCCCGGTAAAATGCTCATGGGAATGACGAACCATAACTTCTTCGGACAGATCTGCGGGATGGCATTTGTATATGCCATTACTGATTATATAAAAAATAAAGGTACACGGAACTGGCTGCTGTTGATGCTTCCGCTGATGTTCCTGGGTGTGCTGATGTCCACATCGCGGAGCTCGCTGATGGCCATATTTCTGGTAGTGTTTATAATGGTTGTAAGCAGCATGAAATATAACTTCCAGCGGAGGAAGGTAATGAAGATCTTTACGTTCAGCGCGGTTTCGGTAATTGTCGGCATCCTCCTTTTTTCCAATCTTCAGATGTACTTCAATCTCGACAGTAAATTTGTGGACGAAGTGGTATTCCGCCTGGCAGAAGAGCCAATTGCCATTATCCAGAAGGCAATGGGACAGAATTATAATATCAACAATCTGGGTTCCATGGACTGGAGGGAGGAGGCGGCAGCCCATGCTTATGCCGAATACATGAAACTCCCCCTGATCGAACAGGTATTCGGGATCGGTTTTGGCGGTTTTATTGCACGCAATCTGGGCGACGGGCTTAATCCGCATAATGGTATTCTGTTGATCCTGATCCAGTACGGCATTGTTGGCTTCCTGATTTATCTCTCGCTTATTATAACTGTACTGGTGAAAACCATCAAAGTCAAAAATATTTCCCCGGCATTGGGAGTGATGCTGTTCATTCTCTTTTACGGAGTGGGACAGAACGATGAACTCACTGCGGCATCTACGTTACTGTTTGTATTTACGGTTGTTGCAGAAACTGCAGATTTTAACGAGCAGGAACGGGAAGCTGCAATTGCCTACAGGAAAGCGCTAAGAAATAAACGATTGGCCAGAGGGACACTGGTACCTGTAAACGGTATTTAAAACGCTATGGGAAAGAACGGTAAAAGTCTATACGTGTTTGGTGCACTTTATCCCCTTGTTACGGGAGGGATGGAGATCTTTAATTATTATTTCCTTAAAGCACAGCTCGAAGCACAGCCTGACCAGATACTTTATGTTAGCAAGAACCCTGTTGCAGGTTTTGAGGGGCAACAAATACGCCTCAGAAACTGGAAGCCACAACGGTTATTCCAGCCTGTACAGCTCTTTTTTATCCTGCTCTGGTACCGTCGCAGGATCAAACTGGTTTATACGGGATATGCCCGCGACGGCTGGATGATACCGTTTCTTAATGGATTGATTTACAGATTTTTCAGAATCCCATATCTGGTAACAGTACATAGCGGAGGTGATCCGGATTGGAAGAGGCCCTTTGCGTACCGGTTTTACCTGAACCATGCCCGGGAACTGATCGGGGTGTCGGTCCAGATCTGCAGGGATTATGCTGCAGCCTTACACCGCCCGCTGCTCCGGTACATTCCACCGCTGGTCCCTTTTGTGAAACCAGATGCTAACAAGCTGGATATCAAGAAAAAACATGGGTTCCAACCGGATGATACCCTTATGTTGTTCGCCGGCAGCCTGAAACCGTTGAAGAATCCGGACATACTGCTGGAAGCTTTTTTTGCTTTGGGAAACGAATTCCTGCAGCAGCACCGTTTAAAGCTGGTGATTGCAGGTGCAGGCCCCTTGCTTTCGGAACTGAAACACCGGTGCAGTAAGGCAGGGTTTGATCCGCATGTCCGGTTTGCCGGACTGGTTCCGAAAGAAGAGCTTCCGGAATATTTCTGTATGGCAGATTATTATGCCATATGTTCCGATTATGAAGGCACTTCTGTATCACTGCTGGAAGCCATGTTCAATAAACTTCCAGTGGTTGCAGCTGCCTCTCCTGGATTACAGGATATGTTGAAACATATGGAGTCGGCAGTCTTATACCCGGCTAAAGATCCTGAAGCACTGGCAGCAGCGATCCGCAAAGTAGTGAGTGACCCTGTGTTGTCAGCTAATCTTGGTGAAAAAGGTTTCGAAGATTATTCCAAATACTATTCTTATGAAAACATGATGGCTCAGTACCGCAGACTCTTTAATCGTGTAAACTAAGGAAAACAGACCTATCATTATGAACCTGAAACAGCGACTTTACGTTTTACCCAAATTTGCCTTGCAGGTGACCCGGGAGCAGGGCCTGAAACAGGGAATCCGGTTTTATTCGGATTATTACAAGGTTTCGGCAGCGATCCGCCGTACCATTAAAACAATTATTGAAAAATACCGGACCGATGATCCGGGTATCGGTTTCCGGAAATACCTGGATGTAGACAATTGGGCACTGGAATCCATGCGCCGGGTGTATCAGCTGGGACTGAATACTGCTTCACCCCAGAAGATACTGGATCTCGGTACTGGGGCAGGGTATTTCCCTTATATCTGCAAATTTTACGGACATCAGGTGGAAGCACTGGATGTTCCCGATAATGAAATGTATAACAAGATCATTGCGGCTTTGGGCATCAAGCGCTATGAACAGTATATCCGGTCTGGTGAACCATTGCTGGTAAAAGGTAAATATGACCTCATTACGGCATTCATGATCTGTTTTAATAATCATAAATCGCCCGATCTCTGGCATATTTCTGAATGGTCATATTTTATTGAGTACCTTAAAGCGAATCATCTCAGGGAGAACGGGAAACTGTTCTTTTCGTTTAACAGCGAATCGGAAACCGAACACATGCATCCCGAATTAGTCAACTTTTTTAAATCAAAAGGCGCCAGGGTTCAGGAGCATGAGGTGAATTTTCCTGTTATAGCCTGATTAACGCAATTATTTTATGCGAATTTTCATGGCCATAGACGGGTTGGGCAGGGGAGGGAAGGAACGCAGGATGCTGGAAGTGATCAAGGGATTACTGCAATCGGAGTCTCCCCGGTTTGAGATCTGTCTGGTATCGCTGTCGCCCTTAGTAGAGTACCCGGAATTGTATACCCTGCCTGTTCGGTTTGAAATTCTGAAAAGAAAGGGCAAGGCCGACCTGGGAATGCTGTTCCGTTTAGCGGATATCCTGCGTTCATTCAAACCTGATATTGTGCATTCCTGGGGTACCCTCTCCAGTATGCTGCTTGCGCCATTAAAGCTGGTTTACCGCCGCCCTTTTATCAATGGCGTGCTGGCAGATGCGCCATCCGGTCTTACCTGGGCTGACAAGCACTTCCGCAGGGTGAAACTCACCACGCCATTTACGGATATCTTTGTTTCCAATTCAAAGGCCGGGATCAGGGCCTACCGCACACCGGAGCATAAATCGGTGACCATATATAATGGAGTAAGCCTGGGGCGTTTTGAAGGGTTACCCGACCCGGATACCCTTTCATTATCCATACTTGGGAAACCGCGCGGCAGGGATTTTATAGTAATCACAATTGCCAACTTTGATGAGCGAAAAGACCAGGCTTCTGTCATAGAAGCAGCCTTATCCTGTTGCCGGAAAAAGCCCGATTTCCGTTTCATTTTTATTGGTACCGGGCCAACTGAGGCCCCATTGAAAAAGCGGGTTTCCGACCAGGGGATGAGCGACCGGTTTGTTTTTGCAGGCCGGAGAACTGATGTAGAAGCCCTGTTGCAGTTCTGTGATGTTGGAGTATTGATGACAAACAGTGCTGTAATTGCCGAAGGTGTATCGAATGCTATACTGGAATACCAGCTTAGCGGGCTTCCCGTTATCGGGAGCAGGGGAGGTGGAACAGATGAAGTGATTGCCGACGGGCAAAACGGTTACCTTATAGGCCCTGGTGATGCAGCAGCGCTTGAAGAAAAACTGATTTTCCTGGAGCAGAACCGGGATACCTGTAAAGCAATGGGTGCATATGCACGGAACTGGAGCCGCGCGAATTTTAACAGCCAGATCCAGACCAACAATTATATTGCATTATACCAACAGCTGCATTCCTCCGGACAGGTAAAGCAGTGATCGAATTTGTATGGCTAAACAAAAACTGGTACTCATCAATGATGTGGAACCCTATCAGGCGATAGGTGGCCAGGCCAGTTTTTTGCGTAACCTCTTGCCGTATCTGCATGAAAACTTCGAGATCGAATTGATGTATCTTCCGGATGCCTGGGTCCGGAGAAAGCAGATACCCCGGCGGCTGCAGTTACTGGTGTATACATTCCTGCAACGGTCGAGGCTACGGAAGGCTTCAATAGTGTTTTCGCAAACACCCGAAGCTTCCTGGATGGCCAGTTTTTTTGTACCGGAAAAAGTATTCCATATTTTTCATGGCAATACAAATCCCCTCACCACATCCAAGTATTGGTATGGACGGTATTTCAGGTGGGTGTTTAATGCCTTTAACAAACGGATCATTGCGAAAGCCAGGCAATGTTATACTGTGGGTGAGGACCGTGATCATTGCAGGTTCCTCTTTCAGCCCATTGACCTCCGTTACCTGAACCGGGTTGCTGCCGTCCAGGCATCAAAACCGTTTTTTCTTTTTGTTGGACGTGTGGAAGAAGTGAAGCAGGTACACCGGATCATTCAGGCTTTTGAACTTTTTTGTACGCAGCATGGAGCTACTCATGAACTGGTCATCTGCGGCGAAGGGATCCTGCTTGAAACCTGCAAGGTACAGGCTGCCGGATCACCGTATTCGGCACTGATCCGTTTCACAGGTAAACAATCTTATGAGGAGGTCATTGGATATATGCGTTCTGCAACCGCATTGGTTATGGCGTCACTGTATGAAGGTTTTCCGATGGTAATTGCCGAAGCATTTTGTTGCCGGCTTCCGGTGATCAGTACAACTGTTGGAGCGGTGGCTAAAGTGGTGCAGGCAAACAGGAATGGCATACTTCTGCCAGTTGATTTTACCATTCAGGCATACGCTGATGCCTTGCATGTGATCAGGGAAAACCAGGTCCGTTTTGCAGATGCAGCATTTGAAAGCGCACAGGTATTCAATGCCGAGCATCTTGTCAATACTATACTGACACCGGATTTTACCCAAACTGCCCGACAATCAAAACCGGAATGAGGATACTGATCGACATAGGGAATATTGTACCGGGAAAAGGCGGAGCCGGTGGCGGCATCTGGGTATATGCCCATGCCCTGCTGACAGAACTGGATCAACTGGAATGGCCGGAAGGGTGGGAATTCTACTGCCTGAAACATAAAGAAAATACCGTTTTTTCCGCTAAACGGATCAGGATCATCGAAAGCAGTTCAACTCAGGGTGGGCCATTGCAAAGGTTGCTTGGTGTACAAATTCAGCTCCCCCTGCTTTGCCGCCGGCTGAAGATCGATCTGGTACACCGCGTAATACCGGAACTTCCTTATATAAATTCAGCCAGGCAGGTTTGTACATTGCATGACTTCATGTTCCGGCATTACCTCGAATTGCCGGAATTGAACAGGTATATGAGCACTGGGGAGAAAATCAAATTCCGGATCTTCAGTGTACTGACAAAGATGGCCTGTGCCAGGGCCGACAGGATCATTGTACCAACGCAAACCATAGCTGCTGAAGCACGGAAAAGGGTGCCTTCCTGTTCCGGAAAACTTGCGATTACGCATGAAGCCGTTTCTGGGGCACAGGTGATTCCAACTGTAAGGTACCGGCAAGGCGATTCCCTGCACCTGATTTGTGTTGCAGGGTTTTATCCGCATAAAGGGCAGTTGCAGGTTATTGCACTTGCAGAACGGTTACGTGACCTGAATGCATTCCCTTTCCGCATCACCCTTCGTGGAAATCCCGCATATCCGGTTTACGAAAGGGAAATCCGCGAATCCATCAGGCGAAAAGGGCTGGAACCCTTTTTCAGCTTTCCGGAGTTCACCCGTGAACATAACCTGGAAGCCATGTATCAGGGGCAACATCTGTTTTTATTATTATCCTCCTATGAAGGTTTTGGGCTGCCGCTGATTGAAGCACAGCGTTCCGGATTGCCGGTGATCTGTTCGGATATTCCTGTCTTCAGGGAAGTACTGGGCGATTCGGCCCTTTATATCGACAGGGAAAATCCGGAATCCGGTGTCAATACGTTACTCCGGTTGATGCATGATCCCGGTAAGTGGGAGGAGTTGCTGTTGCGTACTGCTGATAATACACAGCGGTTTTCCTGGAAAAAAATGGCCCTGGAAACGCTGGATGTTTACAAACAAACCGGAGAAAATAAACAATGAACAATACGCTGACCTCAGGCCGTTTGTTTGGGCTTAAAATAAGCCTGGGTACCTTCCAACAATTTGAAGAGACCATCTTCAGCCTGGTGGCCGAAAAGCGGCCAGCTGTTGTTTGCGTGGCCAATGTACACATGTTCATGGAAGGGCAGGATAACAAAACCCTGGCAGCCTGTATGAACAGTGCTGAACTGGTTACGCCAGACGGGAAACCGCTTTGCTGGGCTTTGCGGCTGATCAGTGGTATCCGTCAGGAAAGGGTTGCGGGCATGGACCTGCTGCCTTCCTTGCTGTCAGCAGCTGCACAGAATCACACCGGGGTGTTTTTTTATGGAGGTACTCCGGAAATGCTGCAACGCACAGAGAATTATATCAAGCAAAATATGCCTGGACTGGTCATCTCCGGAATGTACAGTCCGCCGTTCCGGCCATTATCACCAGAAGAGGAAGAAGGGATCGCACAACAGATCACCGCATCCCGAGCCGGAATTGTTTTTGTAGTATTGGGTTGCCCGAAACAGGAACTGTGGATGTTCCGGATGCGCGACCGGATCCCTGCTGTCATGATCGGAGTGGGGGGTGCATTGCCTGTACTGACTGGCATGCAGAAAAGGGCACCGCAATGGATGCAGCATTCCGGACTTGAATGGTTCTACCGGCTGATGCAGGAACCCCGGCGTTTGTTTAAGCGTTACTTCTATACCAATTCCCGTTTCCTCTACAAACTTTTGATCGCATTGCTTTTCAGAAAATCCTGATTTTACTCCATTATTATATGGAGGGAATGAGTTATTCACATTATTCTGTTCTAAAAGATTGATTTTCATTTCTGCCTGTTTTCTTCCACACCAAACCTGCGACAGGTTTTCCACATTTTTCAATTCTGGCAGATTGTTTGGAATCATATGTGCTCCGGTCAGCCACCGGAGTTAAGGCCTGAAGGTATGCTGCATGAATCCCTGTATTCGTGCGTACAGTCTTCTCTATGCTTCCATGGCTGCTATTCCGGGACACCTTATCCCCTTATTCTTTTTCTTCCTGGTGCTGTACCACAGCTTCTACACAGGTGCTATACGTCCTGTTAAGTAATCTGTGCATGCGCATTAGGTAAAATTGATTAAAAACAAAGAATACCACTTCAGGAATAAACTTGCAGCAGGTTCTTTGCAGTTGTTCTGTTGTTGATCCGATAGCATTTCATGCATTCTTTCAGGATTGTAAGGATCCGGAGTTGAGTGCGATGCATAATCCAATACCCTCTGATATGAAAACTAGCAACCAGGCTGAGTGTTCCAAAGAAAGCGTAAACAAGGCTCAGCGTCAAACCACCAAGGCAGCGCTTCTGCTGCTCTCCTTTTTTATTATCATTCATTTTTCCTTTGCACAAACCAGTGCTTTAAGTTTTTCACAGATACCCCTGAGTAGCCCGGAACTCAACAGTTCCGGTCGTGGTGCCATTTACTGGAATGGAATTTTCTGGGATAATGCATCTGCTCCCCAGGTTCCATCTGGTACCAGTACAGGACGGAATGGCTATATACGTTTCAATTGGTATGAAATGGAAACCGCACAGGGTGTTTACAATTTTACCGGAGGATATCCTTCACTGGAATTCTGGCTCCGGTATATAATGGACAGGGGAGAAGCCGTGGGGCTGGGAGTAATGACGGTATGTGATGGTTGTGATGCGCCACTGGATGGTGGCCGTGCAGCATATCCTGCATATCTGCATACCCTGATGCAGGAAGAAGCAGCCGGCAGCCGTGACTGGAAAGCCAGCACCGGAACATGGGTACCGAATTGGAACAGCAACAATTACCTGACACGATTTGAAGCGCTGCTCGATACTTTGTCAAAATTCCTGAACACCAAATCCTATAATGGACGACCTTACCGTGATGTGATCGATTATATAGATATCCGGGGATATGGGAACTATGGAGAATGGCATAATGCGCCCTATTGGAATGAAACGCCTTCGGGCCGGGTAGCCACTTCTGCATCCCTGAAACGGATCATCGATGCTCACATAACGTCTTTTCCCAATTATCCTCTGACACTTTTATGTGGTGCTTTTGATGCCGCAAACGCTTCTGAAATTCCAAAAGATGTTACTTATTATGCATTGAATGCCTCCAATAATTATGGAAAATTCGGCTGGAGGAGGGACAACCTCGGAGAACATGGAACGGATGCGATACTGGCCAATAATCCCTACTCATATAATGGAAGCCGTTTTGATACTGCTATCCTGAACCGGTGGAAATACGCGGCAGTTACCGGCGAACCGATATTAGGAGGTGGACAGTATGCCGATGCCGGACCGTCTTACTATGACCTTCGCAGGGAAATCAACCTGTATCATATAGCCCATTTTGGAAACGGAAATTATCCCGGCGGAGAACCTTCCGGAGCTGCATTCCAGGATACAATCCGGAATGCCTTTAAACTGACCGGCTACCGGTACTACCTCACCGGAGGTTCGGTGACCAGTACACTGGTGCAGGGACAGTCGTTTACCGTTTCGGTAAACTGGCGCAATGCCGGAGTAGCACCTTTGTATGAGAAACGCTGGAAAGTGTATTATGAGTTAAGGAATGGGTCGAATGTAACAGTTTGGTCGGGTATATCCGGTTTCAGGCCTTATTTGTTTCTTCCGGGTGATTCTGTTGTTACAGACCAGTTTGTATTACCGGGTTCCGTTCCCGCAGGCAGTTATTCCCTGAAACTGGTGATCCGGGATTCGACAGGGTTCCGGCCTCCGATACAGATTGCCATTACCGGCAGGGCTGCAGATGGCAGCTATCTGCTGAAAACACTTAATGTGGCCGTAGCTGCCCCCAATCAGTTGCCAAACGCCAATGCAGGTACGGATCAATCTGTGGTTATTCCTAATGTAACACTGAATGGTTCAGCATCCTCTGATCCCGATGGCAGTATTACAGCTTACCGTTGGAGAAAATTATCCGGCCCCTCCACTTATACATTTGTGGATTCCACAGTAACACTTCCTGTTGTCAATAATCTGTTACTGGGTACCTATGCTTTTGAACTACGTGTTACAGATAATGCCGGCGCCACTGATCTGGACACGGTAATCGTAACTTCTGCAGCTACAATTCTTCCGGAATATTTTGAACATGCTGCTATTACTGAAACAAACAGTCATCCTGAACTGACCTGGACTATGAAAACAATTGCAACAGGTACCCGTTTTGTTGTTGAATACAGTACTGACGGCAAATATTATCAGACTGCAGGTGAAATTGCCAGCAGAGAAGGGCAACTGCGGTATCAGTTCACGGATATTGACAGGACTGTTCAGTCTACTCAGTATTACAGGATCGCTGTAGTATTACAGGATCAGTTGTTAGTGTATTCCGCAATATTGCATTATCAACCTGTTTCAGATCATTTGGGAAAACTCCAGATCAGTCCGAATCCATTCAGTGGTGTGACCTGGATCCGTCTTTCAGGAAGCGAGGCAGGAGAATACCAGTACGCTGTTTACAGTACCGATGGTCGCTGTATTCGGACTGCTGGATTTACGAAAACCGCCTCCAACAACTCACTGATGATTGACCTGAATCAGTTTCCTGCAGGTACCTATTGGATCCGGGTACAAAAGAAGGATGGTGGCTTCCAGGTATCACAGCAACTGATACAAATTAAATAATTGATATTTAATTAGTTAAGATTTAAACTACGATGATTTTAAAAAAAGCAGCCTTGCCCGAAAGCAGGGCTGCTTGATATTAGGGTGCTGTGGATAAAATGTACAAAACTCTGTTTTTCAAAAGATTAGATTAGTCTGGTTCTTGCAAACAAGGAAGACCGTATGGCCTCTGATACTTTGGCAAGTATTTTGTACGTTGAAGAGAAAGCAAAACAGATTGTACCGTCTGGATTGCTTGTGTCCCTAATCCAATACCTGAAAACCATGAATCCGTGTTTACTAACTGATAATCAATTGATTATCAAAAGAGAACAGAAAGGGCGACTGAATCGATTCATCTTCCGTATTTCACTGGTTGCTCTGATTATTGTCAGTTTCTTTTTTAACGGGCAGGTTTCAGCCCAAACAACTCCTGTAAGTTTTACGAAAATACCCATGTCTGATCCCGAAATTCACGGGGCTGGGAGAGGTGCGATTTTCTGGAATGGTATCGCCTGGAATAATTCGCAGGCCCCTCAGGTGCCCAATGGGGTTTCATCCGGACGGAATGGTTACATCCGTTTCAACTGGTATGAGATGGAATCTGCTCAGGGAGTGTATACCCTTACAGGCCCTTATCCTTCACTTGAATTCTGGTTGCGTTATATCATGGATAGGGGTGAGACCGTTGGTTTAGGGGTCATGTCAGTTTGTGGCGGTTGCGATGCCCCGCTTGATGGCGGATCCGCAGCTTATCCTGCATACCTGCACACCATGATGCAGGCTGAAGCAGCCACCAGCCGCGACTGGAAATCCAGCGACGGGTATTGGATCCCCAACTGGAACAGCAATAATTACCTCAGCCGGTTTGAAGCGCTGCTGGATACGATTGCAAAATTCATCAACACCAAATCATATAATGGCAGGCCTTACCGGGATGTTGTCGATTATATTGATATCAGGGGCTACGGTAACTTCGGGGAATGGCATAATGCACCCTATTGGAATCAAACTCCTACAGGCCGTGTTGCCACTTCTGCATCCCTGAAACGGATCATTGATGCGCATATCAACAAGTTTCCCAATTACCCGCTCATTAACCTTTGTGGTGCTTTTGATGCGGGTAATGCTTCCGAGGTACCCGTGGATGTAACCCAATATGCATTGACCGCCTCCAATAACTGGGGCCGTTTCGGCTGGCGAAGGGATAATCTTGGTGAATATGGAACAGATGCCATTCTGGCCAATAACCCCTACAGTTATAACGGATATCGATTTGATACCGCCATTCTGAACCGGTGGAAGTATGCACAGGTAACCGGGGAACCAATACTTGGCGGAGGCCAGTACGCAACCGGAGGTCCTGCATATTTTGACCTGCGCAGGGAGATCAATCTCTATCATATTGCGCACTTTGGTAATGGAAACTATCCGGGCGGCGACGGTGCCACACCTTCCATACAGGATACCCTCCGGAATGCATTTAAACTGACCGGTTACCGCTATAACCTGAATGGAGGAACCATTACAAACCCCATGACACCCGGTTTGCCTTTTACCGTTACCCTAAACTGGCAGAACCTGGGCGTTGCCCCCTTCTATGGCAAGAATTTCAGGGTGAATTATGAATTGCGGAATGCAAGTAATGTTGCCGTATGGACGGGAACATCTTACTTCAGGCCCTTTCTGTTTCTGCCGGGTGATTCCACTGTTACCGACCAGTTTAACCTTCCCAACACAGTTCCCACAGGAACCTATACACTACGGTTGATCATTCGGGATTCAACAGGATACCGGCAACCATTGCCCATCGCCATAACCGGAAGAGCTGCAGATGGAAGTTACCTTATAGGTACTGTTACTGTTGGTGCTCCTTCGGCTAATCAACCTCCAGTCGCACGCGCCGGTGCCGATCAGGTGATTACTGCGCCAGTAAGCTTAGTTAACCTGAGTGGTGCCACTTCCAGTGACCCCGATGGCACGATCACCACATATAGCTGGACCAAGATTTCAGGCCCGGCAGGTTCGGTCATTCAAACTCCTGCAACTGCTGCTACTCAAGTGACCGGTTTAACGGTAGGCAGCTTTTTTTTTCGGCTTACAGTAACAGACAACCTGGGCGCCACTGCATCCGACACTGTTATTGTCACCGTTAACCCCGCAGCCAACCAGGCACCTAACGCCAATGCGGGCGCAGATATCGCGATCACGCTTCCCACGAACAGCACTACTTTAAATGGTACCGCTTCGAATGACCCGGATGGTACCATCAGCACTTATAGCTGGACCCGCATCAGCGGCCCGGCGACCTTTACCCTTGGCAGTCCTGCTGCAGCCAGCAGCGCACTGACCAACCTGGTACAGGGTACCTATAGCTTCCGCCTGCTGGTGACCGATAACTCCGGCGCACAGGATGCGGATACAGTGATTGTAACGGTGAACCCTGCAGCCAACCAGGCTCCGAACGCCAATGCAGGCGCGGATATCGCGATCACCCTTCCTACAAATAGTACAACACTGAATGGTACCGCGTCGAATGACCCGGATGGTACCATCAGCACCTATAGCTGGACCCGCATCAGCGGCCCGGCGACCTTTACCCTTGGTAGTCCTGCTGCAGCCAGCAGCGCACTGACCAACCTGGTACAGGGTACCTATAGCTTCCGCCTGCTGGTGACCGATAACTCCGGCGCACAGGATGCGGATACCGTGATCGTCACCGTGAACCCTGCGGCCAACCAAGCCCCGATTGCCAATGCGGGTACCGATATTACAGTCGCACAAAGTGGGCAGCAAGTTAACCTGAACGGTACCGCGTCGAATGACCCTGATGGTACTATCGTATCCTATAACTGGGTTAAGATCAGCGGACCTGGTACAATCACTATTGCTAATTCCAATACGGCGACACCTGGTGTGATCGGCCTGGTGCAAGGGGTATATGTGTTTGAACTGACTGTTACAGACAACAGCGGGGCTCAGGCTACCGACCGGGTAACAGTTACGGTAGGCGCTCCGGCCAACCAGGCACCGGTAGCTGTTGCGGGTAATGATACCACAATTGTATCTCCGGCTTCCACAGCAGTACTCAACGGTACAGGATCCTTTGATCCGGATGGCACAATTGTCAGCTGGCAATGGAGACAGTTGACCGGACCGGCAGCGGCATTGATCCAGGCACCGGGACAAACAGCTACCAATATCAGTAGCCTGCAGGAAGGGGAATACAGTTTTGAACTTACAGTAACGGATAATGCAGGTCTGACCGACAAGGATACGGTTGCTGTGATCGTAATGAATACGCAGCGTTCTGTGGATGTATTCAAACTCTATCCCAATCCGACCACCACGGGTTCATTTAATCTGTTACTGAATGCTGATTCAACGGGCACCTGCATCCTGAATATATATACCGTAAACGGAGTGCTGGTAAAATCAGAATCCTTTACCAAAGGCCAGTACCACTATGATGGAAACCATGCTGTGCTGGAGCTGAAATCGGCCACCTATTTTGTAGAAGTGATCATCAATGGTAAAAAACGGATGGTTACCAAACTGGTCAAACAGTAAAACGCTTTAAATGTATATAAAGGGCTGCAGTTTACCTGCAGCCCTTTTTTTATGGGGTATATCCTGGAAATCTGACGTTCAGGGGGTTAGGCCGTGATATTTATCACTGAAGTTCAGCGGGTTGAGTGCCAAATTTGCACTAAATTCAACAGCATGTATATAGCGGGTTATATCGCGTCTTTACTGATCGGAATGTCATTGGGATTAATCGGTGGGGGAGGTTCCATATTAACGGTGCCCGTGCTGGTATATCTTTTCGGGGTTGACCCGGTTCTTGCAACAGCATACTCTTTATTCATTGTTGGTTCCACTTCTCTGGTAGGGGTATTGCCCAAATACCGCCAGGGTGAGGTGAATCTTAAAACGACTGTTATATTCGGCATTCCTTCTATTGCTGCTGTGTATGCCACCAGGGCTTTTTTGGTTCCGGCTATTCCGGCCCATGTTTTCCAGGTGGGTGATTTTGTGGTGACCAAGGCCTTGTTAATGATGTTGCTTTTTGCCGTATTGATGGTTGTGGCTTCCTATTCCATGATCCGTTCCGGCAAGGATGTGCAGGAAGAGGAAGGAGTTCATGAACAGAAATTCAATTACCCCCTGATCCTGCTGGAAGGCGCATTGGTAGGAACACTGACCGGGCTGGTGGGTGCCGGTGGAGGCTTCCTGATCATTCCCGCGCTGGTACTGCTCAGTAAACTTCCGATGAAACAGGCCATTGGTACATCTTTACTGATCATAGCGGCCAAATCACTGATTGGCTTTACAGGGGATCTGGGTAAACATGCCATGGACTGGACTCTGCTTCTAACTGTTACCGCGCTTGCGATTATTGGCATTTTTATCGGGAATATACTGAGTAAGAAAGTTTCGGCACATTCCCTTAAAAAGGGTTTTGGCTGGTTTGTATTGGTGATGGGCATCTATATCATCATCAAGGAACTCTTCTTCCCTACAGGGGGCGGGCACTAAGCAGTTGTACACAGGCGATTCACAATTTGTGAACGATTTCCAAAAAAAATCACTGCGTGATTGAGGTCACCGAACAGCATAACGAATATCAGCATTTTTACTTCCTAAACAAATATACCATGAAAGTTGAACAGATTTATACCGGTTGTCTTGCACAAGGGGCATACTATATTGAAAGTGATGGTGAAGCAGTGGTCATTGATCCGCTGCGTGAAGTGGAACCGTATATCAAAAAAGCAGCACAGGATGGTGCAACGATCAAGTATGTGCTGGAAACCCATTTTCATGCGGATTTTGTTTCCGGACATATTGACCTCGCGGCAAAAACCGGTGCGAAGATCGTGTATGGCCCTGGTGCCAAACCTGCATTTGAAGCACATATTGCTGCTGATGGTGAAATGCTGCAGGTTGGCAAAGTGAAGATTGAGGTGATCCATACACCGGGTCATACCATGGAGAGTACCTGTTTCCTTTTGTATGACGAGAACGGCAAGGCAAATGGCCTGTTCAGTGGCGATACCCTCTTTATTGGCGATGTAGGTCGGCCGGATTTGGCGCAGAAAGTAGTGGCTGAACTCACGCAGGATAAACTGGCAGCCCATCTGTATGATTCACTCAGGAACAAGATCATGCCGCTGGCTGATGATATCATTGTATATCCGGCACATGGAGCGGGCAGTGCCTGTGGCAAGAATATGAGCAAGGAAACCACCGATACCCTGGGGCATCAGAAAGCAGTAAACTATGCCCTGCGGCCGGATATGGGTAAGGAAGAATTTATCAGGGAAGTGCTCACCGGACTGGTGGCTCCGCCTTCCTATTTCCCGCTCAATGTGATGATGAATATCAAGGGATACGACAGCATTGATAAAGTACTGGAGCGCGGACAGCATGCCCTGAGTCCGGATGCATTTGAAACAGCTGCCAATGAAACAGGTGCCCTGGTACTGGACACCCGTGACGCACAGGTTTTTGCCAAAGGCTTCGTTCCGAATTCGATCAATATTGGAATCGACGGCAACTTTGCCCCCTGGGTAGGCGCCATGATCCCGGATATAAAGCAGGAAATCCTGCTGATTACCGATGAAGGCAGGGAAGAAGAAGTGGTAACCCGCCTGGCCCGTGTAGGGTATGATTACACCATCGGTTATCTCAAAGGTGGTTTTGAAAGCTGGAAAGCTGCGGGAAAAGAAGTGGATCATATTGTGAGTGTGACCCCCGAGGAAGTTGCCGCTAAAATGAAAAATACTGAAGTACACTTGCTGGATGTCCGTAAGAACAGTGAGTTCATGAGTGAGCACATTAAATCTGCCGAAAATGCCCCGCTCGACTTCATAAACGACAGCATGCTGCAGGTTGACAAGCGGAAGACCTATTATGTGCATTGTGCAGGCGGATACCGTTCCATGATCTTTATCTCTATCCTCAAAGCCCGTGGCTATGATAACCTTATCGATGTGAAAGGCGGCTTTAAAGCCATCAAGGAGACGGAGAAATTTGATCTTACGGACTATGTTTGTCCCAGCACATTATTATAAACAAATCATATTATGAGTACATTATCAGCAGTGATCAAAAATCCTTCAGCAACAATCGTTGACGTACGCAGTACGATGGAATTCAACATGGAACATGTTCCCGGTGCCCTTAATATACCCCTGGAACAAGTGATGGGAAGAGTGGAGGAATTCAAGGCCATGTCAAAACCATTGGTGTTGTATTGCCGCAGCGGTAACCGAAGCGGTATGGCCATGGCCATGTTGAAAGCAGCCGGACTGACAGAGGTCTATAATGGCGGAGGATTGTATGATATGATGATGTATGCAAACTGATCTATTATGTTAGGATTTATCAAAAAATTATTCGGACCCGGCACCGACTTCCGGAAACTGATGGAAACCGGTGCTGTGATCGTGGATGTACGCAGCCAGGGGGAGTACCGATCGGGACATATCCCCGGTTCAAAGAATATCCCGCTGGAACAGGTAAAATCCAAGGTGGCCGAGCTGAAAAAGAGCGGTAAGCCTGTCATTACCGTTTGCCGCAGCGGCGCCCGCAGCGGCATGGCGAAATCGGTACTGGCGGCAGCCGGAGTGGAAGTTTATAATGGTGGACCATGGAACAGTTTACAGCGAAAAATACAATAAACATGATCAAAGCCTATTTGCAGGGATGGAATATCATGCGGCTGATCCGGCTTGCGCTCGGTATCATCATACTGGTACAGGGGATCGGGATGCGGGATGCCGTTTATGGCATGATGGGAGTTTTCCTTTCGGCTCTGGCATTCCTGAATATCGGATGTTGCGGGGCTGGAGGATGCAGCGTACCTTCGTCCTATAAATCTTCAAAAACACTGGAGGAAACAGATTATGAAGAAGTGGGTAAAAAATAATATCCTCTATATTACTGGCGCCCTCGCAGGAGGTATCGCCGGTTATCTCTATTGGAAATTTGTCGGCTGCTCCAGTGGCACCTGCGCTATTACATCCAGTCCAAGGAACAGCACCCTCTATTTCGCCTTTATGGGAGCCCTGGTGTTCAGTATGTTCAAGAGGAACAAGCCCAAAACAGCAGCTCCGGATAAAGGCAGTGTTTAATCAGATTTATGAAAGTTACTTTTCAACCCTTGAAAGGGTTGGGGATTTTTTTTGCCCTTATAGTACTGGCACCTGTTACACGTGCCCAGCACCAGGAGCTGCAGGAAAAGCCTGCGGTCTGGAAAACGGATCCCGTTAAGCCAGATAATACATCATTGCTGGCTGCTTTCCGGCGGGGGAAAGCGCAAGGGCATTTCCGGTATTTTTTCATGTATACAAATAATGAAGGCAGGCTTACTGACTACGGGGCACACGCCATTGGTGGAGGTTTGAAATATGAAACAGGGGGATTCCACGGGTTTCAATTGGGGATCGGGGGATATTTTATTTACAACCTGCATTCCAGTGACCTTTCTGCCCCGGACCCAGTAACCCATCAGTATAACAGGTATGAAATCGGACTCTTCGATATTCAGCACCCTGCAAACCGGCATGATATCAACCGGCTTGAAGAATTTTACCTGTCTTACCGTTTTAAGCAGTTCCATATCCGTTTTGGAAAACAGGCATTAAATACTCCATTTGTTAACCTGCAGGATGGCCGGATGCGGGCTACGGTTACAGAAGGGATCTGGTTGGAGTCTGAATCCAAAAGCAATTGGAACTGGGAGGGCGGCTATTTGTACCGTATATCGCCCCGGAGTACAGTCAGCTGGTTTTCTGTTGCATCTTCCATTGGAATTTATTCTGCCGGAGTAAATCCGGATGGCACAAAATCCGGTTATGCGGGTAATCTGCAGTCGGCGGGTTTGTTCCTGGCCGGAGCTTCTTACAAAAATAAAACCGGCTGGATGTTCAGGTTTCATCAGTTGCTGGCGGCCAATCTGTTCCAGTCAAGCCTGTTGCAAGTGGAATGGGACAGGAAAAAAACAGTAAAACCTGCAGTATTTGCAGGTGTTCAGCTGATTCCACAGTTCGCACTGAATAAAGGCGGGAATCTGGATCCGGCGAAGACCTATTTTACAGCCAACGGGCATTCGCTGACCCTGAGTGCCCGGGCCGGTTGGCGTATCCAACGCTGGGAATCCAGCCTGAATTATACCCGTATCACCAAAGCAGGTCGCTACCTGATGCCCCGGGAATGGGGCAGGGATCCCTTCTATACCTTCCTGCCACGGGAACGGAATGAAGGTTTTGGAGATGTTCATGCAGTATTGCTGAAAACCCAATACAGTTCAAAGTCCAAACGGCTTAAAGCATCACTTGGGGCCGGATATTACCAATTGCCGGATGTCAGAAATTATGCCCTGAACAAATATGCCATGCCTTCCTATATCCAGCTCAATGCAGAATTGCGGTATGCATTCGGAGGAGTACTGACCGGTCTGGAAACCCAGTTCCTTTATGTGAGTAAGTGGAACAGGGGAGAAACCTACAACGACCTGAAATACAAGTTCAATAAGACTGATATGCAGCAGGTGAACTGGGTGCTCAACTATAGTTTCTGAGTGACTTTCGGCACGGAATTATCCCGGCTGCAGTTGTAACTTTATAAAAATATCCGATATGCCTCAGGTAAAAACAATCCGGAAAAAAGACGACGCTTCCACAACAATGGTGATCTGGTTCAGCCGTTTGCTCCGCTGGAGCCTGGGTCTGTTATTCGCCGGCGCAGGGATCTATTATTTTGACAAAGGGGGATGGCCGGCCATATTATTTGGTGCAGTTATTTTTGCAACCGGCTTCTTCCGCCCCAAAAGATGTCTGGAAGAAGGCTGCGATATACCTTCCCGTTAACAAATACATCCCTTAATTTTAAGGCAATAACAGCCATGCAAGCAACCACAAAACCGGATTGGATCATTTATGCTATTGCCGCCATTGCCGGTCTTTTTATTGTCAGCAAATTCCTGGAAACGGATCCTCAGGATCCCCGGATAATTGCCGCAGGATTTCATGCGGATTCTGCATGGACCGGACCCAGCCTTGAAATTGATGGCGCGTTGACGGGCAAGGAGCGGGAGCTGGTGGCTTATGGACAGGAACTGATAGCGAATACTTCCTATTACCTGGGACCTAAAGGCATTCTGGGCTCCTATACCAATGGCATGAATTGCCAGAACTGTCACCTGGATGCAGGCACCCGTGCCTGGGGCAACAACTACGGCGCAGTGTTTTCCACCTATCCTAAATTCCGGGAACGCAGCGGGCATGTGGAATCTGTTTACAAGCGTGTGGCAGACTGCATGGAGCGGAGTCTGAATGGCAGGGCGGTGGACAGTAACAGCCGTGAATTCCAGGCGATCTATGCTTACATCAAATGGCTGGGCACCGGTATTCCGAAAGGGGTAAAGCCTGTAGGTTCAGGAATTGAAAAGCTGCCCTATTTGGACCGCGCTGCAAGCCCGGGAAAAGGTAAAACGGTTTATCTCGCCAAATGCAGTGTTTGTCATGGTGCCGAAGGTGCAGGAATGAAAAACACTATAGGTACCGGATATCAATACCCGCCTTTATGGGGAGATGCCAGTTATAATGATGGAGCCGGCCTCTACCGTGTCAGTACACTGGCCGGTTATATCCGGAACAATATGCCGTTTAATATCGGCAGCCATGCCAGTCCGGGAGTTTCAGTAGAAGAAGCCTGGGATCTGGCGGCTTTCATCAACAGCAATCCACGCCCGCATAAAGACCAGCAGCACGACTGGCCGGATCATGCTAAAAAACCGGTCGATTTCCCATTTGCACCTTACGCAGACAGTTTCACAGAACAACAACACAAATACGGACCATTTGCGCCAATAGTGGCAGCACACAAAAAATCATAAAAAAACGGTATGCTGTTGCATACCGTTCCTGTTTTGTGGTGTGTGTATCTTAATCTGCTTTGGGGGCTGGTGAAAGCAGTTCCTCTTCAATAACATTCTTGAGTACGTTCTTGGGCAGTGCGCCTTTCTGCATCATCGGTCTTCCTTCCATAGGTATAAATAACAAAGAAGGGATGCTCTGGATACCAAATACGGAGGAAAGTTCGAGTTCTGCTTCTGTATCCACTTTGTAGATGGTTACCTTATCTGCATATTCCTTGCTGAGTTCTTCCAGGATGGGGGCCACCATTTTACAGGGACCACACCAATCTGCATAAAAATCTATAATGGCTGGTATGGATCCTTTGAATTTCCACTCGGTTTCTGTAGTGTAATCAAAGATATCAGACTTGAACAGTTCGGCGGTTAACTTTACAGTAGACATATACTTGGTTTATGCCTCAAAATTACATACTGGTAACGGTATTGCAGGTGATTCCAGTCACATCCCTAAGCCCTTGTTAATGAACACAAAAATGCCGGTCGTTGTATCGTTTACAGCTTCCGTTGTAAACACTACGCGGTACCGGCATACGTTCCCTCAAACGTGCGTTTTTGAGCTGTCTACAGCTCAGTATGTTGCTTTTTAAATTGCGTTTTCTCCAGGGTAGTGGCACTGAGGGCTTTAAAGCCACCTTTAATATTGATCAGGTTGTGATAACCCCTTGACTTCAAAATGGAACAGGCAATTACAGAACGGAATCCACCGGCACAGTGCAGGTAATAGGTTTGTTGCGAATCCAGCTGGTGCATGTTGTGGTTGATGAAGTCCAGCGGAAAATTTTCAGCACCTTTGAGATGCTCGGTATCAAACTCACTTTTTCTACGTACATCAAGGAGGAAATAATGTTGCGGGGAGCGGACGTATTTCCGGGCAAAATCTTCTGCCTCCATTTCCATCAGGTGATCTGTCTGATGCCCTTCTTTCAGCCAGGCTGTGATACCGTTTTCGAGATAGCCCAACGTGTTGTCATAACCTACTCTGGACAGCCGGATTACGGCTTCTTCAGCGCGACCTTCTTCCACGATCAGGAGGATCGGTTGCTTCAGGTCGGTGATCAGTGTGCCGGCCCAGGGTGCGAAATTGTCGTCCAGTCCGATAAAGATGGAACCGGGTATATGCCCTTCTGCAAAAGCTTCCTTTTTCCGGGTATCCAGCACCAGGGCTTCCTGGCTTTCCCATACGGTGATAAACTGGTTCACTGTCAATGCCCGGGTGCCATGTGCTAGCACTTCATCAATTCCGGGTACATCACCGGTAATATTCATGATCACATTCGATGGGAAATACTGCGGAGGCTCCACCAGTCCGTCTGTTACTTCCCTGATGAACTCTTCACGGGTCATATCAGCCCTTAAGGCATAATTGAATTTTTTCTGGTGGCCCAGGGTATCTGTTGTTTCTTTGGACATGCTTTTGCCACAGGCACTTCCGGCACCGTGACCCGGATAAACAATTACTTCATCTGCCAGAGGCATGATCTTCGTTCGGAGTGAGTCAAAGAGTTTTCCGGCCAGGAATTCAGGGGTTACTTCTTTTTTGACTTTCTGTACCAGATCGGGGCGTCCCACATCACCGATGAAAAGGGTATCTCCTGTGAATATCGCGGATTCCTTGCCCAATTCATCGATCAGCAGGTAAGTAGTGGATTCCATGGTATGGCCAGGTGTATGCAACACCTTGAGCTGGATATTGCCGAGCTTCAGGATCTCGCCATCTTCGGCCACATGAGCATCATATCCCGGTACAGCGGTAGGGCCAAATACGATGGTGGCACCGGTTTTCCGGGCAAGATCTACATGTCCTGAAACAAAATCCGCATGGAAATGGGTTTCCAGGATATACTTGATCTTAGCACCGTTTGCAGCAGCTTTATCGGTGTAGGGCCTGGTTTCCCGTAACGGGTCGATAATAGCCGCTTCACCATTGCTTTCGATATAATAAGCGGCTTCGGCCAGACAACCGGTATAGATCTGCTCAACCTTCATATAGGCATTTTTGTGTGGTGAATATGGTCCAGTAAAACAGTAGGGAATGGACAGGCAAATTTGGGCCCGCAAGAGAGCAGGGGCAATGAGTGCTGTCAGTGCCAAAAATGACTTTTGTCAAAAGGAGGCAAGGGATAGCCCGGAATCAGAATTTAAACACCTTGTCACCAGCCATGACTTCCTGCCGCTTTTCATCGAAAGTGGCTTTCAATCCGGTGCGGGATGCTGCTGTAGTCATCATGCTGGCGATGGAATGCATATAACCGGCTTCCACAGGTGCGTTCGGCGTTTTCCGGCTACGCACACACTCGAGCCAGTTCCGCATATGGGAAGAAGTCAGTACATCTCCGCCGGTATTGGCAGAGGCGACCACTTTTTCAGCAATATCCGTGAGGTTGAGTTCAGGCAGCAGGTTGGGCTGCATATTCATGGCTTTGGCGGCTCCGGCGGTCAGTCCGCCCCGGGGGGATACTTTATTGGTATTGAGGTTCATCTCGCCGCCATTTGAATAATAAATTTCGGTAGGATTTTCATCTCCGTTGTGCATACGGGATGTGAAGACTACCTGGAATCCGGATTGAAGGTCGTCCAGCGGGCCATAGTCAAATACCGCAGTGGTGGTATCCCAGTTCCGCCGGCCATCTTTCCACATATAAATGCCGCCATTAGCTACTACAGATCTGGGGTGGGTGAGTCCGGTAAACCAGTGTACGGTATCGATCTGGTGGCACATCCATTGTCCGGGCATACCCGAGGAATAAGGCCAGAACAAGCGGTACTCCAGATATTTCCGGGGATCCCAGGCTTCATATGGCCGGTTAAGCAGAAACCGCTTCCAGTCTGTATCCTCTTGTTTTAGTTTGGCCACCAGTTCGGGGCGGCGCCAGCGGCCAGGCTGGTTAACGTTCCAGGTCAGTTCCACCATGGTGATGGGACCGAATTTGCCGGACTTGACGAATTCAGCGGCTGCTTTGTAATTGGTACCGCTTCTCCGCTGGGAACCGATCTGCACGATCTTTCCGGATTCCTTGACGGCCTTCAGTGCAGCCCGGTTATCTTCCATGGTTTCGGCAAAAGGCTTCTCCACATAGGCATCCCTGCCGGCTGTAACGGCTTCAATACAATGCCGGGCATGCTGGAAATCGGCTGTGCTGATGATGACAGCGTCAATATCTTTTATCTGGTATAATGCCTCGTTATTGATGCAGCCCTGTACCGGATGACCCATCCGGGCAGCCAGATGGGAAATGCCTTCTTC
>JBGAQC010000027.1:0-18695 GCA_044220945.1 Chitinophagaceae bacterium | reverse complement strand
CTCCGGGATGTCTTTTCGCGAATTTTCCCGCAAAGTGGTCTTTGAGCCGCTTCAACTGAAGAACACGGCATGGGATTATGACAGTCTGCATACCTCAACGATTACCCGCATTTATGCCCAGGAGGATCCGGTAAAAGATACTGCAGTCCGGGAATTCCCTTTTCATTATATGCTGAGCTATCCGGTAAGTGAATTAAAAAGCAATGCGGTGGATCTGGGCCTTTTCCTCTCGGAGATGATCCGGGGGTATGAAGGGAAGGGGCGCCTGCTTTCCAATGAAATGTACCGGCAACTCTTTCAACCCGGTGAGCCTGTGGCGGGCCTGAACCGATCCGATAGCAGCCGCTTTAACAGTAATTACAGTCATGCTGCATTCTGGGCAGTATCTGCAGCAGGATACCGGATGCATTTTGGCGGAAGAACCGGTACCTATGCGTTTATCTATTTCAATCCCATTACCCGACGTGGCGCTTTGGCCTATGCCAATCTGAGGCACGACAGTTTCGGAGACCTGCTGGAACTTGTTGCGGAGGCAGAGCAGCAATGGGAATAATCAATTCACGGATCATTGATCGGTATTAATCCGGATCACCGGGCCGGATGATTCCTTTTTTGCCGCACTGTTTCCAGAAACCGGAGAAGGAAGGGAAGTATCCGCTGACTTGAGGATATAACCAATCGCGGGGATCTTGCTGACCCGGATAATGGGTAAAGGCTGGATGTTCCTTTGAAATCACGTCCATATTTTTTCCTTGATCGGGTAATAGTTGCAGGATATCAGAAACTTCACCTGTATAGACCTGGATGCCCGGAATATTCCGGGCGAGCTCCAGTATAAAGCCCAATACTTTTTTGCTCACCGGGAATTTGCGGAAGTGTGCAGGTTCGAGCAGTAATATGCGGTTCGCCCTTTCTGCACTGCGCCACTGCGGATCCAGGTTGTAGCTGTTGTAGATCAGGAGGGGAAGGGAAGGATCCAGTACCGGTACAGGGGTTTCCGGTAGTTCAGTTTGCAACGACCGGGCAACTGTTTCCTTTAACCGGTCAGGTACCGGTAACAGGGGAAGCGTTTCATATGGTTGGTCCAAAAAAGTTCTCCGTTGATGCGTATACGTATAACGGTTAATATTCTCCTGGTTGCAATAATATTTTTTGGAAGAGAAGGCGCCGGCCACCCATTGCCAGCTGCAATGGTTACTGGCCAGGTCGCCATCCAGCAAATGATAATACATCCATTGCGCCGGCACCAGCCAATGTGATTTTGCGAGATTGCAGGTCAGGCTGGCGAGGTACATGCGCATGTGATTGTGCAGGTAACCGGTATCGTAAAGCTGGCGGATGCCGGAGTCGAGGGCATCGATCCCGGTACTGGCGTTTTCAACAGCGCGGGGCAATTGGTGATGCAATACATCGGGCTGTGGCTGGCGTAAGTCACTGAACAATGCATCCCCTTTCGCCTGCCAGACTCTTTGGAAATATTCGCGCCAGGCAAATTCCTGGACCAGTTTTTCCATCTGGTAGTCGCGGTACCCTTTTTGGCGAAGGTTGGTATAAACCTGCGGCAGACTGATCACACCCCTCGATAGGTAGGGTGAAAGGCCGGTTACGGCTCCGTTAATAAAGTTCCGGGTGCGGCCATAGGCTTCGGGCCTGATCTGGTCGATCCGCTGATGGATGGCTTCAAGACTGGTGGGGAAACTTTGGGTTTGAAGGGTGGTCATAGGGTAATTCTGAAAACTTAACGTTTACTGATCTTATTCAAGCTGATCGTGCGTTGCCGGCTGCATTTTAAACGACCCTGTGCAAAAGCGCGTTTTGCAGCATGCTTGGTGCTCCGGCCCTGCACCCGTTTCCGCCAGAGCCGGAAACTGGAAGGTTTGAGGGAGCGGCGCATCAGTTCGATAACCTCTTGCTCTGTACAGCCAAACTGAACAGCAATTGCATCAAAGGGCGTCCGGTCTTCCCAGGCCATTTCGATGATGCGGTCGGTATCTGGCATTGAAACTTTCATGAACCCAGGAACGATGTCGTTTCCTATAGTAACACCAGTTTGGAAATTTAGTTCAACTACTTTTCTTTACAATAATGCACTGGGTTAATACTCCTGGTTCATGAAATTCGAGGTCTTTGTCGTACCGGTTTCCGGAAACAATGGCACCTTTCACCGTAATGACTTGCCCCTGTCGGACATCTGCGAGCGCTGTATCAGCTCCATCATGCAGGAATGCTGTAAATCCGGTTTGAGTATCGGCAGACTTCAACTCTATATAGGAATGTCCCTTTGCATCCTTTCCGCTCTTGCCTGCTATTCCGCTGACCTGGAGGATTTTCGAATTTCCATCGGTACTCAGGTAGGCGTGATTCGCCGAATCTTCATTATTTATGAAGGCTTGAGTAAGCACAGTTACCGATACTGCTGCATCGGCAGGAGCCTCGGTAATATTCCGGTGTGGTTTAAACCACAGATAAGCAGCAACGCTGGTAAGCACGATAAATAAAAGGAGTATTCCGGTAAGTATCCGTTTCATTTTTCTGATAGTGACGTATTCCGGATGAAGTCCTTACATTTAGCAGAGAATTCATTTCAGGTATGCAAGCATTAAACCCGGAAAAATGGCTGGAACGGTATGGCGATCTCTTGTTTCAGTATACTTTACCCAGAGTTACGGATACAGTACTGGCAGAAGACCTGGTACAGGAAACTTTTCTTGCAGCATTCCGGAACCGTTCGAATTACAGGGGGGAGGCGTCGGAAAAAAACTGGCTTTTTGCGATCCTTAAGAATAAGATCATCGATCATTACCGGAGCAGGCGGCATGAAAATGAAAACCTTCCGGTACAGGAAGAATCCGATGATTGGTTTACTCCCGCAGGAGACTGGATTGCAGCTAAAATGCCAGGGGAATGGAATTCGGCTGCAGTGAAACTGGATGCCAGAGACCTGGCCAAGGTACTGGAGGCATGCAAAAACAGGCTTCGGAATTTACAGCAGCAAGTGTATATACTGCGGTACCTGGAAAATCTGGAGGCTGTGGAAATCTGTAAGGTCCTGGGCATTTCGTCGTCTAATTACTGGATACTCTTACACCGGGCGCGGTTACAGATGCGTGACTGCATGGAAAAAAATTGGTTTAAAAAATAAGTGATGTATGATGAAAGCAATGATGGGCAGCTGCAAAGAAGCCACGGTCTGGATGGCTCAGCAGGATGAACACAAACTCGGACTCCTGAAAAGGTTGAAGCTGCGTTTGCACCTACGGTTTTGTGCGATCTGCCGGATGTTTCAGGAGCAAAGCCAAATGGTGAACAAGGCCAGCAGCGAGTTGACGGGCACACTCCCTTTGCCTGAATCAATCCGTCAAAAAATTGAAAACCAGCTTAATAATTCCAATGACAGCGGTAAAAGCTGATTTTGCAGTTTGTTTGTAAGGAAATTCTTCCGGAAACGACTCTATTTAAAAAATGAGCCGACTTCTCACTGCTGCCCTTGTGCTTGGTGTGGCCTGGATTTCTTGGAAATCGTTATTCCCCACTACCTGTGCGGTAGCCCCCACAACAGACAAATCCGGAATCCGGTTTATTGAAGACGACTGGGATAAAGCACTCCTCAATGCCAGAACCGGGCATAAGCGAATTTTCATGGATGCCTATGCCACTTGGTGCGGTCCCTGTAAACTGCTGAAACGGACCAGTTTTAAAGACGACAGTGCCGCGCGCTTTTTCAATGACCATTATATTAATCTGGCCATGGATATGGAAAAGGGAATTGGACCGCAATTGCTTGAAAAGTTCTCTATTTCAGCTTATCCAACACTGCTGATTCTGGATGAAAATGGTGAAGTGCTTCATCGTTCGGTGGGCTATATACCGGTCTCAAGGCTTATCGAATTTGGACAGACCGGTTTAAAATAATCAGTAAACTACCGAAGTATGAAAAATATCTGCAAAGCCCTCGGGCTGATGAGTTATGAAGAATATAGTAAGGCCTTTGAAAACTGGGTTGCAAACGGTCAAACCAGCGGCAGTAACAGTTCTGCTGCCAGGGTAGCATTCACCCGGTTGAACCACGTCCGGACGCGGCGTTTGCAGAAAACAATGCCTGCAGACCCTGAATTGAAAAATGCCGTGAAGGAACTGCAGCATCAATATTCCTTTGTCGTACTTACGGAAGCCTGGTGCGGGGATAGTGCCCAGGTATTACCTTTTATAGCAGACTGGGTCAGTTTTTTTGGACTGAAGGCCAGGTTGTTTATCGCGTTACGTGACGAACACCCGGCGCTGGTCAATTTATACCATACAAACGGAGCAAAAGCAATTCCTAAACTCATAATTATAAATGAGACTTTGCAGGAGGAAGCTGCTGTATGGGGGCCGCGTCCCGCTCCTGCACAACAACTGGTAATGGACTGGAAGGCCAACCCTGATGGAAAGACCTGGGAAATGATGGAACTTGAACTGCATAACTGGTATACAAAAGACAAGGGGCAGACAATGCGGAAGGAATGGATCGGAATAATGGAAATGCTGCAGTCGGCCGAACAAGCTTATTTCAAAAAATCAGCCTGATGATAGTTGATACAGTATTTTATAATGAAAAATCGATTTTCCGCAAGACGGCATTGCTGGTTACAATACCCTGCGCCATACTGCCTGTTTTGATGGCTTCGTCGCTGCTGATGAGCCCCTGGCATAAGCCAGTGTTGTTCAAGGGAGATTTTTTGTTGGCCATCCCCGTCTATGTCGTATACCTTATAGGATTATACCTGTCGTATAAGAAGCACAATAAATGGAATCCCACAATGCTTTTTGTCTTGCATCTGGTTGCCCTTGTTGCAGTGCAGCAAAGGGCTTACCCAGCACTAATGCCCTATGTGGCCATTTTCTCCCTGATACTGACCTCTGTCATGAATCAATATTACCGGACTGGTTCACCTGCCTGTGATGAATCGTGTTTTCGCTGATTTTTTTGTAAGGATTATCCGGTGATGGCGTCCTTATACAAAAAATGAAAAAAGCAATTATTCTCTTTTTCCTGATCGGTACGGGATACCTGCTTCAGGCGCAACGACTCACCACAAGTACAGGAAAGGCGACCATTTATTCCCACACGGTTGCTGAAGATATTCATGCAGAAAACAATACTGTTTCAGGATTACTGGATACGCAGGGAGGCGACTTATTGGTTGCTGTTCCCGTCCAGGGATTTACGTTCGAAAAATCACTCATGCAGGAGCATTTTAACGGTGAGCGGTTCATGGATTCACGGAAATTCCCGAGGATCATCTGGAAAGGCAGGATCAGCGATCCGGCTGCCGTGAATTTTTCGAAAAATGGAACCTATACGGTACCTGTTCAGGGAGATTTGACCATAAAAGGGGTTACGAAATCCATAGCCGAAAAAGCTACGGTAACCGTTGAAGGATCTTCGGTTTCGGTAAAGATCCGGTTTACAGTAAAGGATATTGGAAGTTATGGGGTAGGGAAGCCTATGGGCAGTAAAAAGAATAATGTTGCGGATGATATCGAAGTAACTTATGAAGCAATCTATGAAAAATCCTGAACTGGCAATTATCGCCCCGGTACATGAAGCCCTTCGGGTTAACCTTCAGGAATTATGGAACGGGTTTGCAGGGCTGAGCAATGGAGAATATTCCCTGGCTTTACCTCTGCTTTCCGGAAGTTCAATTGGCGGGCACGTAAGGCATTGCATTGAAATGCTCCAGTGTGTACAGGAGGGCTACGCCCTGGGGCTGGTTTGCTATGAAAACCGGAGGCGAAATGCTGTACTTGAAAACGAAGTAGAACAAGCGGGGCTGCAGTTACAATTCCTGAAGGATACCTTGTTTCTGGAAGACCGGGAGCTTTTTCTGGTGGCTGATTACAGCAAAGAGGGGAGTCAGTCGGCACGTTATGCAACAAGCTATTTCCGGGAACTTGCCTATTGCCTGGAACATAATATACATCATATGGCCCTGGTCCGTATCGGCTTATACTCACTAGGACTAAAACCGGAAAGCTCTGGATTTGGGGTTGCTCCTTCAACAATCCGATTTAAGGGGGATATAAAATAAGAGGTTGTACAGAGTTGCCAACTGTATATAGATTACAACTCTTGGCCCATATTTCCAGGTTGTACTTCTGTATTATCTGCTTGTTTTACCTTCATTCAGGGAAAGCACAAAAGTTGTCAACCCAAAATGGTTGACAACTTTTGTATGTTAATGTTTTGAGATTAGATATCCTAACCGGATTCCTGTATAATTTGAGTAGAGTTTTCCTTCACCGGCATTGTTTGGATTCAGCTGGATGATACCCCTGTTATAGTTCACTGCAACCAAAAAACCTTTTGTTGACAGGTACCCTGCAGTGAAGTTGAGGGCAGGGTCGAATTTTCTTAATACGTCATCAGGGCCCTGGCCAAAGGTCAGTTTTTCAGTACTGCCTCCCAGACTGGATTCCACTTTTAATTTTCCGGAGAGGTTAAATCCGAAACTGGGACCTGCACCTAAGAAGAAGCCGTGCGAAGTATAGGATACCATCAAGGGTACTTCGATCTGATTAACTTTCATGGTAGCCTTTAGATTTCCACCACCGGCACTGGACTCGTCCCACGTACCTTTCTGTATATAATTTACAGCAGGCTGAAACAGGATGTGTTTACCTGTTTTCAGGGAGGCCTGCAGGCCGAATGTTAAACCGGTCAGGCTTTTGGATTTCGGGAAATCGGTGTTCTTTGTGATTCGATAATTTGAAAAACTTGTTCCTCCGGTGAGTCCGAATAAAGCATTCTGGGCATTCAGTCCGGTCTGGGCACTGAGCAGCATAGCCAGACAAATACAGCAGATCCTGAAAGGGTCGATTTTCAGATTACGCATCTGCTGTATCAGGGAATTTGAATAAGGGAATTCCGTAACAGCTGTTCTGAACTGCTGGTACATCGTTTTTGTGTTTTGCATGATTTGCAGGTTTAATTTTGGCCTACTCTTTTTCAGGTTTTCGGCAACGCCTGTACAGCAAACCTAGAATCAGCTTGGGGTGAAGAGAAATGAGTTCTTGCAGCAGGTGAAGTTCATGGAGTGATTTTCCGTAAAGCTGGAATTATCCTGCTGCTGTGAACGCAGTTTCTGCGGAACAGCAATCCGGGGTTCCCGGTATTCTCATTTTCTGCAGAATCATCAGTACAATGTGCCGCCTTATTAACATTTCTGTAACGGTAAAACTGGATTTGCCACCCTGTTTTTTTCATTGCCTTGTTTTGTCCTTGATCATGTAGTGTGCGAATGACAGGCTTCAGTACTGGCATTTTTGCCGGGATACTGTAAATTGGGTTAAAAAGTTCCAATGCCCAACCCAACACCTTTTCTACTGAAAGACGGTGACCCCTGCCAGGTAACCGGTGGCACCCATAAAGGGAAATCAGGGATCGTCCGGGATATTCATACCAGCAAGACCGGCCATATCACCATTACCGTGGTGCAGGCCAATGGCGAGCGGTTTAAAACCCTGGGGAAAAATGTAACCGAAGCAAAAAAGAAGTAACTTTTCAAAAACCTGCTATGAGAAAAAATACCTTATTCCTGCTCCTGCTGGTCAGTGCCTGTGCCGGCCCTAAACTGCTGAATGAGAATTCCGGTTACCTCAATGGTACCTGGAAGCCGGTCAGCCTTGAAATAAACGGAAATCAACTACCCAAAGCTGCATTTGCCACACAGGAACTCATCCTGAAAGACAGCACTTACCAATTTACAGCGGAGAGTGTGGACAAAGGCATTGCCCGCTATGCGAACGGGAAAATGGATCTCTATGGGAGAGACGGGGTCAATAAAGGCAAGCATTTTACCTGCATCTATAAATACAATTCGGATACGCTGACAGTCTGTTATAACCTTGCTGGCTCGGGTTATCCGGAAGATTTTACTACAAAGGGTAATCCCCTCTATTTCCTGGCGGTGTTTGCCAAAACGAAATGATGATCAATATTGAATGGGGCCCCGGTATACAGGAAGCAATCTAATCTCGTGCATCATTGATCTCCAGCCAGTACCCATCCGGATCCTGCAGCCAGATCTGGTGTACGCCATCTATCCGGGTGGTAATAGCTCCCTGTTTGCCTGAAACATCTTCAAATGGTATTCCGGCTTTTTTCAACTTCTCCGTGAATGCCGTTACCGATTCCACGCTGAAGCAGGTGTGCTGGTTCTTGTAATACTGCTTCCGCTCTGGCGCTCCTTCAATGATATGCATGGCTGCACCCGGCCCGATACGCAGCCAGGTATGTTTGCCATCATGAAAGGGTTCTGGGATCGTGTCCAGTCCCAGTATCTCTGTATAGAAGGCCGTACTTTTTTTCAGGTCTACCACAAATACTGCGGTATGATTGATACGGGTCTTAAACCCCTGGGTGTATGCAATACAAGCGGTGAAGCAGCAAACGGTCAGCAGGGCAATTTTTTTCATCACCGAATGTAAGCAAAATCAACTTTTTTGATTCGAATACAAGGGGTTGGGCTTTTTGTATTTCATCAGTAAATCGGCTAATCCGCTAATCGGCACATTGGTTTTCAGTGTGTATTTCCTGCGGAAAATCGGGGATAATTCAGTTATTTTGTGGGTAACCCCGGCATAAAACGTGGATAAGTCCGGAGGGGATGGGGAAAGCCGGTGGACGGCCTGCCGATAAATAATTCAGCCGTTTTTTAGCTGCCAGCTGCTGCAGCATGGTATATTCGTCGCCCGACTCCCCCCGAATTGTACGGTTTTCAGCCGGCGGAACGGACTGAATAAGCCAATCCTTGAGAAGCAAACCGCTTGCATTTGCGAATGCAACGCAGACAAACTGTTTTTTAATTTTTTGATCTTGTAACGAACCATGGATCTCACGAACCTGAATAAAGACCGCAATAAAGCCCGCAGAAAACAATCCGTTGATCTCAGCACAATGGTGTATGGAAAAGTACCGCCGCAGGCCAAAGACCTGGAAGAGGCTGTACTGGGCGCCATCATGCTCGAGAAAAGTGCTTTTGACACCGTAGTGGAGATCCTCAAGCCCGAATGCTTCTATGTGGAAAGCCACCAGCGCATCTACCGTGCCATGCAGGGCCTCCAGCAGAAGAATCAGCCCATCGATATCCTTACTGTGGTGGAAGAACTCCGCATGCGGGAGGAACTGGATAGTGTGGGTGGCCCCTACTATGTTACAAGGCTGACCAACGCTGTAGTATCTTCTGCCAATATTGAAACCCACTCGCGGATCATCCTGCAGAAATTCATCCAGCGCGAACTGATCCGCATCAGCGGAGAGATCATCAGTGAGTCGTATGAAGACAGTACCGATGTGTTCGACCTGCTCGATGATGCAGAAAGCAAGCTCTTCGAGATCACGAATAATCACCTGCGGAAGAACTTCGACAGTATCGATTCCGTACTGGTGAAAACCGTGCAGCGGATCGAAGACATGCGCCACCGCAATGAAGATATCACCGGAGTACCCAGCGGATTTGTATCACTCGACCGGGTGACCTACGGCTGGCAGAATACCGACCTGATCATCCTCGCGGCACGTCCATCAGTAGGTAAAACCGCTTTTGCCCTGAACCTGGCCCGCAATGCCTGCCTGCATCCTACCAAACCCACACCGGTGGCTTTTTTCAGCCTGGAGATGAGCTCTGCCCAGCTGGTACAGCGTATCCTCAGTGCGGAAAGCGAGATCTGGCTGGAGAAAATTTCAAGGGGCAAAATGGAAGAACATGAAATGAAGCAGCTGTATGCGAAGGGTATCCAGCGGCTGGCCAAAGCGCCCATGTTCATTGATGATACAGCCGCACTCAACATTTTCGAGTTGCGTGCCAAATGCCGCCGCTTGAAGAACAAGCATAATATCGGACTGATCCTGATCGACTACCTCCAGCTGATGAGTGGTACCGCCGAACGGAACAGTAACCGGGAACAGGAGATCAGTAAAATTTCGCGCGACCTGAAAGGACTGGCTAAGGAATTGCAGGTGCCGATCATCGCCCTCTCGCAGTTAAGCCGGGAAGTGGAGAAACGGAAGGAAGGGAACAAAATGCCCCAGCTGAGTGACCTCAGGGAATCGGGTGCCATCGAACAGGATGCCGACATGGTGATGTTCCTCTACCGTCCCGAGTATTATGATATCACTGCCAATGAGTTTGGCGAAAGCAATAAAGGGGAAACCCACGTACGTATTGCCAAGCACCGGAACGGTAGCCTGGAAACCATCAAACTCCGGGCCTTGCTGCATATCCAGAAATTTGCCGAATGGGAAGGCGATGACAACCTTGGCATGGGCGGTGGCGGCGGCAACTGGCGGCCGGTTCCCACTGATCCGGGTGCAGGTGCTGATCCCGGAGGTGCGCGCCTCTATATCCAGGCCGGCAGTCGCATGAACGACCTGCCCATGGATGATGGCGATGATTCCCCATTCTGATTGCAGGAACTCTCCATAAAAATCAAGACATTTGAATCCCGGTTACCGGGATTTTTTTTATGGCATTACCCATGTTTTTTACGGAAACCTATACGGAAGGTCAGACAGTGCTCGAACTGGATGAAACGAACTCCAGACATATCGTGCAGGTATTGCGTATGCAGGAAGGCGAAGCCCTGGAACTGACGGATGGCAAAGGCCACCAGCTTCTGGCGGAAATAGCTACGGCCCATAAAAAGCATTGTACCGTTACCATTAAGCAGGTGCAGTTTCATCCGGCTCCGGAACGGAAAACGGCCATTGCCATAGCCTTACTTAAAAACGCCAGTCGCTTTGAATGGTTCCTGGAGAAAGCCACAGAGATCGGCATTTCGGCGATATATCCTCTCAAAACAGAACGCACCGAAAAGCAACATTTCCGGTTCGACCGGATGCGCGGCATTCTCATCAGCGCGATCCTGCAAAGCCGGCAATGCTGGTTGCCGGAACTCACAGAACCTTCGGGACTTTCGAGTCTAAGTATTCCCCCGGGTACCCTTCGCCTAATTGCCCATTGTGATGAGGGGACCAGAATCCCACTACAATCGGTACCAGGCCTGGCTGTACAAAATACTTTGTTGCTTATTGGCCCTGAAGGTGACTTTACCTCCAATGAAATAGAATGGGCAAGAAAAAACGGTTTTAAGGAAGTAAGCCTGGGGGAGACCCGGTTGCGTACCGAAACGGCTGGACTGACAGGAGCGCTCTTGTTACGATTTGCCGTATAATTGCGATAAGTCAAATTCCAAAGGCGCAATCGGCATTCCATTTTTCGTATAACATTTTTCCTTAAATTGATAGTGGTTTAATTCCTTTCAGCAGCAGTATTATTTCTGACTCTTTCAGCCTGGATTGATTTCTTTCTCACCCCTCCTGAAAATTGCTCTGTTCCACAGCACTTTTTTTTGTTTAAACCTTAAATCTACCAACATGAAAAAGCGTCTCTTCATGGCCTTGCTGGCCTTGACTTGTCTTGCTATTGCCCGTGCCCAGGAAAACAAACCTGTCGGTTTACGGATCCGGTGTGCCATTCCCGTTGCCTTTAACAGTTGTACCATCCGCGGGGTTAGCGAAAGCTGGACCGGACCTGTGCCCGGGTTTCAGGCAGGCTTTATGCTGATGGTTGATCCCGGATATGAAAACCATTGGATGGGAACAGCTGAGATCCTGGCCAGTTCTGCGGGTTCCAAATATGAAGAAACCTATGTTTCAGGCTCCGTCCGGAATTTGTATGCTGCTGTTCCCCTCATGGTCCGTTATCAGGCGAATGGGGGATTCTTTGGAGAATTGGGCTTGCAACCTGCTGTTCTCCTGAGTGCTAAAGACAAGTATGGCGGGAGTACCTACAATTACAAGGAAAGTGTAAATACATTTGATTTTGGAGTGCCGGTTGGAATTGGATATGTGATTAAGAAAAAGGTCGGCATCAACTGCCGGTATACCAGGGGACTAACCAATGTCAACAAAGGGGATCCGGATAAAGACCAGAACCGGATATTCTCCTTCCGGGTATTCTGGATTCTGGACTGACGGTACAGGTGGCTGGCAAGTGCGGTTTATCCCGGTAATGCCAGCCACTTTTTAATGTGCCTGGTCATCAGACGGTTTATCCTGTGGTAAAAGGGGCTCTCTTAACTGAACAGGATTGCGTTTCTTCTCGCGCTTACGCATCCACATATTGAGCATTTCCACTCCAAAGGAAAAGGCCATGGCAAAATAGATATAACCCTTGTCGATATGGCTGCCATGGATCGGCTCAAGACCTTCGAAGAACAGGCTGAAACCGACCATCAGCAGGAAGGCCAGTGCCAGCATTTTTAAGGTTGGGTGGCGGTGTATGAAAGTGGAGATCTTGTCGGCAAAGAAGAACATGACGATCATGGCAATGATCACGGCAACGATCATCACATACACGATTTTAGCCAGTCCTACCGCAGTGATGATACTGTCGAAGGAGAAGACCATATCCACGATCAGGATCTGTCCGATGATGGCGGCAAAAGAGGCATTCTTTTCCTTGACATCAAGGGTGCCCTCATCCCCTTCCAGTTTATGGTGGATTTCTTTTACGGTTTTATAAAGCAGGAACAGGCCACCCACGAACATGATCACATTCCTCAGGTTGAATGCATAGTGAACAGTTCCCCAGTTGAAACCGAATAATTCATTATTGCCGTTCTTCACCAGCCAGCCAATGGCACTCAGCAAGGCAATCCGAACGGCGATGCCGCCGAACATCCAGATCCGCCGGGCTTTTAACTTCTGGCGCTCATCCAGCCGGCCCATAAGGATCGATACAAAAATCACATTGTCAATACCCAGCACAATTTCAAGCGTAGCCAGGGTGAGCAAACTGATCAGCGCATCTACGGTAAATAACTCCTGCATCTGCAATTATTTTGGACTGCAAAAATAGGAGTTTCAAGGAATTGGGACCGGTGCGTCGGTAAAGTCCCGTTCCCGGATGGTAAAACCGGATTTCTGGCACAATTTTTCTATCCATACGGAGTTATTAAGATACCCTAAACCGATTCTATCGACACTACAAGTACCCAATAGTTTTACTGAACGTTAATCTGTAACTGATGAAAAGGGTACTCGTTTCTTTTTTTTCCCTCTTTTGTATTGTATTCCAGGCACAGTCACAACAGACTGATTTTGGCACCCTTCGTTTGAAAGCCGGGGGTGGGTATGCGCATGATTTCCCCGGACTCAATGGCTGGACTGCCTATGGTGAAGGTTCCTTTCAGATGCTGCCCCGCCTGGAAGGTGCGATTGGTGTGAAACGTGCACAGCTCAAAGGTTTTCCCCGCACAAGTACGGTTCAGGAATATACCAATGCCACCACATTTGATTTTACACTCTATTATATTCCCATTGAAACGGAGGCGCAGTTGATCCGGGTTGGATTGGGATATACCATGTCTGCTTATTCTATCCGCCGTTCCTTTCCCATCATCAGCGGAACGGGCCCTGATAAAGCCACCAACTGGCCGGTGCAAGACCAGAAAAGCCGCACCCACGGCGTAAACCTGGTAGCAGAATATGAATATATGATTCCGGAAACACCTGTTTCAGTGGGATTACGTGCATCCCTGTTCAAAGCATACGACCGGGTGAGTTATGTGGGGAGTTTTATCGGACTGCGGTTCTAAAAGAAAGTTTTCTGGGTTAACTAAGTTTACTAAGTTAAACCCAGTAAACGTAGTAACCTATTCTTACAGTTCCTTCATGATCTTCTTTGCTATTGCAGGCCCTTCATAGATGAACCCTGTCCATACCTGTACCAGCACAGCACCAGCCTGTATTTTATCACGGGCATCTGCAGCCGTAAATATGCCTCCGGAAGCAATTACCGGAATGGTGCCTTTGGTTTTTTCCACAACAGTTTTTACCAAAGCTGTTGCTCTTTCCCGTACTGGAGCACCGCTTAATCCACCCGTACCTATTTTTTCTATCAGTGCTGCCGGGGTTTTCAGGCCTTCCCTGCTGATAGTGGTATTAGAGACCACCAGGCCATCCAGCCTGATCTCCATAGCGAGGTCGATCACATCATCAACCTGTGTGGGCGTGAGGTCAGGCGCAATTTTCAGCAATATGGGGCGGGAGTGTGTTTGATTAATATTAAGGGTCTGCAGGTGGGAAAGGATCTTGCGCAGGGATTCTTTTTCCTGCAGTTCCCGTAATCCTGGGGTATTGGGTGAACTCACATTCACTACGAAGTAATCAACATAATCAAAGAGTTCCCGGAAGCAGATCTCATAATCCTTCCAGGCATCTTCGTTGGGGGTTACTTTATTCTTGCCGATATTCCCTCCTATGATCAGGCGGTTGCCGGTTGCAGGATGTTCACTGCGCCATGCTTTAAGCCGTTCCGCCGCCACTTTTGCCCCTTCATTATTAAACCCCATCCTGTTGATCAGCGCCTGATCCTCCGGAAGGCGGAACAAACGGGGTTTGTCGTTTCCCGGTTGAGGCAAAGGCGTAACGGTACCGATCTCCACATGGCCAAAACCCAATACGTCTAGCTCCCGCAGGTAACGGGCATTTTTGTCGAATCCGGCCGCCAGGCCAACCGGATGCTGGAAGGGAAGGCCAAAAGCCTCCAATGGTTGGGCTGCCGGGCGGAAAGACCGACGGATCAACCGGGCAATGAAAGGGATACCGCAGCAAAAGCGGAGACACTTCATTACAAAGTGATGAACGCCTTCCGCATCAAAAAGGAAAAAGAATTTCCGGACGATCTTGTACATAGGCAGGCGAAGATATTTCATTTTTTGCGGCAGACTTTGTGATTCCAGCCCAAGCCATTAACTTTGATCTATAAAGTTGCATAAACAACTAAATTTTATCTTATGCAGGAAGCCTATATCGTTGCAGGTTTTCGTACCGCAGTTACCAAGGCCAAACGGGGCGGATTCCGGTTTACCCGTCCGGATGATCTCGCCATCCAGGTGATTCAGGGGCTGCTTCAATCAGTACCCCAGCTGGATCCCAAACGGGTGGATGATGTGATTGTAGGAAATGCTGTGCCGGAAGCGGAACAAGGGTTGCAGGTAGGCAGGATCATTGCGGCCCGTGCTTTAGGATATGAAGTGCCGGGTATGACGGTGAACCGTTATTGTGCATCCGGACTGGAAACTATTGCCATTGCCACTGCCAAGATCCGGATGGGACAGGCGGAATGTATTGTGGCCGGTGGTACAGAAAGCATGAGTATGGTGCCCACAGCGGGATGGAAAACCGTTCCTGCCTATTCCATAGCAAAAGAAGATCCCGATTATTACCTCAGTATGGGTCTTACGGCTGAAGCTGTGGCCAAGGATTATGATATTTCAAGGGAAGACCAGGATGCTTTTTCCCTGCAATCACACCAGAAAGCCATGCAGGCTATCCAGAACGGTTACTTTAAACCAGGAATTCTTCCCATTACTGTTGAGGAAGTTTATCTTGATGCAAAAAATAAAAAACAGCAGCGCTCCTTTGTGGTGGATACGGACGAAGGTCCGCGGGCCGATACCAACCTGGAAGCATTGGCCAAATTAAAACCTGCCTTTGCGCAGAACGGCAGTGTTACTGCAGGCAATTCCTCACAAACATCCGATGGAGCTGCTTTTGTACTGGTGATGAGTGAGCGGATGGTGAATGAACTGGGGCTGAAACCCATTGCCCGCCTGGTGGCCTGTGCTTCTGCAGGTGTCCCTCCCCGTGTGATGGGTATCGGCCCAGTTGCTGCAGTGCCGAAAGTACTGCAACAGGCCAGTCTGAATCTCGGACAGATCGACCTGATCGAACTCAACGAGGCATTTGCTTCACAGTCGCTGGCCGTGATCCGTACACTGGAGCTGGATCCGAAGCGGGTCAATATCAACGGAGGTGCTATTGCCTTGGGTCACCCCCTGGGCTGTACCGGTTGCAAGCTCACGATCCAGGTGATCCACGACCTGAACCGCCTGAATGGTAAGTACGGTATGGTGACTGCCTGTGTGGGTGGCGGACAGGGCATTGCCGGCGTAATCGAGAAATTGTAAAACAGTTTTTAACGTGACAACACTGATCCCGGCTCCGGCCGGGATTTTTTTATGGGAAAAACCACCAATTTTCCTGAAAATTTACGTTTTCAGTTACTCATGACTGGGGTGGCAGGTTATTTGATTCAGATCTGCGGCCGGAACTGATCCTTCCGCGCCATCCCGAAAAACTAAAATATGGAACGAAGAGATTTTCTTCTGTTAAAACGACAACAGGAACCCATGCTGCCCCCGCAGCCCTATGGTGTACGGAATATCAATTCAGGACTGACTCCCTATTCAGGAGTCTGGACCACTAAAGAAGTAGCACACCTGCTCAAGCGTACCATGTTCGGTGCCAAACCTGCAGATATTGCTTATTTCAGGGGGATGAGCCCATCCCAGGCAATCGATGCCTTGCTTACCCTGCCGGCCGGATTACCGGCTCCTCCTGTGAAGAATTATGATAATACAGGAATCGCTGCCACAGACCCCGACTATGCAGTTCCATTTGGAGCAACATGGGTCGATTCCATTTCAACCGATGGAACCGCCAATAGCCGGCGTGTGAATTCACTGAAGGCCTGGTGGACCGGTCTGATGCTGAATCAGGACCGTACGATTCAGGAAAAGCTGACCCTCTTCTGGCATAACCATTTTGCAACGGAAAGTAATGAGTACAACCGGGGCACATTTGGATACCGCTATTCTTCACTCCTGCGCCAGAATGCCCTGGGAAATTTCAAATCACTGGTACGTGCTGTTACGCTGGACCTGGCCATGCTCCGGTATCTGAACGGGTATCTGAATACGGCCACTGCACCCGATGAGAACTTTGCCCGTGAGTTGCAGGAACTGTTTACGCTGGGAAAGGAAAATGTACCCAATTATACAGAAGACGATGTGATTACCGCAGCAAGGGTACTGACAGGATGGGGGATCAATTTCACTACTGAAACAGTGACGTTCACCCTGAGCCGTCACGATAAGAACAACAAGACCTTCTCTTCTTTTTACAGCAACACCGTGGTTACCGGCAGAAACGATGCTACGGCAGGTGATACAGAGCTGGATGACCTGCTCACCATGATCTTTAACAAGAAAGTGGAAGTGTCGGAGTTCATCGTCCGTAAGCTCTACCGCTGGTTCTGTTACTATACCATAGATGCCACTACTGAAGCTAATGTGATCAAGCCACTGGCCCAGCAGTTCCGCGATGGCAACTGGGAAATCAAACCAGTGCTGGCCACTCTTCTGAAAAGCGAACATTTCTTTGATCCACTCAATCAGGGTTGTCTGATCAAGAGCCCGATCGAATTGCTGGTTGGCGCCTGCCGTGAATTCGGCGTGGTGTTCCCCGACAGTAGTGATGTAACTAATGTTTATAATATGTGGAACTATGTCCGTAACCGGGCAACTACCATGCAGCAGCACCTGGCCGATCCACCCAGTGTATCGGGTTGGCCCGCTTACTACCAGGCGCCGCAGTTTTATGAGATCTGGGTGAATGCGGATACCCTCCCCAAACGTAACCAGTTTACGGATACGCTGATTGGCAATGGGTATACACAGAATGGTAAAAAGCTCGCCATTGATGCCGTGGAATTCACCAAAACACTCCCCAATCCAGGTGATCCGAACGCACTGATCAATGATGCGCTGGATATTTTTTACCGCGTGCCACTTTCGGATGCGTCAAAGCAACTGATCAAGCAGCAGATCCTGCTGAGCAACCAGGCCCAGGACTTTTACTGGACCAATGCCTGGAATGCCTACCTGGCCAATCCTGCGGATCCTGCCAATTATAATATTGTAAATACCAGGTTGAAAGACCTGTATAAATATTTCATGAACCTGGCCGAATACCAGTTAGCCTGAACGCAAAATAACCACTATGAAGCGCAGAGACTTTTTCAGACAAACCCTGCCGGCCTCGGTTACCCTGCCGGCCCTGCTGAATGGCTTTTCGGTGAAAGCATAAATATTTCATGAACCTGGCCGAATACCAGTTAGCCTGAACGCAAAATAACCACTATGAAGCGCAGAGACTTTTTCAGACAAACCCTGCCGGCCTCGGTTACCCTGCCGGCCCTGCTGAATGGCTTTTCGGTGAAAGCTTTCACCGCTCAGCATCCCCTGGTGCAGGCCCTTTCGGGTGCCACGACCGATACCGATAAAGTGCTGGTGCTGATACAGCTCAATGGCGGTAACGACGGCCTGAATATGGTGATCCCCATTGAGTATTATGCCAACTATACCAATGCCCGGACCAATATTGCGATTCCACTCAACCGGGTCCTGCCGCTGAATGGCAACAATACCACCGGCCTGCATCCCAGTATGACAGGATTGCAGGGCCTCTACAATGACGGCAAGCTGTCGATCGTTCAGGCTGTTGGTTATCCATCACCGAACTTTTCCCACTTCCGGGCTACCGATATCTGGATGAGCGCATCCGACAGTAACCAGGTGCTGCAAAGTGGCTGGGCCGGGCGTTATCTAAATGTTGAATTCCCGAATTATCCTAACGGATACCCGAATACGCAGATGCCCGACCCACTGGCGATACAGATCGGATCCCTTACCTCGCTGGCACTGCAGGGTCCTGCGGTAAGTATGGGTATGAGCATCAGTGATCCGTCCTCTTTTTATAATTTCCTGAATGGGGTGGAAGACCCGGTTCCTGATACGCCATGGGG
>JBGAQC010000011.1:0-122240 GCA_044220945.1 Chitinophagaceae bacterium | reverse complement strand
GGCGGGAATGATATAACCCGGCAGATTTCGGAAAAATCGACTTCCAGCTCATCATTTACAATTCGCCATTCACTACAAACCTCTAATCATTCACGATTGCCGATTCACGATTCACGATTCTCGATTGTCGATTCACGATTCCCGATTCTCGATTCCCGTAACGAAAAAGCCCCGGATCACTCCAGGGCTTCTTGTATTCAGAACATTAAGCTTACAATTAATCTTCCACCTTGGTCTTACCCTTGGCCTTGGCAATCACCTCTTCAGAGATGTTGTTGGGGGCGGGAGAATAGTGGCTGAACTCCATGGTAGAGGTAGCGCGGCCGGAAGACAGGCTTCGCAGCTGGGTTACGTAACCGAACATTTCGCTCAGGGGCACTTTGGCCTTGATCACCTGGGCACCGGCACGGCTGTCCATACCTTCGAGCATGCCACGGCGACGGTTGAGGTCACCGGTAACATCACCCATGTATTGTTCGGGCGTAATTACTTCCACTTTCATGATGGGCTCGAGCAGTACGGGCTTGGCTTTGCGGCCAGCTTCACGGAAACCACTCTTGGCACAGAGTTCGAACGACATGGAGTCGGAGTCCACCTGGTGGAAGCTACCGTCGAAGATGCGCACTTTCATGTGCTCCATCGGATAGCTGGCCAGTACACCGGTTCCCATAGACTGTTCAAAACCTTTCTGGATCGCGGGGATGAATTCGCGGGGGATAGAACCACCGAAGATATCGTTCACGAACTGGTAACCTTTACCGGGGTTCTCTTTCAGCCACTCTTCATCGGCAGGTCCGATCTCGAATACGATATCGGCGAACTTACCACGACCACCGGTCTGCTTTTTCAGCACTTCGCGGTGTTCCACTTTCTGGCGGAAGGCTTCTTTATAGGCCACCATCGGGGCACCCTGGTTCACTTCCACCTTGAACTCACGACGCATACGGTCGATGATGATCTCGAGGTGCAGCTCACCCATACCGCGGAGGATGGTCTGGCCGGTATCTTCGTCAGTGTTAACACGCAGGGTGGGATCTTCTTCCACCAGTTTGGAGATGGCCATACCCATTTTGTCGACGTCGGCCTGTGTTTTCGGCTCAACGGCGATCGCGATCACAGGCTCGGGGATGAACATGTTCTCGAGGGTGATGGGGTGATCTTCATGGCAGAGGGTATCACCGGTCTTGATCTCCTTGAAACCAACGGCAGCACCGATATCACCGGCTTCGATGAAGTCGATCGGGTTCTGCTTGTTGGCGAACATTTTCATGATCCGGCTGATGCGTTCTTTCTTACCGCTGCGTACGTTCAGTACATAAGAACCGGCATCGAGGTGACCGGAATATACCCGGAAGAAGGCGAGACGGCCCACGAAGGGGTCGGTCATGATCTTGAAAGCGAGGGCGGCAAAGGGTTCTTTGGCGTCCGGCTTACGGATCAGTTCTTCTCCGGTAGAAGGATCAGTTCCTTTGATGGCTTCGATATCGATGGGTGCGGGCAGGTAGCGGCAAACGGCATCGAGTGCAGTCTGTACACCCTTGTTCTTGAATGAAGAACCGCACATCATCGGAACGATGCTGAGGTCGATAGTGGCTTTGCGGATGGCTTCATGCATTTCAGCTTCGGTGATCGAGTTGGGATCTTCGAAGAATTTCTCCATCAGCTTGTCGTCGTATTCGGCAACGGCCTCAACGAGACTCTGGCGCCATTCGTTCACTTCATCCACCATATCTTCCGGTACAGGGATCTCGTCGAAGGTCATGCCTTCTGTTTCCATGTGCCAGATAATGCCTTTCATCTTGATCAGGTCCACCACGCCTTTGAAGTTATCTTCGGCACCGATGGGCAGCTGGAGAGGAACGGCTTTGGAACCGAGCATTTCTTTCACCTGCTTCACTACATTGAGGAAGTCGGCACCGCTGCGGTCCATTTTGTTTACGAAACCGATACGGGGTACATTGTAACGGTTGGCCTGGCGCCAAACGGTTTCACTCTGGGGCTCCACGCCATCAACTGCAGAGAAGAGGGCGATCAGACCGTCGAGTACGCGCATGGAACGCTCCACCTCTACGGTGAAGTCCACGTGACCCGGAGTATCGATGATATTAAACGAGTATTTCTTTGTATCGGCAGTAGCCTTACCGAGAACGGTAGGGAAGTTCCACTGGCAGCTTACGGCAGCGGAAGTGATGGTGATACCGCGTTCTTTTTCCTGCTCCATCCAGTCGGTGGTAGCAGCACCGTCGTGTACCTCACCGATTTTATGGATCATACCGGTATACCGGAGGATACGCTCCGTAGTGGTGGTTTTGCCCGCATCGATGTGCGCTGCAATACCGAAGTTTCTTTGAAATCTTAAGTCTGCCATGATTATTGAGATTGAAAATTTTAGTGTTTACCCTAAGCCGCTGAACCTGTTTTGTTTGACGGGCCCCTTTCCGGGATCGCCGAACGCCTGTTCGGAGGCCTATTTTCGGTGCGCAAAGGTAGGAAAAAAGGTCGAAATATCTATAGGGGGCGGGAAATTCAATGGGCTGTGGAAAAAACCGGGACAGCGGGGGCCGAAAAGCAAAAGTCCTCTCCAGGTACTGGAAAGGACTTCTGTATAAAGGGGATATCTTTTATACCCGGAAGTGAGCGAAAGCCTTGTTGGCTTCGGCCATACGGTGGGTATCTTCTTTTTTCTTGAAAGCGGCGCCTTCACCCTTGCTGGCGGCAACGATCTCGTTGGCCAGTTTTTCTGCCATGCTGCGGCCGTTACGCTCGCGGCTGTAGCGGATGAGCCATTTCATGCTCAGGGATACTTTGCGCTCGGCACGTACTTCTGAGGGGATCTGGAAGGTAGCACCACCGATACGGCGGCTGCGTACTTCCACAGCGGGAGTTACATTAGCCAGGGCACGCTTCCATACTTCGTAGCCGTTTTCGCCGGTGGTTTTGGCCACGCGGTCCATCGCATCATAGAAGATGTTGAAAGCGGTGTTCTTTTTTCCCTGCCACATCAGGTTATTCACGAAACGGGTAACCTGGATGTCATTGAATTTACCATCCGGGGCTAAGGGGATCTTTTTGGCTTTGGTCTTCCTCATTTATCTGTTATTTACAGCTTTATATTATTTTTTTGCTTTTTCACGCTTGGTACCGTACTTGGAACGGCTCTTCTTACGGTCTTTCACACCGGCAGTATCCAGACTACCACGAACGATGTGGTAACGTACACCGGGAAGATCCTTCACACGACCGCCGCGCACCAGCACGATGGAGTGCTCCTGCAGGTTGTGGCCTTCACCCGGAATGTAAGCGATCACCTCTACCTTATTGGTCAGGCGCACTTTAGCTACTTTACGCAGCGCTGAGTTCGGCTTCTTGGGGGTTGTGGTATATACACGGGTACAAACACCGCGACGGAACGGACAGCTGTCCAGCGCACGGGATTTGCTCTTCGCCTTGATAATTTCTCTTCCTTTACGTACCAATTGTTGAATAGTAGGCATTCTGAACCTTTTATAATTTGGGACGGCAAAGGTAAGGGCTTTTACTATAAAATGAAAAAAAGCTGGAAAAAAATATTAACGAAATCATGCCGGTTATCCCCTTAACGGTCAGCAGGTTGGTGACTTCCGGAATGTTGAATGGTTCCGGAATAGGGCGAAGCATCGTAACCTATTGATAATGTTTGTTTTGAAGACCGAAAGACAGAAAGTCCGAAAGTCCGGAAGAAATACAGGAAGAAAGACCGAAAGACAGAAAGTCCGGACTCGATTGTTTTCTCTTTCGGTCTTTCGGACTTTCCGACTTCCGGACTTTCTGACTTCCGGACTTTCTGACTTCCGGACTTTCGGTCTTCCGGACTCGATTGTTTTCTCTTTCGGTCTTTCGGACTTTCTGACTTCCGGACTATACGTAATAGATCCAGCTGTGCGTATCCGGCGCAGTTCCCTCCCGGATCGCATCCAGGCGGCGCTTCATTTCGGTGCAGATGGTCCAGCTGTTGGTATCGAAGGTCATTTCCAGGTCGCGGTAATGGAGCTCCTTGATCATGGCGATGGTGGCGGCGGTACCTGTCCCGAAGACTTCGAGCAGGGTGCCGTTTTTGTAGCCTTCCGTTACTTCATCCATGCTTAAGGGACGCTCTTCCACCTTCTTGCCCATTTCCTTCAGGATGGTGATGGCACTGTCGCGCGTTACACCAGCCAGAATGGTATCCTGGGCCAGGTCGGGGGTCACGATCCGGTCTTTGAACGCAAAGAACACGTTCATCACGCCGATCTCCTGAACAAACTTGTGTTCGATGGCGTCGGTCCACAGTACCTGGTCGTAGCCTTTCTTGCGGGCTTCGGCCGTGGGGAACATGGAACCGCCATAGTTACCGGCGGCTTTGGCGTAGCCTACGCCTCCGGGAGCGGCACGGGTGTATTTCTCCTCCACATGAATGCGCATGGGGGCGGCGAAATAAGGGCCTGTGGGACTCAATATGATCAGGAACTTATAGGTTTCTGAAGGCCGTACCCCGATCAGTTCATCGGAAGAGAACATGAAGGGACGGATATAGAGGGAATGATTCTCCAGGGCGGGTATCCAGTTGCTGTCGAGCGCGATCAGCTGGCGCATGCCTTCCATGAAGATCTCCTCCGGTACGGGGGGCATCTGCATGCGGACCGCCGAAGTATTGAAACGGCGGAAATTGTCCTGCGGACGGAAAATAAAGGGTTTGCCGTCCTTATCCTTATAGGCTTTGATGCCTTCGAAAATGGCTTGTCCGTAGTGCAGGGCCGCCAGGGAGGGGCTCAGCAGCAGGGGCTGGTAGGGCTTGATCTCCACATTCTTCCATTCGCCGTTCTCGTAATCGGCTTCCAGCATATGGTCGGTGAAATACTTGCCAAAGGGGATATTCTCCAGGGGGAAATCGTGGAGTTTGGTGCGTTCAACGGGAGTGACGTTGATTTTGAAGCTTTCTACCATGAGCGTAGTATTAAGCTGCAAAGAAACGAAAAAGTCGGGAAGACTGAAAGAACTAGTCCGGAAGACCGGAAGTCCGAAAGACCGAAAGAAAAAAGATTGCACTGTTTTCTCTTTCGGACTTGCCGACTTTCCGACTTCCCGTCTTTCTTTCGGACTTCCCGACTTCCCGACTTCCGGACTATTCAATACGCTTTCTTACCTTCGGGCCCTATGATCAAGGAATCGCCTTTCAAAGCATTGGAGTTGCCGGAAACGGTGATCGGGGCGTTGTATCCGACGGTGATTGTAGTAGACAGGAGACAGGAGACGGTAGACAGTAGGCAGGAGACAGTAGACAAGAGACAAGAGGAGAAATCACCTCCTGCTTCATTGAGGTGGCTGGGAGAGAATAACAGTGCTGTGACGCTGGTGGTCAACTATACCAATGAGACGTTTATGCCCGATGCGCAGCTGCAGTTTCTGACGAAGATATTGGAAGCGTGTAAGCTGAACCTGGGTGATGTGGCGCTGGTGAATGCAGCGAAGAGCGGGGTGAGCAGTGCTGCCATCAAGGAACAGCTGCGGCCCGCGAAGCTGATCCTCTTTGGCGTGGATGCCGACCAGATCGGATTGCCGATCCGCTTTCCGGAATTCAAGCTGCAGGCTTATGACGGTACCACCTACCTGCAATTGCCCGCTGCGGATAAGATGAATGGTACGGATGCGGAGAGCAAGTTGCTGAAGAGTAAGAGTTGGGTTTGTTTGAAGTCCCTCTTCAACGTATAATTGGTTCTCGCAGCGACGCAATTTGGTTCTCGCAGCGACGCTACAACGCAACGGATACAATTAAAACCTAACTTTACCAACTCAATTACTTTCGATTCTCGATTCTCGATTCTCGATTCTCGATTCTCGATTCTCGATTCACTACTCACTACTCATGCCCCTCATTTTCGCCACCAACAACCCCCACAAAGTTTCCGAAATGCAGGCCGCGATAGGCGCAAGGCTGCAGGTGATCTCGTTGAAAGAAGCCGGTATCGTAAAAGAGATCCCGGAGCCCTGGGATACGCTGGAGGAGAATGCCCGGGAGAAAGCGCGGGTGATCCATGGCCTGACGGGGATGGATTGTTTCAGCGAGGATACCGGACTGGAAGTGGAAGCCCTGGGCGGTGCACCGGGGGTGAAGAGTGCGCGTTATGCCGGAGAAAATGCGGATTTTCAACAAAATATCTCTAAATTATTGCGGGAACTGGGCAATACCCCCCACCGGGACGCCCGTTTCCGTACGGTGATCTGCCTGATCCGCGGCGGCGTGGAATACCTGTTTGAAGGGACCTGCCCCGGCCGGATCACAGAACAGCCCTCCGGCAGCGAAGGCTTTGGCTACGACCCTGTGTTTCAGCCTGCTGGAGAACAACGGACCTTTGCGGAAATGAGCGGGGCCGAAAAGAATGCGATCAGTCACCGGGCGCGGGCAGCCGCAAAACTGGTGGCATTTTTGCAGGAAGCAGGCAACCGTTAACGAACTATTGATCATCTATTAACCTGAAATACTGGGACCACAAAGCAACCATACCATTCCCGAGAGCGACTTAATTAAGGGCTGTATCGAAGGGAACCGCGTGTATCAGGAAGAACTGTACCGCAGGTTTTCACCGAAAATGTATGCCGTTTGTTTCCGCTATGCGCATAATACCGCCGATGCCCAGGACCTGCTCCAGGAAGGATTTGTAAAAGTGTACCGCAACCTGCATAAGTTCAGGGGCGATGGCTCTTTCGAAGGCTGGGTGCGCCGCGTGTTCGTGAATACCGCCATTGAACATTTCCGGAAAAAATCGCTGCAGCTCAACAGCGTGAGCGAACGCGAAGAGAACACGATCGAAGATCATGACCTCAGCGCGCTCGACCAGCTGGCCGAAAGGGATATCCTGCAACTGATCCAGGAGTTGTCGCCCGGCTACAAAGCCGTCTTCAACCTGTATGTAGTGGAAGGTTATTCCCACAAGGAGATCGGCGAAATGCTGGGAATCAGCGAAGGCACGAGCAAATCACAACTGGCCCGCGCCAAAGGGATCCTGCAGAAAAAGATCGCCCAGTTCCTGACCGATACACATAAAAATTATTCCCGTTAACCCTGATGGCTGAAACCTACCCATATCGCCTGAAACAACTGGAGCTGCCCCCTCCCCCTGGCAGCTGGGAATCGATTTCCCGGCAGCTGGATGCAGATACCAGTGCCGGCGATGGTGCGGTAGCCCGTAAAGCCTTTCATGCCGAACTGGCCCCTCCCCCTGCGGCCTGGGAAGCTATCGCAAACGAACTGTATCCCGAACAGCCTGTTGCCGCACCTGCCAAAGTCATTCCCTTTACCATCAAACGTATTGCGGCTGCGGCTGCAGTGATCGGACTGGTCCTCACCGCCGCCTGGTGGTTCTTTGGGCGCAGCGAAACAACGAATGTAGTGGCTGCTGATCCTGCCAATAAAATTACCCCCGCTCCTGCTGTTGCACCGGTGGACCCCTCCGTAAAGACAAAAGCTGCCGAGGGACTCACTGCCGCCATTAACCTGGGGTCGGGACTGATCAAACTCCGCAGCCCCTTACGGCACTCCATACACGAAGTTCCGGAAACCAACACCGTTGTGGCGGTTGATGAACCTTCGGATGCCGAATTCGCTGCACTGGATGCCGCCCTGATCCAGCCTGCCGCGCTGACAGGTTCGGCAAGGGTATCGGCACCCCTGCTCCGTGATGCCAAAGGCAAAGTGATCCTCGACCTGAACCTGCTCACCAGCAGTTCATCGGGTGGCTATATTTCCATTACGGGACCGAACGGGGAACAGACCCGCATCTCCCGCAAGTTCGCGAACTACCTCATCTACCTCAATAACGAGAACTCGAATGAGGAATACCTCGATTTCCTGATCCGCAACAGCGGGCTCTGGAAGAAGAAATTCGACGACTGGCGCAGCCGCATCCTCAACCGCCAGTCTTTTATTCCCAGCAGCAGCAATTTCCTCGACATCCTCGAGCTGAAGGAACTACTCGGCGAGAATCAGTAATTTGCTGTAAAATCTCCCCATGGCCCGGATCAAGCTGGATCTCCCTGATACCTTCCGATTTTCCACGACTTTTCCCGTCCGCATTACCGACCTTAATTATGGCAACCATGCCGGCAATGACGCCATCCTCGCCATGCTGCATGAAGCGCGGGTGCGCTTTCTGGCGCATCATGGGTATAGTGAACTCAATGTGGGGGGCGTGGGACTGATCATGGCCGATGTAGCCATCCAGTTCCGGCAGGAATTGTTTTACGGAGATCTGATCACGGCATCCGTAGCAGCAGCAGAAATCAGCAGCTCGGGATTTGAATTGTATTATAAACTGGAGAAAGAAAGCGGGAACCGCACGGTGGTTGCCGTACAGGCCAAGACAGCCATGGTCTGCTACAATTATGAATTACGTAAAGTGGTGGCGCTGCCGGAAGGGGTGGCCGCGAAGCTGCAATCCTGATCAGCTGTTCCAGATGGTCCAGCTCTCTTCTGCCTGGATTACGAGCATGTCGGCGCCATTCTGCACGCTGGCCCCTCTTTCTTTCCCTTTCTGCATGAATAATGTTTCGGCCGGATTGTAGATCAGGTCGAACAGACAATGCTGCGGGGTCAGCGCTTCATAAGGAATGGGCGGCGCTTCCACGATCTGCGGGGCCATGCCCAAAGGTGTGGTATTGATGATGAGTCCGTATTCGGCAATGATAGCGGGTGTAAGCTGCTGGTAGGAAAAACTATAAGCACCCTGCTTGCGGGATACATAGCGGAATTCAATATTCAGTTGCTGCAGTACCCAGGCCACGGCTTTGGCCGCGCCACCAGTACCGAGTATAAGCGCTTTGGCGGGCAGTTTCGGGAAGCTTTGTTCGAGGGAGCGGCGGAAGCCGATCACATCGGTATTATATCCCTCGAGTTTACCAGCAAGGATCTTAATGCAATTACAGGCGCCTACCTGTTTCACCACATCCGATTGTGTATGCAGGAAGCCCATCACTTCTTCCTTGTAGGGAATGGTGACGTTGAGTCCGCAGAGATCGGGATGGGACTCCAATAAGGCCGGCAGTTCGCGGATGGATGCGAGTGGATAGGTTTCGTAGGCACGATCGGTGATCCCTTTCCGCTGGAATTTCTCCGTGAAGTATTTTTTGGAAAAGGAATGTCCCAGCGGGTAGCCGATCAGGCCATACTGTTTCATTGCGTGTTTTTGTTGTTGAGGAAGAGGTGGAAGGTATCACCCCGCAGGCCGATGCGCATGGCTTCGAGGGGGATCACTTCTGTGGGGGCAATATTGCCGAGGTTCACATTGCAGCCGATCAGCTCAATGAAATAGAGCTGCTGGGCTTTCTGTGGTGCTTCCCAGATGATCTTCTCTTCGGGGATCTGGGTGAGGATTTCCTGGACCAGTCCCTCGCGCACTTCACCGGTACCGCGGTAGATGCCTACATTCCCCGCTTCGCGGGCTTCGGCGATCACATAGCTGGAACCGGCGCTGAGTTCGGCGCGCATGAGTTCGATCCATTTATAGGGGGGAATGATATGGGTGGCGTCTTTGCTGCCCACTTCGCTCAGTACGGTACCGTGCTTGGTGAGTTTCTCGATATAGCCGCATTTCTCGGCATGGGGAATGGTGATGGAGCCATCGCTCACTTCCATATAGCTCACACCGAAATCCTTGCACATGGCGATATAGTCATCAAACTGGTTGCGTACCAGGAAGGCTTCGAAGAGGGTGCCACCAAAGTAGATGGGCATGCCGTAGTTCCGGTATACTTCGATCTTTTCGCGGAGGTTGGGGGTTACAAAGGAGGTGCCGAAACCGAGTTTTACGATATCGACATGCGGATCAGCAACAGCCATGAACTGGTGCACTTCCTGTATACTGAGGCCTTTGTCCATAACCATGGTGATCCCGTTGGTACGGGGCTTGGTCAGCCGCTCGGGGATCTGTGACAAATAGTAATTCATCTGCTTCAAAGTAACCGGGTTTGATATGGGCGCAAAAATAGGAACTTATTGGATGCTAACAGCTGTACGGGATCAGGTCAGGCAGAATTCCCTATCATTCAGATAGACCTGTTCTTTTTGTATCGGGCGGCCAGGTCCACCACCTGTGCATGCTGCAGCAGGGCGGGATTGAGGGCGATGAGTTTTTTCAACAGTCGCGGACTGGCGCTCATGCCTTTTTCCAGTTGCTGGAGGGCTTCGCGGCTGCGGCCGAGGGCGAAGTAGACGGCCGTGGCATAGAAACTGAAGACGGGTTTGTTATCGGTCATCGACTGGGCGGCTTTCACCTGCTCCAGGGCTTCTTCGAAGAATTCACCGTAGTAGAGGCAGCGGATCAGGGCTTCCCAGCCGGATACATTTTTGGGCCGCTGGCGCACCACCACCGAAAAATAATGGATGGCTTCCTTGTGCTGGCCCAGCTGCATCTTGCATTCGCCCATGGCGAGGTTGTATTCGGGCTGCAGGCGGTGGAACTGCAGGGCGGTATCGAGGTGTTTCACGGCGGCGGCCCACTGCTCCTCGTTCAGGTAGGTGCAGGCTACTTTGTAGTGCAGCTTGCTGTCTTCCGGATTGAGGTGGGAAGCTTTGCGGTAATAGAAGCGGGCCTGGGCAAAATTCTTCAGGCGGTCGTAGCAATGGCCGATGGCTTCGTAGATCACGTCTTCAGGGCGGGATAATTCCAGCACGCGTTCCAGCGCTTCAATGGCATCGCGGTATTTGCGCAGGCGGATATAGGCATCGCCCATATTGCGGTAGGCATAGTCGAATTTCTCGTCGATGGCTACGGCGTATTTGTAGGCGTCGATGGCTTTTTCGTAGAGTTTGAGTCCCTGGTAAGCAGCAGCGAAATTGAACCAGGCCAGTTCGCTGTATGGGTATTCGTCGATGATGCTCTGGTGCAGGCGGATGCTCTCTTCATTGCGGCCGGTGAAATCGGTCCAGAAGCAGATCTTGTAGAGGGCTTCTTCGTTCAGGGGATCCTGTTCAAGAATCAACTTGAGACAGTCGAATATCTTGTCGAATTCCTCGTAATCGTCGTATACGTCGGCCAGTTCAAAAAGCAGTTCGAGGCGCTCCTCCCCTTCAAAGAGTTCGAGGGCGTTTTCGAGGAGTACCACGGCTTTTTCCTGCTGGTCGAGGGCCAGGAGGGCGTCGGTCTTGAGGATATAGAGGTTGATATCGCGGTGGTCGAGCAGCTCCACATGGTCGAGCAGGTCGAGGGCCTCGCGGTAGCGGCGGGTGGCGATGAGGAGGTCGGCTTTCTTGATCAGCAGGGCGGAGGAATAGGGAAACTGTTCGGCGCCCAGTTCGGCGGCTTCGAGGGCCTGGGGGATGTCTTCCACGTCGTCGAAATAGTCGATGATCTTTTCAAAGGCTTCTTCATCGAGGAAGGAGTGGCTGCGGCCGGCTTTGAGGTTCTGGAACTGCCGGATCAGCTCTTTCATTTCCTCTTTATTGAAATGGGAGGGATTTTCTTTCATTAAGAAGGGATTACATTCAAAGTACAAGAATAATGCGAGAAAAGGGAGGGGAAGTTATTAACGGATGTTGATTTTCAAGGGGAATATGGCAATGTGACGATGTGGCAATGTGGCAATGTGGCAATGTGGCAATGTGGCAATGTGGCAATGTGGCAATGGGCTGGCGCCAGACCAGTTCGCGGTTTTCGCCCCCCAGCCCCCTAAAGGGGGAGGAGCTTTCCAGTAAGGGCGAAATCATTTCATTTTCTTTGAGCTAACTACAAGGAGGAACGCTGGGCTACCGATTCTCGATTCTCGATTGTCGATTGTCGAAAAAAAAAATTTACTGGCACCCAACCGGTTACACCCGGAACCGTATCATACACTAAGGAAATGTGAAAAAACCGGGGTTTCTGGTATGGAATCTGTAACATAAAAGCGTCTAAAACGTTAAAGAAGTACTAATATCCGGGATAAACGGTTAAAAAACTCCGAAAAAAACCTATATTTTTGTACCGATATGCAGCAAAATTCTACGCTAAAACTCAACCCCATGGTTAAAAAAACGATCATCAGCTTCGCTATGATTGGAGTTGCGGCACTGGCCATCGCCTCTAGTGGCGGCGGCGAGAAGAAGTCTGCTGCCAAAGCCACTCCGGGTATCAACCTCCTGCGCACTACGCCGGGTTTCTCGCTGAAAGCGGGTCCGGGCAGTTTGAATGCGCGCAACGGTATGCATCCGGCAGGGTTTGCACCGGGACAACTGGTGACCACCTACCGTAAGGGCAATACCATCTACATCATGCCTTCGGGCAACCGCACGGCAAAACCGGCTACAGTTGCTGCAGGCAAAAACAACCTCAACCTGCTGAACGTAAAGCTCAGCCTGCGCAAGTAATTCTTTTTTCTACGGGATTAATTACCACCGGCCTTGCGGCTTTCTTCATAAGAAAGCTCCCGGTAACCGGATTTGGGGATGTCGAAGCGTGAAGCCGGCACCGGATTCATGTTGATCTTCGACAGGGTGAATTTGATCTGCAACTTACCTTGGGTCAGTTCCCATTCGAGGGGCAGGCCGTTCAGGGTGCGGAACATATAATCGTATTCCTTATTCTCCGGAACGATATCCGTGGTATAATATACACTGAACCCGGTACCATCGGCCAATGTGGCTTCCGCCTTCTGGCATTTATAACCGGCGATCACTTTGGTTTCATTCGTCTGTTTGAACTGGATCCCTTCATACTTCTTGTTCTTCTCCACCCAATTCTCCGGCGTCATGCGGATGAGGATCTTTTGTCCGCTCACTTCCCGCAATACCACAGCTGAACCACTCTTCGCATCATGGATGGTAGTGGTGCTGAACAGCGCACTGTTCATTTCACTGCGGCTCAAGGGTCCCTTGATATAGATCGTGGTCACCGCCCCATCAAAGGCATCGGCCATTTTCGGTTCGTTGGTACCGGTGGTCACTTTGGTATCGTAACTGAGCATCAATTCAGCCACTTTGCGCTGCGCGTTGAGCTGCACTGCTGCGGCCAGGCCGGGCAGGAAGAAAAGGGCTATTTTGATAATCTGTTTCATACTACCTGTATATATCATAAAAGACGTGCCAGTTCTGGTTGGCGTTGTCTAAAATAGCAAAGACCTGCCGTATTTCCGTGGAAAGGCAGGTCTTTTTGGCTGATCTTTTAACAAAGTATTTGAATTACTTCTTTTTCTGCTTGTCTTTCAGTTCCTGCAGTTTTTTCTGCGATTCCTGCATCTGCTCCATGCGTTCAGCCCATTTGGATTTGGTCTTGGGCTTTTTGCGGTTGGCATCAATCTTCGCCAGGATCTGGTCGTGGTTGATGATATAGTTCTGGATGATGTATTGCAGGATCAGCGTGATCAGGTTGGATACGGTATAGTACCAGGTGAGCGCTGAAGGTAGGCGGTTGAAGATGAAGAGCAGGATGAAGGGGAAGATATAGGGCATGTATTTCAATGCAGGATTCCCCGAATCCGGCGTCATGTTCGAGTTGTACAAAGAGATCAGGAAGCTGGTCAGCGCTGCAGTGAGCGTGAAGAGGCTTAAGTGATTGCCGAGTCCCCATACATTGACCGGGAAATGCACGATCACATCATAGCTCGCCAGGTTCTTGGCCCAGAGGAAGGATTCGCCACGGAGGGCGATATTCGAGTTGAAGAAACTATAGAGCGCAAAGAAGATGGGGATCTGCAGTAATGCGGGAATACAACCACCGAGGGGATTCACGCCCGCTTCGCGGAAGAGTTTCATCTGCTCCATGCCGATCTGCTGCTGGTCGCTGCCGTATTTGGCCTTGAGGGCATCGATCTCGGGGCGCAGGGCTTTCATCTTGGCACCGCTGAGGTAGCTGGTGTATACCAGGGGTGAAGTCGCCAGACGGATGAAGATGGTCAGGAAAGCGATAACCAGACCCATCTTGCCGATAAAGCTGTTGAAGAAATCGAATACCGGCATTACGATATAGCGATTGATGGGGCGCACAAAGGCGTACATATCGCGGCCCAGGTTGATGATCTTGTCGAGATCAGCAATGGGTTGCTTCTTCAGGATCTTGTAATCGTTGGGACCGAAATACAACTGCATGGGGAAGCTGGCAGCAGCACCCAGGGGCAGTTTGGCTTTCAGGTTGGCGGTGATATTGGCGATCTTGGTAGCAGTGTCGGCCGTTTCGCGCACGAATTTCAGGTCGCCGGAAACGAATTTATTCTTCGCTACTAAAGTGGTATTGAAGAACTGCTGGGAAAAGCTGATCCATTCCACCTGCTTCTCGAAGGTCTTTTCACTCTTGGTCTGGATATAATCGAAATCGCCGTTCTCTTCGAAGCAGATATTGGTCTGCTGGCGCTCATACACCACATCGCTTTCGAGCTGATGAGGTTCTGATTGCCAGGTCATGTTCAGTCCACCTTGTGTAAAGAGTTTATCGGCGCCATTGAACTGCGCGTTCCAATCTATGAGGTAATCATTCTGACGGATGGTAAACTGGTGGGTGATCAGCTCCCCTCCTGTTCCGGTGGCGGTAAAGCTGATGACCTGGCTGGTGTCGGCATTGCGGGTAACCGCACCGGCAGTGAAATAGATATCGGCCACCTGGGCTACCTGTCCGGGTGCGGTATTAACGGGATAAGAGATCTTGTCGAAAGCCTGTCCGCCGAGCAGCAGGGCTTTCCCGCTCATCGACTTGTATTTTTTCAGCTCCACGGTCTTGGGCTGTCCACCTTTGGTGGAGAAGGTCACTTTCAGCAGGTCGCTTTCCACGGTCACCAGTTGCTCGGCACCGATGGTACGGAAACCGGCTTTTGACGTATCGATCACGGCAATGGACCGGCCGGCAGTATCTTTTGCAGCTGCGATCGAATCGGCCTTGCGTTTCACCAGGGCTACGGAGTCATCATAGCGCTGCTGTTTGGCCTGAAGCTCATTGCTGTTGCGTGTGGAAACGAAGAGATAAACAAATAAGAGTACGGCAAGGAGGACGAAGCCGATGACCGTATTGCGATCCATGTTCATGTAAGGGGATGTTTAAAAGAGGGCGAAGATACGGAGAAGGGAGAAGAAAGAAGACAGAAGAGAGAAGACAGAAGAAAGAAGACAAAAGACAGAAGATAAAAGAGAGAAGAGAGAAGGAAATACAGAATTCGATAAATAAAAAGCATTCAATTAATTGACTGACAATATATTATAATGTTATAAAGAATAGGCTACTTAAGAAAAATAATATTCAATTGCTTGCTTTTACTGCGATATTTCAGATGGTATTCGTGATTCGGGTTCCGAACGTTGTTGGGGACCAGTATCCCTGACAAATGCTCCTATGAACGTCATTCCGGTCCCTAACGTTGTTGGGGACCAGTATCCCTGACAAAGGCTCCTATTAACGTCATTCCGGCCCCCAACAACGTTGGGGGGAGTCCCTGACAAATGCTCCTATGAACGTCATTCCGGCCCCCAACAACGTTGGGGGGAATCCCTGACAAATGCTCCTATTAACGTCATTCCGGCCCCCAACAACGTTGGGGGGAATCCCTGACAAATGCTCCTAAGTACGTCATTCCGGTCCCTAACGTTGTTGGGGACCAGTATCCCTGACAAAGGCTCCTATGAACGTCATTCCGGCGAAGGCCGGAATCTCATTTTGTGCTCTAGTATTTATGGAATACAGATTCCCCCAAGGGCGTTGGAGGCAGGAATAACATAAAAGGGGAGTTTCGTTTAATTAGAATGGGATTCCGGCCTTCGCCGGAATGACGTAAAAGGGGGGTATGACGTAAAAGAGGAGTTACGTATATTTTGAATGGGATTCCGGCCTTCGCCGGAATGACGTAAAAGGGGGGGAATGACGTAAAAGGAGGGGTATGACGTAAAAGAGGGAAGGACGTAAAAGACGAGTTACGTATATTTTGAATGGGATTCCGGCCTTCGCCGGAATGACGTAAAAGGGGGGAATGACGTAAAGGGGGGTATGACGTAAAAGAGGGAATGCTGTTTATAGGGGACTGTATTCCCTTTCTCACCCACCGAAGCTTTAGCGTAGGTGGGCCCTTCTAGCTTCTTCCTTCTCGCCTGTATTCCCTTTCTCACCCACCGAAGCTTTAGCGTAGGTGGGCTCTTCTTTCTTCTGTCTTCCGTCTTCTGTCTACTGACTAAATCATCTCGCTCTGCAATAACGGATTCCTCGCCCCGCTCTTCTTCTCTGCATAATCCCTGGCCGCTTTCACGAAGCCCACGAATACTGGGGCGGGTGATTCGACGGTGGATTTGAGTTCGGGGTGGTATTGTACGCCGATGAAGAAGGGATGGCTGGGCAGTTCCACGATCTCGACGAGGCCGGATTCGGGGTTCTTGCCGCTGGCGACCATGCCGGCATTTTCGAAGGCTGCGAGGTACTTGTTATTGAATTCCCAGCGGTGGCGGTGGCGCTCGCTGATGTGTTCCTGTCCATAGATCTGGTAAGCCAGTGAACCTTGCTTGAGATCGCAGGGATAGGAACCCAGGCGCATGGTGCCACCTTTGGCGGTGATCTTCTTCTGTTCTTCCATGAGGTCGATCACGGGATCGGGGGTATCGGCATCCATTTCGGTGGAATGCGCTTTGGGGAGGTTCAGTACGTTGCGGGCGAATTCGATCACGGCCATCTGCATACCGAGACAGATGCCGAAGAAAGGCAGGTTGTGCTCGCGGGCGTATTTGACGGCAATGATCTTGCCTTCCACGCCGCGGAAACCGAAGCCGGGGGCTACGAGTAAACCGTCGAGGTGACCGAGTTTCTCTTCCACATTTTCATCGGTAATGAATTCACTGTGCACATTCACGATCTGCACTTTGCATTCGTTGATGGCACCGGCGTGTACAAAGGATTCGAGGATGGATTTATAGGCATCCTGCAGTTCAATGTATTTACCGATGAGGCCGATCGTTACTTTTCCCTTGGGGTATTTGAGTTTATCGATGAATTCCTTCCATTTGCTCAGTTCGGGTTCACCGTACTGCGTGATGTTCATTTTCTTCAGGCAGATCAGGTCGAGCTTTTCGCGCATCATGATCAGGGGAACTTCATATATGGTAGAAGCATCGGCTGCTTCGATCACCGCTTCCTGCTTTACATTACAGAAGAGGGCCACTTTGCGGCGGATCTCAGGCGTGAGGGCTTCTTCTGTGCGACAAACGATCACATCGGGATGCACGCCTTCCTGGCTCAGCATGCGGACGCTGTGCTGGGTGGGTTTGGTCTTCAGTTCCTTGGCCGCACGCAGGTAAGGGATCAGGGTGAGGTGTACCACAACGGTATCTTCCTCGGGCAGTTCCCACTGTAGCTGGCGCAAGGCTTCAATGAAAGGCAGGCTCTCGATATCACCTACGGTACCACCGATCTCGGTGATGATGACGTCGAACTGGTTGGTTTGTCCGAGCAGCTGCATGCGCCGCTTGATCTCGTCGGTGATATGGGGAACCACCTGGACGGTCTTGCCCAGGTAAGCGCCTTCGCGCTCCTTATTGATCACGGTCTGGTATATGCGACCGGTGGTGACGTTGTTCGATTGTGAAGTGAAGATATTGAGGAAGCGCTCGTAGTGACCGAGATCGAGGTCGGTTTCGGCGCCGTCTTCCGTTACATAACATTCCCCGTGTTCGTAGGGGTTGAGGGTACCGGGATCCACGTTGATGTAGGGATCGAATTTCTGGATGGTGACGCGGAGGCCGCGGGCCTGGAGCAGTTTGGCCAGCGAGGCCGCAATAATACCTTTACCCAATGAAGAAGTTACCCCGCCGGTAACGAAAATATATTTTGCCATAATGCTGTTTTGTCGATCCTTAACACCAGGAAGGCAGTTCATAAAAAAGTGATTGCTGTGTTTTACGCATATACCGGAAAACACATCAAATAAAAAAACTTCTTACAACAGATAGACTTCCTGAAAATTGACCTTGGGAAAATTACCGGTAGGGACCGGAACATGCACAGTATTCCGTGGAGGTCATGCAAAGATACTGTTTTGGAACAGGGTGAAAAAAAGAGGCCGGGGAATGTGGATAAAACAGGAATAGCTTTCTGAACAAAATACGCTGTTCAGCGCTTGACATGCATCAATAAAGAAAACACTTATTTCAGGAGAGAAGTAGCGATAACGGCGGTGGAAGAAATAGTGGTATTATCCTGGTGCTTTACGGTCTGGGGAGGCGTATTAGCGTTTTTACTCATGTGAAGTAAAACGATCATTGCAATCTCTGCAACTAGGATAATACGTGTAAGCTTTTCGCCTTTCATAGATACTGGTTTGGGGGTCGCAATTATAAAACGAAGATCGGTCAATTTTAGTACATCCCCAAAAAACAAGGTTGATTTTTATCAAATCTACCCATAATCGGATGAAAACCAATGTTCCAACTTAATCCTTCGCGATCTTCTCGTAGCTGGCCACGATGCCCTTGATGAGGGAAGAGCTGAAGCCCCGGTGTTCCATCTCGTTCAGTCCCGCGATGGTGCAGCCCTTGGGGGTGGTCACTTTATCAATTTCCTGTTCGGGATGGCTGCCGCGGGTGATCAGGAGCTCGGCGGCGCCTTTGACGGTCTGCGCCGCGATGAGACTGGCCGTGGCGGCGTCGAAGCCGATCTCGATGCCGGCCTGGATATTGGCGCGGATATAGCGCATGGCATAGGCCGTGCCGCAGGCGCCGAGTACGGTGGCGGCGTCCATCAGTTTCTCGTCGATCCAGACGGCTTTGCCGAGCTGGCTGAAGAGGGACTCGATGAGGGATTTGTGCTCCTTCGACACCTCCAGTCCGCTCAAGCAGGTCATGCTTTCCTGGATGGCGATGGCGGTATTGGGCATGGCCCGGATGATGGGCATTTGCTTATGGGTGCATTCGAGGAGTTGCTGGAGGGTGACGCCGGTGACGACGGAGACGAGGACGTGGCGGGAGGCGTTGAGGGCTTCACGGAAGCCTTCGATGACGGAGGCGACCTGGAAGGGCTTTACTGCCAGAATGATGAGGTCGGCTGATTTTACGGCGGCGGCATTGTCGTCGGTCGTGTTAAGGTCTCTCGCCCTGAGGGGCTCGAGATGACTAACGTTACGCCGCGTGATTGTAATTTGGGCTGGAGTGGCAAAACCGCTCTGCACGAGGCCTTCGGCAATCGCCGTGCCTAAATTTCCACCCCCAATAATTGCGATCTTCTTTGTCATAGTATCCGATTTAAATAGCACTGCCACTCCGGACTCCGGAATGGCAGCAAGACAGATTCATTGCAAATTTAGTAATAGTTTCCGGTAGCGAGGTAATTTCTTACATAGTCCCCTACCCCGTCTTCCAGGGTGCTGAAGGGTGCGGTATAGCCGGCGGCGCGGAGTTTGGCCATATCGGCTTCGGTGAAGTACTGGTATTTATCGCGGATGTCTTCGGGCATGTCGATGAATTCGATCACGGGTGCCTTATCAATACCCTTAAATGTCGCTTTTACCAGGTCTTCGAAGCTGCGGGCTTTGCCGGTGCCGAGGTTATAGATCCCGGAGGGCACGGGGGCTTCTTTTTCGTATTGTTCCATCATCCAGTAGCAGACAGCGAGTACATCTTTTACATAGATAAAATCGCGGAGCTGTTGGCCGTCTTTGAAGTCGGGGCGATGCGATTTAAAGAGTTTGACTTTCCCGCTTGCCTGGATCTGGTTAAAGGAATGAAAGATCACGCTGGCCATGCGGGCTTTGTGGTATTCGTTGGGACCGTATACATTAAAGAATTTGAGTCCGGCCCAGAAGGGCGGATGATCGCCCTGGTGCAGCACCCATTTGTCCACTTCGTTCTTGGAAACGCCGTAGGGATTGAGGGGTTCGAGCTTGTGACAGAGCTGGTGGTCGTCCTTATAGCCGTGTGCGCCATTCCCATAAGTGGCGGCGGAAGAGGCGTAGACCAGGGGGATATTATGCACCGTGCAGTAGTTCCAGAGCTTCTCCGTGTATTCCACGTTGAGTTGCTGGTGTATGGTGTAGTCGAATTCGGTGGTATCGGTGCGGGCGCCGATATGGAAGGCAAAATCGATCCGGGGTTTCTCTTCCTGCAGCCATTCGAAAAAGTGGCCGCGGTCGATCATCTCGTAGTATTTCTTGCCATCGAGATTCTTCGCCTTATCGCTGCGCGAAAAATCATCCACCAGCAGCAGGTCGGTAAAGCCCTTGCTGTTGAGGAAGCCGGTGAGGCAGGAGCCGATAAAACCGGCGGCACCGGTTATGACGATGAGTCCCATAGTTTTCGGTTTATCAGAGTGCACTCAGGGCATGTTCGCTGTCGTGGCCGGCCAGCAGGTTGCTGATGGCATTATCGTAGCGGTCTTTCCATTCGCTGATATGTCCCCAGTCCATGCCATCCACTTCAATGCTGCCCGTAGTTACTTCACCCAGTTCTTCGTGGGGGAAGCCGGCGATCGCATCGCGGAAGGCTTCGAGTTTGGTGGCTTTCACGCTCACCACTACGCGGCTTTGTGCTTCGCCGAACCAGTAGGCGTCTTTGCGGAGCTTGTAATCGGTAGCCACCACATCGATACCGAGGTCGCGGTTGAAGCAGGATTCGAGCAGGGCGGTAAAGAGGCCGCCTTCGCTCACATCGTGGGCAGATTCAACGAGGCGATACGAAATCAGTTCAGCCAGTTTCTGCTGCAGGGTATATTCTTCTTCCAGGTCGAAATGCGGGGCGGGACTGAATTCCACACCACAGATCTTATGGAGGTATTCGGAGCTGTTGATGTCTTCGCGGCTGGTACCGATCAGGAAGATATGGTCGCCGGGCGCTTTGAAGTCCATCGTCATCTTGCGGTTCACGTTATCGAGCAGTCCGACCATACCGATGGTAGGTGTGGGATACACGGGTCCGTCGGGATTCTGGTTATAGAAGCTCACGTTACCGCCGGTAACGGGGGTATCGAATTTGATACAGGCTTCGCCCATGCCCTTGATGGCGTTGACGAACTGGTAGTAGACACCCGGATCATAGGGGTTACCGAAATTGAGGCAGTTGGTGATGCCGAGGGGTTGTCCACCACTGCACACGATATTGCGGGCGGCTTCGGCAACCGCGATCATACCACCTTTATAGGGGTCAGCGAATACGTAGCGGCTGTTGCAGTCTGTTGTCAGCGCCAGCCCTTTCTTGGTCGGCTTCGCGATCACGATCGCTGCATCGCTGGGCGCGTTGGTGGAGGCGTTCACGGTACCCACCATCGAATCATACTGCACATAGACCCAGCGTTTCGAGGCGATATTGGGAATGGCCACGAGTTGTTCGGCTGTGGCGCGGAGGTCTTCCGGCACTTCGATGGTGTTGGGATCAAAAGCCTTTACTTTATCCAGGTAAGCGGGCTGGATATAATCGCGGGAGTACTGGGGGGCGCCGCCGCCGAGCACGAGATCGTAGGCGGGCAGTTCGGCTTCCAGTTCGCCGTGCATATAGAAGCGGAGGATGCCGTCGCCGGTCACTTCGCCGATTTCGGAGCAGGGCAGGTCCCATTTCTCAAATACTTTCAGAACGGCGTCTTCCTTGCCTTTCTCCACCACCATCAGCATCCGTTCCTGTGATTCGGAGAGCAGGAGTTCCCAGGCCTTCATGTTCTGTTGGCGGGTGGGCACTTTTTCCAGGTCGATGCGCATGCCCACTTCACCCTTGGCGCTCATTTCGGAAGTGGAGCAGATGATGCCGGCTGCACCCATATCCTGCATGCCGACCACAGCGCCGGTCTGCAGCACTTCGAGACAGGCTTCGAGGAGTTTTTTCTCCTGGAAGGGGTCGCCCACTTGTACAGCTGGCAGTTCTTCGGCGGATTCTGCGGTGATATCGGCGCTGGCGAAAGAGGCGCCGCCGATCCCGTCTTTACCGGTAGCGGAGCCGACGAAGAAGACGGGGTTCCCGATCCCTTTGGCGGTAGCGGAAACGGTTTCGCCGTTCTTCACGATACCCACGCTCATGGCGTTCACGAGGGGGTTGGTATGGTATTTCTGTTCGAAGTAGAGTTCTCCGCCTACGGTAGGCACGCCGAAGCAGTTGCCGTAGTGGGAGATCCCGTGGACTACTCCGGCTAGCAGGTGCTGGGTTTTCGCTTCGGTGAGGTTGCCGAAGCGGAGCGAGTTGAGGGAGGCGATAGGGCGTGCGCCCATGGTAAAGATATCTCGGTGGATGCCACCGACGCCGGTAGCAGCGCCCTGGAAGGGTTCGATCGCGGAGGGGTGGTTATGGGATTCGATTTTAAAGACCACGCCGAAGCCGTCGCCGATATCCATGAGGCCGGCGTTTTCCTCACCGGCTTTCACGAGCATTTTCGAGCCTTCGCGGGGGAGGGTTTTCAGCCATTTGATGGAGTTCTTGTAGCTGCAGTGTTCGCTCCACATACCGGAGAAGGCGCAGAGTTCGGTGAAGTTGGGCGTGCGGCCGAGTTTTTCTTTGATGAGATCGAATTCTTCTTCTGTAAGCCGAAGTTGCTTGGCGGTTTTTACGGTGACTTCCATGATTATTTTTGAGAAACTTGCGGGAAAGCGCAAAAGTACGAAGCGGGATGCAATTGAATCATTAAATTTATCCTCTTAGTTGACCTATATGACGATAGCCTTTGTGCATCATGATCAGGCCTTTTTGCCGGAGTTGAACGCTTATCACCGTTTTTTTTCCACATTGGGATACACCTGTTTGTCGGTGAGCCCGGATGAGCTGGGACAGGTCCACCGCCAGGTGGAGTGGTTCTTCATGGGTACCGACATCAGCAAGCCGCGGGAGGGGATCTACAAGATCCACGAGTATATCTCGGCCTCCACCCCACCCTTCCGGAAGTGGAAGGACCAGTTCAAGCATTTCATCAACAGTCAGCCTGACTTCAGGCTTTTCCAGAACGAATTCGTCCGCAAGAGTCTGGGTTTCGACGATGCCATTCCCTGGGGCTACCGGGACATGGGCGTCTCGGCGGCCTGGTTACTTCGTCCGGTGCGGGATGAGGAGAAGCCGTACGACTTCATTTATGCGGGCGATTGCTCCCCCAGCCGAAAGCTGGACAAACTTTTAGACCAGTTCACCGGCCCGATGAAAGACTCCTCCATCATAATATTAAGCCGCAATTACGAATCCCTGGCCGAGCGCTACCGCCCCTACTCGAATATCCATTTCGAGGGACCCGTAGCATCCGAGGAGGTCCCCGACTGGCTCAACAAAGCCCGCTTTGCCATCAACTATATGCCGGACGAGGCGCCCTTCAACCGCCAGACCTCCACCAAATTCCTGGAATACGCCGCCTGCCGGATCCCTATTGTGAGTTCGAGGTATGCGTGGGTGGAGGGGTTTGAGCGAGAGTATGGAGGGAAATATTTTTACCTGGAGAAGGATCTTTCGAATCTGACGAAGGAGAATGTGGAGGGGTTTGGGTATGGGTTTCCGGATTTGAGGGAGTGGACTTGGGATGAGCAGATAAGGGGGTGTGGGGTGGTGGAGTTTTTGGAGGGGGTGGGGAATTTTTAACTGCAAAGTCATAAAGACGCGAAGGAGCGCGGAGAAATGGTGAGTGGTGAGCAGTAAACCGAGGCTAACTGAAAAAGTAAAGTTGGCATTTATTTGGCGGTCGTGGCGGCGTTACGAGTACCCAAGTCACAAAATATAAGAAACTTGTTCATCAATGGACAGGCAAAGTCCAAGAGGTAAAAAAAAGTCTATAATAACAAACACAATCTATGAGCAAAAAAATATTCTACTAGGGTCTTTATATGAGCACAAAATGAGCTACGATTGCAGAAAAAAGAATCGCTCTTATCCATTAAAATGCAAATCGGTTAACATCTTTATAATGAAATTGAATTGCCGAATTCTCTATTTCTGTTTTAAATTGCGACATTGCAGATACCACGTCTTTGTGAATACTATCATAGATTGAATAACTGATATTCAGAAAATGACCGTGCGCAATGTGATTACGCGAATCAACTAGATCGTCTATTACCGATTTATAATGAACCAATTGAATAGAATCCAATCCAAGAATAAATAAGATCTCTTCAAATACATTAAACCACAAATTAGACTTTGTTTGTATCACGTCTTTAATAGGTACATTTGCTTTTTTATCATACTCGTTAATCAACAAATTGACTAATTGAACTTTCTGCTCAAAATTATTTGCTTCATAAATATTCATTTTCTTTTCAATAGCTAATACAACAAAAGAAGTTTTAAGATCTGATATTTTCTCGTATTTATTCGCTACAAACTCTAGATACGTTTCCGCAACAACTTTAACATACCCTTCCCAATGAGCATATAAAAACGGAATAGCAGCTCTTAATAGAGTTTTATTAAGTGGAGATTCAGTAGGTCCAATCTGACTGTAAATTAGATTTAGCTCTCTTCTTCGCCAGGAAAGATCATTATCTAATTTATTGGTTAATTGAGCAAACGTAAAGATCTTTCTGCTCATAAATTGCGCTTAAAAAATTGTTTCCCAAATGGTACAATCCGCGGAATTCTTGTTCTTGCATTAGACCCAGACCCAATATTCGCGACAAATGTTTCTTCGTTGTATAGCAATTTTATTCGCTCAGTCAAAACAGCCAAATCATCACTTTCATTCCATTGTGTAATATTTTCAGCAAGTCCAGTTGCAATACATTCATATGCAGATTCCAAAAATTTACCTCGAAATTCTCCTCGATCATATTTTTTAAATGCCTTGTCCCCTAAAGCGCCGTTTAGCATTTTAAAGGTTTTAGTAATAGTCGTTTCAAGTTCATTGAAGTCAAGTTGTTCAGTTGTGGCAATTTGATCGTTAATTTCATCAAGATAATCTCCCAAGTCTTTCCGGCTATCATAGTTGAATTTAAGAAGGGCAATGAGTCTCAAAAGTAATTCCGAATTATACTCTTCGCTGACAAGCCTCTCTGATATTGAAATCGTATTTAGAAATGTGTCAGTATTACTAACTTTATCAAACCAATTAAAAGCATTAGGTTTTATCATAATTAGGACACTGTTTCTAATTTCTTGATTCGAGGCGTTTGAACCCCCGGTGTTTAATCTTTGAAAAACCTCAAACTTAGCATTCGGATCTGAGTCACTTTGAATTATAATAAAGTTGAGTTTGGAACGTCTAAAATTTAACTTTAAAAGGTCCGGTAATTCATTATGGTTGACAACATCACTTTCCCAGACAAAGCCTTCAAACGACGGGAGATACTTAGTTCCTTTTAATACTAATTTCTCTGAATCCCTAAGAACACCTATAAACTGGAGAATAGTAGAAGCGCGCTGGAGACCATCAACAAGTTCCCATATCCCTTCCTTGTTTTGATATACAAACAATGGGGGTATTGGGATTCCCAAAATAATTGATTCTATAAGCTTTACTTTTTGGCCATCAGTCCAACGAAATAACCTTTGAAAGGCAGGATTAACTATTATCTCATTGTTTGAATATAAGTTTGATAATTCACCAATTGACATAGAATAGTTCTCAGTCTTGAAAAGAGTTTTCTTTTTTTCAATATCATCGATTAATTTCTTTTGCGCCTCTGTCATGTTAAATATTTATTGAATAATCGAAAGCATTATTATTGAAGATAATTGTGCTTAAAGCTACGCACATTCTTTTATAATTTCCGAATGTAGAAAAGTAAATATTCAACCAGCCAATCTCACTGCCATGATTTAAAATAAAGTTAAATATCAAGAACTGCAGGCTGTGCTTTATTCGCCTAACACCGACCCGCAGTACAACAAAATTACTGCTGCTGATTGTTTCAACGTCAAGCCCCAATATTGGGAATGCCAATATTCACAGTAGTTCTTCTATCGAACTGCTAATTTTGTCACCAATGTTGTCGGATGTTTTCCAGATAATTCTTTGATATACTTTGTCGCTTTGGTTAGTCTCTTTTTGTCAACACTATTTAAGTATGAAAGCCAGCCATTTACCTCGTATAAAAGCTTAATATTTGATTGCTCCTTTTTTAAAGTTAAGTGATGTATTTTGGCTCTAAGATTTTTATACTTCTTCTTTCCAACACCGAAAGTATCATTTGATAAAACTAATCCTGTAACTACTTTGGCTCTAGAAGAGCCAGCGATTCTTGTCTTGGATGGATTTATTTTAAAACTTTCATCTTCAACAATTGTCTTTATCATTGGAAGTATCTGTACAACTTTAACTGGACTTAATCCAGAAAAGGAAAGGTCGTCCGCATATCGAGTATAATTAATACCTCTTTTACCAACATATCCTTGAATACGAACATCAAGTTGCCATGCACAGAGATTCGCAAGCTTCGGGGAACAAGGACTTCCTTGTGGCAAAGCTTCTTCAAAAGTGCAAATATTTGTAAAGATTACGGCAATTGTACTATTGTAACCTACAGCCTTAAAAACATTGAATACTTGTTTATGTGTTACAGTTGAAAAAAAGTCTTTAAGGTCAATTGTCAAGACTGTGTTTGCTCCTCTGTGTGGTTCAGCATTGCTGGCAGTCGAACTTCCTATTTCAAAACCTTTACAAGAATTAGATACTTTTAATTTGTTTAAAATATTTTCAAGTATCCATGCTTGGAGTCCTTTAAGTTTTTTGCTTGGCTGGCTAATAGTTCTTGGCTTTCCAGATTTTTTAGGGATTGTATAAGTTTTATAATATTTGTCAGAATTCTTAGATAACTGATAGATTGTGTATTTCGAAATATGGGTCATTTCAGAGAAATCATCAACTGTTTGAATTACTGGCAATCCAAACATGCTCAATCGTATGTTATCTGTTTTAATCATAAATTAAAGAAGGTAGGGCAGTTCGTTTACTTCGTAACACTTGAGTGAATTTTAAAGGATTCTAAGGCAACGAGGAATACTTTAAAATTTGCGATTATAAACTTGAGTTTAGAACTCGGATGCCGGAACAACATCCACTCGTATTTTCAGGTGCATAACGCATCTTACTTAACGTCTAAAAGAACTTACCCTATACCTTCAATTTCTTTTTTCTATATTTTAAATTTAGAATTTCCAATCGTAAATCATCTATTGCAACCGTTTCCTTTTGAGTTTTAATTCTGCTACTTTTTTTCCTAAAGCTCAAAAACTCAGTTACGCCTAAAGGAGTTAATTTATATCCATTCGTTGTTAGTTCAATATGCCGCTTTTTTGTCAAGATTGTCAAAGCTGTTGTAGTTGCTTGAAAAGAGTTTGCTTTATCAACAGTTGCATTTTCAACAAGATTTATCAAAATCGGCTTTAAGACAGGCTCCAAAAGGAAAATGGCAGGCAGCAAGAAATTATCTAATTGAAGTAATGAAATTTTGTCCCCAATTTTACTGCTGCTTTTTTTCATTTTTTTTAAAGAAGCAATCAACTTGTCAATTTCTTTATCTCCGAAAATACTTTTACCTATTTCATCGGGGTCAATAAAAACTACCCCATGATTGTTTGTATTTTTAACAAGCTTTAGCGGACCTTGATTAATAAAACTTTTATTTTTTTTGTATTTAATATCAATTACGCAGATTAATTTATTTCTTAACTTTTCATCGCTGGCAAAAGCTCCTAATTCGGCAAAGGAACCTGGACTTTCTGGGATCAGCACAATAGCGTCAACACTATCTGCTAAGAGTCCTTCAAGTGATAACAAGTCTTTTGCTTGTGCACTAAACAATAATTCTTCAAAAATATCTTCGGGATAAATAAGGTCGAAGTAGTGTTTATACCAGAAACCTGTTAATGATTGAGCTATTTTATAACGGACTTTGTCTTTTTGTGTAATATCTGCACCACATAAGAAAATTGTCGTTTTAAATGAATTTGCTGGCTTGAAAATGTCCTCCCGGATTTTCTTTGCTAACTTTTTACAGTCAATTTCTGATATGTGATTTGGTTGTGTCAATGTCGTTTTAGAATTACAGGCAACCCATTATTATTCGCAACAACAATACTAAGTGAAATATTATACCCTATAAATCATATTGTTATTGCAGCAAAACAGCAAGCAGGAGTAAATTGGCGCAAGAATAATTACCAACAGCAGCGGCTGCTGCGAAGTGTAGGAATTTCGGCAAGGCTAACTAACTCCGGGCTTACTGCCTCGGCTAGACTAAAATAAGGAAAATAAGTATATTTTGGAGTGGCGGGAATAGAAAATACAACGAAGTGGGCATACTAGGGCCATTGCCCGATGACCGATGCCCAATTAAGACCAGCGGATACGAGCAGAACAGCTTAGTAAATTAATGCCGCACCTACCCTCCTTTTATAGGCCTAAGCCAGGGCACAGGAAATAGGCGACAAGGATGCCACTAAGTTGCAAGCCAGAATAAGTGGACTTATAAATACCCCTCCACGCCCATTTCTTGGGATAAGCAAGCTGCTATCAGCCTAAGGTTTGCAACCTCACCTATAAAATTTTACAAAATATTGAAATTCAACATAATAGATTTAAACCCTGAATTAATAGAAAAGGATAACATTATGATTTTCAATGAAAAAAAGGAAGTTACCGGTTGTAAAAAGTATACTGTTTGCAACCTCATACAACCCACTATTAAGTTTTTGGCTTCTTCGCAGGCCTGGTCTTTTTTTTATTGTAGGCGTGCAGGAGGCTATCCAATAGTTCAATTCTTTTCTGGTCAACGGGTTCTGTTTGGCTTTGGTGGTTCACCAGGATGGTGATGTTGTAGATTTGGCTGTTGGTCGTAATTTTTCCTTTCCCTTCTATTTTATCAACTCTTTGAAAAAGGGAGGCGAAAATGTCGGTATTGTAGCCGGTCTTTTCCTGGAGGTATCGGGTGAATTTAAGGTGTAGGGTTTCCACCTGCATTTCGGTAAGATCCCGGAACCATTGTTTCAACTTTGAAAGGCGCCCTTTTTGATATAGGATTTCGGCTTGCAAATTTAGGGAGTGTAAATGAGGTGTGGTGTTAACGGACAGGTATCGCCGAACTGCAGGGAATAGAATTCCGTCCGCCCCGGCTAACTGTTGATGAGTAAAGATAAAAAAGTTGATGATATGCAAATAGCAAACTAGATAAGGTCAAGCTGGATATACCGCCCAACAGAATTACAAAAGTTGAAACACAGCTTCCGTCAGCCTGCATTTTGGCAATACCAATGTTGTATGTTCGCCCTTCGACTTGGTAATTTGAATTGAAAGGGTGTGTCTATCATGGTAAGGTGTGTCCCGGAAGCGTAGGAACAAGGCAGGCTCATTTGCAAGGCTGGCTTATGTGTGTCGGCTTTGTGTGCCTTGCGAATGTGCCTGACTTGGTGCGTTGGCTATTAAACTCCATTTATTGTGTTATTATATAGCTCTCTCAAAAATGAAAGCTCTTTATACTCATTGTTTATTAATAACCTCCAAAATGTCCACCCATTAACACTTAACTTTACAACCGCTCTTGCTGCTCCACTTGGAGAATGAAAAACCTTGTCTTGTCTATTTAAGGGCAAAGTGATAGAGCCATCACTATTAATTTTACCTTTTACTTCTGGCTGCGAGGATGAATATATGAATGTACCTGGCTCAATTATACCTGAGTCAAGAATCATTTTTAAAGTTATATTGGTATATTCAATGAAACCCATGCCTTTATTTTTCTTTCATTGTTACTCTGTCATGAACTGAAGATGAAAGTATTTGATACAAGCTGATTAAAATTGAATCGTTAATTCCAAATGCTTTCAAAACCGTTTTGTCAAATTTTATTCTGTCTGCTTGTTTCACTTCCTCAAAAATGGTTTTAATGTTCCTTGCTTTTAATGGTTGGAAAGCCTTCTTTATTTCTTTGATTGCACTTGCCGAAAGTAAGTCAGGATTTAAAACACGAAGGGTTTTGAAATAATTTGCATTGAGGTCTAATGCTCCCAAATTTCTTGATGTGCCTCTCATTTCCATTGTCAAAAATGTTACAACTGAATTGAGTAGTGCTGCAATAAGCTCAACATCGTACTTTTTATTCACCGTGATTGCTACAAGTCTTTGGTCTATCGTAAACGGAATTTCAGAGAATGAGAAGAAAAACCTTTCGTATGGATTTATGGCAGTTACAATATGTGCTTGTTTTGGTCGCAAAGAATACCAAAAGGGTCTATGACCTTTGCAAGCGGATTGAATTGTTTCAGTTCCGTTTTTATTCTTTGCATTCTTGAATTTCTTTATCCACCTGTTAGCTCCTGGAAAACCTTTTTTTAATTCTGCTTCTGTCTTATCACAAACAAAAAGAAAGTTGTTGTAGGTGCCGCCAAATTCAAGAGTGTCAAACTCTGTCGGGCTTTTAACATACGGGACTAAGAACTTTCTCTCAACGCCTGATTGTTTTACTTCGTCTACTGGAATTACAAACATTGGGTTCCAACCTGTTCTTTCTCCCCTGAAGGCATCAATAACTTTTGGATAAATTCCTGTACAATGCTTTTCAATTTTCTCAAATAAGTTCGCCGAAATAAAATAGGTGTCCCAATTTTCTTGTGCCGCAAGTGAATCATCAAGTTTTTGTTTCGCAACCACGCTAACACTAATTGCACCACTTACATGATGAAACAAGTTTCCAAAGGCTGTATCTGCTTTCCAATTTTTATTTCTGCTATCAGTGCATGAATCAATGTCAGCGTAAAAATTTTCAATCTGTTTTAGCTGATTAGAAATATTTTCTTGGTCAAATATTTCATCGAGTTTGAAATTGATGTTAACAAATTTTGTTGGTTCTTTACTTTGCCCATGTTGCAATACAGAAAAAATTGTAGAAACTTTTGAATCACTAAACCAATGTTCAGCATTGCTTCTTACAATATACTTAATATGAAAATTGTCAAGCAAAAACTTTTTGAATTGAAAACCATATTCTTTGCCAAGCCATGCGTTTGAAGTGATTGTTGAAAGCAATCCGTCCTTCTTTAAGAAGCGAATTGAATTATAAACACAATAAGTAAAATAATCTGAGCGTTCATTTATTTTAAACGAATTGTCTTTGAGGAATGCTTTTTGGTTTGCTTCAAATTTACCTCTAAAAAAAGTTGTTAGCACATCGTTTGGAATATCTTCTTGCTGGATAAAGGGAAAGTTGCTTATAACTGCATCAAAAATTGGGATTGGCTGCTCAATTTGTTTGGTGTAATCATTTGAATCAGGAAATACAACTTTCTTCTTTGGTTCAAGATTGAAGTAATCATCTCTGGTTACTCTCGGAAAATTATCTGTTTGATTTTTGATGCGTTGTTTGTAAAGGTTAATTACAGAAAGTATCGCTGGGAAATGTGAAATGTCGTTGCCCCAAATTTGATTCAACAACTGAACATGGTTTGTATTTCCATGATAATTTAAAATCTGATAGAATGAATTTAGAAATGTTCCTGTGCCAGATGTTGGGTCAAAAACAAAATCATTTGCTGTCTGAATCGCTGGAAATGCGACAAGGTTTGCAAGTGTCTCAGGGGTAAAGTATTGTCCGAACTTTTGTTTCTCTTCTTGGGGAACAAGATTTTCAAGAATTGTTCCGATTACATCAGTAGGTAAAACTTTAAAGTCAAACTCTGTGATTGCTTTGAATAATTCAAACAAAGTTTCATTCACTGGCTTGCTGAATTCTACTTTGTCTGTAAAGTATGGTTGATAAACTGCTTGATAATCTATTCGGCTCGCCGCATCAAAATAATTCTGCAATACTTGCTTTACATTTTTCGCACTTTTCAAATCAAGTTTCTGTAAGCTGCCAGAAAGATTTTCTGAAAGTGTTAAGTAGAAAAGGATTTTTCCAATGAGATTGTAAAAAGTGAATTTAGCCAATACTTCTTCTTCAATTAGATTTTCAGGTCGTCTTGAAGAAGATGCCAGTATTTTGAGAGTGGAACTTTCATAAACCTTCCATTGGTTAAACTCTTTACGAAAAGAAGCATTAGCACCTTTAAGCTTTATTATTTCATCTTTGAACTGTGGTAAAATTATTTCTGCTGCTGCTCTTACAGCGGTTACAAAATTTCCTGAAATGTTTATCGCTTGTTTGAGATCGCCACTTTGATAAAGGTGTTCAAGGTCGTGAAGTATGTCTGAAAGCCGCCTGCGTAATGCTGCTTCGTTTTGTCTGTATTTTTTTGGGTCTGCTAAATCATCTCGGCTGTTTATATTTTTCTCTTTTGGATATTCTTTGACTTTTGAAATGCTGTCAAGCGAATATTTTTCGTTATGTATTTTCCAAATGATTGCTTCAGCCCCGTTCCATGTTACGAAGGAATCTGATTTTATTCTTTCGGCTTTCTCAAGAGCATTTAAAAGCATTTCATTGTCATCTGCTTCCGTATCTGGAAACTTCAATTCCCAGCCGTTAAAAATGATACCCGAAACTTTATCCGTAAATAAAAGTACATCGGGGAATTTTGTTTTCCCCGATTCAAGTTTTATCCCTGCATCATTGGTAGCATCTTGAAAAATAGTTCTTTCTTCACGAATCTCCTCCTGAATCCAACTAATAAGCTGCCCCGCCCATGACCTTTCGTTGAGTTTTGACTGCATAATTTAAAGTATGGTATTTTGCTAATGGCTCTTTGAAAAGTGACAATGTTGATTCTTCAATTTCTTTTCTTTTCAAGACCTCTTTAATTCTATCTGTACATATTTTTATATAATCCACTGGATGTACTTTATGTAATAGTACATCTTCATTTTTTTCAATTCCAATGAACTTTCTCCCCTCTAAAATTGCAGAAAGTAAAAAGCTTCCAGAACCACAAGCATTATCCAATACAACATCACCAGGTTTTGTATATGTCCTAATTAAATACCTACCTAATTCAATTGGCTTTTGTGTTGGGTGAACAACTTTCCCCTCAGATTCGGCTGTTTTTATGTAAACAAAGTCATCAACATTCTGTTCTTCAAATGCGATAACATCATTAGGGTATCTACCGCCATTACTCTTTACATGTCTTGGCTTAAAATCTCCATAGCTTCCTGTGTATTGGTCCTTACGAATTCCTTTGTCATATGGCTCGCCATCAGTCATTTGAGGATTATATGTAGGCTGTTTCTTGTAAAAAATACAAATGTCTTCATGTTTTCTCAGCGGTTGAATTTTCGCATTGAGAAAATTAGTTGGTTTGGATTTTATCCAGACGACTTTGTACTTGAAAAGTTTTTCATTGCTTAAAATAAGTTTTGCAGTAAATAAGCCCTGAGATGTTAAGGCGATGCATCCATTATCCTTTATTATTCGCTCATATTCTACCCACAATTTTTGAAGGTCTATAACAGAGTCCCATTTATTTTGAGTAGTTCCATAAGGCAAATCGCAAAGAATCATATCAATTGAATTATCTGGAAGCTTTTTCATTTCATCCAAACAATCTCCTTGAATTACCTTATTGATGAAATCATCAATTTTTTTTGCTGTCTTTTTTTCTTGAAAAACTTGAACATTGTATTGCTGTCCATTGAGTTTTATTTTTTCTTCTGCAACCTGCATAGCAGACAAAGCCAAATCTTCGTCTTGCATTTCATAGACAATTTTGTCGCTCAGCCATTGAATGATGATTTCGTTTTTTTGAGCCTTATAGTATTTGCAAAGAAGATTTACTTGGTCTCTCGTTGGCATTCGGTTATTTGTTTCTATTCGGCTTAGTAAGGTTTTATTAATGCCGGTCTTTTTTGCAACGTCTTGTAATAGAAGTTTGTTTTCCTCTCTTATTGTCTTTAATGTAGACCCTATTGTTGTTTGCATATATTGAGTTGTCAAATTTTGTCAAATTTAGGCATTCAAATTAATTTGCCAATTTTTTTAGCCAAAATATTTAGGATTGAATTTCGTCCGTTGGGATTTTATTTGATGTTGATATCACATTGTCAAGCTGATTAGAAATACGTCAGCCGGGGTGGGTGGGTTGTGTGTTGGCATTTTTAGCACTTTGCATGGTTGGCATTGTGTCTGGGTTTTGTGTGCCTTGCAAAGTACTAAAAATAGCGTTGGGCAGCGTCGGTAAATTTTTTGGTCTTTTCAAACAGAAATGCTGTGTCCCAATAGGGTGACATACAACACTTTATTACAAGCTACAACAATACATTTCATAACTTAATACAGTTATACAATTTGTATTGTAGTAACCAAAATCCATATAAAGGGTATTTCATTTACGCAATTACATTTCCCGCTTGAAGGGGATGATGCTTAAGTGTAGGAATATGACAGGGTAAACAAATAAATGGCTTTTCGGATAACGTAAGTTAAGGAAAAAGTAAGATAGCGGGCTGGGTTGGGGGAAAATACTACTAAGTGGGCGTGCCAAGGACCAATTAATACTAGCGGAAACGAGCAGAAGAACATAGGAAACTAATGCCACACCTGCCCTCATTTTGCTAGGCCTTAGCCAGGGAACAGGAACTATGCGATCAGGACGCCGCTGGGCAGCCAGCCATGATTGGCGGCCTTATAGATACCCCTCCAGGCCCATATGCGGAATAAGCAAGTAGCAAACTGTATAGAGTTTGCAACCTTACATTAAGAGTTTTACAAAATATTGAAATTCAATCAAATAGAATTAGGCCCTGAATTCGTTGAAAATGATAACATTTTGATTTTTAACGATAAAAGGGTAGTAAACTATCTCCTGGTTACCAGAAAAAACGAATACTTGTCCCCCCTACCGATGAATATCCTCGTGACATGTTGCGCAAACAGACACCAACCATTCTATCGGCTCCTTGCCGATCTGCCATTTGGCATACCGGGTATGGTGCACCTGAGTAGCTTTGGAACCGCAGTAGACGCAGGTCCAGTTGTCGCGCTTCAGTACAACATGGCGCTTTCGTTTCCAGGCCTCTGATTTCAGATATACAACACGGTAGTAGTCACGCCGGGTTAATATCATACGAAGCTGTTGATCGCTGTAGATTTCTGTATTCCTCAGCACTTCCTGGTACCGTCTTGTGAAATACCGTTGCAAAAACCAAATAGCTACACCTGCAATAAGGACAAAAAAGAAAAGCAAAAACAAGCCCCACCCGCCTGACCTGCTTTTACCATCAGTGGCACCAGCATCGATAATAGTCATTGAAATAGAATCCCCAGTTTCAGATTCTTGCTTAACAATTTTTTGTTTTCTGGTCTTTTTTGTGGGCTTTTTTACTGGTTTCAAAGAATCAACCAGAACTGGCTGAGTTACTCTAAGTGTATCCGTCTTCAAGAGTGACTCTTCGCTGAGGCTGTCTTGTGCAACAATCGTAGTAGACAGTAGTAGGAATATAAGTAGAAGAATGCGCATGAAAAAACAACTGTATTCCTTTTGATATTTACAGATAAAAATCGAAGAAGACAAATGAATTAGGGCTCTAAATATCTATTATTCAAGAACTTTTCTTATGCAAAATTAAAAAAATGAGTGAAGACTATGTCTCCACTCATTACTTTACTTTCTGGGAGGGTTATTGACACGCCCCCCACCAGAAGGTTTGCCTGTAGTGCTGGGATACCCTGCACTGCCTTTGGAAAATTCACTTTTCATATAAATTTTTTTATGCCTCAAAATTATCTTGAGAATTAACAAACGGCGAATAATTTCCACGAAATTCAATTTTTAGGAACGAAATGAAATTAGCTATAGTTTTTTTTCTGGCCTTGAAAGCTTCTTTATACTCGGCACTGATAGTAATATTATCGCAAATTGAATATTTATTTCTTTTCTTAAATAATCTTAACTTATTTCTGTCAATGTAATAGTTAAAAACGTTTACAATTGCCGACCTTGAAACCTGACATAAATGAATATTCTGATTGTCAAACTCCTTTAAAAAATCAGAAATACTGCCTGTATAGCTTAACTTATCTGAGACATGTCGTATCCCATCTACACTTGATTGCGGTTCCTTGAAATAAATCCATTTAAACTTGCCCTCAGATAATATACAAATGATATCATTTACATCAATTTCAAATAAACTAGATTTCTGATTTTTTGTAGTTTTAAAATACCTCAACGGAGGATTTAATAATATCGAATACTCACTTTTAATAACATCACATATTTCCAATTGAAAAAGCGGTGATTTATAGTAATTATTCTCTTCCCTAAGCGCTTCGTTTTCCTTTCTTAATTTTTCAATTAATTGATCTTTTGAATTCATGGGACTATAATACTCCCCTAAAAATCGGGCCAGTGGGTTAGTTAATAATTTTCATTAAATTAACCTCAATTATGAACAAGCAACCCCGAAAAAATTTAGCGCCGACTTTAAGGCAAAAGTAGCACTTGAAGCTGTAAAAAATCATCAAACGCTAGCCGAGTTAGGCAAGAGATTTGGTGTGAACCCGGTGATGGTCTCCAAATGGAAGGCCGAGTTCCTGGAGAACCTGTCGGCAACGTTTGAAAGAGAAGCGCCTGCCCAACAACAAGATCAGGATACGGAAAAACTGTATGCGGCCATAGGCCAGCTGAAGGTCGAGAATGAGTTTTTAAAAAAAGTTGCAAGAAGCTGGGGATCGAGATCCTGAGGAGACAGCTGGTTCAACCACGTGTTTCAAAAATCTCTGTCCGAAGACAATGCGAACTTTTGTCCATTAGCCGTAGCCAGGTGTATTACAAGCCTGCTCCGGAAAAACCTGAGAATATCGAGATGATGAATATCATGGATCGTCACCTGACTAAACACCCCACAGAGGGCGTAAAATCGATGGTGCTGCTGCTGACTGCAATGGGTTTTATTGCGGGTCCGAAGCGTATCCGGAGATTATTCAGGATCATGGGCCGAAACACCCTTTACCGTCGTAAGAACCTGACCAAATCAGGACTGAGGGAGTTTATCAAGCCCTACCTGCTCAAAGGGATAAAGATTTCCCATGCCAACCAGGTCTGGTGTACAGATATCACGTTCATCCCGATGAAGCAGGGTTATATGTACATAACAGCCATTATCGATGTGTACAGCCGTAAAATTGTCGGTTGGGGTATCAGCAACTCGATGTCCGCCCAGTGGTGCAAGAACGTTTTGGAAGAGGCAATTGCCACTCACGGAAAACCCGAAATCGTGAATAGCGACCAGGGCAGCCAGTATACCAGTGCGCTGTGGACGCAATACCTTGAACAGGAGGGCATCCTGATATCAATGGACGGCAAAGGCCGGGCCCTAGACAATATCTGGATAGAACGCTTCTGGAAGACTTTGAAATACGAGTACGTGTACTTGAATCCCGTCGATGATGGCTTTGAACTTTTTAAGGGAGTTCAAAGCCACATCGACTACTATCACGATAAAATCCACCATACTACCCTTCAAACACCCAATATCCGGTATCAAGAGTCTATTCAAAGAGCTGCGTAATGACCATGGAAATGAAAGAAACCTTAACTTAGCTAACGACCCTTCTGGTCCTAAATTAGGGGAGTATTATAGACATACTCTTAGATAAATGGTTACTGATCAGTTATGCAAATGACGGGTCCAGTTTTATATTTTTAAATTACTGCAGCAAGTTTTATAATATAATTAAACTCCAAAAAACATGCGACAAGCATGTTTTTCTTGACTTTAACTAAAAAAATTAGTAGTATGAGATTCAATTATACTTAAAAAGGTGCATTAGACTCATCAAAAAAAACTATTTAACCCTGACTTTTAAATTTTTTTCAGTATTACTATAACTAAATTTTCCCGTTCTCAAAATGGATAAAACTAAATCCATAATTAAACGTCTTTCCCCCAAGACCCATATCACTATAAGATGTAGGATCACCCATAACATCTAGCACTTCTTGCTCAGAAGAGCCTATAGTAAAATAGCCTTTACCTTGTTTCTTGGATTTATCCTTAGTTCCTGATCCTCCCTTTAATTCTTCAATCTGTTTCTCTAAGGTCCTGTTTTTTTCTTCCAGGCTTTTAATGTATTCCTTATCTGCCTGAGAAAGACCTTGGTTACAGGATAGAACCAAAAAAACAGGCATCATAAATAACAGAAACCGGTAAACTTGTTTCATATAAATTTATTTATGTATTTGAAATACGTTTCCCTTTTCAATAAATTTAGTCAATTTTTGTTCTCTTCTGCCCACCCTCATATTTAGTCATTCAGCTTTTCATCCTGAAAGATCCAGCCGGATTTGGGTGCGAGCTCCCCTTTGGCAAGAAATATGAGAGTGTTACCTAAAAAGTAATCATCAGCGGCACATGATCACTAAGCCCCGCCCAGTCTTCATACTTACCAATTTCAACGGCTGTAAGTTTTCGCATAAAGCCTTTTGAGGCGAAGCAATAATCAATATGATAGGGCTTTTGCTGATTCCGGTGCATATAAAGGGTGGCGTGCGCCTCCTCCCCTTGCTTCATTTTATGGAATTTATGGTAGGTGCTTGGGACACCCCTTTCGGCCAGGTAGTCCACAACAGCAGAATGCCCACCCCACTTATGACTTATATCCCAGATCGTATTGCTGTTGAAATCGCCAGCCAGGAGCACCGGACTGCCGGTCAATAGCTTTTCGTAGTACTGCAGGGCCTTCCAGATCTGTTCCACATAGCGGCCGTCTTTATCGTCGGGGTTATTTGCCCAGATCGCGAAGAGGTTGAATTCCTGTTTCCCGCCCGTTACGGAGACCGGAATCACATACCGGAAGGCGGGGTTGTAGTGCTTAAAAAGAGAAAAACGATACTTACTGTAGGAGAAGATGCCGATTCCTTTGTGCGGATTATTGCCGAACCAGATCTGGTCTATTGGCTGGGTGACACCCTCCGGGAATTTCAGCTTCTCGGGCTGCTCACATTCCGGAACGACCACGATATCGGGTTGATATTGCAGAAGGGCTGCAGCTTTACCCCGGTAGGCCATGTTACAGTTCCAGGAAATGAGTTTCATGGGTTAAGATTAGGAAGGTTGTACAGCGTTGTCAATATTATACTGTAGCAGCTCTATACAACCTCAACAGACCGCAGAGTCCCCTTCGGGAGACTCTGCGGGGGGATAAGGTTGTCAAAAAAAACTGGTGATTGGTGTGGTACAGTGCATTGTCCCCATGGGAGACGGTGCGGGGATGAAAGATCGGTTTAACCGTTCTGTTTCTTTTTTTTGGGTAACCCCGCTTTTTTGAGAATGGCATTTGCCTTGTCTACCTTATCCTGAAATAAAGGCGCATTCTTGTATTTATCCAATGAATCATCAATGGCAACTACAGGTGTTTTTTTGCTGTTGAGATCCTTTATTCTCATACTATAAAAATACTAATTTTTCAGCCTTCCGCAGCGTCCCCTGCGGGTGTTCTTATGTAAAAAGGCATGGTGCTGCAACGCGACACTGCTGGGAGGAGAGTTAATAGCTCTGTATCAATACTTCGGTTGGGATATTTAATTTACTATGCAGATTCCGTATCATTTCCAGCGTCAGCTTTCGTTTCTTATTTAAGATTTCGCTGGCCCTGCTTTTTAATCCGACTACTGTGGCCAGATCATTCTGATTGTAGTCCATTTGCTCCATCCTGAATTTAATGGCTTCAATGGGATCCGGAAAGTCTACCGGATAGTGTTCCTGCTCGTATTTTTCCAGCAAAATGCCAAGCACTTCCAATTCATCGCCTTCCGATGAACCTGGCCTGGCATCAAAAATCACTTCGAGGCGCTTCAGTGCCCGCTGATAATCCTTATTTGTCTTTATAGGTTTTACAGTCATTGTTTCAGTTTTAGTAGCATCAATTTTGTCGTACTGAGCATGCGTTCCGATAAAACGGATCCAGACCATTTGATAATTGTAATTGATCCGGACGATCAGTCTGTATGTATTCCCTTTAATATTGAATACTATCCTGTTACCTTCCAGAATACTGGCGGAAGGATAGTTCCTTTTGATATCCTTCGGGCTTTTCCAGTTTGCAGCTGCTGCTTCATTGTACCAGGCCTTTACCTGCTGCTCACAATCCGGATGTTTTTGCCAAAACTCCCTTAATCCTTTTTTAGCAATTACCCTCAAGCGCTGCATTTTTCAAAGGTAGAAAAAAGTTCCCGAATTGGGAAATCTGCTGAACAGGTAAGAATCGTAAACAAGTAACCTGGTTGGGATACTGGTTGCCTTGTAAAAGGATATTTTGGCAGTTTCATCCTGCAAAAATAGTTTCACCGGAATCTCTCTGCTGATGGTACAACCCGGGTTTATGAGATAGGGTTGTGCGGGGTTGCCAACTGTATACAGTTGGCAACTCTATACAACAAGATTTCGCTCCAAATTGACCCCCCATTTACCTTGGATCCGTATTCAGGCCCAGGTACCCAGGGTCGCAAACCGTATACAGTTTGCAACCTTACCTGTTGAAATTGGCAAATTTGTTGAAATTCAGCCATTTAGAAGACCCCCTTTACTTCGTTGAAAATGATACTGTTATGATTCTCAATAAAAAGTAGGTTGTAAACGGTTGCAAACAGTATACTGTTTGCAACCGTTTACAACCTCTTCGCGGCAAACTGACCACCCACTTACCTTAGGGATGTGGGCAGGCTGTGCGGAGTTGCCAACTATATTCAGTTGGCAACTCTATACAACTTCAGCCAGACCGCAGCGTCCCCTTCGGGAGACGCTGAGGGGATGAAAGAGAGAACAAAGCCCCCAGGAAGGGACAACACTGCGTTATATCATAAATAATAAACCTTACGCAGTCACATGGCTGCGACTCGTCCGCATTTCAAGCTCCCATTTGTCGAGCTGGCTTTTGGTAAATATCCGCAAGGGGTTGGTGGCTGAACCGTGGTACGACATGATATTGGAGAAAGTGTTCTGCACCAGCTGCTGCTCATCCATGGATAATTGTGCAAAATCTTTGCTGAAATTTTGCCGGGCGATTTCATCCATGTCCCATTTTGGATCGTCAACCAATATATCGGGAAGACCTCCATGTCCTTCATGTGTATGGAATAATCCGAAATAATGACCCAACTCATGTATGGTATGATGCACCCCCAGGAGGTTTACATCTGCCGCAATGGTTACCAGTTCGCCATTCCCGGGAAATGAGGATCGCCCTCCCCAGCCCTTTCCAGTCATGTAAATGTTAACGGCATCGGTCCGCCATGCAAATTCAGCGGGCAGCAGCTTGGCACTTTTTTCAAAAGGCTGCATATGTTCTCCCATGATCGGGGTGTTGAACCAGACATTCACCTGGCCACTGGCATCCGGTCCCCCGATGGCCACCGGCGCTTCTGCCAACCGGAACCGGAAATTCGTATTTAAGACATTGCAGAGGTCATTCATCTGCTGTACACAATCGTGTACATGACCGATGATATCATAATCCGCCAACTTCCCGGTAACCGGGTGCACAAGGATCTTGTACGATAAATTGACTGTTAATTTTGTAACGGTATTGGTAGCCCAGAGTGCTTCCCCATTCACATCATATATCACCACATTCCCGTCATCCTGTACCACCAGGAAGGCTCCAGGATGCCCATCCGTACCGGAATCCCACTTATATTCCCCTTTGATCGAATACATCACAAAATTCCCGTCGCCCTGCATCACCGCACACCAGGCATCCGTGTGGTCGGTATGACTGTCCCATAATGCATTGCCATTGGGCACATACAGAACGAGATTACCGTCGCCCTGCATGATGAAACGAAACCGCCCGTTTGCAGAAATCAGGCTGTCATTGGACGCAAGCCCCTCGTTGGGGTTTAACCGGTTGCCGGTTCCTTTGCTGAAAACCGGCTTGGGCTGCAGCCAGTTGGTACCGGAAGACCAGAGCGGTGTCCCGCTGGCCGCATAAATCACCAGATTCCCATCATCCTGCATGACAAGTGTGGCACCAGGGTGACGGTCTGTAGCGGAAGCCCATCTGGGTATGCCACTGGCATTGTATAAAACCAGGTTCCCGTCTCCCTGCATGATACAATAGGCGACATCAGATCCGGATGTTTTACTGCTCCAGACCGCCTGAAAACCGGGAAAATATAAAACCAGATTGCCATCACCCTGCATGATCAGTGTACAACGGCCATCCAGGGAAACGATCTGTTCGTTATGTCTTAAAACTTCATCAGATTGAAGAAAATGTCCAGGCATATAATGATTTTAAAAGTGAAATAAAGTCATCAGATAAATTTTGATTGACGACAATAACTGGTCTGTACAACCAGCGCCTTAAAACCATGAATAGAATTATAAAAAAGGTATGCATCTATAATGCATACACCTGCAGTGAAGCTAACCAGTCAGCGTAACCAAAAAATGAAATCAGCAAAGGTACACAGCAAAAAAGAGGGCTCTACTCAGTAGTCAGGAAAATAGTACTCGTGGTTAAGCGAAAACCAATTGATCTGCTATTTTTTGTCTGTTACCAGTAAGGACATAGTTAGTCCTAATTATCCAAATTACCTATATAAACATGCTTGAACTTGCAAAAATCCCCTAAAAAGAGGAGGCAGGACTGGACAGATATACGACTATCGAAAACTCTATGGCTTTCATTAAAATGGCCTTAGTATTCGCTGTAATGCGGAGTTGTCAACTGTATACAGTTGGCAACTCCGCACTGCCGCAAGGAAAATGCCTTACGCTATACGCTTTTTCCATATTTCGAGTGTACTGGCCTCAATGTTTAAAGAAGATTTCTCGGAACCCTCAAGCCGGCGTGCAATTGCCGCTGCCATCTCATTCCGGATAGCGGAAAATTTGTATTTATCAGTTACAGTGATCGCATCCAGTAAATTAAATACCCTGATCAGGTTTCGCTCTTCATGAACCGCCGAATCAGAATCGGATGAAAGCAGTAAATACACAAACTGGTTGCTCAGCAGCGGCGCAACAATTTCATGATAAGTGCCTTTCTTTCTGATAAACCCTTCCACCAATGCAATGCCCACACTCCGCTTTTGACTCCCCCCGGTAAAATAGTCCACCGTTTTCAAAAGAATGGCATCATTCTTTTCCTTTTTACGCTCCAGAAAACCAAGAGCCGCCTGGAGGATGGCGACAACCCAGCCGCCGGCTGCCAGCAGTATGGCGAGGATTTCAGTCTGATTCATTTTAAAGGCAACTTTGATACAATACTTCTGATTACTAAATAAGGTACAGCACTACATGCCGCTACTTTTTCTGGATCTTCCAGAGATAGGTCTTGGTGGAATCAAAAAACTTTGTGGTTTTCGCCTTGTACCGGTTCAGGCAGGAATTGGCAAAGGTCCAGCTGGTCTGCCGGAGAATGCCGTCGGCAAGATCTGCCAAAGCACCGAAGGAGGTAGACTTGCCGTGCTGGTCCCAGATCTCATAGGTAGGCGAACAGGGACTGGTCCACTTGTCGATGATCAGCAAGAGCGTATGAAAGCCGTTCGTCACCGTCATATAGTACACATGGAATCCGATCTCCTTCCCCTTGAGGTCATCTTCGAAAAACTTGTTGAGCGCCGCTTTGGCAGCAGCAGATAACCCCACAATATCATATTTGACCTCGTTGTACTTGGCTGTTGCCTCCGTATCATCTTTCGCCTTGTAGATCAGATCCTTTTTCTTATGGTCGATGGTATAACTGTCGAACTCATGCGCAGCTGCCGTGAAGCCCAGCGCCTCAAAGCGCTTTCCCCGGTCAATGGCGGTCTTACCCATAAAGCCCACACTGTTCTTGTGCTTGTGGGTATTCCGTTCCACCGCCAGGAAATTGGTGATATCGAGCAGGAGTTCCGACAGCCCCCGTTCGGCAGCCGACATACAATAATTTCCCGAATACTCAGCCACATGGTTCTCATCATTGACTTCCTTGGCCACATAGGTCAGCTCATCGATCAGCAACTTGTGTGCAACTTCATCGAACACATCCTTGCTGGTTAAAAAACTGAACGTAATGGTACCATCCGCCTTTCCATCGAATTCTACGGCCACGATCCCGGCTCCAGCGGCTGTGGAGTGGATATGGGTCAGGAAGAACCAGCCCTCCTCTATTTCCACATGTGTGGTCGACAGCGTTACAGCCTTGTTGGAGCAGGACAGGTTGATCGGCTTTCGCGTTCCACCCCATTTATTATAGGTGCCCGCCAGGGAAAACCGCAACAACACACTCTTGCCAACCGGGAGCAACAGCAATTCACTGCAAACCAGGTTTACTTTAGACATACTGCTAGCTTTTGAGACCGATTATTCCTCAGGGATTGATGTTGATCGGCTGTTTAGTCATCATGTCGACAATACCCGGAATTTCCTTGAGGTCCTGCAACACCACCAATGAAGTCGGAATGGTCACTTCCCAGGGACTGGGGGTATTGGGATCCGGATAGTACACGCCGTCGTCCAGCTTGCCCAGGTTTTCCGTGATCTCCTTGATGATCGGCACATAGAGGTCGTCGCCGATCAACGGCACATCATTCCCCTCCCAGATCATCCCCGTCTGGCAGTAAAAAGCAACAGCCTTTTCAAAACCGGGTCGTACGGGTACCTGCACCCGGGCAGCGCCGGCTTTCAGGAAGGCCGCAAAATCGAGATCCGGGTCTGTAATATGCAGGGCATTGATCCATTTGGCATGGCGGCCCCAGAAATACGGGTAGAATACATAGAGGATGTTCTCCCATTCAAAGGCGTTTTCAAAAAAGCGGATATAGGAGCCATTGGGACAGACCTTGGCCAGGTCCAGGATGGGCTCTGCCGTATTCAGGTAGGAATTGATATTGGGATAGGGGTTATTGGTCAGGATCATAATGACCAGTTTTTTCAACTCCTCTTTTTCGATACGGCGGTTCTCAAGCGGGTTTCTGCCCAGGATCTCCACCCCTTTCTGGATATCCTTCTGCTCCATTTTGGCGTCATACACCGATTTCTGGGCAAAATAAGCCTGCATGATCGCATCATACATCTTGATCTGCCATTTGGAAAAGGCTTCATCCGTTATCGTACAGAATACGTCTACGCCCAGCGCAAAACTCCATTTGTTCATCAGCGAAGCCGTAATGGTCACTTCACCCCGGTAACGCTGGCTGAAGTTCCGGTATTCCGCACCCCAGTAGTTCCGGTCCATCGAAAGTCCCCCGATCATGATGCGGGCGAAATTCTTCGACCCTTCTTCAAAAATGCTGTTATAGCTGATCATGGCTGCATAACCTTCATAGCCGTCCGGAATGGCAATGGCGCCTGATCTGCCGATATTCACTCCATCCTTGCCATCCAGTTTGTCGGAAAATGTTTTGACAACAAACTGCGAAGGCGGCTCTGGTGCATTGGTTACATTATACTTGCTGACATAATCATGGTAATTGGTCCGTGTGAGATTGGCTGGTTTCAGCGGTACGGTACCCCAGATGGGAAAGGTCGGCAGATCCGGTTTGATGATGTTCGAATCTTCGGGGGCATGTTCCACTGTGGCATAGAGGAAAAAGGCAGCTGGTTCCGGAATGACGAATTCATACATCATCCGCTGCCCGTAATTATAGATCTGTGCGTCATAGATCTTATTCAACCAGCGGTAAATGCCCCGCACATGTTTCGCCCCCGCTGCTGTATTATCGATCCGGTGTGTATTGGACTCCTCGATCTGCTGGAGGGTCCTGCGTCGTTGCTCTTCGGTCACTTTAGTGCGGACTTTCTCCGAAGTCTTTTCCGTTACTTCCCTGGAATAGGAAGTGGATTTCTTTTGTGTTTCCTGCACCGATGAAGAGAAACCGGCACTCAGGCTGGCCGAAAAACTGACACTGGGCCCGTAACTGCCGCTGACCTGGAGTCCGGCATCCACATGGGCCTGTTGCTGCACTACTTTCTCCGCTTCCGTCTGCATTTCATTGCGCTCCGTACTCTGCAGGTTCCGTTCTTTTTCGGTTTCGGTTTCGGTTGCTGTTGTCGTGATCACTTCGGTCAGGTCCAGCCGCTTGTGTACCCGCTCCCGGAATTCACCGGAAAGGGCGTTCTCCACATGGGCAAACTCGGCCAGTTCATAGGCCTTGAGTTTCTGTCGCACGATCAACAGGTCCCCGATCCCTGCCTTAAAGGCACATTTTTTAATAAAGGCCCCCAGCGCTGCAGCACCTGAAGCCATCATGCCGCCGAAAGATTGCATGAATTTGGCCTGGTTCACCATTACGCCTCCCAGGGGTACCATCCGGTTATAGGTAGCTTCAGAAACGGTCTGGGAATGGATATGGGAGATCTCCTCCTCGATCCGGTTCACCGCAACAACCGGATTGACGGCACCCGTTTCGAAATGGAAGTCAGCAAGTACAGTGCGGGTATTTTCGTGTAAATAGTTATAGGCATTCGGGGAAAGGATGAACTCCTTCTGGGCAGGTATCACACCTACACCCAGGGTAGCTGCTGCCGGAGCTGGTGCTTCGGGTTCATGATCCTTGCATTTATTGGCGAGGGCCACCACCTGGTTCTCCAGATCCCGGATACGGTCGGACTGTACATTAACTGCTTCGGGATTCAAGCGGTATTTTTCATCTTTAGCCATCATCGACAGTTCACGATGCGCCCTTTCGAGGTTGGCCAGTTTTTCTTCCCTTGCCTTCCGTTCTTTTTCTCTTTCCTTTTCTTTATCCGATGGGCCGGGATCGGGTTCCCGTTGCTGCCCCTCACCTGGTTTTGTACGGTACAAGGGGAACACTACTGTACTGCGGCCGAAAAACTCGTCCAGCAATTCGGTATCATTGAGCACCAGTTTTTTCTCGGCAACAGCCTTGAGTGTATACAGGATCTTGATGGAAGTGATCTTGTCTTCCCGGTCGGCCACCGTTGTACCGGAGAGGATATCCGCCAATACCGAGTCGCATAAATTATTATAGGCATCCTGAAAGGCCTGGTCTTTTACAAGATCATCCAGTGTATTTTTGCCGGCGATCTGCAGCATCTGTTTCAGGAAATCGCTGGTCTTGAAGTCCTCCTGACCATGAGCCGCTACCCAATCCAGCATATTGCTGACCGGATATTTCAGTTCCCTGAAGTCAGTAATATAGGTACCGGCTTTCTGGTAATTGTTACCGATGCGGGCCAGCTCCTCTTTAGATGCCCCGGATGCCGAAAGCTTGGCCATTTCACGATACAATGGCGACTTGCTGTTTTCGCCATATACATGCATATTCAACCTGCCTTTGACCCTTTCCTGTTTTGTGGGCCTGAGCGAAATAAAGCGGAAGATATTTTCAATGTTTGCCATAAAAATGCATTTTTATTTCTTAATTAAATTCAGTGCATGAGTTGTCCAGGCCGTGGGATACCGTCCTGTGATAGCAGGGGGTAAACGACAGCTGCTCCTAAGCAGGGCGCTTCAAGCATTAACCAGTTCAGGGGGTAATAGAAGTACTAATCAGAAAGAAAACAGGTGCAGAAAGAAACAGTCGTGTTAGCAGTGAATCCAGGTGTGTTGGCGAACTCCGTTCAGTGTAATTGCATACAAGGTAGGGTAATTGGGCATACAAAAAAATGGTTTTTGAAAAATACCACGAAAAGGTAATACCCCGAAACGGGTTACGTGTATTTACGATTCCACAGGTTCAGTTCATACCGCTCAACTGTTTATTGATCACCTTCAAGCGGGTCATTTGTGCGGAAAGTTGCGCGGGATAAAATTCCACCATGCCAAGATGCGTAGTCTTGAACACCAGGAATACTACAAGATCTTCCTTGGTACCAATGGAAAACTCCGGCACCACAAAATCATTCATGATCAGGTTCACGACAGGCCTGAAAAAATCGTAGGGAGGCTTGTCAAAATTATAACTATACTGATTCCGGTTATTTTTATAATCCTCGTTTACCAAAACGGATTTTCCCCGCTCCATGCTGAAATGTTGGGAACTGGTAAAGTACTCTTCCGCTTTGGCGGATCCATAATCTTCCTGCGCAGCAATGATCTCGTCCGTGAGCATATCGACGCCGATACCTGTGGTCGTAAAATGGAGTTTGGCCCGGATGGTCATCAGCATGGGTATGGGACCCCGGAGATCTCCCTTGGGCCGTTCTTTGGTGGTGTCCAGATTCATGTGCTCACATTCCCATAACGGGTAGTGGGTGAGCAATTCGGTCCATTTATGCTGTTTGTACAGATCGATCAGCACTTTTTCAGCTTGTACAATTTCTTCGGTCAGCTTTTTCTGCTCCTGCACCAATAAGGCCTTTTTCTCACTATCAGGCGACTGCGTAACCTGGTGAGTAATGTATTGCTCGCGGGTATAATGCGGCACCGGCACAATGGTTTTAAAATAGAAGGAAGTGTCGATATACCTGTCTGTAACATTGTAAAAAGCATCGAAATTGGCGATTAGTTTTTCCCGGATCTTCGCTTCCGCCTTTGTATAACTTCCGTACCATCCCTTGCTATTATACATGTTACCGGCAATACTGTCTTTCATATAATGCACCACATCCTTCAGAAAATGGTCGTCAATAACAAAGTAGATATCTGACCGGGGCAGCTGATCTTCCCGCAAACCGGGATTTTGAGCGTTCTCAGCGGCTGGAAACTCCACCAGTATAAAACTGCAGGCGCCGTGGTTAAAGCGGGCCATATAATATAAAATGGCATTTTTTTGTATGGGGGTAGCATCTACCCAATCCGTCCGCTGCATATCGGGCGGATAATTTTTACGATCATTATAGGCGATCACATAATCCAGTTTTTCGGACGGGATCTGTTTAGCCAACTGGTCGTAGATCTCGGCATCGGCAAGGCTGAACTTGTAATCACAACCACTGCCCTCGAATGAATTTTTCAGGTAATTCGCATAAAGGGTACTGTAATTACTGGCTTCCTTAATATAGATCCTTGGTTTGAATTTTTGTGCAAAGCCCGTGTTACCCGTTACCAGCAGTCCTATTATTATGCATATTCTAAGTAAAAAAACAGAAGGGGAATAGTTCATTGCTACTTTTTGTTGTATAGCCGTCCGATTATATTGTTAACGAACTGTGCCGTTCCGAACAGCCTCAGCCCCATCGAAAGCCATAACCGAAATTACCAAGAAAAAGTAATATGGCTATTCTATTGCCAGGGACCCGCCTGCTTCACCTGGTAAAAGTGCGTCCCGTTGAATCGGTAGAGGCCTTGTCCGGTGCCGAACCAGACGCGACCGGACCGGTCCTGGAACATACTTTGCACGCAGCAGGTGAACCCGTCTTCGGACCGGAACACGGTAAATGCTTTCGAAAGTGGTAGGGTTGGATCGAAGCGGGTGGTGCTGCCCCGGGCGGTGATCCAGATGATGCCCGATTGTTCGATGAGAATGCCCCAGATCTCGGTACCGCCTATCCCCTCTTTGGTAGTATATTCAGTGAATGTCGTTCCATGATATTTGCAGATGCCGTGCTGCATGGTAAACCACATGTTTCCGTCCTTATCCTGCGCCATGCCCCCGGCATAGTTTTCACCCAGCTTTTCCTTTTCTGTCAGATTAAGAACGGTCTTGCCATCGTAGCGGAACACCCCTTTATCGGAAGAAGCGAACCAAAGGTTGCCGTTGCGGTCTTCCAGGATACCGGCACAATTGATGAGCGGCAGCTGTGTAAAAAGGGAAAAGCAGGCCTTCCCCGCCTTATCGGCTTCGGGATCATACCGGTAAACGCCTTTGTGTGTACCCACCCATACCGTACTTGAGCGGTCGACCACTATGCCCTTGCGGCTGATGTCAATGTCACGCAGTCCGTCTTTTTGGCTGTAGTTCCGGAAGGTTTTTCCGTCGTAGGTATATACACCCTGGTCTGTACCGAACCAGAGTTTGCCCGCCTGGTCTTCACTGATTGCGAAAACGGATTGGCTGTTAAACCCGATAGAAGCGGAATAGTAGGTCAGTGTATCCTTACCGTATTTCACGACGCCATTTTCGATCGTACCGAACCATAAATTGCCCCGGGAGTCTTCGAATATACTCCGGATATAGGGGCTGACCAGGGTGGAGTCGGTTCCGGGCGGCTGTTTTACAGGATCTGGTTTCCGGATGATGACGGGTGCCGGTGCAACTGCGCTGGGTTGCTCAGGTGCTTTGACTTGAGCGTTGCAGGAAGCGGAGAGGATCAAGATGCCATAGCGAATAAACCGACGTATAATCATAAGCAAACGCCATTGTTCCGGCGGAATCCGGGAGCATGTTACAACAGTTTTGGGAGTTTGCGGTGCCGTTCAACATAAACTGGATATAGAAACGCATCCGCAGCGTCCCCTGCGGGAGACACTGCGGGGATGAAACTATCCCCAGTAGGATATAATGCGCGATTGTATCATATCAGTGAGATATTGCATGTTTACCCGATTTAGTAAGCCATGTCACACCCAACCAATACAATAACAAAAAGGGTATGCCTGGAATGAAGAATAACATCAGGGTTTCCAATCCCTTTGGCAAATTCATTTGTGTGAAATAGATCAGCACTGCGGTAACAATACCTGTCAAACCCAGTAGTAGTATAAGTACAGGAGCCCAGATACGGATATATCGTTGTTTGTAGAGCAAAACCGCAAGCCATATGATCAAAGAGAATTGGATCAGCCTTCCCAATACCCCCAGGTTGATCACCCCCAGGCTGTCGTACTGCTTACTGAACGTATCCGCCTGGTTTCCCTGGCCAATCCAGGCTTTCATGGCCTCCGGATAGGAATAGTGATGGGAAAATTCCCAGATGAATTCTGCGAAAGCTAAGATGACCAGTAGTGTGAAAAGCCTCCGTGCTGTATTCCTGTTCTTCAAAAAATCACTCTTGAAGAGGTAATATGAAAAAGCACCGAACAGTATTGCTGCGATAAAGAGGAATATATACCGCAGGTGCTCCCGTTCGGGATGCTCCAGTATTTTAATGCTGAGATCCGGAGCAGCCGCCAGTCCAACGATTCCAAAAATGGGGCATACCAGAAAAAATAACAGCATTCCAGTAGCGGGCCATGGACCTGTCCGTGAAAAATACTTGCCAGAGGATACTGTTGCTGCCACAACAACCAGGGAAAGGATGGACCAGATGATCACATAGGTTGAAAAGCTGTTCGTATCCACATAGGGGGTATGCCTGGTTAAAGGGATACCCATCAGAAACGGGAGCAGGAACAGGCAAAGGGCCACTAATACGCCGGCTATTTTTTTCAGCATAAAATTTCGGTTTAGGGGTTCAGTCTTGAAAAATGAGGGAGGGTAACGGCTCAGGGCCCGGATCCGGGATGTACGACCCGGCAAGACAAGTTAGGGGAAATAAATGGAAAAGGAACTGTTCAAATTCACAGCGTTCTATGGTGGAGCCAGGAGGGTTACAAATCATTATTTTGTCCGCACTGCAACCAGATCGATCTCCACCAATGCCCCCGCCTCCCCTGCCGGTAACACCACCTGCACCGTGGTCCGCGCCGGTTTGTTGGGCTGCTCTACAGTGCCGAAAAACTGCTTATACGCAGCTTGCATACCGGCAAAGTCACCCTTGCCTTCTTTCGAAGGATCCGCACCCAGATAGACCCGCACCATAACAACATCACTGAAGGTAAGGCCTTCTTTTGCCAGGAAACTTTTGAGGTAGTTTAATACACCGATGGTCTGTTGCTCCGTGTTCGTATGCAGCTTCATATCAGGATCCAGCGAACCACTGACATAGAGGGTATTGCCGGCCCAGACCGCCTGGGAAGCGCCCCGGGGCAGACGGATGGTAGTATCGGAGATGTTCCGGATTAAATTATGATCCTGCTGGGTGACAGATGGCTGGGCCGCCTTTTTTGAGGAGGCACAACTGATGATCAGAAAACAACTGAGTACTGAACAGAATGACTTCATATTTGTGATGTTCTTTAGTGTATTAGTATCCGCAGCGTCCCCTGCGGGAGACACTTCGGGGGTGATTCGTTTCAGCGAAAGGCACCAACGGTAAACAAGAGATAAAAAACCAATACCGCCAAAGCACAAAGGATATGGATCACACTCATGACAAGGATCGTAGCAAGCGCCTGCCCCCATTTCAAATCAGCGGCCTCTTTCGGGAATAACCCGAACAGCGCAGGCCTGGACTCCAGCCACTTGTTGATGTCCAGCAACCCTTCCATATAACCAAGGATAAAAGTCAGCAATAAAAGGATCCCGATCCGGTCCATGGAACGGGCAATGGCAAAGGTGATAAAGATGAGCAGCCAGACCCGGAACAGGGTCCGGATGAAGACCTTGATGAATTCCAACGCCGCAGGGCGGACACTGAACCGGATGATGCCATACACAAGCAAGGTTGCCGTGAAGATCAGGTTGATATCGGATATGACATTGCCGAGATAAGGATTGCTGTAGAACAAGACCGTCCAGAGCAACAGGGCTGCCAGATAAGCAGTTATCGTATAGATGAGCAGTCGGTTCATAGATCGTTGTTCACCGTCTTTCCGGCGGGAACCATAGCGGGACAATAGAGACCTCCCTAAATATAGCACGAAGTTTCCGTTTTGCCCCACCAAAGACTACCGCCGGAAAACCCCTAACTTTAGGTCAGCCGATCATTAAAACCTTATCACTTGAAACAGCTCGTACTGCTCACCCTCTTCTTCCTGTGCTGCCTGCCCGGGAGCCTGGCACAATCGCCCGCCCTGCAGCGACTGGACGGCAGCCGGATCCCGGCAGATTCCGTTGATGCGGTGGTGAAACGGCTGATGCATAAATCCGGGATCGAAGGACTGAGTCTCGCGGTGCTGAATAAACGCAAAACCGTCTACCTTAAATCATTTGGCTACCGCAACAAGCCCGCCAACGAATTACTGGATACCGCTACCATCATGTACGGTGCCTCACTCAGCAAGGGCGTTTGCGGCTTCCTGACCCTGAAACTGGTGCAGCAGGGTGTGCTGGACCTCGATAAACCCCTGGGACAATACCTTTCCAAACCGCTCTACGAATACGAATACTTCTCCGATCTCCGCAATGATCCGCGCTGGGAAAAAATCACCGCCCGGATGTGCCTGAGCCATACTACCGGTCTGCCCAATGTACGCTGGGTCCATCCCCAAACCGGCGCCGATGATACGCTCGGCACGATGCGGATCTACTTCGATCCGGGTACCCGCTATGCCTATTCCGGCGAAGGGTTCAAACTCCTGCAACTGGTACTCGAAGAGCTTACCGGTCAACCCCTCGACGCCCTGGCGGTAAAGGAAATATTCCAGCCCTTCGGCATGTACCGGACCGGATACGTATGGCATGATGATTTCGGGGATAATAATGTGGCTGTCGGACACCTGTCCAATGGAATGCTCGACAAGAAGAAGAAACGCAAGGATGCCGTTGCAGGTGGCTCCATAGTCACCACCATTGCCGACTTCGCGCGCTTTACGGAAAACCTGCTGCAGGAAAAAGGCCTGGACCGGAAGGGGTACCGGGAAATGACCCGGCCGCATATCCGTATTCATTCTGTTACCCAGTTTCCACCCATCACCACCGAAACAACTACCGAAAATGATGCGATTGGTTTGTCGTATGGACTGGGCTGGGGACTGATCCGCTGCCAACAAGGCCCCGCCTATTTCAAGGAAGGCAATGGTGGCCCCTGGCGCAATTACACCATCCTCTTCCCCAAACAGGGTACTGCGGTCGTTATCCTGGTCAACAGCGAAAACGGAGAACGGGTCTTCCGGGAACTGGTTGAAACGGTATTGGGCCCCACCTGTATTCCCTGGAAATGGGAAGGGTATGATCTGTAATAGCCCAGCAGTATCCGGGCGTGTTTCTTTATATAGTTATTGTCTCTGCCCGCCGCTCACCCGGAAGATCATATTGTAATTCCGCCCCACCAGGAAATTCTCCTGTAATTCAATGGTAAACCAGGCCACCACATCCAGCTGCCTTTCGATCTCGTACTTGTCGGTGAGGCTATCCGGAATTTTGACGGCTTTTTCGTAGAAATAGATCAGGTAGCGCGGCTTGAAATCTGCGTCCTCTTCTTTAGCCAGGGGAATGACCGGGGTATAATTCAGTTGTTTTCCAAAAGCCTGCTGGAAAAAGGTGACGATCTTATTATAATAATTGGTGAGGGTATCCTTATAATCGACCCATTTTTTGTCTTTGTCCAGTTGGATCGTCGCTCCCCGGATCCGCAGCAGGTTCAGTTGCACCAGGGTGTCTTTCAAAAGCAGAGACTTATAATTTTTCTTAAAGCTCAGCTTGATATCCTTTACATCTGCATACTGCTGCACTACGGCTGGGTTGATCTTGTAATCCCAGCCCCCGAAATCTGTAACAGTATCTTTTACCAGTGAAGGATAGCCCTGGTGGGCGCCATTGAAACTGCTGACGATGAGGTTGACGATGGATTGCTGCTGGGCCATGGCACTGGTATACAGTATGCCGGAAAGAAAACAGACGGATACGATCCGAAAAAATTTACCTTTCATAAGACTATATTTTTTTCATCAATTACATTACCCTGACACATTGAGATAATGGTATCTATAAGTACTTACCCAAAGCAGTATTATATGCCCTCAGCTTTTGGGCCAGTTCGTTTTCTCCCCATTTGCTGACCAGTGTATAGAAATAATCCACTCTTTTCATTTCGTCCAGAATATTGTCAGGACGCCTGGGTTTACGGCTGAAGTCGAAGCTTTTACGGATTTCGGTAAAGAGCAGGTTGGCGGCTTCTCTCCTGCTTCCCGAATCTTCAGGATCCACCAGGTTCTTGCCACCACCATCCGGGCCAAAAAATGCCAGCAAGTTACCGACCTCTGAACGCAGCATTTTTTCAGCTATTTCCCAACGGCCAAGGGCAGCCAGTGCACGGATGCGGTCTTGCAGCTCCGCAGAACTCATCTCTCTCAAAATGATATAGGCCACAGTATCTTCCAGATGCAGGGCCTTGGCCATTTCACCCATTTCTTTAGAGAAACTGAGACAGAAATTATAGCGCGGCGCAACATCCCTGAATACGATAAATGCCTGTGGATAGGCTTTCAACCGTATCAGGTTTTCAAAAAGCCGGTAATCCATATTACAGCCTCTGAACAGGGCCGGAGCGAGTTCCAGCAAAGAAGCTTCCGTGATCCGGCTAAGGGCAGTATCATATTTCTTTTTGTACTGGAAATATTCAGTCAGGAATTTATTGGTCGCATTGCAGGCAGTGTAACTGTATCCTGTTGCTGTAGCACTATCGGGCGAGTGGCTTTTGGCGATATAAACATTCAGGAGATGCCGCTTGAGATAAAAGTAGGCCCTGACATAAGGCAGCATGGCCTGCGGATCGCCATCGCGTTTTTCCAGCGCCAGAGATGCATAATAATAATACAGGTCGATCTCCTCATCATTATACGGATAGGTAAAGGCCGGCAGCTGTAGCAGATCTGCGACTGCGATCATCCCGTAGAGGTAGTGCTTATCGTGTAGTTCCTTTTTGGGATTCCCCCCCAGCCGGTCAAAACTGATCCGGTCTACCCCGTCTTCCAGGAAACTCTGCTGACGGATAACCCAGATCTTAAGACTGTCTGATCCCTGGATCCCGGAAGCCAGCTCTCCGGTTAGGTTGCCCCTTCCTACATTCTCCCAGAACAGCGATAACGAACGGAGGCTGATATTGCCCGGTTGAAGTCCCTTGAAACTGGAATTAAACTGATGCACAAAGTTGATTATAAGGGGCCGCATCCGGCATTCAAAACGGGTGATGATCAGGTTCAACTCCTGCCAGCTGAGGGGCCCTTCAGACAGCTTTTTAGATAATGTCAGTATCCAGTCGGATTGTTTTTTTGTATAATAATCAAAATTGGTTTCATTCACCAGCAAACAGGCCATGGAATCGGTATACCCGAGTTCGCTCATCATATCAGCCTTGTGCTGGTAGTCGCCCAGCATCTGAGTATAGATCTCATTATTGCGAACATACACCACCAGTCCATAGCCTTCCACATACACTTCCTTTATTTGTAAGCCTGGCGCTGTCTTTGTAATAGTAAGGCAAGGCAAAGGAAGCAGGCTATTGAATTTCCATTCACCGGCCACAGACCGGCACTGAAGTGTTTTTCCGCTACTTGGATCTTTCATTATCCAGTTCACCGGTTTATCGCCAAACTTTGCCAGAATCCGCTGGCTGCTGTCCAGCTTAGTATAGCCTGCTTTTGTAATCCGGTATAAATACCCAGCGCCTAAAGCCGAATCTGAAGTACCTATCGTTTCCCCTGTGGTTTCCGTTTTCCCTTCGGTGATGCGAAAAAACCCCCTACTGTTCAGCCGGATATGGCTGATCCGGTAGTCGTATTCTGCAGCAAAGGAAAAATCGGATTCCGATTTCCGTTTTTTCAAATAGATCGTAGCCCCCCAGGGAGAAATGAAGAGTGGATTTTGAGCCGGCGCATTTTCAAGGAAGGTGCAAAGCAAAACCGCCAGCAACCCGTATTTACCGGCTTTAGAAAACAGCATGTTCATTCTGAAATGGTTTTAAAACAAAGACCCCTCGGCTGAGATCCAGTTAAAGGTAAGTTAGGGTTACTTCCATATGAATAGTGCAGATGCACTAGATGGAGGTCATCCAGGAGAGAAACCGCGGTTGTACAACAGTGATTTACAGCGATAGAGACGAAGACCCTGGTACCCCGAAAAGTGGAGAAGAACAAGTGAATAAAACGGAGTTACGCGGTGAATTAATACAGACAGGTTTTTGCAGAAAATTTAAAGTTGAAAATCAATTTTTTATGGTGGTTTTGATTTTGTTACCATATTTGGTAACTTAGCTAATAGTATACCCTGTTATGCCTACGGTATTCCGACTGGACTCCATAAAGATCGACCTGTATTCAAGGGATCATTTGCCGCCGCACATGCATGTGCTGTATGGCGAGCACGAAGCTTTATTGATAATTTCCAGCCTGGAAATTTATGCGGGCAGTCTGCCTGTTAAGCCACTTCGGATGGTCCGCAAATGGGCTTCAGACAGTGTAATTAAGAAGCGTTTACTTGAAACCTTTTATTCATTGAATCCAAACTTGCGAAAATGAAGACCACTATAAAAATACCGAGGATACTGAAGATCAAATCCGTCAGGAACTTTACCATTTCCTGTGTCTTTAACAATGGAGAAACCAGGGATATTGATTTTAACCGGTTATTCAATAAGTGGAAGTTGAAAAACAGCGATCCGGAATTTGCCCTGCTTAACCCGGTTGAATTCAGGAAAGTCGGCTTGCGTAATAATACACTTTCCTGGAAAAACATCATGATCCGGATACAGGATCTGGATGGGAACCCCGTAGACTATCCCTTTGAGGTGGATCCGCTGGTCCTTTACAAAAACAGTGTTCCAAATAAAGCGCCGTTTAAAAAGTTCAACCTGGGTCCTGTGATCCGGAAATGGCGGCTCTCGCTCGACCTTTCACAGGACCAGTTAGCCGCATTAAGCGGAACCAGTAAAACCTATATTTCCCGGATTGAAAATAACCTCATCGAACCTGAGCTCCACACCTTACATAAAATTGTAGAGATTGGATTGGGAAGAAGAATTGAAGTAAAGATCGTGTAATGCTCCTGCGAAAATTTCACCTAATAAATCCGTTCAAAGCTCTTGCCGGTAAACCGGTATACCCCATTCCCCCCAAACCACATGTCTCCCTGCTTGCTTTTATACATAGCCGGAATGAAAAGGCCGCCCAGCCCGTCCTTATCGGTATAATTGGTTATGGTCTTCCCGTCGTAGCGCCAGAGGCCGGACTCAACGGTGCCGATCCAGATGGTGCCCTCGGCATCCTCTCCAATTGAATAAGCACGGTCAAGGGAATAGCCGCCAGTGTCTGCCTTTGTCAGCTTATGCTGTACCGTGAAATTAACGGTCTGTTTTCCATTATAGATCAGGACGCCCTTGCCGTTATTGGCGATCCAGAGCTTCCCGTTACGGTCTTCCAGGAATCCCCGGATATGGAGGGAACTGGTCTTGCCGTCAAGGCCCAGGCTTTGGTCGGTTAATATTTTAAAGGACTCGCCATTATATCCGATCAGGGCTTTGTAAGCCCCAAACCAGATCGTACCGTGCTTCCCTCGGAAAAAAGAGGTGGAAATGGAATACTGAAACCGGCGCTCTTCATCCGACTGATTTGCTATTGGAAATTCGCGGAAAGAAAGGGTTTTCCCATCATACTGGTATACGCCTGAGTTACGCTCCCTGCTGTTATAACCTACAGTTTCGTCTCCCTTGAACCAGAGGTCGTCCGGCCCGGCTTTCCACAGGGTTACCGCATCGTAATTCCGCTGCTTATAGACAGCTATTTTTTTACCGTCAAACATACTTAACCCAGTTCCACACTCAAACCAGATCATCCCATTGACGTCTTCATAGATGTTGCGAACCTGGTTGTCGCTTAACCCGTCTGCTGTCGTGAAATACCGAAAGCGCCCGTTCTGCAACAAACAGACTCCCTCCCGGTCGCTGCCAAACCATATATTCCCTTTGCTGTCTTCCAGGAAAGAACGTACCGGAGTAGTGAATGTTAACAGCTCCTTACCGGACATTGGCTGTACAACCTGATGCTCCGGAGTGGACTGGCTTTGACTGCCGCAGGAAATGGATACGGCTAACAGCACTATCCAATTCCGTATCGTCCTGTATTTACTAAATATGTTCATTTTGCATATACAAATTATGTGAACCACTTAGAAGAGGCTGCTCATTCCACAGATGAAGCCTGCCAGGTAACCGCCATCCATTTGTTATCGCGTTTTACCCAGACATCGTAAAACCTTGTCCGCCGCTCCAGGGACTCTTTTCTCCGGAACGTATGCATAATGAAAGTCACCACCGCCGTATTCCCATAGAGATGTACAACAGGATGTTCCAGCACAAAAGAGTCAACGGTTGACCCATTTTTACTGTTTTCCATATTGTTGGCATAAATGGTCCGCAGTACTTCATGCTTTTTCTTGATGGTATCTTTTGACAATTCAATAAAAGTCGTATCCATGACGGAGGACAGAAACGCTGTATCATTTTTGAACTCTCTTGCAATGGCCTCTGTCTCCAGATCCAGCAAGCGTTGCTTCTCGACCAAAGGATCGGCCTCCCTGCTGCTGCAGCCTGCAAAGACTAAAGCAATAAAAAGAATGGCTGTTTGACATTTCATATAAAAAATTTCATTTGCATAAAACGCTCCCCCTATTCTTTCAACGCAGCTTCCAGCTGCGCCACCAGTTTCTCGCGGTTCAACGGATAGCCGGCTTTGGACAGTTCGAAAGTCCCGTCTTTATTGATGATCACATTGGTCGGGAAGCCCTCCCCTTTTACTTTATCCATGATGTCTTTGGTAAGCTGTTTAGACGCCAGGAGGTGCATGCCGGTGAGACCGTAGTAAGCAATGAGCTCTTTCCACTTAGACTCCTGCCCGGTATCATAGTTGGCGATATACAGGAAAGTCAGCGGCTGATCTTTGAACTGCTGGTGCAAGGCATCAGCATGTTTAGCCAATTCAGCCCGGCAGGGACCGCACCAGGTGCCCCACATGTCGAGCAGTACGGTTTTGCCTTTTACCAGTTGGAGGATATCGTCAAAGGATTGATAGGCTTCCGGATGTTCAATAAAGACCATGTTGCCGGATAGTTGGCGTTTGCGGTGCTCCATGATTGAAGTGATCGCCGGCTGAATATGGGGGATATAGCCACTATGCGGGTACAGCTTCCGGAAGCGGTCATAGATCTCCGGTAAATTATCCTCCTTTTCCTGCAGGGCCTGGTGAAACAGCAGCCCATACAGGTATTCGGCTGTTCTTCCGGAAAAATGCTTTTGGATGATGCGTTCTTTCAGGAAATTCTCGGGATCGTCCTGATGCAGTTGCAGGGCTTCCTCCTGGGTTGTTGCGCCATAGTATTCCCGGAACAGCTCCGGATGCTGCCAGACCCGTTCCTTGATCCGGATGAGGTAAATGGAGAGGAAAAATGCATATTCATCGATTGGCATTAGGAGCTCCTGGTTCAATGGCCTGGCCCGGAGCAGGGAATCTTCAATAGCCTGCCAGGCGGCTTCATTCCGGGTATAGGCCGAACGCGCACTGAAACGCTGTTCGCCTTTGAAGCGCAGGAAGGTCCATACCGGGTAGTACTGTACGTATAAGCCGCAGATCTGCCGGAACCGGCCACTCCACTGGCCTTGCTTAAAATACTGGTCCAGCAGCTGTTGCTTTTCGGTTGTCCGTTCCTGAATGGCGCGGAATACAGCTTCTGGCAGGGAATCTTTCCTGAAAACCGAGAGGTCCAGCTCACGGTTCAGGATCTTTTGCAGGGCGGGCTGGTTATTGATGCTGCCCTTCCCCTTTACAGTCCAGCCGGAATCCGGATTACCGAAGTCGAAAGAAAGCCGGAGCTGGTCGCCGGGTGTGAGATAGATCAGGTAGGAATAGGATTGCCCCGTGGTGCTGTCTTCTGCTTCCGCTGTAAGCCAGATGGGGCTTTTCAGTTGGGAACGCCATTGCACTATACCTGTTTTCAGCGGAAGTTCGACCGGATCTTCCTTTCCGAATAAACGCGCTGCGCGGGTATAATCGCCCTTGGTGATGAAAATACTATTTGCATGTCCATGCTGAATTGTAAATTCAACTGATGCTGATTGCGCCCTTGTCAGGAGCGGGAAAAGGAAAATAAGGAGGTATTTGGGCATATGATCGAATGCCAGTCAGCGGCTCTATGAATGTACGGAATTGCAGGAACCTTACACATGCTGACTGGAAAACAGTAATCAGTTTTATTTTTTCAGCAAGATCAGTTGACCGGCATGATACTCCAGGTGGGAGGTCCGTGTGATAATGATATTGAGTTTGTTGCGGTGCGGCTCTTTCTGGAAATCTGCTTCTGAAACAGCTGTGTGCCGGGTAAACCAGTCATCAATGGTCAATGTAGCAAACTTTTCCTTGAGGAAGGGAACCTGGGTTTCCCAGATCGCCCGTAATGTTGCAGCGGCGGGAAAAGGGGCAGCGGGGTTATCGGCTTCCTTGACAAAGGGCTCACCCAGTTCAGGATACTGCTTATCACCCAGACCCAATAAACGCAACATATCGTCGTGCACTGCGATCAGGTGACCGAGCAGGTAAATGCCCCTGTTTTTACCGGGCACGATCTGCTGCGCCAATTGATCATCATTCAATTCCTGTAATATCTTACTGGTAGTTGCCAGGGAAGCATTCCATCTGTCCAGCACTATTTTAACAGCTATTGAAGCTTGTGTCATTTTTTTAATATTTAAGGTATTATTTCAACTCAGAAAGTACCAGCTTTTTCTGCTTCAAGGTATTTTTCATGGCTTTTTCGCGTACAGCCGGGTCAGGACTGTTGATCAGCGAGAAATATTCCACCGGCACCACCTGCCAGGATAACCCGTATTTGTCTTTGCACCAGCCGCAAGGCCCTTCGGAGCCGCCGTTGGTGGTGAGGGCATTCCAATAGTAATCCACCTCAGCTTGATCTTTGCAGTTGATCACAAATGAAACGGCTTCATTGAATTTGAAATATGGTCCGGCCGCCAGGATACTGAACTCCATGCCATTGAGCTCCAGCACTGCCGTTTCAAAGCTCTCCTGCCCACCCTGCGCTTTCGCCTCCGGCGGATTCTGGTATTTGTGGTATTCCTTGAGTTTGCCATCCCTGAAAATAGCCAGGTAATAATCAGCGACTGCCTTGGCGTTGGAATCCACCCAGAGACAGGGCGTAATTTTTTGTGTACTCATGATGGTATTATTTTTTGAGGCATCACTGGTTGCGGCATCCAGATGACGCTGGGCATGCTCACAAGAGGGCAGCAGGAATAATGCCAGTATCGCGGATAGGAAGCATGCGATTGGTTTCATGGTATTATTTTTTGAATGTGGGGAGTAATTGATCCAGGCTATGCAGGGTCATGGTGAAGCCCTGGCTGAAGCCCATTTCGATCATGCGTTCCATCCGTTCCAAAGAGTCGTTATATATGGCAATGCGGACCGTCGTCCTGCCATTGGCTTCGCTGAAGGTCAGGTCCCAGTCGGAACCCGGCAGGTGCGGGGTTTCATCGGCTTCGGCAAATACACTGGTAAATTTCAGGTTGGTGATGGGGGTAATGGAGGTATACAGTTGCAGTTGCCACATCTCTTTTCCTTCCGGACTCACCATCGCATAGAAGCGGCGGCCACCTTCTTTGAACTCCATCACTTTGGTACGGGAGGCAAAGGGTTTGGGAGCCCACCATTGGTCGAGTAGCTCCTGCTGTGAAAACGCAGCCCAGACCAGTGCCTGTTCCGCATCGAACTCCTTGGTTACATAAACTGTTTTGGCGGCTTTGTCGACGGTGAAGTCGAAGAATAAGGCATTCATTTTTTTCTTTTTTTCATGTTGGCTAATAAGGTGTCTAACTGCTCAAAGCGGGATTCCCAGATCCTCCGGTACTGCTCCAGCCATTCGTCGATTGCTTTCATTTTCTCGATTTCGAGGGTATAGTAGACTTCCCTGCCGCGTTGTTCCTGTTTCACCAGTTCACATTCGGTAAGGATGCGCAGGTGTTTGGAAACGGCCTGTCGCGAGGTATTGAAGTTTTCGGCAATGGCATTGGGGGTCATTGCCTGCAGGGCGATAAGGCCGATGATGGCCCGGCGGGTGGGGTCGGCAATGGCCTGGAATATATCTCTTCGCATAGCTACAGTTATTACCGCAGCGTCCCCTGCGGGAGACACTGCGGGGGGATCGTTTTTTAGGGTTGTCCTTTATAGTTCGGATCAAAGTCGATCATCCATTCAATACCGAATTTATCGCGGAACATGCCGAAGTAGGAACCCCAGGGACTGTCGCCGATCGGCATTTCAACTTGTCCGCCCGCGGATAGTGCGCTGAATAACTGGTCGGCTTCTTCTTTACTTTCTGCACTGATGGAAATTTTGCTGCGGGTTTCATTTTCGTTGTGTGTGCCATAAGCTGCGGGTGTATCGCTGCCCATCAGCACATTGTTTTTTCCGATGGGAAGGGCGACGTGCATGATCTTATGGGCTTCTTCAGCAGGGAACGGGAATTCGGGATTTGCGGGCATATCGCTGAAGCGGATCAGGCGGGCAAATTCGCCGCCAAATGCTGCCCGGTAAAAAGTAAAGGCTTCTTCGGCGTTGCCGTTGTAGTTGATGTAAGGGTTGATGCTGGCCATGTTGATTGTTTTTAAGATTACGAAACCGTTCAGTTGCAAATATAAGCGCAACCAATCGGTTTCGCAAAATTTATTTTAGCGCTCCTTTTTCCGTAGCGTCCAAGGCGGGAATCACTGTAGGGAAAAAAAACAAGGCAGTATGAGATTCCGGCCTTCGCCGGAATGACGTAAAAGGAGCCAGGATTTAATAATCAGCATAATAGTTTAACGACGAATCAGATTTCTGCCAATATCCGGATATCAGATCCAGTGCTGTTCCTTCACCGTCATGTCGCTTTCCACAGTACCAGTATGCAGGGTGGCCTTGGGTTCAAAGAGGAGGTTAAAGACGATCTCGCCATTGGTATGGGGCCGGTGTTCCACGCCTTTGGGGACGATGAGGATCTCCCCTTCCTTCACTTCCACGGTACGGCCATCGCGGAAGTCCATGAGCAGGGTGCCCCTGAACACCATGAATAATTCATCTTCGTTCTCATGGCTGTGCCACACAAATTCGTCCTTGAGCTTGCACAGCTTCACATACTGCCCGTTCAGCTCCCCGATGATATGGGGCGTCCATTGCTTCTCAAACAGCGCGAACTTTTCCATGATATTGATGGGCTCGATGGGTTGCATCTTATTTTGACTTTTTTGCTTTCCTGGCCTTGAGGTATTCTTCGCGGATCTTCACCAGGTCGATTTTAGCGCAATCGGCAAACAACTGCTTCAGGATCTTCAACGGTACTTCTTCCGCCGATTTAAAATTGATACAGCCTTTCTGGAAGGCGGCAGCGGGAAGCAGGGCCTGGTATTTGGCATGCAGCTCCTTAGACCCATAAATTGGAAGTACATGTAAGGATATATATTGTTTCACTCCAGAGAGCCCGTATTTCATAGAACCCCGGTCTTTGTACAGGATCATCTCCTTCCCCATCATGGGCTCAATGGCCGCCACAACGGTCTTGTCCTGTTGCAGGATGATATCGTGTATGTCAGCCATGAGCTCCTGCCGTTCGGGCAGCTGGCTTTGCAGGTATTTTTTGATAGCAGGATCCATACTTTGTATTTTTCTATCGAGCTGTTTTATTGCTGTTGGCGGAGCTGTTCCAGCTCGCGTTCCAACCGGTCAAAATTCTCTTCGTTTTTGGGCAGGGCAAAGGGTTTCACTTTTTCACAGGCTTCAAGGGTTGCAAAGATCATCCGGAAGCTGAACCGGGTTTCTGTATCCGAAACCGCTTCAAAGCGGAGTTCCATATCAAAATGGGGTTGTGAACGCCGGGTCCAGCGGACCAGGGTTCCCGGTTCCACCACAGAAAAGACCGATTCATTTTCATAATTCCCCTTATCGGGCCCGTGCATAGTCAGTTTCCATATGCCGCCGGGGCGCAGGTCGAATGCATGAATGGTATTGGTAAATCCTTCCGGTCCCCACCAGTTGACCAGGTGCAGGGGATCAGCGAAGGCCTTGTAGACAAGACCCGGTGCAGCTTGCAGGATCCGCTCGCTGTAAATTTCATTGGTAGTAGCAGTTGACATCTTTTATCCGTTACACCTATTCACCAGCTGGTAGGGCTGATACAGGGATTTCACTTTTTGGGTTTCGGCTTCTTCGATGCTTTGGCCAGTTTGTTAAAATCGAGTGCCAGCCCGATCCAGTATTCAAAGTCGGCTTTTTTCGTCATACCGGAATCATCCACCATCACATACCCTTTCATGGGACGCTTTGTGAAATCCATAGTCCGGCACCCTTGCTTTTCCACTGAGGCCTCGTGCAAGGAGGGGTCTATGCGGCACATCAGCTCATCTTTGATGATGCCCACACACATTTTACCGTTGACCATAAAAGTGAGGCCGCCCATCATCTCTTTTTCTTCAACATCTGGTAAGGCCTCCAACCGCTGCCGGATCCTGCCGGCCAGTTTTTCGCTGTATGCCATAGACATTATTTCATCGAATGCAGGGCTACGCGGTTGCCCTCCGTGTCTAGGAACTGAGCCATGAAGCCGTTTTCGCCGATCGAGGTTTTTGGCATCAGGACTTTCCCACCGGCAGATTCCACTTTACTCAGGGGAGTACCCAGGTCATCTCCTCCATTCAAGTACACCAGAGTACCCTGTGTGGAGGGAACATATCCTTCACAGAGCACCAGTGCGCCGCCTACTCCCCCGTTCATCATATCAGCGGGGAAAAAACCATAGCGTCCCTCGGGAAAGGGCATTTCCCCAATTTGTACCGACAGGATGGTCTCATAAAAGGTCTTAGCCCTTTCATAATCAGTAACAGGGATCTCAAACCAGTTTAATGCATTTTTCATACAAGAAATTTTACAGTAAAGAATTTGATGCGGGCAGAAACAGAATGGGTTGGGATATTGAAAGTACGGATTTCAGCAACAGCATACCGGAAAAAGGATGAACGTGCAGAAATGGGGATATGCGAATCCGGTCAGGGCTGGACAGCTTTCCTCTTGCGCTGGCAGCCGCTCTGTTTTCTTCAGAGCATTATTTGCCCGTAGCTGCCCTGAATTTTTCCATGTCCAGGGAGAGAATACCCCAGCTATGCCCATCCGGGTCTTCCAGGGTCCGCACCTGCATGAAGCCCTCATCGATCATGGGCCTGGCTTCCTTGCCTCCGGCTTTCAGGCCGGCTTCCACCAGCTGGTTTACGGTATGCAGATTTTCTACTGGCAGTGTGAAACTGGCAATGGCATATTGGCGGGAATCTGCCAGCGTTTTGGTATTGCCTTTATGGAACAGGTCTTTCGATTGCAGCATCACATAAACCTGGTCGCACCAGACCATGCATTTCTGGTTGTCGAATGTATAAAGCGGGTTCCCGGTAAACCCCAGGGCCTCGTAAAACCTAACGGATGTATCCGGGTCGCTAACAGGTAAATTGATAAAAACTTGTTTCATGAATACAGTTTACTGGTTGAGCAGGCCGACTGCAGCAATCAGATCCAGCTGAGCTCCTTTACAGTCAGCTCGCTTTCCACTGTTCCCGTATGTAAGGTAGCCTTAGGTTCAAACAGCAGGTTAAAAACGATCTCACCGTTGGTATGCGGCCGGTGTTCCACGCCTTTGGGAACGATAAGGATCTCCCCTTCCTTTATTTCCACAGTACGGCCGTCGCGGAAATCCATGCGTAAAGTCCCTTTGAAGACCATGAACAGCTCATCCTCGTTTTCATGACTGTGCCATACAAACTCATCCTTGAGTTTACAGAGCTTAACGTACTGGCCGTTCAGTTCTCCGATGATATGCGGGGTCCATAATTTTTCAAACATGGAGAACTTCTCCATGATATTGATGGGCTGGATCTGTTCCATACAGTTTTCCATTGTATTTTTTTTGGAGCATATAAGGCATGACCCGCTCCGGTTTATTGCTGCTCCAGGTTATGGATGAGGCGTTGAACTTCTTGCTTCCAGGCCGGATAGTCGTCTTCTGCTTCAGCCCAGAGTTCATTCAGTTCTGAGTCATCCTGCAAGACCCGCTTTACTGCCGTAAGTGCTTTTGCACGCAGGTTGCTGAGATCCACATGCGGATAGCGCTCCGGGAAGGTATCTACTTCAAGCGGCTCTTCACTCCCTTCTTCCGAATACCGGGTTCCATTGACCTGCCGGTCAACATATGCTGCCGCTACAAGTGCGGATGCCCCAATATCACTGTCCAGGTAGCCTCCCTGAAGGGCTTCTTCCAGTGCGGCTGTAATTGCTGCTTTCGGATCAGCCGAATCTTCGATATCTGCCATGAAATCCAGTGCAGTATCGTTCTCAAAATGGCCATGTCCCCATGCTCCCATAGTATTATATTTAAATTTCAGAATCAGCTGAACGGGTTCAGTGTGCTGCCTTATGGTTTTCGATCCCCTTTTTTGATTTCCGAAAGGCCATAAAGAACTGGAAAACCGCAAGCAAGAGATAGGTTACCGGCAGGGCTTTTTTGCCTACATGAAAGAAGTCCAGCGCCACGATCACCGAAAGAATTCCTTCAATGATAAAAAAGACACCATCGATCCAGGGTGCTTTTTTCTCGATGACCGGATGCAGGATAGCAATTGTGAGAAAAACCAGTCCGGCAATACCAAACCAGAGATAGGAGTCGTGCCCGGCTTCATGCTTTTCATAAGCATGGATCAGGATCACGATAGCAGCGCCGATATGCGCCACCCGTTTGCGTTTATCCCGGTTTTTGAAAAATCGGTTGAGGATCATGAGAGCTGTTTTATCAGGCCAAATGCAGGCTATCGAATATACTGAATTTAAATGCAGTGGTGTAGTTACTGCTGGAATTTATTTCAACAGCAGTTCACCTGAAATTTTCAGTATCGTCAAAATACTGCATCACCCGCTTTTCAGTTTCGTGTAGGAGTATAACTGAATCAGTGAAAAGTTCTGCACGGAGTTTTCGATACAGCGCCACAGCCTGTCTCAGGCTTTGCAGCAGGGATTTTTTACCATAAGAAGGAATCGTTTCCTTCAGGAGCTCCAGATCCTCAGCTGTTAAAGCTGTTTCCATTTTGCGTACGCCGCGGGGCAGGCTTGCGTTTTTTACATGAAGCAGGGGGCCGAAAACAACCATGCGCAAAAACCCGAATGCGTCGAGGGCTTCTACATACTCACCCCGACCGATCTTGGTCAGCATATAGTGCACCCAGGTCCAGAACCGGTCTTCGATCCATTGATAATCCGGATAAGGAAACTTAGGCTGCGTGGCTTGCAATATCTTTTCCAGCTGGCCATCTTTATCGAGCAAGAGTACCGGGGTTTCAATCCGCTGGCCGAACTCTTCCAGTGTTACGAACTTGATATCGACATGCAGGAGGGGGTTATCATAGAGGCAAACCAGCAGGCGGGGTTCGCCTACATGCTCACCGGTAAACCCGGACAGAAAATCGCCCAGCCGACGGGCGTATCCGAACATGCGCTCCCGGTCGTCCGACACTTTTTCTTTGGTAACCAGGATCAGGTCAAGGTCTGAATATTCATCGAGCTCGCTGCTGAGCCAGGAGCCGCCTACAGCCAGGCCGATCACAGCATCGTCGGGGGCCAGTACCTGTTTTGCCTTTACAGCGAATTGTTGCTGGATCATAGAAAAGTATTACAGATCTGTAACGAATGTATTTGAAATTACAGAAATCCGGCCTCAGTTTTCGATATACAGGAAATTCCGGATGCTGTCTGTAGTGGGAAAAGAAGTGACCTGATTGTCTTTCCGGCAGGAGATCAGGGGATTGGTGCAATCACATCCGAATTTTTCCATGCTGAAAATACCGGCGCCGCAGGTTCCGGTTTTGATTTCCCGGACAATATCAGTGATAAGTACTACCCGGTTTTTAGCCGGAATGTAGATCTGCCAGTCGAACCCGGGGAGGATCGTTTTATTCGTTTCATAAAGCGCATAGACCAGAATCGTGTCCTGCGAAACCACCACATGCGTATTTCCCGGGATATAGTTGAAACTGTCGACCAGTTTCTGGAAATTGCTGTTTGCCTCGTATTTTTTAATGACCAGGGTATCCAGATCGGAAGGCTGGAACCGCAGGAATGCCGGAATAAGCGGCACATCCGAACAGTCGTAGGTTCGGGAGCAGCTGCTGAACAGCAGCAAAGCGCCAATAAACAGCAGGAATCTTCTCATAGAATTATGCAATGTATTAAAGGACCAAAGGTTTGTAATATGACCGACAAAACCTTTTAAGTGCTGTTTACCAGAAAAAAAAACAGACTGTCCTGATTCTGTAAACGGAATAGCAATATTGGCTAAACCCAGATCGTCAAATCCAGTTTTTTTAATGGTTTGACCTGCTCTTTTTTCCGGATCGCCGCTTTCAATGGCAGCAGGTAGGTCTTTTTCTTTGTGTCAAACCAGATGGCGGTTTTCCACTCCGTCTTGCCGACCCGGGCTGTGGTACTAAGCCGCCCCCAGCCCTGCTCCTCTTCTTTCATTCGCTTCCGGATGGTGGAAGACAACGCCACAGGCAGCGAAACAAAGATCCACCCACCGGGACCCGCATATTGCCAGGGCTTGGCACTGAAGGTATATAGTATTGTTTCCCGTTGCTGCATATCAGAAAGACTGGTTATGATTGCTTAAGTTTCTTCAGGAAACGGAATGAGAGAACGGAAACAATTGCTGAAGCAAGCACTAGTATACCACAAAGGGCGATAAAGCCGGCGGGATCATCATCCGGATGGTGCGAGAAGCGGATATACACAGCGGCCAACAGGATCATTACACCAAAAACCACTGCTGCATACAGGATATGCCGTACTGTATGAATTGCTGCCGGAGAATGCAGATTGTTGGTTCCTGCCAATCCGGTAAGCCGGATGACCTTGAACAAGCCATAAAAGAAAACCAGGGCAGCCGCATAGCCGTACAGGATCAGCGGGTCGGTATAGATCTGGAGAAGATCCAGGTCCTTCGCCCGGCCTTCGGTCTGGGGAAGTCGGATAAGGAAAAAGAGGGCTGTACACCCAATCCCGATCAACAGTACCTGGAGTAACAGCGCCGTTCGCCTTTTCATGACGTATCATTTAGTGTAATAACAACTTAAAGTTCTGTCAATTCCGCTTACAGCAATTGATTCCGGAAAACTTTATTTTTTTGATTACCAAAAGATACAACCTGATTTATACACCCAGGTTGTATCAGTAAGCCGGAACACCCGGAAACGCCTAGCTTGCCTCCCGCCGCAGCCTCAAAAAGTCTCCTGTTCAATCTATTATTTCGGGAACCCCTCAAAGTAACATTTTTGTTACCTAAATTTGCAGGTAACATTTTTGTTACCTAAATTTGCGTGAAGCGGTTTCCGGCAAAACCGTTTTCATGAAAGTCAGGGAATTGCTCCACCTGCTTCAGCAGGATGGCTGGTACAAGAAAGTACAAAAAGGCAGTCACTTACAATTGATTCATCCTGTAAAAAGAGGGAAAGTGACCCTTCCTGTTCATGGCGGGGACATCCCTAAAGGAACACTCAATGCCATTCTGAAGCAAGCAGGTATTAAATAACGGGCCCGGCAACCGGGCCAAAAAATGGGGAACAATGCAAAAACACCAGAAACTCCAATTGATTCTTGAAAAAGAAGGGCCTGTGATCTGGGGAAGGGTCCTGATCCATGAGAATCTTTTTATTGATTCAGCAAACAGCCTGAAAGCACTGGAAGCAAAACTCAGGAAATCCCTGAAGCAATTCGAGGGTTTAGGCCAGGTGGAATTTGAGTATGCCTACGACTTGACGATTTTCTTTGAACAGTTTAATTTCCTGAACCAGTCGAAGCTGGCGGAACTGGCTGGTATCAATCCGGGATTACTACGGCAGTATTCTTCGGGGCATAAACAACCTTCCAGGGAACAGGTAGCAAGGATCCAAAAAGCCGTCCGGCATTTAGCAGCACGCCTGAAAACCGTTCAATTATCTACGAAATCTTATGCCTGAGTTCCTACAGTAAACTCCTAAAGTTTTTTCTGCACCTGCCAGCGATGACCGAACGGATCGCGGAACATGCCCTGGCGGTAGCCATAGTCGTGGTCGGTCACCGGTTCAATTTCTGTTGCACCAGCTGCCAGCGCCCGCTGAAATACCGCAGCTACATCTTCTACAAATAATCCGATCACAGTAGTCACTCCGCCTGCAGTTTGTGGCTCCAGGGCTTCGCGCATGGTTTCATGCACATGAAAAGTGGCGCCATCGAATTCAAGCTCGGCCACATGGATACTGCCGTCTTCGTTGCGGAAACAAAACTGTTCCACAGCCCCGAAGCGGGAATAAAATTCGATACTGTGCGTTCCTTTCGGAATATGCAGCTCGGGAGCGAAATGAGTGGTTGCCATAATTAATTTTTTAGCGGATCATTTTCCTGTTTTTTGCTGCAGCAGGCTCCTGATGGTCGTAACTCAGCACTTCCTTCAGCAACCATTTCCCATCCTGCAGCAGCCACACATGCGTGAAGCGGGCGATATTGGTAAGCCGGTCTTTCTTTCCCGGCTCTCGGATGTAGAAATAATGCACCCCGTGCTGGACGGCCCCGTATAACTTACCATTACTATAGAGCGGGAAGACTTCCAGACTGCCTTCCTTGGGTTTGCGGATCGGTTTGAAATTGGGGTTGCCGCAGATATTGTTTTTTACGGCTTCCAGGAACTGCTCCCGGTTCTGGATGCCGCCCTGGTCGTGAAAAAAGATGAGGTCCGGATGAATGGCGGCTTTCAGGTAGTTGCTGTCGCACAGGTTGAAGGACCGTTCGAAAAAGATACTGTCCTGTTTTTTGAGTTCGAGGTAGAGGGGGGCGGATTTGGGGAGTTGGGCGAACGTATGCTGCCCGGCGCAAAAGAAAACGAATAACGCAAAGGTGATTTTTTTCATGTCAAAAGGTTTCGATACCGGGTATAATAACGGCACAAGTGAACTGAGCAAATATAAAAAGTAGTACGGATGGTAGTTTTAAATATGGGCCGGATGGCTGCATTTAAGGAAAAGAGGAAAATTAATGTTGCTGCACTAAATGTAACAAGTTGCATTTGCAGTCGTTCACCCCCTCCCGGCCTCCCCCTAAAGGGGGCGGGGTTAACTCCCTAATGAATAGCCACAAGTTGAAAATGCAAGATTTTTTACTTCATCGAAGTACAGATCTCCACCAGAAACCCGTCTATATCCCGGACATAGGCGACGGTTTGTCCCCAGGGTTTGGTTTTGGGGGCGGCAGCCAGTGTGGCGCCGGCCTTGAGGGCAGCAGCAACAGTAGCTTCCACATCAGGAGTGGTGAGGCCGATCTCGATGCCGAAGGGTTTGTGTTGTGGATCGGAAGCAAGATATCCATCCTTGAGGTTGGATGCGGCTAGTGCATGAACGGCAAAGGAAAGCGTAGTCTCCCCTACGGACAGTTCTCCATATTGGTAATCGGGTGTCACGAATTTGCGGCTGAAGCCGAATGCGGTTTCGTAGAAGGAAATGGCTTTTTCCACGTCTTGTACATAGAGAATGGTGTAGGCGAATTGTATCATAGCAAGGTTTTACTGGTTGCCGTCTGAATGCAACGGGTTTAAAATCTGTTTGAGTGAATTCAGTCAAACCGCTCTTCCACATTGGCCAGCACTTCACAGTCGCATCCTCCACCTTGGTTCTCCAGCCAGAGCAGGACCTGCTCAGGATCTGCAATCTGCTTTTCTTTCAGGAATGCCCGGGTCATGCTGTAGGAGTGATCGCAGTCCTCCTCCCCCAGCTGTTCATCCAGGTAATCGAAAAGCTGCTGGAACAGCTCCCGGCTCATGGGCAGGCTGTTTTCAAAGGCTTCGCGGGCCTGTTGATTCAGGCCTTCGAGCAATTGTTTGCGGCGGTCTTTTTCGTTTGGATCGGGCATCTTATGCTGAATGTTAGTGATATTTTTAATGCTGCAGTACAGCAGCAACCGGCTATTCCCTCTTCTCTAAATAACACCTGATCAATTGGCCAAGATAATTTACGGATTTAATCGTTGCCGCATCGGTAACAATATACAATTCTTCAACCGGGAGTTTGCATTGTTCTGCAGCAAATTGCACCAGCTCCCAGGTGGCCATATACCGGAACGGCTCTTTACCCTTGTCAAATACGGATACATCAATCGTATTGGGATAATCATGGGGATGCAGGCAAGCGGTGACTGTAATCAGTACAAAACCAAGATCATACCGGAGCGACTCACTGAAAATTCCAGGATCCGTTTCCCTGTATTTCTGCACCTCCGGGAAATTGCTGAAACAGGGATCCAGCTGGTCTTCGGCCAATTTGATTACAGATGCGGCAGTTTCGTGCAGATCCATTCTACTGTTGTCGGGTTGCTAAAAGAAGGGCAATCTACATAAAGTTTCCGGGTGCTTTTGCAAACCGGCATTTCCGTTCATCCGATTCTGATACAAACTATCATTGGATTTCAAATACGAAACGGAGGCAATTTTGCCAGAGCTCACCGATGTAGTCCCCAAAGCCGTTCTCCGGATTTCTCGTCCACAAACCAAAGGGTTTTCGCAGCTGAATCGCGGATACAGATGCGGGATAAAAAGGGTTTGATCTGCCGGGGATCTTTTACCGGCCAGCTGAGATAGAGGGTATCATGGCTTTCAGTGTAGCGGCCCCGGTAACTGCTTTCCCGGATATTGACCAGGAGCCAGAATGTATGGTAATAGCGGAAATACCCGTTTTCCTTAAGCACCAGAAAACCATCCTCAAACTCATTGGCCATTCCGGAATAAGTGGCAACCGGCCTGCTTTTGCGGTATTCGCTTCTCCTGAAATTCTCCATTGGCGGTGCACAGGATAAGAGCGCCAACAGCAATAAGCTTTCTATGAATAGTATTGCTTTCATTTTGCGGATGCCGGTCGTATGCCAAACACCAGCAAATACCCCACGATCCAGAGTTCACCTATCGTTGCGGGAATGACGAAGAAATCCAAATAAGCCCCTTTAAACCCGGCAGCATGTCCGAAGGTCTGCAACAGGTAGCCAGCTCCACCAATGATCAATACCCGGCCCAGCCAGACCGGCATGCAGCGTGTGCTGGTGATGGTATAGCCCATGGGGATCAGCCAGAGGCCAAAGAAGAGGCCGCCAACCGACCAGGCATTGGTAATGATACCGATCAGCAGGTGCAGTAAGGGCAACTTATCCTGCACTGCAGTACTGGTATCGCCGGCCAGTCCGATCGCCGTACTCATGGCAATAGCACTGACCAATATGGCCACTGAATTTACCGTACCCCAGATCATCAATGCCGTTGCCGCCCATTTATTCCGTTCCACAAAGAGCCGGTAAAACCAGACGGCGGCCAGGGCCTGCGATACAATAATCACCAGTTCCAGCAGGAGCCGGATCTGCGCAGCACCCGGTTTTGCCAGGTTGTCAAGGGTGGCTTGCGGATCATCCACAATAAAGACTTTGGGATGATAGAGCATAAAGCCGAGCATCCCCGAAAGGGCCAGCAGGAGGTACCAGATGCCGGTGAGGCGGGCGGTGCGGCGTTCCATATTGTTATCCATAAAGGATGATTTGTATTACTGATTGTTCAATCGGGGCCATGAAAAAGCCTGCCATACAATTACGGTAGTGATGATGCTTTCTGTAAAGGAAAGAAATACATAAAAGATCCGCCATTCCGATACGGACATCATTCCAACCAGGAGGGTGAACAGGGTAAAAAAAGCACCCAACCCAATATTCAGCCACTTGGCTGTCCGTGGCGAAAGCATCAGGGAAAGGAAGATCATCAAAGCCGGAAGGGCAAGCAATACTGTTGCAGCAAACAATTTCATAGGACTATTCAACATCGGATCACCGCTTACCAGTCCACTGGCTTTACCCGGTACATATAATTCAAAATAGTCACCATATATATAAAGGAACATGACAGCCGTCCATAAGGCAGAGAGCTTCAGCCTGATATTGATCTTATAGTCTTCCAGAACTGCTTTTTCTCCAGGCATACCGTTGGTTTTGGGCGTAAGACGGATGAGTGCGGTGAAAAGTTACAAAAAAAAGAAGGTGGCAATTTCACATTATGAAACTATGTACTGAATGCGTGTGAATTTCGTATTCATTGAATGAGATTCCGGCCTTCGCCGGAATGACGTAACAGGGAATACTTTTCATTCCTTTACGTCCATTTTTCATCCACAAATCGGCTTATCGGTTAATCGGCTTATCGGCTCATCGGCTAATCGGCTCATCGGCTAATCAGCCCCCCGCAACCGCTCCATCGTCCCTACATACTCCTCCACCACTTTTTCGATACTGAACTTGCGCATCACCAGGGCCCGGCCCTGCTGGCCCATGCGATCACGGTCGGTGTTTGACAGGAGCAGCATGCGTTCCATTTTATCGGCCAGGTCGAAGGGATCCTGGGGGTGACAGAGATAGCCGGTGGTATTGTGCAGCACCAGTTCCTTACAGCCCCGGTTATTCGAAGTGATGATGGGCAGTTCCATACTGGCGGCCTCCATCAGGCTGCGTGGCACGCCTTCATTATAATAGGAAGGAAATACAAAACAATCGGCTGCGGCCAGCTGCGCCCGCACGTCCTGGGAAAAACCGCTGTAGGTGATCAGCCCCTCTTTCTCCCAGCGCTGCAGCTCTTCCTGGCTGATGGAATCGGGATGTGCTTTTTCAAAAAAACCGATCAGGCGGAAACGCACATCGTAGTTTTTCTTTTTCAGCAGGCGGGCCGCATCGGCATAAATGCCTACGCCCTTGCTTTTCAGCAGACGGGAACTCATCAGGAAGGTAAAAACAGGTGATTGCTCATCGGGCTTTACCACACCCGGCGCAAAGAAAGCCGTATCCACTCCCTCTCCCGGCAACACTTTCACTTTTTCGATATTCACCAGCTTGCCGTCGAGGAAAACCCGCGCATCCTCATTATTGAGGAACCAGACCTCGGCAGCTTTGCGGAAGGCCGTCTTGTATAAAATGCGGATGATCCGGTTGAGCAGGTTCCGTCGGTCGAAGGCATAACCCAGTCCTGTAACAACAGCTACAGAAGGAATGTCCACCGCAGCTGCGGCAATGGAACCATAGATATTGGGCTTGGCCACGTAATGGAAGATCAGGTCGGGCCGCAGCTCTTTATAAAGTTTACGAAGGCGGAAATAAAAACCCAGGTCCTGCACCGGGTTCTCGCCTTTGTTATTAAATGTAATGGGAATAAAGCGGCATCCCGCTTTTGTCAGCTTTCCTGAAAATTCATCGTCGGGTGCCAATACCAAAACCTCATGACCCAGCCCCAGCAGGTGGCGGATCACGTCCATCCGGAAATTCCAGACCGACCAGGCATTATTGGAAACGAAAGCGATTTTGATATGGGACTGTACCGGCAAGGTTATTATGGCGTATATCCTGCAAATGTATAGCTTTGAGCGCGAAAAGACGAACCGTTACGCATGGAGCAGGGAAATCAGCCAATCGTTCAGCCACAACAATGGAGCCGGCGCCGCTCGGTACTCTATACCGTTTTTATTGTCAGCTTTATCCTGCTGCTCACCGAAGGCATCTTCCGGATCCGCTTCTATTACCAGTACCGCGATTATTCCACCAGTCTCGCCATTCAAGGGAATACGATACAACAGGAAGATTCCCTCCTGGTATTCCGCAACCGCTCTTTCTACCTGGATTATGATAAACGCTACCAGCACAATATCGAAGGCATGCGCAGCCAGCCCGGTGATGTGCTGATCCCCGAAAAGCAGGCCGGTGATTACTGGGTCTTTCTTCTCGGCGGCTCGGCCATGGAAGGCATGGGTTCGAACAAGGATGGCGAATGGCTGGACATTACCGGAAAGAAAGACTTCCCCTGGAATGAAACCATTGCCTGGAAACTACAGGAAACCCTACAGCAACAAATGCCCGATAAGAAAGTGCGGGTCTTCAATGCAGCGAACAGCAGCTTCACCATCCAGCAGAGTTACCTCCGGTGCAAAGACCTGCTCAGCCGCTACAAGGCCGATTATGTGATCTCTCTCGATGGACAGAATAATCCTGAGACCCTTGGTGAGAACCAGACGGTGATGGACTGGAGCCGGGCCGACTGGGCTACCCGTCCGACGAACTATTTTCCCGTCACCTGGATCCTGCCCCTGAGTACACATTCAGCAGCCGTATACACCCTCAAACAATATAATTTTCACCGCAGGGAAAACAACCGCACTGAAAAAAATGAAAAAGACGGCTATCCGCGGCGTACGTACTGGGGTGGACAACCCCTGGGCAAATTAAAGTACAGTGAACTAACCCCGGCAGTGGACCGCGCCGTAAGCGCTTATTACGACCAGTTGAAAGCCTTCGACAGCATGTTGACAGCTCAGTCCGTACCGCATTTGCTGTTATTGCAACCCCACCTGATCTTCCGGGATCCGGCAAAGCTGGATGCAACCGAAAAAGCGGTGTGGAACTATTACTGTGCAGCTTTCAATACTGCGGAACGCAACCGCTTCCTGCTGGCCCTGCGCGAACGTTTTGTGCCGGCCGGTTATGGCAAGAGCAGCACCGTGCAGGTGGTAGCGGCACCCGATACATTAGGTGTTCCTGTATTCACCGACTATTGCCATTTCACACCGCAAGCCAATCAGTATCTGGTACAATTCCTGGCCAGCCAGATCCTGAAAAAATAAGCCTGAATCCTTTTCGTATCTTTCCGCTGAACTGCCGGCATCTATATGGGCTACCTGATCACAGAACTGTTTATTGCTGTCTATTTGTTTTTGGTGCACCGCTCCAACCAGCGGCTGGGCACTGACCTGAGTGGACTGTTGCTGACAGGGGCATTTTTACTACGCATTGCAGCAGGTATCGCCTATGGCTATATTTTCCAGCATTATTATGGAGGCGATGATACCTGGTATTTCAACCGGGGGATCATGGAAGAATACATCAAGCTGCAGCAACAGCCCCTGCAGTTTTTCGCAGAACTGAATCCGGTCCCGGCTTTTGAACGCAATATGGGCGAGGGACTGCTGGCCGGCTGGTATTATTACCTCTCGGATCTCGAATTCTGGCTGCTCACCAAGCCTTTTGCCTTCCTGCAGGTATTCACCAACGGGAATTACTACCTGAATATGGTGTTCCTGAATGCATGGACCTTTTTCGGGTCACTGTGGTTGTACCGTTTCTTACGGAAGCGGGTTTCGGGCTCCGGTACCTGGCTGAAATTGCTCTGTTTTTATTTTCCGCCGCTGGTATTCTGGTGGAGCGGCATACGTGCCGATGGATTGCTGTTCTTCTTTTCAGTACTGCTGCTCATCCGGTTTGCCCAATGGCTGGAAACCGGAAAAAAACGGGAATGGATCTGGATGGGCCTGGCCGCAGCGGGCATCCTCATTCTGCGCAGTGTATTATTATTGGTATGGATCCCCGCCCTGATGGCCTGGTGGCTGCACCAGCGGAAAGGGTGGAGCACCCTGAAAGCGGCGGCTATTGTATATGGAGCAGGCATCCTGATCTTTTTTGCCAGCACCCTCCTGCCCCACCAGTTCAACCTGCCGGGATTTGTGGTGAAACGCCAGCAGTCTTTCTTCGAGTTAAAAGGAAATACAAGATTTGCATTGGACAGTCTCAGGCCCACCCCCCCCAGCTTTATCCAAACCGCCCCACAGGCCCTTGCGAATACAACCGTCCGCCCCCTGCCCTGGGAAGCCAAAGGGGCCCTGCAATGGGTGTCGGCTGCCGAGGGACTCTTTCTCCTGGCCTTGCTTTGTTTCTTCCTGCTCCGTTATAAAAAGGATTTTGCGGTTCAACACCGCCAGGCCTTTCTCTTTTTTCCGCTATTGTTTGCCGTAAGCCTCTACTTTTTTATCGGTTATACCATCCCCTTTCCGGGTGCCATAGTGCGCTATCGCGTGCAGGCAGAGATCTTCCTTTTCTTATATATGACCCTGCGGATGCGGGCCCCGGAAAAATAATATACAAAATAAATTACATATTTTCAAAAAGCCCGTTTTTCGGTGTTTAGACCCCGATTTTTCGGCTTATATGCCCAAATTGTCCACATTTTTTTGGTTAAGACCTCGCAAAAAGGCATTTTTTGGCTTAAAATCCGTTGTTTTCCCCTTTCTTTGCAAGACCGCAAAAATTAATCAATAATGGAAAATTTACGTTTCAAAGCCATCAACGACCTGTCGAGCACCGACAAGGGAGTTGAGGTATCCGGTTCTGCAAAGATCACCGCCATCTTTGGTGACAACGTCTTTACCATCAAGACCGCCCGCGAATTCCTGAGTGACGAGGCTTACAAGAGCCTGGTGAACTCCATTAAAGGGGGCAAGAAAATTGACCGCGCCATGGCGAATCAGATCGCTGCGGGTATGCGTCAATGGGCCGAAAGCAAGGGTGTAACCCACCTCACGCACTGGTTCCAGCCCCTGACCGGTACTTCTGCCGAGAAACACGATTCCTTCTTCACCCTGAAAAGTGATGGTACCCCTATCGAAGAGTTCGACGGCGCTGCGCTGATCCAGCAGGAGCCTGATGCTTCTTCCTTCCCCAGTGGTGGTATCCGTGCCACTTTCGAAGCACGCGGTTATACAGCATGGGATCCTTCTTCCCCTGCTTTTATCATGGACATCAGCCATGGCAAGACCCTTTGCATTCCCACGATCTTCGTTTCTTATACTGGTGAGACCCTCGACTACAAAGCACCCCTGCTGAAGAGTCTGGAGTCCCTGAATAAATCTGCTGTTGAAGTAGCCAACTACTTCGACAAGAACGTATCCAAGATCACGGCCACACTCGGCTGGGAGCAGGAATACTTCGTGATCGACGAAGCCTTCTTCAATGCCCGTCCCGACCTGGTACTGAGCGGTCGTACTGTATTCGGCCATTCACCCGCCAAGGGCCAGCAGCTGGAAGACCACTACTTCGGTTCCATTCCGGAGCGGGTGTATGCCTTCATGCGTGATTTTGAAACCGAAAGCTATAAGCTGGGTATTCCCCTCCGCACCCGTCACAATGAGGTGGCTCCTGCACAGTTCGAGTGCGCCCCCATCTTTGAAGAAGTGAGTGTGGCAGTGGATCACAACACCCTGCTGATGGATATCATGGACCGCGTTGCCCGCCGCCACAAACTGCGTGTACTGCTCCACGAGAAACCCTTTGCCGGTATCAACGGTAGCGGTAAGCACAATAACTGGAGCATGGCCACCGATACCGGTGTGAACCTCCTGGCTCCGGGCAAGACCCCCAAGACCAACCTCATGTTCCTGACCTTCTTCGTGAACACGATCAAGGCCGTACATGACTATGCAGATATCCTCCGCGCTGCCATTGCTTCTGCAGGCAACGACCACCGTCTGGGTGCCAACGAAGCACCTCCCGCCATCATCTCTGTATTCATCGGCCAGTACCTCACTAAAGTACTGAACGACGTGAAGCAGCGTGTAGGCGGCAAGTTCGACGAGCAGGATGAAGCCATCCTGAAGCTGGACCTGCACCGCAGCATTCCGGAACTGCTGCTCGACAATACCGACCGTAACCGTACTTCACCCTTCGCCTTCACCGGTAATAAATTCGAGTTCCGCGCCGTAGGTTCTTCTGCCAACTGCGCTAACGCGATGACTGCCCTGAACACCATCATGGCCGAGACCCTGAAGACCTTCAAGAAGGATGTGGACGCCCTGATCGAAAAAGGCGAGAAGAAAGAGATCGCCATCATGCACGTGATCCGCGAGTATATCGTTGCCAGCGAAAAAGTACTGTTCGAAGGCGACGGTTACAGCGAAGAATGGCACCAGGAAGCCGAGCGCCGTGGCCTGCCCAATGTACGCACTACGCCCCTGGCCCTCGACGCTTATGTTACCGAAAAGTCGAAGCACCTGTTTGAAAGCAACAACGTGCTGACCCATGTGGAACTGGAAGCCCGTCACGAAATTGAACTCGAGAAGTATGTGAAGCGCGTACAGATCGAAGCCCGTATCATGGGTGAGCTCTGCACCAGCCATATCCTGCCTTCTGCCGTGAAATACATGAATATCCTGGTAACGAATATCAAGGGACTGAAAGAAGTTGGCCTAGGCGATGGCGCTGTTGCTAACCAGAAGCAGATCCTCGACAAGATCGCCGAGCATACCAATATAGTGGCCGACCTCGTTGAAAAAATGATCGAAGCCCGTAAGGTCTGCAATAACATGAGCGACCTGCGCACCAAAGCCATTGCTTACCAAAGCCAGGTGAAGGATGCGTTCTTCGACCAGATCCGTTATCATGTAGACAAGCTCGAGCTGCTGGTAGACGACCAGTACTGGCTCCTGCCGAAGTACCGTGAAATGCTCTTCTTGAGATAAACTAGGTTCACTGACATGACAAGCAACAAGAGGCCTGCGATTTTTCGCGGGCTTCTTTTTTTATGTGTTGGCGACATATTGGTTCTCGCAGTAACAATACGACTTTTTTTGGCTGACGCCTGATGGGTTCTCGCAGCGACGCAACGACGCAACGATTAGTCGAAAACGAATATTGAATAGTTAATGGTGAAACCAAGCTTTTAATGTCATTACTACTCCATACTGTCATTCCCGCTCTTATCTGTCATTCCCGCTCTTATCTGTCATTCCCGCGAAGGCGGGAATCCCCACCGGGAAAATAACGTTAAGCAATTTTTAAACAGGATATTTTTTCAATAACTGGGATGGGATTCCCGCCTTCGCGGGAATGACAATCAGGGGACGGGCATTTCTCATTACGCTTCGTTCATCGGGCATCGGGCATTGGTAATTGGTCATTGTCCCGTATATTTGCGCCGGCAGGTCTTACACGACCAGCTCCTGCTGAACCTCCCCAGGGCCGGAAGGCAGCAAGGATAAGTGGTTGAGCGGTGCGATGTGAGTAGCCTGCCTTTTTTAACGTATTCAGAATGAACCGGTTTTGTGCGATTTTTCGCATCAGGGCCGGTTCATTCCTTTTTATACGATTTCCACATTCTAAGGGGAAACTTTCGGGAGCCTGCAAAACACATTTTCCTAATTTCGCGTTGAAATTATTTTCATTTACACATTTCCACATCTTCACATTTCCACATCAACCATGAAATTCTTTATTGATACCGCCAATCTCGCCCAGATCAAGGAAGCCAACGAACTCGGTATCCTCGATGGCGTAACCACCAACCCTTCCCTGATGGCCAAAGAAGGCATCAAGGGCGAAGCCAATATCCTCAAACACTATGAAACCATCTGTGAACTGGTGGACGGGGATGTATCGGCTGAAGTATTGTCTACCGATTTCGCCGGCATGGTGGAAGAAGGCAAGAAACTGGCTGCCATTCACCCCAATATCGTGGTGAAAGTGCCCATGATCAAAGACGGCGTGAAAGCCCTGAAATGGTTTTCGGAGAACGGTATCAAAACGAATTGCACCCTGGTCTTCTCTGCCGGACAGGCCATTCTGGCCGCGAAAGCCGGCGCTACCTATGTTTCTCCTTTCATTGGACGGATCGACGACAGCAGCTGGGACGGTATCCAGCTGATCGAGCAGATCTCGCATATCTACACCCTGCAGGGCTTCAAGACCGAAATCCTCGCCGCTTCCATCCGCAATGCGCTCCATATCGTACGCTGCGCAGAAGTGGGTGCCGATGTGTGTACCTGTCCGCTGGATTCCATCCTCGGCCTGCTCAAGCATCCGCTCACCGATATCGGCCTGGCCAAGTTCCTGGAAGACGCGAAGAAAATGTAAGCAATTATTTAATGAACACATCCAGACAGGGGACCAGCAGGTCCCCTATACGTGCATGTCCTGCCGCCGTGCAATGGATATCTTTCCGGAAGAAGTAGGCCTGCCTTTTCTCCGGTGGATCCTGAAGGAATCCCGTTTCAAGGTCACAATAAGGTAGTTCATGTGCCGCTGCCCAGCGTTTCACATGATCGGCAAAAGAGCTGCCGGCATTGGGATCTGCAACTGTTTTATAGCGGGAAGGGATGGCGGTGAGGAAGAAGGCGATCTGACGGGCTTTCAGCATGGCGGCGATTTTCTCCAGATAGATCCCGGTTATAGTATTTTCCAGGACGGGCCGTTCTTCGATCCCATCCGCGTTTTGAAAGGCAGCAGTACCTGTTTCCTTGTGCTTGCGGGCATATTGCCATTGGAGATAGACCCGGTTGATATTCTTTACCACATAAGACCGGCGTAACAGGGCTTTCCAGCTTCGCTTGGTGCCCCCGTTGATGGCAGTGATCGTGGTACCGGTACCGTCATATACAGCACGCTGCAGCAGGGTACTGTCGTCGCGCACATCATTGGAATAAAGGGTCAGCACTACAGCACCGGGCAGTACCCCTGGATCGTCCAGCAGTTTTTTCAGGAGCAGGTAGTATTGCAGGGGGCTATATCCGGTTACACCATAATTCAGTACAAGGGTATGCGGCGCAGCGGCAGCCAGCCGGCCTGCAAAACTGCTGTCGTACGGCACTTGCAAGGCTTCGGTAAAGGAATCTCCCAGTAACCAGACGGATTTTGTAACCGCTTTCGGCATGGCCGGTTCCGGCAAGGGCGCCCGCCGGCCTTCACGGTCATAATAAACAGGGAAGCCTCCGAATTCACCCGAAGGGGAAAAGGAAGTGAACCGGTAATCGCGGGGATGTACCCAGTTCAGATAGGGGTCGGCATCAGCAGGCGAATTTCCATAATCCTTACCGGTGAGCCGGAACAGGGCTTCCAGTAAAAAAAGCAATCCCAGCAGCACCAGGAGGTTCACGAAAAGCAGCCGGAAAAATTTACGCAGGCGGTTCACTGATTAAAGATACGGGAAGCTACCGAGGCGGGAAACCCGAACGTGAATTTCTGTTCCGCGTTGGGCCCAGTACATCCTCCATTTTCTTCAGGGGTTCATTATCGGTTTTACGCTTGATGGGAATGCGGATCTCGCGGCGCACTTTGGGATCGGCGATCAGTATTGCAGTCACCATAACGAAAGGCTCCTTTAAGCCCGTATCCAGGATCAGGCTGTTGCCTTCAAACACCCCGGCACTGCTGCTGAACTTCAGTTCTTTGGCTGTGAGCGGCAGCCAGCTGCCATTTTTCAGCTTTGCATCCACATTAATATAATTGTGCACGCCTTTCTTGAGCGAGTCGGTGTAGAGGTTGAAGAAGATGCTGTCGACTTGCTGCGCGTATGTAAAACGTGAAAGGAGGAGGAGTACGATTACTAGAAAACTATGTTTATATGGATGAGCCGATGATGGATGAGCCGATGAGCCGATTAGCCGATGAGCCAATGATGGAGTTCGAAAACGTTCAGGATTCTTTAAAATATTCAAAAGCATTACTATTTTGAAAATGATTACCCTCAAAAAATTAAACATAATCTTCCCATCGGCTAATTGGCTAATCGGCTCATCGGCTCATCGACTAATCGGCTAATCGGCCAATCGCCTCATCGGCCTTTCCCCGTCAGCGAATTCACCTCCGTCACCCCGATCAGTTCATCGGCACGTCCGCCAAGGGGTCGGTAATAGACCAGTATGGTATAGACGTTCTCGGATTCCCAATAGTTGCCTTCGGTGAATTCATATTGGGGTTTGGGATTACGGGCGGTACGGTCGAGCGTTATATAGGTATAATCATAATACCCCTGCTTCAGGAAGGCGCTGACCTGGTAGGCGCCGAGTTGGGGATCGAATTTCATTTTCGTGTCTTCATTCAGGGCATAATTGGTGAGCGCCCCGTAGAGATAGACATCTTTTCCGGCCAGCTCCCCGTTATTGGGCGCCACAAAGCTGAAATGCACGGTGGCGTAATCGGCCTGCCAGTAAGGATTCAGGCTTTCGAGGCACTGTACAGTATACATGCCGTTGAAATCGCGGAAGAAATTAAAGCGCTGGGCCGAGCGGTCCATATCCGGCTTTACAAAGATCTCGGTTGATGATGTGGTGTATTTGGCATCGGCCACACGGTCGCTCTGCAGGCGGAAGCTGCGCAGGTCGAGCCAGCGCCATTCTTTTCCGGATGGAAAGACGCAGTCGTTCTCCGTATTAAACTCCATCCGGTTGCGGGTGAAGAAGGTGGGCTTGATATCGGTCACCATATTATCCCAGCGGTGGTTCTGCATGATCATTACTTTGACCTGCTGCAGGTAATTCACCACATTGAGTTGTTCGTTAATACTCACACTGAGCTGTACTTTCTGGTGGGTCCGGAAGAGTTGCCCATTATAAGGTTGCAGGATGGTAGCAGCCGTACTCGATTTGAGGTCGACCACCAGGAAGCGTTTGGTAAAGAGCAGTTTTGATGTGTCGCCATCCCGGAATACTTTAAGGATATAGTTACCCGAACGGGAAGGCACGCAGTTCCGGTCGGGGATCGTTGCCTGGTAATGGGTATAGCGGGTAAAAGCTACAGAAGAAATGCGGTAGGTATTGATCCGTACACTGGAATAGCCTTTGATGAAATCGAACTGGGAAAGCAGGGCGGGTGTCCAGTCGGCATTGCAGAGCTGGTAGGTGTAAGAGATATTTTTCACATTCCCATCGAGGTCGTCGAAATGGAGGTCCAGCTGGTCGGCACTGTTGAGGCGGATCACGGGCCAGCCCAGCTGGTCGCCTGTGAGGTAGAGCTGAACGGATTTGATCCGCGGATTATAGACGGCATCCGGGATCTGGGCAGTGGCGCCCAGGCAGCAAAAGGCCATACAGCAGGCGAGAACAGCTTTCATGCACTCAATTTACAGTTTAATGAGGAGTTTATCCAGCTCAGGGTTGCATTTTAAAAAAACCTTTTGTTTCGATTGCGGACCGTTATTTTTACAACCGAAAATCATGCCGATTGAATATTGCAGCCTTCATCGCCCGCAGGGTGGCCTTTAATCCGGAGCGGAGTTTCTCCCGGTTTATCGTGCGCCTTTCGGTCACCGCAACGGTGATCAGCGTGGCAGTGATGATCATCACCATAGCTTTTGCGGGTGGTTTCCAGCAGACCATCAGCAATAAGATCTTCAGCTTTTTCGGGCATGTGCGGGTGCAGGATTACAATGCCCTGCAGTATTCGGTGGCCGAAGACCTGCCCCTGAAGAAGAATGACTCGGTATACCGGCTTCCCAAAATCTATCCGGAGATCAGTAAAGTCCAGGCCTATGCCACCAAGAATGCGGTATTGAAAACAACCGAAACAATCGAAGGCGTGCTGTTCAAAGGCGTGGAAAAAGACTATGCGTTCAGCAACCTGCAACCCTTTCTGGTAGATGGCCGTTGGGTGAATTTCCCTGACAGCGGGTACAGTAACGAGATCAACTTATCGGAATCGGTAGCCCGCTCCCTGAAACTGAAGGTGAATGATCCGGTTTTGCTCTTTTTCATCCAGCCCGATGGTGCTCCCCGGGCCCGGAAACTGCAGGTGGTGGGGATCTTTAAAACCGGCATTGAAGAATACGACAAGATCTTTGTATTGGGCGACCTGCGCCTGATCCAGCGGCTCAATGGCTGGGCGCCAGATGAAGTGGGCGGCTATGAACTGTTCCTGAAGGATTACCGGAATATGGATGCGGTCAGTACCGCCATAACCAACGACCTGCCCTGGGGCAATGCCAGTCTCACGATCCGTGAGATCATCCCTTCCCTCTTCGACTGGCTGGCATTGCAGAATAAAACCATTTATATCGTGATCCTGATCATGGTGGTGATCGCCTTGCTGAACCTGGTGACCTGCTTGCTGATCCTGGTACTGGAACGCACCCGTATGGTCGGCCTTTTAAAAGCATTGGGAGCCAGTACCGGAACCCTGCAACAGATCTTCTTGTACCAGGGCAGCATCATTACGGCTGCAGGTATTGGAGGAGGCACATTACTGGGATTATTGATCTGCTGGCTGCAGGAAAAGTATGGGTTCATCAAACTGCCGGAAGAAAGTTACTATATCTCCCAGGCTGCCGTGCATATTGTATGGTGGCAGGTGGCGCTGGTGATCGGCGGCACTTTCATCGTATCCATGCTGGTATTACTATTGCCTTCCCTGATCGTACGCCGGGTACAGGCGGTGAAAGCCATCCAGTTCAGGTAAGCTGGCTGAGCAGGATGCCGGTGGCTACTGCAGCATTCAGCGATTCGGCTGCGCCGATCCGGGGTATGGTTACCGGTATGAGGTTTTTCCCCTTCAGCAGGTCTGGATGAATGCCTTTGGATTCATTACCGATCAGGATCGCTCCTTCGGCCTGTTTCCCCATTTCCTTTACGGGTTTCCCCTCCAGCAGCGCTGCGAATACCGGTGCGGTATAGGTTTGCAGGAATGCTGAAAGGTCCGTATACACCAATTGCACCCGGGTAAGGCTTCCCATGGTGGATTGGACCACTTTGGGACTGAACACATCAGCGGTTTCCGGGCTGCAAACCACCTGGCGGATACCGAACCAGTCGGCACAACGGATAATGGTGCCCAGATTGCCGGGATCCTGGATGCGGTCGAGTACCAGAATAAGCTGTTTTCCGGTCAACGGAGGAAATTCGGGTTTTTCGAAAAGGGCCAGTACTTGATTTGGAGTAGTAAGAAAACTGATCCGTTCCAGTTCCGATTCTGTAATCAGTTCCACCTGGTCTTTCCGCAAGGAAGCGGCCAGTGCCGGATTTTCGTCCATCCATGGCTGGGTGGCAAAGAGCAGGCGCAGGGGCAGGTTGGGTGCCTGCAAGAATTCGTTAATAATCTTGGGGCCTTCCGCAACAAAGAGCCCTTCTTCATCCCTTTGTTTTTTCTGGCTTAAACTTTGAATATATTTGACCTGAGATTTAACCAGCATTCCTTGTTTTTTTAATCCATTTATGTCAGCCGACAGGCAAGTTAGTTTTTTTAAGGTATTTCCCCTCTTCCTGATGGCCGGGCTTTTCCTGCTGGGACTGAATTCCTGTGTGATCATCCAGAAAGCACCCGATAAACCCTTTGTTTATAAAACCGAGATCAATGTCAATGCCCGGATGAATCCGGCCGACAAACAGGACCTGGAGACCCGCCTGGCCACCCAGCTCGATGACAGTCTCAAGTTCCGGGTAGTATCCTATGCAGGCCTGGTGAAGCTGATCAAGAAACCACCGGCTTTTGATACCCTGAATATTGTCCGCTCCCGGAATTACATGAAAGCCCTGCTCACTTCACAAGGCTATTTCTATCCGAAGATCACTGATACCTTCGTGATCAATAAAACGGAAGGCCGCCAGCAGGTGACTATCAAGTTCCAGGTTACACCCGGACTGCAGACCCTGTTTGATTCGGTGGGATATAGCCTGGCCAGTGAACCCATGCAGGCCGTAGTGAATACAAGGCCCAAAGAGCGGCTGATCAAAAAGAATGACCCCTACTCTATTGGCCTGATCTCAGCGGAAATTGACCGGATGCTCTTGCAGCTCCATAATAACGGGTATTTCCGGATGAGCCGCGAAGACCTCTATGCACAGGTGGATACCGTGATTGCGGCCCTGATCGACCCAACCCTGGATCCTTTTGAGCAGATCCGGTTGCTGGACTCACTCAAAAAGAAAAAAGACCGGCCCACCATCAATGTGGTCTTCCGCCAACGGGCACCGAAAGACAGCATGCAGTGGCAGCAGTTCACCATCGGCCATGTATCGATCTACCCCGACCAGTCGCTGGTACAGGACAGTATACCCTATTATATCAAAGACAGCCTCTTCGGCTATTCCATCTATCGTACCAGCAACCGTTTCAAGCTGCCATTCCTGGTGCGTAATACACACCTGATACCGGGAAGGCGATACAGCGAAAATGATTATTTCCGGACCATCAATACCTTCAACCGCCTGGGTGCCTGGCAGAATGTGGACCTGACCCTGACGCAGCGCGACAGCCTGCCGATTCTGGATGCGAGCATCCTGCTCTATCCGGCACTCAAACGCAGCCAGAAGATCGACCTGGAAGCCAGCCGTAATATTGCCGACTACCTGACCACTTCCCAGTTCTTTGGATTGGGCCTCAACTTCTCCTTAAGCAACCGCAATGCCTTCCGGGAATCCATACAAACCAGTACCAATGCCCGTTTCGGTGTGGAATTCGGCAGCAACTTCATACAGACCCTGCAATCGAACCTGTCGCATTCGATCTTCTTCCCCAGGCTGATCACACCGTTCCGGATCAAGCCGGCAAAAGACACGACGCTTTCCAATGAGCGGACCATTCTCAACCTGAACGGCGCCTATACCATCCGCCGTGAAATATATGATGTGCTGTCGCTGAACAGTTCCTGGGGTTATGAATGGACCTCCCGGAAGTTGAATTACCAGTTCATTCCGCTGAATATAGAATATACCAAACTGAACGGCAAAGACAGTCTGCGTAAACTCATTGAGGACATCCCTTCACTGAAATTTGCATTCAACGATGGTTTTGTGATCGGCATTCTCGGCGGTGTCAGTACCACCTGGGGCAATGAACGGAAATATTCCACCTTCAAAGTGCGTATGGAAGAGAGTGGCGCCCTGTTTGGTTTTATTACCAAGCTGGAACGGAACAACCTGTTCCGTTTCATCAAGACCGATGTGGAGTTCAAGCATTTCATCAATTACAAGAAATCCTCCATCGCCATGCGGGCATTTGCCGGCTATGGTTATGTATATGGAAAGAAAGGTGACCAGCCCGAACGGATCCTTCCTTTCTTCAAAGCGTATTTTGCCGGTGGGCCTTATAGTATGCGGGCCTGGCAGGTGCGGCGTCTGGGGCCCGGTTCATCTATTATTTATGACACCACCAATAACCGCCCGAACGACCGTTTCGGCAATATGCAGCTGGAAGCCAATATCGAATACCGTTTTGACCTGACTACTGTTGCAGGGATCAAGGTTCGCAGTGCTGTTTTTGCCGATATCGGTAACGTATGGGGAGTGGAGTTCAAAGACCAGGCGGCCACCCAGCGGATACCCGAAGCCTCTTTCAAACTGAGCCGGCTCTATAAGGATATCGCTGTAGCGGGAGGTACCAGTCTGCGTTTTGATTTTACTTATTTCCTGATCCGCCTCGACTGGGCTTATAAATTGAAGAATCCCTATTATGCCAATGAAAATTCAGGTTGGTTCCACAAGCTGAGCATCAATAATGGCCAGTTCCAGCTGGGGATCAATTATCCGTTCTGAGTTTTTCCTGTATAAATACTGCCGCTTCATCCATGCTCATAGCCGAATCGAGCCGGAATTCGCCAATGCGGGTACGGCAGAGTTTGCTGAGGTAGGCGCCGCAGCCCAGCAGTGCCCCGAAATCATGGGCCAGGCTTCGGATATAGGTGCCGGTGGTACAGACCACACGGAAATCAATTTCATTTCCCCGGATGGCGGTCAGTTCAAATACACTGATGGTGATCTTGCGGGGTTCCAGTTCCACTTCCACCCCTTTGCGGGCGAGTTCATAGGCCCGTTTCCCGTCTTTCTTAATGGCAGAATGTGCCGGTGGGCGCTGGTCGATAGTGCCGGTAAAGCGCAGTGTGGCGGCGTGCAGGTCTGCTTCGGAGAGTTGCTCCCAGGGCTTGAATTGTTCCGGTTCACTTTCCAGGTCGTATGTAGGCGTAACCGCCCCGATCGTGATCGTACCAGTATATTCTTTTTCCCGGGCCATATATTCATTGATCTTCTTGGTAAACTTGCCCGTGCAAACGATCAGCAGTCCGGTAGCCAGCGGATCCAGTGTACCGGCATGTCCCACTTTTTTGGTACGTACCTGGTTCCGGATCTTGCGCACCACATCGAATGAGGTCCATTCATAGGGTTTGTCGATGAGGAAGACGTGACCGAGGTCGAAATACGATGGTGCGGGAACTTGATTCATAGAGCAAAGCTACGGAAAGCCAATGATCAATGACCGATTACCAATGACCAATGATTCATTTCGTTTCATTCATGTTTTCAGATGTTATTCCCGCCTTTCAGATGTCATTCCCGCCTTTCAGATGTCATTCCCGCGAAGGCGGGAATCCCATACCTGTTTATGAAAAGCTATCTCATAATATAATGCCTTCCCCTGTTTCCTTGGTGGGGATTCCCGCCTTCGCGGGAATGACAGTAAAGAGCAGGAATGACAATAAGGATGTAGGTCTCCTGTCTACTGTCTTCTGTCTTCTGTCTTCTGTCTACTGACTACTGGCTACTGTCTTCTGTCTACTGTCTTCTGTCTTCTGTCTACTGTCTACTGGCTACTGTCTACTGGCTACTGACTACTGGCTATTGGCTACTGTCTAGATCGCTTGTCTCGCCTTCAACTCCAGATACTTATTCACCGTATCCACGGTCAGGTTCTTGGGAGCGGTGAGGATGGTGAACACGCCGTGTTGCTGGAGTTCTTTCACGATGAGTTTTTTCTCGTGGGCGAATTTTTCGGCGATGGTTTTGGTATAGATAGCTTCAACATCAGTGGCGGGTTGCTCGGTGAGTTGGCGGAGCTCGGTGTTTTCGAAGAATACCACCAGCACGAGGTGATTGCGGGCAATGGCACGGATATAAGGTAATTGCCGCTGTAGTCCGGAGATGGACTCAAAATTGGTGAAGAGCACGATCAGGCTGCGCTGCGAGATGCGTGTGCGGATCAGTGCATATAATTTTTCAAAATCACTTTCGCGGTAACGGGTCTGCTGGTTATAGAGGGTTTCGAGGATGGCAGTCATCTGTGCCGCTTTGCGGTCGGCCTGCAGGAAAGTGCCCATCTGGTCGTCGAAGGTCACCAGTCCGGCGCGGTCCTGCTTGATCAGTGCCACACGGGAGAGGATCAACGAGGCATTGATCGCATAATCGAGCAGCGACATCCCTTCAAAGGGCATCTTCATCACACGGCCCTTGTCGATAATACAGTAGATCTGCTGGCTGCGTTCATCGGTAAAATTATTCACCATCAGCTGGCCTTTGCGGGCCGTGGCTTTCCAGTTGATGCTGCGGATATCATCGCCGGTCACATACTCCTTGATCTGTTCAAATTCCAGGCTGTGTCCGATCTTGCGGATCTTCTTGGAACCCGCTTCACTGAGATTACTGGAATGGGCCTGCAGCTCATATTTCCGGAGCAGGAGGAATCCGGGCAGTACTTTAACTTCCTGTGTGGCTTTTGCAGTGATCCTGCGTGTAAGGAGCTGCAGCGGACTTTTTACAAAAACATGAATATCATGAAAAGTGTAAGTGCCGCGTTCCACTGGGCGGAGCAGGTAGCGGTATTCATGCGTACCCTGCCCTGCAAGAGTGGCTTTATGCAGAAAATGGCGTTGCTGGAACTGCACCGGCACTTCATCGATCAGTTCAATTGTAGTCCGGAACGGATACTGGCTTTTCAGCCGGATCGTTACGGGATTCTCGTCCCCGTTACTGAAGCGGTCATTACAGATCCGTTCAGCCTGCAAGGGATTGCGGCGCAGGAAGAGGCTGGCATAATCGATCAGGGCAAAAATGGCGAATGCCAGCAGCACGAATTTCATCACGGTAAACAGCACAGGCAGCAAATACGCCAGGATAAAGCCCGCAATGATCCCTGTGAGGATCACGTAAAACCGTTTCCCGATATAGAGGCTGAGCAAATATGTGCGGATAAACTGCATGCTGTTGATTAACGGGGCACTTCAATGGATTGGATCAGGGACTGGATCACATCATCAGGCGAAGCGCCTTCCATTTCCTTTTCCGGGCTCAGTACAATACGGTGGCGCAGCACGGCCGGTGTAACATAGAGCACATCTTCGGGTGTGATGAAATCCCTGCCCCGCATGGCCGCAATGGCTTTTGCCGCATTAAGGATACCGATGGAAGCACGGGGTGAAGCGCCGAGATAGATGGATTTATGATTGCGGGTGCTGCCCACAATGCTGGTAATGAATTGTACGAGTTTTTCTTCCACGTGTACAGAACGGATCTTACGGCGCAGGGTTTCCAGCTGTTCGCTGCTGAGTACGCCGCCAACCTGTGCGATCAGGGCGTTCAGGTCGTTCTGGTGCTGGTTCCAGACCAGCTGGAATTCCTGTTCGGGGGTGGGATACTGTACAGTGATCTTGAACAGGAAGCGGTCGAGTTGTGCTTCGGGCAGGTGGTAAGTGCCTTCCTGCTCCACCGGGTTCTGTGTGGCCACCACCATAAAGGGGAAGCCCAGCGGATAGCTTTGTCCATCCACGGTAACCTGCCGCTCTTCCATCACTTCAAAAAGAGCTGCCTGGGTTTTGGCCGGAGCGCGGTTGATCTCATCGATCAGCACGATATTGCTGAAAATGGGCCCCTGACGGAACTGGAATACCGATTCCCGTGGATTGAACACGGAAGTGCCGATAACATCACTGGGCATCAGGTCGGGTGTAAACTGGATCCGCGAAAAACCGACTGCCACCGAGCGGCTGAGCAGTTTGGCGGTAAGGGTTTTGGCCACGCCGGGCACCCCTTCGATCAGTACATGTCCGTCGGCCAGCATAGCTGCCAGCAGGAGGTCTACCATCTGCTCCTGACCGATGATCACTTTTCCGATCTCCTGTTTGAGGCGGGTAACGGCATCCTGCAGTTCACCCAATTCGGTGCGGGGCTGAAACAAGTTCTCTTCCATGTTCATGATGATTTATAAAAATTTTCCAATAAGGCATTATAGTTCATCAGTTCGGTATCGGTTACCGACTGTTTATCGCTCAGGTACTTCGCCTGGTATACCAGGGCATAAAGGGTTTCGTAGGATTGACCGGATTTATAGGCCAGTTTCTTTACAAACTCCTCATCCATATTGAAGGAAGGGATATTGTAGCGGTTGCGGATATGGGTCTGGAAATGGGTGGTCATTTTCTGGACCAGGTTATGGTTATCGCGCCGCTGGAAATAGAGGCGGCCGATGGTTTTCACGAAATCCAGTGAGGTATTCTTCAGCGGTTGTATCACCGGAATGATCCGTTGTTTGCGTCGGGAACTGAAGAAATAGATCAGTCCAAACAGGATGAGCAATAACCAGAGGGCCCATGCCAGGGCAGGTTGTTTCATCAGGAATCCAAAAGCCCTGGAGGTGGAATTGCCCCTGCTGCCATTATCCCTGTCGCGGTAGCTATCACTCCACACCACCACTTCAGCTTTATACCGGAAATAACTCATCACCCGGTCGTAGTATTCTTTATTATCCTTGTGCAGGAGGAAAAAATTGGTAAAGGCCATGGGCGCCAGGTGGATGAAGATACTGCCCCCACTGTTGTAGTTGATGCGGACAAAATCGGGTTTACCCTTGGCATTCCAGCCCAGCACAGCTGTATACCCGGTATCAATATCCGAAAAATACTGGTCGTACCCCCTGCCCGGATAAGTGAAGGATTTTTCTTCCTGTGTGGCGGGATCGGCAATGCTCAGGGTGAGGGAATCCCTGAACTCCCCTATGGTTTCATGGTGTCCTTCCAAACCGATCTTGAGTTTGAGGGAATCCAGCAGCATGTCGCTGAAATACAGGGAAGAGATGAGCAGCTGGTTGCCGTTACTGACAAACTGCTGCAGATCGCTCCATTGCTCTGCTGTAGGCGACATGAAAGGGGAAATGATGATCCGCACCGACTTGCCCTGGTTCATCATGATCTTGCTCTCCACCGAATTGGGCGAGAACTTATTGAAGATGGTCTTCTTGTTGTTATTGGGCGTTTCCGTAACGATCTCCGCTTTAGGGAAAAGCCGGTGCAGTTGTTCGAAGGAGAACCAGGTGCCGTAAGGGATCTTGTCTTTCCGCCAGAGCGTTACCCGTTCATTCAGCACTTTCTTTTGCCCCCTGTTGCAGGAGAGCAGGAACATACTGCCGAACAGTACCAGGATCGCTATGGTGAATAGCCGTTTCAGGAGTTCTTCGATTTTATGAATTGCCGGAAGCGTTGTTCCACAGATTCAAACTGCCGGGGTTCCAGGCTGAAGCCCCCATACCACACGTATTCATATACCTGGGTGAGATAGCTGAATTCACCGGCTTTGGAATGGCTGCCCAATTGGACGATATAGTCATTATTGGTGCCTTCGGGGTGGTAACGGATCAGTCCGCGGGCATCCAGGTCAAATAGCGTCTTCAGGAAATACCAACGTACTGCCTTGCGGTAATCCTGCTCCTTTACTGCAGTGGCAATGCGTTCGTCCAGCTGGTCTTTATTGATCTCTTCTTTTACCTCTTCAGCGGCCAATGCTTTTTTGCGGGCTGGATTATAGAAAAGATTATTGTTGATGATGATCTTATAAACGGCATAGAGCAATATAAATGCGAGGATAAAATACGCTATGAACCGGACCGCTTTACTGGTGAAGAGCCACTCAAAAAAATCACGGGAGGCATTGGATTTCGTTTTACCGTCTTCTTTTTTCCAATAGTCGGGATCATTGGCATAAGCAAACTCCTTTTCCTTCTTGAGCCGGGCGATAACCGAATCGGGGACGGAACGGTACACTGTGGTATCCGGTTCCGGAGTTTCCTCTTCCTTTACGCCTTCGGTTTGCTGGTCGAAGAGAGTTGCCGAATCCTCCGCTGCAACAACAGTATCGAGGACGTTGCCATCCTGTGCCTGCAAGGGCACTGAAGCTCCTGAGAACAGCAGGATGCCGGTCAACAATACTGGTATGATATGGTACAACTTCCTCATTCGGCAGGATTCAGGGGTTTTGCTGCGGAAGCATGTGATTTCCGGTATACCGAAAAAGGGTAAAAGCCAAAGTACCAGACCACAAAGGTGAAAGAGATGACCAGAATGGATATGCTGAGTGCTTTGGGCATTCCGGAATAACGGGTCACGAATCCTTCAAGGGTGGCTGCCACGATCAACAAGGGTATCACCCCCACCAGCACTTTCAGGCCGTCTTTGGCTCCTTGCTTCAGGGAGTCCAGCCGGCGATGGGTACCAGGAAAGAGGATGCTGTTGCCGAGAATAAGTCCGGCAGCGCCAGAAAGGATGATCGAAGATATTTCCAGGGTTCCATGGATCCAGATCACCAGTACAGAAGCCCAACCCAGTCCTTTGGCAAAGAAATAATACTGGAAGGCACCGACCATTACACCGTTATTCATCAGCAGCCAGATGGTACCGATAGACAGGAGGAAGCCGGCTACAAAAGTGACGAAGGAGACACGGATATTATTGACAGCGATCTGCACAAACATGAGCAGCGCGTTCTCGTCTTTATACACGCCAAAGGGATCGCCTTTGGCAATATTCTCTTCCGTCATTTCCACATAGCCGTCGCCGAGGATGCCGCGGACAAAATTTTCGTCGTGCATGGCAGAAAAGGCAGCCATGATGGCAAATCCAAGAAAGACCACGAATGCGATCAGCACTTCGCGGCGGTAGCGGTGGATCACCAGGGGCAGTTCTGATTTCCAGAAACGGATGATGCGGGAGGATTCCTCCTTTTTATTCCGGTAGATGCCGAGGTAGATCCGGGACGCGAGTCCATTGAGGTAGGTGGTGACTTTACTGTGCGGGTAAAACGTTTTGGCATAGCCGAGATCATCCACCAGCTCGGTGAATTGCTGGGCCATTTCATCAGGGTCATCGGTATGCTCATTCTGGTAACCGCGCCACTTATCGATGTTCTTCTTTATAAAGAGTCCTTCACGCAAATCGGCTCAATTTTCTTTCCGGTATAGGATAATCTGTTTGTTCCCCTTAATTTTAGCCTTAAATATACCCCGAATTTCGGTAAGGCAGAGTGCCGGCTGGAATTTATCTTATACATGAGTGTCGTTAAACTCGATACAGGATTCAACATTGAAGTGGAATTTGCAATCTCGCCATTCCACAAGCGGCTTTTTGCCTGGCTGATCGACCTGATGGCCTGCTGGCTGTATATCAAAGTGGCTGCTACGCTGGCCGGACTGGATTCCTTTTTCGTGTGGACCGACATGACCGGACTGAAAGGCATCCTGATCAGTATGCCGGTGCTGTTTTACCACCTCATCAATGAGATCGCCCTCAATGGCCGCAGTCTGGGGAAGATGGCGATGAATATCCGGGTGATTACTGCTGAAGGCGGACAACCTAACCTTGGGCAATACCTGTTGCGCTGGAGTTTCCGGCTGCTGGATTTCCCGATGATGCTGCTGGGACTGGTTGTTATCGGAGAAATTCCCTGGTGGTTGTTTCCCGGAATTTTTATCGGCCTGTTCAGTGTGATCTTTACGCCGCATTCACAGCGGATCGGCGACCTGGTGGCGGGCACGATACTGGTTGACCTGAAAAACAAGACTTCCTGGCAGGATACCGTATTCACTGAAGTGGAATCGACCTACCAGCCCTCCTATCCCGAAGTGATGCAACTGAGCGACAGGGATATCAATACCCTGAAAAGCATCATTGAAAACGTACGGCGCAAGGGTGATTATGACCTCTCCTTACGGATCGCCGACCGGATCAAGTCGAAGTTGCGCATTGATTCCAGCCAGTCATCGCTCGAATTCCTGGAAACCTTAATGAAGGATTATAATTTCTACACGCAGCATTAATGTGGAAATGTGGAAATGTGGAGATGTGGAGATGTGGAGATGTGGAAATTAATGCTCAGGTTTTCGCATCTTCACATTTCCACATCTACACATCTACACATTAATAAGCTAACGCAAAGAGCACCCGCTGGGTACTCGGTTTGCCGCTGAGAATACAGGTTCCGGCTTCCTGGGTGTTATTGAGCGGGATACAGCGGATGGTGGCCTTGGTCAGTTCCTTGATCCGGGCTTCCGTTTCAGGGGTGCCGTCCCAATGGGCTGATACAAAACCGCCTTTTTCATTGAGCAGTTGCTCAAATTCAGCCCAGGTATCTGCTTTGGTGATATGGGCGTCGCGGTAGGCCAGTGCCTTATTATAGATCGACTGCTGCACTTCATCGAGCAGGCTGAGGATCCGGCTGGTCAGTCCGTCCATGGATACTGAAGTTTTCTCTTTGGTATCCCGACGGGCCAGTTCCACCGTATTATTTTCGAGGTCGCGGGCCCCAACGGCTATACGGAGGGGAACCCCTTTCATTTCGTATTCGGCGAATTTCCAACCTGGGCGGGCATTATCGGTATCGTCGTATTTCACCCGAACACCGGCGGCTTTCAGTTCTTTCAGGAGGGGTTGCAGCCGTTCTGTGATCTGCGCTTTCTGTTCTTCGCCCTTGTAAATGGGTACGATCACCAGTTGCAGGGGGGCGATACGGGGCGGAAGGATCAGGCCATCGTCGTCGCTATGCGCCATCACCAGGGCACCGATCAGGCGGGTACTTACTCCCCAGCTGGTCGCCCAGACATAATCGAGCTTATTCTCGCGATCGGAGAATTTCACTTCAAAGGCCTTGGCGAAATTCTGTCCCAGGAAGTGGGAGGTTCCGGCCTGCAGGGCTTTGCCGTCCTGCATCAGGGCCTCGATACAATAGGTATCCACGGCTCCGGCAAAGCGTTCACTTTCCGATTTCACCCCTTTGATGACGGGCAGGGCCATCCAGTTCTCCACGAAGTCGGCATAAACTTCAAGCATCTGAACCGTTTCCTTCACGGCTTCATCGGCAGTGGCATGGGCGGTATGACCTTCCTGCCAGAGGAATTCTGCGGTACGCAGGAAGAGGCGGGTCCGCATTTCCCAGCGCACCACATTGGCCCACTGGTTGATCAGGATGGGCAGGTCGCGGTAGCTCTGGATCCAGTTCTTGTAGGTATTCCAGATAATGGCTTCGCTGGTGGGGCGTACCACCAGTTCTTCCTCCAGGCGGGCGTCGGGGTCCACCATGAGGGCCCCTTTTTTGGAGGGGTCGGATTTCAGGCGGTAGTGGGTCACTACGGCACATTCCTTGGCAAAGCCTTCGGCATTTTTTTCCTCGGCTTCAAAGAGGCTTTTGGGAACGAAAAGGGGGAAATAGGCGTTTACGTGACCGGTGTCTTTGAACATTTTGTCCAGCGCATCGCGCATATTCTCCCACAGGGCATATCCATAAGGCTTGATAACCATACAACCACGCACCGCGGAATAGTCGGCCAGGCTGCCTTTGATGACGAGGTCGTTGTACCATTGGGAATAGTCCTGCGCCCTGGAAGTGATCTCTTTGCTCATATTAAATTGTTTCTAAATACTGAAAACCATGAATTTGGACCGGAAAACGGGGGTAAACTTTAACAATCCGGATGCAATTATTTGCTTCCTTTCACTGTCTTTTTGTTGTACTTTTATTACCGGAAGGCAAAAGTAGGATTTCATCCGTAAAACTTTAAAAACCATTTGTATGAAGTCTCGATTTCTACTCGGAATACTGGCCCTGGCCGCGCTCAGCAGCTGTACCAGCGCCTATAAGTCGGGGCAGACCCCTGACGACGTGTACTATTCCCCCGCCCGTCCGGGTGCGGAATATGTAGAGGCGAAGACCGACGACAATAACAGCCGCCGCTACCGGAACTATGAGGAAAGTCCGGAAGATGCCTGGCTGCGGATGCGGGTACGCAACCCTTATCGCTGGAATGCCTTTGACAATTACGATTTCTATACCCCCTATTCCTGGAATACCTGGAGCAGCCCTTACAGCTACAACTGGAATTCTTACTGGAATAATTACTGGGGCTGGAACAGTTACTATAACCCCTATTGTTCCCGTACCGTGGTGTTCAGTCCGAAAGCCAATCCGGTGGTGTACAACAATGTGCGCACCTTCTCGCTGGGCGGCTACACCAATAACAATTACGGCAACACCAACAATATCGTACGCACCAAGGGCGCTTACCGCAGTACCGGCAGCACGTATAACAACGTGAATGGCGGCAGCAACGGCAGCTATAATAATTCCAACAATTCCAACACCCTGGGCAATTCGCTGAAGAAAGTGTTCTCGAACAATAACAGCGGCAGCAGCGGTGGCGGTTACAGCAACGGAAATGTATATACGCCTTCTTCGAACGACCGTCCTTCGCGTTCCTACAGCCCCTCTTCATCGGGTGGCAGCAGCGGTGGGTCTTCTTCCTCCGGCTCCTCTTCTTCCGGTTCTTCCGGCAGCAGTGGTGGTGGCGTTAGCCGTCCGGGCCGCGGCGGATTCTAAATTCAGGATATGACAGTCTGAGATATTGGGAAACGGCTATTCAGTAATTCCGGATACTGTTTCCCTTTTTCATGCAATTCCAATGAAACGGTTATGAAACGGATCCTTTACACATCAGCTTTATTAATATTCAGCAGCCCCCTTTTTGCACAGCTTCCCGAAGATGCCCTCCGTATGGGCTGGATCAACCAGTCGGGTACCGCCCGCCAGCAGGCGATCGGTGGCGCCATGACCGGATTAGGCGGGGAGATCAGTGCAGCATATTCGAACCCCGCAGGACTGGGCCTTTATAAAACCAGCGAATTTGTGCTTTCTCCCGGTTTCAGTTTCCTGGGCGGCAAGGGCAGTTTCCGGGGCAGTACCAACAAAGCTGATGCACTGAACCGTTTCAATTACGGCACTTCCGGTTTTGTATTCGGCTTCCGGCCGGAGTACAGCAAATGGAGCAGCAAAGCCATTGGTCTCACGATCAACCGTACGGCCAGTTTCGACCGGACCACCTATTACAAAGGGCAGAACGATTACAGTTCTTTCGCCGAACCCCTCGCCAATGAATTTGCCAATTCACGCCTTACGATCGACCAGGCACTGAATAACAACAATATCTCCCTCCTTACCAAAATGGCCCTGTATACCTATCTGGTAGATACGGCCACAGTTGGAGGCTTTCCACAGGTCATTGCCCGTTCCGAACAGGCCGGTATCGTGGACCAGGAGCAACGGGTGATCTCCAAGGGTGGCATCAATGAACTGGCACTCACCTATGCCGCCAATATGGATGACAAGTTTTACTTCGGGGTTACTTTCGGGGTTCCCATTGTCAACTATTCCCGCACCAGTTTCTGGAAAGAATCAGATGCCAATGGTACTGGAAACAATGAATTCTCCTATTCCTCTTACAGCGAAACCTATACTTCAAAGGGACTGGGCATCAATGGTAAGCTTGGTATCCTCTTCAAGCCTGCTGAAAAATGGCGGTTTGGACTGGCCGTGCATACGCCTTCACTCTATGGCCTGAAAGACAAGCTGAGTGCTGAAATGACCACGGATATTGATACGGCTACCGGATCAGTGAAAGTGTTCAACGTTAAATCTTCGGAATTATATGGCGGCACAGACCCCCAGTTCAGTTATGACCTGAGTTCCCCCTGGCGCTTCATGGGGGGTATCACCTATATCCTGCATGAAGTGGAAGATGTGGAGAAGCAGAAAGGATTCATCACTGCCGATGTGGAGTATATTACTTACGGCAATCCCCGGTTCCGCACAGCCGACCAGAGCCAGCCGAGCGATCTGTACAAGGATGTAAATACAGCTGTAAAAGAATCCTACAAAGGCGCTTTCAATTTCCGTGCAGGCGGTGAGTTGAAATTCAAAGTAATCATGGCCCGCCTGGGTTTTGCCTATCTCACGAACCCCTATAAAGACAAAGCATTAAAAGCGAACCGGATGAATATCAGCGGTGGACTGGGTTACCGCGACAAGGGTTTCTTTGTGGACCTGACTTATATTTATTCCATCCAGAATGATGTGAATATCCCTTACCGGGTGGACTTCCCCCGCTTCAACACTTTCGCCAACCTGAAAGACCGGGCGGGGAATGTGATGCTGACTTTTGGAGTGAAGTTTTAATTGGTTCTCGCAGCGACGCTAATTGGTTCTCGCAGCGACGCTTATTGGTTCTCGCAGCGACGCTAATTGGTTCTCGCAGCGACGCTTATTGGTTCTCGCAGCGACGCTAATTGGTTCTCGCAGCGACGCTACGACGCTACGACTTTCAGTAAACTTTAGTCAGTTATCAAAATCACTTTAAGAAACAAATTTTTCCCCGCATTAATTCGGGCTTTTTGTATGTTGCTGCAATTACTCATAGAGCCGTAAAAACGTTGCGACGTTGCGTCGCTGCGAGAACCAATCCGGCGTCAGCCACGATGCACAATTGCGTCAAAGGCATCCGGGGTGAATGCTTCCGCAGCAAAATACTTCTTCAACCAGGTTTCCTGGCGTTTGGCATAATGGCGGGTATTGGTTTTGATGCGCTGAACCGCTTCTTCCAATGTACAACTTCCTTCCAGAAAAGCAAAAAGTTCCTGATAGCCCACCGTTTGCAGGGCATTGAGGTGGCGCTTAGGGAATAATCCTTTTACTTCATCGAGCAAACCAGCCGCCATCATCTGGTCCACCCGTTGGTCGATACGCTGGTACAATTGCTCCCGGGGTAAGGAGAGCCGTATGGGAATGATGCGGAAGGGCCGTTCTGCCTTTGCGGCCTGCTGGAAACTGCGGATAGACCTTCCCGTGGCACGCACAACTTCAAGGGCACGCATGAGGCGCTGGGGGTTGCGGATCTCTCCGGTTTCATAATACAGGGGATCTTCATTTCGGACGGATTCCTGCAAAGCGCGCAATCCATTCTTTTCATAATCCGCGATGATCGCTTCGCGGATAGCGGGTTCCACGGGCGGAATATCATCGAGCCCCTGCATAAGGGCTTTGATATATAATCCGGTACCCCCGCAAACAATGGCATGGTCATGCGACGCAAAAGTCTGTTCCAGACTCCGCAGGGCGTAGGCTTCATAATCGGCTGCAGTGAAAGTCTCTTCTATGGAATGTGTGGCGATAAAATCGTGAGGAACTGCAGCCAGTTCTTCCGGTGCGGGACGGGCGACGCCGATATTCAGTTCACGGAAACACTGGCGGGAATCGGCGGATAAAATGGTGGTATGATAATGCTGTGCCAGCCGGATAGCGAGGGCTGTTTTGCCCACGGCTGTGGGACCGCCGATAATGATGGCTGTTTTTTGTGACATGGATCAGATCTCTTCCGTACCCTCTTCTCCCCCTTCTTCGAGGCCCAGGTCTTCTTCATCGTCCGATTCACCTTCGGTACCAAATCCTTCCCCAACGGCGGAGAGATCATATTTCTCTTCCATTTCGGCCAGTTTATCGCCTACCAGTCCTTTGGTGCCATACTGTGAAGGCGCAATGCCCTCCGTACGTACCGTAGCCGGGTAATCGATCTTGGGGTTCTCTTCTTTGGACACATGGATCAGTTCCACCAGGAAGGTCCAGTTCCGGTTGAAGTCGTATACATAAATGAACTTCTGGTTCGGGTCTTTGATCTCCGATCCAATGGTGGTATCCTGCATCAGCAGCGGGGCTGCCTTATAGGGTTTATCGTATTGTTCGAGGGAAATTTCCCGTCCACGCAGCCAATGGTCATTGCTGCGAAAAAAAGTGGCCTGGTGCTTGGAATCGAATTCGTAAGCCTTCAGGATAGCCTGGTGCAACTGGAGGAAATGCTGGGTATGACGGATGGCAACATCGCGGTACACGCTGTCGTCTTCTTCAAAATAGATCCGGAACTTGAGAATGGCCATTATTTATTTTTTTTACCATTACGCTTGCGCCGAAGCTTCAGCGCAGGAGCATAGGCACATAGAAAAAAACAACTGGTTGACATTATCACAATAACAAATGAATAGCTATGTGGCTATGTGGTTTACAGACTGCAATTTAGTGGATTTTAGAGAACTAACCGGCAATGGGGGTCAGGTTCATGGCAGCGGCTTTTTCGAGCATGAAGGCATAGGCGGCTTCATAGCTGTTTTCTATGACCCCGTCAAGTATAGCTTCCCGGATCTGGGTCTTCAGATCGCCGACTGAACGGCCTGGAGGCAGGCCAAAGGTTTTCATGATCAGTTCACCGGTAATGGGAGGTTGCCAATTGCGGATCCGGTCTTTTTCCTCCACTTCCCGCAGGCGGCTGCGCACCAGCTCAAAATTGGCGAGATAGCGTTTTACCTTGACTTTATTCTTCGACGTAATATCGGCTTCGCAAAGCAGCATGAGGTCGTCGATATCCTCACCCGCATCAAAAAGCAGGCGGCGGATGGCGCTGTCGGTGATATTCTCCTTGGTGAGACTGATCGGTCGCAGGTGCAATTCCACCAGCTTGCGGACATATTTCATTTGCTCGTGCTGGGGGAGTTTCAGCTTGGTGAAGATCCGGGATATCATCCGTCCACCTACGGTTTCATGTCCATGGAAGGTCCATCCCTCACCCGGTTCAAAACGTTTGGTAGCGGGTTTGCCAATATCATGCAAGAGAGCTGCCCAGCGCAGCCAGAGGTTGCTGGTATTTGGAACGATATTATCGACCACCTGCAGGGTATGGTAGAAATTATCCTTATGCCCTACCCCATCCTTATACTCCGCACCGGCGAGATCCACCATCGGGGGGAAGATAATGTGCAGAAGGCCGGCCTGGTACAAGAGGTCAAACCCCACTGAGGGTTTCGGGCTCATCAGGATCTTGTTCAATTCTTCGGTTATCCGTTCCTGTGTGATAATGCGGATGCGTTCCACATTATCCTTGATCGCCTGGAAGGTCTTTTCTTCGATGGTAAACCCGAGTTGTGCGGCAAAGCGGATGGCCCGCATCATGCGCAGGGGATCATCGCTGAAGGTCTGCACCGGATCAAGCGGGGTCTGGATGATCTTTCTTTCCAGGTCGCCGATCCCGTTAAAAGGATCGAGTAAACTGCCATAATCAGCCGCATTCAGGCTGATGGCGAGTGCGTTGATGGTGAAGTCGCGGCGGTTCTGGTCGTCGGCCAGGGTACCGGGCTGCACTTCCGGATTGCGTGAATGGTATTGATAGCTTTCCTTGCGGGCGCCCACAAATTCAATATCGAAATCTTCGGCCACTTTGATATGAGCGGTACCGAACGTTTTAAAAAAACTGACGGCCGGTACGGGATTGAATTGCTTTGCTGTTTCACGAGCCAGCTGGATGCCATCGCCCACACATACAATGTCCGCATCCTTGGTTGCCCTGCCAAGCAGTTTATCGCGCACAAAACCGCCGATCAGGTAAGTTTCGCACTGGAGCGAAGCCGCTGCGCGGGCAATTTTATGGAAGATGAATGCTTCTTTTTCAGAACAGGGGATCTGCATGAGGCAAAGATAAACGAGAATCGTGAATCGTGAATCGACAATCGTGAAGCGGGAATGCAGCTTTTGATTGTCATTCCCGCACCCTTTTGTCATTCCCGCGAAGGCGGGAATCCCCTACTACAGTTAAAAATATCTTCAGGTTATTCCATATGCCATAGAAAGGTTTAAAAAAGAAGTTTTTCCCTTTTTGGGGATGGGATTCCCGCCTTCGCGGGAATGACAGTTAAGAGCGGGAATGACAATAAAAGGGCGGGTATGACAGTAAAAGGGGCATCATCTCATTGGCACATCGGCTAATCGGCAAATCAGCTCATCGGCTCATCACTTCTCTATACACACTCATCACCGCTTCCGCGCAGGCTTTACGGGTAAATTGTTGCGCATGCAGGTAGCCCGTGGCTATACTTTGTTGCACGGCAGGAGCATCGGTTACGATCCTTGTCATGGCAGCAGCGATCTGTTCGGGGGAGAGCGGGTCTACATAAAAAGCGCCGGGACCGCCTGCTTCTGGCAGACAGGATACATTGGAAGTGATCACGGGTATCCGGCTCCAGAGCGCTTCGAGTACCGGGATACCGAATCCTTCAAAGGTGGAGGGATAGATCATGGCTGTAGCCTGCTGGTAGATGGCAGGGAAATCGGCAGCCGTTCGAAATCCTTTTTCTGTCCGGGCGGCCTTGTTCTCACTCATGAAGATGACCTGATTGGAAATGCCGGCTGCAGCGAGGTGGTTTTTCACCGTATCCTTATAGGCAGCCCCATCACCGATCACCACCAGGGGCAAAGCCACATCTTTATGGAGCAGGGGTAATGCTTTGACGATACTGAGCAGGTTTTTCCGTTCGATGAGCGAACCGACATAGAGGAAGAACCGGTCGGGCAGCTGGTACAATTGTTTCACACGAAGCTTTTCCGGTTCACTTACGGTTTGTGTAAATCCTTCGTTACAGCTTTGGTAGCAGACACGGATCTTCCGTTCCGGTGTACCATAAAATTCGATCAGGTCGCGCTTGGTCTGCTCGCTGATCGCGATCACTGCTGTAGCATTTTTACAGGCATTGCGGAACTTGCGGGAATAGATCTTCACATCCAGTTTGCTGTATTGTTCCGGATAACGTTCATGGATCAGGTCGTGCATCGTAACCACGGAAGGGATACCGGTGAATTCGATGCCCATGGGGATTTCATGGCTGAGTCCATGGTATAATTGAATGCCGTTTTGCTTCAGGTCTTTTTTCACGCCACTGCTGCGCCAGAGGGAGGGAAAGAGTCTATCCCACCATCCGGCCGGGCGAATTTCATGAACCTGCGGCAGGTCCATGGTGAAAAGGGAAGATGGCTTGGGGTTATAGAGATAATAGTCGTTTTCTGGATAGTATTCGGCCATGGAACGGATCAGGGTACGGCTGTAATGTCCCAGTCCGGTACCATTATGAAATGCCCGTTTTGCGTCATATCCGATTCTCATGCCTGCCATCGGATGCAAAAATGCAGATAAAAAACGGAATGGCCTCAGGAAGGGCGTGCCAGGGGCTGCGGACCTGTGCTGGTCCATCGGACCAATTGGGAGGGCCGGGCTGATTGCATGTCGTTCTGCCGGTAATGCACAACATAATCCACTGCTTCCCGTAATGCGGTACTGATTTCACTGAAATGCGTGGGTGCTGCACTTCCACTGAAATTGGCTGAGGTGGAAACCAGGGGATGTCCGAGCCGCTTGATGAGGTGCCTGCAGAATGGGTCGGTAGTCAGCCGGATGCCGATGGAACCATCTGCGGCAGCCACGCCATCGGCGAGCCCGATCGCATCCTCATATATAATTGTAGTGGGCTCTTGCAGGGCATCCAGGTAATCAAACAATTCAGGATCGGGAGCGGCAATATATTTCAGGATATCCCGCTGATCGGCCAGGAGGATGATAAGGCTTTTGGCAGGGTCGCGTTTTTTGATGCGGAAGATCTTTTCCACGGCTTCGGGGTTGGTGGCATCGCAGCCGATCCCCCAGATGGTATCGGTAGGATACAGCAGGACACCTCCATTGCGGAGGCAGGCCAGTGCGGGTTCAATATCGGGCTGGAAAGCTGTTGTCATGTTCAGTTGATCGGGGGAAGATAAAGTTACAACGCTGCGCTTGATCCGTATATAAAAGAAACCCCGACAACAATGTCGGGGTTCAATTTGGTGCCCAGAACTGGATTCGAACCAGCACACCCTTGCGGGCGCTGCGACCTGAACACAGTGCGTCTACCAATTTCGCCATCTGGGCATCCCGTTCAGGGGCTGCAAATATAGGTCAATTTCCATTTCCGGCAAAAGTCAGGCGGTTTTTTTAAGCGGGTTTCCCCCTTTTTTCCAGCCGATCAGGATCACCCCCGCAACAACCAGGGCTGTTCCCGCCAGCTGTTCCGGAAAAATGGGTTCCCTGAGGAAAAAATACGCCTGTACTATGGTGGATACCGGCCCTATACTGCTCACGATCGCTACATTATTGGAATCAATAAGCTGCATGGCTTTGGCTGTCAGGAAGGTCGGGATCACTGTGGCCAATATGGCGATCAGCAGGCCGAACTGCCACTTGCCCGGTCCGAACAAACTGCTGATATCCCCCCGGTGACTCACGATATAATGAAGGAAGATACCGGCTGTAGCGGTGAGCATAGCATAGGCCGTAAACCGGCTGACGCCCACTTTCGGGATCACCCGGCCACTGCCGGCAATATAGATGGCATAAGTCAGTGCACAGGCGAGGATAAGCAGCACACCTTTCAGGAGGGCTGGGCTGAATCCCACCATTCCGATCTCACCCCAGAAAACCAGGGCGATACCACCGTAGGTCAGTGCCAGTGCCATCCACTGCCGCTGCAGCACGGGTACACGGAATACCCATAAGTTCAGCAGTAATACAAAAGTGGGATAGAGAAAGAGGATCAGCCGCTCCAGTCCGGCTGAAATGTATTGGAGGCCCGCGAAGTCAAAAAAACTGCTGGCATAATACCCACCCAGTCCCAGGCCCATTACCTGCAGCCATTGCTTGCGTGTGAGGGGATTCGCGGCTTCTTTCCTTGCGCCCCATATTGCCATAGCCGAATAAAAAGGCAATGAGAATAACATCCGCAGGGTCAGCAGGGAAGCCACATCAATGGCAAGGTTGGTGAAACTCAGCTTTACCAGAATGGCTTTGGTAGAAAACAGGATGGACCCGATCAACGCAGCCAGTATACCGGCCCAGGAAAGTGTGTGTGAAGGTTGTTTCAAGAAATTAAACCACAAAGACACTAAGACACTAAGTTATCCGAAGAAAAGTCAGCTTTGTGCCTTTGTGCCTTAGTGGTTTAAAAAATTATACAGATACATTGAAATCACGAAGTGCGTCATTAAGGCTCGTCTTCAGGTCGGTGCTGGGTTTCCGTTGTCCGATGATCAGTGCACAACCAACGCCAAATTCCCCGGCAGGGAACTTTTTGGTATAGCTGCCCGGGATCACTACGCTGCGTGCAGGTACACGGCCTTTCATTTCAACAGGTTCCGGTCCGCTCACATCAATGATCTTGGTAGACTGCGTGAGCACCACATTGGCACCCAGTACGGCTTCTTTTTCCACGATCACGCCTTCCACTACAATACAACGGCTGCCGATAAAGCAACCATCTTCCACAATGACGGGACTGGCCTGGAGGGGTTCCAGTACCCCACCGATACCCACGCCACCACTCAGGTGTACCCCTTTACCGATCTGTGCACAGCTGCCCACCGTAGCCCAGGTATCCACCATGGTTCCTTCGTCTACATAGGCACCGATATTGACATAACTGGGCATCAGTACTACATTTTTAGCCAGATAAGCGCCATAACGGGCCACAGCATGTGGTACCGCACGAACGCCCAGCGAAGCATAATCTTTCTTCAGCAGCATTTTATCGTAAAACTCAAAAGGCGCCAGATCCCAGGTTTGCATCTGCTGGATCCCGAAATACATCAGGATGGCCTGCTTGACCCACTCATTCACCTGCCAGCCCTGTGCACCCGGTTCGGCAGTGCGTAAACGGCCTTTGTCCACTTCCTCAATTACGGCACGGACGGCATCACTGTAATTAACATCTTTCAACAGTTCCCGGTTTCCCCAGGCTTCAAGGATCAACTCTTTCATTGCAGCGAAAATTTTGTGCAAAGATAGGGAATCGGGAAGCGAGATGCGGAAATGCTGCTTGTATTCGTCATTCCGGCCCCCAACATTGTTGGGGGGAATCCCATACCAGCAATCGAATATGAATCCCTTTAAGAAAAGCTTACTGTTCATTTCCCGGAGGGGATTCCCGCCTTCGCGGGAATGACAACACGGGTTTGGGAAATTTGTATTTCATTGTCACATCGCCACATTGGCATATTGCCACATTCTCATTACCTTCCAATTATGGAGCTCATCGCCGTCACCACCCCCGCCCTACTCAGGGAATACATCGACTTGCCTAACCGGTTGTTCAAGGGGCAGCCCTGGTGGGTCCCGCCCTTACACGATGATGAAAAGACCTTTCATGATCCGAAGAAAAATGAAGCGCTGTCTTATTCCGATACCGCGCGCTGGATGGTTTACAAAGACGGGAAGCCGGCTGGCCGCATTATGGCCATCATTAATAAACAACATAACCGGATGCATGGCCTGCAGACGGGACGCTTCTATAATTTTGATTGCATCAACGATCCTGATGTAAGCCGCCTGCTCATTTGTACTGCAGAAGACTGGTGCCGGCAGCAAGGCATGAACCGGATGATCGGGCCATTTGGATTTTCAGATAAGGATCCGCAAGGTATCAAGACGGAAGGGTTCGAGTATCCGGCTGTACTGATGACCCCTTCCGGACCATCTTATTATAAAGGACTGATTGAACGGGAAGGGTATGAAAAAGAAGTGGACACTCTTTCTTATGAATTGCCCATTCCCGATACCCTGCCGGCAACCTATTCCGCTATTGCCGCAAGGGTACGTAAAAGGGGCCGCTTAAAGCTGGTGGAATTCACCAAAAGAAGTGAACTGAAACCCTATATCATTCCGGTATTGAAACTCGTAAATGAAACCTATACACCGATCTATGGCTTTGTGCCCCTTTCGGAAACGGAGATCACCAAACTGGCTGCACAGTATCTGCCGATTCTCAATCCCCGGCTGGTGAAAGTGGTGGTCAATACGGAAGGAGAAACGATCGGCTTTGTGGTATCCATGCCCGGAATCACCCGGGCGCTGCAACGCTCAGGAGGCAAACTCTTCCCTTTCGGTTTCATTCACCTGTTGAAAGACCTGAACAGTTGCCAACAACTGGTTTTGCTGCTGGGAGCTGTCAAACCGGGCTACCGGGGTACCGGTGCCACTGTGCTGCTGGCCGAATCCTTGTTTGCCGCAGCCCGCAAAAGAGGAATGACTGTAATCGATTCCCACGTCATCCTTGAAAACAACTTCCTGATGCGCGCCGAAATGGAAAACCTCGGTGCCCGGGTTTATAAGCGTTTCCGGGTGTTCGGAAAAACGATAACTCCATAAAAGCCCAAAATCCCGCGGAAGCCGCTGCTTGCCCCCAAAAATCCTTGCGACTGCAAGTTCCCCTTTCTATTTCCATTTCTCAGTAATTATACCGAAAGTCCCTTAAGGATTTTATCTGAGATTGCCTGAATGGCTCTGTTTTATCTGTAAATGGCTGCCGCACACGTTTGTTTTAAATCAAGCATAACCATGGACTTTATCTTCTAATAAATAAATTCCTGACCACCCATTAGTTTTATACTTATACCCAACAGGGGTAAACCATTATACCAAAGGAATTACGTTACCTACAAATAATTTAAACCCCGGTCTGAAGTTATTTATACAAGAGATTTCCCTCTGCGGGAATTTTCCCAAAAACGGTTAACTATTGAGAACAACTGTTTTAGAATCTATTTGATCACCTAAATCATCCACTATTCTAAATTTTGTACCATGAAAATTACAATCGTTGGCAGCGGCTATGTTGGCCTGGTTACAGGCGCCTGTTTTTCCGAGGTAGGCATTGATGTTGTTTGTGTAGACATCAACAAAGGCAAAATTGAAAACCTGAAAAAGGGGATTCTGCCCATCTACGAACCCGGACTGGAAGATATGGTGCTCCGCAATGTCAAGAAAAACCGGCTGAACTTCTCCACTTCCCTGAAAGATTCGCTGGCCGACAGTGATGTGATATTCATAGCAGTAGGTACTCCCCCTGATGAAGACGGCAGTGCCGACCTTAAATATGTACTCGCCGTAGCATCAGAATGCGGCAAACACATGAGCGATTACCTGTTGGTGGTAACCAAGAGTACCGTTCCTGTAGGTACCGCAGAAAAAGTACGCAAAGCCATTGATACCGAGCTGAACAAGCGCGGCGTAAATATCCCCTTTGATGTAGCCTCCAATCCCGAGTTCCTGAAAGAGGGTGCAGCCATTGACGATTTCCTGAAGCCCGACCGGATTGTTGTGGGTGTAGACAGTGAACGTGCCAAGGAAGTGATGAGCAGCCTGTACAAGCCCTTTACCCTGAACGGTCACCCGGTGATCTTCATGGATATCGTATCTGCAGAAATGACCAAATACGCAGCCAATTCCATGCTTGCCACCAAGATCAGTTTCATGAATGATATCGCCAACCTCTGCGAAATTGTAGGTGCCGATATCAACCTGGTACGCAAGGGCATTGGTTCCGACAGCCGGATCGGTAACAAATTCATCTACCCCGGTATCGGTTATGGCGGTTCCTGCTTCCCCAAAGACGTGCAGGCCCTGATCAAGACCGCCAGTGCCTATAATTATGAACTCCAGGTACTCAAAGCCGTTGAATCGGTGAACCAGTACCAGAAAACCGTGATGGTCCGCAAGATCACCGAATATTTCGGCGACGACCTCTCCGGAAGAGTGATTGCCGTATGGGGCCTCTCCTTTAAACCCCAGACAGATGACATGCGCGAAGCCCCTTCTCTCGTGATCATCAAAGCCCTTCAGGAACTGGGCGCCAAGGTAAAAGCCTATGACCCCGTAGCCATGAAGGAAGCCCGTCACCATTTCGGTGAAAGCATCACCTATTGTGAAGACCAGTATGAGGCATTAATCGATGCCGATGCCCTGGCCATCCTCACTGAATGGGCCGAATTCAAGTTCCCGAATTTCAAGATCATCAAGAAACTACTGAACAATCCCGTCATTTTTGATGGCCGTAATATTTACGACAAGCAGCAGATCGCCTTGTATGGTTTTGACTATTCCTGTATCGGTGTCCGGAACAGTGCTGCGGATGTGCAGAGCAGAAAACCGGTTGAAGCAGCCGGGCCTTCCATCTTCTAAAACAACAACATGCAACGCAAAAGAATATTAGTCACCGGAGGCGCAGGCTTCGTGGGGTCACACCTGTGCGAAAAACTGCTCAACGACGGGCACGAAGTATATTGTCTCGATAACTACTTCACCGGCCGCAAGAAAAACGTACTGCACCTGCTGCAGAACCCCTATTTCGAGCTGATCCGCCATGATGTAACCGAGCCCTTCTATATTGAAGTCGACGAGATCTACAACCTGGCCTGTCCGGCCTCTCCGATCCATTACCAGTACAACCCCATCAAAACGATCAAGACATCGGTAATGGGTGCCATCAATATGCTGGGACTGGCCAAGCGGGTGAAAGCCCGGATCCTGCAAGCCTCCACCAGTGAGGTATACGGGGATCCCTTTGTACACCCGCAGGTGGAATCCTATTGGGGAAATGTAAACCCGATCGGAGAGCGCAGTTGCTATGATGAAGGCAAACGCGCTGCGGAAACCCTCTTCATGGACTACCACCACCAGAACAAGGTGCGGATCAAGATCATACGCATTTTTAATACGTATGGCCCGCGTATGCACCCCAACGATGGCCGTGTAGTATCCAATTTCATCGTTCAGGCCCTGCAGAACAAGGACATTACCATATATGGTGACGGCGAACAAACCCGCAGTTTCCAGTATGTGAGTGACCTGGTAAAAGGCATGATCACCATGATGGAAAGCCGGGAGGAATTTACCGGTCCGGTGAATATCGGCAACCCCGACGAATACACCATCCGCCAGCTGGCCGAGAATGTGATCCGGCTGACGAATTCATCTTCGAAGCTGATCTACCTGCCGGCACCCTCCGATGACCCGAAAAAACGCAAACCCGATATCAGTCTGGCGAAGCAGGAACTCAACTGGGAACCTTTGACCAGGCTGGAAGATGGCCTGAAAGCAACTATTGAGTATTTCCGCCATGAACTATAGTTAAACCAATTTATTCATCCTATGTAAAAACAATTAAAAACATATGAATGCTGATTCTCAGGTGAACGGCACGGAGAAGTTGTATGACTTATGCATGATCGAACAACTCAGCCGCAACAACCCCGAATTCATCCGGAAAATGGTCGGGATGTTTGTTGAAAAAGTACCCCGGGACATTGACACACTGGTACAAGCCTATTCCCGGAAAGACACTGCCACACTGCAAAAAACCGCGCACCGCATCAAACCTGTTCTCAGCAGCTACCTTATCCTGAAAATAGAAAAAGAGATCAAAATGGTCGAGAGTCTTTCCCGCCAGGGCATCATCAATGATGACATGGGGCGGATGCTCGATACGATCAGGGAGGTAATTGACAAAGTGGTGGACGAATTAAGACAGAAACATTTAAATCAGGCAGCATGAAAAAAATTCTGGTAATTGATGATGAGCAGAACATCGGTTTACTGCTGGAGAATTTCCTTTCCGAGCAGTACGATGTAAAATATTATGATGACAGCACACAGGCCCTGGCCTGGCTGGAAACGAATATTCCAGACCTGATCATCTGCGACCTGGAGATGCCCGGAGTCGACGGCTTTACGTTCATCAGGCGTGTACGGGAAAGAGGATTTACCGCACATACGCCCATGATCATGTTATCAGCGAAGAGCGAAAGCAAGGACCGGATCCGATGTTATAAACTGGGGGCCCAGGATTATCTCACCAAGCCTTTCAATCCGGAGGAGCTGGAAGAGATCATCAAAAAGAACCTCTACCCGATCCACTTCGCCATTGAATGGTAAACGAACAATTCCGCAACTATGAAACGAACAGCCGCCCCTTTACAGGTGCTCTATATCGGCCGCAATGGCCGTTTGATGGAGGAAGTCCGCAAGAACGAAACCCTGCAGATCACCCAGGCCGAAAACAGCCTGCATGCGGTCACCACCCTGACCAATGGCCTGCACCCTGCAGCCATATTGTGTGAATACCATCTGCCCGGCAAGAACGGTCTGGCTCTTTTTCAGCATATTCATCATGAAAAGGGCTTCTCTCATGTCCCCTTCATACTGCTGACCGAGAAGTTTGATGAGAGTATTCTTGTGGATGCGTTCCGGCAGCATACTGATGACTATCTGACTCTGAACCAGCTGAAATCAACCAGTCTCTCAGAACGGCTGCAGCATATCCGGGAATTCAAACCACTGAGCAAGGATCCTTCCCTCCATGAGGAAAGCGAGGAAGTATTCCACATGCCGCTTACAAAGCGCCTGTTTGATATTGTAACCGCCTCTACGGCCCTGTTGCTCCTCTCCCCGATCCTGATCCTGGTGATCATTGCAATACGGCTGGAATCGAAGGGGAAAGTGTATTACACTTCAAAGCGGGTGGGCCGCAAAGTATTCGACTTCTACAAACTCCGCTCGATGCGCACCGGCGCCGACAGCGAATTGAAAAAACTGGCAGCTGAAAAAAACCAGTATAACCAGGGCAAGGAAACCGCCAAAATCGATTTCAGTGCACCTTGTCCGCGCTGTGCACAGCTCCCGGAAGGGCAGACCTGTTCTCCGGTGCTGTTCATAGACAATCACAATATCTGCGACCATTGGTATAATGAACAGAAAAAAATGCTGGCCACCAACCAATCGGCCTTCGTAAAAATTGCCAATGACCCCCGCATTACCCGTGTCGGAAAGTTCATCCGCAACACCAGCATTGACGAACTGCCCCAGCTCATCAATGTGATCAAAGGTGATATGTCGATCGTGGGTAACCGCCCGCTGCCGGTATATGAAGCCGAACTGCTCACCATGGATACCCTATCCAAACGCTTTCTGGCTCCAGCCGGTATTACCGGACTCTGGCAGGTGGAATTGCGGGGCAAGGGCGGCCAGATGAGCGAAGATGAACGCAAATCGCTGGATAATGAATATGCCGACCACTTCAAAGACGGCAAGTATTCCTTCTGGTACGATATCAAACTTATTCTTCGTACCATCCCGGCCATGTTCCAGAAAAGTACAGTATAAGAACCTGGTTATGCTAAAACATGTATTCCATATCAGTTGCTTCTTTCTGTTGCTGTGCACCGGAACAGTAACTGCGCAAACAGGAACCGTCAGTACTGAAGATGAAGACGCCCTGGATTTACCTCCATTGGCAGTGCTGATCGATTCTGCCGTTAAACGTAACGGCATGGTCAATTACCGGATCTGGGAAACCAAAATCAAAGAGGCAGCCAAGATCTCTTCACAGAATTTCTGGTACAGGAACCTCGGTGTACAGGCGGATACGCGCTACGGCACCTACGATAATTTCCTGACTAATAATAACGGCACTACCTCTTCTCTGGTAGCTTCACGCAGCCAGCAATTCAATTATGGGGTGGGCGCTTTTATCAAGATCCCGCTGGGGGATATCATCGACCGGAAAAACCAGATCAAAAAAGCGGACAGTGAAATTGAACAAGCCAAAAGCGCCGTCAATTCCCAAGAAGAACTGATCCGACAGAATGTCATCAAACAATACAATGAATTGCTGCTCCGCCAGCGCTTACTGAAGATCCGGGCAGAAACATACAGCAGTGCCCGTGTGAATATGGATATGGTGGAGAAAGAATTCCGGAATGGACTGATCCCGGTTCTGGAATATACAAGGGTTTCAGAAATAGTCAGTCGTTCTGCAATTGATTTTGAAACAGCCAAAACAGAATATATCACTGCCAAAATGCTGCTGGAAGATATGACGGGATGCCAGTTCCAGACTGCAAAGAAAAAAGTAAAATGAAAATCGTAGAATTATTAAGGCTCGTGCGCAGGCATATAGTACTGCTGGTTCTCTTCCCGGGGATACTGGCTGTATTGGTTACTTATCTTACCCGGAAACCCAACTACAAATACACCTCTCAAACCGTTCTGTTCACCGGATTAGCAACGGGCTCATCCATCGAGATGAACAAATCGTTCAATTACTTTGTCACAAATACTGCATTCGATAACCTGATCAACATTGTCAGTTCCCGCGAAACCCAGCAGGAAGTGGCCATTCGCCTGCTCAGCCAGCATCTGATGATGGAGCAGGCAGATCCCAAATACATCTCCAGGTCTTCCTTTGATGGACTGAAAAAAATGGTTCCGGCCTACCTGTATAAATATGTAGTTAAGCAAAAAACAGCGCCAGACAGTATTACAAAAGCCGCGGCCGCAAGTAACCATTTTGGTGCAAACGAACTGCTGTTCCCTTCTTATATAAACCGTGACGATTACAATGAAACCCTACGGAACCTCCGGAACCTGATGAAAGGCAGCGACACCAACTTCATTTATAAGCTGCTCAACTTTGAACATCCCCATTATTCCATCAAAGCCATTTCCGGTGTGAAAGCAGTCCGTATTGCCAACAGTGACCTGATCAAGCTGACCTTTGAATCTGATGACCCGGGCATCTGTCAGCAAACACTGTCCATACTGAATGGCGTTTTAATTGAAAATTACAAGTTCATCAAGGAGAACCGCAGCGACGATGTGATCCGCTATTTCGAGAATCAGCTGAAAGACGCCAATGCGGAGCTGAAAAAGGCGGAACAGAAAATGCTTGAGTTCAACAAGGAGAACAATATCATCAACTATTACGAGCAGAGTAAGGCTGTTGCAGTGGCGAAGGAAGACATGGAGTTGGATTACAACAACAAGAAAGCCATGCTCGCCGGCTACGAAGCCACCATCAAAAAACTGGAAGACAAACTGAATATACAGGAACTGATCCAGACCCGCAGCGCAGACCTTCTGGAGAAAAAACGTAAACTGGGCGATCTGAATTACCAGATCGCAGTACTGGAAGGTGATACCACCAGCTCACAGGCCCGGAACCGTTCTGAGTTGGAACAAAAAGCCGAGCAACTGAAAAGCGATATCCGCAAAAGCGTGGATGCCCTTTACACCTATAATAATTCAGTAGAAGGATTGCCGGTTTCCAAGACCCTCAATGAATGGATCAGTAATGTAATTGACGCCGAAAACCTGAAAGCCAAGTTGCAGGTAATGGACCAGAATAACCGGGATTTCAGGCAACAGTATTCCATTTATGCCCCTGCGGGTGCCAATATCAAGAAAATTGAACGGGAGATCTTTGTATCAGAACAAGGTTACCTGGAAATTTTACATGGCCTCAACCTGGCCAAGCTGAAACTGCAGGATAATGAGTTGTCGTCTAACCTGAAAGCCATTGACCTGCCCTACTTTCCGATCTCCCCCATTCCTGACAACCGTAAGATTGTTATCATCGCTGCAGGCCTGGTCGGTTTCATTGTATTACTGGGGCTGATCCTGGTCATGGAATATTTTGATGATACCCTTCGCAACCAGCGCAAAGCTTCCAAAACTACCGGCCTGCAAACGCTAGGAATGATCCCCAAGATCTACCGGAATGCCGGCATCCAGAATTTCGAACGCACCCTGAACCGGTGTTTTGAATTACTGATCCAGAACCTGCACCAGCAGATCAACCTCAGTCACCCGACCAGCCACCCGAAAGTGGTGACCATACTCAGTATGCAGGAGGCGGAAGGTAAAAGTATTCTTGCGGGCAACCTGATCCACAAATTTGAGGAGCAGGGAAACAAGTGCGTTTATATCAATTTTTCAGATGTCATTGAACAGAAAAAGTATCCCGGCAATAGCTACCTGCTCCGCCGGCTGATGGGCTATCCCGATCCGCGGATCGATTATAACAGTCCGGCACTGGCTTCCCCTGAACAGGCACTCTCCCCAGGCCGTTTTTACCAGTGTGACCGGAACCAGGCCTTTTATAATGCCAAGGATTACAAGCAGCTGATCGCAGCCTTCGGCATTTCGATCCCTGCGGATGTCGACTATCTGTTTATCGAATTCCCGGCATTGCTGAGTAATAACTACCCGGAAATGATACTGGGTTCAGCCGATATCAACCTGCTGCTGGCCCGCAGTAACAGGGTATGGAGTGAGGCCGACCGGAATATGCAGGAGAAGATCAGTGCCTTTTCATCGGGTAAGCTCTTTTTGGTACTGAATGGTGTGGAGATCCAGGAGCTCGAAAGTGTACTCGGTGAACTGCAGAAAAAACGCAGCTTGATCCGGAAGAAAATTAAAAATATCGTACAGATGCAGTTTTTCAGCAAGAGTAAACTGTAATGCCATATGAAGCAGAAGCTGATCCATATTATCAAGGAAGACAATTTCCTCTCACTGAGCGGGAATGTGATCATTGCCTTCTTCGGCATTGTGAACTTCGCCTTGCTGGCCCGCTCCTTTGCCCCGGAAGCCTTTGGCCAATGGGTGATCTTCCTTTCAGCTAGCGCATTCCTGGACATGTTCCGCTTCGGGATCACCAATACCGGACTGGTACGTTTCCTTTCCGGAACCGATGGCAGCCAGCGTAAAGCCTTCCTGGGTTCCAATACCCGGATCAGCTTGCTGACCAGCCTGCTGATGTCGGGCCTGCTGCTGGCCTGCTGGTGGGGCTTTCGCCCTGCACTCGAAAACAGCGATTATGCCCTTTTCTTCATCTGGTATCCGGTACTGGCCCTGGTGAACCTGCCCTGGAATAATGCATTGGTTGTGCTGCAGGCAGAAAACAGTTTCGGGAAGATCCTTTTCCTGAAAGCGCTGAACAGTGTATCCCTTTTCATCCTCATCCTCATTCACAGCATCCATCCTTTCCTGGATCTGTCCCAATTACTGTTCATCTGGGTACTGATCAACCTGGGTACTTCACTGGTAAGCCTGCTGAAAGGCTGGGACGGCATGCAATACTTCCGGAAAGCCGAAAAGGCGACCACCAGTGCCTTGCTGCATTTCGGCAAATACACCACCTTCACGCTGGTAGGTACCAACCTGCTGCGCAGCGCAGATACCTTTATCATCAGTTTCAGTCCCATGGGCAGTGCTGCTGTAGCCCTCTACGCTATTCCGATGAAACTGACCGAACTGCAGCAGATCCCCCTGCGGAGTTTTACTGCAACCGCATTTCCGAAAATGTCGAAAGCCAGCTTATCCGGCGACTCCGGTACGGTAAGCCGGATCTTCCATACTTATTCCGGAGCCATCAGTTATTTATTCCTGCTGCTCTCCCTGTTGAGTTTCATTTTTGCAGACCTTTTTGTATATATACTCGCAGGACAACAATATGTAAACAATGCCGCACTGGCCGGTACCGACCCCGCAGCCATTGTGCGCGTATTCTCCCTTTATGGCCTCCTCCTGCCGATCGACCGGATGACAGGCATTGCACTCGACAGCATCAACAAACCCCAGATCAATGCACTGAAAGTGGCCTTTATGGTGGCTGCCAATATCATCGGCGACCTGATCGCCATCTTCCTCTTTAAATCACTGATGCTGGTGGCCGTTGCTTCGATTGTATTTACCGTTATCGGTATCCAGCTGGGCATCTATTTCCTGCGCAAAGAAATACAGGTAGACGTCAAACATATTTTCCGCATGGGCAACCTGTTTTACCAGGAACAGTGGGCAAAATTGTCGCGTGGACTAACCTGAAAACAACTGAAACATCCCTACATGAAAAACAAAGCGATCATCATTACAGGCCTGCAGAGTTGGGATATCCCCATCGGTTCCAATGCCATTGATATTGCCAAAGGCATGTCGAAGGAGAATAGAGTGCTGTATGTGAATGCCCCGATGGATACCATGACCTGGCTGCGAAACCGGAAGAATAAGAAACTGGACCGGCGCTTTGCTGTATTATCTGGTGAGGAAGCCCCGTTGCGGAAGATCAATGAAAACCTGACCGTACTGGATCCGCCTTTTACCATCTGGTCGGTCAACGGACTGCCGGACGGCCCGCTGTTTGATTTCGTAAATAAAGCCAATAACCGGAAATACTTCAGTTATGTGAAAAAGACCGCTGAAGGGCTGGGATACAAAAACTACATTCATTTCATTGACAATGATATCTACCGGAGCCAGTACGCCAAAGAGTACCTGAAACCGGATTTAAGTGTGTATTACCGCAGGGATAATATCCATCCCTATGCGTACTGGAACAAGCACGCCCCCAGGCTGGAGCCCCTGCTGATCGGCAAGTCGGACCTGGTGGTCTGTAATTCGCCCCAGCTGAACGAATATGCCCTGCAGTACAATCCCCACAGTTACAGTATCGGCCAAGGCGTTGACCTTTCCGCCTATGACCTCAAAAAACTTAACGGAACACCTGCTGCATTTGCGGCCATCCCGGAGCCCCGTATCGGTTATCTTGGGGATATCAACAGCCAGCGGCTGGACCCCGACCTGATCTATGCACTGGCACAGCAGAAACCGGATTATTCCTTTGTACTGACCGGTGGTGAAGACCCTGTTTTTAAAAGCCATGGCCTGCACCAGTTGAAGAATGTTTACTTCACAGGCAGCATTACCAAAGACAAAGTGCCCGATTACATGAATGCTTTCACCGTTTGCATGAACCCGCAGCAGGTGAATGAGATCACCATCGGCAACTACCCCCGTAAAATTGATGAGTACCTGGCCCTGGGCAAACCTGTGATTGCCACCCGAACCAAGACCATGGAACTGTTCAAGGACCATGTGTATCTCTGTGATGGTGTGGCCGATTACAGCCGGTATGTGGAAGAAGCCCTGCAGACCAATAACGACACCCTGAAAAAAGAACGCATTGCCTTTGCCTCTTCCCATTCCTGGGAAAACAATGTAAACCTGATCTTCCAGCATATTGAAAACCACTTAAAGTAAGCATATGTATTACAGAAATATAGCCGATCTGAATAAGATCATCCTGAAGCGGCTGAATATCATTCCGCGCAATATTGACCTGATTGTTGGTGTGCCGCGCAGCGGCATGCTTCCTGCAAACCTCCTGGCCTTATACCTGAACCGCCCTTATACTGATATCCATTCGTTCATGAATGGCCATATCTACAAAGCCGGTGCCCGGGGGCAGTTCTTTGATGCAAAGCAATACAAGAATGTACTGGTGGTAGACGACAGCGTGGCTTCCGGATCGGCAATGGATGAAGTGCGGGAAAACCTCAAGCCTTTTGAAAAAGACTTCAATTTTAAATATGCTGTTGTCTATATGGCTCCCGGCAAGGAACACACAGTGGATTATTTCTTCGAGACCGTACCCCTCCCCCGCTATTTCCAGTGGAATATCATGAACCATACCACCCTGGAAAAAGCCTGTTTCGATATCGACGGAGTGCTTTGTGTGGATCCCCGGCCCGACCAGAACGATGATGGTGAAAAATATATCGAGTTCCTGAAAACAGCAGAACCGCTGTTCATCCCCGGCAGCAAGATCGGCACCATTGTTACCAGCCGACTCGAGAAATACCGCAAGTATACAGAAGACTGGCTGGCAAAATATAATGTGAAGTACAAGAAACTGGTGATGCTGGACCTGCCCGACATGAAGGCTCGTCAGAAAGCCAATAATCACGGTTCCTTCAAGGCCCAGGAATACAAGAACAGCCAGTATATCCTCTTCATTGAAAGCGAAATGCATCAGGCCCTGGAGATCAACCGCCTCACCGGCAAACCGGTACTCTGTACCGCCACATTCGAGATGATCTTCAATTCCGAATCTGTTGTATACAATATCAAGAGCGGCAAATACCTGCCCTTCTTGCGTAAAGCTGCCTTGAAAGTGCGGGACCGAATCAAAAAATAAAACAAGCGCGTATGACCCTCTATACCATACTGCAACTGGTGTTGCTGATTGTTTCCGGAGCAGCTGTAGCCTACCTGCTGGTTTTTGCTGTGGGTGGATTGTTTTACCGCGACCGCAATGATCCGCATCAGCCCTTTGCGGCAAAAATTGCCGTCATGATACCCGGTTATAAGGAAGATGCCGTGATCGTGGATGTGGCCCGCAGTGCCCTGGAACAGCAATACCCGCGCAATGCCTACGACGTGATCGTTATTGCAGATTCATTCAAAGCGGAAACCCTGGCTGCCTTAAGGGAACTACCCATTAAAGTAATTGAAGTGCAGTTTGAAAAAAGCACCAAGTCGAAGGCCCTGAACAAGGCCATGGAACAACTGGCTGATGATTATGCCATCGCTGTTATCCTGGATGCCGATAATATCATGGGGCCCAATTTCCTCAGCAAAGTCAACAATGCGTTCAGTGCCGGAGTGGTGGCCGTACAGGGGCACCGTACGGCCAAAAACCTGAATACATCATGGGCCATTATGGATGCCATCAGTGAAGAGATCAATAACCATATTTTCCGCAAGGGCCACCGGGCCATAGGCCTTTCCTCGGCGATCATCGGATCGGGCATGGCGTTCAGCTATTCCCTGTTCAAAACCCTGATGAAAGATGCTGTTGCGGTGGGCGGATTCGACAAGGAACTGGAACTGATGCTGCTTAAAAAAGGAATCCGTATCGAATATATTCATACGGCCCTGGTGTATGATGAAAAAGTGCAGCAGGCGGAAGTCTTCAATAACCAGCGCAGAAGGTGGCTTTCTGCCCAGATCCATTACCTGAAGAAAGGATTGCCTGATGCTTTCCGCGATCTGGTCACCAAAGGCAATGTAGATTATTTTGAAAAAGTAGTCCAGTTTGTACAACCGCCGCGCATCCTTTTACTGGG
>JBGAQC010000010.1:0-153670 GCA_044220945.1 Chitinophagaceae bacterium | reverse complement strand
CATTGAAGAAGCGAATGACCTCGCCAATATCCTGAAATCCGGTAAGCTGGAAGCTCCGGCCAAGATCGTTCAGGAGCAGGTGGTCGGTCCTACCCTCGGTGCTGCTGCTGTAAACGGCGGTATCAACTCCTTCCTGATCTCTTTCGCCGTGATTTTCATCCTCATGGTGATCTATTATAATACCGCCGGTATTGTAGCCAATATCGCCCTGATCCTGAACCTGCTCTTCACCATCGGTGTACTGAGTGCGCTGAATGCCACCCTTACCGCTGCCGGTATTGCGGGTCTGGTACTCACCATCGGTATGGCTGTGGATACCAACGTAATCATCTTTGAACGTATTAAAGAAGAACTGGCCCGCGGCCTCAGCCACAATGAAGCCGTGAAGATCGGTTACAAGCGCTCGCTGCCTCCGGTACTCGATGCGCACGTAACCTCGTTCCTGACTGCTGCGATCCTGGCCTATTTCGGTCTGGGTCCGGTACTGGGCTTCGCTACTACACAGATGCTGGGTATCACCCTGTCGCTGTTCTGCGGTATCCTGGTGAGCCGCCTGGTGACAGACTTCTGGACCAATAAGAACCGCCACTTCAATTACTTCACTGGACTTTCCAAGAGCATCTTCAAGCATGCCGCCTATAAATTCATCGAATACCGCAAGATCGCCTATGGCATTTCTGTAGTGGTACTGATCCTGGGTGTGGGTGCCATCTTCAATGGCTTCAATGAAGGTGTGGAATTCAGCGGTGGCCGCAGCTATGTGGTGAACTTCCACAAGCCGGTGAATATCGATGAAGTTCGGAATACGCTGGACAAGACCTTCGGCAAGTTCCCGGTGATCAAGACCTATGGCAGTCCCGCCAAACTGGAGATCACCACCGATTATAAGATCAATGAAGGCGGTTCTGCAACGGATACCATAGTGCGCAATACCCTCTTCACCGGTCTGAAATCCTTCCTGCCGGCCGACCTGACGCTGGAGAAATTTGCGACAACAGAATGGGTGGAAGGAACGAAGAAAGTGGATCCCACGATCTCGGATGACCTGAAGACCGGTGCCAAATGGGCCACCTTCTGGTCGCTGCTGATCATTGCGGTATATATCTTCATCCGTTTCCGCGACTGGCGTTATTCAGCGGGTACCATCATCGCCCTGCTGCACGACGTACTCGTAACCCTGGCGGTATTCTCCTTCCTGAAGAATGTAGTGCCCTTCCCGCTGGAGATCGACCAGCACTTCATTGCTGCGGTACTGACCGTGATCGGTTTCTCGATGAACGATACCGTGATCGTATTCGACCGGGTACGCGAATACAGCCGTGAGATGAAAAGCGCCACCAAAGGCACCATTATCAATAAAGCCATCAATGATACGCTGAGCCGCACCATTATGACTTCACTGACCGTATTCCTTACCCTGCTGATCCTGTTCCTGGTTGGTGGTGAGGTTACCAAGGGCTTTGCCTTTGCGATGCTGATTGGTGTGGTAACCGGTACCTACTCTTCGATCTTTGTAGCGGCACCGATCCTGATGGATTTCGCCAGAAACAAACCCCTGGGCGAAGCGGACTTTATCCACCACGATCCCAAAGGCCCCAAAAAGCCTGCGGCTCCTGCGAAGAAAGCCTGATAAGCACACGCTTAAAATAACAAACCCCGTCTGGACAGACGGGGTTTTTCGTTTCAAGACATCGCTCACTAAAAACGGATTACTGTTTTTTTGGGGTTTCAACATGTTTGGCCTTATGCTGGGCTTCATGCTTTTCCTTGTGCTCTTCTTTTTTCTCCTCTTTCTTTTCTACTTTCTTCTCTCTTTTCTCTTCTTTCTTCTCTCCTTTCTTGCCATGATCCTGTACCGTGTTGGCAAAAGAAGCTCCCGAAACAACAAGGGCCAGAGCGGTGGCTACCATTACTTTTTTCATAATTGCTGATTTTAAAGTGATCGGATAATTTTCAATAAAGCTAAAGCAGTAAACAGGCTGGCGGTGTTAAAAGGGGTGCGTTTAACCGGGACTTAACCTCTCTTAACGGCTTGATAATGACCGTTAACGAATGTTAACAACCGATTAACCAGATATCCCCCGGAATCCGGAACCGGCATCGGAAATTTGATGGAAGATCATGAGGCTCAAAACAGTTCAATGGATAGTGCTGGTTACTTCTGTACTTACAGCAGTGATCATTTTCATCCAGCTCTACTGGCTGAATAAGGTCTATTCCCTGGAACAGAAGACCTTCAACATGAATGTGGTGAAGGCCATCCGGGGCGTTTATGAAGATGTGGCCCTGCTGGATTCCAGTTCCGAACTGAACCTCCAGGGCATGATCGAACACCCCTCCCCTGATTATTTCCTTTTCAAAGTGGACCTGTTGGGGCATAAAGACACCATGGCGCATTATATGAAAGCCGAGCTGGAGGATTTTGATGTGCTGACTGATGTGTATATGGCTGCCCGGGAAAAAGGCAGCAACAGTTACAGCCATATCCAGTTTATTTCCACCGCTGCTTCCCGCTATGAAGAAGATCCGCTGCAACCCCTGAAATTATTTCCGGTTGACAAAGATTATGTGTTACTGTATTTCCCGCACCGGAATAAGTATATCCTGTCGCAGATGACGCTCTGGTTTGTAAGCACAGGGATGGTGATCCTGGCGCTGACCGGACTGGCGATCAGTCTCTTTTTCTTTTACCGCCAGAAGTTCCTGGCAGAGACCCAACGCGATTTCGTGAATAATTTCACGCATGAGTTCAAGACGCCTCTTGCCGTCATGAAAATTGCTTCCGGTGTATTATTGGATCGGGATATAGAGCAGAAACCCGAAAAACTGCACCAGTATGCCGGTATCATCGAACAGCAGACCAGTCACCTGCAACAACAAGTGGAACGCCTGCTCACCATGGCTACGCAGGATAACCGGCCACTGACCCCCGTACTGAAAGATGTGGAAGTCAACCGCATGATCCAGCAGGCACTACAGCAGATCGAACCCCTGGTAAAGGCGCGTGGAGCCCATGTAGAACTGGAACTGGATGAAAACGATCCGGTGATCCGGGGTGATGAAGCCCACCTGCAGCTGGCCCTGGTCAACCTGATGGAAAACGGTCTCAAATATTCGAATTTACCCCGGCTGGTGGTGAGCAGCCAATGGGTCGGCGATACCGTTTCCATCACCGTAAAAGATAACGGGATCGGTATTGACAAAAAATACCACAAGAACCTGTTCCGGAAATTCTACCGGGTGCCAACAGGTGACGTGCATAATGTAAAAGGGTTCGGACTCGGACTGAATTTCGTGAAACAGGTAGTGGATGCCCATCATGGTAAGATCCAGCTTGAAAGTGTGCCGGGTATCGGAACTTCTTTCCAATTATTATTCCCCCATCAATCGATTCAAACATGAAAAAAGCGAAAATCCTGTTGGCTGAAGATGATGAACAGCTGGGCTTTGTGATCAAAGACAGTCTCGAAGACGCCGGTTATGAAGTAGTGCATTGCTCCGACGGGCAATCGGCCATTGAGACCTTCGACAGCAAGGTATTTGATATCTGTCTGCTGGACGTGATGATGCCCCAGAAAGACGGCTTCCAGGTCGCCAAGAAGATCCGCTCCAAATCGGATGTGGTACCGATCCTCTTTATCACTGCCCGCTCCATGGAAGAAGACCGCCTGAAAGGATTCCAGACCGGAGCTGATGATTATATCACCAAGCCTTTCAGCATGAAAGAACTGGTACTGCGTATTGAAGTGTTTTTGCGCCGTACCAAAAAACTGAGTGCCGACAGCAGCCAGCTTTATACCATTGGCAAGATGGTTTTTTCGCATGGCGACCTGAAACTGGATACGCCTGGCGGACAATTTACCCTTACACAGCGGGAAGCTGATCTCCTGCGTTTTCTCTGCGAGCATCCCAACCGTGTACTCAAGCGTGAGGAAGTATTATTGAATGTGTGGGGTAAGGATGATTATTTCCTGGGCCGCAGCATGGATGTATTCATGGCCAAATTGCGCAAGCATTTCAAGGAAGATCCTTCGGTGATGCTGGAAACTATACATGGTGTGGGATTCCGGTTCAATACCGGCGTATAATAGAAAAGCCCCGGAAATCCGGGGCTTTTCTATTATAGTCAGTTGCTCAGATCGAAAAAGAAGTACCGCAGCCACAGGTCTTGGCGGCATTGGGATTATTGAACACGAAGCCGCGTGAATTCAGGCCATCCTGCCAGTCCACTTCCATCCCCATCAGGTAGATCCCATGTGACTGGTTCATCACATAGCTGATGCCGTCGATTTCATGCAGTTCATCCTGGTCGGTTGCATCATCAAAGCCGAGGACATATGTGAGTCCGGAGCAACCACCCCCCTTCACACCCACACGGAGTTTCTTGGAGGTATCAAACCCTTCTTCCTGCATCAGGCGGCGAATCTCAGTAGTGGCTGAAGCGGTAAAACTTACGGGTACTGTAGTGACCATTTCCATGGATTTTTCGTTTTATCCTGCAAAATTACGAAAAAACGGCACTGCACAAAAGAAGGCACCCCCTTCCGGCGTTAAGGTTTCCGGGACAAAAGCAAGGCTTAGTCCCTGAATCTCAGTCACATTTGCTAATTTTGACCTAAATCCATCATTCATGAGTATCAGCACCAATGAATTGTTATTAGCCCTGTCTATTGCCGCCGTATTGGGAGGCTCCCTGGCCTACCTGTTCTGGAAACAACGGAAAGAGGCAGCTGTACTGTTGGCCGAACACGAAGAAAAGAAGGCCCGCAAACTGGCACAATCAAACCAGAAGCCGGCAGCTTCCCTGCAATTACAGGCCTATGAACGCCTGATCCTGCTGGCCGACCGTATTTCCCTGAACAGCCTGATCAACCGCGTGAACCAACCGGGACTCAGCTTACGGGAGATGCAATCGGTGCTGGTATCACAGATCCGCCAGGAATTTGAGTATAATATTACCCAGCAGATCTATGTGAGTGCGGAAGCCTGGGACGCCGTCAAAAACCTGAAAGACCAGAACCTGCTCATCATTAACCAGGTGGCTTCTTTTCTCCCACCCGAATCTACCGGTAACGACCTGAACAAAGCCATCCTGGAAATGCTGGTGAATAATCCGCAGGCCTCCCTGCACAGCGTAGTCAGCGAAGTGCTGGCCTATGAAGCCAAGAAACTGATGAAGTAACTATAGCCGGAACTGAATCCGGTTTAAAAAGGCTGTTATGTCCGATCGCATCATTACAACAGACAGTGGAATCCCGATCCGACCACTCTATACGGCTGCCGACCTGCAGCAGCCCGGCTTCACCATTGCTGCGGAGCAACCTGGTGCCTTCCCTTTTACCAGAGGCGTGCAATCCGATATGTACCGGGGCAAACTTTGGACCATGCGGCAGTATGCCGGATTCAGCACTGCGGAAGAAAGCAACCGCCGTTATCATTACCTGTTGAGTCAGGGCGTGAGCGGACTCAGTGTGGCATTTGACCTGCCCACACAGATCGGGTACGACAGCGACCATGCCCTTTCGGAAGGTGAAGTGGGCAAGGTAGGCGTGGCGATCGACAGCATCAGCGATATGCAGACCCTGTTCCAGGGCATCAAACTGGAAGACGTATCCACCAGCATGACGATCAATGCCACGGGCTATATACTCCTCGCCTTCTATGTGGCCCTGGCTAAACAGCAGGGAGCCGACCTGAAGAAGATCTCCGGTACTATACAGAATGATATCCTGAAGGAATATGCAGCCAGGGGCACTTATATCTATCCCCCCAAGCCCTCCATGCGCATCATTACCGATATATTCGAGTGGTGCTCTCAGGAACTGCCCAAATGGAACACCATTTCCATTTCAGGTTACCATATACGGGAAGCCGGCAGTACAGCAGTACAGGAAATCGCTTTTACATTAAGTAACGGCAAGGCCTATGTTAAAGCAGCGCTGGAAAAAGGGCTTGACATCAACGTTTTCGGCAAACGCCTCTCCTTTTTCTTCAATGCCCATAACAACCTGTTTGAAGAAGTGGCGAAGTTCCGGGCTGCCCGCCGCCTCTGGGCCGGTATCATGAAAGAACTGGGGGCCACCGACCCCAAAGCCATGATGCTGCGCTTCCATACGCAGACCGGCGGCAGTACGCTTACAGCACAGCAGCCCCATAACAATATTTCACGCGTTACCCTCCAGACCCTTGCCGCTGTATTGGGTGGCACCCAGAGCCTGCATACCAATGGATACGACGAAGCCCTGAGCCTGCCCACCGAAGAAGCTGCCCGCATCGCCTTACGCACACAACAGATCGTGGCCTTTGAAAGCGGTGTGCCGGATACAGTAGATCCGCTGGCCGGCAGCTATTTTATAGAATCCCTGACCGCCGAAGTGGAACAGGCCGCTATCCAGCTGATGAACAAGATCGACGCCATGGGCGGCAGCGTAACAGCTATTGAAGAAGGCTTTATCCAGGACGAGATCGCCCGCAGCGCTTACGAATACCAACGCAATATCGAAAACGGCAGCAAGATCATCGTAGGGGTAAATAAATTCCAGGTCAGCGAAGAACCAGCCATCCCCATCCTTAAAGTGGATGATACCATACGCGCAGTGCAGACCGCCAAACTGGAACAACTCCGCCGCGAACGCGACCCCGCTAAATGCGACCAGGTTTTACAACAACTGAACGACAAAGCCGCCAGCGGCGAAAACATCATGCCTACTGTAATAGAAGCGGTGGAGAGGAAGTGTACACTGGGCGAGATCGCGGATGAGTTGCGGTCGGTGTTTGGGGAGTACAGGAGTTAGTAGACAGTAGTCAGTAGACAGTAGACAGTAGTCAGTAGACAGGAGGCAGTATTCTGAAATGTCGGTTGTCGATTTACGATTCACGATTCTCGATTCACGATTCACGATTCACGATCCTCACAGCTTAAAATTCCAAGTCACACTAGGCAATATCGGGAACAAAGACACCTGCCGTGCATCCACTTTCAGGGTGCCGTTATAGGGACTGCCGGTCTGGTCGAAATAAATGAAGTAGGGATTGAGGCGGCTGTAGGCATTATAAATGCTGAATACCCAATAGTGACTGAACTTGCCGCTTTTAGGTTGTTTGGGGGTAAAGGTAGCTGCAAGGTCCATGCGATGGTAGGCCGGCAGGCGGTACTGGTTCAGTTTGCTGTATTCCTGGGTGAGTACTCCATTCACAATGTAGAAACGTTCGGGTAAAGTGGTGGCATTACCGGTGCCATAAACAAATACAGCGGAGAATTTCCATTTCTTATTGAGCTCATACATGCCTACCACGCTGAGGTCGTGGCGCCGGTCAAATTTGGCCGGGTATTTTTCACCTCCATTCAGCTGCGGGAATTTCCGCCAGGTCCAGCTCAGGGTATAGCCGATCCAGCCGGTGAATTTGCCACGTGCCTTATTGATATAGAATTCACTGCCATAGCTCCAGCCACGGCCGAATACAAAGTCCTCTTCGGGATCTTTCAGGCTCTGGGTATAGCCTTCCTTGTATTCGATCTGGTTCTGCATGTCTTTATAGTACACCTCTACCGAGGTTTCCCACATATTATCATCAAAATTTTTGAAGAGTCCGGCTGCATACATCCAGCTGATCTGTGGCTTGACCCGGTAGGTACTCGGTACCCAGAGGTCAGTGGGCAAGGTGGAACCGGCATTGCTCACGAGATGGATATACTGCATGTTCCGTGTTACCGAAGCCTTCAGTGAAGTAGACTCATCCAGTGAGTAGCGGATGGTGAGGCGTGGTTCGAGGCCACCGTAACTGCGTATGGCTTGTCCCCTGCCATATACCGTACTGTCGGTCTTGTTCCCGTTGGCATCCTTCTGGTAAACCGTATAAGGTCCGAGCTGTGTGAATGTTGAATAGCGCAGGCCGGAACCGATACGGATCTTATCGCTCAGATCCCAATCATGCTGGAGGTACAAGCCCGACTCACCGGCATATTTCACGCCTTCGTTATTGGGGGTGAAGGTTGTTGAGCCTTGACTGCCGTTCACAATATTGGGAGTGAACTTATGGTAGGTATAAACAGCACCGAATTTGAGTTTATGCTGGGGTGCAGGGTAATAGTCGAAATCCACTTTGCCTGAGCCATCGCGGATACCGGAGCTCAGCTTGATCCTGAAATCGTTTTGTGTACCGGAGAAGGTGAAGAAATAATCATTATAGACCAGGGTGGTATTGGCAAATAGTTTCTTGCTGAATACATGGTTCCAGCGCAAGGTGGCGGTGGCATTACCCCAGGGGATATTGGCCTTGAACGAGCGGCCCTGGTTATTGAAGTTGAACACATCGCGGCCAAAATAGCCACTGAGATAGAGGCGGTCTTTTTCCGAAAACTTGTAATTCACTTTGGCATTCAGGTCGTAAAAATAGTAGCCAGATCCATAAAAATCGGAGCTTTTCGGAATAAAGGGGGTGGCAATGGCATCCACATAAGTGCGGCGGGCTGAAATGATATAAGAGGCTTTCTCTTTTTTCAGGGGTCCTTGTACAGAAAACCGGGAAGCGATCAGTCCGATTCCGCCTTCCATTTCTGTTTTCTTCAGGTTGCCTTCTTTCATCGCCACGTCCAATACGGAAGAAAGGCGGCCGCCATATTGAGCCGGCATCCCGCCTTTAATGAGAGATGTATTCTTTATGGCATCCGAATTAAAAATGGAAAAGAACCCGAAGAGGTGTCCGGTATTATAAACGATGGCATCATCGAGCAGGATCAGGTTCTGGTCGGGTCCCCCTCCCCTTACATACAATCCGGTATTGCCTTCACCGGCATTGCGGACGCCGGGCAGCAGCTGCAGGGTTTTGAGGATATCCGATTCCCCGAATATGACCGGCACCGATTTGATCTGGGTCATGGTGAGGTCGAACTTGCCCATCTGGGCATTCTGCACATTGCCGTCGCGGCGCTTGCTGTATACAACCACTTCCTGCAAAACGGAACGTTGCAGGAGGGAAAAATTCAGTTGCAGGTTGCTGCTGAGGTCGATCTGCTGCTGCACGGCTACGTAACCAGCAAAAGAAACAGCAATGGTGTAGGTATCCTGTGGCAGCGTGATGGAATAGAACCCGTACTGGTTACTGTTTACGGTTTTGCCCTTGCCTGTAAAGGTGATGGTGGCTCCGATGAGTGTCTCCCCGGAAAGGGAATCTTTCACATAACCACTGAGCGTAAATTTATTCTGTGCAGCAGGCTGCAGGGAGAACAGTACGGCAAAGATCAGCAGGAACTGCTTCATGTAAAGAGGATTGGATAGGTCTAAACAACAGAATGGTTATTCTGTTCAGGGTTTTGCATAATCAAGCGAATCTTCCACAGAACCGCAGGTCAGCATTTTACTGCCGAAATACGGGTTTTTGATCTCGCGTTCAGTGCTCATCCAGTAGGCGCCTTTATTATTAAAGGCCATAGGACAGAACTGGTAGTACACTTTCTGGCCATTATACCGGACGGTACGGGTGAGATTCCAGATCATATCCGTCACCATTTCAAACTCTTTCCGCTTGGCCTCGAGAGTGGCTTCCCCCTGTATGGCTTTGGCTGAACCGTTGATGGAAAGGGCATAATCGCGGGCCGTGGCCTTGATGGCACCGGTACTATCACCCTTGATATCATCCACTTTCAGGCTGTCGGCTGCCTGCAGGAGGGCTGCAGCTGCCAGATTGGCCTTCGTGGTATCACTTTCCACCAGGGCGTCTTTCAACTGGAAGTAGGCCGCCAGCATTTTGCTGTAGGATTCATTAAAGGGACCCGTATTCTCGAGCACGGTAAGGGGTTTGTCTTTGGGCCCCCGCTCTTCCTTTTTCTCCTTGAAAAACAAGAAGTAAGAAGCTACGGCTACTATTACTAATACCAGGATATACAGCACCGGACGTTTCATGGAGTCTCAATTTTGGGCAAAGTTAAAAGATAAATTGATAGTGAGGAGATTGTGGTAAATTTGCGCGGCGGAAAAGCGAGAAGCGAGAAGCAAGATGCGAGAAGGGAATACAAAACGGCTAATCTCTTATGCCTTCTCTCTTCTGGCTTCTAGCCTCTAGCTCATATTAAACATAATCAACATACACAATGCTCGCAGGTTTAACCAATGTGACTTTTGAATTCGGTGCACGGGTGATCGTTCAGGAAGCGACCTGGCATATCCAGCCGGGGGAGCGGATCGGACTGATCGGCTATAATGGAACGGGGAAATCGACCCTGCTGAAACTGCTGGTGGGTGAATACAGTGCCTCTGAAGGCGTGGTTGAGCGCAGCAAAAGTACCAGTATCGGTTACCTGCACCAGGACCTGCTCAGTTTTGATACCAACAGTTCGATCCTTGAAGTGGCCCTGGGTGCCTTTGAACGGGTGCTGCAACTGGAAAAAGAACTGGAAGAGATCGGCAAAGTGCTGGAGCAGACCGGAGATGAGAAGACCCTGATCGAATATACCGACCGCCTGCATGAGCTGGAAACCCTGGGTGGCTACAATATCCACCACCGTACAGAAGAAGTGCTGCAGGGTCTGGGTTTTGCCAATGAAGACCTGAAGCGGCCCTACCGCGAATTCAGCGGGGGCTGGCGGATGCGGGTATTGCTGGCCAAGATGATCCTGCAACAGCCCGACCTGCTGCTGCTCGACGAACCGACCAACCACCTCGACCTGCCTTCCATTGAATGGCTGGAGAAATACCTCGTGCATTACCAGGGCTCGGTAGTGATCGTGAGCCACGATAAATACTTCCTGAACCGGATGGTCACCAAGATCGTGGAACTCTACCAGCAGGAGCTGCACATCTATAACGGCAATTACGAATTTTACGAACGTGAAAAATCGGTGCGGATCGACCTGCAGCAGAAGGCTTTTGAGAACCAGCAGGATTATATCCGTCAGCAGCAACGCTTTATTGAACGTTTCAAGGCCAAGGCCAGCAAGGCGGCACAGGCCCAGAGTATCCAGAAGCGGCTCGATAAGCTCGACCGCATTGAGGATGTGGAATTGGAACGACCGAATATCCGGATCAATTTCCGGCTCGATAAAACACCGGGTAAAGTACTGGTGGAACTGAAACAACTGGGCAAAGCCTTCGGCAATAATGTGATCGTTGCCAATGGACAGGCCGAGATCAACCGGGGCGACAAGATCGCGCTGATCGGCGCCAACGGTAAAGGGAAATCCACATTATTACGCATCATTGCCGGAACAGAACCCCATACCGGCGATCGCAAATGGGGACATAATGTTGATGAAAGCTTTTACGCCCAGCACCAGCTGGAATCCCTCGATATCAACAATACCGTACTCGATGAACTGAAAGGCTGCGGCAGCCAGTTGCTCGACCAGGAACTGCGCACCCTGCTGGGCTGTTTCCTGTTTGGCGGTGATGATGTCGATAAAAAGATCCGGGTGCTGAGTGGTGGTGAAAAAGCCCGGGTGGCCCTGGCCAAAACCATTGTAAGCCGGGCCAATTTCCTGTTGCTTGACGAACCGACCAACCACCTCGACATGCATTCGGTAGAGCTGCTGGCCGAAGCGCTCGACAAATATGAAGGCACGTATATCTTCGTGAGCCACGACCGCTATTTCATTTCCAAGGCGGCCAATAAGATCTGGGAGATCGTGGATCATGAGATCAAGGTATTTGATGGTGGCTACGAAGAATGGGTAGCCTGGAAGGAACGGATGGCGAAAAATGCCGCAGCTCAGGCAAAAGCCGTTGCACCACCTGAAAAAGAAACGAAGAAAGAAGCAGCTCCCCCTCCCCCGCCTCCGGCACCTGAAAAAGCCACCGGAGCGGCGCCGATCAATAAAGAACAGAAAAAAGAACTGCAGAAGCAGCAGCGGCTCTTCCAGCAACTTGAAGAAAAAATAGCCGCGCAAACAAAAACACTCGAAGGCCTTCAGGCACAGTTAGCTTTGCCGGAGATCTATGCAGACAAGCAGAAATTCCGGGAGGCGGAGACAGCCTTCCAGAAGGCGAGCCAGGAAATGGAGAAACTGCAGAAAGAGTATGAAGTGGTGTTTGAAAAACTGATGGAGCTGGGGGATTGAGTATGAGTCTCCTGCTTGACTGTCATTCCGCTCCTTCTACTGTCATTCCCGCGAAGGCGGGAATCCCCTGCCTTTTTTTTAATTGCACCTCTTTTACTTTTATTATTCAGTTAATATTGTCCGAAGGAATGTTTTAGCATATGATGTATGGGATTCCCGCCTTCGCGGGAATGACATTGCAGAGCGGGGCAGTCAGAAATGCCGGAAACGACATTTCAGTTTTTAGTGTAGCTTTATAACATGCATCGAAAACGGATCCTTTTTGGATTTTTAGTGCTTATCCTTTGCCTTCCTTTTTCCGGGAACAGCCAATCTACCCAACGCCCGAAAATCGGCCTTACCCTGAGTGGCGGTGGCGCCAAGGGCCTGGGCCATATCGGCATACTCAAAGCCATTGATTCAGCCGGATTAAAGATCGATTATGTAACGGGTACCAGCATGGGCAGTATTGTTGGTTCCTTATATGCGGCCGGTTATTCAGCAGATCAACTGGAGACCATCGCCCGCTCGCTCGACTGGGATGTACTGCTCAGTAATTCCTCTTCCCTCCGGTCCCTGATCATGGAAGAAAAAACAGAGTATGGCAAATATGCGGTGGAGCTACCCTGGGTAGATCATAAATTCCTTCTGCCCAGTGGCATTATTGAAAGTGAAGAACTCTGGATCAAATTCAACGAACTCTTCTTCCCGGTCTATAATATCAAGGACTTCACAAAATTCCCCATCCCTTTCAAATGCATTGCAGCTGATATTGGCAGCGGCGAAGCGATTGTACTGGACAAAGGCGAGATCGTGACCGCCATCCGCAGCAGCATGGCGATCCCTTCTGTATTCACCGCGGTGGAAGACCAGGGACATAAAATGGTGGATGGAGGCATTGTGCGGAATTTTCCTGTAAAGGATGTTCGCAGGATGGGTGCGGATATCGTGATCGGCAGTAATGTATCGAGCGGTCTGCTCAGCCGCGAAAAAGTGAGTAATGCATTGCAGGTCTTATTACAGGTGGCTTTTTTCAAGGAAGCTGCCGATACCAAGGAAGAGATCCGTCTTTGCGATATCTATATTCCGGTCCCGGTGGAACAATACAGTTTCAGCAGTTTCAACAAAGCCACGGAGATCATTGATACCGGCATTGCAGAAGGCAGAAGGTTGTATCCGGTTTTCAAAAGGCTGGCTGACTCGCTGAATGCGCTTTATGGAGAACAGGCCCTGCCGGAAAGCCGGCTGCCGGTAGTGGATTCGGTGCAGATCAGTGATGCTGTGATCGAAGGACTGCAGCATACTTCAGAAGCCTTTTTCCTGCACATGATGGGCTTTGAAAACAACCGGTATTATACGGCAGAGAAACTGTCGCGCATGGTGCGGAAGGTATTTGGCACACGTTATTATAACCGGGTATTGTATAAACTGGAGCCGATGGATGACGGCACCACCCGGATTGTATTCACGGTAGATGAAAATCCCCGGAGTTTTGCCAAACTGGGCCTCCATTACAACAATTTCAGCGGTATCAGTGTGATCAGCAATTTCACCACCCGCAATTTCCTTTTTAAACATTCACGGAGTTATTTTACTGCGAGCATTGGCGAGCTCATGCATTTCCGGGGGGAGCACCTGCAGTACCTGGGCCGGGGCAAGAATGTGGCTGCCATTGTTGGATTGCAATATGAATACCTGGATATCACGGTGTTCAGTGATTTCAAGAAATCAAATGTATACCGGAACCACCTTTATAAAAGCGAGCTGAAACTGCAGTACTCTTCGAACCGTCGTTTCACTTTCGGCAGCGGAATCCGCTATGAATGGGTACGGCTGGATCCCTCCATCAGTACATCATTGATCCTGAAAGGGAATAATGATTTCCTCACGGGCTTTCTCTACTGGAAGATCAATACCCTCGACCGGCCAGTGGTTCCCCGTAAGGGCATCCGTCTGGAAGCGGAGGGCGGTCTGGTATTCCGCCAGGACCCGGATATAAAAGTGTATGCATCCGGACAGGAACTGAATCAGGATTCGCTGGGCATCCGCTTCAACAATTACCAGCGCATCAGCCTGAATTATGAAAGTTACACACCATTAGGTGGCCGCACCACATTCATCAGTATGCTACAGGCTGGAGTTAATCTGAAATACGACCAGAATATCTTTAACGAATATATCGTAGGCGGGCTCACCCACATGTTCCGAAACCAGATCCTTTTTGCAGGACTCGAAGAAGGCAGTTTTTATACCTCAAGCGTGGCAGCCCTGCAGTTGGGCATCCGGGTCAACCTGAGCAACAGCATCTACACTTCATTCAGCACAAACGGGCTGGTGAAGGAATTCCTGGATAAAAAAGACCAGTTGAAAAAGCCGGATTTCTTATCCGGTCATGCCCTGACCATTGGTTATAATTCGGGGATCGGTCCCCTGGAACTTAGCGTGATGTACTGCGACCAAAGCAAGCGCCTGGCTTCTTATATCAATTTCGGCATCCCCTTCTAGGAAGTATGCGCCTTGATAAAATCACTGACCAGATAACTGATCAGCTTTCCGGTGGTTTCTGATCGCCGGCCATCACTCAATTGCATAGCACCTTCACAGATATGCAGGTAGGCCACTTTGGCATCCACGGCAGCAAAGCTGAGGTACTGGCGGGCATGGAGGGCAGACAACCCTGCAGGTGTTTGTGCACTACTGAGTACACCTTCTATAGCATCCAGGTCCAGCTCAATGCCGGTGTAGTTATCTTCGGTGAAACCAGTGGCATGGGCCACTGCCTGTATGAAATTGCGTTTTTCGTGAATGAAGATATCCTCGTAGGTAATAAAATCAATAAAGGGATTGTTCACGATATCCATCCACACATTCTGGGGCAGGTAGTTTTCATGCAGTCCCACCACACAGTATTTCTGCAGGTAGCCATCTTCTTCAGCATAACGGAACCCGTTGCCACTATGCCGTCCTTCAGAAGGCCGGTAATCGGTATGGGCATCCAGGTTTACGGCATTGATCTGTGCCAGTGGAATGATCCCAGCTTTATGCAGGCCTTTTGCGGATCCTTTGATCAATGGATAGGCATTGTTATGTCCGCCGCCGATAACCAGGGGAATTTTGCGATGGGCGGTGACCAGTTTCACCAGCTGCTCCACTTCTTCATCAACTGTAATTACCGCATGCCGGTAGGCATCCCGTTTTTCCTCATGTCCATGGGCATTCTGTTCGATCAGGTATTTGATATCCCCGAAATCAAAATGTCCGATCAGGGCAATGTTTTCCCCTCCGAGGAAATCATTACTCTGGATATTGAGGAATGCGCTGAGAAAAGGGATCCAGGCAGAATCCGCCCCTCCCACTCCATCATTGGCACTTACACCAATATCTTCCGGTATCCCGAATAATACATAACGGATATCTTCCCTTTTCAGCAACTGCTCCAATCCTTCCCGGTTATTGGGCACATGCACCCTTTCACCGAGTTTGGTTTCAAAGCGGCGGATCCGGGTCAGGTACAATACATCCTGTTTGTCGTAGTACTTGAAGTGGGGTATCATTTTACTGGCAATTCTTCGTTATAAAATTGGGTTTCTTCCACCAGCTGGTCCGGCTTTTTCCTGTATAGGAGCATACCTAATGTCATCAGCAAACTGGTGGTCAATATGATAAAAAAGAGCAATCCTTCATTAAAATCAGTCAGCCGGAATTTTTCCGGTATTTTATAAAACAACACAATAGTGATCAGTCCGCGGGGCACAAAAAACACCTCAGGGAAAACATGCATCTTAACAAAAAAGCGCAGGTATAGGAAGCGGATCATGAAAAAAGCGAGGATGATCACCGTCCCAACAATAAGAATAGTTGGCTGTGTAAGAAATCCCAGGGAAATGGAATATCCGAAGATCAGGAAGAAAAATGTCCGGACCAGAAAAGAAGATTCGGCCGTTACCGAATGCAGCAGGTGGCGCAGGGGTTCCACTTTTTCTTCTGGAAAAAGGCGCTGCAGCGCTGGGATACGTATTGCATCCCAGTTATTGATCATCAGTCCGAACAGCAGGATAATGATCAGGGATGGCAGGTGTAATAGCTTCCCGCCGGCATAGATGAGGATCAGCAGGGCGAATATGAGAAAGAACCGGATGTTCAGCCTGGAGCGGGTCAGGATCAGGAACAGCAGGATCGACAATACTACGCTTAAAACAAGGGAAAGGATGAAATTGCCTCCAAATATTCCGACGGACTTCACCGTAAGCGTTTCTTCAGCCGTGAAATAATTAAAGAGCAGGATACCCAGAATGTCTGAAAACGAAGCTTCATAAATAAGGAACTCTTTACTCCGTGTAGCCAGCGGGTGAATACTGGGTATCACTATAGCGCTACTCATGATTGACAGCGGAATTGCATACACGATACAATTGAGCAGGGGTTCTTTAAGCCAATACCAGAGCACAGCTGTAACTGCTGCAGTAGTCAGAATTAATATAAAGAGGGCGGACAGAAAAGAATCGCGTACCAGTTTCAGTTTGTTTTTTTCCAGTTTTAGATCCAGTCCGGCTTCCAGAACGATCATGATCAGACCGACTACACCAAGCCCTTCCACTACCCTGCGTGGGAAAACCAGATCAACCCCATAGCGTTCCGCTACAAAATGAAATCCCATTCCGGCGAACAGCAAAAGTAAAACAGACGGGATCCGGATATACCGGCTGAGAATGGAAAAAACGTATGAAAGGATGACCAGTGCACAGAGCCCGATGAGCAGTGCTTCTGTATTCAGTTCAAACATGCTCTAAATTAGTGGAAAAAGGTCAAATCCATTCCCCTCCCACCATCACCTTCTCCACATGATCTGAACCAAACGCATACGGGATATAGGCCAGTGAAGGCACGGGTTTGGAAAGGATCAGGTCGGCCCGCTTACCGGGAGCAATACTTCCGGTCAGGGTGGCCAGTTCCACTGCAAAAGCGCCATTGATGGTGGCTGCATTGAAGGCTTCTTCCGGCAACATTTTCATTCGGATACAACTCATGGAGATCACCTGCTGCATGTTTCCGGAAGGTGCGGATCCCGGATTATAATCAGAGGCCAGGGCAATGGCAGCTCCTGCATCGATCAGTTGCCGGGCAGGCTGGTAATCCATGCGGAGGAAATAAGCCGCCAATGGCAGTAAAGTGCCTATCACCGGTGATGCCGCCAGTTGGCGGATCAGGTCTTCGTTCATGGTTTCGAGATGATCCACAGAAACTGCACCCACCCGTATTCCTGTTTCAACACCTCCCGAAAGATACAGCTGATTGGCATGGATCTTTGCTTTTAGTCCGTATTGCATCCCGGCCCGGCAGATCCGTTCGGTTTCTTCCGGAGAGAAGAATCCGGTTTCGCAGAAAACATCGATATAATCCGCCAGTTTTTCGGCCGCGATCACCGGGAGCATTTCTGTTTCGATCTGTTTCAAATACCCATCATGATCGTTGCGGTATTCGATCGGATATGTATGTGCCCCCAGGAAAGTGGCTTTGATATTGAGTCGGGAGCGTTCTTTCAGTTTTTTGATCACCCGGAGCATCTTCAACTCTCCTTCCACCGTTAATCCATAACCGCTTTTGATCTCTATGGTGCCTGTGCCTTGCTTGTTCAGTTCCTGCAGGCGGTTCCAGGCCATATCAAATAATGCATCTTCGGAGGTTTCAGCCAGTTTCCGGGCGCTGTTGAGGATACCTCCCCCATTGGCAGCGATCTCTTCATAACTGCGCCCGCGGATCTTGTCGACAAATTCCGATTCCCTGCTGGCGGGATAAACAATATGGGTATGACTGTCGCACCAGCAGGGTAATACGGCCGCTCCGCTGCAATCCGTCTGAACAGCAGGCAGGGCCTTCCCTTCCAGCGCAGTCATGGAGCCGCAGGCAGCAATGGTATCATCTTCCACAAGCACAAAACCATTTTCCACTATGGGAAAATCCGCTAACGCTTTTCCCCGCAACGGGGCTTGCGGCGCATGTACGCCTCCCAGGAATCTAATATTTTTCAGCAGCAGGGTACCCATACTTAAGCTTTTGCAGCTGCTCCCAGTTCACGGAGGGCTTTAACGAGTTGATCCAGTTCAGCGGGCGTGGTATATACATTCGGGGTGATGCGGCAGCCATGTACGTTGGCGCCATCAATGGCCACTGTGTAAATCCGATATTGTTTCAAGAGCGTTTCAGCCAGCTCCCCGGGTTTCATGTTGCGGATGCCTACATTGGCAATACCACAGGAGCGGACGGGATCGGCCGGTGTGTTAACGATCACACCGGGCAGGTTACGGACTTTGGTGGTCCAGTATTGTTGCAGGTAACGCAGGCGTTCTTCTTTCCGTTCAGGACCCAGCTGCTCATAGAAATCGATGGCATCATTGATGGCCAGGTCGGTATGTACAGGATGGGTACCGGTATGGTTCAGCTTATAGATATCATCGGGTTTGCGGGTATCGCTGTCGCCGATCAGGGGCCATACATCGGGGATATTCTCTTTCTTAACATACAGGATACCGGCACCGAGGGGTACACTGAGCCATTTATGAAGACTGGCCCCATAAAAATCACAATGCAGTTCGGGGATGGAATAGCGGATATGGGCAAAGGCATGCGCGCCATCCACCAACACCTTTACTCCCCGTTCATGGGCCATATCGCAGATCTTGCGGATGGGTAGTATATGTCCGGTGATATTGATCATATGGCTGACCATCAGGAGCTTGGTTTTCGGTGTGATGGCATTGGCATACAAGGTCACGATCTCATCATCGGAAGCCGGATGATTGGGTACCGAAACCAGGCGGTTGATCACGCCATGGCGTTTGCCGACCTGTTTGAACATATCGAGCATGGCACCATAATCCTGCTCGGCCATCACCGCTTCATCTCCGGGTTGCCAGTGGAGTCCGCCAATGATCGTATCCAGTGATTCGGTGGTATTGCGGGTAATGACCAGTTCTTCCGGGGAACAGCCTGCGATTGAAGCCAGTCGCGCAGCGGCTTTCTTCTTGTTATCCCATTGCACGGTGCGCATATAATAGGAGCCCTGGTAATTGACTTCCTTTACCCGGTCCAGGAACCTGTTCAGGGTCTGTTCGGGCATGAAGCAGTAATACCCGTTTTCCAGATTGATATAATCGGGCTTGAGGCGATAACCTTTACGGACCCCTTCCCAGAAATCTTCGTTGGAAGCGAGGGTTGCCGGAGGAATGGACTGATGCGATTGTATCCAGGATGCGAGGGCATCGGTGCCCGACAGTCCGGCGAAGCCGGCGAGGGACAGCTGTTTGAGGAATTGACGTTTGCGCATGCCCTAAGGTAAATAAACCCGGGCAATTCACCATCAGGGGAAAAGGATCAGCTATTGCGGATCTTCCTGACGCTCAGCAGGCCTTTCATGATCGCTGCCGGAGCCTGGAACAACCGTCGGATTGCACCCTGCATCAGCATTAAGATCATTATGATCACCAGCAGGTCGCCTGCTGAAAAGCGCAGTATTCCGGAAGCTGAAAATGCAATAACTCCGATCACGGTACCGTACTGAAGGATGGGACTAAGCGCTTCAACGGCAGCCAGTTTCTTTTGCTGTGCAATATTTGCTGTAAAAAGGCGAGCAGACCTTTCCATAAAACCTTCCCAGTATCGCTTTTGCGTACCGGATTCTGCAATTTTCCGGAAACGGCTGAAGGTTTTAGTAACAAAGGCGAGCAAACGGCTTCTTTCATTCCTGCTGTTGCGCACTGCTTCAGTCTGTCTGAATACAAGCATAGACATCAGGATCATGCCAGAGAGCACTCCAATGAGCGTTATTACTGCAACCAAAGCGGAATAAAGAGAGAGTACAAGCAATCCTGTAAGGATGAACAGGCCATCGCTGGCCGCTCCAAGCACACCTTTGTTAAGATACTGCTGTATCGACTTCATATCGTTACTGTACCGGAGCAGGTATTGTCCATAGGGCCTGTTCAGAAATTCGTCCGCTGCCATAAGGAGCTGACGGGAAAACAGGTATTCCCTCCAGTCTTTTACCCAGGTTTCTGCCAGTAACTGCCTGTTGCGTTTTTCAAAATAGAGTGCCGCTGCCTTCACCAGAATGATCCCTGTCATAACCAAAAAGAAAACAGGTTCATTGGGAATGTGGATACCCAGGCTGTGCAAAAATCTGCCTTTTGAGCCGGCAGACCCGTAATGGAGCACAAAATACTCGCCGATACCTATCGTGAGCAGGAATCCGAAAATACTGTTCAGCAGCCCGGATGCCAAAGCACGCGCTGCATCCTGCGGATGACGTTTCAGGAACTGCAGCGGGGCTCCAGGCTCCCTGAGTGAAGGAACAGGAGGAGATTGCTGCAACAATACGGGTTGTATTAAAGGGAGAAGCGTATCCATCAGACTGTCATTTGAAGATGCACTGCACCAAAAAGATCATTGACTTGTTCCGGATTGCTAAGTGCGGCCAGGTCGCATACCCGTGTATTGGTAAACTGCTGTACTTCCCGGATGAGGAGCGGACTTGCAGTAAACAGGCCACAGAGTGCCAGAGGATAATAGCCCCATTGCTGTAAGGTTTGTAATCCCTGGACAGCAGACAGGCTGTCGCCTGCAGAATAGATCACTCCTTCCACTGTTTCATGAAAATCCTTGTTCTTCAGCAGCATGCTGGTTTCCCGCTGGAAGATACCGTCGGCGATCTCCATGATCACATAATCCGGCTGGATGGCAAGCGTTTGTGCTATGGCAGATTCATAGAGCTCGAGCAATTCCCTTTCTGAGCACATATATGTAGAAGGAAATCCGAAATCGCCAAAATCGATCACTTTATCAGCGCCCATATCCCAGGCGAGGTCGGCATCTTTTGTATATACCGTACCGGTCAGTTTAATATAGGCTACGGTGAGGCCGGCTTTCTTCATTCCCGAAACCAGATAAGCGGCACTGGTGGTTTTCCCACTATCCATTGAAGAGCCCAATGAGAGGACCACCCGGGTAGCTTTTGCTGCCGCACCGGTGAACGGTTGCATGGCCCTTCTTTTAAGGGCTTTTGTATTCAGCTGGCTGCCGGAACGGTCTTTCACCATGCCGATCAGTTTGAGCACTGTTGGCCCTGTTTCCCTGAATTTGGCATGGGCTGATTCCAGTATGCCAACCGTACCTCCGGCACCAAGAATATGGAATTCCCCTTCAAGGTTTCCTGGCAGATAGCCTTCAAACTGTTCGGTTGCATACCTTGTTCCGAAAGCCGCCATGATCCAGTCGCCGGTAATGATGGTATTGTTCCGTTTGGTTTCCCCCTGGATGGTCTTATGTTTCCCGATCTTCAGGATCTCAAATACCGCCACATCACCAGCAACAGGTTTGTATGTTACATCAAAATTCTGTTCGATCTCATAATTGTATACATCTTTACAGATATAGGTTTTTTTGATACGCTTAGTCATATGTAATGATTTAACAGGTGAGCAATCAGGATTTTTTTGATTTTGTTGTTTTTTTATAGAGGTCGATATCATAGGATAGCGAAAGACCGGCTACATCATAATTTGAAAAAGCGCGGGAAATTTTACCGGTAACCGGATTCACCACATTGATCCGGTGGAATTCATCGGCAAACCAGTTCATTTCCTGCTGGTGCATGTAATAGAGGGTTACTGAAAAGTCGGGAGTGATCCGTTTGGCGATGTTCAGGTAAAGCCGGTAGCGGTGCAGGCCGTCTGGCTGGTTTCGGGTCAATACATTTCCAGTTTTATCATAATAGCGCAGGGTGCTGCCCCCGATATTATGATAAAGCCAGAAGGATGCAGACAAGGTCAATCCCAGGGGTTCAATTTTTTTCCGGTTGCTGATCCGGGTATTGAATACCACCCGTTCCCTGAAGCGGGACTCGTTGGCGGAATGATATTCTCCCTGAAGGGTATTCTGCCAGTTCAGTATTTTGAATAGGGGAATTTTGTAACCCAGGCGGGCAAAGTACCGGTCGGTACCAGAACCTGTGGAAGGCAATCCGGTATGCATATAGCCGCCACCTGCACTGAGTTGTTTTCCAGCCTTAAAGTCAAGCGATACAGATGTCTGGTTAAACCCATTCGTATTGGATCCGTCCAGATCATAAGACCGGAGGTGGTTAACCCGGAGATCAACTTTTTTTGTCAGCGAAAAATTCACAGCTGCAGCTGCCCAGGCTTTCCAGTTCTGCTGTGAGTAAGCCGAGCTGATACAAACCGTTAAAAGAAGGGCTAAACTGATTCCGGATTTCATATTGGTGTTTACATATCAGTAAACACCAGACCCTTACTTGTAACCGCCAAAACAGAAACTATTTATTGCTGCGATGAAGTGGGCTGCTTAACAAACTGGCCTAAAGCCGTCTGCAATACCTTATCCGGTTCACCGGGACGGGTATAATCCACCCAGATATCAGGCTGCAGTTTACCGGACCATATTTTACCATTACGATCCGCTTCCTGGCAAACAGTGAGCACCAGCATGGCATTATTGGAGAGTGTGTAGGTAGCATTGGCTGTCGTCATGCCTGCAGTAGGCTGACCCACCATTACAACATCCGGGCGGCCTTTGAAAGCGAGAGCTATGATCTCGCCCGAACTGGCGGTTTTGGGTCCGGTCAGCAGCACGATCTTCTCCACAGGCATGGTCAGCCGGTAAGGCGTACCGGAAACGGAGCCCCGGATACTCTTTCCCTGATACGTTTTGCCATTCTGGTAGCTGAAGGGAACGGATTCCTGGTTGCGGACAAAATAGCCACAGACGCCTTCTCCCAGCAAGGGGCCGATGCCGGTGAGCATGGGCCAGCAGTTGCCCCCGGTATTCTTACGCAGGTCGATCACCCAGCGGCTCACACCCCGCTGGTCGTATTCCCGGATCAGTAGCTGGAGACTGTCTGCCACCCGGCTACAGATGTCTTTATCCGTGGAATTGACCCAGGGGATCGTGATATAGGCAGTGGAAGGATCCAGCTGTTCGCTGCGGATCTCTCCGATCTGTGTGCGCCAGTCCTGTTCAAAACGGACGAAGCTGGTATCATTATTATAGGCCGCAGCTTTTACAGCGGGCATGATAAAACTATGGGATTCCTTCATCTGTTCGAAGCACCAGGAAATGGCATCGTAGGCGGCTTCACAGCTGGCACTTTGCTGAACCCGGGCACGGGCCAGCACATGCAGGCTATCCCATTGTACAGCGTCTTTCCGGTAATAATTTTTCTGCATCAGGCCGAATACCTCATCCAGGAGGCGGGAGGCATTGACGATACAGGCTTCCGGACCCGAATTGGGGAATTTGCCGTTATGGGTACCCATCCCGGGCTGGGACAGGACTGGAGTAGCAGCGAACAGTAAAAAAATCAGGCTGGTCAATCGCATAGGCAGTGGTGGCGGGGCCGTTTTTTCCGAGATGCTTAAAGATAGGAATTCCATAAAGCGAGAAGCCAGAAGCAAGAAGAAAGAAGGGAGAACCGGGGTTTTCCGCTTTTTAAGGCTTCTAAGTGTTTCCTTTAGGAAAGGACTGGCGGATAACGGTAAAACCCTCTATACCTTTGTATTAAGACTAATTTTCATGCCCCGGGGCTCTTTTCTGTACATAGTATCCATTAGTTTACTTCTCATTTCCTGTACAAATGAACCCAAATCTATTGCTCCGGAAACGGCAACTCCTGATAGTTTAACCGTTTTACAACCCGCACCTGACTGGGCATACCGATCCGTTATTTACGAAGTCAACCTGCGCCAGTATACCAAAGAGGGTACATTAAAAGCTTTCAGCAAGCATCTGGACCGGCTGAAAAAAATGGGAGTCAATACCCTTTTGTTCATGCCCCTGCAGCCGGTTGGCAAGTCCAATATGCGGGGCACTATGGGAAGCTATTACGCGCTGAGTGATTTCAACACCTTCAATCCCGATTTCGGTACCATGGCTGAATGGAAAGCACTGGTGAATAAAGCCCATGCCATGGGATTCCGGATCATTCAGGAATGGATGGGATACCATACCAGCACAGATCATCCCTGGATAAAGCAATACCCGGATTTCTACCATAAGGATTCGTTAACTGGCAAACCTGAAATCCCGTTCGACTGGGATGATGTGCGCAAACTCAATTATGAAAATCCACAGCTTTGCGACAGCATGATCACTTCGATGGCATACTGGTTAAAGGAAACCGGAATTGATGGCTATCATGTGGACATGGTCTGGGATATCGATAGTTCTTTCTGGAATAAACTCCTGCCCCGTTTGCGGGAAATTAAGGAGGATATCTTCCTGATCGGTGAAGCAGACGGCATTCATGTACTCCGCTATGGATTTAATGCTTCCTACCCATGGGCTTTGTACCAGCAAATGCTGAAAGTAAGTTCTGGAAAAGCAAATGCCTTGCTGCTCGACAGCCTGATCACCTATCAAAAGGAACACTACCCCTTTAATGCCTTATTGCTGCAATTCACCAGCAACCACGATGAAAATGCCTGGGCCAATGCCGATAGTGCTACTATGCCGGGAGCGCGGTTTTACCCCTTTACCGTGCTGACATTCACAATATCAAAAGCATTGCCATTGATTTATTGCGGGCAGGAAGAACCCCTGATCCATCCACTGAAGTTTTTTGATAAAGATGTGATCCCATTCCGGAACTATGCCCGAACCACCTTTTACCAAAAACTGAGCTTTTTGCGCTCTTCCCGTGCCGCATTGCGTGCCGATGCACATATGCAGAAAGTCGGGTGCGGTAATCCAGAAGCCATCATAGCCTACGTCCGTGAACTCGAGGGACAAAAAATGCTCGTGATCCTGAACCTTTCCAACACCGAGCAAACGATTACCATTACAGATAAATCACTGCATGGAACCCCCCTGAATACATTCATGGGTGTGAAGGAACCGGTTACGGATAAACCGTGGAAGATGGAGCCGTGGGGGTATGTGATTTATGAGTATTGATTTTTTCTTATATTTGCATCCTCCTCTAGCGCTGCCTGCCTACCTAAAAATCTGATTTTCAAAGGTTACCTTTTTTCACATTCCGGAATTAACGGACAAATGGCACATATTTTGTCCGGAAAGGCCTGAACTATTTATATTATAAAAACAATCAATATGGTACAAAAGACCTACTTCAAAACCAAGGATTATTGCAAAGTGAAATTCACCTTCAAGCCGGAGCAGGCTGAAACAGTGGAGATCCTGGGATTGAACAGCGACTGGAAGAACTCCATCATTATGAGCCGCAAGAAAGATGGCAGTTTCAGTGCTGATGTTAACCTTCCGAAAGATTCCCAGCACGAATTTAAATACCTGGTGGATGAGCAGATCTGGCTGAATGAGCCGGAAGCGGATGCTGAAGTGACCAATGTATACGGCGGGACGAATAGCGTGATTACCTTATAAGGGAACCGTTATAGTCTCAGCAACCCATACTTATACAACTGAGACACTGGTTTATTATCCCAGAATAATTCAAAGTCCTCCCCTGTTTCCGTTTCAAAACTGGTACGGATTTCCTGCAGGGTTAGGGCCTGGCCCTGGTGAATGGAGATCCGGGTAAACAACCGGTACAGCCATTCGCCTTCTTTGCGGGGCAGGGAAATTTTTGTTTCCTGCCGCTTGTGCTGGATCAGGATCTCGGCCATCTCCCTGCTGTTCCCTTTTTTGGTTTGGGTAAAACTGTTGATACCGCTGTGGTTACCGATCCAAACGATGCGGACTTCGGGTTTAAATGGCGGTAATGTGGTATCTGCCAGCATGCCGGCTATATGATCGGGTGTCACAGTAGTACGGGGCACTTTATGGTCGAACCATTTGCCTAGCGGCTCTTCGATGCCGATCCCATGCATGTAATTAAACAGGGCCTTGCGTAAGCCCTCGCCGAATAAACTGTGATCGGCCCCTGTTGGATCTTCATGATCCAGGTCGTTATTGGCAAAGGTTCCGGGAGTGGTGTTGGAGCAGGATACCTGATACTGTTCGGGTGCTTTCCCTACCGGACTATGTGCCGTCATGGTAAACAGATGCCAGAAGGCGGATTGCAGCACACCGGCTTTGAAGAGTTGCCGCACCATTTCGAGGGAGTCGATCGTTTCCTGTGCGGTTTGTGTAGGGAAGCCATACATCAGATAGGCATGAACCATGATACCTGCTTCGGTAAAATTCCGGTTGACTTTCGCCACCTGTTCCACTGTAATTCCTTTCTGTATCAGTTTCAATAAGCGGTCGGATGCCACTTCCAGTCCGCCGGAAACCGCAATGCAGCCAGAGGCCTTCAACAGGTAACAAAGATCCCTGGAGAAAGCCTTTTCAAAACGGATATTCGTCCACCAGCTGATCTTGATCTTCCTGCGGAGCAGTTCCAGGGCCAGTTCCCGCATGAGTGCGGGAGGAGCAGCTTCATCCACAAAATGGAAACCGGTTTCACCGGTTTGTGCGATCAGTGTTTCGATGCGGTCGCAGATCATTGCGGCTGCAACGGGTTCGTAGAGCCGGATATAGTCGAGCGTAATATCGCAGAACGTACATTTCCCCCAATAGCAACCGTGGGCCATGGTGAGTTTATTCCATCGTCCATCACTCCAGAGGCGGTGCATGGGGTTGGCTACTTCCAGGGCTGAAATATATTTTGTTATCGGCAGATCGCTGTAATCAGGCGTACCTGTTTCTTCCTGGCGGTAGTCTTTCCGGGCCGGATCATTGATATATTGTACCGTTCCGTTTTCGGCCAGCAGGGTACGCTTTAAAGATGACCGTTCTGCCTTCCCTTCGATATACTCCACCAAGGCTTCCAAAGGTGCTTCCCCGTCATCCAGTGTAATAAAATCAACATAATCAAACACGCGGGTATCGGTAAGCGAACGGAGTTCGGTATTGGGGTACCCCCCTCCCATCACCACCTTGACCTGCGGGTGTTGCTTGCGGATCCATTGGCCACAGCGCAGGGCGGCAAAGAGGTTACCGGGAAATGGAACGGAAAGGGCTACCAGGCGGGGTTGACATTGAGCGATGCGGGCCTCCAGTTCGTTGATGAGAAAGCGGTCGACCAGTGAAAACTCTTTTTGCAGGGCTCCTTCCAATCCATCGAAACTGGATGCAGAACGGCCCAGTTTTTCCGCATAGCGGCTGAAACCAAAATGGGGGTCGATGGTTTCCTTGATCAGATCAGCGAGGTCTTCCAGGTATAATGTGGCCAGGTGTTTGGCATGATCCTGAATACCGAGTGTGCCGAAAGCCCATTCAAGGTCCTTAGCCTGTTCAAAGCGGCTGGCCTCGGGAAGCAGGTCCCGTTTCACGATCTGGTAAGCCAGGGTGGGGTCTTTCCCCTGCAGGAAGCGTACAACAGGATCTATCGTGGAAATATAATCGGATTCCATTGCCAGGATCCTTTCGGCATTGTGCGTACAGGTTCCGGTGAAGCGCCGGGCTTCCTGAAAAACCGCTTCCAGGCCATTATTGCTGAAAAGCTTCAGGGTAACTTCGATACCGAGATCCGCCTGAAAGGACGTGATGTTGCGGGTATTGAAAAATCCTTTCAGGTAGGCTGTTGCCGGATAGGGCGTATTCAGCTGTGTAAACGGGGGGGTCAGTAAAAAAACAGATACCGGCAAGAATAGCAATTTGCTGCGAAGGTATTTATTCCTGCTCTTTATTCCGCATCCTGTGGAGGGCGAAGGCGGTCGATCCGCCGCTGGAATTCATATTGCAGGTCTTCATGCAGGCTGCTGAGCAGTGCATGGATCTTTTTGACCTGTGACTGGTAAAGATTCTGGATAACGGGATGCCGGTGATAGGGAATCCCCGACTGGTTCAGGGTTTCACAGAAATAAAGCCGGAGTTCGAGTTCGGTTTCCGCCTTTCCGCTGTACCGGCAGAACTTTCCTATCAGTCTTACGACCTTGCGGAGGGTCTTCTTGGCAAAATAGAGATGCGACGTGTTGATCGTGGTGAATTCGGTGTCGATCATCTCCTCTACAGACCGTATGAACTCCTCCTCCCGGTGTGCTTCAAAGAGCAGGTAGGTCAGCAGTTCCTTATTTTCCTTTTTAAAGCGGGACAGGCGCAGGCAGAGTTCCACCACATCTTTCTGGGGCAATTCTTTCAATTCCGCCTTTAATTCCTGAACGGTAGCCGATTTCATGGAATAAAATTAGCAAATCGGCGTAATTCCTGTCAGGGTAATTCAACACGGAAACTGTACCCTGTGCTTACCGTTAAACTGGCGGCAGCATTCATATGCAGTGATTTTACGGTTATATTGGAATGAGTAACCGGAGAAAAGGGAGTACCTGAAGGGATCACCACACTCGATTGTGTAGAAGGTACGTTTCCTGCGCTCCAGTTGAGGGGGTCTTCCCAACTGTTACTGGAAGTTCCTACCCAGGTATTCAGTGCTGTACTGAATACCACATCCACCCAATAATTAGACTGGTTGGTGGTAATATCCGGGAATACAGGAGTGTTGCTGTATTTATAGATACCGTTTGCCCCATCCACCCCATCACCCAGGCCAATAAGCGGAGGCTGGTTTACGGATGCCGTAAAATAGTACAGGGATGCCGAGTAAAACCCGGATGCGCTATGGTACGCCACAACATATGTGGTATCTTTTTTTACAAATACGGGTGTATTGAATGAAACTGTTTGCCAGCCGCTGGCAGTTTCGGTATTGAATGTGGCCTGAGCCAGGAGGTTGCCGCTGTTCGAATACAGCATGCCGGTATGAACGCCGTTATTGTTGAGCGCCTTATAGAAACGGACTCCGGTGATATAGCCGTTTTCTGTTGGCCGGAACCGCATGCCCAGAACGATCGCGGCATAATCAGTGAATGCATTGGTTGTAGGTGCCTGTATGGCCTGTGTATCCGTAAATACGGTACAGGGACAGATCGTGAGTGCGGTTGTATTGACGGTTACTGAAATCGCGTTTGAAGCAGGCGCTGTGCCCGCAGTGCCCTTGTTACCGCTATCATCCCAGGCCCTTACCTTAATGGTCACCGTTCCGGCGGCTGCCGGCTTCCAGGTATACGACCAATTGGTGGTGCCAGTTGCGGGTGACCAGGTTGTACCGCCGTCGAACGACAGTTCCACTACAGACACAAATGCGTTATCAGTAGCGGTTCCGGTGATGACAACAGGCACGCCTTTTACCAGTTGTGCGGCATGCGCCGGGAAACTGAAGGCGGCAGCAGGCGCTGTCAGATCAGTAGAGGCTGTTGCAGCCACCATTCCGGACATCAGGGATCCCGGTTGAACAGTCATATCCGCAAAGAGGTTGATCATGGCTTGCTGCAGATCTGTACTTACGGCGCTACCGGCACCACCCAGGTGCGCATCATCCAGGTTCCATACAAATTGTACAGAGCCGGCACCGAAAACCAATGCGCCGCTGCTGTGCCGATAGAGCGATAAATGATGGGTTCGTGAATCAACCGTTGTACTGGATAATTTCATCCGCCCTTCCGGATATTTAGCTTCGTATTGTTCAAAATCCATTTCATAACCCAGTCCGAATGCAGAGGCCGTCACTTTCTGTCCAGCAGCAAGGTTGGCCACACTGGTATTTCTCCAGAACCGGTGATTTTTATATTCAAAGGGAATCTCTATGGCATTATTGGTAGCCGCCCAGCTGATCTGGCCGGTCAGGGCATTTTCCGGCTTCCCGGCATCATAAGCTCCGCCGCTGCGCCATTGTCCGGTCCAAACGGAAGCTAAAGGATCACATTTGGTTCCACAGGAAGATTCGTCTACAGAGCCATTACCCATAGTTCCTTCCTTATAGCATACCAGTGTACGATATGCGTTTCCAGCCCCGTCATTTTCCCAGCGTGTTTTCCAATACACTTCATTTCCCGTCAGAAAAACACAATGCACTCCGGCATTCCGGGCGGCTTCTGTGGCCGTGCGCATTTCTGCAGACCAGTATTCATCATGACCGGCAGTAATAAAAATTTTATGGCTCAACAGCAGGGATGGAGTGCGTACCATGTCAACATTGGTCAGGTAGCTCACGTTATATCCATTCCGCTCCAGAAAGCGGATCATGGAATATTCGGCATTCATATACCAGTCGCTTTGCATGTTATTGGTCTGGAATCCTGCATTATACGGAAAGAAGGGTCTGTTATAGCTGACTTTCACTGCCCGGCCGTTTGTATAACCTGCAGTGGTTCCATTATAAAAAAAGTTGCCGCCATAGCCATTATACGCCTGCCAGGTGGCATCGGTTGTAGTCATGATCATGTCTGATGCAGCGGCATCGTCGCGTACTACAAAAAGGATATGGTTACTGCCTCCGCCTGTGCGGGTAATTTTAGCAATGTAGACTCCTGAAACGGCATTGACGGGCACAGCCCATGTTTTTGATACGGTCCAGTTCCGGCAATCATATAATCCGGTGGCTGCATCAGTAATACCCGTCGCCTGAGCTTTCCCGGTAACAGTACCCAGATTGGCGACCTGGCGGGCACCATTCCCTCCATAATAACCCAACCTGTAGATGACCATGGTAAAATTGGCACTACTCAGGGAATGAACTTTGAAGCTTACTGTAGCCCCTTTATTGACACTGATCTCTGTGGCGAATCCATTGATCCGGGTGTCCCTGAAATCTGGCACACCCCATGTAGCAATTGGAACACCCGGATTGAGGTTCTCAGTTACGATCGGGTTTGCACTCTGGGCTAAAATTGTCGGGCTTCCTTGCATGAAAAACAGCAAAAAAGCAATACAGCTAGTTGTAAGACGCATCTTATAAATATCAATTCACAGAGAAAAAATCAGGCAAAACCAATTTGGCATTTCAGTGGAATGGGAAAAGATATGCAGGCTACAATGAAAAGACTGGTATCCGAAGAGCGACTAAGGTAATACCATTACCGAAAAACATATAATCAAAAATCTGAATTAACAGATGTGAATGACATTAAGCTATTTAATTCATTAACTATGAAGCAGTTCCGAATTCAATGTTACGCCAATGAAAAATCCTGCCTTATTTTTCCTTTTTAACATTGTTCCCTGAAGGAATGAGCCGGAAATATGTGGCCAGGAAACGCCCATTCACCAGTTCACCCTGCACTTCGGCTTTCCGAACGGCATTACAGAAGCCGTCTTTAGCATGAGCATCTCCATGATCGTCGATACCGGTACCATCTACAAAATAGGCTTTGCCATTGATCCGGACCGCAAGGTCACAGCTTTTTCCTTTGAGCCCAAACCGGCATTCGCCACAAGCGGTTTCCACCACCATGATTTTCTTAGTGGAATCAGGAATATGTATATCCTTCAGCTTTGCTTGCTGGGCCTTTACAGAACCTGCCAACAATACGATCACCAGTAAAGTAGAGAACTGTTTCATTTGGTTGCCATTTAGTGGATTTCCGAAATTATTTAATTTTGTACTACCCGCCAACTTAGCTCAGCTGGCAGAGCATTTCATTCGTAATGAAAGGGTCGTCGGTTCGAATCCGATAGTTGGCTCGAGAATAGTGAAGAGTCAATGCTGAAAGGCATTGGTCATCGGGCATTGGGCATTGTTTTGACCACTTCGATCTCGAAGACCAGTATGGAATTGGGGGGGATCTTGGCCCCGCGGGTACGTATACCGTATCCTGTTCCGGATGGAATGATGAGTTTGATTTTCCCACCTGTTTTCAACAGCGGTACACCGATCTGCCAACCCTTTATAAGCCGGTTAAGGGGAAATTTCCGCGGTTCCTTATCCATCTGGTCGAAAATGGTTCCGTCTTTCAGCAGATACCCCTTATAGAATACAGTAACCGTATCTGTCAGATTTACAAGATTACCGCTTCCGGGTTCGAGTATCTGGTAGTAAACGCCTTCTTTTTCCTGAAGACTACTTGCTTCCGGCAGTTTTTTAATGATCCTGTGTTCCCGCTTTGCCTGTTCCAATGAGTCTATATTTGAAAAAGGCATTTGCTGGGGTACGGGTATACCGGTTGTACTTTGCTCTTTCCATACTCCAGTATTCATTTGGTACCAGGAACCGGCAGGGATAAATCCGGTAATTGTTTGTCGGGCCGACACTGCCGTTAATATCCCTTTGTAATATTCTCCTACCCCTTCTTTTTCCCAGACCCCTACCAACTTCCATTTTTTCAATTGGGGAAAATAGAGATAGCCACTGAAGATCTGTTTCCGGCTGGCTGAATCACGGGCACAGGTCAGGAACAGGCCGATGGTATCCTGTACTGTTGTGCGGATCTTTTGGCGTTGGTACAGTTTATGTAAAGGTTTCATTGCTGTATGACCCGTATTGGATAAGTTATCCAAGGATGGAGTCAGGGATGCATACTGCCCTTTCCTTCCATATCCATATTGCAGGGTTAGCAGGTTGTTACCAATACCGGCCCGTCCGAAAACCGGATGCGATTGGGGCAGCTGGAAAAGCTGCATTACGGAAATCACTTTTGCTGTATCCGGAACAGACCAGTAGATCAGGCTGTCGGTGCTTTGCGCCACCAACCGGTTAGCAGCGGCTCCTGCAACCAAAAAAACGATGCATGTAAAAACAGTGCGGCTTTTCATGACAAATCAGGTTTGGGATAGTTGTTTGATCGCAGTTCCCTGTTCTTTTGCTGCTGCATACCCGGCATCAAAGATCTTCGGGGCTTGTTTTATATCAAACATGGGTATGTGTTGAAGAGGCACGTCAATAAAGATATCACATTTTACCGCTTTTTCGTAGACTGATGAGGCGATGGCCAAATGAAAACAACGGTCAATCAATACCGATGGACTTTTCAGTTGTTTACTATCAATCACCGGTTCGAGTTTGTTTACATGGATCCCGATCACCCGGGCGCAGTTACCAATCAAAGGTTCAATTGGAAAATTATTCAGTACACCCCCATCCACCAGTAACTGGTTTCCCCGTTGTACCGGTTCGAAGATCAGCGGTACCGCTGCAGATGCACAAACGGCTGAGCTCAGGTTACCGGTGCTGATGCAAACAGGTTCCCCGGCCAGAATATCTGTGGCGCCGGCAAAAAAAGGAATTTTCAATGCGCTGAAGTCATCTTCCGGTATCGCCTGTATCAGTATTTTTTTCAGTACTTCCAGGGTGAAAAGAGCCCGCCGTTGCCAGGCAAAACTCGACCACCCGAAGTACTGGCTGCCTTGCAGCAGTTTCAGGATAGCCTGCGGAGCCAATCCGCCAGCATATAATGCTCCTGCGATTGCACCTGCGCTGACGCCTGAAATTGCTGAGGGCCGGATCCCGGCTTCCTCCAGGAATTGCAAAACACCCAGATGCGCAAAACCCCTGGCCCCGCCTCCGGATAATACATAGCCGATGCCGCTGTTCATTTTCTAAAGATACGTGACCTTCCTGTATGAAGCCCTGCTTCTGTGACAATTATCACTGAGTACCATCATCCCGGAATCTGACGGAATACATATAGTTCACCTGTCCGTAGTGATGTATTTCATTAATACTGTATATTACCTTTATGCTGTGAAACGGTTCATCCTAAAATGCAAACACCATGAAAGAGTTTCTCGAACAGATTCAACACCTCATCAGCGAGCCCTGGCCCTGGTATGTTGCCGGTCCGCTGCTTGCCCTGGTTATGTTCATCCTGCTTTATTTTGGTCATGAATTCGGCATCTCCGAAAATTTCCGGCTGATGTGTGCAGCAGACGGTGCCGACCAGGTCAATGAGTTTTTCAAGATCGACTGGACCAAGGGCGAATGGAACCTGCTGGTAGCCCTGGGAGCCGTTTTCGGAGGTTACCTGGCCAGTCATTATTTTATCGGTGATCAGGGTAATGTGGCGCATGTCAGCAATGCCACACTGAGTGCCTTACATGATATGGGAATTGATACATCCAAGGGCACCGTTCCACTGGTTCCGGATTTTATCAGCTGGGAAGCGCTCTTCAACTGGAAAGGCTGGCTGATCATTGCAGGCGGCGGCTTCATGGTGGGCTTTGGTGCCCGTTATGCCGGTGGCTGTACCAGTGGACATGCCATCAGCGGCTTATCCGCCCTACAGCTGCCTTCACTCATTGCAGTCGTCGGGTTTTTCGCGGGCGGCCTGTTCATCACCTATGTGGTCATCCCCTTATTATTTCCCCTTTAAAACATTGAATCATGAGAATGTCAAGATATATAATGGTCGGCATGCTGCTTGGTTTTATCCTGTACAAGAGTGAAGCCGTGAGCTGGTTCCGGATCTATGAAATGTTCCGCTTCCAGAGTTTCCATATGTTCGGTATTATCGGATCTGCTGTTATTGCCGGCATCCTCACCGTTCAGCTGATCAAACGCAAACACCTGAAAAATGTGGAAGGCGTTGAAATCACCATCAAAGACAAACAGAAAAGCATCTTCCGTTACCTGGTGGGTGGCGCCATATTCGGCATGGGCTGGTCGCTGGCAGGTGCCTGTCCTGCCCCTATGTTCATCCTGCTCGGCAGTGGAGTAACCGTATTCATCGTTTACCTGCTGTTTGCGATGACAGGGACTTTTGTGTATGGGTTGTTAAGAAAAAAGCTGCCCCATTAGAAGCCGGTAGCCGGTAGCCAGTAGCCGGTAGAATACAAATACTACTGACTACTGTCTACTGACTACTGTCTACTGACTACTGACTACTGTCTACTGACTACTTCTTCACAACGCATTCTTCAGCTTCACCACAATCACTCCCGAAGTGGGCATCTTCGCTGCATTCATCTTAGAAAGATCAAGTATCGTATTTGTACCAGAGGGGGTCAGCCGGAGGGGTTCACCAGTGGCGAGTACTGTGGCTGTGGTTCCGGGTTTGAGCTTCAGGTTCTTGAGGGTAAGGCCGGAGCGCCAGGAAGGTATGATACAATAGAGATCTTTCCCCTTCTGAGTAAAGAAACACTCAATAAAAGAACTATCCTTTTTAGGTTCCACCAGGCGTATGATCCGGTAATCGGCCATAAAGCTCGCTTCATTTTTCTTCTCCGGGGCACCTTTACTCCACTGTGCCGGGATCCGGAAACCTTCGGTACCATAAACGGCATCGCCGTTGCCTTTCAGCCAGTCGCCGATCTCCAGCAGGCGCTGTTGCATGATCACCGGAATCCGGCCATCGGCAGTTGGTCCGATATCGAGCAAAAGGTTACCTCCCCGGGCGACGATATCGCTGAGCAGGAGGATGAGTTCCCGGCCGCTTTTATAATCATCGATTTTTTCATTCCGGTTATAACCATAGGAATGACCGATACCCTGGCTTTCCTCCCATACAATGGAGGCATCCATGCCACCACCGTATTCTGAAGTGGCATAGAGCGTGGAGTTGTATTTGTTCCGGGTATTGTTTCCCCAGCGGTCGTTCACTACCACTTCACTGGCTACCGGACTTTCGTTAAAAAGCCAGGCCAGAAGCTCGGGACTGCGCCATGCGGTATCGGAGAGCTCCCATTCGCCGTCGGAGAAAATGACAGAGGGTTTATAACGGGTCACCAGGTCTTTGAACTGGGGCCACATGTGTTCTTCCACATAACGTTTTTTATCTGTCAGGTAGAGGGGATTGAACCATTCGTACAGGGAATAGTAATACCCCATACGGAGGCCTTCTTTGCGGACCGCATTGGTCAGGTCACCGAGCAGGTCGCGCTTGGGTGTACCGGTTACCGCATTCCATTTCCGGTTCCAGCTTTTATCGGCCTGGGCGTTATTCCAGAGGGTATAGCCTTCATGGTGCTTGGAAGTGAGCACCACATATTTTGCGCCGGATCGCTTAAATATATCGGCCCATTGGGCGGGATCAAATAGTTCGGCCTTGAAAGACTGCTCAAATTGCTGGTAGGCGAAATCGGGTCCGTAATTCTTGTTGTGAAAATCCAGAAACTCTTTCTTCTTTTCAGGCAGGCGGTACCAGTACCATTCGGCATAGCTGTATCCGCTGTTGGGGATGACCGGGGCCCAGGAAGGGACGGAATAGACACCCCAGTGTATGAAGATGCCGAATTTATCCTGGTGGAACCAGCCGGGGATCTTCCGGGTCGACAAGGAATTCCAGTTGGGTTGGTAAGGTTGTCCTGCTGCCAGGTAAACAACCAGGATGAAGTGGATCGCGATCAGGAACTTTTTCATATAAGCAGTATAAGGCTAAATATATGAAAATTGGCTTTATCGCAGGCGTTTCAGGTATCCATCTGGTTTCAGGACTTCTTTCCTTATCATGCTGTCGATCTGTTTGGCCGTCCACTGCAGGTTGTAATAATAACTCGAGGAATGATTATAAAAATGGAGGTTCAGGCTGTCTGCGTCCTCCGGAAGCATTGTGAACAGTTCTATGCCCTTTTTATTCCACCGGAAGAGGATGGGGTGCCACCAATTGCCTTCATCATCCGCCAATGTGGTATGGTAATTCAATATATAGGTATGGCGTTTCACTTTACGGAAAAAGCTGTTCCTGCCCAGATCTATGGACTGAGAGTCGGTACGGATCACCTGGAAACTGTCTTCCATCCGGGTAAAGGGCCAGTGGTAAAGCAGAAAGGGTGCCTGTGGGTCTACTGTATAGAGCAGGTCCCCGAATATTTTATAGCGAAAGGAGGTGTCGTACTGGTTCCTGACCGAATCATAGTTCAGTGTAAACGGAATGTGATAATAAACGGTATCCTGCGGCTTCAGATAGACCAGTGAATTCCGGAGAATAAGGAGGGTATCCTGATCGCTCTCCACATCCATCAGGTATTTCCCACGAAGTGTAGGCGGAGCGCAGGTCCGGTTGCGGCTGTCAACGGGCAGCGGGTGCAGAAAATAATCAACCCGGCAGGCCGGGATGCTGCAGGCAGCGGCAAGAATAAGGACGACCAGGTTGAAAGAGCTGCGCATTTTGGAGAATTGCAGGCACAAGGTAAAGTATCAGTATAGCTGCATCAATGACAGCTATCACTGTTTCTGGTGATGGGGAACACGTCAGGTTTTTTCCAGCATGGCCAGTACAAAATCCTTTTTCCGTTGTGAAACAGGGATACGATCGCCGTTTTCCAGCACCAGTGTACCGCCATCTGCCTTGTCGAACAAGCGGATCTTTTCAGCATTTACCAGGTATGAGTGATGGGTCCGCAGGAAACCCAGAGGCTCGAGAAGGGTTTCAAATTCCTTGAGATTACGGGAGATCATGACAGGGTGCATCCCCTGTATGGTAAAGCGGGTATAGGTTCCTTCAGCCTGACAATAGAGGATGTCTGCAACCTTTACATAATAAGCAGCGGAGCTGTCTTTCAATACAATGCGCTTTTCACCTTGTGCGGGAGTGGTCAGTTGCTGCAGGAGTACTGCCAGTTGCCGGTTCAGTCCTTTCTGGCTGAGGTTAGCCAGGGCCCGGTCGAGGCTTTTCTGCAGCGCATAGGGGTCAACGGGTTTCAGCAGGTAATCGAGGGCGCTGAACTGGAAAGCCCGGATGGCATATTGATCGAAGGCAGTTGTAAATACCAGTTGAAAAGCAGGTTGTGCAACCTGCTGGAGCAAGTCAAATCCCGTACCATCATCCATCTGTATATCCAGGTAAAGGATATCCGGATCAAAGGATTCAATTTTCTGCAGCCCTTCTTTTACACCGGACGCTTCTTCAATTTCACAAGGTTGGGTATTCACCAGCAGGATCATTTCCCGCAGGGCCTGGCGGACGGGAGCTTCATTGTCGACGATCAGGATCTTTGTCATGGATGGTTTATTTGGATCAGCTGTTAACTTGTGATTTGTCCAGTTCCGGCAAAAGGATCTCCACCACTACCCCATTCCCGTTTTCCCGGTTGCGGATAGAAAAACCTGCATTGCATTTCAGTTTCATTTTCAGCAGATATATCCGGTCTTTCACGATCTGCTGCGCCCGGCTGACATGCCCGGTCTCCGTTTTTACCTGCGGTGTCAATCCCTTGCCATTATCTTCCATACGGATCAGCAATTGTTTCTCCCTGCTGCTGAATGAGATGCGGATCGTACCGGGATAATTGATCCCTTCAAAGCCATGTTCAACGCTGTTCTCTGCAAATGGCTGCAGGATCATGGAGGGCAACATCAGGGCCTCGGGTTCCAGTTCAGGCGCAACGGTAATGGCAAAGCTGAATTTACCCGGATGACGCAATTGCTGCAATTCCAGGTATTCGCTCAGGAAAGCAGTTTCCTGTTCAATGGTCACATATTCCTTATATGTGCTTTCCAGGGTTTCCCGCATAATATGAGAAAACCGCGACAAACCGCTGGCGAGTTCCTTGCGATCAGTATCCTGCAATGCAAAAGCCTGGAGGGAAGCCAGCGCATTGAAGAAGAAATGCGGGTTCATGCGGGAACGGTTGAGCCGCTGTTCGGCTTCCATGATCCGCTGTTTCTGCTTCAGGGCTTTCTGCCGGAAGTAGAACACCACAGCAAGCAACAGTAATACTACTGCAAGTGCCACCAGGGAGTAGATCTGCTTTTGCTGGGAGAGTTCCTTAATGGTTTTTTCATTCCGGGCCTGGTTGTACTTTTTTTCCAGTTCTGTAACTGTTCGTGTTTTTGACACATTGGTCAGGCTGTCATGAATTTCAACATAGGCATTCAGGGCATCGAGTGCCTCTTTATAGTTTCCGGTACGTTCACTGATCTGGTAAATAAGGGCCTGGGCATTGGCTATGGTTTCAGGATTCCCGGAACGGCGGTGGCAGGCCAGGCAGGAATCGGCATAACGCCGGGCTTCGGGATACCTTTTCAATTCCATAAGCGCATCGGCCTTATCGCCGTAGGCGGTACCCATCATGGCATATTCATCCGGCTTCATGAACCCGAGACTGCTGTCGATATACCGGAGAGCGGTTTCAAATTGCGCCCTTTCGTGGGCTACTCCATTCATGATGGTAAATCCATGCAGCAGCAAAGTAGTATCGTGGAGCGAATGGCTGATTTCCAGCTGTTGCATACCAAAACGGAAAGCAGAGTCCAGCAAAAGGGTGTTTTTAGTATCCTGATAATACCACAGGTACCGGCTGCTGAGCAGGTAGAGTATCCGGGATCTTTCCCAGGGAGCAGCAATGCGGGGTAATTCAGCGATGGCGCCATAGGTATACCCACGTCCCTGTGCCGATCTTTTGAGCCGGTTAAACGTTCCAGCGATCAGCAATCTGGCTTCTGCCAGCCGGAAAGGATCCTCCCCTGTTTCCTCCAGGGCGAGTAAGCGCAAACCGGCGTCCAGGCTTCCGGCATAATCTCCGGCATGTTGCAGTATCGTGGTTTCAAGCAGGTAATAAGTACTGCGGTCATATCCAGTGCAGGGAAGGTCCCGGATGGCAGTATCCAGTTGGAGCAGCATCCGGGTCAGGGCATCTCCTTTCCTTCGCTCCAAAAGGGCTATCAGTTGTTGCTCGAGGAAGCGGGCTTTGCAGGCCGGGTCATTCGAGGTTTCCATTTGCCTGAGCTGCGCAGCTGTAGGTTTCCGGTTTGACGGCCCATCTTTGAATATATTGCAGGAGCAGCCTTTGGCAGGCTGACTGAATGCCTGATCCGGCAATAGAAAGGAAATCAGGTTTAAAACAGCAATATAGAATAACCGTTCGGCCATAATGATACGATCGGACCCAACCGAAAATAGGCGGTTCCCCGCTCCCTGCCCGAAATAGTTTTCCCCCGAAGGGTGAATTCCTGCAGTTATCAAACAGGCCCCGGCAGTTATCCTGTTATTCAGGCCGGGCAAAAAAAACCTCCCGGTGAAACCGGGAGGACCTGTAGGATCTAAGTTATCGATTGGGTCAAGGTTGAAAATTCTTCAGGACTGCGATCTCGGTGGGGGTCAGGGCCCGCTTGTAGGCACGGAAATCGTCTACCGCACCACTGAAATACTGTCCACTGAACCCCCCTCCCAGTAAACCGACAGGGGCATTTCCGGAATATTCTATAGTGGCAGCACTGCCGTCGTAACTCGCTTCTGAATCTTTGGTACCATCCACATAAAGCTCCATATCACCTGCACCGCGCACATTGATCACAATATGGTGCCACTGGTTTGGAGTGATATTGATGGAACTGAAGAGGGACTTCCTTCCGGATGAGGACGTGGAAGTGCCGTTACCGATATTAAAAGCCAGTTTACCGGGATTTACAATGGATTGCTGTAACCAGCAGCCATAATAGGCTCCCTGGCCACGGTCGGTCTGGAATAAGGTAGCCACCCGCTGTGCATCAGCTGTATTCACCCAAAGTGAAAAACTGAAGGGGAAGGCCATATTATCACTCCGGATCTCAGTGATGGCATCTGTTCCATTGAGCAACAGGGCATGATTGGCCCTGTTAAACCGGTCGGCACCCCAGGCCAGTGCATTGGATTCACCGCCATGATAGCCATTACCGCTGGTATCGCGTGTATTGCCATTCAGGAGGAGGTGAAATGATTTACTGTCGGTCGGGGTGAGCAGTTCTTCTACTGCAGGTTGGGGTGTGGGATCTGTGGTGGTTGTCTTTTCTTTTTTGCAGGAAACGGTTGCGGTCAGGAGTACAAGCACGGACAGGGCCAGTGGTTTCAGGTTCATGGTCATTGAATTTTTGGTTTAAAAGGATAATTGACAGGTCAGCATCTGCTAACCGGAACCGAAAATAGCATGTGGTATTGAAAGCGTCAGGGACGATAATCAAGTGTATGGCACTGTTTAACAAGTGCAGCTAAAAGCCCTTTAAATGAAAACTCTGTAGCCCGTAAAAGCGAAAAGTGCTGCTCCCGGAATCTCCGGAGCAGCACTTTTCTATGCATGGGGTCTGGTTTGGCGCAGTACTTACTTGTAAAACTGCTGCGACAATGAATTGGAAACCACTTTGAAACTGCCGTTAGTCCGTGCCAGCTGGTAACAGTTGTTGATCGCGCGGATATTGGGGTTCGACAGGTGTTTTTCATTGTAAGGATTCACGATATCCTTCTCGGCTACCACCTGACCGGCTTCATCGATGGTCCGCGAAAAAACGCGGTAATGGAAATGCCAGGGATTCATTTCACCTTCTGATTCAGCAGAAGTGAACGAGTCATTGAATCCTTCAAAAATCAGTTCGTTGGTGTGAGTGGCATGTTCCTGGAGATGGCTTGTAATGTTGATGAACTGGTTCAGTTCGGGATCGTCGTGAACGATACCGCTGTCCCATACCGTTTCGCCGTTCAGGTAAATAACCAGCCTGTTATCAACATGTTTTACATTAATCCAGTATTCAATTTTCATGACGGTGAACATTAAAAATGAAAAAAATATTTGATGCTACAAATTTTCATCAATTTCCGGTGCCACCGGATGACTTGCATTAACCCGGTGGTTGATAAAAATTAGAAAGGCGCCTGTATTCGCTCAGTTTTTCCTTCGCCTATTTGTGAGCTAAAGGAAAACCCTGAAAACCAGAACGCTGCGAAAGGGGCGTCTGACTTAAATTCAGTATATTAACAGCAAAACCGTCATATGAACCGCCGTTCGTTTCTTTATTCGGGGGCCCTCCTCTCCCTTTCCCCCCTTCTGGCTGATGCAGCCGGTACACGTAACCTGAAAACAGTGGGCATCCAGTTTTTTTCCTTGCCTTTCCTGCTGGAAAAGGATCTGGAAAAGGCCCTGGAACTGCTGTCAGGAATCGGCTACCGGGAAGTCGAGTTGTATGGCCCCTATTCGTTCAGTATGCCTGCAGCTCAAAGAAGCTGGGCGGCAGTAACTCCTGCCCTGGGATTTTCCGGAAGCGGTTTTTTTGGAAAGACCACCCTCGACATGAAAAGCCTACTCAAGAAATACCATTTTTCAGTGCCTTCCATGCACACGGATCTTGACACACTGGAACAGGCTATGGGACCATTAGCCGAAACCGCAAACACTTTAGGCAGCACCTATGTGGTATTACCTGCCATTCCGGACGGGCTGCGGAGAAACCTGGATGATTATAAAAAAATGGCTGACCGGTTTAACCAGATCGGGGCAGCAGCAAAAAAGCAGGGAATCCGTTTTGCTTATCATAATCATGGCTACGGACTCTCCCCGATGGAAGGAAAAATTCCTTTGGAGCTGATCCAGGCTTCTACCGACCCGGATACGGTCTTCTTTGAAATGGACCTGTTCTGGACAACAGCAGGTGGTGCAGACCCTATTGCATTACTGGAAAAAAACAAAGGCCGTTACCGGCTGATGCATGTGAAAGATATGGATGCAGCTGTCCGTTTTTCCGGGGATGGCGGCAATGCCACACAATGGATCGAGCTGTTTCCGCACATGACCACTGCAGGGAGCGGGGTGCTCGATCTCAAAACCATTTTACCCCGTGCGAAGGCATTGGGCGTAAAGCACTTCATTGTAGAACAGGATATGGTGAAAGATCCGGAATCCGCCCTGAAGAAAAGTTATGATTATCTCGCAGGATTGAATTTCTGACCTTTATTCCCCGGTATAGGGATCCGTGATCTTTTTCGCAGTATATGTGATATTGCTGAAAGTGACTGTGCAGTTTTTCCCTTCAGGCGACTGTGACAGGAATCCCAGTTGCAGGGGTCCTTTCGCATTATACTGGAAATGGCGGACGAGGAACCATTTTTTGCCATCCGTACCGCAATACAGGGTAATTACATTATCTGCTTTTGCGATCTTATAAAATATTTTGTCCGACGGAAAGCTGAGCGAATTACAATCGTCGGAAATATTGTCTGTCACCACTGTTACCACCCGACGGGCTCCTGTATAATCTTTTTCATAGCAGAATTTCACCCAATGGGCGCTGTCGGTTTTCAACACCAGTGCTCCCCCGTCCCATTTGGAGGCAAATACATGATGAACTGAGGCCGTAAAAACGAAATTTTCATCCGGTGTGAAGAGCAACTTGGGCGCATTGTCGGTATTGTAGGTTACATTGGGATCACGGAACATATCCGTTTTTGCCCCGCTCTCGATGACCAGATTGTTTCCTGTTATGCGGAATGCTTTCGGTGCGTTTTCCCAATGCAGGGGAAAGGGGATTGATTTGAGGTTGACCTGGGCCAGACTGCTGAATCCGGCAATGAGAAATAAAAAGGTGAAGAGCTGTTTCATGTTTCCGTATTTACATTATTATTTTCCCTGAACTTCCCTGGAAGGGCCAATAGCCCGGAAGGGGCTGGTAGCAGCCTGTTGTTTAACATACAGCAGGAGTTCATCCAGTTTTTTCCGATCATACCATTTCCCTTTATTGAACACCGCAAAAATACTGCGTGTGTTACTGATCTCTTCCAATGGGTTTGCGTTGAGTAATAAGAGATCTGCAAAAAACCCGGGAGCTATTTTCCCGTATTGTTGTTCCATTTTAAAATAACGCGGACCGCTGCTGATGGCTGCCTGCAGGGCTTCCAGCGGGGTGAGTCCGTATTTTACGAGCAGGCCCAGTTCATCGTGCAACCCCCTGCCCGGATAATCAAAAGAGTTGAGGTAACCGGCATCGGTGCCGGCAATGATCAGGACACCCGCCTTTTTCAATAGGGGCAAGAGGGAAGCAGCTTTTTCAAAAACCTGATGCCGCAGCGCAATGGCTTCAGCATTATCACCAGCCGCCCGGTTGACGCGCCACCAGTAGGTATTCTGTAGTCCCTGGCCAATATACTGCAGGTATGGATCCGTCCAATGATCTTCCTGATCAAAATAGGCGGTGATGCGGCTGATATTGAGCGTGGGGGTAATTGCAGTGCCTTTCTCCGCCATATTCCGGTATACCGATAAAGCATACTGCTCATCAAAATTGCGGATCGCCAGTGGCATGACGTCTTTCCCGGTGATTGTCCCTTCCCGGTAGAGGCGGGCAATTTCGGCTTCATTGGTAGCTCCGGCCTTCAACGCATATGCCATATGTTCCACTGAACTGAGCCCGGCATCCACTACCTGGTCCATTGTGAGGGCATAAGGGATATGAGCCGATACCGGCCATCCCCTTTTGCGGGCTTCGCGGAGGGCCTGCAGATAGAGTGCCGGTTTCAGGGTATTGTCGGTTACTTTAATGAAATCCACCTTCAGTTTTGCCAGCGAATCAAAGGCTTTCATCAGTTCCTGCTCAGTACCCACTTCCAGGTCGCCGATCCAGATCGAGTTGATCCCTTCAATTTTGGGGCCTGCCGTAAAAATTGTCGGGCCTTCCAGTGTCCCGGAACGTATGGCATTACGCCAGGACAGCACCGCCGGACTGATATCGGCAGCAGCATCCCTGATTGCGGTAATACCATGTGCCAGAAACAGGGGCAACAGGTTTTGGTTTTCTTCAATCAGGCTGTCGCCACCTCCGAAATGCATATGCATATCCCATAAGGCAGGGATCAGGAATTTGCCACTGGCATCCACAACCTTCTGAGACGGCGGGTAGTTTTTTCGATGAGGTACAACCGACCGGATCTGCTGGCCACTGATCCATACATCCTTTCCGGCGATCAATTTACCCGTTTCAATATCAATGATGGTGGGGTTACTGATCACCCATTGCGCTGGCCCTTGCGCATAAAGATCACCGGTAAGGAAAAGACTGAACAGCAGGACAGATAACCATTTAACCATGACAGGAAGTTAAGAAAAACGGAACTTGTTGTAAAAAAAATCAGGCAACATTCTACAATGTTGCCTGATGCCATAAGCTTATAACCGCCTGGATAGTTAATCAGTATAGCGGTGACCGGCATTGATCCAGTTGGTGATCACCTGTTTTTCTGCAGTAGTAAGAATCGCTTGTGGAGCGATCGGCATTTTCTTAAGTGTATAGGTGACGCAGGCACCCTGGATCTGGCTCCAGTAAGTGACGATACTGCAATCACTGTCGAAATTATAACCTGCCGCACTGCCGCCATTCATGTGACAACCGGAGCCGCTGCTGCAGCGTGTGGTGATCAGGGCACGCATCTGTACAAAATTCGGTCCTTGCGGCACCAATGCCACAGCCACTGTTTTAGTCTGCGTACAGCCATTGGCATCTTTTACGCCAACCAGATAGCTGCCAGCTGCCAGGTTACTGAACGTTGTGCCTGCCTGGTAAGCGCCTCCGTTAATGTTATAAGTGAAGCCGGTAGATCCGGAAGCTGCCACTGTTATACTGCCGTTATTGGCCGGCGTGATACAGGGTGTTACATTCACCACAGTGGGTGTTATCACAATATTGACATTGGTACAGGCACTGGTGGCGGTGAGGGTTACCGATTTTGTACCCAGGCAACCCGCACTGGTTTTGGCAGTAATCGTATAGGCCCCTGCCGCCAGATTATTAAAGGTTCCGGAAGCCTGATAAGCGCCATTATTGATACTGTAGGTAATTCCGGTTCCGCCGGTAGCCGTTGCAGTTATGGAACCGTTCGATTGACCTGTTGTTGGATTAACCTGTGATGTGGTAACCGTTACTGTGACCCCTGCACAAGGGTTGGTGCTCCCCAGTGCTACAGTAGTGGATCCGGTACAACCATTACTGTTTTTTGCAGTGATGGTATAATTTCCTGTTGCCAGATTACTGAATGTGCCGGAAGTCTGGTAAGCACCTCCATTAATACTATATGTAAATCCAGTGCCGCCTGTAGCTGTGGCTGTAATCGATCCATTCGACAAGCCTGTGCCGGGATTTACCGTTGTTGTAGTGATTGCCACTGTTACTCCGGCACATGGATTCAGGGTGGCGATCGTAACCTGAGCAACTCCAATACAGCCAGCAGCACTTTTTGCGGCAATGGTATAATTCCCCGCTGCAAGATTGGAAAATACAGAGTCTTTCCCAAAAGCACCGCCGTTTATACTATAGGTAAACCCGTTGCCTCCGGTCGCTTTCGCAATTATTTTCCCGTTGTTCTGGTTGGGGGAAGCGTCTGTTTTTGTAGTGGTCAACTGAACAGATACCCCTTTACAGGGATCAATGGAACCAATATCAATCAATAACGTATCGGAGCAACCTATACTGTTTCTGCCGACGATCCGGTATTGCTTATAGGGAGAAAGTCCGGCAAAATATCCGGTGTCCTGAAAGGATCCTCCATTGAGGCTGTATTGGAATCCGGTTCCGCCGGTGGCATTTGCGGTAATTGTACCGTTTGCATTACTTAATAATGCATCGGTTTTTATTGCTGTAAGGGTGAACTGGAGTTCTTCGCAGGTGAACACATGTTCGTGTTTACACCCGATGCTACTGACGGACAATAAGATTGCCCCGATCAGCGCTAAGAGCACTAACCTAGTTTTCATGGATCAAATTTTAGTTTGGTGGTTGGTATTAGTGTGCAATTGCCAACAATGATGCCATGCAGGGGTTTAGATAGAAAAAAATATCCATATGTGGATAAGTCACTGTTCTGTCATCCGGGTTTCTGGGTAAACAGCTGGTGCGTAACGTAAAGGCTCAACCTCGCTTGAGCGAATCAACCGCATGCTGACAAGCACGGGCGGTCAGGGCCATATAAGTTAATGAGGGATTCACACAGGAACCTGAAGTCATGCAGGCGCCATCTGTAACATATACGTTGGGAACTGCGTGTATCCGGTTCCAGGGATCGAGCACACTGGTTTTCGGATCGCGGCCCATGCGGGCAGTGCCCATTTCATGATTGGCATTGCCGGGGAAGGACATGTTATTGGATACACTGATGTCTTTCAATCCGGCAGCTTCGAGCATGGCACCTGCCTCCTGCGCCATGGCCTGGTTCATTTTCTTTTCATTCTCTTTGAAAGAGCAATCAATACTAAGTTGTGGACGGCCGAAGGCATCCTTCTTTTCTTTATGGAGGGTCACGCGGTTATCGGCATAAGGAAGGCATTCGCCAAATGCATATATACCGATCTGCCAGCCGCCCGGTTCAGTAAGCGCTTCTTTAAAAGTTGCCCCAACAGGCTCCTCAGCCGGTATACCGCGGCTGCGATAGGCAGAAGCCCCGAAATGATAGCCCCGTAAAAATGGACTGTCCTGTTTTATTACATTAGCAAAACGGGGAATATAAATGGGTGTCGGTCTTCTTCCGGAATAGTACCAGTCTTCGAAGCCTTCCACTTTGGCGGAAGCGGAAATGCCTTTGTGATGGTCCATCAGGTTACGGCCCAGCTGGTCGCTGTCGTTACCCATGCCATTGGGGAATCGGTTCGATGTGGAATTCAGCAGGATGAAGGTAGTACCCAACGTGGCGGCATTCAGGAAGATCAGTTCCGCATAATATTCCTGAGTAAGGTTTGTTTGTGTATCGAGCAGCTCCACGCCCACTGCTTTTTGTTTTTGTTCGTCATATAACACCCGGTTCACTACTGCATGGGTACGGATCGTGAGATTACCGGTAGCCTGTGCGGCGGGCAATGTGCTGGCATTAGTGCTGAAGTAGGCGCCGAAGGGGCAGCCGCGGTGGCAGAGGTCGCGGGCCTGGCAGGTTCCCCTGCCTTTTACGGGAGCTGTAGCATTAGCCGAGCGGCCCATGATCACTTTACGGTCGGCATAATGTGTTTCAATTTTTTCTTTGAAGAATTGCTCCACCTTATTCATCTGGAAGGGCGGCATGAATTTCCCGTCGGGTAAGTGGGGCAGCCCTTCGGCAGAACCGCTTACGCCGATGAACTGTTCTACATAATCGTACCAGTGGGCAATATCCTTGTAGCGGATGGGCCAGTCGATCCCATGCCCGTCTTTCAGATTAGCTTCAAAATCGAGGTCACTCCATCGGTAACAGGCGCGCGACCAGAGCAAGGAACGTCCACCCAATACATCGCCACGGATCCAGTCGAAGCGTTGTACTTCCTCGTACGGGTTATCGAGGTCATTAATATAAAAATGCTGGTTATCTTCTTTCAACGACCAGTGCCGGCTCTGGATGGGGCGTTTGGCTTTATCTGCCGGACTCAAACTGAGCCGGTGCGCAAACTGCCAGGGATCTTTTGTGGCTGTGGGATAATCGGGATGCTGTACCGGTTGGCCCCGTTCGAGCATCAGTACTTTCAGGCCTTTCTCACAGAGTTCCTTGGCGGCCCACCCTCCGGTAATTCCGGAGCCTACAACAATAGCATCAAAAGTCCGGGCTTTACGGGCGTCTCCGTTTATGGCAGGTGCATCTCCAGGCATAGCAAGAATTGTATGCCACTAATATAATCCATGCCGGTCTTATTTCATGGAGAAATGCTGGCGAAGTGTTTTGCTGTATGAAGTAAAGGCAGGTTCGGGTTCTGCAATTTCCGGATGCCAGAGTTTTTCCCATTCAAAACTGTAGTACCCTTTGAACTGGTCTTTGGCCAGGAGGTCTACTGCCTGCAAGATGGGCATTTCTCCTTCTCCGAGAAAGGCATACTGGGGCTGGCCATTCACCATCCGGGCATCTTTGATATGGGTATGACGGATGTATTTTTTCAAAGACGGATATACGGCTGCAGGTTCCACTTTAGTGGCCACCCACATATTACAGGGATCCCAGACCAGGCCTACATTGGGTTCCACCACCTGGTTCAGCAGGGCGGTCAGGTCTTCCAGTTTCACGAGATCACCATGGGTTTCCATCAATACCTGCACTCCGCTGCCCTTGGCAAACACACCGAGTGTATTGAGGCCATTGGCGATCAGTTCCAGTGTTTTTTCGCGGGACTGGTCTTTAATAAAATTATTCGGGAAAACCCGGATATAGGGGCATTCGAGCATTCCTGCCAGTTCAATAAAGCGTTTGCCTTCATCCAGCTGTTTATCGCGTTCTGCTCCCGGAGGAAAATGGAGGGTGCAGGAAGAGCCGAGGTTCACAAAACTCAGTTTATGGGCTCTCAGGGCACCGAGTGTCTGCTCAATTGCTGCTGCATTGGAAAAAGCGGGTACCTGTGTAAGATCCATCTGACGCATCACCCCTCTTAACTCAATACCGGAGAAGCCGTTCGCTGATGCGAACTCCATGATCTTCTGCAATGACCAGTCGGGACACCCGAGCGTGGAAAAGGCCAGTTTAGGGGTATAGCCTTTGAACCAGTTGAGCCGCGCGGTAGCAGCAGCAGCCAGCAGCAGTGATGATTGTTTCACAAAACTGCGGCGGGAGGTCAGAGCTGACATATAATATGTTTTAGATGATGAGCCGATTAGCCGATGAGCCGATTAGCCTTCAAATACGAGGTACAGACCGTAAAAGAGGAGGCCGATGGCAACGGATGTAAGGCCGTAGAGAATCGGGTAATAGAGGGAGGGAATGGGATTGAATACAGAGAGCATGCAGCTTACAAAGCCCAGGAAGGCACCAGCGCCCAGATACATGAAGCCGGTGAATTGACGTTTGGCGCAGCAGAGCTTGCGGTATTCTTTAAGATGTGTGAGTACAGTTTCCTGATCCCAGCCCTTTTCATGCAGTTTCTGTTCCAGAACTTTGGGATCAAGCTTTTCCATGAACCATTGCTGAATCAGGTTCATGTCAATAGAAGTGGAGTATGACATGGCAATCGTTTTAGGTGCTGGTTGGCGGCCAGCCTTTCATCAGTAATATATACCCTTTTTCATATATACCCAAAAATATCCGTAAGGCCTTGAACGCTGTTTGCTAACTTGCCGGTTCTGAATATGCAACATCCACACATTCAACAGCTTCTTGAAGGTATTGAACTGGAGGAACAGGAACAGGCGCAACGTTTCCGGCTGGATCAGTCGCATTCGCTGAAAGCATTAAAGGCCGAGGGACTGGCCCTGCATCCGCTCCGGGTAACCCGTAAAAGTTTCGGGTATGCCGATTATCCGGAGATCAGTTTCCGGCTCTCCTACCCTGCAGAAATATCCCTGTTCCGCGATGGCTCCCCGATCGAATGTTTTGTACCAGGTGAAGAACCCGTTAAGGGTGTTTTGCTGGGTTTCGATGGCAAGGCTGGTGAATTCCGTTTGTTTGCACCAGACTATCCCGACTGGATCGAAGACGATGGCATGGGGATCAAGTTAAGTCCGGATACCCGTACCACCACCCTCATGAAAGACGGGTTACAAAAAATTGAAACGGATAAAAAACTGGCTGCCTTATTTGAACAAATACATGGAACTGCCACAACAACTGCTCCAGCTGCAAAAGCCAGTATGCCACTGGTATTCCGGAATCAGGGCCTGAATCCTTCCCAACAAGAGGCCGTTTCGGCCATCCTGCAAAATGAAGCACTGGTGATCGTGCATGGTCCACCCGGAACAGGAAAGACCACCACCCTTACGGAAGCTGTGCTGCAATTGACCCGTGAAGGCAAAAAAGTGCTGATCACTGCACCCAGCAATACAGCAGTAGACCATTTCGCAAAGGGATTGATCGCTGCAGGAGTTAACCTGCTGCGGGTAGGCAATACCAGTAAAACCGATGAAGCGGTTTTTCCTTATACTCCGGAGGGTAAGCTGAAAGACAGCCGGACATTGAAAGACATCAAAGAGCTGAAAAAACGTGCGGAAGAATTCAGGCGGATGGCGCTGAAATACAAGCGCAGTTTTGGAAAAGCAGAACGGGAACAACGCAACCTGCTGTTCAAAGAAGTCAAATCCATACGCGCCGAGATCCGGAAACTGGAACAGTATGAAGAAGAGAAGTTGTACACTGCTGCTCAGGTAATTGCCGGTACACCAGTCGGTTTGACAGATGCAGGCATCGGGCATCTGGCTTTCGATACATTAGTCATTGATGAGGCTGGCCAATGCCTGGAGCCCTTGGCCTGGTGTGTTTTCCCAATGGCGGATCGATATGTACTGGCAGGAGATCCTTATCAACTGCCCCCTACGGTACTGAGCCAGGAAGCCATCAGGCGGCAATTCAACCAGTCCATACTGGAACGGGCCATGTTGCACTATCCGGCAATCTACCTGTTGGATATCCAGTACCGGATGCGGCCGCAGATCGCCGGATTCAGCAGCCAATGGTTTTATGAAGGCCGGTTGCAGCATGCACCGCATTTACAGGACAGTGGCGCACATTTCACGTTTATTGACACAGCTGGTTCCGGTTACCAGGAAACTGCAGGTGCAGAAGGCTCCAGCCTGAAAAATGAAGGCGAATTGGAACTGGTACAGAAAATACTGGAAACCCTGCCTGGGGCATCTGTTGCGGTGATTTCTCCTTATTCCGGACAAGTGATGCTGGCCAGGGAACAGCTGGATTCCAGTATACTGATCCGGACAATCGACAGTTTCCAGGGGCAGGAATCCGATATCATCATCGTCAGCCTGGTTCGCAGTAATGATGAGGGCGAGATCGGTTTTCTCAGGGATTACCGGAGGATGAATGTGGCATTGACCCGGGCCAAAGAGCAGTTGTTTGTGATCGGCGACAGTGCCACACTGGGTAATGATCCTTTTTATTCGGCCTTATTGAAATATGTGGAAGATTGCGGAACTTACCGGTCAGTTTGGGAGATGTGAACCCGGATTTAAACCACAAAGACACAAAGGCACAAAGAAATCTAATGGATAAAACCGTTCTAGTAATTTTAACTGAATAATATATGAAGCATTTAATGATCATGGTGTACGGTTCGTTGGTAGTGTTTGCCTCATGTACGACACCTGCTGTAAAGAATACCGGGACAACAGACACATTGGCGGGCAAACCTGTAGAAACCAAACCAAAGGTGACACCATACCAGGCAGTATTACCGGGACAAACACGTGTTGCCCGTGTCAAAACCAGTATTGCACTGGATATCCAGAAACTGGATGTACAACTGAACCGCCCCTGGGCGATCACTCCCTTGCCCGACGGCCGTTTCCTGATCACATCCCGGATGGGCACGCTGCATATTGTTGATGCGGAGGGAAAAACACAAAAGGAAGTAAAAAGCATTCCGGTAGTGGATTCCGGTGGACAGGGGGGCTTACTGGATATAGCACTTGATCCGGGGTTTTCAGCAAACCGGATGTTATACTGGAGTTTTTCAAAAAAAGTTAACGGAAAAAACCTCACAGCAGTTGCAAAAGGTAGGCTTGCCGATAACGAAAGCAAAATGGAAAATGTACAGGTAATTTTTCAGGCCACACCGGAGATCAAAAGTGAACTGCATTATGGTTCCCGTTTACAGTTCGATAAAGACAGTACCCTTTTTGTAAGTACCGGTGAACGATTTGTAGCCGAAGGCAGGGCATTAGCACAGGACCTGAACGCGGGTCAGGGCAAGATCTTCCGGATCACCCGCGACGGTAAAGCAGCAACTGGCAATCCATTCATAGGAAAAGCAGGGGCCCGGCCGGAGATCTGGTCATACGGCCACCGCAATCCGCAAAGCCTTGCCATCCACCCGGTAACCGGCCAGCTTTGGGAAGCTGAATTCGGTCCCTTCGGTGGTGATGAACTCAACCGTATAGAAGCCGGCAAGAACTATGGGTGGCCGGTCATTACCTATGGGTTGGAATACAGTGGAGAAAAGATCGGCGATGGGATACAGCAGAAAGAGGGCATGGAACAACCGGTCTATTTCTGGGATCCGGTGATTTCTCCCAGCGGCATGACGTTCTATGCTGGTGATGCAATCGCTGAATGGAAAAACAATCTTTTTATCGGTGGACTCAGCAGCATGCATATCTGCCGGCTGGTGATCGAAAACAATAAAGTGGTGGGGGAAGAACGCCTGCTGGAAGACAAGAAGGAACGCTTCCGGGATATTGCGTATTCGAACGGGATGCTGTTTGCAGTGACGGATAACGGGAGTTTGTACCGGATAAGGAAGAAGTAGACAGAAGACAGTAGACAGAAGACAGAAGATAGAAGTAAAAAGCTAGAAGAAAGAATAGATGAACAGCGTAATTTCTTAAGGTAATCAAGTTATACAAATGAAGCCGGATCATGATAATCCGGCTTCATTTTTTTATGGCAGCTACTGTACTCAGCCTACTGTCTACTGGCTACTGGCTACTGTCTACTGACTACTGTCTACTGTCACAATTTGAGCTTTATCCCCGCATTCAGAAACAACGAACGTGACTTGCCGTAATCAATGGCTGTAATATCTTTCTGGATATTGGTGACCGACCATTCATAACTGGCTTCTACGAAAAAGATACTGAGGTCGGCGCCGGCACCAATATAAGCGCCCCAGGAAGCTTTATTGAAGTCATTTTTATTCAGGTCTTTAATACTGGCCAGGAGGAAAGCCGAAACGCCACCATAGGCCCTGACGGCAATAGTGGATTTATTATCTCCGATCAGGTGCACCCCGACTGTCAGGGGGATACGGACACCACTCAGGTCAAAATCCACTTGCGTATTGGAAGACAATGTAGATATATACTGGCTGGATTTTTTGATATAGAACAGTCCGGGTTCGAAATAAGTCTTCTTGCCCAATACTACAGAACCGCCCAGCTGATAACCCACCTGAGCCTTAACTTCACCGGAAGGGTTCTTTGAGAAATCTGTAAAATTCAGTCCGATGGCAGGTTTGAATGAAACCTGTGCTGCAGCGGAAAACAGGATACCTGTGAGGGTTACTAAGATCAGGATCTTTTTCATGGCGTTGATTTTGACAAAGATACTCCGATTCCGGAGATACTTTACAGGGTGATCCGCCAATAAAATTGTACCTTTGCGGCTCAATTGAAACTATGAGCCTGGAAAAGACCCTTATGAGCCGCGCTGCCGGACGTTGTGAATTGTGTAATGCTGCTGAACCCCTGCAGGTATATGAAGCGGAAAAAGCGGTCTATTCGGATGAGAACAGTTCCATGGCCATTTGCGCCAGCTGTGCTGCACAGCTGAACAAGAAAGCTGAACTGGATCCTGCGCATTGGCAATACCTGCGAACCAGTATGTGGAGTGAAGTGCCGGGCATCCAGGTTACAGCATGGCGTATGCTGAACCGCCTCCGCCAGGAAAGCTGGGCAGCAGACCTTCTCGACCAATTATACCTGGATGATGAAAATCTGGCTTGGGCCAAATCCACTGGAGATCATGAAAGTGATGGTACTGTAGCACGGCACCGCGATGCGTTTGGTGCCGTTTTGCAAAATGGCGATAATGTAGTGCTCACCAAATCACTGGATGTGAAGGGCAGTACCCTGAATGCCAAAATGGGCACTGTAGTACGGAATATCAGGCTCGTTGAAAGTAATACGGAACAGATCGAAGGCCGTATTGAAGGCCAGTTGATCGTTATCCTCACCAAATACCTGCGTAAACAGCATTGATCAGCTGTAGCTATAGAGCTTGTGCAGGTAATCGTAGCTTTCTTTGACTGCTGTAAACGGATCACCCGCAGTTTTATCCATTTCCACCACAAGGAATTCAGCATGCTGGGCTGCTTTTAATATAGCGGGGATATTCTGCTTTCCCTTTCCTACTGCCGTCATCGGATCCGGGTTATCCACGGCCAGCTGGTCGTTCCAGACAGCCGGGCCGTCTTTGATATGCAAAAATTTCGCGCGCTTATCGAATTCCTGGATGATCACCGCAGGATCATAACCTGCCACTTTGATCCAGTAGGTATCCAGTTCAAAAAAAATGGACGGATCGGTTTCCTTCAGCAACCATTGATACACAGGCTTCCCTCCCACTTTATTCCGGTATTCCCACCAATGGTTATGTAAGCCGAATTTCAATCCCATTGACTTTGCATAGGCCGCTGTTTTATTATACATGCTGATCAGCTCGCGTGTTCCTTCCAATGTACTGTATCGTTTGTCTTCCGGCCAGCCATGCCAGATCAGTTTTTTACTGCCAAAAGCTGCAGCTACTGCGGTGAACGCATTCTGCAAGTCGCCGAAAGGCAATTCCACATGCGAAGACGACACTTGTAATCCGGCAGCCTTAATTGCCGCAGCCGCTTTCTTCAGGCTGATATTTTCGGGCCAGAAAGCCGTTTCCACATAGCGGAAGCCGATGGCAGCCACTTTCTTCAGGCTGCCTTCCAGGTCGGCCTTGATGGCATCCCGGATGGTGTACAATTGAAGGGAGAGTTTTGCTTTGGGAACAGGCCCCAGGGCCCAGGTTTCAGCCGGTGCAAGAGCTGCACCCAGCAGTCCGGCACCGGTGTAGCGGAGAAAGCTTTTGCGGTTCATGTGGCGGGTTTGAGAGGGAAGTTAAGGAAATTATGGCCTCGCGCAAAGTTCACAAAGTACGCAGAGATGAAATGTTGAATGGCAGATTATGCACCAAAAACATAACTTAGTAGTATCAGAAACCAAACTATTAACAGCGCAATGTCATCCAGAAGAACATTCCTCAGACAGTCAGCCAGCCTCCTGGCATTAAGCAGCCTTCAGGGTAGCGGACTTCAACAATGGGGGCTTGCGTCTCCTCGTCGCGTTGCACTGATCGGAACGGGATGGTACGGCAAAAGTGACTTGCTGAAGCTGATGCAGGTGGCTCCGGTGGAAGTGGCTGGTTTGTGTGATGTGGACCGCAACCTGCTTACAGAAGCGGCGGCCATTATCAAAACACGAGACCCGCGCCAGCAACCTGCGCTGTACAAGGATTACCGGGAGATGCTGGAAAAAGTAAAGCCGGAAATTGTATTGATCGGAAGCCCCGACCACTGGCATGCATTGCAGGCGATTGACTCCATGAAGGCCGGAGCCCATGTGTATGTCCAGAAGCCCATCAGCGTGGATGTACTGGAAGGAGAAGCCATGGTGGCTGCCTCCCGAAAATACAAGCGGGTGGTTCAGGTAGGTACGCAACGGCGCAGCACACCGCACCTGATCGAAGCGAAACGGAAATATATAGAGAGCGGAAAACTGGGCACCATCCATCATGTGGAACTGTTCTGCTACTATCACATGCGCAATAACAGCAATCCACCCTTACAGGCCGTTCCCGATTTTCTGGATTATGACCGCTGGACTGGTCCGGCCCCACTGCGGCCTTATGACGGACTGCCGCACCGGGGCTGGTGGCGGGCTTTCATGGAATACAGCAATGGCATCATGGGCGATATGTGCATCCATATGTTTGATGCGGCACGCTGGATGCTGGGTCTGGGCTGGCCTGAACAGATCAGCTCCACCGGAGGTATCTATATGCCTAATGCCGGCAAAAGCAATATTGCCGATACGCAGACGGCAGTATTTTCTTATCCCGGATTGAATTGTGTCTGGCAGCACCGCAGCTGGGGCAACGCTCCGGATCCCGACTATCCCTGGGGTTATAAAATTTATGGCGACAAAGGCACACTGAGCTGCAGTGTATACCAATACGATTTTGTTGGAACAGACGGCCGAAAAGAACATGGCGAGGCGGTTTACGAACGGGAAAAATATCCGGAAGACCTGAAAGAAAAAGATATCGAGATACATACCGCACCGGCCACGCGCTCGCATATGCGCAATTTTCTGGAGGCCATTGACAATGATACCCGCCCTGATGCTTCAATTGATGAAGGCCATATCTCCACCGCCTCCTGCATCCTGGCCAATCTTTCTATGAAACTGGGCGGACGACCACTTCATTATGATCCTGTAAAGAAGTTAATCATGGGCGATACAGAAGCAACTTCATTACTGGCCCGTCCCTACAGGCAAGGATATTCCAGAAATGATCTTTACTGAACCCGTTTTGTCCCGTAGCTAGCTGCCAGAAAGGCTTTTACGTCTTCCCTTATGCGTTCTTTGGTATCCGACAGGGCTTCTGCCTTGGAAATGGTCCCATGAACGAGCGGCAGGACCGCCTCCAATGACAGTTCATTGATCCGGTCCTCCTCCTTCAGCTGACCACATACGGCAATCACCGGGACATTGTGCTTTCTTCCGGCTTCAGCCAGTCTGGACACCAGTTTACCCTTGAGGGTTTGCGCATCCAACTGCCCTTCACCGGTAATGATCAGATCGGTATCATCCAGTTGCTGCTCGAGTTGGCTGTATTCCATCAAAAGGGCTGCCCCGGAACATATCTCTACTTTGAAAAAAGTTAGCAGGCTGGCCAGTATGCCACCGGCTGCACCGGTACCCGGAATAGCAGCAATATCTTTTCCAAATTGCCGGTTCAATACAGCAGCATACTGGCGGAGTCCCTCATCAAGCAACTTCACATCGTTTGCAGTAGCCCCTTTTTGAGGTGCAAAAACTGTTGCAGCACCTTCAGGTCCATAAAGTGGATTGTCCACATCTGTTGCAACAACGAATGTGCTATCAGGTATTGCATCAGGGGGCAATACCTGTTCTATAAAACGGAGATTATTCCCGCAGGCGTTCAGTTCCTTTTGCTGTTGATCGAGAAAACGGAAACCCAGGGCCTGAAGCATCCCAGTTCCCGCATCGGTGGTAGCGCTTCCACCAATACCCAGTATGATATGCTTTGCACCAGCCTTTATTACCTCTTTAAGTACCAGACCGGTTCCATAGGTAGAGCTGTTCAGGGGATCATATTCTTCCTTATCGAGCAATTGTAATCCGGCCGTATCTGCCAATTCAATAAATACAGTCCGGCTTTCGTCCACCCACCCATAAACTGCCTGCCTTGGGCGGCGTACAGGATCTGCAGCAGCAACCCGGTGTAAATCGGCTGGTATATATTGGCCGATGGCTTCCAGAAACCCTTCTCCCCCGTCTGCCATCGGAAACAAGCGGCAATCTGCATCCGGAAAAACGGCCCTCACCCCTTCCCGGATCGCCTCAGCAGCTTGTACAGCGGTAAGGGAGCCCTTGAATTTATCGGGTGCGATGAGGATGCGCATGGATGGTGGTCAATAATGAATAGTCAATAGTGAATAGTCAATAGTGAATGGGGGTATTTCTTTTTCAGGAGGATTTTGGCGTTTTCGAAATCATTAGCGGCATCAATGAATGCGAGCAGTTTATCCCAGTTGGCGGCCGGCTCCAATGAATGACTGTAGGATTTCCGGATGGAAAGGACCAGTTTATTCCCTTCGACTTTCGCTTCCGTTTTAAAATAACCGGTTTCATTTTCCACCACTTTATTCAAAGCAGCCACGCCTTCGCAGCTATACCCATCCGGAATATTCAGCGTGATATAGGTTTCAATGGCCCGGGCAAAAGGCATATACACATCAATGGTGCGCTTGCGCTGCTCCTCGGTGATCTTGAGGGGAGTGCCTTGGAGCTTTCCAATATCGACAATATAGTTATTGCCGGCTTTTTTCACGCAGCCGCTCATTTTAAATGCTGAAGCATATTCGAATACCGGGCTGGTATGTCGTACGCCAAGATTGACGATCTTATAGTCCTTAACATCAGTCACTTCCTGTTCGAACCAGTCCTTTATTTCCTCTTTAAATTTTTCCGGTTGCTTTTTCCGTTCTTCTTCAAATGCTGCGGCCAGTTCTTCTGCATATTTTGCCCCTTTCTTCACTTCTTTCATTTCATCGATAACCGTACCGGAAAGTCCGAATGCTTTCCGCTCGGCATTGATATAATCTTCCATCAGGATCAGGTGCGACTGCACATCGGAACTGTAATGCCCGCTGAGTTTCGTATTGCGGCTGATCTGCAGTTCATTGCTGGTCACCAACGGATTCACCTCAAGCGATTCCACCCGAAGGTTATCAGGTGCATTGGTCACAGGTATTTTCACTGACGACTTATCAATATCCCCAGGGCGCATTGTTGTACCCACATTAAGTGCCACTGCTGCATTATTACCCTCCAGTGCAGGCGGGATATAAAAAGCCGGGGTGAAGATATCGTTGAACCCGATGAATTTCCGTTTTCCGTAGGGCAGGTAGAGCAGGTATCCGAAATCACTGCCCATGATCTCTTTGGGCTGCGGGCCATAGCGGGAATTACCGAGTACAATAAAAGCCCTGGTCTTCATTTCATTCATCAGCCGGGCATAAAAGACCAGGATCTTGTTTTCATTGAAATCGATCTTGCCCCGACTCACCACTTCTTCGGGTTTGGTACCACTCATCACCTTCAGCAGCAGCATGTAACGGTAGGAATAAAAGATCTCAGCCGCCATGCTGTCTGCCGCCACTTTGGCCTTGTTGATCGTGCTGAGCCGTTTGGTCACATCCGCATCATAATTAACCCCAAGGCCGAGGATGGATCCGTTAAGAGCTGCCAGGGAATTGATCTCATCCTGGATGAATTCGTCGGCAAGCTGGTTCTTATACACTTCACCTGGCCTGCGGGAATTCATGCGTCCGGCAAACATGCCTTTGTACCCCATCAGGATATTGAACTTGATCATGGGTAATTGCCGGTACGGGCTCACCCAGAGGTCTGCCCCTTTCATAGGCGCGATATTTTTTTTGACCACATCGAAGATATTATCCCCATCGTCACTCTGGGAGGTCTTGAAATCCGGTGCCCCATTGTAGCAGCGGTATTCGGCCGCATATTTTTTGCCCAATTCAATGTGGATGGAATAATACATCACTGGCAGGTCGTCATAAAACCTGAATATATGTGTAAACATGTCGTCATCGGGACTCACATTATCTGTAATATTCTCCTTGACAATATAATAATCGATCATATCCCCCACCTGCAGGTCGGGTACCGCGATCTTGGCTTCCTTGATGCTGCGTTCATCTTTGGTGAGTACGGCATCATCTATAGTTACTTCCTTAATGGAACCATCGGGTTTGATCACACGGATCCCCACATACATGGTAGAGCGGGTTTCAATGAGGAAGCCACTTCTTTTCTGGAGGCGGGTATATTCAATTTCCGAGTAATCGGCCAGGGCCGACTTGTCATTCAGCTTGATGAGTTCCCGTACGGTCTGTGAAATCGTCAGTTCCCGGTACATGCCAAATCCCATCATGGTCATCTTGCTGCGCTTCTTGGAATCGCTTACAATTTCAAGCGAGCGGGCCACTACAACAGCCGAAGTATTGGTGTATTCGGCAGGGATATTACGGACTTTGAACTCAGGGGCCTGCACCGACCAGATCTGCTGCCGGATCTTTTCAGCAGCTTCCCGGTAGCGGCGTACATCTTTCTGGGCGTAGAGTCCATTGGAAAAAAGCAATACGGCCAGAAGAACAGGTGCAATGCGGTGAATCATACTCATTGTTTTCATATTACTTAACCAGGGTCAGTTGATTGTTATAAAATTCGCTGAGGGAAGCGATATCGGTATTCCAGCGCCGGAGCTGGTCTACCGTAAAACGTGTTTTCCGCAGGCGCAGGTCCCTGTGGTAAATGATCTTGCCATTCTCCGCCTTGTAATCTGCCGCAAAGGCATATTCTGGCTGGTCAATTTTCAGAGGTGCAATAGCAGCACCCTGCTTCATACCAGGCGGCAGCTGTAGTTCCACTTCATACACTTTGTGCAGCTTATAAGAGAATTCATAAGGCAGTTTGCGTTTGTCGAGTTCAAAACGGGCATCGCCCAGGTCTTTCCGGTCTTCCAGGTCGATATAGGTTTCCTTGTCAAAACTGACCGCCCCGTCTTTGATCATCAGGTCATATTCCAGCTGTATATCTTTGTTGTAATCATCAAAATTGATGATCCGGAGGTTACTGATCTTGTAATTGGATTTGCCATCCGACAGAAAACGGCTCAGGGCATTGATCTGGTTTTCTTTCCGGATATCGTGCAGCTGGCTCAGGAGCCATTCCTTGCTCTCCCCTTTCCAGGTCTGCACCACTTTTCCTTCCAGGTTATTCCCGGAAATATGCAGCGTGCGTTTTTCCAGTGCCGTATTCTGTGTTTCCGGCTGCACCGGAATGGTTTGCAACATATATTTTTCGCCATCTTCGATCAGCACCTGACGGCCCTGAATGCGTTCGGCTGTTTCCCCGAAACCTATGAATTTTTCAGTGGCATCCAGGAAATAGGTCTTGCCTTTATAGAGCCAGGCACAGATCACATGGTTGTCGACCGAAAGTGATGGTGTGCTGTAATCGTAGGCAATATGGTTGGTACCCAGCCAGCAGACCCGTCCGTCCAGCTTGATACTTTTGAGCATAGCGGCCATCAGGTTCCCCATGCCTTTGCAGTCGCCGTATTTTTTACGCAGCACCTCTTGTGCTTTATTCGGCTTGAAACCTGCAATACCATCTTCATAGGCGATATAACGCACATTATCCATTACCCACTGGTAAATGGCTTTCACTTTCTGCAGGTCATCGGTCATGCCTTTGGTCAACTCTTCTGCTTTGGCTTTCAGTACTGCGGCATCATTGCCGGTTTCCAGCAAAAGCGAACGATACCATTTATATTGATCGGCCAGTGTATTGAAATACGTGATCGGGGTTCCATCCGGACTGGCAGTTTTGCACATCACCAGGATATGCGGCTGGGTGTATGTGGGGCCGGGGGCATTGTCTTCCCGGGGTGAAGCCGGTATTCCGGTAAGTGTATATGTGTAGATCGTTTCATCACCCTTGTTCTCTTTGGAAGCTTTTATGGAAAACCCCTTGAAATTGTATTCCTTGATCTCAGCTTTCATCCAGGAAGGAATGACAAGGGTTACGGTTTTCTTGTCAATGGCATAGGGCTCCTGAAAAAAGATATTGGTGAAATAGCGGGGATCCAGATAGGTTTTCTGGTAACGGACCGTACTGGTGGTTCCCTTTTTTTCCAGTGGCAGGGTAAAGTAGTTGACCCGGGAGTCGGAAAAGAATATCCCGTCCACACTGTAATACTCATCCCTGGGCGTAAATCCCCTGACCTTATCGCCATTCACACGGATATCCACGTCATTGATCTGTACTTTATCAGAATAAAACTCGGCAACGGTGAGGTTCGTGCGGTAACTATTGCAATAGTAGACCGTATTCATATCCTGCCTGATCCAGACCGGATTCGTCCGGTCTCCTTTTACAAACCGGTATTCATCTTTTTCGTCCTGGATCGTGATATTTCCGGATTCGTCCTGAGCGGAGAGTAAGCCACTGCTGCACAGCAGGCTTACCAAGAGAAGGGGGTTCAGCTTCATACGTACCAAATGATTATTACGAATATACAGAAATAGCGGCAAGATGGAAAGCCTTCCAACCCCGTCAATTCCGTATCTTTCCTTCCGATGAAACCGAACTATATTTTGCTGATCATCCTGGTTTATTTCACCCTGCTGCTGGTCATTTCCCGGCTCAGTTCGCGGCGCAGCGGCGCACAGGCCTATTTCGACGGCGACCGGAAATCTCCCTGGTTTCTGGTGGCTTTCGGCATGATCGGCTCCGGCATTTCTGCTGTATCACTGGTATCCATACCCGGAAATACCGGCAATGAACACCTGTATTATTTTCAGTTTATCCTGGGTACCCTGGCCGGATACCTTTTTATCGTCTTTGTATTGATTCCCCTCTATTTCCGGCTCCGGCTGGTTTCCATATACAGTTACCTGAATGACCGCTTCGGTCCGGTTACCTATAAAACCGGCTCCCTGTTCTTTCTGGTCTCGCAATCCTTTGGCGCCGCACTCCGGCTGCTGCTTTCGGTCAAGATCCTGCAAACGGCCTTTTTCGATGGACTGGGCATCCCCCACTACCTTACCGTGATCATTGTATTGGTGCTGATCTGGCTCTATACCCACCGGTCGGGTGTCAAGACCATAGTATGGACCGATGCCCTGCAATCCTTTTTCCTGCTGAGTGTGATCATTGTATCTATTTTAACGATCAAAGCAGCCCTGGGACTTTCAATGAGCGGTTTGTTCCGGGCCATAGCAGCACACCCCTACAGCCGGGTCTTCGACTGGAACCCGGCCAACGGCACCAACTTTTTCAAGCAATTCATTTCCGGCATGTTGATCACGATTGCACTGGTGGGGCTCGACCAGAGTATGATGCAGAAAACCCTAACAGTAAGTAACCAGCGGGATGCCCAGAAAAATGTACTGAGCTTCAGTTTCTTTATTGCTTTTGCCCAGACCCTGTTCCTGGGCCTGGGAATCCTCCTGTATCTTTTTGCAGCGTCGAAAAGCATCTACTTACCTCAGGAAAACGGCCAGTATACAGCAACCGATCAGCTGTATCCACAACTGGCGCTCGGCTACCTGGGACAGATCGGTGCCACGGCTTTCTTTATCGGCGTAGTGGCTTCCACTTTTGCCACCATCGATTCCTGTATCACAGCACTCACTACTGCATTCAGTTATGATTTCATGAAAATTGAGCAGCAGGCCCCCAGGCAGCAAAACCGTATCAAAAACGGCGTATTACTGGTGGTAAATGCCATTATTCTGCTCATTGTCCTGGTATTCTGGAACAGTGGTGGTGCTATCATTACAACAATTTTTACCATCGCTGGATATACTTATGGGCCAATCCTGGGACTTTACCTGACTGGATTATTCACCCGGATCCGCTTCCGGGAGCCGCTGGTACCTATTGCCTGTGTTGCTGCTGCGCTGCTGACCTGGCTGATCAGTTACGTTAGTTCACAATGGTGGCAATTTGACCTGGGATTCATGGTCATACTGGTAAATGCCGTACTCACTGTATTTTTACTGTACCTGATCAAAAGACCATCAGATGCCGAACGCGCCTGACATACATATCAATCGTTGCGAAGATGCTGCTGCATTTGACCAATTTGCCGGCTGGCTGGCGGCTTCCGATCCCTGGCTGACACTGCGCCTGGACACTGCCTATTGCCGGAAAGCCTTTGAGGGCCATAGCAGGGAATGCTGGACGATTTCCGTGAACGGAACAACTGCAGGGTTTGTGATCCTGCAAATGGGAGGAACCTTCCGGGGGTATATCCAGACCCTATTCATCGCTCCGGAATTCCAGGGAAAAGGTCTCGGTCACCAGTTACTGGATTTCTGCGAAACACATATTGGCCGGATCTCTCCCAATATCTTTATCTGCGTATCTTCCTTTAATGAGGGAGCACGAAGGCTCTATGAATCCCGGGGCTTTGAACGGATCGGTGTATTAAAGGACTTTATCCGGAGCGGATACGATGAACTGCTTTACCGGAAAAGCAGCGGGCCTGTTGCACCCTAATTTATTATCATGAAAGCCTGGATCTATACTTTACTGTTCGTGCTCAATGTTCCGGCAAGGGCCCAGCAAGCTGTTGTGCACAAAACGGATGGGCTTCCCCGGAAAAAACAGGCTTCGATCGACAGCCTCATTCTTTCTGAAGTGAATGCCGGCAAAATTCCCGGAGCTGTAGTGCAGATCAGCCGTAACGGACAGCTGCTCTATACGAAAGCATATGGCTATGCCGTACGTTTTGACCGGAATGGCAGCTATCTGAAAGATCCTGTACCCATGACCACGGGGCATCTCTTTGATATCGCCTCGCTCACCAAAGTGACTGGCACCACCACGGCCATCATGAAACTGGTCAGTGAGGGCCGTTTACAGGTGGACGAGCCCTTGTACCGGTACCTGCCGGGCTATAATACGCCTGAAAAATCAGGGATCACCATCCGACACCTGCTCACCCATAGTTCAGGCATCTATGAGTGGTATCCAATGTATTATATTTCAAAGGGGAACCGGCAACAGACCTATTCGCTGATTGCTTCTCTGCCCTTGAAATATCCGGTTGGCCAGGAGCGGCATTACAGTGATCTGGGCTTTACCATATTGGGGCAATTGATCGAAACCCTGACCCATCAACCATTAGAGCAGTACCTCGAAGACTCCATATTCCATCCGTTGGGTATGTTTCATACATTTTACCAGCCTCTGAAACGGAACTACCAGGGTCCCATCGCGCCGACTTCATTCGGCAATCCGTATGAATACCGGATGACGCACGACAGCAGTCTCCATATGATGGTTCCCGGACTGGATCCGGAAAGCTGGAAAGGTTGGCGGCAATACGCATTAATGGGAGAAGTAAATGACGGGAATGCCTGGTATGCTAATGGCGGTGTTTCCGGCGCAGCAGGATTATTTGCAACAGTTGCCGACCTGCAACAAGTACTCAACCTGCTGATGAACGGAGGCAAACATGGAAAACAGCAGTTTATCCGGGAAGCGGTGGTGCGGCAATTTCTCACTATGGACAGCCTGAAAAATGGCCTGGGCTGGATGATGGATCCGGCATCCACATTTATGAAAAATGCACCCGCCGGCAGCTTTGGCCATACCGGCTTTACGGGCACCAGCATGGTAGGTGTACCGGAATCGGGCTATACCCTGATCCTGCTGATCAACCGGCAGCAAAAAGGGCTCCTGCCCAGTGGCGAGTATTATAATGTCAGCCCGCTCCGGGGCGCTGTTTTACAGGCTCTCCTGAAAAATTAAGTGCCGCGGCCAACGCTTCCCCGCAGGATTCCGTAACTTTTCAAAACAACCCGCATGAAGTACCGGTTAACCCTAACAATTGCCCTGCTCAGCGTGCTGGCTTTTTCCTGCCAGAAAGAGCTGAATGACCCCAATGGTGATCCGGCGGGTACAGACAGTACGGTTACCGGTCAGATCGCACGTTATGCCTCCAGTACCATCCGCGACAATTTCGAATGGCATATTCAGGAGTTCAGCTATAATGCCGCTAATAAACTGGAAAAGCGTTTTGTGGTTTCTAAGGTAAAAGACCTCAGTGGCACCATTAAAGTATATCAGGGTACCCAGTTGTTCTACCGGGATGGAACAGGCCGGGTAAACCGGTTTACCGCAACCAGTGATAATGGATTGATGGAATTCCGTTTCAATTATACAGGTGCAGGACAGGTCCAGAGCCTGGTGTCTTCGCTCCCTTCAGTAAGCAATAGCGCAATTGACAGTGTAGTGTATACCTATAGTGCCAACAATAAGGTCACGCGATTGGATTTCTACCTGAAAGATCCTGCCAACCCCAGCCAGTTATTGCTGCAGGCCTATGAAACCTATACCTGGGACAGTGGCGGCAACCTGGAAACCCGGAAAACCTATAACGGCGATCCCATATCCGGATTCATACTGGGCATAACATATATGTATGCTTATGATACCAAGTCCAATCCCTTATATCATGAAACCCTGGGCATCCCCTTCCTGCCTTATGAATGGCTGTTTCATTCACCCCATAATTTCAGGGAGCAGCAGAACGACTATTCCAGCCCCTTTGTACAGGATGATGGGCTTACCTATACACTGGAATACAATGCCAGCCTGATGCCGGTGTCGTGGAAGCAGTCGAATGATACGTTGAATATTACGAAATATCAGTACAAGTAGACAGTAGACGGTAGACAGGAGACAGGAGATAATAACTGTACTTCTACCTTCTACCTTCTACCTTCTTCCTTCTTCCTTCTTCTTCACATCTCCCACACAAACGGATCCCCTGAAGCAATATGCGTTACCGGCAGAGGCGCCAGTTGCTTTTTCAGTCGTTCGGCAAGCAATTCCATGCCTGGTTCTTCGCTGACAGAATGCCCCAGCACGATCAGTGCAGTTTTTTTGCCTTGTGCCTGGCGATCGCGGATGTATTCGCCGGTTTCCCATTCCTGGATCTCACCAACGATCAGTAAGTCTGGATTATATTGCTCCACATTGGTGACTTGCATTTGTCCGCCGGCAGCACCTGGTATCAGCACCACCGAACTGCAGACCTGTGCCGGATCGCCGATCATTTTCAGTTTATGAATGCCTAAGGTCTTTTTCAAATGGGCACAAGTGGCTTTAAGTGTGGTAGCAGGGATTTTAAAAAACAGTTCTCCTTTTGGATTGTAGCGTTCCCAACCCGCTTTTTTCAAAATACCATACCCTACAATATCGGGCTGCAGGGAATGCGCATAATCGTGAAAGCGCCATACGGTGATCTCATGTTTTTTGAGCAGGGCCTCTTTCTCCAGCATCACTGCATTGGAGGGCACCCAGTCGTGTGCATCGGCATGATTATAGAAAGTGGGTTCGTGCGCAATGATAAAATTGGCTTTCAGGGCAATGGTCTTCCGGATCACTTCCATGGTCGGGAACATGGTGGTCACAATTCCGGTCACAACCGCATCCGGTTTACCGGTCTTCAGTACATCCACCGTTTCCTTAAAAGGGGCGCCGGGCACATCTTTCAGGATCAGGTCGATCACTTGCTGTACGGTCCAGCTCCGCAATGGCGTTGCAATCGATCTGAACGGAAACTGCAGCAGGGCGCCGGCTGCTGCAAAACGCAGGGTATTCATGAGGAAGTCTTTGCGGGTTAGCATGGTGCGTATTTTTCTGTTGCAGCTAATTTAAGTGAAATGGAGATTACCGGAATAAAAAAAGCAGCGTTGGTAATCACCAGCGCTGCTGTCAAGGATCGCAACCTCAGAAAACCAGAAGAGAGATGCTAGAAGGAAGAAGGTAGAAGGTAGAAGGGAATACAGTTGTTATCTTCTGTCTACTGTCTACTGTCTACTGTCTACTGTCTACTTAATTACGCACAGCTCCTCTTAAAGGTTGAGTATTCCGCCTTCTTTTGACCAAATTTTAACAATGAAAAAATGCTGCGTAAAAGCAGCATTTCTTCGTTTGTTATTTACAATAAAAACTGTGGAAGTTTTCTGTATACTATACTTCGTAAAGTTGCTCAGTAATCATACGCGTTGCAGTACATTGCCCCGGCTGAAGTCTGGAATATAGATGACCGGATCTGCCTGCGCATGGCGGACTTTCCGGATCCTGAAAAAGCCTTTCAGCATAAGGAGTGAAGTTATACAAAAGACCAGCAGGCTAACGATAAACAGGAGGTGGAACTTTCGCAGAAAAAAGGTCCGCATACTGAATGTTGCCGTACGCTCCTCGCCAATCGTCCATACCATTACTTTCCGTAATGCCGGCATCAGCACAGGAATTTTTTCCCAGTTGGTGTAGCGGACTCCGGTATACCGGTATTCCCTGTTATATGAATCAGAAAGCTGGGCACTGTAATAAGCCCAGTTCTGGCTGATATCACTGAACGATGCCAGTTTACCGTCGGGACGGCGGAATAACTGTTTGAAAATGGGATCGAGCACCACCCAGCCATATGCGGTTTTGGCTTCCACCACATTATGCCCGGCATACACATCATTCACTTTCATCTGGGCAATACGGTTTTCTACATGGAGTTCGGTGAGAATACGGCTCAGCACGTATGCAAAACTGCCACAGGCACCTTTGCCGGTCATCAGGTCGAAGGTAACCGGATGGATCAGGTCTGATTTTATACTTGAAAATTTATGTTCCTGAAAGACTGTTAACCGGGCTTCACCGAGATAATTGGTCAGGTTCATGCTTTCCAGGAGAAGTGCTTCCTGCTGATCCTTTACAGGCAGGCTGGCTGCTTTTTCCTTCGCATAAGTAGCAATTGATGTAAAGACAGATTCTTCGTAATTATCTTCCATATAGAAATAGAAGACTGAAGCCAGTAGAAATCCGTTCAGGAAGAGAAGCAGGTAACGCTTCTTGGATTGCCAAAAATGACGTACAATTCCGGGAGTTGTGTTGGGCTGGCTCATCTGCAGGAAATTGGATAGTTTAACTTCAGTCCGGCCTTCCGGTTACTGAACGTATATAAACGAATGATTTTCAGACTTAGTATGAAGTTTGCCCCCCGCGAGCCTACCCATTTACCCGAGGGCTATCCATTTGACATATATCAAATTGACTGTCACTGCTTTAGAAAGTCATTAACCCGGTACATCAACCTGAAAAAAATGAAAAAAGAGAAACACTACCATTAATAAGTGTTTCTCTTTATCCATTTCAGGTACTACCAGTCCCTATTTTTTCACGAAAACCGAAGTCTGCTGTCCGGAGGGGTCTTTGACCCGGAGGGTATAGAGTCCGCTTTCCAGTGCAGTGGCCGGCAGACTGAAGGTCTGGGTTCCGTCATGGAGAAGAAGGTTACGTGTTAACCGGATGCGGCCAGCCAGGTCCAGTATCTCCACCTGCACCTGTTTACCCTCCTGTCCCTGCCACTGAAACTGGACTTGATCAATAACGGGATTGGGGTATACTTTCAGCTGGCCTGCATAACGGTTATGATGTACGGTAACGACCCGGCTTAATGTAGCGGTACCATCCATGTCCTCCATCCGGAGCCGGTAGAATACGGTAGTGTTTTGTACGGATGCATCTGTAAACTGGTAGTTGAGGGGCTGGCTGGAATTGCCATTGGCTTTCACTTCACCAATGCTTGTGAAATTGCTGCCATCCGTACTGCGTTCGATCTGGAAGCCTTTTGTATTGGTTTCGGAAAGGGTCTGCCAGTACAAAACAGTGCCCGTTGCTTTCTTTACTGCACTGAAATCACCAAGCTTCAACGGGAGGAGAAAGGAAGCCAGGCTGGTGATCTCTGCGTTACTAAGTGCCCGGTTATACACCGAAACTTCATCCAGTTTGCCATTAAGACCGTTATATGCGTTGTTAGATGATATTCCCTGAAAAGTCATCGCTCCAAAAACTCCAGGAAGCGGATATCCAGGTACTTGTGTCCCTTCCGGACCTGACGCTTTCAGTACCCCATTAAAATAAACCGATAACGTTCCATTGTTCCGGACAGCCGCAATATGCACCCAGGTACCCAAAGGAAAAGATCCAACTGCCAGCGATGCGTTTTTATAATTAAACTGTATTGTAGGTGTTGGAAGTCCTGGTTGCCATAAATAGATGCCATAACCATTGTAATTAAGGCAATTGTCAAACAGACCTACAGCCCGGGGAAGTGGCCCAGGGGCATTAACTAAAAAAGATACAGTAAAGTTTTGCGAACCCGTAAAGGACAGCAAACCATTTATTGGAAATCTTCCGAATTGGTCAACAGTACTGAAAGTTGGAGACGAGTTGATGAAATTCATAGCCGAATTCACCTGTCCGGCCTTATTGGTTGTCGCAGTTGCACCAAGATTTGTCCCATTAATGCCATTCCCACCGGCGTCACTAAGGTTCCCATTCATCTTCCAGTTTGCAACCAGCCCGGAAATAACCGGCTGTGCTTCAATTGAATTCACCGTTAAAAGTGAGAGGAGAAAAAGTACAAAGGATTTCATAACAGTGCGTTTTGGTTGAGGAGATACTGACGCTGTAAATGTCTGTACCCCACTGTTTTCCGGCAAGGGGACTATTCCCGGAAAAAAAGGGGAAAAATCCTGTAGGGTATGATGGGTTGGCGGGGTTTACTGAGTTTACTGAGTTTATTGAGTTATCTATCTTCTGTCTACTGACTACTGTCTACCGACTACTGACTACTTTTCCGTACCTTCTACCCTCCAAACCTCCTGCCATGCGTAAACCCCTCCTCCTGCTCAGCCTGCTGGCTTTTGCCACTGCATTACTGGCATTCCGGATCTTACATCAAGCTGCCCCACCATCAACCGCCATTCCACAAAAGCGGGCCCAGCTGAAAGTTGTCCGCTGCAGTCCCGACTGGAACTATATTGAAGATGCCGATATCCCGCCCATGCCCGGCGCAGGGACTTATGCCTGGAAGATCAGCACCCGGAGCGATAGTGCCCAGTACTATTTCAACCAGGGCATCAATATGTATTACAGCTTCCACATCATAGAGGCCATGGCCTCCTTCAAAAAAGCCAGCCGCTTTGATCCGGATTGTGCGATGCTCTGGTGGGCGCAGGCATTGGCTTATGGCCCCAATATCAATGATTATGGCTATGCCGCTTCTCCTGCCGCCCTGGAAGCCATCAAAAAAGCAAAAGCCTTATCTCAACATTGTTCAGCCGCTGAGCAAGGACTGATCGCGGCTCAGGCCATCCGGTATACTGCCGATTCCGCAGATACGAACCGGAAACAACTCAATGAACAATATACACGGAGCATGAAATCCCTTCATGAGCAGTTTCCCGCGCACAGTAATATTGCCACCTTATACGCTGATGCCATGATGCTGGAGCATCCCTGGGAGCTTTGGAATACCGATGGTACACCAAAACCATGGACACCCCGCATCCGTTCGGTACTCGAGCAAACACTAAAACAGGATCCGGCCAATCCGGGTGCCAATCATTATTATATTCATGTGATGGAGCCTTCCCCCTATGCAGCCCTGGCGCTTCCTGCGGCCGACCGGCTGGGCAGACTGACACCGGGCCTCTCCCATACGGTTCATATGCCATCGCATATCTACCTGCGTACTGGTCAATATGCAAAAGGAGTAAGTGTTAATGAAAAAGCGGTGGCTAGTTATGAAGCCAGTATACCGCAATATGCTCCAGTTACGGGTGCCGACTTCCTCTACCTGATCCATAACCTGCACATGCAAACGAACAATGCCCTGCTGGAAGGGCGGAATGCCTATGCGGTAAAAACAGCCGCTGCACTGAAAGCCAGTATACCCGATGGGTATCTGTCGCTTGGCGGTGCCATGGGGAACCTCTTGCAATATGTACACCGGACCTCCATACTCGTAGATATCCGTTTTGGCAATTGGGAATCTTTGCTGAACAGTCCGGAGCCGGATGCCGCACAAACCTATGCCCGTATCCTCTGGCATTTCGGAAGGGGAATGGCACAAGTACATAACAAGGAACTTCATGCAGCAAAAGAAAGTCTGCGCCAGATCGGTGAATTGGCGAAAGACAGTGTATTGCAGATCCCGTTCACACCCTTCTCCCCTGCTGCGGATGGAGTAACCATTGCGGCCAGTCTGCTGGAAGGAACCATTGCACTGGAAGAAAAAAACCTTACTGCCGCCATTGCTGCTTACCGAAAAGCAGTTGCCACAGAAGCGGCCATGGTCTATAATGAGCCGCGCGACTGGCTGCTGAATCCAAGGCATTACCTGGCGGATGCTTTATTGCAAGCTGGACAAGCCGATGCAGCTATTGCGGTATTGAAAGCAGATCTTTCTGTAAATAATGAGAATGGCTGGGCTTTATGGGGTATGTCCCGTGCGTATGCACTTAAAAAACAAACCGCAGCAGCTGCAGCCTGGAAAGCACGTTACAGTAAAGCATTCCGGAACAGCGATACACCACTTAACGGCACCGTGATCCATTGAACCCATACTCAGAACCATTCCGGTTTCAGTTCACTGAAATCAGGCCTTTGTACAATATGGGTGGCCCAGGGGATCAGGGCTTTACCAGTCGGACAGAAAGCAATCCCGGTTCCTGCCATTTTCAGGATACACGCATCATTATCTCCATCTCCGATCATTACGGTATCAGCAGCTGCAATGCCGGTATGCTGCAACAGCATTCGGAGTGCATTGCTTTTACAGATACTGTCGTTACAGCTGCTTGCCTGATCCTGTATAAATGCAGAAGGAATCTGTACTTCTCCTGATGCCTTGCCCAGAATAAACTCCAGTTGATTGCCGATGATAAAATCAAACCCGAAGTTTTTCCGGAAATAGCTGCCCACAAAATCGTAACTATCGGTGATCAGGGCAATTTTATATTGACGGTTCCTCAAATGATCCACCTGGTTTTCCAGGCCCGGAGTAAGCTCCATGCCGGCCACCAGGTCCATGAGCTCCACATAAGCACAACCTTTCAATAAACGGGCAATGCGTTTCGTTCGTAAAACGGGATCTGTAACAGTATTCCGGATTTCCGCCAATTGTTCAGAGAACCCGAATCGCGCTGCTGCCACTTCAATAAAACGTTTCCGGAACAGGGTATTATCCATATCGAAAACGACCAATTGTTGCGCTTGGGATTCCTGCTGTACCTGCAAGGTTTCAGGAACATCCATTAGACCATTGGCGATCCCTGGTTCGTTCATAGTGCTGATACCGGCTTTTTTCAGGATGGTCCGGGCAACTTCCATGCTCATCTTACCAAGTTTCTCCAAGGGGTGCATCCGGTTTTCAATAGCGCCGATACTGACTTCCAGGATACGGGCACCAAAGCGGTACATATCGATCAGCACCCCGATATCCACACCATAATCCTTTTCAAACTCGCATTTTTCGAAATAGTCCTTTTTACCGGCGATCATGCCGCTGAGGGGCTGCTTGAAATCCGGAAAGAAAGGATAGATCAGGCGGAGCAGCGGCTTGGCGACCAGCTCAGTAACTCTTCCGGCCTGGCGGCTGAAACAGGATTTTACAAAATCAGCTTCTTCGCGCAGGATGGGTGCAGTAAGCAGATGGATCACGTTCCGGGGATAAGTGGTGATATCTGCATCCAGAAAAGCAATGACTTTATTCCGGGCAGCAGCGATCCCATCTTTCATGGAGATGCCTTTCCCTTTTTCGGCACTGGTGATCACTTTGGCACCAGCAGCAAGGGCTTCCGGAACGGTCTGGTCAACCGACTGATCATCAACCACTATGACTTCGCTTACCTGTGGGTGTTGTGCTGCAATGGCCACCACCTGGCGGATGGTCTTCTCTTCGTTCAAAGCGGGGATAATGACAGTAATCATGGCTTCCGTTTTGAGTGAATAAATGCGGTAAAGTGAAGAGGGGTATCTGTAAGTTAACAATTATGAAGCCAGAATGCCGGAAATGTGGATAACTGAAAGCAGTGGGTATTGTAACATTTTAACTTTTCATCTCTTACATATTTTATAAATTAGTATAAACCTGATGTATGAAATTCATCTATATGCTTTTTGTTTTTATGATTTCCGCTTCAGCAATGGCCCAACCGGATAAAAAAATCACCATTGCTATTGCAGCGAATGATGCGGATTTTTTTGAGGATTATCCGGTTGATACACTGATCTCCCATCTCAACCTCCTGAATGATATACCGGCTGTCCAATATGTTAAAGCCGGCGCTGTCAGCAGCAACCCAATCACCTATAGCATCAAACTTAAGCTCTTCTCCAAAAAAGATGATGCCTATACTGTATCCACAGGTACCCAAAAAAACGGGAGAGCTGTTATGTCACTTGTTACAAGTCCAGGTGGACAAACCCATTATCAGCTGGGGAATGAACTGGGGTCAATTGAAACGGTAGTATCGCCTTCCCTGGGGCCAAGGGTAAACTATCTGCTGAATCTGGAAATAAAGGATCCTGAAAAGAGCAAAAGACTGCGCTATAAACAATTCACAGTGACCGGATCAACAAATGAAGAAACAGGTCTCATCATTTCGATGATAAAAGAGATCCAGGCATTTGCCGGACAGCAACATGCAAAACTGGTGAAGAGCTGATTTCTACTTATCTGCGGAAAACGGTAATATAGGTTCCGAATGATCTCCTCACTGCTGCAGTAAACCGGTTCGTGGAGGTGAAGTTGGTATCATTTTAAAAAGAATGCCGGCCCTGAGGAGGCCGGCATCGCTGACAACAATCCCAGTAAGGATCACTTATCTTCCTGTCCGCATTCATGTTCAACGATCAGTTGTTCAAAGAGTTTATTACCAACTTCGGTATACAGCTCCCCTGCCCCATCGATCAGTAATTCCGTGGATTCATCTTTCTTGCCCAGCAGCAGATAGGGCACACCTTCCTTGCCGAATTTAAGCTTGAGTAGCTCATAGGCATTGCCCTCCTGCCGTCCGGCGCCGTTAAATCCGATATAGCGTTTGCCTTCCACCCGGGGTACCGGATTGGGGCCGAACATATACATACCCAACTGAAAGAGGTTGGAGTTTTTCTTATCTGAGACGATCTCGGTAGCGCATACCAATACTGCATCCACGCCGAGGTCTTTGGCCAGCAACCCCAGGGCTTCCGCTTTTTTGTGATCACCGGGACTGCCCACCAGGATCGGCAGGAAGCCATCTGCAGCTTCGCATACAGAGCTTTCCCGGTCTTCCCGGGAGGCCATAACGCCGATTTTGGTAGCCTGGTCGGTATAGCCTTCGTAAGTGGCCCGTTGTTGTTCGGTGAACTGGTCGGGCGTGATCAGGTCGATATCATAAGTGGTTTTCAGGCTGGCCTTCTGTGCCTGGATCCACTGCGAATAAAAGAGCATCGCGGCATTTTTAACAGATGTACCGGTAGCTTGTGTGCTGTTGGCGATCTTTCCAAACAAGACTTTCCGGTATTCTGTTTTGCCGTAATCGTACACATAAAAGCTGATCAGGGCCACTTTCTTTGGTTTTTGGAGGGCGGGATAATACGCCACTACGCCTTGACCGGCGCGGTAAGGGGCACCACTGGATTTGGTGACCAGGATCCCCTGCTCGCTTTTCCAGAGTTTCTTCTTATCAGCCAGGAGTTCGCGGATATTATCCTGTGCCTGCAGGCTGGTCAGGAAAAGTAATAAAAGGGGAATGAGAAAAAAGCGGGTTTGTTTCCGGGTAGTCATAATGCAGGGGTTTAACAGTTTGTGATACCCTAAAATTCACTTCCCTTGGAAGAACCTGCAATAGTACAGATGCACTAAATTGTTTCGACAACTCTTGAAACCGGTAATGATCAGTAGTTGGCTGCCCCTGTAAAACAGTTTGAAACCGGTTTTCCGCTAAAATCATACATGGGGATATCCTGTTTCAGGATATGAGGAAAATCCAGACAAGCAACTTGCAGAGGACCAAAAATTGACATATTAAACCATGTAGCCAACCTGCGAGGCTCAACCGGCCAAGGTGATCGAGGCAGGCGGAACCGGGGTAAAAGGTTAGCCCCCATCAGTTTACCATTCCATTGTTCTTTCCCATACTTTTTTGCCCACTCCCGGAATAAAGTATCCCGACCTACACGGAATCCCTTTTCCAGGCTGTACCAACAATTCCCCAGATACGTGCTGTTCGTTTCTTTGCCAATGATCAGGTCATCTTTCCCGATAAATACATTATTTACAAAAAGAAAGCCTGCATTCGCACTAAGCGGTTCATAACTGATCGCTGCCGCTTTCTGGTTATAGATGGTATTATTGTAGATAAAACAATCCCTGAACTGTGTCGTATCCATGGAGCTGTTCCAGATAAAAATTGCTGCCCCTGCAGGAGAGACTGCACCATCATTGATACTGATATTAAAGCGGAAGGTATTGTGGTGCCAGGGTGATGCCCCGGCATATTGAAAGATGCCGAATCCGCTGCCTTCATTCTCATAAGACAGGCAGTACTGGATCATGGAATGGGTTACGCCGCCATCGAGGTCAAAACCTCCGCCATCCCCTCCGCCTTTAGAAGTACGGTTCCGGTAAGCAATACAATGCTGGATTACCAATGAATCGGCTTCATAGCCCCAGATCCCCACGGGGCCATTACCGGTACGGGGCATATCCCAGCCATTTCCGGTAGCCACACAATACTCAATGCAAACATTTCGGCAATTCCCCACAATAATACCATTACCGCTGTGATTATACAGATTGGTGGGATCGCCGGGATTATTTACTGACAGGCAATCCACGATATGAATGCGTCGTGAATTGCGTTGCTGGTATTCCCCATCAACCGAAATGCCTGCAAAACCATTATCGTGTGCATAGGTTTTACGGATCGTAATGCTGTCGCTGGAATAAATCATGACTCCAGCTTTCTGGAAACCAGAGACTTCTATCTGGTTCAGTGAAATAAATGATGAGAACACAACTGCTATGCCATTTTCCCTGTTACCTGTTTTACGTCCATTTCCGCTGCATTGCAGGTTTTTAAATACTAAATTATGGGCACCACGAATAGTAATGGCTCCAGAATCACCTCCGGAAATGTGGGCCGCCATCTTACCAGTAGCGCGGATTATCACAGGATTTCCAAGTAATCCGGAATCCAAACTATCGAGCAACAAAGGACCCATAAAAGTATTTCCGCTTTCAAGCAATACCTCATCACCTGCTTTTAATTTTTCCTGGTTCAGCCGGGCAATGCTTCTCCAGGGATGATTCCGGGATCCAGCAGCCTTATCATTCCCACGGACAGATAAATAAAGCCTACGATGTAAAGTATTTTGGGCGGCCACGTCAACTCCGCTTTGGATAAGAAAAAGAATAAACCAGACTAATGGACGCAAATTCATATACTTAAACGCTTTATCAAATATACTACCCGGTTGTTTTCTATAGCATATTCAATTATTAATAGTATTTTCAAGTTAATGCATTTACTCCATTTATGATAAGGCTTGCACAACTGGGATTCCTGATTTTTTTGCTGCTTGAACAGCAAACAGCCGCACAACCTTTGCGTATCGCCTGTATCGGGAACCGTTTCACCTACGGCGATGGCATCATTAACCGTGAAAAGAATGCCTATCCTGTACAATTGCAGGCTTTACTGGGTAATGGATACCAGGTCACCAATTATGGTTTGCCGGAATCTGACACGCTGCCGGCATCCGGGGAAGCATCCATTGATCATGCACTTCGCTCAGTTCCCTCTATTATATTTATCGAGTGCCGTACTCCGGCAGACAGCAGCCTCATCAAGCGTTTCCTCAAGCGCCTTCCCGATTCACGGATCGTGTTGCTCATGCCACCCACTTACCCGATGACTGAGATTCGGGATATGGCCTATCACAAAAATGTAGAACTGATCAACCTGCAGCCGCTTTTTGCAGGTCACCCCGAGTTAATTCCAGAAAGTGTTCATCTGTCGTCTTTGGGTGCTGGACTGATTGCCCGGCGTCTTTATGAAAATGTGATACAAAAGAAGGGTACTGCCATTCCCCTGAAGTTCATCTTACCCAGTCAGATGAGTTCCGGTAATTTTTATGGATACCGGATAGTTGAATTCCGTTTCCGGAACCGGGATTGCAAAGTGGTATTCCCCAAACGTATCGCACCCGGGGCACCCTGGATCTGGCGGGCCCGTTTCTGGGGACATGAACCCCAAACGGATATTGCCTTGCTGGAAAGGGGATTTCATGTAGTGTATTGTGATGTGGCAGAACTGTTCGGAAACCCTAAAGCCATTGCGCACTGGAATGCATTTTACAATTTACTCCGTAAAGGAGGATTAGGCCCCAAAGCCGTACTGGAAGGCATGAGCCGTGGCGGTGTATATATTTACAATTGGGCGCTCGCTAATCCGGATAAGGTTGCAGCGGTGTATGCTGATGCTCCGGTACTCGACCTCATAAGCTGGCCCGGTGGCAAAGGGAAAGGGCCCGGCAGCAAAACAGACTGGGATCTATTCCTGAAAGATTATCAACTAACAGAAGCTTCAGCGCTGAACTTCAGGGGTAGTCCTTTGGACCGTGCTGTCGACATTGCCCGTCTTGGTTTCCCCATGCTGCATGTGGTGGGTGATGCCGATGAAGTAGTACCTGTGGATGAGAATACCGGGCCCTTTGAAGCCCTGATAAAAGCCAGTGGAGGAAATATTACAGTGATCCACAAACCGGGTATCGGTCATCATCCGCATAGTCTGGCCGATCCCAGTCCTATTGTAGATTTCATTTTAAGGGCTACAGGCAGAAAAATCAATTTTGCCACTTTACCGGCTCCCGGTAACGAATACCGGCCGGCTGCCGGTTGGACGGCAGGCACAGACTGGTGGCAACAAAACAGGGATATTGATTCCCTGCTTGCAGCCCGCCAAAAAACCGATATTATCTTTCTGGGCAACTCCATTACCCAAGGTATTGCAGGTAACAGGCCGCATGTTACTTACAAGCCTGGGCTTGAGGCTTTCACCGCAGCATTTGCAGGATACAGCTGGATTGCAGCCGGCATCAGTGGCGACCGTACCCAGCATGTATTATGGCGGCTACAACAGGGTCAGTATAAAAAAGCGGCGCCCCGGTTTCTGGTATTGACCATAGGGGTTAATAACTATCCGGATCAATCAGCAGCTGAAACAGCCGCTGGCATACGATCCATATTGCAATGGCTGCAACAGCATTTACCAAAGACGAAAGTCATACTAATTGGCCCCTTGCCGGCCGGGAATACTGCTACGGAAGACAGGCGCTTATTTTATAATGCTGTCCAGGATCGGATCCGTTTGATCTGTCAGCCGGGTGTATTTTACCTGCCCATGGACAAGTATTATATCCGTCCCGACGGTAGCCTGGATCCGGAGCTGTATTCATCCGACGGCATACATCTGCTGGAAAAAGGGTATATGAAATGGGCTCAGGTGCTAAAAGAAAAATTATTTGAGTAATCGAACGTTTAATGCTATCTGAAATGAGTTTTTCATGAAAGTTGCATGAGTTTTATTGCATAAACATGCGGATCACCTTATAAAAGCGGGTCAAAAACCAACCACCCAGGCCGATCGTGAGTACAATTTTCAGCCACTGGGGGATCTTCGTGTTTTTCCATACGGCAACTAGTCCCAAGGGTATAAACAGGAAACAAAGCAGGGCCACCAGCCATATCTTGTCGTACCATTTCTCTTCTGCCGGACGGGCATTGGGCATCGGTAGTCCACGGGATTCATATTCCCGGATGAGGTTACTCATGCCCAGCAGGGCCTCTTCATTGGTTGCCGCATTGGGTATCCGGATGATGCGGTTAAACTCCTGCTTCAGTTCGGATTCGGAATAAATGGCATAGGGGTTTGGCCCTGATGGTGCAGCTGTTGCTGCAGGAGCTTTAGGGACAGGAGTTATCGTTGTACTATTACATAGTTCCTTATCCTTATAATGTACACTAATCCGGAAGCTACGGCCCGAGTTTGCTGCCCAGTTCTGGTAAACCGGGAAACCCAGTTCTTCCTGCAACAGCTCTTTCAGCAGAAATTGCAGCATATCGGTATTCAGGCGATCCTGTGGTGTAATATCCACTTTAATTTCCCCGCTGAGCTGGCTGGCATCCGGCCCGCCGAATTTAGACCGGAGGAAGCGCTTGAACGTATCCGTGATAACAGAAGGGTTATCGTGCGAGATCACCACCCGGTATACAGTCAGGTTGTCCACATTCAGGTTAATGGCCGTAAAACCGGGCTCCTGAACCGTAAAATCCGACTGAACTGTGGTGTTCTTCGGAATAGGGAGATCAGGATTACCCATAAAAGTAACCTTATCGATCCGGCGGAATCCGCCTTTCTCCTTAGGCAGGAATTCCTGGGCCAGAGTCACGCCTTTATCCTGCGCTACATCAAATCCATGAACGATCACGGCATCCACCCGGTTGTTCTGTGCATCCCGCAGATAGCCTTCCATGCCCACCACAAACTGCTGGAAGGGCCGGGTTTCCTGTTTGATGATCTCATAGGCATATTCGAGGGGATTTCCATCGGTCATGAGTACATTGATCCGCATCTCGATACCATCCCACATAAAAAGATAGGGCGCCAGTGCTGCTTCATCATTATGGCGGAGGAAAAGTCCCCAATCCAGGCTGAACATTACAAATTCTTCGAGGCGGCGGTTACCGGAAAAGATATCCATGGGAAAGCAATTGGTTTCAGTGCAGAAAAATAATACAAAAAAAGGAAAGATAAAAAAGTGAAAACCAATTATAAATAACGCGAATACACGAAATGCCTTATACGAAGCAAAGAATAAGTTATGTTAATATATCAAATTCCTGCAGCATACTCAAGAATGACCTGATCACCCATAGAAGTAAATCCTTGTTACAGGATCTTTTCCAGATAGGGTTGCAGGTGCCGGGGCTGGCAATAGGTACGGTATTCTTCCACCTGCTTGCTTTCCTTGCTGCAATAGGTTTCCACAAAAAATTCAGGGAGCTGGAACAGGAAGACCATTTGTTTTTCGAGTGCCCGCTGTGCCACAGGCACACCTTCGCGTAAAACAGCACTGCGTTTTTCCTCTTGCGGTAATACAATGAATTCTGATAGTTTCATGATGCGGTTTTTAATACGTTAATTAAAAAAGCACTGAATACTTACAGGGATCAACCCCCGACTAACAAAATCAATGAACGGCGAGGCAGATGCAAAAACAATAAATGAGGCGGAAACAGTACTGCTTGAAACGCAGTTACCGGACATAAAATTGGGGGAATCCCGGATAACTGCAAAATTAATTCTGCAGTCGGGGAAAAAAGCCTTCGCTCTATTAAAAGCTGATGCTGTAGGTACCCCCTTTCCGGGTATCCCATTCAATGCATCCATTACCGTTTGCCTTTACAGTAACTGGCTGTCCGTCAAGGGCCACATGAACTGGTACTGCAGTTTTTAAGCGGCAAGTCCCACCGGCTTTTGAAAGGATCCTGGCTCCTGTCAGCTTACCTTTGGCCCATACAAAGTTCAGTACAAATCCTCCCCTTACAACAACGCCTTGCAAACTGCCCCATTCTTTCCATTCGTCCGGTAATGCGGGTAATAATTCGATATAGCCCTCATGTGATTGCACCAGCATTTCCATCACTGCCGCTTCAAGCCCGAAAGCCGCATCCACCTGCATGGCTGCATAACACTTTCCAAAGAAGGATTTGGTGCATTGGTCCTGGATATAGCCTTTGAAAATCCGGTTAGCACGGTTACCATCCTGGAGCCTGGCCCAGGCACACATTTTCCAGACCCGTGACCATCCCGCAGCACCATCGCCGCGTTGCTCCAGTACTTGCTTCATAGGTTCCACCAGTTCCGGTGTTTTGACTGGCGATAACACATGACCGGGATACAATCCATATAAGTGAGAGAAATGCCGGTGATTCTTTTCGGTTTGCGGCCAGTCTTCCACCCATTCCTGCAAACTGCCATCTTTACCCACCTGCATGGGAGCGAGTCTGGAACGGGTATCCAACACCTGCTTGCGGAATTCCGGATCGGTATGCAAGAGCTCGCTGGCTGTTGCCGTATACCGGAACAGGTCGGAAAGGATCTGTATATCCACAATTGCGAACCTTCGTAATAAGCCCCATTCATCTCATCAAAAAAACGGCCATTCCCCGGACTGCCGGGCGCATTTTCGGGTGAAGTGGAGGGGTTGGTCACCAGCCAGCCTTTATGGGGATCTTTCACCAGGAATTTCAGGAAGAACTGCGCGGCACCTTTCATCAATGGGTAATTCTTACGGAGAAAAGCCGTATCACTGGTATACTGGAAATGTTCCCAGATATGGGTACAGAGCCAGGCGCCTCCTGTTGTAAAAGCGCCCCAGTTGGATCCATCCATCGGTGCAGCCACCCGCCAGATATCGGTATTCTGGTGAAAGACCCAGCCCTGTTCCACGCCATAATGTTCTTTGGCCACCTGCCGCCCCTGATCGGATACTTCCCGGATCAGGTCGAATAAGGGGCCCGCACATTCGCTGAGGTTACCGGCATCCACATTCCAGTAATTCATTTCCGTATTGATATTGGTGGTATACTTGGAATCCCACCAGGGGTTCTGGTCATTGTTCCATATCCCCTGCAGGTTACTGGCCTGTGTACCTGGTCTCGAGGAACTGATCATGATATAACGGCCGAACTGGTAGCCCAGTGCCGCCAATGCCGGATCAGGTCCCTCTTTTACTTTTGCCATCCGTTCATCAGTGGGCAAAGCAGATTGTGCGGTTTTGGGCAACTGGATACGTACCCTGCCGAAAAGGGCCCGGAAATCATCGATGTGTTCACCTTGCAATTGCGTATAGCTGCGAGATGAACAATACTGCATCGCGGCGTCCACTTTTGCTGAAGCATTTCCACTGATATCCCGGTAGTTGATAAAATTCGTTGCAGCCGCCAGGACGAGCACCACCTCATCGGCCTGCTCCACATACAGTGTATTGACTTTCGTATACACGCGCCCGCCTTTGTTTCTCGACTTAAGCCGGGCTGTATAGTGTAATTTGCCCGGCACTCCCAGGTAATCGGCACTTTTACCGGTCAGCTGCAATCCATCCGACCCCAGCACATCCATGGCAAAATAATCGGTGGCATAATTGGAGTGGGTCTGGTTGCGGACACCCTGCAACTGCGCATTGAAACTGATCTTACCGGGCTGATCGGCGCTGATGCGCATGACAATGGCCTGGGCCGGCCAGGAAGCAAATATTTCGCGGGTATAGGTTACCCCGTCCTGCTTATACCGGATCTTAGTGACCGCATTGTACAAATCCAGTTCCCGGTAATACTCTGTTACCGTTGTTCCCTTTCCAAAATCCAGGATCAGGTTACCGAGGCTCTGGTATTTCTGCTGTTCCACCGGATTACCCAGCAGGTAGCGGCCAAAGAGGCGGTGTGCTTCTACAGGTTTTCCTTCGAAGAGCAAGCGTTGAATTTCCGGAAGATGCTGGTATCCCCCTTTTTTTACGGTGGAATAGGGCCCGCCGGTCCAATAGGTATCTTCATTGATCTGCAACCGGTCTTCGGCCACGTTGCCAAAATACATCCCTCCCAGCCTGCCGTTACCTATGGGCAGGGCATCTTCCCATTTCTCCGCTGGATGGGTATACCATAATCTAGTGGAAGGATCCGGTTGTGCCAATAATTGCAGACTGTTTGCCAAAACAGCCAGCAGCAAAAAAACATGTTTACTGGAATTAATACGCATAAGCAGTCAGTGGGCCTGTTCCGGCAGGCCTTATAAATTTAAAGAAATCAGGAGAATGTCTTCAGGCTTCTTTACGTAAGCTGAGCCAGGTCCAGGTGGCACCCAACAAATCAATTACACCGAATACGATCAGCATCGGTGGAGCAAACTTCAGGACCACAAATGCAACAAAAGCCAGAAAGACAAATACCCGGGCATGGACTGTCAGAAACAGAAATGGCCGGTAACCGGCTGCACCTGTACGGTGGTAATAATACGCGATGGCGAGTACAAGTGTGCCTACCACACGGATCCAGACTTCCTGGGTTTCGGGCATCTGGTTCAGTTTCAGGAACTGGTTCGGGATCACGAGCAGGCAGAAGCCGACCAGATAGAGATAATAACCAAAATAACAAACAGAGCGTGCTGCGGAATTCATAACAGTTGGTTTTGAGTTAAGAAAATTACCGGCACGGATGATTACAGGCTATAAGGCTAATGGTTGTTGCTTCTGTAGCATGTAGCGAAAAGTTAGGCAGAAAAATGAATACAGAAAATAATAATATACGCCTGAATCTAAATGTGTTGTGAATAGCATAAGAAAAGCCTCTGCCTGACAAGGCAGGGAGGCGAAACCATTAAGCGCTAAATCACTCTGATTACAAGAAACGTAAAAGGATTAGTTTAACCGCTCAAAAGTGGTCCGCACACCATATAAAGTCACCTGCGCTTGCACAACAGCCTTCTTCTCATCCAGTACAAACTGAATCTGCCTGTCACTGCCATCTTCAAAAAAGAATGCCGTTGCAGATTCCGGCCTAAGTGCCGCCCGTTGTCCTGTTGCTGTAACCCGGTACAGTTTACCATCCTTGAATTCAATCCTGAAACTGCCCTTTTTTTCTTTGTATGTACCCACGAACTGTTTGAGGGACCCCGTATCGGCTGTTATCGCTTTATGCGCAACCGGGAGACTGATCTCTTTTCCATTGAGTATATACTGCAGCGCAGTGGCAATGGCCGGAGATGGAGAACTGTTATTGGAAAGAACGATAAAGGTCTGATCTTTATCCAGGTTTCGGCTCAGGTAGGTGATATAACCCGGCCAGCCTCCGGAATGGGCAATATTGTAGCCGAGATCGGTATTTTCCATAAATAGTCCATACCCATAATAGGCCTTTCGGGGTGTGTCCACGATCGCCTGCTCTTTGAGCATTTCCTTCAAGGTAGTCTCTTTCAGGAGTACATGATTTTTAATGGCCCTGTCCCATTTCAACAGGTCGCCGGTAGTGGAGTTCACGGTACCATCGCCATAGATCCCGTCCAGATAGTACACAAAATCCATCCCCGGAATACTGTCGGGCATTTGGTATTTCCCGGTACTGTCATTATACATGAATCCATAGGCATAATCCGGTATGGAATCTTTTAGTGATCTGCGGGTATTATAGATTCTTGTACGGGTCATTCCCAGGGGTTGAAAAATGTGCTCTTTGAGATAAGCCGGAAAAGGTTGCCCGGATACTTTTTCCACTATGTTGGCGAGCACAGCATAACCGGTATTGCTGTATTCCCAACGGGTACCCGGCGCAAAATCAGGTGGTATTTTGCCTTTTGCCAGAAAGGCGATCATATCTGCATTAAATGCTATTTTACGGTGATCCCATTTCTCCGACATGGCGGATTCATAATCGGGCAGTCCGGAGGTGTGGACGAGCAAGTGATGCAGGGTTACTCCATAATAAGGCAATTCCGGAAAATACTGCCGGAGAGTATCGGTCAGTTTGAGTTTGCCTTGGTCGGCCAACTGAAGGATGGCGGTAGCGGTAAATTGTTTACTGACGGAGGCCAGTTCAAAAACAGTAGTATCATTCAGAGGCCTGTTGGTATTAAAATCTGCAACCCCATAAGATTTCTGAAATATGATCTTTCCATTTTCTGCCACCAGCACATTACCATTAAAGCGGTAGAGACTATCCTGTGCCCGGAGATAAGTATCAAGAGCAGCAGAACGGTCTGGTACAGTTTCCGGAGTACTGCAGGAAAACAGCGTTGCCAGTAGCAGGGTTGCCAGGCCAGTCAGGCAGCCGTGGATCGATTTTAGCATGACAGTTACTTTGGTTGAAGATAATTCATTTCAAGGCGCCAGCCAGCAGCACACCTATTTCTTCCTTTTGAGGGATCCCGGATAAAACTGGAGTCCTGCCTGAACTTGAAACACTGTACTGGTTGATTTATTCGCTGGTACCCGTTGCCTGAGATAACCTGCCAGCACTTCGAGGGCGAGATGGGAATTCAGGAAAAAAGCCGGTCCGGCAGAAATGCCCAGTGTTTGCAGATCCGTTTTATACACCTGGGAGTTCTGCACTGTTTTAGAAGCAGAAAACAGATAGGAAGCTTCCGCAAGCAGATTGACTTTCCGGGTTGCAGGCAAAAAATAATACCGTAGAAAAGGCCCGACACCCAGTTGCCGGGTATGCCATCTTAAATTGGCGAAATTGTTTCCATGGCTTTTCGAGTTCTCGTATGTATAATTGAGACGGGCGCCCGCAGCCAGCCTGTCGATGATAAAATATCCAAAAACCGGGCTTACCCGGAATTGTGCACCTGAACCATAAAGCTGACCTTCAAAATAATTGCGGCTACTGGAAATGGCCATATTTCCACCTGCCAGAAAATCTCCCTTCCCTAACTGGCAAAACGCTTTCGTGTAAACGCCAAGTGACAGGGTCAAAAAGAAAAAGGAAAGAACAGATTTGTACAGTTGTTTCATATGATGTGTTTAGTGATCAAATGTAGCAAGCAGGCAGCTTATGGCCGACCCGTAAAACGATAAAGGAATCTTAAAATCAAACGGAGATGGGTACTGTCTACCACCTCCGGCAAATGTGGAATCTGAAGTATCTATACTCGATTTTGAACGTTCATACAAGATTTCGCGGGGGAAATCCGCTAAATACTATTTTAGCTGAATCCGGAATCAAAACCGAGAGCCCTGTTAAAAAATAGAATATGAAAAATATAATTGTGTTTCTATTACTTCTTACTTCCGAAGTTGCTATCTCCCAAAAAGTGCTTCGCCCGGGTAAAAAACTGATTGACCGTAACTGGATCCAGCCCGGCACTTCAACAATGACCTGGTATGCCCTTCGCGGCAGTACCAAGATGGAAATGGGTAAAGTCACCACGACCCTGTCTATAAAGGACCATCAACTGATCGTGGAAACCTCCGTAAAGTTGAAAGGTATGAACGGCAAATGGGTGGACAGTACGATAGCGGACCTGCGGACCCTTGCCCCTGTTTATCATTCATCAACAAATATGCAGCGCGACATGACCATCCGGTTTGGGAAAGTGGTGCAGGGCTGGCATTATGATAAAATGAAGAAAAAAACCACTGAGCGGCTGGACACGCTGGAACGGAATTATTTTGACAGCAACCTCTATCCGCAGTTGATCGGCTGGCTGCCCTTGAATGAAGGTTATACCGCTACACTTAACATCTATGATTTCAATCCGGACGCACGATCAGGGGTATTAAAAGCATTTGTCAAAGGGGTGAAATCCACCACCCTGGAAAGCGCCAATCATGGCAATACGGAAGTCTGGGCCGTGACAGTTTCCGATGAGATCGGTAATGGCGAAAACGGCGAAAGCACCTACTATTTCACAAAAAAAAGCCGGGAGCTCCTGAAACAAGAGATCCGGGCAGGAAATCGTGTAATGGTAATGGAGAGGGATTGAGCAAGGGGCTTCAAGCATCGCCTGCAGGGCTCCCTGCCGTATGAGTGTCCAAGCCGGGGGAATATAACCAATTGCTTTACAGGTCATTTTAAGCCTTCCTGGCCTATCCGGGCCTCGATTAACAAATGAAAAATCAAGATTCCTTTTCAAAAAACGGGTAAAAAACAGTACCTTTCTGTTTCCGATCTGTAAATTCCGGCAAGGCTCACCGGATTGAGGAACCACTAATATCTTATAGCGCCATCCTTATCGTAAGGCATCCGTTTTTCGAAAAACTATACTGAAAATCCTGCATTTTTGTTTAGTCCCTGCTTATTTCAGGCAGGTACGGCAACCAATTAATTTAATTTACAACTACCAATCAAAATCATACAAATGGACTTTCTGAAAGATCTGTGGAAATTCATGCGGGCGCGTAAAAAATTCTGGCTGGCTCCGGTCATTGTTATCCTGCTGATACTTGGCTTATTAATCGTATTTGGCGGTGGCAGTGCGCTGGCTCCGTTTATTTACACTTTATTCTGATCAAAAAGAGCTTTCCCTGAATCAGGATTTTGCCAGGCTTACATCAAAACGCAGTTCCATTCCTCTACATCCACCTGAAAAACCTGCTGCTCCGGAACCTCATGAACAATCTGAAAAGATGCCGTCATGAAAAAAATCGCAGAAGGGATCCTTTTTACAGGATTCATGGCACTGATTGGTTTCCTCGGTGCGAAACTGGTTACCCGCTACTTCTTTAAAGAAAGCTGGGTGTACAGTTTTTATACCGGCCTGATCGTGCTGTTCTGGCTGCTGGGACTCACATATAAAAAAATGTGGACCTTCCCGGGATTCCAGCAACGCAGGATTTCCCGCAGCCTGATTTTGCTGGTTTTCCTGATTGTATTTGCGGTGAATCACCATCTCATCCTGCTGAGCTGGCAGTATTTCAACCACCTCAGTGAATCGGATGGCAAGCACTGGACGGGAACCGTATTTGTAGCCGACAGCAGTTTTGGGCACCGGCCAATCCCCTGTTCCAGAGGTAAATTGACCCTGAATTACGCAGGACAGGTAGTGCATGAAATTCCGATTGTACATGATGCTGGCGGATTCCGTATACCCGAGTCCAACAGCTGTAACACAGACTTAACAAGACCAACTATACTTTACCTGGGTTGCTCTTTTACCGAAGGAGCAGACTGCAGGGAAGAAGAAACATTTGCGGCATTATCGGCGCACGATCTGGGAGCCACAGCGCTGAATGCAGGTGTAAGCAGTTATGGATATGGGCAGATGCTGGTTTCGGCCAGAAACCTGATCCCCCGGTACCATCCGGATTATGTAGTGGTACAATTTTCACCCTGGCTGAGCGACCGGGCAGCAGCCCGTTATGTACCCTCTTATGGCTTGCATATTCCTTCCCCTTATTTTTCCGGAAATAAAGAATCGGTACGGCTGATTGCTCCGGCTTATCCTACCCGGCTGTTTACCATGAACTGGAAATACAACCCTCAGCAAGGCAAGTTGCGTAATTTTATCTCCTTCCTTTTCCATGAAGGATTTTCTGCATATGCTTACGATGAATGGCATTATGTAAAAGCGTTATTTACAACTCCTGCCCCTGTTGAGGATCACGACTTGCTGGAAAGATCCTTTTTTGCTGAAGTGACAAAACTCGCTGCGGATGCCCACTCCAGGCTTGTAGTCCTTAATCTCGGCGACATCAAATACACGCAGCGTTCGCACCAGTTGCTGCCAACAGCTGTCCGCTTTGCAGAAGCGGATTCATTGCTTTGGGAAAAAGCCCATTACGACTCAGCAGCCTACGCACAGTACTACTATTTCTGGGGCAGGCAGGGAAATGATTCTGTTGTAATTGACCGGCACCCCTCCCTTCAGGCGCACCAGGCCATTGCAGCTTCAATTATAAAAGCCATTCAATAGGATAAGTATCAATTTGTGTAACGCCTGCGATAGACCAGTTTCAGCAAAGTCCCGTAAAATCCATTCCCGCTTTCCGCAAAAATCGCAAATTCAGGTCAGGCCGGCCCTTAACTTTCAGGACTGAAGCATTTGATTTACTGCCATTTACAACCTTTACGGAAATCCCCTACGCCAACCTGAACAGGAGCAGTTTCCCGTTTCTGTTTCCTTCCGGTTCCAACCATTTTTGCTTCAGTCAACGCAGCAGGAACGGGTGGCTGACAGCTATCAGTTTTTACAATGACTCCCAATCTTTAAATGGGCATTCTAAGGAAAGTATATTAAGAAACCCGGAAAACGGTTAAACCAATTTACATGAAGCGCATATTTTACCTGATGATGATCTGCAGCCTGACGGCAACTGCCCAAAAGAGCCAGGTGTATAGTATCAGCGTCACCAATAATGCCACGGCATTTCCTTATGGAATACTGAAAGGTTATTTTACAGCTCCTGTCCATCCGGGGATTGAACTGGGCTGGAACCAGACGCTATCCAAGAAGAAAAAGCACGACTGGTTCCGGGGAGTCCATGTGGGTTATTTTTACCACCGCTTTGTTCAACATGGGATACCGCTGTATGTGGATTATGGATACCGCTACAAAGCAGGGAAAGCTTTCCGGGCTTCTGCAGCAATAGGAGCTGGTTATTTCCATTCCATACCCGCTGTGGAAGTGCTCAAAAATGAGAACGGGGAGTACCGGAATGCCAAGGGCATCGGCAGGCCTCAGGCCATGGTGGCGTTTACACTGGGAGCGGGTTATACTATTCCCGTAAAGGATAATCCCCTGACCGCGTTTATCCACTATCAGGTGCGGGTACAGACTCCCTTTGTAAAGTCGTATGTACCGGTACTGCCTTATAATCAGGTTGAAATAGGCGCCTCACTTCCCCTGAAGAACACTTCAAAAAAATGATCATGAAACACGCATACAACTTCATCATCTGCTGCCTGGTCATCGTTTATTCAGTAGCCTGCCGCAAAGCGCAGATCGGTCCAACAGCCGATCAGTCTGCTTCCATTCCCTGGAGCGACAGCAGCAGCCAGCATCCCCTCAACGGCGCACTGACTTCCCTGCTGGAAAAATACCGCCAGAAAGGGCTGCCCGGCATTTCTTTACTGGTGAATACTCCGGCAGGTACCTGGGTGGGTGCTACGGGAAAGGCAGATATTGTCCGGGATATTCCGTTCCGTGCCGGACAGGTCTCAAAAGCCGCCAGTATTACCAAACTCCTCATAGGCACTTTGGTATTCCGGCTCATGGAAGATTCTGTAAATACCGGGATAGGCTACAATGCCCTGCACCAGCCCATCTCCAAATGGTTACCGGCGAGGATCACCAACAAATTACCCAATGGGAATCTCGTAACATTGGGTCAGTGCATGAAGCATGAAACGGGCATACCCGACCTGATCGAGGAAAGCAAATTTTACCTTGCCGTACTGAATAACCCGAACAAACGCTGGTCGCCGGAAGAACTGCTGGAATTCATATATGATAAACCGGCCCTGTTTGCGCCTTCCGATACGGCCATCTATTCCAATACCAATACGGTGCTGGTGGCCATGATCATAGAAGCCGCTACGGGAAGAAGCCACGCCCAACTGCTACACGAACGGATCCTTACACCACTGGGGCTACAGGATACCTACTACCAGCCGCATGATGTATTGCCTCCGAATACGGCACAGGGCTATTATGACCTCTATAATAATGGCACAATAGTAAATGTATCCAATCTGGTGACGGGGGCAGGAAACGGCTATGGCGGGATCTATTCCAACATCTTTGACCTTTATACATTTATTGACCGCTTACTGGTCCGCAAAAACCTGCTGCAGCCAAAATCACTGGCCATCATGGAGACCTATGGTAAACCCGATGACCCGAATGAATACGGCTATGGCATCATGAAAAAATTCATCAGCAGGGGCATCAATGCCGGCTATGGCCATTCAGGAAGGGATCTCGGCTATACCGCCAATCTCTTCTATTTCCCGAATAAAAAAGTGACGCATGTGTTTTTTATCAACTACGGCACGGATGCAGACAGCGGGTTGAAAGAAGTGTTCAAAGCGTTTCAGGAAGAGTTGCTGGACCTGACCCTGGAATAGTTTATGGATTTCACGCACCGTATCAATCATTAGTGAAAATGTTTTCCATCAGCTTCTCCTTAAATGTTGTACCAAAGGTATACGCAAAGGTCAGCAACACCGCCCGGGAATCCACTTTGAAGGTCCGGGTAAACCTGAAATCGGGAGTATTCCATTTGAACCCGTTCTGCTGGGTATTGAAGATATCCGTAATGATCAGTCCCAGGCGGGAACGCTCTTTTCCGATCTTTTGCTGAAAAGCAAAATCAACATTGTATACCGCAATCCGCTGTCCCTGTATCGTAGCAGTCGGGGCATTATAGACACCGATCAACTGGCATTTGGTACGGCTGGAAAACAGGATATCATTGATCCATTTCGTATTCCAGCTCACCAGTGTATTACCGGTGCCCGACTGGATATTACCGGCATTGATCTCCTGCCGGAATACGGAAAAACTCCAGTTGGTTTTCCAGAACCGGGCTGGTTCCAGGGAAAGCACGGTTTCCCATCCCAGGGTCTGGGTGGTTCCTGCATTCAGGGGTTTGGTGAACAGTACGCCATCCGGACGTAATACCGTATAAGGCAGGATACTGTTCCGGCTGTAGCGGTAATACAGTTTTGTCAGCAGGTTTCCCTTTGTAAAACTGCGGGTATAGCCCAGATCGGTAACATGGCTGATCTCGGGCTTCAACCCCGGATTGCCACTACGCTGGGTCAGCGAATCGGTGATATCAGTAAACGGGTTTAATTGTCCCAGGGAAGGCCGGTTGATCCGCTTCCCATAGGTAAACCGGACGCTTCCCTTTTCGGAAAGGGCAAAGCCGATGTTCAGGGTCTGGAACAGATTGCCGTATTCGTTACTGAATGGTGCAGCCAAGGTTTTCAGTGACCCGCTGTTGGAAGTCTGTTCTGCACGGACTCCCAGTTCATACTCCCATTTCGGGTTAATCTTTTGCTTATACTGCGCATAAAGGGCATGAACCCATTCCCGGAAATCGAGTGTTCCGGTGCGCCCGGGTATGGGTACATACACTGCATTCACTTCATCTTCCTGGACAAAACTGTTCCGGAAGTTCCGCTGCAGGCCCTTATACCCGGCTCCGAATTCCCCTTTGGCCAGTTTCCGGGTGTAATCCAGCCGGAAACTATTGATCGTATTGTTGTCCGTAAAACGGGTCTGTTGTAAAAAAGGCGTACCGGATGGACTGTTATCAGCAGCATAGGCCTGTGTGGTAATTCCGGTCTGTTCGGTACTTTTTCCAAAGGAAGTGCTGAAATTCAGGGAGAGCTGCTCACCGGGATGCCGGAGTTTTCGCTCAGCCTTCAGTGCCAGTTCCCCATTCCGGCCCTTTCTGCGTTCATCGGAAAAACGGCTATTGCCCGACTGAAAGACCTGGCTCTTATTTTTGATGTCACTGAAGAGGGTTTCCAGATTGGTTTCGTTTTCGAGGCTGCCAAGGAATTCTGCCCCCAGCGTGTAAGTATTGCCGGAATAATCCAGTGAAGCCCTGAAATTATGTACACCTTCATTCCGGTTATCGTTACGGTTCTGCGTGATCAGATACTGATCGGGCAAGGAATAGTTGACCCGTTCTGCTTCTGCTTTTCTGGTTCGTTTCGCTAAACGGTTATCATAGCCAATTCCCAGGTTCCACTGCTTCTTCTTGAAATTCAGTAAGGCTGAATTATTCAGGCGCCAACTGGCGCCCCAGCCATTGGCAATGGAAAAAGCACCATTCAGTCCATCTGTTTTTCCTTTTTTCAGGATGATATTTATTATTCCGTTTTCTGCTTCCGCGTCATAGGAAGCACCCGGACTGGTAATGACTTCAATCCGTTCGATACTGTTGGCGGGCAAGGCAGCAAGATTATCGAACCGCGAGTTGCGTCCATTAATGAGTATGAGCGGTGCTCTTCCGCGAAGGCTGATGGCCCCCTCCCCATCCACAAAAACAGTGGGTGTGTTCCGGAGCAGGTCAACAGCTGTACCGCCCTGCTGGGAAAGTGTGGCATCGGCATTTACAATAAATCCGTTTGCTGTCTTTCGGACCAGGCTTTTGGTTGCTGAAACGGTTACGGCCTGCAGGGTTTTGGACTCATATTCCAGGACCTGATTGGTAATGTAATGATCACGACCGGCTTCAAGAGTCAGCGGTACCTGCAGGAGCTGATACCCGATTGCGTGGATGCGGATCCAGTAGCGGCCACTGGTGCCGACCGTTAATTCAAACAAGCCAGAACTGTCGCTGGTAGAGCCCTTTATCACTTTCAGGGAATCACCTTCCTTGCCCAGTACCAGATTCGCAAAGGCAACAGGCTTACCGGCGCGGTCTTTCAATTCACCTGTAATCCTGATTTGAGCATACAACGTACTGTTTAGCAACAGCAGCAGAAAAATCCATCCTTTCATTACACCAATTTAACGGCATCATTCAGCCGTTGGGCTGCATTATCCCAATTAATAATTTTGAACAGCGCATCGACAAAATCAGCGCGCTTGTTTTTATACTTCAGGTAATAGGAATGCTCCCATACATCGATGACCAGTAAAGGGATCACCCCCCATTGCGTCAGTTTCTCATGATTTTCACACTGGAGCACCGTCAGTTTATCGGTATACGGCTGATAGCCGAGTATGCCCCATCCATTTCCATCCACATTCTTCGCTGTCTGAGCCAGATAGCCCTTCAGTTTCTCAAAACTTCCGAAATCTTTTTCCATCCGCTTCAGCAGATCCCCTCCGGGTTCGGTAGTCTTATTGGTCAGGTTGGTCCAGAACACGGAATGCAGAATATGGGAAGAGAGGTGGTAGGTAAGTTTTTTTGTCCAGTAATCCACAGTCTCCAGGTTTCCGGCATCCATGGCTTCCCGGATCTTTTTCAGGTCCGTATTGGCCGCTTTTGTAGCTCCGCCATGATGAAAGGTATAATGAAGATGTACGGTCTCACTGTCCATATAAGGCTCGAGGAAACTTTCGCTGTAGGGAAGTGGCTGTTGTGCAAAATTGCCGTCTTCGTCCACCAGTCTGTCTATGGAATTCTGCGTCAGGTTATGGGCAAATGCATTTCCGGAACCGCTTACAGCAGCAAGGCTGGTCAATGCACCGGCCTTGAGAAAATCTTTTCTGTCCATAACCTGATAATTTTGAGTAGTTAAATAAAACAGCCTTCACATCGGTTTATTGAAAATACCGAAAATTCAATGCCTTCTGGCTTCTGTTGACCAGAATAACAATTGAAAAACCAGAAAAGGTTCCATCGGAAGGGATGAGCTCAAAAGCACAGCGTCAGGTCTGCCTATTTGTCCGGATAGAGCGACTTCATATGTTTAATATGATTGTCAACAAGCTTCAGGAGGATCGTTTGATCAATATCACTCAGGGTTTTAATATGTATACAGCCTGTTTCACCCTTGTATTTACCCAACTTTTTCAACAGCGCTTCCCGGTCGGCCAGTCCGGTGGACAGATAGAGGGCAATGCTGGATGCCCGGGGCGAGAACCCGAAATCGGGACTATCCCCTTCCCTGCCGCTTTCGTATACATAATGATGGCTGCCGAAACCTATTATAGAGGGGCCCCACATTTTGGGCTCTTTCCTGATGTGCTTTTTGAGCAAGCGGACCAGTTCGGAACAATCGTTCCGCTTCGTCTCGGCCTTTATGCCTGCAATAAAAGCGGAAACACTATTCTCGTTTTCGGTGGTCTTGTTCTGGGCCATGGGGAAAGGTATGCGGCGAATTGCGCTAAACTAAATATATGAAAATTCAGCGATATCAATACCTGGCTCCTGTATTGTTATGATTTCAATCACAACGCTTTGAATACAAGCCGGTTAATTTTGTGTTTGAAAAAAGGCCATAGCACTGAATCCTTTCTCCAATTTAGTTATGAACATCCGCAACCTGCTTCATTCGAATAGTGACCATCCTTACCGTCTTTTTTTTCCGTTCAGTCTGGCGGGTCTCTTAAGCGGACTGCTCCCGCTCTATTTTTCATATTCCAGTGAAACCCTGTTCTGGCATAAGGAACTCATGTTAACGCTGTTTCTGTTACCTGCTTCAACTGGGTTCCTTTTCACGGCAGCTCCCCGTTTTCTGGGTTGCAAAAAGGCAGGAGTTACTGAACTGCTGCTGATGCTGCTGTCCTTCTTCCTGCTGATCCTGTGCTTTCTGTTCCGGCTCGAACTGGCTTTTGAATTATGTAAAACTGCAATACAACTACAGCTGACTCTTTTCTTCTTTAGCCGCTGGCGCCGTTCCGTAACCAAAAACCAGCATTGGCCCCCTTTTATACTCACCGGCCTTGCTGCAGGCAGCGCCGGCAGTATCCTGCAACTGGTGTTTACCTTTCTACCCCCACCGCAACCGGAATGGGTAACCCTGGCGAACCGGCTCTATTATGAGGCCCAGTTCTGGATCCTGCTAAGCGGCATAGGCGTCCGCTTCTTTCCGATGATCACCCAGAGCAGTCCACCGGCATTCCGGCCCGGAGCCAAATCCATTTTGAATGCCCGGCAGCATGAATCGGCCCACACCTGGTATACAGCGGCCTTACTCCTGTTATTGAGTTTTATTGTGGAAAGCTTTGGCTTTACAGGAACGGGCTTATGGCTAAGGGCTTTCGTAATGCTGTTTATCGGGTATGAAGGCTGGTCGCTGCTGGAAAAGCCCAAACGGCAGGGAATCACTACCCGTTATGCACAGATCGCCATGACCATTATTTTGGCGGGACACCTCCTTTTTCCCTTCTTTCCTTCCCTGCTCACACACCTGTATCATTTCATGTTCATCGCAGGCTTCCTGTCGATGACCCTGATGGTCATTACCCGGGTTACGCTTTCCCATGAACAGGTGGGTATTGATGCCGAACAGGATTCCCCCTATATCAGAATTGCTTATCCGGTATTGGGACTCGCCCTTATACTTCGGATCACTGCCGTCTTCCTGCCCCATTATTACCTGCACTTGCAGTATGGTGCTGTTAGTTTTGCTTTGACGGGGATACTGCTGATCGTAGCAATGCTTGTTAAATCCCTTAGGGAAACCGTGAATCAATAAAGCTGCTATTGAATACTGTAGCAGGATGACTGGAATTCCGTCATTTGGTCAAGCTAATCTACCTGTTGGTACAACAATTTCAGTTTTTGACATTTATTGGGCTTATTTAGCCTGATAAATGCAACCACCATGAAAAAAATCTTCATCCTCCTGCTTTTCATTGCAGGCACCACCCAGGCCCAGGAAAGCAGAGTACAGGAAAAAGCCCTGCAGGTCATGAAAGAGATCAATACCAAACTCAGGAACCGTTCACTCTACAGGGATTCGATACGATGGGAAGCCTACGAAGCTGAATTAGCCAATATCAATCCGGCAAACTATTCTCCTGATTCCCTGATGGTACCCTATATCCTTACTTTCTATAAATTTCTTCGGGAAGCCGGGGACATGCACTCGTTTTATATGGGACCAATAGCCAGTACAAAAATGAAACAGGTCCAGGATTCCGTACCCCTGCCTGAAGTAAGCCTGCTGGATGATCATACAGGGTATATCAAGGTACCACAATTGATGACTTCCAATCCCGGGCTGATTGTGAAGTATACCGATAGCCTGAGGTCTCAGATACAACATCTCGACAACAAAACGGAAATCAGGGCATGGGTAGTGGATCTTCGGAACAATGGCGGCGGCACGATGTGGCCGATGATTGCAGGGCTGAATCCACTTATCCCTGATGGAATAGCTGGTTATTTTATAGACGACAGAAGCCGCAGTTCGATATGGAAATCAATGAGCCGAAACCCTGAAAATGTCGGCAATGTAAAAACCATCTATAAATGCCGTAACCCGAATAGTAAAATCGCTGTTTTATTCAATGAACGGACGGCCAGCAGCGGTGAAATGACCATAATATCATTCCTGGGATTACCCAATGTCAAAACCTTTGGCACACCTAGTGCCGGATTCACAACTGCCAATCAGACAATTCCGCTTTCCAATGGCGGGTTTCTCTATCTGGCTACTTCTTTTTCAGCAGACAGGAATAAAAAAATCTATAAGGGCCGTTTGCAGCCTGAAGTACTTGTCCCTGAAGAAAGAATCCTGGAAGCAGCACGCCACTGGCTATCCGAATAAATACTGTAACTTAACCTCTAGCAAGCAACTAAATCTGTTCCGAATGGCAATATACCTGCAGACGATATTCAGAAAACCCCGCTTCCTCCTGAAATGGGTATTTCTGGGCACAGGAGTTGCCTATTTATTGCTATTGCTGGTCCTTTTCCTTGTCTTTTATTCGGTTAATAGCAGGGGCAGCAATAGCGCAAGTTTCCTGGATCAACAGTTTTCGCTGCATTCCCTACCTGTACATGCTACTGCGCTGGCCTTTCTTTCAATCGTATATTATTTATTGCTGAATCTGGTATACACAGGTCTGAAAGACCGCCCAGGGCCCTTATTCTTCCTGATAGCAGCATTGCTGGTATTGATACAGCTTGAGGTATTCAAGCTGTCAGATGCCCTCCTGTTCCGTGATTTCCGGGCCTCTGTATATTTTGGCGGCAGCATGGCAGAAAATGTGAGTGACCGGCTCATAAGTTTAGTACTTTATACGATACCTGCCGTATTGGTCGTATTTTTTGTACTCCAGCGGGACGAAAGAGAGCGGAACCGGATACTTATTGAAGTTAACCGGAAACTGGAGTTGGAACAATTACAGACAAAGCACGACCTGCTACGCGCCCAGATCAACCCGCATTTCCTGCACAACACCCTTAATCTCATATATACACGTACCAGGCAATACGACAGGAAACTGGCTGATGGAATATTACTGCTAAGCGACAGTATGCGATATAGCATGGATGCCACAAAGCAACAGGTTGATCTCGTTCCTTTGCAAGATGAAATTAAACACCTGCGCAACCTCATCAGCCTGCAACAACTCCGTTTTGATGAAAAACTCAATATCCAGTGTACCACCAACGGGAATCATGAAGGAATACAGATCCCCCCTCTGACCTTGGTGACAATTGCGGAAAATGCCTTCAAATATGGTGAACTTTATGATCCGATAAATCCAGTGACCTTAGAATTGACGATCATTGAAACAAATGAAGGGAGGCTACTCGGATTTACCGTATCAAACAGTAAACGCCATGGCCCAGTGGAACATTCCTTTGGTGTTGGACTTGCCAATATCCGGCTACGCCTGAAAGAAGTATACAAATCGGCCTTCAACTTACAGGTCAGGGAAGAAACCGGCTCCTATTTTGTTAACCTTACCATACAATATCCAAAATGATTACATGTGTTATAATTGATGACGAACAGCATGCGGTGAGCCTATTGGAAGATTATGCCCGGGAATCCAACCGTATGAATGTACTGGCCACAAGTACCGATCCGGCCAAAGGACTGGAATTGGTCCTGCAATTGCGACCGGATGTGGTATTCCTTGATATACATATGCCACGGTTATCTGGCATGAATGTAATGGATGCACTGCCCGGTCATCAGAAAGTCATTTTCTGTACAGCCTATTCGGAATTTGCCAATGAAGCTTACGACCGTGATGCAGTGGACTATCTGCTCAAACCGGTGCGATTGGAACGATTCCTGCGGGCCATCGGAAAACTGACAGCAGTGAAATTGACAGTCCCTGAATCAGACGATTATGAAACTGACTATTTTTTTGTAAAAACCGACTCTAAAAACCGGATGTTAAAGATCAATATCCGGGATATCATCATGGTAGAAGGAATGAAAAACTATATCTGTATCCATCATAACGGGAATAAGACCCTTGCCTTGCTGAATATGAAAGACATGGAAGACAGATTACCTGGAAAATACTTTATCCGTAGCCATAAATCCTATATAGTAAACCTACAGAAGATAAACAGCATCAATTCAGATGAAATCAACCTGCAGCAGATTACCATACCGGCTCTTATTGGTGCTTCATACCGTGAATTATTCCTTAAGCGAATGAAAGAGAAACTGATGGAAAAACCCCGTTGAATAATCTTAAATGATAAATAAAAAAGGCAGCTTTCAGCTGCCTTTTTTATCTTAAAATTGAAACCCGGTTATTGACCACCTGCTCCACAGGTGGCATACATTTCAGCAATTTTTTCCACTTTTTCATTGCGGTCAACGGCACCGCTTTTCAGTTTTTCTGTAAGCGGCGCACAATCGCTGAGGTAATCGATCAGCTGTTTGCGGGCATTGAACATGCTGCTTTTCACACCGGTGTCATCCCCCTTTTTCTTTACTACATAATCCTTAAAACGGACCGGGATCACAGCGCGGTATACCGTTATCTTTTCATGCTGGAACGTGGGCTTCAGCAGGCTGTAATACGCTGTAGTGGCCGCCCCGAATTTCCGGATCGCATATTCATTTCCCTTGTCATCTTTCAGAGACACCACTTTGGATAATTCGGTAGTGATGACCTGGTCTTTTCCGGCAGCATCCTTTGTTGTAATCAGCACATCGGCGCTTTCAGCATCCAAAACCGCAATGCCGCCACCTTCGCTGGAAACGATTTTGGAAACCTGGATCAACCCGGTATAGGTACCCGCATTTTTCTTGCCTTCAATGGTTATGGTACCATTGATGCTCACATAGCGGAAATTGTCCTTGATCTGCTGCAGCGTCATGGTGGGAGCTGTGGCGTCAATGGTTTCAAAAACCGGATTGAATTTCGCCAGCATCTTCTCGCAGTTTTCACTGTGTTTTACTTTCAGGAGGCCCATCATCTGCTTATGTACTTTATCGACTGCCTTGTATTGTTCGATATAACCGGCAGCTTTATCGGTCTCTCCTTTCAGGATGGAATAGATCGCCAGGTTCTGGAAACAGGCCCGCTTCACTTCACCGGCATCACCCGGTCCACTGTAGGAGCTCAGCTTCTCCCATACTGCCACATTCGGAGTAAGGGCATTGAGCAGATCGGCAGCATTCACGCTGTATTTAACCTGCCTGGAGATCTTAGGGAAATCCTTAAGCTCGGGGAATTTCTTGGTATCATCCAGTTCGGCCAGTTCAAAAGCAATATCCTCTTTAGAACCGGTATAGGCACCGAGAAATTCGGCCAGGAGCATTTCTGTGACTTTCTCCAGTACTTTCTGGCGGACAAAATCCTTGTTATTACGCTCTTCCTTAGACATAGGGGCATCAAAATTGATGACCTGGTCTTCCTTATTGATGTAAATACTGGTCACCTCTGTACCGAAACGGTCATAGAGGAAGGTCTCGATAAAACAATTGGCAGTAAGGGATTTATCTGTTGTAAACTTTCCCGACATCCGGCGCAATAATGTTACAACATGGAAGTCGGAAGATACCGGCACCTGCTGGAAATTACCCAGTTTTACTTTATAGGGCAGGTTCATATTCACTTCGGACTCATCCATGGTCGTCACTGCCGCAAAATCAAAGGTTTTGTAGTCGGCATACTGGGGATAAGCGGGTTTTTGCTGATAGCCGGTCAGGGTGCGGTCGATATAACTGACTTCCTGGGCCTGGAGCAGCTGGCCGGTCAGCAGGGCTGCTGCAAGGATAAAGTTCTTTTTCTTAAACATAATTTGACATTTGGTTTCAATATAGGTACCCTTTTTCGGGTACCCGGTAAAGTTACTAACCAGAATGAAAAATCGAAAGAAATTTTCGTTTAAAAAGGGAAAATGGAAAGAAGCCAGAAGCAAGAAGCTAGAAGCAAGAGGCCAGAGTTAAGAAGGGGGAAAAAATATATAAAAAGTTAATACGATCAATTTTTTTTACTGACTACAGGCTACTGTCTACTGACTACTGTCTACCGTCTACTGACTACTGCCTACTGCCTACCGGCTACTTCTCCCTCATCCCCATCCCCAACGCAACAGCTTCATCGAGCATCTCCGCATTGACTTCACTCAATTTTTTGAATTTGATACAGTATCCGGTCAGGGTGGCTTTTCCGATGCGCTTGCCGAATTTCGATTCCAGCAAGGATTTATCTGTTACGCCCATGACATATAAAGAAATTCCTGATGTGTTTGCGCTTATTCCAATCTGAAAAGTCTCTTTGGTGGATCCATCTGCATAGTTCAATTTCAGGGAGCCATAGCCTATAGATGGATTCGTGACTACTTTCCCTTCGCTGTTCCGGCCGTCAGAATACCAGAGCCGGGCCTTTGAATGCGTTTGGGAGATGCGCTTGTGGAGAGCGGCAATATCAGCTTTGCGGGGTTCCGGAAGGCTGGCAATAAATTGGTTGATACTTTTCTCGACATTCATATTAAAACAGATATTGCTTGTAAGTTACCTCAGGCGGTACTGGCATAATCGCCATTCTGAGCCGTACCGGCGAAACCAAAAACTTCAAGCACCAATGGAGTTGAACTAATTTCGATCTGCATGACTGATAAGGTTAAGGCATAGTACAAGTTACCACAATTCAGAAGAATTGAAATAATTTACGCAGGTTGCTTTAATAAGCTGGCGTTTACTATACTAATAATGCCTGTAATGAAAAATACCTGAAAACCAGGCGGCTTTCAATTTTACTTGGGCAGTAGCATATATGTCAGCCGGAAACCATAAGCAGTGTAATTATTTCCGTTACCATCAACGTAAACCTGGAAGGTATGTGAGCCTGCAGTGAGATCATAAAAAACAGCGCCGTTCGTGACTACTGATTCCATTCCGTTGCCTACCGAAATGATGTTCCGGTCGATCAGGACACCATCCACCCAGATATCATATTTGCAGGAAGCGAGTCCACAGGCGAAACAGCCATTATTCACCATTTGGCCTTTTACAATGAACATGGCCTTCCCGGCCGGTGTGGTCAGGGTCTGGCTCAGCCCGGGTACCAGTGTAAATCCGGTAAAATTGTATATCCCGGCAGATTGTCCCCAGACCTGCGAATTTGCCGCCATAAAAGCGGCTCCCTGCGACCAGGTGGGTGCGGCCCCGCTGCCGTTGGAAGTAAGTACTTGTCCTGCAGTACCGGCATTGCCATCGACCCGAAGTCCCCCGGATGCATTGGTCAGATCAACATAATTACCTGTTCCATTCAGGTTCAGAAATGTTTTTCCTTGTGAACCGAGGGCCAGGTTATTGAATCCGCCTGCCTGTCCATATTGCATGATGGTGGAAGCACCCGCACCTCCGCCGCCGAGTGCAACGCCGAACTTGATCCGGTAGCTGCTGTTACCGACCCGCATATCCCCCTCTGTGGAACTGAGGTCCCAGTTGTTCAGTCCTGATACATCCAGCCGGTTAGCCGGTGTATTCGTACCAATACCTACACGGCTATTGATCGCATCATAGGTGAACCCCCAGCCGGCAGGTCCACCATAAAAACCGAGATTCTGGTTATTCTGCACACCCATAAAACCAAGCAGGGCGGTATTATCGGCTTTATACATCCATACGCCGGGGCCATAGCCCTGATCAATAGGGTTGGTACCATTGCGTAACTGTATCCGGCCATTCAGCCAGAGGCCATCGCCGCCGCTGTTAATGATCCGCATACGTTCTGTAAAAGAGGCCGAGCTCCCATAACCGAATTGTAAGGTGCTGCCCAAGCCATCCGAATACATTTGTAGCGTACTACTCTGGATACCCAGACCATAATGGGCCGTGCTGCCGTTTCCCCATAGCACTACTTTATTTCCCAGTACATTTTCAAAGGAAAGCGGACCAGTGGGGGTAGCCGTTCCTATGCCGACAAATCCGGATTGGGCAATTGTTGTAGCACTTATGGAAACGGCAAGGATGAAGATGAGGGTTGTCCGCATAAAAAAGGTTTTACCAAAACTCCGCCTTCTACATGGAAACCCTGTCCCCTAAAAAGGGGAAAATAACGTTTATGTCATTTCTACGACATTTTCTTTCTGTGGCAGAAGTTAATTTGCACCAGTTCTCTGATCCAAAAACAGCGTAAGAAATGAAAACATTCGTGCTGCTCAGTATTGCAATCCTGTACGGGATGTCACAGGCATCTGCCCAAAGTTCCGAAATCTTCAAAACCAAGGAGGGCATCGCCATAAAAGGATATGACCCGGTTGCCTTTTTCACGCAACAAAAAGCGGTTAAGGGTACTGACTCCTTAAACCTTTCCTGGAAAGGCGCAAACTGGCTGTTCAGCAGTGCTGAAAACCGCGAACGGTTCCGGAAAGATCCGGAACAGTATGCACCGCAATTCGGGGGCTACTGTGCCTATGGCTTGGCCGGCAATCATAAAGCACCTACAGAAACGGATACCTGGACGGTCATAAATGACCGGCTTTATTTCAATTATAATCAATCGGTCCGCAAACTATGGCTAAAAGATACGGTGCAGTTCATCCAGCAGGCAAATATCAATTGGGAGAAAATCCGGTTTCAGTAAATCTTCAGAACAGGAAATCCATTGGTAGTTCTGCCTGGAGAACTATTAAAAGGAGATGGTAACCGATTACCTTGGCTTACCGGATCATCACCCATTTTTCCGGATAAAGATCCTGCTGTGTCCCAGGTCAAAAATCACGGTTCCGAAATGGCGAAGTACACTATTACCAAAAAGTATCGGGATATAGGCAGCATTTGAGGAGGTTTCAATGCTGGAGGGAATAACCCGGATGACTTGTCCCTGAAGAACAACCGAATCCACCAGTACAGGAGCCACTTTACTTCTGGAAAACTGGGAATACGAGTCTTTTACAGTATGGCCCTCCATTTTCAACAGACTTTTATTATTCTTATAAAAGCCAAGACCAAACAAAAAACCATCGTGACTGTTTCCCAAATCCAGAAATACCGACTCCGGAAACCGCTTCCCCTGGATAAACAACTGAGCATTGACCTTGTAAAACGGTCCTTCGGGCTCCATTGTTACCCCGGTAAACCCTTCCGGAGGCTCATAGCCTGCGCTATCTGTTATTTCAAGCATCCTGGATGGATAGTCGACTGTGATAATATACTTTGTCAGAAAACCTTTCCCAAGAATACCATCGGGCATTTTTTGTAAAGGGGCAAACAAATTCGAATGTATCTCAGCCTGAATGGTGTCATTAAATCCGGAAACAGAAAGCGGAGCCGGCATGTTTTCAATCCGCTTCATTTCATTGGCCATAACTTGTAAGGTATCGATAAGGCCGGTTGCTGCCGCATAGTGCTTGAAAAGAATAAGCTCTTGCCGGGGAATGGTGCCATTATCCAGTATAAGAACGGCCGGTTTATTATATACTTTTGATTGAATTACAATCCAGTTTTCGGAAAGTGTATCAGCAAAAGGGATCAGGCTGTTCTTGCTAAGGCTTGTCACTCCGGATTCCTTTTTATCAGAATGGGATTTTGTTTCACATGAGCCCAGGTGAACACTTAAAGCAAAAAGTATAAGAACAGATCGCATATATACTGATTCAGTGATATTTACCCTTAAAATAATCTACAACCAGAAATCTCATCGACAAATACAATGCTAGTTTCGGTTGCTGACAACTTTTTTGGAGTTTAGTAATAGCAATATCCGGTATACCCCCCTATCCCAGCCCGTATCTACAAAATAAATACAGGCGATAAATCCCTCAATGCCAGGCGCTCACAGGATAATTGTCCTCAGATGCGGATTTCCCGAAAAAGCTGTTACCAGCCATAGCATTATACTCAACCTTTAAGATACCGGTTCGGTACATTTTCCGGAATATACTGCTGTCCATATTTCGCCTCGTGAAGGATCCCGACAATTTCATAGATCTCTGCTTCCGTCCGCTGGAATTGCCGCAACAGTCCCATCATGGCATAGCTGACTGGATTCACATCGGGAATGAAGGTTTCCCATTCATAGCCTTTTCCCCAGATCAGGCCTTTTAGCGTTAGATCCAGGTCGGCCCCGGCTCCAATCAGGAATCGGAGAACAGCTATCCCTTTGTTCGCATCCTGATTTACGGTATGAAAGATTGGTGTTTGTCCGCCGAATCCAAATGCATCTGTACCTGCTCTGGCATTAACGGCAGCCCCATAATTCACCAATACCTGCGCGGCGTCCAGATGTCCGTATTCAGCTGCAATATGCAATAAAGAAGCGTCCAGTAATGGTGTAAATGTACATGGGAAAGTGTAGGTTTTAATGAGCGCGTCCTTATTTGACTCAAGCAGCTTTTGCAATGATTTGGCATCATCAGCAAGAACGGCGAGCAGCACCGGGTCATCAAACACAAGGCCGTTTTCAATAAAAACACGGATACATTCTTTAAACCCGGGTCCCCGGGTATACATATTAATCAGTTCATGGATCAGCGGCTTACCATTATACATGCTATTGGGATCCAGTCCGGCAGCAAAGCAAGCGCGGATGCCGGAAACAGAGTGGCATTCGAAAGCGGTACTGATATGCAGCAGGGAGTCCACCTCACTAATGTAACAAAAAACAGTCAGAAAACAGGTTGTTAAACTCCGCCCCTTAGTCTGAAAACGGATTCAACAGATTAAAAGATGAAATAGAATTTGATTCCATAAAGTAGCCGCTTTACTCAAAAAAGCAGGCGAATACAGTATTTAATTAAATAGTAGTGCTTACCACCACAAGATCACCCTTCCGGCGGCACCCGGATAACCATAAGATAATCCACCCCCGCCGCCTTCGCCAAAACCATAGCCCTGTCCACCGAAAACTTCATTGAGTGTAAATCCTGTACTGGTACTGACAAATGCTGTTCCGCCTTCCCCGCCGGTAACCGGCTGAAAAGGCGCTACTCCTCCATTACCATAGCGGGTACACAATACAAATTCGGTGGCACTGAATTGCTGGTAGGACAACTGGTTTCTACGGCCTGTCTGCCCCTGCTGGGCCTGGATATCCAGATTCCCCGAATAGGTAAACAGGTATCCTCCAGCCCCGGGATAGCTGGCAGATGCAGCGGAACCTCCGGTAAGGGCAAAATTATTCGTACTATAAGATACCTGTGAATTGCCTCCGGCTGTAGCCGAGCCCGGAGGAATGGCGCCTTGTCCGCCGCCTCCTACAATAACAGATATGGTGCTTCCTTCCGTTACATCAAATACGCGATAGGCATAGGCTCCCGATCCACCTCCCCCACCCGCGGCACCACCACCACCACCACTCCAGACCTCCACTCCCATCCGGGTCACCCCGGCGGGTACGGTAAATGTCTGAGTGGCGTTTGCAAGGGTATAGGTCAGGACCCTGAAGTTGCGGAACTCTGACAGTGATCCCCAGCTGAGCTGACCGCTGTTGTTTTTCATGAGAACCTGTCCGGCCTGGCCATCCTGTCCGTTCACCTTGATGGTGCCCGTTACATTGATATTTCCATTGACGTCCAGCTTTTCTGCGGGATTGACAGTTCCCACTCCCACATTTTGGGCAAACGATACCATTTGAAAGAAAGCCAGCAGCAGTGCCAGTAGGCAAGTCGTCTTTTTCATATATCCGGTTATAACCATTTGGAATTCCCCGGTAAAGGGATATTAATAAGCCGGAAAGATCAGTCCAAAAATGCGGTTTCCTTATCCTCTAAAAAGGGGAATTTAGCACAGGAGATACCTCGTCTACGGCTTGAGTCCCATACTTTCCTTATACAGTAAGTTCTGGTGCACACAGGCATCCGATACACCTGAACTCCAAAGGCTTAATTACATAATCACCACCACTTAAGGTTCCGGTTTTCCGTATCTTTCCTTTAAACATCAGCAGCTATGTCCAATACTCAATGCCGGATCATTGTTCACATGGTATGCAGTCTGGATGGTTTCATTGCGAAGCCAGATAACAGTATTACCTGGTTCAACAGTTCGAGTCCGTATCCTAAGGGAGTGGACATGGAGGATCCCGGGCAATTCCTGAAGTCTGTAGACTGCTTCATTATGGGGTCTGGAACCTATGCATTAGCCTCAGCCCTGGCACCGGACTATGGCTGGCCTTATGGGGAAGTGCCCACATTTGTGCTCACGAATCAAGATCTTGAAACCGACCGGACCTCCATCCGATTTCACAAAGGCGATCTGACTGCATTTATCCGGGAGGAGATCAATCCAAAATATAAAAACGTATGGTTGTAGGTGGCGCTCTTACGGTTGGTGAATTCCTGCGGACGCAACTGGCCGATGAGATCCGGATCAATATCCTTCCCATATTACTGGGATCCGGGCTTCCTTTCTTCAAGTATACCGATCTGGAACAAAATCTTGAGTTGAAGGATTCGAAAGCGTATAAGAATGGAATGGTGGAGTTGTGCTATGCGGTAAGGAAGTCCGGGGAATAGCAGCATACTCCATATGGTTACAGTTTACCTGCAAGTATGGCAGCATCATCCTTAAAAAGGCTCAGCACCCATTCGGGAGGCGTCTTAACAATGGATTCCACACCGGCATTGCCAAGGATATCCCTGAGCACCTGAGGCTTATCCTTTCTCCAAATGAGGGCTCGGGTAATACCGATAGCCTTGATTTCGCCATCCTGTTCAAAACGGTGGATATGGTACATCCACTTTTCATCCCAGCCAGCCGTTTCCAGATGGAGTGTAAATCTTGTCCACCTTTTCAGAGGCCTGCGGTAGATCAGTTTCTGGGAGCCCAGGGTTGGCGCCAGTCTTTTCAGTACAATTTCATGATACAGCCTTGTTCGCGCCAGGAGTTCCCACCGGATAAAATCCATATAGGCGGGGTATCGTGAAGCCGTCATGACCCGCAGTCCATCACAATCAAACAGGCGGACCCTGTAAGTACGGGAAAACGGTTGGTTAATATCCAATGGCTGCTGGAATCGGCTGGACAGTAAAATCCGCAAGATCCGGTACCAGTAATAAAACATATTTTACAATAGTTTTTAAACCCTTCACTGGGCTTTCAGGTCAATTTACTGAAAATTTATACATAGAAATGTTCAATAAAAAAATTCAAAACAAAGAGCAGTGACATCTATATACTTGCGTTCCAGCTAAGATGAGTGCCCCTGTTGTCCGCGAAGCAATTTTATACGATCGAGGCTGTTTTTGATCAGGTCTCTGGCGATCTCCGGTTCAACTCCGGCCTCCTCAGCAATCCTGTTGAAGTCGGGTTCCAGATCATTATTGATGTAAGGGAGGGCAAGCATTAATACTTTGTTCAATTTCTCCAACATTGCGGTTTCTGCATCAGAAGCGGGAATATTAAAAAAATCTTCATAGGGATTAAGCACGAGTTTTTTTCTCAGTAACCGCTCAATAGTGGATTTCATAGTCAGGTGTAAGCAGATATCTGGATCATCCGGAAAGCTGAATCCAAAATCGTTCAAAAGCCGGCGCATTTCATTATATCCCCTTTCGGTCATTGCCTGCAATAACACGAACGCACCTTTAGGATCATAAAACCCCTCAGCGAAATGAGGGGGCAGGCTCCAGACCGGATGAGTGATCCTGATGACGCCTTCAGCCAACTCAAGGTCAAAAGGACCGGTACCAGATGCTTTTTCGTGAAGGGTCCCATACCCTTCCCCAAGATGCAAAAGAATCTCCTCACCATCCTGAATGAGCTGCGGAAGCGTTGATCCAAGGACCAGTAACATATAGGGTACGGGGTTCTGTTCGATATCCACTAGCAAATCATCCTCGGAATTGAGCCTTTCATTCTGTTCCGTGGCAAAGAAATAAATGTCATTTGCGTTAAAACTCCGGAAATAACTAACTGGTCCAAATGATTGCCAACAACTTCCATTAAATCCGATCAGGTTAAACCAGGTAAGTACTGGATGTTCGTCAAGAGTCCGGCTCATAGAAGGAGAATATAGCAGATAAGTATCTCCAGTAAATAGATCCAGCATTTCAAAAAAATCCGGATGGGGGTTATCCAGTACTTTTGCAAAAGAAAACCGCCAGGGTGTTTTTGCATGACCGGCCAGGAACACTTGTGCAGTGTTGTCAAGTTCTTTCACCGCAGCATGGTTCAGGTATTTTAGGATCAGTCCCCCTTTTCGGAAAATACGATGTACAATATACTGCGCTTTAGACAGGCTTTTAAACTGAACAGGAAACTCATGGATAATATGATTGAATGGCTTTAAGTATCTATCGAATTCCTTGTCCAACTTATCCCTGCTGGCAGCATAGTACATCAGGAACTTATCAATTACAGCTTCAGTGAGCAGGCTGTTTTCTCTGCACCTGGCCAATAATGAAGTAAAGTTGATCATCGTTCCACTAAAATACAACTAATTACACCACCACCAGTAACTCCTCCAGCTTCACCCGCCCCTCTCGCCTGCGCTTCCGGTACTGTTCCGCGCCCCCTTGTCTGAACTCGGATTAAAAGGATTACACGGATGGCACGGATTTGAGTCCGATATGTCTACAAATTACTTTTTTGGGTGACTTTATTTGGCAAAATAATACGCCGTATTAAACATGGTTTTTCTTACGTAATTCATAAATTTGAAAAACCTTTATTCATGAGAAAACTGGCTTTTCTGTTTTCCGGTTTACTAATTACGTATTCGTCATCAGGGCAGAGTCAAAATCACAATCACGAGAAGCAAATCGCTGTATCTTTCGGAAAAAGCAAACATGGAACCGGTGATATTGACGGGTATCAATTCTCAATAGGATACTCAACAAAATTTTCAAATAATTTTTCCTGGCATGCAAACCTTACATCTACATTGCATGACGGAAATTTCCCTATCCAATATACTGCTCCCGGCACTTCAAACAATATTGACGGCTCTTACAGGTACACTACAGGAGGGATTCAAGGCAGTTTTTTGATTGGACATGACTTCCTGAAACCTGTAAAACATCGATTGGATCTACGGCTTGGAGGCATCTTATGATATCAATCATCCTCATACTACGATGTAATCACCGTTTATTATCCACCTGCCTCAGGGCTGCCTGTACCCGCACTTGTATTGGAAAATACCACACCTCAAAGGACAGTTGCTATAGGGGCAATTGGAGAAGTCTTTTATGGTTATCAGATTACGTCAAAGCTGATGCTGGGTGCTAGTGCTGGACTGCAGATTGATAACAATGGAGATACGATCAGCCAGCTAGGCATATCAGTTTGCAGGCTTTTAAAATAGTTAGCTGAGCACCTCCTCCAGCCTTACCCGCCCCTCCCTCCTGCCCTTCCGGTACTGTTCCGCGCTGCTCCATATCCAGTGCTCCGGCAGACGGACATCCCCTGACTTGACGGGGTTCATGTGGATATAGTTGATGGCCCGTTGCAGCTTATCGGGCCGGTCTACAAACAGCGGGTGGTTATCCTGCCGCCAGAGCTGGAATTTGCCATTATTGCTGTTCCCTTCCCCGCATTTGCGCATATAGTCGAGCAGCCATTCCCGGCGGCTTTCTTTAGGATGCTCTTTAATGGCTTTGTGGAGCTCCCGGGAGGTATGGCGCTTCATATCGGCGAAGATCTTCTCCAGCGGGTCACCGTGGGTACCGACCACCAGGTGTACATGGCTGGGCATGATCACCCAGGCATAGATCTCCAGTCCCCGGTTCTGGGAACAGTAATTCCAGCTGTCGGCCAGGATCTCCCGGTATTCATTCCGGGTAAAAAGGTCGATCCAGCCAACCACGGCATAACTGACAAAATACAGCTTTCGGTTGTCCCAGAACTTGTACTTGGTACTCATACAGCTAATGTGGAACCGTAAGGCCAGCTGGCCATGAGGGTTTTCCCGGAATGGAAGGGAAAAAGACGGCAAATATGGAGAGATTGCTATTACTCAGGTTACAGGTAGCGCAAGTGTCCTTTGCCGGGCACAGGAGCAAACCAGGAAAATCAGGGGGCAGGCAAAGGCATCTTTAACCTTCGCTTCGCTATGGTTAACAAGTGTGCTATCATTACTAACTACAAGACTGATATTACAGAAGTTTGAAAAAAATGGAGAAAATATATTTCAAAAATATTAAAATTCAAGTTTGCTATTATGCTGGACAGGCAAAGGCATTGTTTTACGGAAAACAAATATCAAACTTGATATGTCTTGCCATAAAGGAGGCATGCTCATTACGAATCTTTGCATGGGCACAAGATGCTCCGGCCATACTGTCTTCTTGATTAATAGTTAGTCCCTGTGGCCGGAGACACTTGCGCCACAGGTCGCGACATGGGACAATCTTGCGCGATATGGGGACAATCTTGCGCGATATGGGGGCGAAATGCGCAAAGAAAAGGGATATTTACATTAAGGAAATAGAGGTTCGCAATTGATAATTTAATAAAATAAATACAGAAATTGAACAACTCAATCTTTAATACATCGGACTGAAAGACCAGAACGCTTATCTGTAGCAGGAAAATTAACCCCAGCGCCATTTTCATTAACTCCCATACAATAAGCAGCCCCTGGATTAGTAGGGTCTACAGAAGAAGACCAAAAATAACAAGACCTATTAATCGAAATAAAAGTAGCAACATCATTCCTGTAACCAGCAGGCAAAGCACTAAATCCACTACTATTTGTTGACCCCGAATTGAAAAACCATATTGAATTACCAGTAGTTCTCATTTTGATCCCTTGATCACTCACCAAACAATCTTGTGCAAGTGTGAGAAACTCAGAAAAAGTCGGAATGTGCCATCCCGTTGGAGCCAATCCCCTTGGATCAGTAACTGCATACCAATTATACAGTTTACCGAAGACCGGTTCAGTGAGGGGGTCATTATTATAATTACACCAGGCTCCTGTAGTTAAGGCAAACCAGGCTGACCCATCCGAAACTTTCGGAATCGGATCGCCATTTCTGTAAGTATCAACAGCAAGATTTTTTTGAGTCCATTTTTGCTCACATATCGTGACAACTGGAAATGTATTCCCATTTCCATCAACTACCAATGAAACGCCACTCTGGTTAGAAATAGGGTTTGGAACAATCTGAACCCATGAAGTCCCATTGTTATACCAAAATGTCTTATAGGAGGAATCGTAAACAAGCATTCCAACAACATTTGGCATACTCTTTCGCTTAACTGAGTCCATTCGAGGAATTATGATACCTCTCGAGGAGTCACTTATTTCAAGAGCAGCATATGGATTAGGATTCAGTGTTCCGATTCCTATACTTTGAGCCTTAGTCAACTGCACAAAGAGTAAAACCCAACAGAAATAAATGTACTTATTCATACCCCCAGATTAATACTACAAATATTTCAACATGCCGGGATTCAAAAAATACCAACCAGTTTGTATTTTATCAAATTTTTACAATTTTCATTCAATGTAGTAACTTTCCACCACTGCTTATTGTTTATGAGTCGACTATTCGCTTTACTGTTTATTCTTCAATTCGCCTATAACTGCAAAGCAGGAACGGACACACTTCATATCGGGACAAACACTGGCTACACTCCTCCTTATTTATATTGGTTAAAAAGCGATTCCAGCTCACAAACAGCAGAACAAGCCATTGAAGCTATCGCGAATTATAAGTTTAAAAAGTGGAATAAAATTTCTGCTTTTACACAAGGTATAACAGCAAATCCCTTTTGGATATTATTAATTGTAAAAGACACCTCAGCCACGGAGGCAAAAAACAATTATCTCTGGAGCTTTTATGTCACCTCTTGCAAATATGAATTTTATGAATTAGACAGCATGCTGACAAAGAAAAGAATTTTATACTCAGACACATATCAGCCACTTAATATACGGCCTTACCCTGTCAGATCTGTTTCCTTCCCATTCTCAATATCAAAAAATGAAGTAAAATATCTGCTAGTTAAGGCCCAGGCCACAAATACTGATGTGCTGTTTTTAGACCAAGACATTTCAAAACCAGAGGAGTTTCTGAAATGGGAGATCAATTATACCGGCCTTCTAAATAGGTATTTTGGTGTATTTATTTTTGCCTTATTGATCAACATCCTTCTTTTCATTTTTTTTAATGCTAAACTTTACCTTTGGCTTTCACTATACATCAGTTGCTTCTTATTATACAACCTGAATGACTTCGGCTTTGATGTCCTGATATTCCCTGAATGGATATTTGTCAATTTTGCTAAAATCCCAAAATTCCTTTGGGTAATTGGAGCAACATCCTGTTCGTTCAATATTGTGAATCGCTTTACAAGGCAGGAAGCCAAATATCAACATTGGCACAATGGGACTTTGTATTTTATTAGAATCCTGATCATTTATTTTATTATCTGTCTGATCAGCCATTTAACAGTACCAGATCCAAGGAATATCTTCCTGATATTCATTAGGTTTTCAGGCTATTTACTTCTTGCTGTTGCATTCCTGTTCCAGATCACAAACTTGCTAATTTTAAGTTTTTCAGGAAACAAATCCGGAATCTTTTTCTTATTCTCAACAGGCCCTCTTTACATTAGTGCCTGTATTTATATATTTTACCTATACACAAACATCCCTGTTCCCGTAATATGGCCCAGCAATGTTCTGAACGCATGCACTTTCGAAATTGTCGCTTTGACTATAATATTTATATTTGATTATAAAGTTCAGTACGCTGAAAGGATTAAACTCATGGCAGAATCACTTAGATCAGAAAGGGATATTACAACCGCCATTATCCAAACACAGGAACGGGAAAGGAAAAGAATTGCTGAAGACCTTCATGATGAACTAGGAAGCAGTCTTGCTGCATTAAAACTGAAACTAAGTAAAAAAACATTTTCCGATCCCGACTTACTTGAAATATCTGAAATTCTCGATAAGGCATCAGGCGACATAAGGTATATATCGCACAACCTAATGCCCCCCGAATTCGAAAAAACCCCCTTACACGCACTCCTGAACTCATTTTACACAAAACTCAATAGCGAGTCAAAAATCCGATTTGACTTTTATTCTTCCAGGGCTCATTATGGCTTTTCTAAAGAAGACAACCTTGGCATTTACCGGATTATAATGGAATTGACACAGAATATTATTAAACACTCCGATTGCACAGAGGCTTCCGTTCAAATGATTTATTTTGATCAGTACTTAGAAATTATGATTGAAGACAATGGAAAAGGAATGATGAATTCAATTCAACCAGGATTAGGACTGAATAATATTCAAAACAGAGTTAGTTTTCTTTTAGGAAAAATGGATATTGACAGTGGCAAATCAGGAACTACTGTAATGATACAACTACCTTTCAAAAACAGAATCGATGAAAAACATATATAAAATCATCATAGCAGACGATCATTTACTGTTTGTTGATGGACTAAAGCTTGTATTAAAGGAGGAGTCTGACCTGAAAGTAGTGGATACTGCCTTTAATGGCAACGAATTTGTCCGTAAATCAAAATCACAGGAGATCGATGTGGCATTAATTGATATTAACATGCCTCTCATAAACGGGTTAGATGCGCTAAAAATTATCAAGAAATCAAAGCCCGAACTTCGAATGATAATATTATCAACTTATAATGACGAACATCTGATTGAAAAAGCTAAAAATTACGGAGCAGATGGGTATCTTTTGAAAACAACCAATAAAGAAGAGCTATTAGAAACTATAAGAAAAGTGGCATCAGGGCAAATTTGTTTCCCTTACAGAAGCCAAAAAAACGCGAACAGCTTTGACTCAAATGATCAGTTTCTCAGATCAGTCAGTTTAACTAAACGGGAAATTGAAATAATTAAATTAATCAAAAAGGAATTCACTAACCAACAAATTGCTGATAAATTATTCCTTAGCATTTACACTATTGAGACTCACCGAAAGAATATAATGCAGAAGTTGAAACTGAAGTCACCTATTGCATTACATCGCTTTATTTCAGAGCATAATATCTAAGCAATAATCAAAAAAACGGCTCTCCATTTTACAAGCCGGTTTCCTGAACAATTCAAGTTGCTTTAGTTTATTTGTAATTGCTTTTTTTCTGAAGCGGCTAATCATAAATACCTAACCGAAACCTCCTCGCCGTATCCCTCGCCACATCATACCCCGCATCCGCATGCCGGATCACCCCCATCCCCGGATCATTGCGCAGCACCCGCGCCAGGCGCGCGGCGGCGGCTTCGGTGCCGTCGGCTACGATGACCATGCCGGCATGGATGCTGTAACCCATGCCTACCCCGCCACCATGATGCAGACTCACCCAACTGGCACCACCAGCCGTATTGACTAAGGCGTTGAGAATGGGCCAGTCGGCTACGGCATCACTGCCGTCGAGCATGGCCTCGGTTTCGCGGTTGGGACTCGCTACGCTGCCGGTATCCAGATGGTCGCGGCCTATGACAATGGGGGCTTTTACCTTGCCCGTACGCACCAGCTCGTTAAAGGCCAGTCCCGCTTTCTCCCGCTCCCCCTGGCCCAGCCAGCAGATCCGCGCCGGCAAACCCTGGAAGGCGATCTTCTCCTTGGCCAGCCGCAACCAGCGCTGCAGGCCCGCATTCTCGGGAAACAGCTCCGCAATGACCTGGTCGGTCACGGCAATATCGGCAGGGTCGCCGCTCAGCGCCGCCCAGCGGAAGGGACCTTTGCCCTCGCAAAACAATGGCCTGATGTATGCAGGCACAAATCCCGGAAAGGCAAAGCTTCTGCCAGGTTCCACTAACCGGAGTTGAGATTCCGGCCTGCGCCGGAATGACGTTCCTTTAGCAGGTTCTTCCGCTCCCCCTTCAGGGGGTTGGGGGGGGTAACGCTGGCTCTCGTTTGCTGAGGAAGGGGATTCCCGCCTACGCGGGAATGACAGATCGGTTGAGGCTGCCTCTTCCTTCTCGCCTCCTGCCTCCTGCCTCTTCTCGTATTCCTCCGCCCTCGCCCTTATATTATTCCCATAATCAAACGTAATCGCCCCCCGATCCATCAACGCCACCATCAGCTGCACATGGCGGTACATGCTGCGGTAACTGAGCCGGATGTACTCGTCGGGATTGGAAGTGCGCAGCGCAAGGGCTTCCTGCTGACTGATCTCATGCGGCCAATAGCCGATCAGCGGGTCGTGCGCCGAGGTCTGGTCGGTCAAGGTATCGGGAATGACCCCACGCTCCAGCAAACGCTCCAGCAAATGCACTGCATTGCACAATACCCCAATACTCGCCGCCTTACCTTCTGCCTTCAGCTGCAGGCCCGCATCGATCGCTGCATCAATATCGGTAAACTTATGATCCAGGTACTTCGTCTCCAGCCGCTTATCGATCCGCCACTCTTCCACCTCCGCAACCAACGCCACACCCTCATTCATAGTAATCGCTAAAGGCTGAGCACCTCCCATTCCACCAAGCCCCGCCGTGACATTCAGCGTCCCTTTTAACGTACCGCCTTGCTCTCTTCTCTCTCCTGTCTTCTCTCCTCTGCCTTCATTCTGGCTACCGGCTACTGGCTTCTGGCTACTGAAGTGTTTACTCGCCAAAGCAGCGTATGTCTCATATGTTCCTTGAACTATCCCTTGTGAACCAATGTATATCCAACTCCCCGCCGTCATCTGCCCATACATCATCAATCCCTTTTTCTCCAGCTCCGTAAAATGTTCCCAATTGGCCCAGGCCGGTACCAGCTGCGAATTGCTGATGAGCACCCGCGGCGCATCGGGATGGGTCTTGAGGATGGCAACAGGCTTGCCGCTCTGGATGAGCAGGCTCTCGTCGTTCTCCAGCACTTTCAGGGCCTTGATGATATTGTCGAGGGCTTCGAAACTGCGGGCGGCTTTGCCGCGGCCTCCATATACAATGAGATCCTCCGGCCGCTCGGCTACCGCCGGATCGAGGTTGTTGAGGAGCATGCGCAGGGCGGCTTCCTGTATCCAGCCTTTGCAGTGGAGGGCGTTTCCTGTCGGTGTCTTATACTTGATCGGATCGTACATAAATTAATTTTTGGTTCTCGCAATACGCGATTGGTTCTCGCAACGACGCAACGGCGCTACGGTATTTTATATAAACTTTTAAAAACTACTATTTAATATATGCAGCTCAGTGCAATCTTTCCCAAAACAAAATGCTCCAAAGAACGTCATTCTGGCGAAGGCCAGAATCTCATTCTCTTTTCATCCTTTCAAAAAGATTCCCGCCAACAGAGTTGGGGCCGGAATGACGTAAACCACGAATTACTTTATCAGGGATTCCGGCCTTCGCCGGAATGACGTAACCCGGGAATATCCTCTAATGTTTTTGAGTCTTTTTCTCCGATTGACGATTCACGATTGACGATTCACGATTGACGATTCACGATTGACGATTCACGTTCCTCACATCCCAAACTCCCCATACCCCGCATTCAACCCTTCTCCTACATGTTTTACAAAGGAAAAATCCTTGATCAGGCTTGCCACTACCTTGATGTCATCCGCAAAGATCCGGTCCTCGCTGGCGAAACCCACATGCTGCCGCACATAATCATGCGCCGCTTCCAGCAAGGCTGAGCTTTTTAAGGGGCGCCGGAACTCGATGGCCTGACAGGCACTCATCAATTCAATCGCCAATATATATTCAAGATTGTCCAGCACTTTATTGAGCTTCCGCCCGCTGATGCTGCCCATGCTCACATGGTCTTCTTGTCCTAAGGAAGTGGGAATGCTGTCGGCACTGCTCGGGAAACACAAGGTCTTGTTCTCAGTCACCAATGCCGCCGTGGTGTATTGGGGGATCATGAAGCCGCTGTTCAATCCCACGTCTTTCATCAGCAGCATCGGCAGTCCCCATTTGCCTTCGAGCAAGAGGTAACATCTCCGGTCGCTGATATTGCCCACTTCCGCCGCGGCAAAGCAGGCATAGTCCAGCGGCAACGCCAACGGCTGTCCATGGAAATTTCCCCCGCTGATGGTATCGTCGGCATTCAGGATGATGGGATTATCGGTCACCGAATTGAGCTCGGTCTCTGTCAGTTCTTTTAAATGCAGCCATGCATTGCGGCTGGCGCCATGGACCTGCGGCATGCAACGCAGACTATACGGATCCTGCACCCGGCCACAGTCGACATGACTGTCCATGATGGCAGAACCCTCCAGCAACAAGCGCAGGCGCTGCGCCACGAGCTGGCTGCCCGCATAGGGCCGTAACTCATGTAACCGCGCATCGAAGGGGGCCTTGGTACCGGTGAGCGATTCGAGACTCATGGCCCCGATAATATCCGCGGCCTCCAGACAATTGTGCATCCGCTGGACGGCCTTCACCGCAAAGGAGAGGATGAACTGGGTGCCGTTGATGAGGGCGAGGCCTTCCTTCGGACCGAGCTGTACAGGCTGAAGTCCAAAGCGTGTGAAGATGGAGGGTGTAGTGTGCACCGATCCCTTGTAGGTGCATTCTCCCAGACCAATCAATGGTAAAAAGAGGTGCGCCAGTGGAGCGAGGTCGCCCGATGCTCCCACACTACCCTTCTCCGGGACCACGGGGATCACATCGTTTTCGATATGCCAGAGGATCCGCTCCAGAGTACTCAGTTGTACGCCCGAATACCCCTGTGCCAGGGCATGGACCTTGGTGATGAGCATGAGCTTGGCCACTTCCACCGGTATAGGGTCGCCCACACCCACAGAATGGCTCTGCAGGATCTTGTATTGGAGGGTGGCGGTATCGGCCGCATTGATGGCCGTATTGGCGAGAATGCCAAAGCCGGTATTGACGCCGTAAACCGTCCGCCCCTGGTCCACAATCTGCTGCACATCAGCCTGGCTCTTCAAAATCCGCGCCCGGGCGGCTTCGTTAAGGATGCCCTGGCAGCTGCCATTGGCGATAGCGATTGCGGTGGAAACGGTTAAGCGGTCCTGGCCATAGTTAAAGTTCATAACAAGCAAGTTCAGTCAAATTTACAGGATTTGATTGTCTTGAGCCGCATGAAGTTGCATTGCCAGAAAGTCACAAACAGCCGCCAATCCCTTTACATTGCTTTGCGTCTTTGTGCCTTTGTGGTTATTGTTTTTTACCTTACTTTCAGACTCCCAAAATTGACTGCTATATGAAAATGTTCACCAGTGCCCGGCTCGCCTTCATGATGTTCCTGCAATTCGTGGTATGGGGTGCCTGGTACGGCCAGCTCTCCAAGTATCTTTTTGCCATCGGCTTCACCGGCGACCAGGTCGGTAATATCTACGCTACGTTTTCCGTAGCCATGATCGTCTCCCCCTTCTTCGTGGGCATGATCGCCGACCGCTTCTTCAATGCCGAACGCGTACTCGGCGTGCTGAACCTGGTCGGTGCCGCCATCCTCTACTCGCTGACCAAGATCACCGACTACGATAGCTTTTTCTGGATGATGCTGCTCTACTGTCTCACGTTTGCGCCCACTATTGCGCTGACCAACTCCGTGAGCATGCGCCAGATGGAAAATCCGGCGAAGGAATTCCCCTTTATCCGGGTATTCGGCACCATCGCCTGGATCGCGGTCACCAACCTCATCGGTTATCTCGGCTGGGGCGATAAAGTAAACATCTTCCAGGTATCAATGTATACCGCATTGGCGATCGGACTGTATTCCTTCACCCTGCCGAAAACCCCGCCTTCCATGAAAGGCCCGGTGAAATTCAGCCAGATCATCGGCAGTGAATCCTTCGTGCTGTTCAAAGACCGTTCGTTCCAGATCTTCTTTATCGCTTCGGTGCTGATTTGTATTCCCCTGAGCTTCTATTATGCTTTCGCGAATCCCAGCATCACCGATGCGTATAAATCGGCTTTCGTGGCCGCCAATCCCGGAGCGGAACTGCCCAAGACCTTTTTTGTAGAGAATAAGATGTCGCTCGGACAAGCTTCCGAAGTGATCTTCATGCTCCTCCTGCCCTTTGCCTACCGCCGTTTCGGGATCAAGAATATCCTGATCATCGGCCTGGTAGCCTGGATCACCCGCTTCCTTTGCTTCGGCTATGGCAATGCCGGCGCGGCAGAATGGATGCTCTATGCCGGTATCCTCCTGCACGGCATGTGCTACGATTTCTTCTTCGTGAGCGGCATGATCTATACCGACGAGAAAGCCGGCGAGAAGATCAAATCTTCCGCGCAGGGCCTGATCTCCCTCGCTACCTATGGACTGGGCATGCTGATCGGCTCCGTGATCTCGGGTAAAGTCACTGCTGCCTATACCACCGGCACCGGCGAAAGCGCTGTGGTGAACTGGACAGGCGTATGGCTGGTACCGGCAGGCATCGCGGTGGTGGTGTTGTTACTCTTTTTATTCTTCTTTAAATCGGAGAAGAAGGTTGTAAACCACTAAGACACTAAGGCACAAAGATTTTTAATAACAGAAACTTAATTATAAAAAAACCAAAAAACACCTGGGCACTATGCAGTAAACTTCTTAGTGTCTTTGTGTCTTTGTGGTTCAAAACCTAACATATGAAGATTGCTATGCTCGGGTCCGGATTTATCGGACGCTTCTACGCTGATTCGCTGCAAGGTTACCGCAGCAAAGACAAGATCGTTTCAATTTACAGTCGCCGGGAAGAAAGCGCGAAAAAATTCGCCGCCGACTACAACTGCGCCCACTGGACCACCAATATGGAAGAGTCCATCGTCCACCCCGACGTGGAAGTGGTCTGTATCTCCCTGCCGAATAACCTCCATGAAGCCGCCGTGCTGCTCTGCTGCAAACACAAAAAAGCCGTGATCACCACCAAGCCCCTGGGCCGCAATGGCGCCGAAGCCAAACGCATGCTGGAGGCCGTGGAGAAAGCCGGTATCTTCAATGGTTACCTGGAAGATCTCGTTTATACCCCCAAATTCATCAAGGCCCACGAAAGCGTGAAGAACGGCGCCCTCGGCCGCGTACTCTGGGCCAAGAGCCGGGAAACCCATCCTGGCCCCCACTCCGATTGGTTCTGGGATATTGAACAGGCCGGCGGTGGTTGTATCCTCGACCTGGGCTGCCACTGCGTGGAGATCACCCGCAGCTATATCGGGAAAGATATCAAACCCATTGAAGTGATGTGCTGGGCCGATACACAGGTGAAACCCATCGATGCAGAAGACCATGCCATTGGTCTGATCAAATACGAAAACGGTTCCATTGCTCAATTCGAAGTGAGCTGGACCTTCCGCGGCGGCCTCGACCTCCGTGATGAAGTGATGGGCACCGAAGGCACCATCTGGATCAATTCTTTCCTGCGCACGGGTTTCGATATGTTCACTACCGGCAAAGGAGCCGATTATGTAGCTGAAAAAGCGGAAAGCAACAGCGGTTGGCTCTTCCCTGTAGGCGACGAACTGAATGAACTGGGTTACAACCATATGTTCATGGACATGTTCAACAGCATGGAACAAGGCAAAGACCCCAAGGAAACCTTTTACGACGGTTATGTGGTGAACTGCGTGCTCGATGCCGCCTACCGCTCGGCCAAAAGCAAGCAATGGGAACCCGTGAACCTGGATATCTGGCGCGGCCGTGTGGGCGTTACGAAAGACAGTCACCTCACCGAATACGATGCCGAGCATTACCTGGTGAAAGAGGAAGTGACGCATTACGGGGCGAAGAAAGTAATCCTGAAGCACAAGACCACTGGCAAAATTTCCGAAAAAGTACTTTCTTGATTTGAACCACTAAGACACAAAGACACAAAGGATCTAAGTAGGCTTTGTGTCTTTTTTTTAACCATTTATATGACCAACAAATGAGTTCTAAAAATTCAATCCAACTTTGTGCCTTTGTGTCTTTGTGGTTTTGTATTCTATTAACCAGCTGCCAGTCCAAAGAAAAAGCATATACCTCCTGGAGCCATTACGGCGGCTCGCCGGAGATGATCCGGTACTCGACGCTTACGCAGATCGATACCAATAATGTTACCCAACTCCAGCCTGCCTGGACTTACGCCACCGGTGATGCCGATACCATAGCCCATTCGCAGATCCAGTGCAATCCCATTATGGTGAATGGCGTGCTGTACGGGGTGAGTCCGCAGATGAAATTGTTTGCCGTAGATGCCGCAACGGGCAAAGAGCAATGGGTATTCAATCCCAATGCCCCCACGCCCTGGGACAGTGCCCGCGCCAGTTTCCATATCATGGTCAATATCCGCGGTATTGCCTACTGGAGCGATGGCAAGGACGATGCCCGCCTCTTCTATACGGCAGGTTCCATCACCTACGCCATCAATACGAAAGACGGGAAGCCCATTCCCTCCTTCGGCGATTCCGGTCATATCGACCTGCATAACGACCTCGACCGCGAGAGCCGGCACTTGCTGGTGACGGCTACCTCTCCCGGTATGGTGTATAAAGACCTGCTCATCATGGGCACGCGACTGGATGAAGGTCCCCCGGCCGCCCCCGGACATATCCGCGCCTATAATGTACGCACCGGCAAACGCGAATGGATTTTCCATACTATTCCATATCCCGGTGAACCCGGTTATGAAACCTGGGAGGATAAGGATGCCTGGAAACATGTGGGCGGCGCCAATGCCTGGAGTGGCTTTTCGCTCGATGAAAAGAGAGGACTGCTCTTTGTACCGACAGGCTCTGCGGTTTATGATTTCTATGGCGGCAAACGACTCGGCGCCAATCTCTATGCCAACAGCCTGATCGCCCTTGATGCCGCTACGGGCAAATACAAATGGCATTTCCAGTTCATGCACCACGATCTCTGGGATAAGGATCTGCCTACGCCACCCGCCCTCGTTACCTTGAACATTGATGGAAAGAAAGTGGATGCCGTAGCACAGCCTACCAAGAACGGGATGGTCTATGTATTTGAACGCGAAACCGGCAAACCGGTATTTGATATCAAAGAAGTACCGGTCGATACGGTATCCTTACTGGCCGGAGAGAAACCCTGGCCCACACAGCCCATTCCCACCAAACCCGCACCTTTTGTAAGGCAAAGCCTGTCCCCGAACGATATCAACCCGTATCTGCCCGATAGTTCAAAGCAAAAGATCAAGGCCCAGATGGCTGGCTTCCGCTGGGGGAATATGTTCACTCCGCCCAGTCAGCAACCGCAGCTGATTTTCCCGGGTTATGATGGCGGTGCGGAATGGGGCGGACCGGCATTTGATCCGCAGACCGGACTGCTGTATGTAAACGCCAATGAAATGGCCTGGATCCTGCAGATGCGGGAGAACAAATTCGAAGCGCCGAAGAAAGAGACCTACCTGCAGGCCGGCAAACGACTCTATGCCCTGCATTGTGAGGTCTGCCATGCCGCCGACCGCAAGGGCACGGGTAATAACCCCACCCTGATCGGTGTGAACCAGCGCTATTCGCTGGATTCCTTTATCCGTCATGTAAACACCGGCCGCCGTATGATGCCGGCCTTTGCGCATGTACCGGAGGAAGACAAGAAAGCCATTGCCAGTTTTGTACTGGAACAAGTGAAGGAACAGAACAAACCCTATGTACGTCCACTTACCAAAGAAGACAGCGTGCACTGGATGCCCTATCACATGATGGGCTATACGAAATTTTTAAGCCCTGAAGGACTCCCCGCCTTCACCCCGCCCTTCGGCACGCTGAACGCCATCAACCTGAATACGGGTGAACTGGCCTGGAAAGTACCGCTGGGAGAATATGATGAATTCAAAAAAGCAGGTGCAGCACCTACCGGCACCGAGAACTATGGCGGCCCGGTGGTCACCAAAGGCGGACTGGTCTTCATCGCCGCATCGCGGGATGGAAAACTGCGGGCCTTCAATAAGTATACGGGTAAATTACTCTGGGAATACACTTTACCTGCACCGGGCTTCGCCACACCGGCGATGTATGAACTCAACGGGAAGCAGTATCTGGTGATCGCCTGCGGCGGCGGCAAACTCGGCACGCGCAGCAGCGATAAATATGTAGCCTTTTCGTTAAAATAATTTTACCACATAGGCACATAGAATCTCAGAAATAAAAAAAACCGCTACTTAAGTATTCTTTAAAAACTTCAAATTCAAGGGGAGTTAAGAACACAACAGAGGCTCTTAATGAACTATTGTTGTTCTAAAAATGCTTGTGAGTTTAAAATGTATTTCAAGGAGTTTACCAGAAAGCTTAAAATCCAAATCGCCTCTGTGCCTATGTGGTTTTACATTGTTGCATCGCTGCGAGAACTATTACTCATGCGAAGAGCCGAGGATGAGCCAGTCTTCCGCCATCCAGATCGTACCCTGCTTCCAGGCCTTGAACTCCACCGTATCATGGAAATTTTCCCTTGCCCCCTGCGGCGCATCCTCGATCACCGGTAATTCGTAGATACCGTTGATGCGGGCTTCTATGCGGAAGGTATCGCCTTTGATCTTATCGATCTTGTCGATGAAAATGGAATCAAGCAGCCATTTGCCTTCACCAGCGGTAAGGGATTGCTGGCGGTAATTCAGCCGGATCAGCTCCGTCGCCCGCGACTCCGATGGCTTTCCCGTACAGGAAGCCAAAACTGCTAAAGCTATGATAACGGGAAGTAGCTTTTTCATTTTTTTAAACCACATAGGCACATAGCATAAAAACCTATGTGTCTATGTGGTTAACCAATTATAATTTCAGATCACTAATAATAGTCTTGATCTTCGCATCGAGCTCAGCAGCCACTTTATCATAATCCGCTGCGCTCGCCAGCTTGGTATTCACACTGAAATAGAACTTGATCTTCGGCTCTGTACCACTGGGGCGTGCCGAGATCTTCGACCCATCCGCCAGCAGGAACTGCAGCACATTGGATTTGGGTAAAGTGATCTCCCAGGTCTTGCCCGTCTGCAGGTCGGTGCCCTTGCGCAGCTCATAATCGAGCAGCTGGGCCACGGGCACCCCGTTCAGGGTTTTCGGGGGATTGCTGCGATAGCTTTCCATCATGGCGGCGATCTGTTGCTGGCCGTCCATACCCTTCTTGGTGATGGAGATCAGGTGTTCCTTATAGAAACCGTACTGTACATAGAGATCGATCATCTTCTGGAACAGCGTACGGCCCTTGTCTTTTTCATATGCCGCCATTTCGCAGAGCAGGGCAACGGCGGAGATGGCGTCCTTGTCGCGGATCCTGGAGCCGATCATGAGACCATAGCTCTCTTCGCCTCCCACCACATAATTCTCCTTGCCTTCTTTCTCCTTGATCAGTTCAGCGATCCATTTGAATCCGGTGAGTACATTATAGCAGGCGATGCCTTTCTCTTTGGCAATGCTATCGATCATGTCGGTGGTCACGATGGTTTTCACCACCATATCATTGGGCTGGGCAATGCCTTTGGCCTTGCGGGCTTCGATCATATAGTTGAAGGCCAGTACGGCGGTCTGGTTGCCGTTCATGAGCACCCAGTTGCCGTGGTGGTCTTTCACGCCAATACCCACGCGATCGCTGTCGGGGTCGGTACCGAGCAGGATATCCGCATCAATTTCCTTGGCTTTCTTCAGGCCGATGCTCATGGCCTCGCTTTCTTCAGGGTTGGGATAGTGTACGGTAGGGAAATTGCCATCGGGTGTGGCCTGTTCGTCCACGATCGTTACATTGGTGAAACCGAAGCGCTTCAGCACTTCCGGCATCAGGGTGATACCGGTACCATGGATCGGGGTGTACACGATCTTCAGGTCATGGTGTTTGGCAATCACTTCAGGATAGACACTGAGGCTTTTCACCATATCCATATAGGCATTGTCAACATCCTTGCCTACGAGGGTGATATTGGCTTCGCCGCCGCTCCATTTCACATCATCCACGGACGCAATAGCATCCACTTCTTTGATCACATTCTTATCATGAGGCGGTACGAGTTGTCCGCCGTCGTTCCAATACGCTTTATAGCCGTTGTATTCTTTGGGGTTATGCGAAGCCGTACAGACTACACCGCCCTGGCAGCCCAGGTGGCGGATGGTGAAACTGAGTTCGGGAGTTGGGCGCAGGGCTTCGAAGAGGAATACCTTGATGCCGTTGGCGCCAAATACATTCGCTACGGTTTCAGCGAAGAAGCGGCTGTTATTGCGGCTGTCGTGCGCTACGGCCACTTTCACTTCCTGTCCCGGAAAGGATTTTTTCAAATAGTTGGCATAGCCCTGTGTGGCCATCCCCACTGTATATTTATTCATCCGGTTGGTGCCCACGCCCATGATGCCGCGGAGGCCGCCGGTTCCGAATTCGAGGTTGCGGTAAAAGGCATCGGCGAGGTCTTTTTCATTCCCGGCCTGCAGTTCCTTGATGGCGGCTTTGGTTTCGGCGTCGAAGTTGCCGGTGAGCCAGCTTTGTACTTTCTGTGAAATGGCAGCGTCCATAGATTTGATTTAGGAATCCAAATATAATGAACCCATATGATGTTGACAATTAGGGTTATTTTTGAGGCTGATGAGATACGGGATAATTGTTGTATTGGTGCTATTTGGTTTAACCACAAAGGCACAAAGACGCGAAGGGGCGCTTAAGGATACGCTCAGGCCAAAGCCGGCCCGATTGTACACAAATACAGGCTTACATGTAAGCGCCTACTCCGGCACCCTTCTCCTCCTCAACCAGGCCTGGTACAAAGATTACCCCAAACAGTCCTTTCACACTTTCAACGACAGCAAGGAATGGAAGCAGGTCGATAAGGTGGGTCATGGGTGGACGGCCTACAGCCTGAGCCGGGCTTCGGCGGCGAGCTGGAAATGGGCCGGACTGAACGAAAAGCAGGCGGCATGGGCCGGTGCGGGATCGGGCTTTGCCTTCATGACGGTGATCGAATTCCTGGATGCCCACTCCGCCGAATGGGGCTGGAGCTGGAGTGATGTGGCCGCCAATACCCTTGGCAGCGGGCTCTATCTGAGCCAGCAACTGGCCTGGCAAGAACAGCGGATCCATCTTAAATATAGTTTCCATGGCATGGATTATAAAGACCCCATGCTGGAACTGCGGGCCAACAAGCTTTTTGGCAGCAGCTGGTACGAGCGGATGCTGAAAGACTATAACGGACAGACCTACTGGCTGAGTGCCAACCTGAAGTCCTTTGCCAAAAACAGCCAACTGCCTCCCTGGCTCAATCTCTCTATCGGCTATGGGGCCGGCGGACTCTTTGGCGGCTTTGAGAATATTGCGAAAGATGCAAACGGTACGATCACATTCGACCGCAGGGATGTACCCCGCGTAAGACAATTCTACCTTTCTCCGGATATCGACTTCACCCGGATCAAGACCAATAAAAAGTGGGTGCGTTCGGTGCTGTTCTGCCTGAATGCGCTGAAGATGCCGGCGCCGGCGCTGATGCTGAATTCAAAGGGAAAGTTCAGGGCGTATTGGTGCTACTTCTAGTATTGAACCACTACGCTTGCGCCAAAGCTTCAGCGTAGGAGCAAAGGCACTAAGACACCAAGAAAAAAGAAAATACGTCTACTATTTTCACTTGATTAATTGTACTGAATGCTTAAACGCTGTCATTAAGAAATATTGGATTTTTCTTAGTGCCTTTGCGTCTTTGTGTCTTAGTGGTTAAGCCCTTTTGAAACCGTTTCGAGGGCCAGACGCATCATCGGCTCCAGGGCTGTTTCGCGCTGGTCGGCGGAGATCTTTTCATGTGTGGGAATTACATCCGATACCGTGAGCAGTGTAGCCGCACTCTTCCCCAGGTGCTGCGCATTCGCAAAAAGCGCAAAGGCTTCCATTTCCACAGCCAGACAGTTATAATCGATCGCGATCTGCGGTGTATCCCAGGTCTTGCGGTAGAAGATATCGCTGGAATGTATCGTGCAGTTGATGAGTTTCTGGTTGAGGGCTTTCGCGGTGGCATTGATCGCCCCATAGGCTTTTCCCTGGTGCGGGATCACCGGTGCTTCGATACCCCAGGCAAATTTGGCGAAAGTGGATTCACTGCAGGCCTGCTCCACATTGATCAGGTCGAATACGTGCAACTGGTCGGTATAGGCCCCGCAGGTACCGATGCGGATGATCGTCTCCACATTATATTCGGTATACAATTCATACGAATAAATACCAATAGAAGGACAACCCATACCACTGGCGCATACACTCACCGGCTTGCCCTGATAGGTACCGGTGTACATCAGCACATTCCGGGTCTGGCTCACCAGCTTCGCATCCGGCAGGAAATTATCGGCAATATATTTGGCCCGCAGCGGGTCTCCCGGCATCAACACCGTAGCAGCGATCTCACCTGGCTGGGCACTGATATGTATACTCATGTTTTTTACTTTCACCACTACGCTTGCGCCGAAGCTTCAGCGTAGGAGCAAAGACACCAAGGCACTAAGCAAAATGGAATACATAAACTTTGCGTCTTTGTGTCTTAGTGGTTTTGTATTTATTGTATTTATTCCAAATAAGCACCTTTTATCTGCTCTCCTTCCACTTCCACGAAAATATGTTCCTGCAGGGTGGTTGCTACACTCAGTCCCACGAAATCCGAATTCACCGGAAAGATCTTATGGCTCCGCTCCACCAGCACCAAGGTCTCGATCTTTTTGGGATGGAACTCGATCAGGGGTTTCAGCGCATAAAGCATGGTGCGGCCGCTGTTCGACACATCGTCGATCACGATCACTACTTTGCCGTTAAAATCGATGGTTTCGGAAAGTTCAACTGCTGTGGGGTGTTTCTTATCGAGGTAAAGGCTGATCAGTTTTGTCTTGATGTTGCTGATCTTCGCCAGTTCCTGCTGGATGGCGCGGGCGATCACGCTGCCGCTGTCGCGGATACCAGCCAGGATCAGCTCGCTTTCTTCCATATTCTCTTCCACGATCTCGTAGGCCATGCGCTCCAGCTTCAGGGAGGCGGTGGCGGCATCGAGGATATAGTTCTTCATTCCTTATTCTTTCCGTAAATATAAACCAATTCCCAATTAAGCAACCCCTCCGTGTTCCCGGCAATCGGTCATTGGGCATTGGTAATCGGTCATCGGTCATTGTCAACCGTTTAGCTTGTTTTTTGAAAAAAAGGTAATAAAAGGGTATCTTTGCAGCCGTTTTAGAGCTGAATTAACCCGGTTCAGGGTTCAGTTTGTTAAGTTCTTTTTTTAGGGTCCGGTAGCTCAGTGAATAGAGCAACTGCCTTTAATTTTTGGAGCCTTTGCAGGGAAAAAAACCTGCAAAGTGGATGTCACTGTATCGGTGAACCCTTCCTGCACAACCTGCAGATGGCAATACCGAGGAAACTTCAGATACGTTTTTGTAAATTTCAGTATGAAAGCACATCACACGAAAAACAAGGGCGATCTGGGTGTTTTGAAGATCAAAACAGATTTGTGTGAAAGGGGATTTCTCGTTTTATCTCCTGAATCTGAACATGCACCTTTTGACTTGGTAATTTACAAGGAGGGTGTATTTAAAAGAGTCCAGGCAAAGTACAGAAATCTCAAAAAAAGCGGCGTTCTGGAAATACCATTCAGAAACAGTTACTCAACAGCCAAAGGGGTAAAAACAGCAGCAGTAAACAAAGACGAAATTGATGTTTATGCTGTTTATTGCCCTGATACGAATGAGTGCTATTATTTTAAGCCGCAATCTTTTAACAAATCCCTGACTTTGAGGGTAAAAACGCCTCTGAATCACCAGCAAAACAGAATCAGGCTGGTTGAACACTTCAGAGAGGTTCCGTAGAGACTATACGTGACACACCTGTGATGGTGAAGATATAGTCCAGACCACAAATTCCAAATGCGGAAGTGGCGAAAGCCATAGTGGTAAGCTAAGCAGTAGGTCATTGGTTTGAATCCAATCCGGATCACAATTTTAATGGTAAGACAGCTCGTCCGACAGAAGCGTATGTTCTTCTTTCCGACTTGTAGTCTTACCGGTTTTTCCACCAAAACGTATGAGGACCTTCGAAGACAGTTACCGGCACAAAGGACTACGGCAGAAATTAATTGATTTACTCCGGGAAAAAGGGATCACTGACGACAGAATCCTGGATGCAATGAACCAGATTCCCAGACACTTCTTTCTGGACTCCGCTTTTGACCAAGTTGCTTATGAAGACAAAGCATTTCCCATTACTTCAGGTCAAACCATTTCACAACCTTATACAGTTGCCTACCAAACCCAATTACTTGAAGTCAAGCCTTTTGAAAAAGTACTGGAAATTGGCACAGGCAGTGGGTATCAGGCTATGGTTCTCGCAGGGATCGGAGCTCAGGTTTTTACCATAGAGCGGCAAAAAAAACTGTTTGATGAAGGGAAACTCTTCCCATTAAGAACAAAATTCCCTTCAATAAAATACTTTTTTGGAGATGGCTTTGAAGGCTTACCTACTTTTGCCCCATTTGACAAAGTCCTGATTACTGCTGCTGCACCTTTTATACCACCAAAACTGATCGAACAACTTAAAACCGGGGGAAAAATGGTAGTGCCAGTTGGAGAAGGGGATGTACAGCGGATGCTACGACTTACAAAAAAGGCAGACGGCAGTTTTACCGAAGAGGTTTTTGCTAATTTCTCATTCGTTCCCATGCTGGAAGGTAAAAATCAATAATTTAGCGAGAATATCCTCCCTTCTCCCTTCTAGCTTCTCGCCTCTCACCTTTTACCTATCTTTACCCCCATGGACGTCAAGATCAACGAAACCTGGAAAACCGCCCTCAAAACGGAGTTCTCCAAACCCTATTTCGGGGAGATCGTTTCGTTCCTGCGCACCGAAAAGATGGCTGGAAAAACCATCTATCCGCCCGGTGCCCTGATCTTTAATGCCTTTAATACGACGCCGTTCGATAAGGTAAAAGTCGTGATCATCGGTCAGGACCCCTACCATGGTCCCGGACAAGCCCATGGGCTTTGTTTTTCGGTCCAAAATGGCGTGGCCCCACCTCCCAGTCTGGTGAATATTTATAAGGAATTGCATTCCGATATCGGCATGCCCATTCCCCCGCATGGCAACCTCACCCGCTGGGCTGAACAAGGTGTACTCCTGCTCAATGCTTCACTCACTGTACGCGCCAATGAACCCATGAGCCATTCGAAGATCGGCTGGGCCAGTTTCACCGATGCTGTGATCCGTAAAGTATCTGCAGAAAAAGAAAAGGTGGTTTTTCTCCTTTGGGGTAAATTTGCGCAGGAGAAACAGGCGCTGATCGACGAAACCCGGCATTTTGTGTTGAAAGCCGCCCACCCCTCCCCCTTGTCGGCTCATAACGGCTTCTTCGGATGCCGCCATTTTTCAAAAACCAATCAACTGCTGGTCGAAAACGGGATCGATCCCATCGACTGGTCGCTTACATGAAGAAACTACTTGACGCCATATTCGGCCGCATCTTCGCCCTCTGGGCCCTGGTGACTTTCATGCTCACCTTCTTCATTATTTTCATTCCGGCCATGCTCACCCACCTGCTGCCTGATCCTAAGAGCTCCGACTGGTTCATCCGCATCGCGCGTTTCTGGATGAATCTCTGGCTGCCCATTGCCGGTTGTCCGATCCGCATCACCGGCAGGGAACATTTTGAAAAAGGCAAAGCCTATATCATCTGCTGCAACCACAATTCATTGATGGACGTGCCGCTCTCTTCTCCCTATATTCCCGGTGCCAATAAAACCATCGCCAAGAAGTCATTCACCCGCATCCCGCTCTTCGGCCTCTTCTATGCCAAAGGTTCGGTACTGGTCGACCGCCGTAGTGAACAAAGCCGCAAGGAAAGTTACCTGAAAATGAAAGCGGTATTGGCTGCAGGCATGCACATGTGCATCTACCCCGAAGGCACCCGTAATAAAAGTGAAAAACTGCTCGGCCCCTTCCATGGCGGCGCATTCCGCCTGGCTGCTGATACCCGCAACAGCATCATTCCCGCAGTGATCCTGAATACGAAGAAAGTGTTACCGGTGAACCGCGCCTTCTACTTCATGCCGCACCGCCTGGAGCTGCATTTCCTGCCCCCCATTCCCGTCACCCCCGGCGACACCGCCGACCAGCTGAAAGAAAGGACTTACAATATTATGCTGGAAGAGCTGTCCAAGTATTAAACCACTACGCTTGCGCCAAAGCTTCAGCGTAGGAGCAAAGACGCAAAGGCACAAAGAAATAAAATGACTTAGACTTAGTGTCTTAGTGCCTTTGTGGTTTAACTCAATTCCCGTAGAAGTATCGCGTACGGTTGATGCGCAGGTCGCGCAAAATCCCCGACTTGGGATTCACCGTAATATTGAACGACCGGTACAATCCCACCGGCGTGATATTGATCGACAACTGCCAGCAATGCAGTTCACGGGTGATGAAAGTGGTAATGCTTTGTACTTTATGTGTGGTGAAGTCGTAATAACTGCTCATCCCCACTTTCCATTTAGGCGTCAGGGAGAAGTCCCCGTTCAGGTTTACGTTGCTGAAGGTCTCTGTTCTGTAACCGCTGTAATCGGAACGGATTACCCTTGTAAAGTTCAGTGAATAGGACACACTCAGGTTCCAGGGCACATCAAAATCCACAAACTCGGCCGCATTCTGCCGCACATATTCCAGCTGCATCATCTGCTCTTCCATGGTCATAGGGGGAAGGCCCTGCTGGCGCTGCTGCTCTTCCAGCTCTTTCTTCTTTTTGTCGGCGTCTTTATCCTTCGACTTGCTCTGGAAATTGGCAGAGATGGCGATATTGCCGTTCACGATCTGCCCCGGGCTGAACTTGCCCCCTTGCCAGGCATAGTCTTTCAGACGGAAGCCTTTACTGTCTTTTTTATAGGGATCCAGGGTGGCACCTGCAGTGATATTGATCTTTTCAAAGAGGGTGCTGCGGGCATAGAAACTGATGGGCGAAAGCCGGAAGGAATCGGCCATGAAGTTATAGGATCCATTAAAGCCGAATCCATCGATCAGGCGGATCTTCTCATCCTTGGCGTCCGCTGCCGTGTCTTTCCGGTTCTTGACCTTGGCTTCGATATTGTTATCTATACCGAAACTGAGTCCACCGAACTTCCCTTCGGAGAAAGTACCGAATACCCCGCGTTCATAGTAACTGAACCGGAAGGTTCGTCCTGTGGTATCGATCTGGGTGGAATAATAACTGCTGCGGCTGAGGTCGGGACGGTAGTTCACCGACATATTCGGGCGGATGGTATGCCGGATGGCTTTCATCTTGCTGTTCTTGCCGAATTTATCGAAGGTGCCGAAGATAGCGGTATTGATACCGAGACTGAAGTTTACATCCCTTGCAGTAAAGAACCCTTTTTCAATAGCGGTATCCACTTTTTTCCGCGTGCTGTTCCAGCTCCGGATGAATTTCTGTGAATTCCATTTTTCCTGGTAGGAAATACCGGGCGCGATCTGGAAAGGACCTATGGGCGGTAATGATAACTGGATCGGTACAGTATGCTGGGCACCCCATTGAATGGTATCGAGCAGGCGGCGCATGCTGAATGCAGAATCATAGAATGCCAGGCGGTTGGCAAAATTCGTATTCAGCCCGATACCCAGTTTCTCATACCATTTGGGTTGTCCCACGAACTCCTTCTTCTGGAAAGGATAGATCGTATTCATATTGAAACTGAGGTTGGGCAGGCTCAGGTTCACCTCACGGGTACGGTTGTTCTGGCTGTGTGTGGCACTCAGGCTCAGGTTGTATAAAGTCCCCCAGGTCTTGGTATAGGAGATGGAGGAGTTCAGCATGTTCTGGAAATTGCGCTGGTTATTGTTCAGCACAAACTGGTTGAACTTGGTGGAACCGGCATTTACACTGGCGGAAAATGTAGTACCGGGCCGGGCACGGGAGTCAACCGTATGGCTCCAGGTGATATTGAACGTACGGCCTGTGGAGAATTCCACTTTGGCATCGTTGGTGAGGATGCGGGTGTTCTGCAGTGCAAAGTTCAGTGAACCGTTATAGCGGTAACGTTTCCGGTAGGTGGGTGTGAGGTAGAGGTTCCAGCCTCCGTAAGAGTAGATATTCGAACGCAGGGTGACATCGAAATAATCATTCAGCACTTTGTAATAGCCAAGTCCCTCCAGGCCCAGACCAAATTGTTCGCTCGCATTGAACTGGGGCGCCAGCATGCCCGAATGTCGGCCGGTGGACAGGGGAAAAATGCCGAAGGGAATATAAATGGGCAGGGGCACGCCTTCAAACTCGGGATGGATGGGTCCTGTAACCGCCAGCTTCTGGTTGATCAGTTTCATCTTCTTGGCCCGGAAGGCAAAGTGCGGAGTATCCAGGTTACAGGTGGTCATCCGGCCATAAAGGGCAAAGTATTCTGTGGGAGAGATCTTCTTGCTTTGCTCCATGTTGATGTGGATCTCGCCCCGTGTGGTGTAGGTGTTTTTCGTGACTCCTTTCTGGGTCTTGAAATTATACTTGATCACATCAGCCTGCATCTTGGTATCGGCCTGGAGCATCACGGGCAAGCCGATCACTTTGCCAGCCGTGTCTTTACGATATGTGGCCGTGATCATGCTGGAGGGTTGGTCCATCTCGATACTGTCGGCCGTAAGCGTAATGTCCTTATAAACCACTTTGCCATTGCGGTATAGGATGATCCGTTTATTGGGAACATCGAAGGCCATGGAGTCGGCCGCTTCATAATTCACTGGTGCATCCAGGGAGTCTTTCGACATTTTGATATCGAAGGTGTCGTTGACCTTTACGATCGAGTCTTTTCCTTTCGGAAGGGAATCATTGCCTTTGGGTATCGTATCAGTGAAGGCCGTTAAAGCTTTGCCAATTTGCAGGTTTTTTACATCAGGACGCACGCTGAAAGCCGTTACCAATGCAAAAGTCACGAACAAAATCGCGAGGGAACCGTAATTTGAAGTATTTTTGTGTCCGTGATCCATATGCAGTTGGCGGCAAATTTAGCCATTAATGCATTAATATTTTGTGAAGATTAACCCCCGTTCGCCAGTAACGCTATGAAGAAATCGATCCTTCTCACCGGTTTAGCAGCTTTTTTGCTGGTTATCGTCTTTTCCTCTTATAAGCAATACGCAGTTCCGGAGGCACCATTTCAGAAACCCGGTCTGCGGACCCTGATCATTGACCCCGGACACGGTGGTGATGCCCATGGTGCCAGCGGCGACTACTCGAAGGAGAAAGATATCTGCCTGGATATTGCCCTGATCCTGGGCAAGAAGATCCAGGCCGGCATGCCGGATGTGAAAGTGGTCTATACCCGAACTACGGATGCTAATACACCTAACAAATGGCGGGCTGATTATGCTAATAAGAACAATGGTGATCTTTATGTGTCCATCCACGTGAATGCCATGCCTCCCATCAAGCATACCAAATACATCGGCTCCCGTACCGAAACCTATTATGTCAAGAAGGGTGGCAAACGGGTGAAGAAGACCCGCAAAGTGCCCAAATACAGCGTGTATTACACCAAGAACAGTACCCGATACGGTACTGAAACTTATATCTGGGCGGCTGACCGCGCCGATGAAAAAGGCGAGTTTGTGGGCGAGCAGGTGCAGGATTCCACCGAATACATTCCCGATATCAACGATCCCGAGTTCAAGGCCAAATCCTTGCTCTGGACCAAAAAATACTTCGACAAAAGCCTGATGCTCGCCACCATGGTGGAAGAGGAATTCAATAAAGGAGGCCGCCTCAGTACCGGTGTAAAACAGCGGACCTGGGAAGGCATCTGGGTGCTGCAGGCCACGGCCATGCCCAGTATCCTGGTGGAAACCGGCTTCATCACCAACCGCGAGGAAGAAGATTACCTGAACTCAGAAAAAGGGCAGGATGAAGTGGCGGAGAGTGTATACAATGCCATCCGCCGCTATAAGTCGGTGCTGGAAGGCAATAACGGCACGAGCAAGGCCAAAACCACCGGCAACAATACCGGTCAGAAGAAATAACGGGTTTCCCCCAGTCCCCACAAATACTGGCAAAGGCCGGATTTATTAGCTATTTTTGTGCCCAGCTCAACCAAATTTTGCCGACATCATGAAGGTATCGAATGAAACCAAAGTGGGTGCTCTTACCGCCATTGCCATTACTGTACTGATCCTCGGATTCAATTTCCTGAAAGGGAAGAATATCACCGAGCGCAGTAACGATATCTATGCGGTCTTCCCCGATGTGGAAGGTCTGACCCCAGCCAGCCCGGTTTATGCCAATGGCTACCAGGTGGGCCGTGTGGTGGACCTCACCGCCAAAGACGAGAACCTCACCGGCATCGTCGTTTCCATCACCCTTACCAAATCGATCCGGATCCCGGTGAACTCCTATGCCACCATCAATAAAACGGTACTGGGCAGCGCCTCCATTAAAGTGGTGCTGGGCAACAGCGATAAATTCATTTCCGATGGTGATACCCTGCTGGTGAAAACCACTCCGGGCATGTTCGACGAAGTGAAGAACTCATTGAACCCCGCAGTTGACAACCTCACGAAAACCCTGGCCTCCCTCGATGGCGTGATCAAGAAACTGGATGCTGTGGTGGATCCCACCGCACAGAAAAACCTGCAGAGCATCATTGCCAACCTCCAGCAGGCTTCCAAAAACCTCACGACCCTGCTCGACACAGAAAACGGTAAATTGGCCGGCACCCTCAATAATGTTGAAAGCATAACAGGTAACCTGGCCCGCAATAACGGCAAGATCGATTCCTCCCTGGCCAATGTACAGCGCGCCACAGCCAAGATCGCCGACCTGAACCTTGCCGAAACCCTCGAATCCCTGAAAAAGACCATGAGCCAGCTGGAAACCACCCTGGCCAAAGTGAACAGTCCCAATGGAACTGTGGGTTCACTGTTAAATGATCGCAAATTATACGACGAGATCCGGCAGACCAACCGCAGTTTGACTACCTTACTCGACGATTTCAAGTCGCACCCCAAACGCTATGTGAACGTTTCAGTGTTCGGGAAGAAAGATAAATCCACGCCACTGTCGAAACCGATCTACGACAGCGTGCCCGACAACCGTAAATAGACCATGTACAAAGCATTCCTGCTGATCATCCTCCTCTCCGCTTCCGCCATACTCCGTGCCCAGACGGTTACTGATACCGTTACCGCACCGGGTGATACCCTGCGGCTGGTGGAGATCCTTTATGCCGACAAGCAGGGCTTTAAAAAAGTGGATTCGGTTACCGAGCTGCAGCTGCTGGTCGGCAAAGTGGCTGTGCGGCAGGAAGGCACCCTCTTTTACTGCGACAGTGCCGTATACAACCGGAACAAGCACATGCTCGAAGCCTTTGGCCATGCGCATATCAACGACCACGACAGCGTCCATACCTATGCGCAGTACCTCCAGTACTTTACCGATACCCGGATCGCCTATCTGAAGAAGAAAGTGCGGCTCACCGACAGCAAGACCGAATTGCTTTCTGAAGAACTGCAATATGATGTGGGCCAGAAGATCGGCGAATACCATAAAGGGGGTAAAGTGATCAATGGCAAGACCACCCTTACCAGCAAGGACGCTATTTATTATACCGACCTGAAAGATGTCTACTTCAAGAATGACGTGGACATGAAAGATCCGGCCTATACCCTGAAAACGGATTCCCTCCTCTATAATACGGAACAGGAACTGGCCACCTTCATTGCCATGACCCGTATTGTGGACAGTGCCGGGCGTAAGATCAAGACCAAAGAAGGCTTCTACGACCTGAAGAACCGCAAAGCCTATTTCGCCAAACGTTCCGTGATCGAAGACGGTGCCACTACCATTACTGCCAATGAAATTGAGACCGACGACAAGACCGGTACGAATAAATTAAAAGGCAATGCGGTATATAAAGACACTGCCCAGGGCATCATTGTACTGGCCAACCTGATCGAAGCCAACCGTGATTCGGGCGAATTCCGCGCCACCCAGCATCCGCTGATGATCCTGAAACAGGAAGAAGATTCCATCTATGTGACTGCTGATACCCTGTTTTCAGGCAAACTAAGCCGGCTCTATGCCCGGGATTCACTGGCCATGAAAGATACCATCAAGGGCAAGATCGTACTGGATGCCAAAGCCAATACCAAAGACAGCAGCGACCGCTACCTGCAGGCCTTCCACCATGTACGCATCTTCTCCGATTCCCTGCAGGCCATATCCGACAGCCTCTTCTATTCATCGAAGGATTCCATCTTCCGGCTCTTCCAGACCCCCATTGTATGGGCCAACGACAGCCAGATCACGGGAGATACCATCCTGCTCTATACCAAAAACAAGAAAGCCGACCGGCTTTTTGTATATGAAAACGGTATGCTCGTGAATAAAGCCGGTGAAGGCCTTTTCAACCAGATCCGTGGCAACCGCCTCAATGGCTATTTCGTGGAAGGCGCCATCGATTATATGCGGGCCAAAGGCAATGCGGAAAGCATCTATTATATCAAGGATGAAGACAGCTCCCTGGTAGGTGTCAACAAAGCCAGTGGCGATATCATCGACCTGCGTTTTAAAAACAAGGAACTGAACCGGGTGGTGTTTATCAGTGAAGTTAAAGGCGTCATGTATCCCTTCCGCCAGTTCCCGGAAAACGAAAAGACCCTCCGCAATTTCCAGTGGCTGGATATCAAGCGGCCTAAGACCAAATTCGAGCTTTTCGGCGACTGATCCCTGTTAAAAAATAGCTATAACACCAGGCCGGAGCACCTGCTGGCATCATTTTCGTTTTCTAGGACTTAGCCGTTATGGCATCACCAAATACTCCATCATGAAACGTAAACCCCTTATCGTATTGGCGATCTTATGTATCGGTTTCACTACTGCACTGAAAGCACAGGACTACCGCTTTGCGCTGGGTGTGCGGCTGAGTAACAGTTCACCCACATTGAACAATTCCATTTCTGCAAAATATTTCGTGACCGACCGCTCTGCAGTGGAAGGTCTCGTATCATTCGGTTCCCGATTTGGCGTGGGTGCCTTGCTCGAGATCCACAAACCCCTGCAGGGAGCCGGATTCAGCTGGTTCTATGGCGGTGGGGTGTATTTCGGCTGGCAGGACAGCAACACCTATTTTGGCCCGACGGGTATTTTGGGCCTCGATTACAAATTCCCGAACCTGCCGCTCAACCTGTCGGTAGACTGGAAACCTGAACTCGATATCCTGCCCAAAGTCGGCTTCATCCCCGATGCTTTCGCGATTTCAGCACGTTTTGCCTTCAAATAGAACAGTTTGCGGTTTTTGCCGGAATGAGGATTTATCGGGGATAAATCCTCATTTTTTTTGGCGGGAACCTGCGGTTTTTTGCGGTTTTTTTGCCTACCTTGGCCCTGAACCCGAAACTAACATGCTTAAAAAGGAGCGTCAGGCCTATATATTACATCAGGTCAATCTCCATAATAAGGTGTTGTCATCCACTTTATGCCAGGAGATCAACGTGTCTGAAGACACGATCCGCCGAGACCTGCAGGAACTTGCCGAATCCGGCAGGATCATCAAAGTGCATGGCGGCGCCCTCTCCCACTCCTTTCACCAGCTTTACGATCCCACACAACAGATCTATTCGCAGGACCAGAAAAAGATCATTGCCCGGAAAGCGGCTTCATTGATCAGCGATGGGATGTTTGTATTGACCAGCGGTGGTACTACCATCATGGAACTGGCCCGTACCTTACCCCCAGCACTCAAGGCAACTTTTGTTTCCGGCAGTATTCCGGCAATCCTCGAATACATGCATCATCCCAATATTGAAGTGATCCTGATCGGCGATAAAGTTTCCAAAAACTCCAAGATCACCGTTGGTGCAGATGCGATAGCAAAAATCCAGCAGTTACGGGCCGACTTCTGCTTCCTGGGCATCAATGCCCTCGACCCGGTACATGGCATCACCGATAACGACTGGGATGTGGTTCAACTTAAAAAAGCCATGATCCAGTCTTCCCGGAAAGTTGTCTGCCTCACCATATCCGAAAAGATCAATTCCGTACAACCGATCCATATCTGTTCCCTTCCCAGTATCGATATCCTCATTACCGAATTACCGCCATCCGATCCTATCCTGAAACCCTTTCATGATGCCGGCATCACCGTTTTATGATCCCGGCTCTGCTTAACCGAACCAAAACTGTAACTGAATAAAACAACCATTATGAGAAAAATCATCATCAGTGTATTCCTGGTGATTCCGTTGCTCTGCTTTGTGCTGCCCGCCATGGCGCAGGAAAAAGTGATCAGCGGCACAATCACGGCCGACAAGACCAATGACCCGGTCATTTCAGCCACCATTACCAACACGCGAACCAAAAAAGCCACCCAGAGCTCAGCTACCGGCACCTACAGTATCCGGGCGCAGAAAGGCGATGAACTCCTCATCTCTTCGGTGGGCTATGCACAGCAGACCATCAAAGTCGGCGACCGCAACCAGATCGATGTGGCGCTGGTGGTCAACGAGAAAAAACTCAATGAGGTGATCGTTACTGCCATGGGTGTGAAAAAAGAGAAGCGTTCACTGGGTTTCTCTGCGCAGGACATCAAAGGGGCGGAGATCTCTGAAACGCAGCGTGAGAACTTTTTCAATGCCATCCAGGGACGGGTAGCCGGTGCCACCGTGAACGTAACCAGCGGCTCACCCGGTGCCTCCTCTCAGATCGTACTGCGTGGCTTCAATTCTATCAGCGGCAATAACTCGCCTCTGATCATTGTGGACGGACTTCCGCTGAACAATGATGTGTTCGACCAGCATAAACTCTCTTCCAACCAGGACAACCGCAATAACGACTACAGCAACCGTGCAGCGGATATCAATCCGGAGGATATTGAGTCGATCACCGTACTGAAAGGACCTGAAGCGGCAGCGCTTTACGGTACAGAAGCCGGCAGTGGTGCTATCGTGATCACCACCAAGCGGGGTAAAGTGCAGAAGATGAAAGTGAGCTACGACAATAACTTCCGCTTTGAAAAGATCACCCGCTTCCCCGACATCCAGAAGACCTACGATGTGGGTACCAATGGTGCTTACAGTCCGACGGTAAGGGGCTTCTTCGGTCCCAAGTACCTCGACAACACCGTACTGTATAATAACCTGGAGAATTTCTTCCAGGTGGGCAATTCCAATAAACACACCCTGTCGGTGGAAGGCGGTAAAGGCTATACTTCTTACCGTTTTACCGGTACCTATAGCGACCAGCACGGTACCATCCCCAATACACAGTATACAAGGGCCAATACGCGGTTGACGATCACCAGCAGGGTCAGCAAGAAAGTGGATATCAACGCTTCCGGAAGCTATGCCTATAATATGAATAAGAAGGCCTTCCGTGGATCAGGTGGATATATGCTCAACCTCTTACTCTGGCCGCTGGATGATGATGCCAGCAAATACCTGGTAGACAGCAATGGCAGCCGCCGTATCCTCACCAAACTGTCGACCACCCCTGGAGCAGGCGATAACTTTGCCGAGTCGAATAACCCCTATTTCGACATGAACATGAACAAGAACTTCGACCGCCTGAACCGGGTGACCTTTAACCTTGGTTTCAATATCGAAGCAACGCCCTGGCTCAACCTGAACTGGAAAGGCGGCGTGGATGCCTACAGCCAGTATGGCGCCTATCTCTACCATCCGCAATCCAACAACTTCTATACAGTGGGCGGACGTATTGAACAATACTCCAACCGGTTCCAGGGATACAGCTCCCTGTTCATGGCCACTGCCAAGAAAAAACTGGGCGCATTCACCACCACCCTGCGGGCCGGCTCTTCTGTTGACGACCGTACCACAACCACCTGGAGTGTGCGCGGCGACAGCGTGACCAATGTAAAAGGCATTACATTCCGGAATCTGACCGTAACGGATTTCACCTCCACAACGGCCTCCAAGCGTTCCAACAGCCGCATTACCGGCCGTGATACCCTCACCCTGCAGCGCAGTGTTGGCCTCTTTGCCGAACTGAACGTGAACTACCGCGATATCGTGTACCTGAACCTGACCGGTCGTAACGACTGGCTGGCAGAGTTCCCGCCCCAGAACCGTTCTTATTTCTTCCCTTCTGCAAGCATCAGCTTCATGTTCTCTGAATTGCTGGGTGATAACAATATCCTGCCTTTCGGAAAGCTGCGCGCTTCAGTGGCACAGACCGGCAAACGGATCCCTCCCTATGCCAACCAGTCTGTATATACGTCCTCGCCCACAGCCAATAACTCTTATGGTGTGGCTTATGATTTCACCAACAATAACCCCAACCTGTTCCCGGAACGGCAAACCACCTATGAAGTGGGCACTGAGCTGAAATTCCTCAATAACCGGATCGGACTGGAAATGACGTACTACAATACGTTTGTGGACCGCCAGGTTGTTGTAGGCATGCGTGCCAGCTACGGAACAGGTTTCATCCTCAATACCCTCAATGCGGCTTCTATCCGGAACCAGGGTGTGGAAGCCTCTCTGAATGTACATTGGGTAAAGACCAAAAACTTCAACTGGAGAACCACGTTCAACGGCAGCCGCATGTGGAATAAGGTAACCGATATGCCCTCCACCCTCACCGAGTTCTACAACTCCGACAGCTGGCTATCGGGATACCGCGCATCCCTCTTCCTGGGTAAACCCACTACCACCATTTCAGGTACCAACTACCTGAAAAATACCGCCGGACAGATCCTGATCGATCCGGGTACCGGATATCCGCTGGTAGACCCGAACTATACCTCCATCGGCGACCGCAACCCGCTTTTCGTGGTTGGGGTACAGAACCGGCTGAACTATAAAAACCTCAGCCTGTCTTTCCTGATCGATGTGAAAATGGGTGGTGATGTACTGAATGGTACAGAACAATTCCTGGTACAAAATGGACTGAGTACCCGCACCCTCAACCGTGAAGAGATGCGGATCATTCCGGGTGTATTGAACGATGGCTTGCAGAATACGGCAAATCCTACGGCCAATACCATCCCCATCCTGCCCTATTTCCAGAATGATTACTATACTGGCCGGACATATTCCGTAGACTTTGTAGAGCACGATGTAAACTGGGTCCGCCTGAAAGATGTAACCCTGGCTTACAGTCTGAACGAACGTGCCGTAAAGAAACTGCGCGCTTTCAGTGCCGTCAGCTTCTTTGCAACAGGTACCGACCTCTTTATCATCACGAACTATTCAGGTCCTGATCCCGGCGTGAACGGTAATACCCCTGCTACAGGCGGTGTAGGTTCATTTGCCATCGACTATGGCAATACCGCCCTTCCGATCGGCATCAATTTTGGCCTGCGCGTATCATTTAAAAACAACTAAGCCTTTACAACATGAAACGGATAACCTATATCATATTATTTGTTTTACTGGTTGCCGGTGTATCCTGCAAACGCTACCTGGATACGGCCTACCGCAACCCCAACCTGCCCGTTACGGCAACTCCGGAAACCGTACTGCCTGCGGTGATCAGCAACATGCACCGTGGTATCGCATTCGACTCCCGGATGACCGGAACCTTTGTCCAGTATTATGCACGTACTACATCAGCTGATTCCTGGGAACGCCATGGCTATGTACCCGGCAGCGATGCCGGCGGCGAGATCTGGCGTATGCACTACTGGAACTTTGGCGTGAACCTGCTCGATATGATTGAGAATGGCAAAAAACAGAATAAGGAAGATTACGTGGCTGTTGCCTATACCCTCTTTGCCTGGAGCTGGCTGCAACTGGCCGACCACCATGGCGAAGTGATCCTCACCCAGGCTTTCGACCGCGCACGACTCTCTTTCGATTACGACAAACAGGAAGATGTTTACCCCCGCGTGATCGGCCTGATCGATACTGCCATGATGTACTACAGTACTTCCGAACAGAAAACCGGAACACTGGGCGATGGCGATACCTACTTCTATGGAGGCAATATCAGCAAATGGAAAAAATTTGCCTACGGGGTAAAAGCACTGGCCTACCATCGCTATTATCTCAAGGCCGATTATAAGCCGGATTCCGTGATTGCCAATGTGGACCTCGCCATGAGTTCCGTAGGCGATGATGCCCTGGTGAAATTCAACCCCACCCCATCGGATGTATCCGGTAATAATTTCTATGGCCCGTTGAGAAACAACTTCGGGACCTTCCGTGCAGGTGCCTTCCTGGTCAACCTCCTGAATGGAACGGCATTCCCCGGAGTTACTGATCCGCGTTTGAAATTCCTCTTCAAGCCCTGTACCGATGGACAGTACCGTGGTATCCCGCAGAATCAGGGCGACTTTTCAAATACCACACAGCGCCCACCCAGCTTCTGGGGGGTGATCAGCCAGTATTCTGCTCCCGCAGGCGGTGTTGATACAGGCGCCCGCTATGTATTCAAGAACTCGGCCCCCTGGCCCATCATGACCTATGCCATGCTGCAGTTCACCAAAGCGGAAGCGGCTTTCAAAAAAGGCGACAAATCCACTGCCTGGACCGCATACCGGAATGGTATTGCTGCCAGTATGGATAACCTGACCACATACTTCACCGGATATAACGCCATTACTGCAACAGATAAATCCAATTATCTGAATAATCCGGCAATTGTTCCGGCAACACCGGCAGACCTGACCATCAAACAGATCATGTTGCAGAAATATATTGCCCTCTATCCCTGGGGCGACCAGGAAACCTGGGTGGATATGCGCCGGTATAACTATGATGTGACCAATATTTATACCGGGTATACGATCCCCACAGGAACGGCACTCTATCCCGACAATAATGGCAAACTGGTGTACCGCGTACGCCCCCGCTACAATTCCGAATACATCTGGAATGTACCGGCCCTGCGTTCAGTAGGTGCCATGGATATTGACTATCACACCAAACCTGTATGGTTCTCTAAACCCTAACCACCCAAAACTGATTACGCATGAAAGCATTCAATAAACTGCAGCACCTGTTCCTGACAGCCGCACTGGCCGCCGGACTGGCTTCCTGCAACGATAAAGACCTCATCGCGGAGAATGACAAATGGAGTTTTACAGATACACTAAATGTGGGTTATGTAAAATTCGTGCATTCTTTTGCAGGCAATACCCCCCAGGTGCCCGGTGCAGCAGCCAATACCGGCCCTGCCGTATTTATCTATGCCAATGGTGCCAAAGTAAATGGCAACAGCCTGTCATATGCCGGCATCTTCCCTTCGCAAACGGTGTACTCCACGCTCAAAACCGGCAGTACGGAATTCGTTGCAGTACTGGCCCGCATGAATACTTCAGTTATTCCGAATATTCCCGGTCCCCAGGCAGGCGATACTTTATTACGTTTTACCGCAACTGTAGAAAAAGGGAAATATTATACCCTGATGCTGGTGGATACGGTGCCCGCCATGAAGGCGCTGATCAATGAAGATGTATTCGCCATTCCTGCAGTGAATAAATTCGCCATCCGGCTTGTAAACGCCACCATGAACCCCCTGGATACGCTGGTACTGTATTCCCGGGTCCGCAAGTCGAATATTGTTGAAAATGTAACGCACAAACAATTCAGCAATTTCGTGGAACTGGATATCCCTGCCATTAACGACACCCTTGAAGTGCGTAAGGCAGGTGGTACAGCAGCCCTTTATTATGTAGGCAGCCAGACCGCCCCACAGACCTTCGCCCCCACATCCCAACGGGTATATACAGTAGTAGCTCGCGGCAAAACCGGTGTAACCAATAAAACGCCGAGTGCGTCGCAGGTAACGAATAGATGAGAAGGGAGAAGAGAGAAGGTAGAAGGGAGAAGGGAGAAGAGAGAAGGTAGAAGGGAGAAGAATAAAGGGAAGCCGGATCTAATGATCCGGCTTCCCTTTATCAAACAGTTTCTTTTATTAACCGTATTTTCTTCTTACTTCTCTCTTCTGTCTTCTGTCTTCTGTCTTCTATCTACTGACTCCAAGGCCAATAATACGCCAGCAACACCGCCGCCACGATCCCCGCCAGATCCGCCAGTAACGCCGCAGATACTGCATAACGGGTTTTCTTGATACCCACTGCGCCAAAATAAACGGCTACAATATAGAAGGTGGTATCTGCTGAACCCTGGATAGTGCATACCAGCCGGCCCACAAAAGAATCGGGCCCATACTGCTTCATGGCGTCGATCATCATAGCCCGCGAGCCGCTGCCGCTGAAGGGTTTCATCAGGGCCGTAGGCATCCCTTTTACAAATTCAGTATCCAGCCCGATGGAGGCTGCCAGCCAGCTCATGCCCTGGATCAGATATTCAAATACACCGGAAGTACGGAGCACACTAATGGCCACCAGCATCCCGACCAGGTAGGGAATGATCTTGATGGCTACATCAAATCCCTGTTTGGCCCCGTCAATAAAGGCATCATAGACCTGCACTTTTTTGATCAGCCCGCCCAGAATGAACACCACTAAGATCAAAAGGATCAACCCATTACTCACCACTTTCGAAAACGTGGATGCAGCATCAGGAGTCAGATAAAAGCGCATGAATATACCCATACCTGCCAGAAAAAGGGCACCGATACCGCCAAGCGCAATGATGGCTTTCCACTGGCGGAAGGTGAATTTCTGCCAGAGCGCGGTAACCGACATCGCCACCATAGTGGCCACGAAAGTGCCGATCATACAGGGAATAAATACTTCAGTGGGATTGGCCGATTTCAGGATCACCCGCTGGGCGATGATGGAAACCGGGATCAGGGTAAGTCCGGAAGCATGGAGCACCATGAACATGATCTGGGCATCGCTGGCCGTCTCTTTATCCTCATTCAGTTCATGCAGGCTCTGCATCGATTTCAGGCCAAAAGGGGTGGCTGCATTATCGAGGCCCAGCAGGTTTGCCGAAAAGTTCATCATCATATGCCCCATGGCCGGATGGTCTTTCGGCACACCGGGAAAAAGCTTGCTGAAAAAAGGGCCTACGATCCGGGAAAGGAACCGGGTGGCCCCTGCCCGCTCCCCGATATTCATGAACCCCAGAAAGAGGGTCATCACCCCGATCAGGCCAATGGAAATGGTGACGCCTGTAGTGGCCGATTCAAAGACCCCGTCGGTCATGGTTTTGAACACTTCGGTATCGCCCAGCAACAGCCGGATCAGGGCCACCACAAAGGCGATCAGGAAGAAAAAGATCCATAAAAGGTTAAGTACCATAGCTGCCTGATTTTGAAGGATTAGGATTTCCTGCTGTCAATATCGGTAATTCTGTAAATATTACCGCAAAATCCGCCGATATCTTACCTTTGCGCCTCAATTTGAACTATGGGTCTTAAAGCAGGTATCGTCGGATTACCAAATGTGGGCAAGTCCACACTATTTAATGCCGTGAGCAACAGCGCCAAAGCACAGGCCAGTAACTACCGTTTCTGCACCATCGAGCCGAACGTGGGACTGGTGGATGTGCCTGATTTCCGTCTCACCAAACTGGCAGAACTGGTACTGCCCAACCGCATTGTGCCGACGCAGATCGAGATCGTGGATATTGCCGGACTGGTGAAAGGTGCCAGCAAAGGTGAAGGACTCGGCAACAAGTTCCTGGCCAATATCCGGGAAGTGGATGCCATCATCCATGTGATCCGCTGCTTCGAAGACGAGAACGTACTCCGTGAAGAAGGCCCCATCAATCCCGTGAGCGATAAAGAGATCATCGATACGGAACTGCAGTTGAAAGACCTGGATAGTGTGGACAAGAAACTGAGCCGCACCGAGAAAATGGCCAAGACCGGTGATGCCAAGATCCGTGCCGAACTGGAAGTACTCAAGCGCTGCAAAGAGCACCTGGAACAGGGCAAGAGCATCCGTTCCCTGGAACTGAATGTGGTGGAACACCATGCCATTGAAGACCTCTTCCTGCTCACCGAGAAGCCGGTGCTCTATGTGGCCAACGTGGATGAAGCCTCCATGCATACCGGCAATAAATTCTCTGAAGCCCTGAAAGCTGCGGTGAAAGACGAAAAGGCCGAAGTGATCGTGATGAATAACTCCATCGAGGCACAGATCGCGGAAATGGAAGAACCTGCCGACAAGGAGCTCTTCATGCAGGAATACAAAATGACTGAACCGGCGCTGAACCGCCTGATCCGCACCACCTATAAATTACTGGATCTCGCCACTTATTTCACTGCCGGCGTGCAGGAGGTACGGGCCTGGACCATCCACGAAGGCTGGAAAGCCCCCCAGGCTGCCAGCGTGATCCATACCGACTTCGAAAAAGGTTTTATCAAGGCCGAAGTAATCGCCTACGAAGACTTCCTCAAATTCGGCTCCGAAGCCGCCTGCCGCGAAAACGGCAAACTCCGTATTGAAGGGAAGGAGTATATCGTGAAGGATGGGGATGTGATGCATTTCCGATTCAATGTTTAGAAGGGAGAAGAAAGAAGGAAGAAGGGAGAAGGAAATACAGGGCTATTCAGGCTTGTTGTACTTTCGAATAAGCCCTGTTATCATGGCAAAAACCTGATGACATATTGGTGAAATCTCTTCAAGCGCTTCTTTATTACAATACATTAATGAAAAGGCTATTTCCAGTTGCGTATCTACTTCAACCAATGAACTACGGGACACTTCAAGTGTAATAGTTACTACTTTATCTGACAGTCAAGGTGGTTTTTAGTTTTATAGGGTAAGGGTATCATTAAGCTGATTCAGGGAGATGGATCAGCTTTTCTTTAGCTAAAGGTAATGATTCTAAAAACGTCTGCATTGGTGTCTTGCCATAACAGTACCTTCCAGAGTGCGTCCGCTCGTTGTTGTAGAACTGGATCCAGTTATCTAAGTCATGCTGAAGCAACTCCAAATTGTCGTACATTTTCCTTCTGAAGGCTACTGCGTAAAACTCATCTTTCATCGTTCTGTGCAGGCGTTCGCAGATTCCATTGCTCTGTGGATGACGGACCTGGGTTTTGCTATGCTCTATGCCTTCAAGCTGCAAATACAGCTCATACTCATGGTGTTCAGGCTTCCCATTGTATTCTGTTCCGCGGTCAGTCAGCACCCGAAGCAGCGGTATCTGATGTTGTTCGAAGAAGGGGAGCACCCGGTCATTCAGGATATCTGCAGATGTAATGGCATGCTTTGATGTATAGAGTTTTGCAAAAGCTACCCGGCTGTACGTGTCGATAAAGGTCTGCTGGTAGATCCGCCCAACACCCTTTATATTTCCAACATAGTAAGTGTCCTGTGATCCCAGATAGCCAGGGTGTTCCGTCTCGATTTCCCCATGAGCTTCCCGCTGCTCTTTTTTGCGCTCCAGGGCCATCATTTGGGCTTCTGTAAGGATGATCCCTTCCTGGGCCATACGGGCTTCTAAAGCCTTTAAACGCTTCGGGAACGTCTCCAGATCATGCCGTTGCCATACACAACGTATGCCGGCCGGTGAGATGTAAATGCCCGTCTTGCGCAACTCGTTACTTGCCCGTAACTGGCCCAAGGCCGGCTGGTCAAAAGCAATTTGAAGAACCGCTTCCTCGATCTCTGGTGCTACACGGTTCTTGGGGATTGGTTTCCTGCGGCTTATCTCTTGTAACGCCAGCTCGCCACCGGTATCGTACAACTCTTTTATCCGGTAGAAACTATCCCGGCTATAGCCCATATACTTGCAGGCCTGCGTTACATTGTTTAGTTGCTCGGCTAATTGCAGTAATCCTAACTTGGTTTTGATTAACTTAGTCTCTGTTTTCATTTCTGACAGTTTTTGGGGTTATACTTTGGTTTGTTGTTACTCTAAAGTTAACCCTAACTGTCAGATTAAGTCGTAGCTAATACACTTCAAGGAACCGTATTTTTTCCTTATCAGATGACCGTGAGACGCCTTCAGCGATATTCGACAATACAGATACTGTTGCCCTTCTGAGTTGTGAGCTTAACCCAAATTGCTCCGCTTTAGGGAATCCTTCCGTAATCTTATAAACAAGTTTGGTAAAGAGTAAGGCCTGTTGGTAAACTTCCAGTTTTTTGTGTGACAGCGTTAACATGTTACAAAATTCGGAATTGTAACTGCCCTTAAAAACATCCTTGCCACACTGTTTTTGTATAATACAACCACTTCTCCCTCCTTTCTTCTTTCTTCTTTCTTCTTTCTTCTTCCTTCTCCCTTCTCCCTTCTCAAAAAAAAGGCCCACCATAACGGCAGGCCTACTCATTAATCCATCACATAAAAATCTTAGAACACGTTGTAGCCGAAGCTCACGTAGTATATGCCACCGATCTCGGGATTGGCGAAAGCGGTCTTATAGTATTTGTTGAACATATTGGAAGATCCCAGCTTCAGGATGGAGCGCTGCTTGGGGAACTTGTAGCTTACCTGTCCGTCGAAAACAGTATAGCCTTTCAGTTCACCCTGACGGAAATCGCTCTCATAGAAGAAGCCATTCTGGTTGCGCATGTTAACCGCAAAACCGAAACGCTTCTGGTAACCAAAGCCGGAATTGCTCAGGCCCAGGTTGAGGCGGTAGCCGGGAGAGTTGAAGAAGGCTACAAAGCCGGCTTCCACATCCTTGATCTTGTCTACAGTATAGTTGGCTGTGGCGGTGAAGTTGCGGGGCAGCATCCATTCTACACTCGCACCATATCCATAGGTCTTTACTTTGTTGGCGCTGTTCACGGCAACAGATACTACGCGGCTGGGGCCGAGGAAAGGTGCAGTCGGAGAAGCACTCAGGCTCTGGATCACGATCCGGCGACCGAGGAAGTTCTCATATTTACCCCAGTAACCATATACGTCAACCAGTACACGTCTGCCGAACAAGCCCTTGTAACCGGCTTCAAAAGAACGCATGGTTTCAGGCTTGTACTTTCCGAAAGTAGCTTCCTGCAGTGCACCTAATGCACCAGGCACATTACCCTGCTGCAACAGTGCGCCACCAGCACGAACACTTTCAAGCGTATAAGCAGGTAAGCCGCTGGGGTTATCGTTCAGTGTATTGATAGAACGGAAATTGTAGAATTTACGAAGATCGGGCAAACCACCCAGCAGTACGGTACCGCCACCTACCTGCAGGTTGATCCACTGGTTCTGTGTAGTGGGGAAACGGTAGGCGGTCTGGTAAGAAGCACGGAGGTTATGGTTTTCCTTCAGTTTGATCACCGCAGTGAAACGGGGCGTGAAGCGGCCGTCGAAATTGGTGTTCTTGTCGTAGCGGATCGAAGCAGACAGTTTGAACCGGCTATTAAAGAAGGCACGGGATCCCTGGGCATAAGCACCCAGCTCATCAATATTGATGCGGCCGGCAGAATCGGCAAAAATGGTTCCCTGGGAATTCAGTGAATAACGCTTGAAAGATGCACCGGCAATCAGGTCCAGTACTTTTCCGGTAACATGACTGAAGTTATACTGGCCTTCCACCTGATACAGGTCGGAAGCATCCAGCAGCAGGCCACCGCCTTTTTTGATAGGGGTGCTGGCTACCTGGTTGAACAGGGTATTGAAAGCGGCTGTTCCGGCAACGGGACGGCCTACATCGGCAACTCCACGGGCGAGGTTATGCGCTGTATAGTCATCCGCAGATACTCCGGGTGTCTGACCAGGCAGCAGACCCAGTTTACTCTGCAGGAAGGCTACTACATATTGCTGGTACCAGGTGGGACTGGGTTTCCAGGCTTCATTGAAGAAACGGGTAGTGATCGTGGAGTTGTAGGTATTACCGGCATTCTCCTGAGTGGTATAAGCACGCAGGAACCAGTTTTTATGCTTCAATTCCAGTTTGTACTGCCCCATTTTCAGGTTCTTCAGGGAATAACGGTCGCTACCGGTATAAACGGTATTACCGGAACCCCAGTAAGCAGTAAGTGATGCTTCGAGGTTATCGGTCAGCTTATAGTGCAGGGCACCATTCAGTTTGATATTAAGCGTATTGGGGTTCACCACTTCGCTTTCCTGGTAACCGGTACGGGATACATTCAGCGCACCGGGAGTGGCATTGATCAGTCCCACCTGCTGGGCCAGCAGCCCTTGTAAAGGCGCAGGCAGCTGGGGGTTGAGTGCGGCTACCACCAGAGGAATAATAGGTTTGATATTGGTGAACGTCTCGTCACCATAAACATTCACACCATCATAATTGGGATCGCTGCGGCGGTCGCCGGCAACCACTTTACCGTAGTCGTTACGGCTGGCATCACCGGCCAGATAGTTGGTCTGATCATTGGCAACCCAGTCTTTTGCCTGGATGAACTGTGCACCCATTTTGAAAGCCAGGCGATCGGTGATCTTGGTAGCCCAACGAACGGTCCAGTCATAATACGGAGCTGCACTGCTGCGCTGGCGTTTGTCGGTATGCATCATCCCGGTCTTCACCTGGAAGCTGAGTCCCTGGTATTTGAAGGGGTTTTTAGAATTGATCAGCACGGTACCATTCATACCACCCGGGCCATACAAGGCAGAAGAAGCGCCGGGCAGGAGCTCCATGCTTTCCACATCGAGCTCGGTGAGACCGATCACACTACCTACGGAGAAGTTCAGGCCTGGAGCCTGGTTATCCATTCCGTCGATAAGCTGGTTCACACGGGCACTGCCGGAACCGTTGAAACCACGGGTGCTCACGGTGTTGAAAGTCAGTGATGAGGTGGTCATATCCACACCCTTGATATTTTTCAGGATCTCGTAATAACCGGGAGCCGGAGTATTGCGGATGGACGCAATGCTGACCCGCTCAATGGATACAGGTGATTCGAGAATACGCTCCGGCACGCGGCTGGCGGAGATCACCACCTCTGTACCCAGGGTAACCGCAGGGGCAAAATCGATCTGGATATTATCGGTGGCGCCGGTAACATTATATTCCTGAGGCTCATAGCCCACAGAAGAGAACACCAGTGTAAATGGAGGTTTCTGGGAAGTAGTCAGTTTGAAATTCCCTTTTTCGTCTGTGAAAGTACCGGTAGAAGTGCCTTTAATGGTCACCGATACGGCAGGTACCACATCTTTATTCTGGCCATTTCGGACATTACCGGAGATCGTCACGGTTTGGGCTACGGCAGCAAGCGTACAAAAAGAGAGGACGAGCAAAGCCGCCAGAGAACGGACGCTTTTTCTCATAATGGTAGTTTTAGTTAATCGTTTGACAGGCAAAATAACGAATGTCTATAAGTTGTAAAAATTTAATTTTTAGACAAATGGAGTGGTTTTTTGTTGATATTTCCACCCCCCTGTTTTTTCCCGGTTTGGTGCCACAAACCTAATTTCGGGGCATGAAAAACTTCGTATTTCCGGGCCAGACCCGTTTTTACCGGGGCAAAGTCAGAGATGTTTACACGATCGCCGACCACTGGCTGGTGATGGTGGCCTCCGACCGCATTTCGGCATTTGACGTGATCCTGCCCCGCCCGATCCCGTATAAAGGGCAGGTGCTCAACCAGATTGCGGCCCATATGCTGAATGCCACCAGGGATATCTGTCCCAACTGGCTGGAAACGGTGCCCGCCCCCAACGTATCCATCGGCCGGAAATGCGAGCCCTTCCGGATCGAAATGGTCGTCCGCGGCAACCTGGTGGGGCATGCCTGGCGCACTTACAGCAGCGGTAAGCGTTTACTCTGCGGTGCTGTGATGGCCGAGGGGCTGAAAGAAAACGACTTCTTCCCCACCCCCCTGATCACCCCCTCCACCAAGGCCGATGCCGGCCATGATGAAGATATATCCCCCGAAGAGATCATTGCCAAACAGCTCTGCACCCCCGCCGAATGGGAAACCCTCAGCAAATATGCCCTGGCCCTTTTTGAGCGGGGAAAAGAAATTGCCGGCAAGCAGGGTCTGATCCTGGCGGATACCAAATACGAATTCGGAAAGATCGGCGATACGATCTATCTGATGGATGAGGTGCATACTCCCGATAGCTCCCGTTACTTTTATGCCGATGGTTTTGAAGCTCGTCAGGCTACCGGCGAACGGCAAAAACAACTGAGCAAGGAGTTTGTGCGCGAGTGGCTGATCGCCAATAATTTTATGGGCAAAGAGGGACAAACTGTTCCGGAAATGAATGATGACTGGATCGCCACGATCTCCAAACGCTATATTGAGCTGTACGAGAAAGTGATCGGCGCCCCCTTCCATCCCGAAACACTTACTGCTGAGGATACAGAAAACCGGGTATTGGCTGCCCTTAAAAAACTTTCCTGATTCCGCGCGAATCCCTTTAGCTTAGGCTTCTAAAATCAAAGCCATGACACCAGATCTCTTTTTTCAGGCAGCCAGCAATCTGGCCATGCTGAGCTGGATCCTGCTGGTATTCATCAGCCCTTTCTGGCTGGGTACTACCAAACTGGTTAGTGGCGTACTGGTGTTGCTGCTGGCGCTTACTTATGCCTGGCTGATCTCTCATTCTTTCTCCTTCAGCGATATGGAAAAATTCGGCAGCCTGGATGGCGTCATGACCTTGTTCACCAATAATGAAATGGTCACCGCCGGCTGGGTGCATTACCTGGCTTTCGATCTCTTCATCGGTACCTGGATCGTGAGCAATGCCCGTAAACATGC
>JBGAQC010000026.1:0-33525 GCA_044220945.1 Chitinophagaceae bacterium | reverse complement strand
CCTCCGGGAATTTGTAAAAGTCAGTTATTATATAAGATGCTATTCTTATACAGGTAAGGGATTCCCGCCTTCGCGGGAATGACAGAAGGGAGAGGGAAAGACAGTATGGGATGGTCATCGGCCATTGGTCATCGGTAATTGACTCCGGCACCATTCGTTGAACTCATCCTCGTCCGCATCATCGTCCTCGTCATCTTCCACCTCTTTCTGCATTACCCGGTTATTGGCGAAATCGAGGGTGAGGAGGCCGTCCTTCAGCACTACATTGTTCAGGTCGGCCCAGGTATAGCGCTTTTTGATCAGGGTATTGATGACGATCTGGCTGGAGGTGAAGCCGATCTCAATGGAGTATTTGGCCTGGTACTCGAGCAGGGCGAGGATGATAAAAGCAAAACTGAGCCATTGGAAAAAAGGCATTTTCATCCAGACCAGGGCGGCGATAAGGAGGGCCCTGCTGTAATAAACCTTCCGGTTTTTGCGGAATGACATATACACATTCCAGGCAACCACCCCTATGATGAAAACGGAGCCCAGCAGATAGGCGAGGCCTATTTCTTGCGAAGCCAGCATTTCGTAAACGAAGAAGAAAACGGAGACGATGGACAGCAGGAAACCGAGAGCGTCCAGGGAGCGGGTCTGCTGATTTTTTAAGGTGACGACGTAGGTATAGGTCATGCTACTTCAGGGTTGCTGGCCACCAGAAAGTTACACAACTTGAATAAGATGCGGGCCCCAACATTGGCATCCCATTCGTTTTCACTGATGCCGATCTCGTTGAGGTCGAATCCGATCAGCTGGCGGCCGCTTTTCAGGACCTGTTTGATCAGGTAAAAGACCGCTTCGGTTTCAAAACCGCCCTGAACCGGGGTGCCGGTACTCGGGCAAAGCTTGGGGTCCAGTCCATCGATATCGAAACTCAGGAAAACTTTAGCCGGCAGGTGCTCTACGATCTCATCGCAGATGGCTTTCCAGGTCCTGCCTTCATACAGTTGTTCCTTGATGTCTTTGTCGAAAAAGGTATGTACCCGGTTACTGTTGGCATCGATATATTCCTTCTCTTCCTGGCAGTAGTCGCGGATGCCTACCTGCACCAGCCGGCTCAGCTGGGGGATCTCATTGAGGGCATTGTACATGATGCTGGCGTGGCTGTAGGTGAATCCTTCATACGACTTGCGCAGGTCGCAATGGGCGTCGATCTGGAGGATGCCGAAGTCGCCGTGTTTCTCGGCAATGGCTTTGAAATAGCCGAGGGGAGTGCTATGGTCGCCTCCCAGTAATGCCAATAACTTGCCTTTATTTAAAATATCAATTGCCTTTTCGTAAACCCAGGTATTCAGCAAGTTGCTGCCTTCGTTGATTTCCTTGAGCGACTTGCACATGAACTGGTTTTTGTTCACGTCTTCCCCTTTGGAAATATAGTCGATATAGAGTTCGGCTTCCTTGCGGAGGTAATCGCTCTTCATCAGGATCTTCCGGTCGGTTTCGCGGATGAAGTAGCCCTTTTTCCAGGCATCGGGATAATCCGCATCAAAGAGGTCTACCTGAAGGGCAGCTTTCTGCACATGTTCTCCGGCCCGGGCGGTACCGGCACCAAAGCTTACCGTCACTTCCCAGGGCACAGGCAGGATCACCAGTCTGGCCTCTTCTTCGCTGAAAGTCAGTCCGAATATGTTGTTGTTAGGGTTACTGGGACCATTCTGGTCAAAATGCGATAAGTCTGTCATTTTTGGGGCATGAAGCGGGATGCAAGTTAGTGCAGGAATAATAAGACTCAAAATTAGTTTAAGTTGCTGCAAGGCATTTTTCAACAAGGGGTTGCGAAAGGCGGAAAAGCGGGTAAATACTTGAACAGTAGCACGTTTTTTGGGTATCTTTGTGTAATATTTGCCCGTTATGAAAAAGACACATATTGCCATTTTAGTCTGTATTGCAGCGGTTATCATGGTTTTATTGAGTTTCATGGGCGACCTGTCCACCTATGAAACCCTGGCCACAGCACGCCAGAAAGAGGGTAAAACCGTTACTGTAATCGCGAAGCTCGACAAAACCATTCCCCAGCCCATCCGCTACGATGCGGTCAAAGATCCCAACCGTACGGAATTCTATGTGGTGGATACACTCGGCAACAAAGCCCGTGTGGTATACCACTTCGAGAAGCCCATGGATATGGAAAAAAGCGAGCGTATCGTATTGAAAGGCAAGATGCAGGGAGATGTATTTGAAATTACCCGGAAAGACGGGATCCTCATCAAATGTCCTTCGAAGTACAAAGACGACCCCAAGGCGGCCAGCAATAATTTAAGTCAAAACTGATCCTTCGATGAATTATATTGGCGAACACCTCTTCCCGGGGCAGCTCGGTCATTTCTTTCTGGTCCTTTCTTTTGTTGCTTCCCTGGTAGCCACTTATGCTTATGCCTGTTCTTCCAACGCCGCTTTACCCGAATCCGTTGCCAGCTGGAAAAAGCTGGGACGTACCGCTTTCATCATTGATGCGGTAGCTGTATTCGGAGCCTTTGCCGTCCTGTATTATATTATTTCCCAGCACTACTTCGAATATTACTACGCTTGGAATCACTCCGATAAATCCCTGGCCCCGAAATTCCTGCTCAGTTCCATCTGGGAAGGGCAGGAGGGCAGCTTTCTGCTCTGGGGATTCTGGCAGGCCGTACTCGGCCTCACGCTGATGCGTACCTCCGGAAAATGGGAAGCACCCGTTATGGCTGTCATGAGCTTTGCCCAGGTGATCCTCGCCACCATGATCCTCGGCATTTATGTATTTGACCTGAAGATCGGCAGCAATCCCTTCCTGCTCACCCGCCAGAATTTCGGCGACCTGCCTGTTTTCAACCGGGCTGATTATATGACCCTGCCACGCTTTGCCGATGGTAACGGCCTGAACCAGTTGCTGCAGAACTACTGGATGGTGATCCATCCTCCCATACTCTTCCTGGGCTTCGCTTCAACGGTAGTTCCATTCTCTTATGCCATTGCCGGACTCTGGAAAAAAGATTTTGGCGGCTGGTCGAAAGACGCCCTGCCCTGGTCGCTGTTTTCTGCTGCGGTACTCGGACTGGGAATCATGATGGGTGCCAAATGGGCTTATGAATCCCTGAACTTTGGGGGCTACTGGGCCTGGGATCCTGTAGAGAATGCCTCTCTCGTTCCCTGGCTGGTACTGGTGGCCGGTATCCATACCCAGATTATTTACAATGCTACCGGACATTCCCTGCGCACCACCTACCTCTTTTATATCCTGAGCTTCCTGCTGGTCCTCTATTCTTCTTATCTCACCAAGAGCGGCGACCTGCAGGAGACTTCTGTCCATGCCTTTACCGATATGGGCATGAACTGGCAACTGCGCAGTTTCATGTTCGTATTCCTGATCCCCGCCTTCATATTATATGTTATCCGCTATAAGCAGATCCCGACCATACAGAAAGAAGAAAATACCTGGAGCCGCGAGTTCTGGATGTTCATCGGGTCGCTGGTACTTTTCCTGGCCTCACTGGCTATTATCGTACCGACTTCATTCCCGATCTTCAATAAACTTTTCAATACCAATCTGGCTATCGGTTCCGACCAGGAATTTGCCTACAACCGGATCCAGGTCTTTGTGGCGATCATTATTGGACTGATCACGGCCGTATCGCAGTTCCTCAAATACAAGAACACAGAGAAATCCACATTCCTGAAGCCCTTACTGATTCCGACCGCCATAGCCCTGGTGGTATCGCTGGCGTCCAGCATATTCGGGGATGTGAACTATTCCAAATTCGGTGTGGGTTTCCAGGCGGCTATTCACATAGCCCTCTTTGCCGCGGTCTATGCCCTGGTGGCAAATGCGGCCTATATCTGGTCGGGCCTCAAAGGCAATCTCAAAGCAGCCGGAGGCGCCGTTGCGCATGTGGGCTTTGCGATGTTCCTGGTTGGCGTACTGGTGTCTTCAGCCAAAAAAGAAGTACTCTCCATCAACCGGCTGAATCCGGTCAACTTCGGTACCGACAGCAAGGAAAAAGGGGAGGAGAACCTGACCATGTTCCAGGGAATCCGGACCGATATGGGCAATTACTGGGCAACCTATGTGAGCGACAGTGCCACCCATGAAGGCAAGTTCCGGTTCTTCCATATCCTGATGGAGCAGAAAGACGGCAAGGAGTCTTTTGTACTCTATCCCGACCTCATCAAGAACACCAAGGGCCAGCAAGGCTATTCCAATAACCCCGACGCCCGTCATTACCTGCATAAAGACATTTTCTCCTATATCAGTTATACCGACAAGATGACCGAAGGAGAGGATACCACCCAGTATATGAACAGTACCGTGGCCATAAAAGATACCCTGTTCTATTCTCAAGGCATCCTGATCCTCGATACCGTTGGACTGAACCTGAAGAACAGCCGAATGGAATTTGGCGGCAGGGATACAGCCATCGTGGCCAATATTCGGGTGATCCCGATGAATGGCGGAAAAGAACAACTGGCACAGCCTTATATCATGGTGCAGAATGATCAACTGGTGCATATGCCCGATACGCTGATTGCAAAGGGTATGGCGGTCAGCCTTAACCGCTTTATGGATGGCCGTAAAGTTGAGGTCGGTGTGAAGGAATCTTCCCGGCTCACCCCCTTTGTAACACTCAAAGTGCTGCAGTTCCCCATGATCAATCTGGTATGGCTGGGCACCCTGATCATGATCGCCGGATTCATCATCAGCATGCTGCGCCGGATCAAGCTCCTGTAAACCAGGTTTTAAGGGATTTCACAAAGTCTTTGCAGCTTTCCGGGTTACCCTGAGGGTCTTATCCTTATTAATAATCAGGGAAAAAACGTATTTTACTGCATGACCACACTGTACCGGCACTTCATTCTTGTTTTGCTGCTCCTCTCCGGAGCCGCCGGGTTGCAGGCACAGGTGATCCCCGATTCGATTCTCAAACGCTTACCACTGCCCGAACTGGGTCCTAACGACACCATTCCTGTAGCGGCACAGGTTTACCAGAACAGCGAGATCATACCCACACAAACCCTGGAATGGGCCTGGGTAACTGCCCCTTACCCCAAGCGATTGTGGGAGAAACGCAAGGAGTGGACCCGCTTGCGCAACGCCGTTTATGTGACCTATCCCTATGCCCGAAAGGCCGGTATCATCATCAATGATATCAACGCCAAACTGAATGGCATCAGTTCCAAAGCCGCCCGCAAGGAATATATCAAGACCCGCGAAAAAGAATTGAAAAAAGAATTCTCGGATCCGCTGACCCAGTTGTCGGTTTATCAGGGCAAGGTATTAATGAAACTCATCAACCGGCAGACCGGTAATAACTGCTACGACCTCATATCTGAATACAAGGGCAGCTTCTCAGCCCGCTTCTGGCAAACCGTAGCCTTCTTTTTCAACAGCTCGCTGAAACAGCCGTATGATGCCAAAGGGGAGGATAAAGTGATCGAGGAGATCGTGGTGGAGGTGGAGAAGATGTATGGGAAGTAGACAGTAGCCAGTAGTCAGTAGTCAGTAGCCAGTAGCCAGTAGCCAGTAGACAGTAGACAGTAGACAGTAGACAGTAGACAGAAGAGGTAGTAATTTACATTAAATCTTTGAGTCTTTGTGCCTTTGTGTCTTTGCTCCTGCGCTGAAGCTTCGGCGCAAGCGTAGTGGTTTTGAATATTATAACCTTGTAATCTTCTCCAGGATTCCGGTGGAGGAGAAGCCTTCCACGATCGGGTTGATCACTACTTTACCGCCGTTGGCGATCACTTCTTTGGCACCGGCGATCTGTTCCACAGTATAATCGCCCCCTTTTACCAATACATCGGGCAGCAGGGCCTTGATCAGTTCAAGCGGGGTATCTTCTTCAAAGAGTACTACAGCATCAACAATTACCAGCGAAGCCAGCAGGAGGGCTCGTGCCTGTTCATCATTGACCGGGCGGTTTTCGCCTTTGAGCCGTTTGGTAGAGGCATCGGAATTGAGTCCCACGATCAGGTAATCCGCTTCCGCAGCCGCCTGTGAAAGCGAAAAAATATGTCCGCGGTGGAGGATATCAAAACAGCCATTGGTGAAGGCCACGGTTTTTCCCAGCATACGCAACTGGGCTACGCGCTGGATGGCTGTTTCCCGGCTCAGGATCTTTGCTTCAATGGCTTTGGTATTACGCATGCTGCGGTTTTTTGTTGAAATATGGTAAAAGGGCAAAAGCCAGGGCGCCGCTGCTGAGGATCAGGAAAAACTGTACGGTCCACATCAGCCAGCCAAAGGCAAACCCGATCGTTTCTTTCAGGCCGTAAAGTAACATGGTTTCCTGGATAAAAATAGGATAGGCACCAATACCGCTGGGTGTAAGGATCATGGCAATGCTGCCGGTAGAAAGCGCGGAGAGGGATTCTTTCAACCCATAGCCCGACGTGTCTTTCATGGCCCACATGCCGATCTGAATGCTGATGAGGTACATGGCCCAGATAAAAGCGGTATGAAAGAAGAACCAGCCTTTATGTTTGATCAGCCTTACACTGGTGAGTCCATGCCAGATGCCCTGGAGGATCACCTTCGTTTTCTGTACAAAATGGATATGGGCATAGGTGCGCAGCAGGTACCAGATGATCAACAGCAGCAAGAGGAGTCCACCACCCCACAAGGCTAATTGCATCCAATTGAGCCCACCGGACTTGGCCTGGATCAGGTGATGCAATTGTCCCGATAAATAGGATCCGATAATATCTGCCTGGCTGATGAAGGTAGCACCCATCACGATCACGAGGCAGATCAGGTCGAAGGCCCTTTCTGCAACGATAGTGCCGACCAGTTTTTCAGCCGGTATTTTTTCATAGCGGGCTAAGAGGGTGCATTTCAGGATCTCGCCGAGGCGGGGCACAAAAAGATTAGCGAGGTAGCCGATGAGTACGGCGATATAGGCATTGCTTTTTTTTGGAGTATACCCCAACGGCTCCATGAGGATGCGCCAGCGCAGGGCCCGGCTGTAATGGCTGGCCAGCAGGGTGATCACTACCGGAAGGATCAGGGCGTAATGTACGCTGGAGAAAGCCTGGCGGATCTCCGCCCAGTCGGATTTACTGATCTTATGCAGGGGCCACCAGACCAGAAAGAGACCGAGCCCCAGGAAGAACACATATTGTAACAGGCTCAGGACTTTTTTATTCATACGGGTCCATCTGGTTAGTCGTTAAAAACTGAAGCAGGGGTCAGCGCCGGTTCCCTTCTTTCGGGAAAACTACAGCCGGCTGAAAAGTTCTGGCTTTTTCAAAATCCATGCGCGCATAGGATATGATGATCACGATATCTCCCACGGCACCCTGGCGCGCAGCAGGGCCATTCAGGCAACAGACTCCGGAGCCTCTTTTACCTTTGATCAGGTAGGTTTCAATCCGGCTGCCATTATTCACATTCACCACCTGCACTTTTTCATATTCGATCATGTTGGCAGCTTCCATCAGCTCCTCATCGAGGGTAAGGCTGCCCACATAGTTCAGGTTGGCTTCCGTTACCACGGCCCGGTGCACTTTTGATTTCAGGATCTCAATTTCCATAAGTTCGGCTTATTGCTGCAATTAACAATGCAAACTAACGAAAGTTTGTGTGATTGGGCTGTTAATTCAGGGGGAGGTTATCGATCAGCCGCACCCCATCGAGAAAGGCTGCGGCAAGCAATACCAGTTGCTGTTCACCGTCCCAGAAATCTACGGGTTCCAGTGTTGCCGCATCTGCAATGGCAAAGTATTCGGGTTGAAATCCGGCTTTACGGATGGTGTCATCTCCTTCTTTCAGGAGTACCATCAAGGGGCCCGGTTGCAGGCTGTTTTTTACCTGTTGCATGGCCTGGTACAAGGCCGGGGCTTGTTGTCTTGCCGCAACACTCAGGCGTCTGTTGCGGCTGCTCATGGCCAGTCCATCGGCTTCCCGGAGGGTGGGGCAGGTCACCAATTGAATAGAGGCATTCATGAGCCTCAACAGCCGGGCCACCACCTGGCATTGCTGGTAGTCTTTTTGTCCCATATACAAGCCCTGCGGTTCCACGGCCTCGAGCAAACGACGCATCACCTGGCAGACGCCCTGGAAATGGCCGGGACGGTTCGGGCCTTCCCAAACGGATTCCAGATGACCGAGTGCGTAGGTTTCCAGTGCGGTCGTGCCGTTGGGGTAGAGGGTTGCGGGCGTGGGGAAGCAGCTCTGTTCCGGCGGCAGCCAGCATCCGGATATCGGCTTCCAGGCTAACCGGATATTTCTGATAATCAAGGGGATCATTAAACTGGGTCGGGTTCACAAAAATGCTGCAAACGGTGAGGTCATGCCGGCTGCGGGAGGTTTCGATCAGGGAGATATGTCCCTGGTGAAGGGCCCCCATGGTGGGAACGAAGCCGATGCTGCCACCGGCTTTCCGGTGCTGCCGGAGCCGGGCTTTCATTTCCGGTATTTTCCTGAACAAGATCATATTGCGTGGGGATGCTGTGGTGGTTTTGGGGCCTATCCCGTAAAAAAACCTTAACTTTGCACACCTTTTGGGGTGGCTCTGGCCGGTTTTCCGGGTGGGCAGTCCCATAACCAATACGTATCGTAATGCTGACAAAGAAAAGAATTTTATTCGGGTTAACGAAATGTCGCCGTATGGAGCTGACGGAAGCCGGAACAGGAACAAGCTGGTATTTCAGCGAGGTGCAATTATGCCCTGTTTTGCGTGATCAACGAGCGTTGCCACCGCTGGCGAAGTGGTACGGCTTTCCGGCATTAACGTATCGGTGGATAATGATGACTTTCCTTGGTAGACTGGCAATTTCTGGTCACCGCCCGCCTGCAGGTGTATTTCCTGGATTGGTCAACTGTTCAAGTGGAAGTTTGTTTTTCACGATGACCAGGAAAAATGGTTTGATGATAATGCCCTGCGTACCGTTTTCTTCTGCAAAGGCGAATTGAAACGTGAAGAAATTTTGATGTCGCCTGATTATCCACCGTAGTGGCTGATGACTGGCCAGTGCCCTTCTTCCCAGTCGGCGTATAAAAAGAAACCCGTGGTACGTTATTGGGCAAAACGATCTATACCATCAACAGCAGCAATATTGTTTTTAAAGAGAAACTGGGTTCTCAACTGCTGAAGCTGGCCAAGATCAACTAGTGATCAAAGACAAGGATCTGGAAGCATTCAAAGACACGAATAATACCGCCCTGATGAAAGGCGGTGCCACATTTGCAGATGCCATCACATTTGGAGCCGACAAGGCCGATAAAAAACTGGTGGAGGAATTCGGCAAGGTGAAAGGCAAGAAAGTACTGGCATACAATGAAGGAAGTGATTTAACAGACTATTTACAATTGTATACCGACCTTGCTAAATAATATAACCAACTGTTTTCCATCAATTAACTCTGTTCATCCGTGATGCGTTACCGTTTCCTTCCCTTCTTTATTGTGCTGGTGTTTGTGGGGCTTGCCTATACAGCCTGTAAAAAGATCGATACTACAGATGTGGGAGGAGACCTGATTCCTGCTGTCGACAATGTAACGACTTTTGATACCGTCATTGATATCATCACCAATACGGAATCCCTGTACGACTCGGCAAGGATCCTTCGTTCGGAAGACCACGCACTCGGCATAATCGGGAACGACCCGGACTTCGGAAAGACCAAGGCGGAGATCTATTTCCTGCCCGGTCCCGACGGATTCGGCACACACCCATTTGCCAAGAAAGACAGCACGATCGTGTTTGATTCAGTGGTGCTGGCGCTGGCCTATACCGGCTATTACGGGGATACCAACAGCCTGCAGCGGGTGAATGTATTCGAGATCAACTCAGATAACCTCTTCGGACCGAATGCTTTTGGCTACCCGGTAGATTCTTCAGATGGTTTTGTGGATCCCACCGTACTGGGCACCCGGCTGATGGACTTCAAGACCCTGGACGACAGTGTATTTGACAAGCGCAAGCGGGATACGATAAAGATCAAGAACCAACTCCGGATCCAGCTGGACAAAAGCCTGGGTAACCGTTTCCTGAGTTATGATACGGCACATGCCTACAAAAGTGATTCCTTTTTCAGGGAATATTTCAAAGGCTTTGCCATCAAGATCGATGAAGCGGGTTCTCCTGTGAAAAACGGCCTGGCTTATTTCAACCTGGCCAATGCCAATACCAAAATGATCTTCTATTACCGGGTGCTGAATGGCAGTACGGTAACCGATACGCTCGCTACTGAATTTCCCTTCACTTCCTTCAATTATTCCAACGCCAATACCATCAAGCGGACACCTGCCAATGGTCTGGCCACAACCCTGAATAACGGCTTGCCGAATGATGAACTGCTCTATGTGCAGTCGTCTCCCGGTACCAAGATCACCATCCGGATCCCCGGCCTCAAGAACCTGAGTAATCGGATCATCCATCGGGCCGAGCTGATCTTCAATGTGGTGAATAATGTTCCTGAACCGGTTTATGGCGCACCCGTATCCCTGTTCCTGGATGCAGAAGATACCGCCAACAAGCGCATCCTGGCTGTACCTTATGACTTTTCTTATGAGAATGCCTTCCAGGATCTCGTGGGTGGTTTCCAGAAAAATGGCCAGTATACCTTCAATATATCCCGTTATCTTCAAAGTATTGTCACCCGGAAGGAGCCGGATTATACTTTCCGCCTGACCGCACCATTCCGGACCAATGCTACCGAATTAAGGGGTACTTCCACTGTAACGCCCTATCCTCCGGCAGCCAAGTCGGGCTATCCCATCAATACACCTATTGCCAAGGGGCGCGTGGTGCTGGCAGGGGCTGCTTATCCGGTAGCCAATAAAAAGGCCCGCCTGCGGATTGTGTATTCTAAAATTTAATTCTCTCCCCAGCGAATCTTATATTTGCGCCTGATTTATTAACCTTACAATTCCAAAATCAGTCTATGCCTTATTTATTTACTTCAGAGAGTGTATCTGAAGGACACCCGGATAAAGTGGCCGATCAGATTTCTGATGCCCTTATTGACAACTTTCTTGCGTATGACCCCCAGTCCAAAGTAGCTTGTGAAACACTGGTTACAACCGGTCAGGTGGTACTGGCAGGCGAAGTGAAGTCCAAGACCTACCTGGATGTTCAGGATATTGCCCGTGAAGTAATCCGCCAGATCGGATATACCAAGGCTGAATATATGTTTGAAGCCAACTCCTGCGGTATCTTCTCTGCCATTCACGAGCAGAGTGCCGATATCAACCGGGGTGTGGACCGTTCCGTTAAAAAGCTTGATTTTGAAGCCAAGGCCAACGCACAAGGTGCCGGCGACCAGGGTATGATGTTCGGTTATGCCACAAAGGAGACCGACAATTACATGCCGCTGGCACTGGATCTTGCCCACAAAATCCTCCAGGAACTGTCAAAGACCCGCCGCGCCGGCAAGGAGCTGAAATACCTGCGCCCGGATGCCAAAAGCCAGGTGACCATTGAATACGATGATAACAACCAGCCCGTGCGCATTGATACTATCGTGGTATCCACCCAGCACGACGCTTTCGATACCGACAAGAAAATGCTGGACCAGATCCGCAAAGACATTATCGGCATCATCATCCCCCGCGTGAAAAAGCAGCTGAAGCCTTCCTTGCAGAAGCTGTTCAACGATAAGATCACTTACCATATCAACCCCACCGGTAAATTCGTAATTGGTGGCCCGCACGGTGATACCGGCCTGACCGGTCGCAAGATCATCGTGGATACTTATGGTGGTAAAGGTGCACATGGTGGTGGCGCATTCAGTGGTAAGGATCCTTCCAAAGTTGACCGTTCTGCAGCCTATGCCACCCGCCATATTGCCAAGAACCTGGTAGCAGCCGGTGTATGTGATGAAGTATTGGTACAGGTTTCCTATGCCATTGGTGTAGCTAAACCCTGCGGCCTTTATATCAACACTTACGGTACATCCAAAACCGGCCTGAGCGACGGCGAGATCGCCAAAAAAGTGGAAAAGGTATTTGACCTGCGTCCTTATGCCATTGAGCAGCGCCTGAAACTCCGTAATCCGATCTATTCTGAAACTGCTGCTTACGGACATATGGGCCGCAAGCCGGAGAAGAAAGTAAAAGTCTTCAACAAGGGTAAGGATAACGAGAAGAAAGTGGAAGTAGAGCTCTTTACCTGGGAGAAGCTGGACTATGTAGAGAAAGTGAAGAAAGAATTCGGCCTGTAATACTGTCGCCGGATCCTGTATATAAAAATCCTCCGCCTTCGGCGCAGGATTTTTTATTTTCGGGACATGGATACCACCCAAAATCCCTGGACCATTAAAGGAGAGACGCCGGTATACGATAATCCCTGGATCAGGGTTACAGAATATGATGTGCTCAATCCATCGGGTGGCAAAGGGATTTATGGTAAGGTCCATTTCAAGAATCTTGCCATCGGGGTGATCCCGATCGATGCCGAATGGCATACCTGGATCGTGGGGCAATACCGTTTTGTACTGGATGCCTATAGCTGGGAAATGCCTGAAGGTGGCGGACCCCTCGATATTGAACCACTGGAATCTGCCAAACGGGAATTACAGGAGGAAACCGGCCTGGTGGCCAGTGAATGGCAGGAACTGATGCGGCTCCATTTATCGAATTCCGTTTCTGACGAATATTCCATACTCTATCTTGCCCGGGGATTGCAGCAGGAAGCGCCTGAGCCGGAAGAGACTGAACAACTGGTGGTGAAGCGTATTCCCTTTGATGAATTGTACCGGATGGTGGATACTGGGGTTATTACAGATGCGATGACGGTGGCTGCCGTTCAGAAAATACAATTAATGCGTTTACATGGACAGATTTCGTAAAAAACCGGCTGCGCCTAAAAAGGAAAGCCTGATCATTGGCCGCCAGCCGGTGATCGAAGCCATACGTGGTGGAAGGCCGGTCGACAAGATCCTATTCCAGCAGAATGTGAGTGGCGAATCGATCGGAGAGATCCGGAAGCTGGCAAAGGAGCTGGCCATACCCATCCAGCAGGTACCTGTGGAGAAGCTGAACTTTATGACCCGGGCCAATCACCAGGGTGTTATAGCCCTTGCTGCATTAGTACGGTATATGGACCTGCAGGAAGTGATCGATCATGTGGTGGGGGAAGGTGGTCTGCCTTTATTCGTGATGCTGGATGGGGTTACGGATGTCCGCAATATCGGTGCCATAGCCCGGACGGCGGTTTGCTGCGGCGCCCAGGCGCTGATCATTCCTGATAAAGGGGTGGGAGCCCTTAATGAAGAGGCCCTTAAATCCTCTGCCGGAGCCCTGGAACACATACAGGTTTGCCGGGTGAACAGTCTGATGAAAGCTGTGGATACCCTTCACCTGAATGGCATTAAAGTTTATGCCAGTGAAATGACCGCTTCGATTCCCATTCATGAAGCCGACTGGCAATCACCTGTGTGCATGGTGATGGGCAGTGAAGACAAGGGTGTTTTCCCGCCCCTGATGAAGATCTGTGACCAGCAGGTGCATATCCCCATGGCCGGTGATTTTGAATCCCTTAACGTATCTGTTGCTGCCGGTATCATGTTGTATGAAGCCATGAAGCAACGGATGGCCTGACCCTTGTAATGGAGGTTTCCCGGGTACTTCTTTGATCTAAAGCAAATCTGCAGGTATACATTACAATTTTATGGAATTTCTGTAAATTTCCATATGACCCCGACCGACCTGCAACAGCATCTCTTCCAGTTTCTGAAAGAGCAGTTACCTTCTCATATATCAATGGTGGATGAATTGTGTGAGCTGCTGGACCTGAGTCCGGACAGCGTTTACCGGAGGATCCGGGGAGAAAAGCCGATTACACTCACTGAACTCAAACGGATCTGTGAACGGTATCATCTTTCGCTCGACCAGATGCTGCAACTGGAAAATGAGTCCGTTATTTTCTCAGCACCGGGACTGAATAATGGTCCGGCTTCCATGGAAGACTACCTGAATGGGGTGTTAAAGCAATTCCAGTATTTTAATTCCTTTGATACCAAAGTGATCCGGTATATCTGCAAGGATGCCCCGATCTGGTATTTCTACCTTTTTCCTGAGTTGGCTGCATTCAAGACCTTTTTCTGGGCCAAGACCATCAACAACCAGGAAGACCTGCAGTCGGCCCGTTTTTCAATAAAGGATTTTCCATACACCAGTTGTTACCAGACTGGCCAGCGTATAATGGAAGAATATGCCAAACTGGAGAGTTATGAACTCTGGAACCTGGAGAGCATCCATTCCACGGTAAGCCAGATCAACTACTACAAGGAGACCGGCATATTTGCATCAAAAGATGATGAACAGCAGGTGCGGGAATCTTTACTGAAACTGATCGATCACCTGGAGATGCAGACCGAAGAAGGGAAGAAGTTCAAAGCCGGTGCGGGCAGCTCAGTTTACAGCGCCCCTTTGCATTTTTATACGAATGAACTGATCCTGGGGTCCAATACCATATTACTCAGCCTGGGCAATCAACACCTCACGATGGTCACCTATCGGGTGCTGAGTTACCTTATTACACGGGATACCCGTTTCTTCCAGAGTGCACTCGCCAACTTCGAGATCCTGAAGAGTAAGTCTTCTTATATTTCCCGTACAGGGGAAAAGGAGCGGATCCGTTTTTTCAATGCCATGCGTCAGCGCATACAGCAGCCCTGATGATCAGCGCAGCCGCAGCCGGTAGGCAATTCCCGTCTTGAAGTAAACTCCATCGTTCATCGGTTCCTTATACGGGAACCTGGGTTTTCCCTGCTGGTATCCGGCCCGGAAACGCCGGAAAACGGAATGGCCGATTTCGACATTCCAGACAATGTTTTTTGTCAGGTATACATCGGTATATAGCCCAAGCTGGTTCTCATCCACCCGCATGAATCCATGCTGAGCGGCGGAATTTCGAAACCCGTCCTGGTAGGAATTGGTTATGGCCCGGAAGGTCAGGCCATAGCTGAAATTGCGGGAAGGGCTACGTTCGATATTGAGATTACCGGGAAGGATACCGAAAATGGTGGTTTTGGGATTTACCTGCCAGTCGATCCCGGCCAGGGGCATGAAGAACGGTCCCGAGAATTCACTGTTATAGTAGAGTCCGAACTTATATGTCAGTTTATTGCTTTTCCGCAAAGCAAACAATACAGCGCCTCCCGCCTGGAAACTGTTTTTGAAGGTGGCTGTTGCCAGGCCGTTAAAACGGGGAACCAGCACGGTGTTCAATGTCCAGTTTTCGGAAAGGGGTTTCACCAGTGTCAGTTGCATACCCCAGGAACTGTAATGTTCCGGTAAACTGCTGTTCGGGATATCCAGCCACCAATGTTCGGTAAAGGGGCAGAACAGCAGCATGCTGCTGTCTTTCTTGAAGATCAGCGGTATCGTGAAATCGCCCTGCAGGTGGTTAAAACTGTTCTGCTGGTTGTTGCGGCGCCAGAGTCCTGCATCCGGACTTCGGGTGGCATTTACCTGTACCAGGTCCAGATAAGGTTGTGCAACAGTATTTAAACCTGTAAGCAGGGACATTGCCACTATAAAGGATGAACAGAACCGTTTCTTCATGTAAGGGTTTTAAGGAGCTCAATGATGGGTTCTCCCGGAATTAGCCATTTCCAGCACCGTTTGCCGGTAAAGGTCGTGGTTCTCCTTTTTTCCGCCAATGATAAACGTTTTTTTAGTTACGGCTCCGATAATGCCGCCAATGGCCGTACCGCCGATACCTCCCAGTACTCCCAGAAATCCGGCCTTTTGTGCGGCAGTAAAGCGGATCTGAGGAATCGGAAAGGTTATGTTATCGACTGGTTTATCATCACCAGACATATATCCAACGATCACACCTGCCAGAGCTCCCGACAACCCTCCCCAGAGCATGCCTCTTCCAACAGACCCTTTCCGTTGCAACTGAATGGACTCCACTTTTTGAAAGGGGAAAGCCTTTTGGTTTTGCAGGATGTTGGTCTGTTGATTACCGGTTTTGGATATACTCAAAACGGTTACACTATCGGTAAGATATAGCAATGAGCCATAATGGGTCTGCCCATTGGATTCTTTGATGGCAGCTTTATACCATTTATCGGGTGTAATTATGGAATCCTGTTGTGCTCTGGCATGTAATCCGGCCAGTAAGAATACATATAAAAGATATGGTTTCATATGTCATCAGTTTTGGTTGAATAAAATATATCCGATCAAATACTTAAAGTATCCTCTCCTTTAAACTTTCTGCAATTATTTAATATTATAGGCAAAGCCCAGGTAATAAACTGCTCCCGTTTGCGGATTGCCATAGGCATTCAGGTAATAGCTGTTGGTGATATTTGTGCCGCCGAGTTTTACTACAGATCTGGCCTTGGGTAATTTGTACTGGACTTGCGCATCCAGGCTTCCAAACGCGGGAACCGGGCCTTGGGCAAAATCATTTTCATAGAAGAAGGCTTTCTGCCAGCGGTATTGAAGGCTGCAGCCGATCTTTTTTCCTTTGCCAAAACCCGCATGGGAAATGCCGAGGTTATAACGTAATTCGGGTGCATTGAATCCGGCAACAAAATTGGCAGGCACATCACTGATTTTGTCCATAAACAGATTGGCATTCACCATGAGGTTACCCCGGAGGCGGTAATCGAGCCCAAGTCCCCAGCCATAGGTTTTTACTTTGGTGCTGCTGTTGGTTACTATGGAATAGATGTTTTGTGTGGACGGGCTGGTGGGCTGCACCAATGTCATGCGGCCCAGGAAATCCGTATAAGTGCCCCAGTAGGCATAAGCGTCAATGAGCAGCCGGGTTGCGATCAGGCCTTTGTATCCGGCTTCAAACGACTGTACGGATTCAGGTTTCAGTTTTTTGTATTCCCAGGGTTTACTGAGGTCGGGTATCCCGTTCACAAGAACATAGCAGGGGATGGATTTGTTCTTCATATAATCGACGATCCAGGGGAGTCCGCCAAGCAGGGTAACCCCTCCGCCGATCTTCAGTTTGATATATTGTTGCTGGGTGGTGGGGAAGCGGTAGGCCGACTGATACGAAAACCGCAGGTTATTGTTTTTAGCCAGTTGCACCAAAGCGGTAAAGCGGGGTGTAAATTTGCCATCGAAATTCGCATTCTTGTCATAGCGGCCTGAGGCCGACAATTGCAGTTTATCCCCGAACAGTTTCTTACTGATCTGCAGGTATGCACCGGTTTCATTGATATTCAGTTTTCCTGCCGTATCAATAAAGATGGTACCGTTGGAGTTCAGGACGTATTTTTTCTGGTTGGCACCCACAACCACTTCTGCGAATTTCAACAGGTCGGTAAGGTTATACTGTGCTTCCGCCATCCACAGGTCGGAGCGGTCTGTAAACAAACCTCCATTGGGGATCGGGATGGAACGCACCTGGTCAAACAGCGCTTTAAAAGCGGGCGTTCCGGGTTCAGGCCGCCCCTGGTCGGCAAATTTCCGGGCCTGTATATGGGCTTGCAAGGGCGATAATCCTGTATTTAAGCCGGTGAGGAAAGCTTGTGTATATTGCGGATACCAGCTGCCGGCAACATTTGAAGGATTATAACTGGGTTTCCAGCCTTCATTAAAGATCTGTGTGGCTACTGTTGCACTGTAGGATTGGCCGGCATTTTCCTGTGTGGTGTAGGCCCTTACCATCCAACGCGGATTTTTGAACTCCAGCTTGTATTGCCCCATGCGGATATCTTTAAGGGCATACCGGTTGCTGCCCGTATATACGGTGTTACCGGTGCCCCAGAACCCGGAAAGTATTGCTTCTGTTTTTTCCGACACCTTGTAATGGAACGCACCGGAAAGTTTCAGGTTCTTTGTATTCGGGTCAATAATGTCTTTCTCCTGATACCCCGTACGGCTGACGGGCATCGGGGAATTCAGCAATGGATGGCCGGCAGGCAGTACCGCACTCATGAACAACCGGAGATCCAGACTGGTTTCATCACCATATACATTTACCCCATCATAATTCGGATCCGTTTCCCGATCGCCATTAATAAGCTTTCCGGAGGCACGGTCATAATTCAGGGAATTGTCTGCCAGCCAGTCTTTTGCCTGAAGCAATTCACCACCAAGTTTAAAGGCCGATTTCTTGCCTATTGGCGCAGCCCAGCGGAATGCCCATTGCGACAGCAGGCCGGCCTGGCTCCGTTGACGGTGGTCGGTATGCATGACCCCTTCTTTCAACTCAAAACTCAGTCCTTGATAACGGAAGGGGTCTTTGCTGTTCACGAGTATCGTACCATTCATACCTCCGGGGCCATAGAGTGCAGAACTGGCGCCGGGGAGCAGTTCCACGCTTTCCACATCCAGACTGCTGAGTCCCAGAAATCCGCCAACCGGGAAATTCAGTCCGGGGGCCTGATTATCCATTCCATCCATCAGCTGGTTGACCCTTGCACTGCCGCTGCCATTGAAGCCGCGGGTACTCATAGTCTTAAACGTGAGGCTTGATGTGGTGATATCCACTCCTTTGAGATTACCGATCAGGTCGTAATAAGAAGTGGAAGGATTGTTTTGCAACTGGACTTTTCCGATCCGTTCTATGGATACCGGGGATTCCAATGCACGGGTATTAATGCGCGTTGGCGCAACCACCACTTCGGCACCCATTTTATATTGTGGCGTCAGCTGTATGGTGATCTGCTGCCCGGCATTGGTTATGGAGATCTCCAGCATGTCATAACCGATGCCGCTGAATACAAGGGTAACCGGTAATGCATTCACCGTAAGCTGAAATGCACCGGTTTCTCTTGATGTTGTACCCTGTAAAGTGCCTTTTACCAGAACCGATATGCCGGGTAAAGGTGTTCCGGTTCCGGCTTCCGACACAACCCCTTTCAGTATGATGTTTTTTTCTTGTGAAAAGGCCGCTGATTGCAGCAGTACCAGCAGAAAAATGAATAATCCTTTTTTCATAAAAGCAGTTTAAAGTCAGATAATTCTGTTTCCGGAACCAAGGTAGCCGGCTTTTCAGGGCAAGGCTAATTGGTTATTGCCTGTATCGACTCTAAAACATTGATTTTTACTTGTAATCCTGCTGTATACCCGAAATCCTTTTGGCAGTTGCAAAAAATGCGTATACCTTTTAGCTGGTTAGCAGGAATTGCCATTGTGGACCCCGTGGTTTGGATAATTTGCCAAAACATTTGTTTTATGGAACCCACTAATACCCAACTGCTCTTTTTCCAGCACATTAAAGGCTTATTGCCCCAGCACCTGTCGCTCGTAGATGAAGTAGCCGAGCTGCTGCATATCAGTACAGACAGTGCCTATCGCCGGATCCGTGGCGAAAAAGGCATCAGCATGGAAGAAATGCAGGTCCTGGCCAGTCATTTTAAAATTTCCATCGACCAGTTCCTTCATATCCAGACAGACTCCTTCCTCTTCAGCGGCAGGCTGGCAGGGGCCAAGGAATTTGTTTATGAACAATGGATGGAAGGCGTGCTGCAGCAGGTCAGCTTCTTCAACAGTTTTGAACAGAAACATCTCTATTATCTGGCCAAAGACCTGCCGCTGATGCAGCAGTTCCTGTCGCCCGACCTACTGGCATTCAAAAGCTTCCTCTGGCGGAAATCCATACTCCAGTATGATACATTGAAGGGGGTCAAGTTCAGATTTGACGATCTCGATGAGCGGCATCTCGACCTGGGCCGTCGTATCGTGGAGATCTACAATACCATCCCATCCACCGAGATCTGGAATATCGAGAGTATCAACAGTACGATCCGGCAGATCGAGTTTTACCGGGAAGCCAATGTGTTTGAGTCTCCGGAAGATGTGGCACGGCTCTACCGCTCTGTGCTGGGTATCATTGATCATCTCGAAAAGCAGGCTGAAAGCGGACTGAAATTTTTTATGGGGGAAAAGCCCAGGGCCAATGCTGCAGCTTACAACCTGTTCAATAATGAAATGGTGCTGGGTGACAATACCATTTTTGTGGAACTCGATAAAATGCAGGTCACTATACTGACCCATAGTACGATCAATTTCATTTCCACGCGGGATGAACGGTTCTGCCATTATATGCAGCATTCCTTGCAGAACCTTATTGCCAAATCGGCCCAACTCAGCAGGGTAGGGGAAAAAGAACGCCTGAAATTTTTTAACCGCTTGCGGGAAAAGGTACGTACAGCTGCCCGTCTCTGAGCCCGGCTGCCTACCTTTGCTTCATGTCTGCAACACCGGTTAAATTAATTGAATGCCCGCGCGATGCGATCCAGGGCTGGCCTCATCCGGTTTCCACAACTGATAAAGTGGACTACCTCAATGCCTTACTGGCAGCAGGATTTGACACGCTGGACTGTGGCAGTTTTGTATCACCCAAAGCTATTCCGCAAATGGCAGATACTGCCATGGTCATTCCACAATTACAAACCCAAACGCAAACAAAGTTGCTGACCATTGTGGCAAATGAACGGGGCGCCACCGAAGCCCTGCAGTTTCCGCAGATCCACTACCTGGGTTTTCCGTTTTCCGTATCAGAAACCTTCCAGCAACGCAATACCAACAGTTCCATTGTCGATTCTCTCGATCGGGTGAAAGCAATACAGGCCCTTTGCCTTCAGCACCAGCGGGAACTGGTTGTTTACCTGTCGATGGGTTTTGGCAATCCCTACGGCGACCCTTATAATGAATCCATCGTGGAGCACTGGGCCCTGCAACTGCATGCATTGGGTATCCGAACGCTTTCACTGGCTGATACGGTTGGTGTGGCCAGTCCGGATCAGGTCATGCGCATCACAACACATCTGGTGCAACTGCTGCCTGATACTGAGATCGGCGTTCACCTGCACTCTACCGCTGCCAACTGGTCGCAGAAGCTGGAAGCCGCTTATGATGCCGGCTGCAGACGATTCGACGGAGCCCTGCTGGGCATCGGCGGCTGCCCCATGGCCAAAGATGAACTGGTGGGTAATATGAATACTTTATGGATGATCGATTGGTTTGCAGCCAAAGGCGTTCTGCCCCGGATGGACCAACCCGCTTTGAATCGTGCACTGGATAAAGCGGTAAAAATCTTCCAGGCATGACGCTCTCCTTTACAAAGTTTCCGGATAAGCCACCGGTATTTGAAGTGACCCGGGATGATGGCAGTACCTGCTGGCAAAGCAGCACCCCGTTTTTTGTATTGCACGACCTGAGCCATTATGCCCTGGAGAAAACCCTGGGTTACCGTACTGCCTTTCTGGGTATGGTGAACAACGGTATGACCTTGGATGCGTTTGAAGACCGTGAATCCAGAAGCCGGATACAGGTTACCGAAGAGGCATGGTATGCAGAATGTATGGCCAACCTGTTCCTGACCGAATTGTCACAGGGGCCTTTTACTGACTTTAATGCCGTCTGTGCAGCAACTTTTACAGCAATGAACCAGCCCTATCCACCTCCGGTTCTCAGTGAAACAACACTACAAAGGATCCGCGACCTGCTTTCCGGTCTGCGGACCCAGTGGGAAGCATTGGCACCCAAAAGCTCCTTAACTTTGACTTTTTAAAATGGAATTCCAGTTACCGATCTCCATACCGGCGCTTCCGGAAAAAATCAGTTACCAGGACAGGATCCTCCTCACCGGCTCCTGTTTTACCGAGCATATCGGTGATTACCTGGGCGACCTTAAATTTCCGGTGCTGCAGAACCCCAATGGTATTCTGTTTGATCCATATAGCGTGGCTGAAAGCCTGATTTCCTATATCGAACCGAAACAGTATTCCCCAGACGACCTGGTGCAGTTCAATGAACTCTGGCAAAGCTGGAAGCACCATAGCCGCTTTTCCGCCCTTCGTCAGGAAGACTGTCTCCGGCAGATCAATGCCGCGCAGCAGCAGGCACATGAACAACTCAAAACAGCCAGCTGGCTGGTCATAACACTCGGTTCTTCCTTCTCTTACCGGCTTACTGATACTGCCTTGCATCCCGCATCGGGTACAGGAACGGGTATGCCAGTGGCCAATTGTCACCGGGCTCCTTCCCAATGGTTTACCAAACACCTGATGACCATCGAGGAAACAACAGCTGTACTGGACAACTGCCTGCACCGGCTCTTCCGGTTCAATCCGCGGCTGAAAATTTTATTTACCATCAGTCCGGTGCGGCATATCCGCGACGGTGTGATCGAAAACAACCGCAGCAAGGCCCGCTTGCTGGAAGTGGTCCATCATCTTGTCCAGAAATTCGACCGCCTCAGTTACTTTCCGGCCTATGAGCTGGTGATCGATGTGTTGCGCGATTACCGCTTTTATGATATTGATCTGGTGCACCCCAATTATGCAGCCACCCGTTTTGTAATGGAGCAGTTCATGCAGCATTGCGTGGATCCATCCAGCCGTGAGCTGGCCGGAAGTGTGCAACAGGTGATGACCGCCCGCCGCCACAAAGCCTTTCAGCCGGAAACACAGGCGCACCGAAAATTTCTTGAAGTTCAGGCCGTTAAATGCCGCCAGCTGATGGAGCAATATCCTTTTCTGGACCTGAATGAGGAGTTGGCTTATTTTTCCGCTTAGTCGTTGAGGTTATAGTGCAGTTTTTCCTGCAGGAACTGCTCCAGGCTTTTCAGCAACACCAGTTGGTTGTATGCCCGGTCTTTATTCTGTTCCGGATATTGAATCCGGTAATAGCGGTCATTTTCCAGGTAGTCGGTCAGGAAACGCAGGGCCTGCATATAGATCAGGATAATGCCTGCATGGTGTATATGGGCTTTTTCTTCGGGTGTGAGCAGGGGCTCCATTACAGACAGGTAGCCGCTTACAATGGCATTGTAAATATCTTCACGGATGTGGATATTGCTGAAATCGATACTGGCTTCATCCAGGCTGCAGGCCATGGAGCGGACCATATCGCCCAGGTCTGAGAAATAATGGCCTGGCATAACCGTATCAAAATCCACGGCGCAGATCACTTCACCAGTTTCCTTGTGGAAAAGTACATTGGCGATCTTGGCATCATGGTGCATGACACGGATCCTGTAGCGGGTTACATCGCTTTTGATAGTGTCAAAAAAGTTCTTATAGACTTTTCTTGATTTCAGTTCCTCAATCATTCCGGCTACTTCATTTTTACGGTCTGCCGCAGCGGTCTGCAATGCTGTTTCAAACTGCCCGTACCGGAAAGAGAGGTTATGGAAATCGGGGATCACCTGATGCAGGGCACAGGCATCATAGTTCTCAAATGCCGCGGTAAAGCGGCCAAAGGTCTGGGCCGTTGTAAAGGCTTCGGCGGCAGAACGGGCCACATCACGGGTGGTGCCCTCTTCAATGAAACGGAAAGCCCTCCAGTATTTCCCTTTTTTATCGCAATAAATGGTTTTGCCGGATGCCGTGATTACGGGTGATGGCAGGAAAAGGCTGCCTTTGCGGGTTTGCAGGAAATTCCAGATGCTCATATAGTTTTCCTGTACCGCTTCCGGATCATGGAAAACATTCTTGTTGATCTGTTGAAGCAGGATGGGAGCAAAGCTGCTGCCGCTGATCTTGAATGATGAGTTGATCAGTCCGCCCAGCACGGGATGTGCAGCCGGTAAGGAGTCTGTACCTTCATGGGTAACCGAATCGGGGCCGGTAAATTCCAATGCTGCTTCTCTGTAATCGGGCATGCTCATGCTAATTGGATAAAAATAGAAAAAAACCGCCGATTTACAGCTTACAACCGTTTGCGTAAATTAAAATTGATTTTGCCCCCGCCCTGTACTAAAATTCCATTTTTATAACTATAGACCAAATCCGGACATTGGTAATTGGAAATTGGTAATTGGTTAGTGTATCCTGTCGCCTCTGAGCTCCAGGTCTTTCATGATCTCTTTTTCGTAGTCGAGCCATTCTGCCCAGCGTGCCCTGACGGTATCACGGTCGATATAGGTTTCGGCAAGTTCGATGAAAAGGGTATAATGGCCGGCCTCGCTTTCCATGAACCGCCGGTAAAACTGGCTGAGGTAGGCATCCTGCAGCCCTTCGCTGAGCCGTTTGAAACGTTCACAGCTGCGGGCTTCGATCAGGGCCATCGTAAGGAGCTGGTCGAGCAGGCGGTCTGATTCCGCACCACCTTTTCGCTGGAATGCGAGGAGTTTGTTGACGTAAAGATCTTTCCGTTGTTTGCCCAGGGTCCATCCTCTTTTCTTCATTTCGTTGAGGACCATTCGGAAGTGCCCCCATTCTTCCGTTACAATGGGTGCCAGGGCCTGCACCAGTGCCTCTTTTCCGGAGTAGCGCTGGATCAGGGAAATGCAGCTTGTAGCGGCTTTCTGTTCGCAGAAAGCATGGTCGGTCAGGATCGCTTCCAGGCTGATCGTGGAGAGGTCGGCCCAACGGGGGTCGGTGGGCAGCTGGAGCCCAAGTATATTCTTGACGTCGGAGGAGTTTTCCATCATTGCGCTGCAAATCTAGCGCAAAATCCGCCATGCCCCATTGCCTCAGGCCATGGAGTTGAACAGGAAAGCGCCGGCCTATTTCTTGCCTACGGAATCTTCCTTGTCGGCATAAAAGGTATTGTACGGGCCAAAACCTTCCAGCTGCATCAGGCAATCTTCAGTAAACCATTCGTAATGGACTTTGTCGGGCGGGATCATCACAAAACTGCCCGGGCCATACACTTCACCCTTTGTAGTGTCGATGGCATCACCATAACCCAGGTGCCAGTTGCCTTTAATGATCGTTACGTACATCACTGCGGAGTGCACATGTGGTGTGCCTTTGTATCCGGCAGGGAAGAAGGAGCGTTCGAGGAAGAATCCTTCCTTGTTCCGGTTGCCTACGAGATAATAATTGTGTCGGCCACTGGGCAGAACAGTATCAGTCGCCTGGGGAACAACCATTGCAGCAATGGGTTCAGTTGCAGGAGGAGCTGTGGCGGGCGCTTCGGTTTTTCCTGAGCAGGAGGCCAGGAAAAGTAAGGAAGGGAAGGAGTAGAGGGCCAGCTTTTTCATAACGGAGCTGTTTCGTGAAAAATAAAGAACTGCAAATAAGTTACTTAATAAAACGCGGTTGCCCAATTCTTTTTATGAAACCCCTGTGCAAAACCGGGCAGGGTTTTCCTGAAATTGATTACATTCGGCGATTGAATGAACTGAAATTCCCGCTTATGCGTGTACTTCCCTTTTCCATTACCGCTGTTGTAACACTGGCCCTGGTATGGGCATTGAACCGTAACTGGGGAACCGTTCCCGCCATGGGAGCCTTTCTCAGTCCGCAACAGGGCTTCTGGCAAAATGCCGAGCCGGCTGGTAAGCCGGCCTCCCTAGATATTCACTTACCGGACCTGGAAGGGAAAGTGGATGTGTATCTGGATGACCGACTGGTACCGCATGTTTTTGCCGAAAAAGCCAAAGATGCCATTTATGTGCAGGGCTACCTTCACGCCAAATACCGGCTCTGGCAGATGGAATTCCAGACCCATGCCGCTGGTGGAAGGCTGAGTGAGATCCTGGGGGCCGGTCCGGAAGACCGTATCCTGCAGTTTGACCGACAGATGCGCCGCCTGGGCATGGTGTATGCTGCTAAAAATGCGCTGGTGGAAGCCGAGAAAGATCCGGTGACCCGGGAGATCGGGGATGCATACACCGCAGGTGTCAATGCCTATATCCATGAACTCACCGAATCACAATTGCCAGTGGAATATAAACTGCTGGGGTATACGCCTGAGCCCTGGACCAATCTTAAGACCTGTCTGTTCCTGAAATACATGAGCCTTGATCTGGCTGGACCAGAGAACGATTTTGAAATGACGAATGCCCGCTCGGTATTACCGAAAGACCTGTTCGACCTGGTATACCCCATCACCCAGGATTCACTGGATCCTGTCATCCCCAAAGGCACATTATTCGATACCCCGGCTGTAAAGGTGAAGATCCCCGCCCTTGCTGATTCCCTGTATTTTGACGCAAAGCAAACGGCACCCATCGAACGCATCAAACCCGATAAAGACAATGGCAGTAATAACTGGGCAGTAGCGGGTTCCAAAACGCAGAGTGGCCGTCCCATCCTCTGTAACGACCCCCACCTCGCCCTGAATATGCCTTCCTTATGGTATGAAATGCAACTGCATACGCCTGAATACAACGCTTATGGGGCCAGTTTCCCCGGCGCGCCCGGGGTGATCATCGGGTTTAACGACAGTGTATCATTCGGCTTTACCAATGCCATGCGGGATGTACGCGATTATTATGCGATCACATTCAAGGATGATACCCGCAGTGAATACAAGTTTAACGGGGAATGGAAATCAACCGTATTCAATATTGATACTTTCGCGATCAAAGGACGTGGAGTATTCTACGATACTGTGGCCTATACGCTGTTTGGACCGGTGATGTATGATTCCCGGTTCACCGGACTGGGTGAAGCCCGTACCGATGGCAGGAATTATGCCGTTCGCTGGAAAGCCCATGATCCCTCCAATGAACTGAAGTTTTTCTACAGCCTGGACCGCGCCCGCAATTATGATGATTATTATGAAGCATTGCAATATCTTACTTGTCCCGGACAGAACTGCCTCTTTGCCACCAAAAGTGGCACCATCGCCCTCTGGCAGCAGGCCATCTTCCCGGCCAAATGGAAACGCCAGGGTGATTTCATCATGCCGGGTACCGACAGTACATTCATGTGGCAGGGTTATATTCCCCGCAATGAAAATCCACACCAGGTGAATCCGGAACGCGGGTTCGTGAGCAGCGCAAACCAGTTACCGGTGGATACCACCTATCCTTACTATATCGGCGGCCACCACGACCTCTACAGGGGTAAACTGATCAACCGCTATCTCAGCGGCATGACCGGTATCACGCCCCGCATGATGCAGCAGCTGCAGACCGAGAACTATAACCTGTTCGCAGAAACGGCCTTGCCCTTGTTGCTGATGCAGATCGATCAGGGAGCACTAAATGCTGATGAAAAGAAATACCTGAGCCTTGTCGAGACCTGGAATTTCCGGAACGATCCTGATGTGCCTGCCCCGACGATTTTCGCCAACTGGTTCGACAGCCTGGAAGTAAAGATCTGGGGGGATGAGTTCGCAAAGATCCCCAAGCCCTGGGACTGGCCCGACCAATATGTACTGATCGAGGGCTTACTGCGCGACAGCGTTTTCAAGTTTACCGATGATATCCGCACTCCGGAAGTGGAGACCCTGGGCCAGCAGATTACAGCCGCATTCAAAAAAGCAGTACCTGCTCTGGCAGCACTGGAAAAAGAAGGCAAGCTCGGCTGGTCGAAATATAAAGACAGCGGGATCCAGCACCTCTTGCGGCAATCGGCATTAAGCAGGTTTCACCTCACTACCGGAGGCGGCACCCATGTGATCAATGCCACCAAGAAATTCCATGGACCCAGCTGGAGGATGATCGTACATATGACGGATGAAACGGAAGCTTATGGCATTTACCCCGGCGGACAGAGCGGCAATCCAGGCAGTCCCTATTACGACAGTTTTGTGGACGACTGGGCGGCCGGCAAGTATTATCCTTTGTGGGTGATGAAGAAAGAAGAGGCGGAGGATAAAAGGGTGGTGGCGACGTTAAGGTTTGGGAAGTAGACAGAAGACAGAAGACAGTAGACAGAAGACAGAAGGGAGAGGAAAATATTTATTAGTAGTAATTAGTAATATATGAAACTGATTTCATCTATAGTATTGACAGCCGTATTGGCATTTGCGGCGGGATTGTATCTGCCCTGGTGGAGTATTGCCCTGGTGGCTTTTGTTGTCGGGATTGTGATTCCGCAGCAGGCCTGGAAAGCATTTCTGGGCGGTTTTATTGGAGTCTTCCTGCTTTGGGGTATACTGGCCTGGTGGATCGATCAGGAGAACCAGGGGATACTCTCCAAACGTATAGCAGAACTGTTGCCGCTGAATGGTTCGGCTACGGTACTGATCCTGATCACAGCTTTTGTGGGCGCGCTGGTGGCGGGGCTGGCGGGGTTGAGTGGGAGTTTTCTTAGAAGACAGAAGACAGTAGACAGTAGTCAGTAGTCAGTAGACAGTAGTCAGAAGAGATAAACGAAATTTTAACAGCAGGGATTAACGGAAAGGGGTTGATCGGGTGTAACTTTTCGCCGTTCCAATCGTTGAGTATACGGCATGAAATCATTACTACGCTTATCCATTTTACTGCTTTTTTCCTTCTCTGCCCGGGCAGGGCGAATCAGCGGACGGATCACAGATGAAAAAGGGATCGTGTTACCTTATGCTTCAGTACTGGTAAAAGGTACCACCAACGGCACTACTGCCAATGCAGATGGCCGTTATTTCCTCGATCTGGACCCCGGCACATATACCATCGTGGCCCAGTACGTGGGCTATAACCGTCAGGAAAAGACGCTTACCATAAGTGCAAAAGCGGAAACCCTCGATTTCGTGTTGCAGCTGCAGCAAACGGCCATGAAGGAAGTGGTGGTGCGCCCCGGTGGGGAAGACCCGGCTTATGAGATCATCCGCAATGCCATCAAAAAGCGGAAAGACTATCTGGATCCATTAGACTCCTTCACATGCGAAGCCTATATCAAGACCCTGATCAAGACGCGGAAACTACCCAAAAAAGTATTCGGGCAAAAAATTGACCAGAGTGACCGTAAGCAGATGGGGGTGGATTCCGCAGGGCAGGGTATTATCTTTTTGTCCGAATCGCTGACCCGTGTAGCCTATAAAAAAACCGAAAAGCTGAAGCTCGAAGTATTGTCGGGCCGGCAGAGTGGCTCCAATGGATTCGGCTTCAATTTTCCCACATTCATCAATTTCTACCAGAATAATGTAAACGTATTTGCCTCACAGCTCAATCCTAGGGGGTTCGTTTCACCGATAGCAGATGGAGCATTGAATTATTACCGCTACCGCTTTATTGGTTCGTTCTGGGAAGACGGCAAGGAGATCAACCAGATCAAAGTGATCCCCCGCCGGAAATTCGAGCCCTTGTTCTCCGGAACTATTTATATCACGGAAGGCGACTGGCGGATCCACAGCCTGGAGCTCCTGTTAACTAAAGAATCGCAGTTGGAGATCCTGGATTCCATCCGTATCCGGCAGTTGCAGTTCCCGGTAAACGGAACCGTATGGGAGCCGAAAGACCAGGTCGTCTATTTTACTTTTAACCAGTTCGGGATCGATGCCGTTGGCAATTTCCTGAATGTTTATAACAAGTATGAACTCCGGCCACAGTTCAACAGGAAGTTCTTCAATAATGTAGTGATCCGCTATGACACGGCAGTGAACAAGCATTCCAAAGACTACTGGGATTCCATAAGGCCGGTAGCACTCGAACCTGAAGAAGCCCGCGATTACCGGATCAAAGACAGCAGTTTCAAAGCCACCCTGGATTCCTCCTTTACCCGCCGGAGCAGGGATTCCCTACTGAAGCGGCAGGGGCCTGTAACGGTAAAACAGCTTTTCTGGAGCGGGTTCAGTCGTTCGAATTTCAGTGTTACGCAACCCTGGCGGTTCACCTGGGAGCCCATTATCAAAAACCTGCAGTTCAATACGGTGGAAGGGCTGGTCGTCAATGTATCGGGGTCGCTTATACGCAGTTATCCCAAGACCCGCACTACTATCAGCTTTACCCCGCACCTGCGGTATGGTTTCAGTAACAACCATTTCAATGGATGGGCTGAACTGAATTACAGCAAGCGGTCTTTCAGTTATGATGATAATGGGGGAACAGCAGGACGCTCCAGTTATACTTTACTGGGCGGCACCAGGGTCAGCCAGTTCAATAAATCCGAACCGATCACGCCCCTGATGAATGCAGTGTATACCCTGTTCCTGCACCAGAATTACATGAAGATCTATGAGAACCGTTTTGCTGAGTTCCGGTTCGCACACCGTTATGATAATGGCTTGCGGATGAATCTGGGCCTGCTTTACGAAGACCGGTTGCCACTGGAGAATACCACTGATTACTCTTTTGCAAAAAGCAATAAAGTCTTTACACCGAATTTTCCCACGGAGCAACTCAGCCAGCAGTTTACACGGCACCAGGCACTGATCCTGAATGCGGAGCTGGAATTCCGTCCAGGCCAGCAATACATTCAATACCCCCGCAATAAAGTGCCTTTAGGATCCAAGTACCCCTTACTCAATGCAAGTGTGAGCGTCGGCTTGCCGGGTGTGTTCGGCAGTGATGTGGACTTTGGCCGCTGGCAATTCAATGTTTCAGATGATGTGAACCTGAAACTGAAAGGACTGCTTAAGTACCGCTTCCGGATCGGCGGATTCTTCCGCACCGATTCCGTTGCCCTACAGGATTACCAGCATTTCAATGGCAACCAGACCCTGATCGCCAACCAGTACCTGAACGGTTTCCAGCTGGCGCCTTATTATGCCAATAGCACCAAGGCGGCTTTCTTCCTGTCGGGTCATCTGGAACATCATTTCAACGGACTGCTCACCAACAAGATCCCCTTGTTCCGCCGGCTGAACTGGAACCTGGTAGGTGGGGCCAATGGATTCCTGGTGAACGGCAATAATAATTATGCCGAGCTGTTCGTAGGACTGGAAAACATCTTCAAGGTAATACGGGTGGATTTTTACGGCGCCTATCTGAATGGCAAAAGCGGGCAGACCGGTATCCGGATCGGCTTTGGCGGCCTGCTGGGCGGTAATATGCGGATTGGCCGATGATTCGTACCTTTGCAGCGCTTTACGGATTTTGCCCAACCTGCAATTGGGGTTCGTAAGAGGGCCTTGCATTTTGTAAGTCCCCGCAAAGAACTAAAATTCAACCAGATGGCCGTTTTACACAACCGCGTCTCCCGCCGCGAGCTGAAGGAGCGTATGCTGCACGACAGCACCCCCCGCACTACCATTTCCTTTTACAACTACATCCATATCCCGGATCCCAAACTGTTCCGGGATGAGCTCTATACCCAGTTCAAAAACCTTGGTGTGATGGGCCGGATCTATATTGCCACAGAGGGGATCAACGCGCAGATCTCCGTACCTACAGCAAATGTGGACCGCTTCCGGGAAACCCTTTATGCTATTCCGGGATTTGACCAGCTGCGTTTAAATAGTGCCGTTGATGATGACGGGAAAAGCTTTTTCGTACTGGATATCAAAGTCCGCCACAAGATCGTGGCCGACGGTATCGACGATCCCACGTTCGATATGCGCAATAAGGGAAAGTATGTGAATGCCGAGCAGTATAACAAACTGGCAGCCGACCCCGGTACCGTGATCATAGATATGCGCAACCACTACGAATATGAAGTGGGCCATTTCAAAAATGCCATTGAAATTCCCAGCGATACCTTCCGCGAGCAGTTACCCATGGCCGCTGATATGATGAAAGGCCAGGAAGACCGGAATATCATCATGTATTGCACCGGCGGTATCCGTTGTGAAAAGGCCAGTGCCTATATGCTGCACCGCGGATTTAAAAATGTGTATCATATCGAAGGCGGTATCATCAATTACAGCCGCCAGGCCAGTGCGGCCGGTATCCCCAACCAATTCGTCGGCAAGAACTTTGTATTCGACGACCGCCTCGGTGAACGCATCTCCGAAGATGTGATCGCACATTGCCACCAGTGCGGCAAACCCTGTGACACCCATGTCAACTGCGTGAACGATGCCTGTCACCTCCTCTTTATCCAATGCGACGAATGCCGGGAAAAGACCGAACAGACCTGCAGCACCCGTTGCCAGGAATTCATTCATCTATCCAAAGAAGAACAGAAGGAACAACGCAAGGGATGGAGTAAGGGGAATAATATCTTTAATAAGAGTAGAAAAAGGCTGGAGGAGCTGAAAGTACGTGAGGTTTCTGAATAGAGCCTATTGAGCAGTAACAACCTTATTTACGTCATTCCGGCCCCCAACTATGTTGGGGGGAATCTCATCTCAGATGCATTATTTTCAGGGATTCCGGCCTTCGCCGGAATGACGTTCCGTTAATTTGGAGCTATTGCCGATTCCCATTTGCCGATTCCCGATTGTCGATTCTTGATTCCTGATCACGCTCCGAATGCGGGGAATCCCAAGAAAGCCTGCACCAGGTACACTACGATCAGTACGAGATAGAGTGCGGAGAAGATGAACAACTGCCGTTTCGTATTCGTAAAATAGCGTCCCATCAGGGGCAGCAGTTGCAGGCTGTGGATGCCGAAAAAATGAGCCACACGCAGGTCGCCCACATAACTGCTCCAGTTGAAAAAAGCAATGCCGGGTGTGCCATCCGGTCCGCCTACGGCGTGTGAAAGCCGGGCTGCCATAACGCCTCCTTCAAAAGAAAACAGGACAAAGAACACTAACCCGATGCGGATACCCCAGAGATAGGTATCGCTGATGGTAAACTGCTGTTGTTTGAAAAAAAGCCAGGTGATATAAGCAGTCCAAAGGGTAAAGAGCAGGATCGCTACGCCCATTACCTGAAAGATCACGGCATTGGCGAGGGTGCTGATATTAAAATGGGAAGGCACGCCATGTGCCGCCTGCCAGCTGATCAGTACCAGTTCGATGGTCATGGTGATAACGAGCACTACGGAGTAGAGGCGGATTGCTTTCCTGTTATCCAGGTAGTGTCCGTACCAGGCCATGGTAAAACTCAATACAGCCACGGAGAGGAAAAACTTGACCGGCTTAAGCCAGGCATTGATTCCGGTTACAATTACTATGGGTTCCTGCTGGTAGCGGAGCATCGCATAGAACATGCCGGCTAATGACAGCAATCCAAAGTAGAAGAGCAATGCGTTCCGCTTCCGTAATCCGTTGATCAGTTCCAGCATAGCGTCAGTTTTCGGCAAAGTAATTTTTTGTGATGGCCCAGCGCAGGAGCATATACAGCAACCAGCCGCAGGGGCCCAGCATAAAAGTCAGCAGCAGGCAGGGAACGGTGAGCCAGTGATTGATGGCATGTTTACGGGCATTGCTCACGATCCAGGTACCGATGAAGAGATCGAAAGCCAGGTAATGCACCCAGCCGGCGGTGACCATTTCATTATTGGTGAACAAGGTCATGACGCCATCCAGGCTGCCGAATTTTTCCATATCAGCGCCAGCAGCAATACCAGTATGCCACTGACCAGCTTGGTAGTACCCAGCCAGAAAGGGCTGATGAATACCAGCAGGATCCAGCCCAGCATGGCCAGATTGCTGGCTGCCTGAAAGAACAGATCGGGGGTCATGGCTTTGGTTTTAGAAGCCTAAGCTAAAGGGATTCGCGCGGAATCAGGAAAGTTTTTTGAGGGCTGCCAGTACCCGGTTCTCCGTATCCGCAGCAGTAAGCGTTTCGGGATGGAAGGGCGCACCGATCACTTTCTCGTACAGTTCGATATAGCGTTTGGAGATCGTGGCGATCCAGTCGTCGTTCATTTCCGGAACGGTCTGTCCTTCTTTGCCCATAAAATTATTGGCGATCAGCCATTCCCGTACAAACTCCTTGCTGAGCTGTTTCTGCCGCTCACCGGTTTTCTGGCGTTCTTCAAAGCCATCGGCATAGAAGTAACGGGAACTGTCGGGAGTATGCACTTCATCCATGAGATAGATGGTATCGCCGATCTTGCCGAATTCATACTTGGTATCGGCCAGGATCAGTCCCTGCCTGCCGGCAATTTCCTTACCCCGCTCAAAAAGGGCCAGGGCATATTTGCTGAGGG
>JBGAQC010000009.1:0-179056 GCA_044220945.1 Chitinophagaceae bacterium | reverse complement strand
CCCAACTTCGTTGGGGGCGGGAATGACAACAGAAAGCCACATCCCCTTTGTGGAAATCATACAACCCTGCATCTAACCAGTAACCAAACTACACCTGTATGGATGCCCTCTCCTTCCGCGTATCCCATCCGGCGTATCAGCAACTGAGGCAACAGGGCCGCTGGCTCCACCTCATGGCAGCCGGACTGATCCTGGTCCATGCGTTCAGCCACCTGCGGCAGCAAGACCCCAGCCTGGTTTATCTGAGCTGCCTCTTCCTGCTGGCGCTCGACCTGCTGGTACTGGTGCTGGCCTCAAGAACCCTTTTAATCGACCAGCCCCGGCTCAACCTGTTTTTCCGGCTCACCGAAGTGATCTTCTTCGGCATCATCGCCACCGAATACTTCCTGAAACGCGGCTGGATCGCAGGCGGCGTACATTCCATCAGCGCCATCGCCTATGCCTGGCTCTGGTATTGCGAACGCCAGCTGGCCCGGGAGGAACTGGTGAAGATCCTGCACAGCGGTATCGAAATCCCCGGCATACCCGATGAAAAATTCTTTATCTGGTCCAAGATCAATCAGCTGAATATTTCATATTCAACTTTAGATATATCTACATCTGATAATGAAAACCATACACTTGAGTTTATTGAAAATCTTAAACCTGATGAACTGGAGCAACTGCAGGCGTTCCGGAAATACTATCTGAAAAGTGAGTAGTCAGCCGCGAATCGACAATCGACAATCGACAATCGACAATAACCAACCCCGATTCCCGATTCTCGATTGTCGATTCTCGATTCTCGATTCTCGATTCACGATTTCCTATCTTTGCCCCGTGAAACATTCCCCCTACCTCCTCTACTCAGACGGCAAAGGCAATATCTTCGAAGACACCAGTTTATACGCCCTGGGGCGTTGTGGCTGGGATGCTATGCCGATACCTGATGAAGACTGGATCCTGCTGCCCGATGGCGGCTCCCTTTACGAACTGCCGGGACGCAAAGGGATCGGCATGGACGTGGAAACCGGTGAACTCCGGCTTTGCGAGAAAGGCTGGGCGGTAGCCGCCTTTATCCCGCCCGCACATACCGGCCTCTTTTTGGCCGCTTACGAAACCGCCCCGGACGCCCCCACGCTTCCCCTGTTTTGCTATACCGCAACCGGCTGGTACAACGACCAGTTTTATGTTCCCGCCGTACGTATTGAAGCGGATATCCGCCAGGAATGCGCGGGTTATGACCAACCCGCGATCGATAAAGGAACTTCTAATTTATTAGCAAATTACCCGCATAACCGACTGGTTAAGCATCTGATGGAGAATTGTTGTCAGACCTATCATTGCCCTGCCGCCCGCAATTTTGCATTGGGCCGCTGGGAATGCCCTGTGCCCAGTTCACCCGCCTGCAATGCCAACTGCATCGGCTGTATCTCCTTCCAGCCGCAGGAAGAAAGCATTGTTTCCACACAGGACCGCCTCACCTTCAAACCGACGGCAGAGGAGATCGTGGAGTTTACGGTGCCGCACCTCGAAAGTGCGCCCTACCCCATTGTCAGCTTTGGACAGGGTTGCGAAGGCGAACCCCTGCTGATGTGGGAAACCATCCGCGAAGCGATCATCGAGATCCGGAAACATACCCCCAAGGGCAGTATCAATATCAACACCAATGGGTCCAAGCCCGATGCCGTCCAGGCCCTCTGTGAAGCCGGACTCAATAGCATCCGGGTGAGCCTGAACAGCGCCCAAAAGGCCATTTACGAGCGGTATTACTGCCCCAACAACTACAGCTTTGAAGATATTGTGGAGAGCCTGAAAGTGATGCGCCGCAACGGAGGCTGGAGCAGTATCAATTACTTTGTGTTTCCGGGAATGACCGATACGGAAGCAGAGTATGAAGCCCTGCGCCAGCTCATCCGGGAAACCGGACTGAACATGATCCAGTGGCGGAATTTCAATATCGACCCCGACTGGTATCTTGGGAAGATCGGCATTACCGAATCTGCTGAATTACTGGGAATCAGTCAGATAATGAGTTTACTTAAAGAAGAATTTCCGGATCTTAGATACGGTTATTTCAATCCTCCGATAGAACGGATCAGGGGCAATTTCGAAGCTGATTTCGCCCACTGAGCAGCCAAATAAAACTTTAAAACATTTCATCTTCAACCAAGCTAAGCGGGAATTGCAACAGACGGACAAACAACAATGGGTGGGAATTGGGCTTGCGGTACTCGCCACCCTGATCTGGTCGGGTAATTTCGTGGTGGCCCGGGGCGTGATCCACCAGATACCGCCAATCAGCCTGGCCTTTTACCGGTGGACCACAGGCACCCTGATCATCGCCCCTTTCGCCTGGAATAGTTTTAAGCGGGAGTTGCCCTTACTGAAGCAGCATTGGAAATACTGGCTCCTGATTTCCTTTTTCGGCATCACCCTGTATAACACCCTGATCTATGTTGCCGGACGCTACCTGCCCGCGGTCAACCTGGCACTTATCGGTACCACTTCCTCTCCGGTCATGTCGATCATCCTGGCAGCATTGATCCTCAAAGAAGCCATAAAGCCCCTGCGGATCGCCGGCCTGATCATCTGCATCATCGGGATCCTGTTGCTGCTTTCGCAAGGGAGCTGGGCGCGGCTGATCCATTTCCATTTTACGCCGGGCGACTGGTGGATCCTGCTGGCGGCACTCTGTTTTGCCGTTTATAATATCATGGTCCGCAAAAAACCCCAGGGCGTTTCATCCCTCAGCTTTCTTTTTATCACATTCCTGCTTGGCACCCTCATGCTGATACCTGCCTTTGTGGTGGAACATGCCAGCACGGCAACTGTAGCATGGAGTCCATCCCTGCTGCTGACCATTGGGTACCTGGGATTGGGCAACTCTGTATTATCCTTCCTCTTCTGGAATGCCTCTATCGCCCGCCTCGGTGCCGGCCGCACAGCCCTTTTCGGCAACCTGATCCCCATCTTCAGCAGTATCGAAGCGGTACTGATTTTACATGAACCGATCACGGTCATCCATCTCATCAGTGGCCTGCTGGTGATCGGAGGCCTGCTGATCGCCAATCTGAGATCGTGAGAGACAGGCGAGAATCGAGAATCGACAATCGAGAATCGACAATCGGGAATGAATTATTATCGATTGTCGATTCTCGATTCTCGATTTTAACATCTCCTTCATGCAATCTGCCCGATTCTTGCATCCATGGAAAAAGCTATATTCGTATGCCGAATTCATCCATTATGCTGGAACACCATTTTGAAAGCCAGAAAAACTGGAAAGCCACGACTTATACCATAGTGGTGGTTGGTGTATTACTGGCCATTTTCATCTTCTGGCGCTGGCCCCTGCAGCAATGGTATCCCCCCATGCCTGAAGAAGGGATGGAAGTGAACCTGGGCAACAGCGACCTGGGATCGGGCACCGACCAGCCTTTTGAACCCGGACAACCCGCCCCGACCGACCAGCAAAGCTATACGCCTCCAAAAGCGGAGAACAATCCCGAAGAACCGGCAAAAGATATTGCCACCGATGATAAGGATGCTGAAGCTCCTGAAATAAAAAAACCACCCGTTACCAAACCCGAGGCTACCAAGGTTCCCGAAAAAGAAGTGGTGAAAGCCAAACCGGTCAAAAAGCCTGTGGCCGATGTACCCCCCGCACCTCCTGCGCCCAAGCCCAAAGCCACCTTTAAAGGGACCAACGGCACGGGTACCGGCGGCAATGATGCCGATAATTTCAAAAAAGGTACAGGTGAAGGCATTGCGGGTGGCAAAGGCGACCAGGGCCGTCCTGGCGGAGATCCCGATTCGAAGAACTATACCGGTGGCGGCAGGGGCAATGGCGGTGTGTCCATTTCCCGCGGACTCGATGGACGACGCATTACCGGCACGCCCAGTTTTGAAGACGAATTCAATGAAAACGCTAAAGTGGCTGTAGATATTCGGGTAGATGAAAGTGGCAAAGTCGTAGATGCTACATTCCAGCCCAGGGGGTCCACTACCACCGACCCCTCCATGAAGGCCATTGCCCTTCGCAAAGCCCGCCAGGTGAAATTCAATTCCGGCGGCGCAGAGTCCGTAGGCACCATCATCTTCAACTTCAAACTCAAGAACTGATCACTAACCACATAGGCACATAGGAAATGCAGCTCATACTACAATTCCTATGTGTCTATGTGGTAACTGTATTAGCTTTGCAGGGCATGAACTACACCGAGACGATCGATTATCTCTATTCCCGGCTGCCGATGTTTTCCCGGATTGGTGCAGCAGCCATCAAGGCCGACCTGCATAATACTATAGCGTTATGTGCAGCATTGGGTGATCCACATAAAAAATTCCGCTCCGTTCATATCGCCGGCACAAACGGTAAAGGCTCCACCAGTCATATGCTGGCTTCCGTTTTCCAGGCGGCAGGCTATAAAACCGGACTCTATACGTCACCCCATCTCCGGGATTTCCGGGAACGGATCCGCATCAACGGCGATATGATCCCCGAACAAAAGGTCGTAGCCCTGGTGGAATCCCTCCGGCCTTCAATCGAACGCATCGACCCTTCCTTTTTCGAAGTAACAGTAGCCATGGCGTTTCAATATTTCGCCGATGAAGCTGTGGATATCGCCATCATTGAAACGGGACTGGAGCGGGCGGGTGGACCAGTACGAATGTTATTCTTCCGGAATTATCCGTGATCCTTAATATCGGCTGGGACCATATGAACCTGCTCGGCAATACCCTGCCGCTGATCGCTTCGGAAAAAGCAGGCATTATTAAAGCAAGTGTGCCTGTAGTGATCGGCGAAACCCTTCCGGAAACCCTGCCGGTATTCCGGTCAAAAGCAGCACTCGAACAAGCTCCCCTTACCCTGGCTGCCGATCATTATTATCTGTCCGACTGGAAAGTGGAGAAAGGCTTCCTGCAGGTGGAACTGGTACATAAAGCCGACACCAGCCACAGACATTATACGCTGGACCTGCCCGGGTATTACCAGACCAAGAACCTGATGACCGTTTTAACAGCGCTGGATCTGCTGAAACAAAAAGGCTGGCAACTGCCCGATACCGCAATCAAAGAGGGTCTGGCACATGTACGCCATAAAACCGGACTGCACGGCCGCTGGGAATGGATCGCCGAAAAACCGGATATCATTATTGATGTAGCTCATAATACCGATGGCATCCGCCAGGTACTGGAACAACTGGAACAACTCAATTTCCACCAGCTCCATTGGGTCATTGGTGTGGTGAACGATAAAGACATATCCGGCATATTGTCATTGTTACCTGTTCACGCTGCCTATTACTTTACCAAATCACAGATCCCGCGTGCATTGCCTGAACAGGAACTGGCCGCTGCGGCGCATGCCTTGGGACTAAAAGGCGCTGCTTATCCCGAAGTGAATACCGCGTTGAATGCAGCTAAAGCTGCTGCGCATAAAGAAGACCTGATCTTGGTTTGCGGGAGTGTGTTTATTGCGGGGGAAGTAAGGAGCTAGAAGCAAGAAGCGAGAAGGGAGAAGGGAATACAGGATTTAATAAAATATTCTTTCAATGTAACCATTTTCTATTCTCTCCATCTACCTTCTAGCTTCTTCCTTCTCGCATCTAGCCTCTCGCTTCTCGCTCCAAAAATTGAAATGCGTAATAACAAGCCGTCACATGCATGCTCTGAATGATCTCCCCCTTTGCTAAGATATCTTTCAGTTCTTCCAGGGTTTTGAGGTGGATCTCGATCTCTTCGTTCTCATCCAGTTCCTGTTCGCCGTCCGGAATGCCGTCAAAAGCGATGAACATGTGCATCCAGTTATTATTGGTGGAGGGATTGCAGCAGGTTTTACCGAGGTAATGAAAACGCTCAAACGTATATCCGGTTTCTTCCTTCAGTTCACGGGCGATGGCTGCTTCGAGACTGGCATCACCGGGGTCCACACAACCACCAGGTAATTCCCAGGCGGTTTCACCGATCCCGTGCCGGTATTGCCGCTCCATCACCACTTTCCCGTCTTTTGTAAATGCCAGAACCATTACCCATTCCGGAAACTCATATACATAATATGGAGTAACGATTTTGCCATCGGGTCGTTCGCAGGTATCGCGGCGCACGGTAAACCAGAGGTCTTTGAAGAGATAGTCGGAGGAAAGGGTTTTCCAGTTCATTGAATTCAATTTTAACCACAAAGACACATAGGGTTAAAGGAATTCTATGTGGCTATGTGGTAATAAAAATTACCAGCCACGGGATTCTCTCAGCTTCATCACATGCGCCACATGGTGCTTGCCATGCCAGGCATACATGCCCAACAGGTCCCACAAAGTCATCTGCTTATTTTGTCCCGGATGAAACAGGGTGCGCTTCCAGGCTTCATCAGGCAGGTGCAGTAACGTGGCGTGTAAGCGACTGTGCAGGGTATATAACAGGGTGGTTGAAATATTAACGGGTATCCGTTCAATATCGTCCAGTTTAGCCCACTCCCCTTCTTCATAAGTCCGCACTGTCGGATTGTCTTCAGTAAGGGTGAGCTTGAACCGGCAATAGGCATTGATATGGCTGTCGGCCACATGGTGCACCACCTGCCGCACGGTCCAGCCGCCCTCGCGGTACGGTGTATCCAACTGGTGTTCGTCGAGGTTTTCTATAGACTGCTCGATCAGTGCCGGCAGGAACTGGATATCCTGCAGCCATTTCTTTTTCTGGTCTGCCGAAAAAGGCTGGGGTTCAAATTTGCCGATGGGATAACGTGGATCCATATGAAGAAGTTAAAAGTTAGAAGTAAGAAGGTAGAAGAGAAATACAATAGAGTATAAACTTTACTAATTTTTTTCAAATTTCTACAGAGCTACCAGTCAACAGAAACTACTCCCCTCTCCCTTCTCCCCTATCCCTTCTCCCTTCTCCCTTCTCCCTTCTTCCTTCTCTTTCTGTCTTCTATCTACTCCTCCCTTAACACATGCCCCGTCATATGTATAAACACATCCTCCAGATTCGCTTTCTTCACTTCCTTGGGCCGTTCAAATCCGGTGGATACAAGCTGGTCGATCAGCTGGTCGGGTGAAGCCAGGGCGATGATCTTGCCGGCGTCGATGATCGCTACGCGGTCGCAGAGCACTTCCGCTTCATCCATATAATGGGTTGTGATGATCACGGTAGTACCCTTATCGCGTATCGCTCGGATCAGGTCCCACAGACTGCGCCGGGCTTGTGGATCCAGTCCCGTTGTAGGTTCATCGAGGAAGATGATCTTCGGCTGATTGATCAGCGTAGTGGCAATGGAAAACCGTTGCTTTTGCCCGCCGCTGAGTTCCTTGTATTTATTCTTCGCCTTGTCGCGGAGGTTAACGCGGTCGAGTAACTCCAGCGGATCTACTTTACGGTTATACAAACCTGCAAATAGTTCGATGAGTTCAGTAAGGTTGAGGGAAGGATAATAACCCGAGGTCTGCAACTGCACTCCAATGAGTTTTTTGATCTCATTAGGATCCTTGTCGAGGTCATAGCCATCCACCATAACCGATCCGGAGGTTTTCTCCCGCAGGGTTTCAATGATCTCCAGGGAAGTGGATTTGCCGGCACCATTGGGACCGAGCAATCCGAATACTTCACCCTTATAGACGTCAAAGCTGATGCCTTTTACAGCTTCGAAACTGCCGTAATGCTTCATCAGGTCTTTCACTTCAATAATTACTTCCGCCATAGTTCAGTTGGTTGGGATGATGTATTCCATTTTCACGTCTGCAGTCTGGTAGTGGGGTGCATCGGGTTCCACATGTACAAATCCATATTGTTCATAAATCCGGATGGCCCGTTGCAATTTGTGATTGGAATACAGGATTACTTTTTTTTGATTAAGCTCGCGGGCCCGCTCCAGTGCAAATTCCATCAGGTGCCGGGCATAGCCTTGACCTTGCCATTTCGGAGCCACCGCCATTTTCCCCAGTTCTACTGTATCTGGGCCTGCCTGAAAGAGGGCTACCGAACCAACCAACTCCTGGCCTTCCACCATGAGGAAGATTTCGCCACCATGTGTTTTACAGAATGTTTCGGGATCGTCGAGAATCTCGAGGTCATGACCTTCCGTCAGCTGGTGCGCATCCAGCCAGCCAAGGTTGAGGTTTCGGAACGCCTCCTTGAAATCAGCATGAAATGGAATAATTCGGGGCATAGCAGGAGCCTGTCAGGCAGGCCGCATAAAGGTATCTAATTCTGCCATCATTCCGCTGCTGCCGATGAAGAAAGGCGACCGCTGGTGGAGTTGTTCGGGCTGTATATCCAGAATGCGCTCCCGGCCATTGGTGGCTTTGCCGCCGGCCACTTCCAGAATAAAGGCAAAAGGATTGCACTCATACATGAGCCGCAGTTTGCCACCCGGCTTATCGGTGGTTCCCGGATACATGAAGATGCCCCCTTTGATCAGGTTGCGGTGCACATCGGCCACCATGCTGCCCAGGTAACGTTGTGTATAAGGTCCGCCATTGGTCTTGTTCTTTTTCTGGCAGGCGGTGATATATTGTTTCACTCCTTCTTCGTACTGGAAGAAATTGCCGTGATTGACAGAATAGATCCGGCCGAATTCGGGGCATTGAATATTGGGGTGGCTCATGGTAAACTCCCCGATGGAAGGATCGAGTGTAAATCCGTTCACACCCCGCCGGGTGGCATAGACCAGCATGGTGGAGGAACCATACACGATATATCCGGCAGCGATCTGCTCCCGGCCGGGTTGCAGGAAATCCTGCAAAGTCACCGGCTTGCCTTTTTCCGTTACACGCCGGTATACGCCGAATATGGTGCCGATCGAAACATTCACGTCAATATTGCCACTGCCATCTAGGGGATCAAAGAGGCAGACATATTTGGAATTCACACTGACCGGGTCATCAAAGGCCACGATATCCTCCAGTTCCTCGCTGGCGATCCCCGCACAGCTGATCCCATGACGCAGTACTCCCAGGAACTGGTTATTGGCATAGATATCGAGTTTCTTGACATCCTCCCCCTGTACGTTCACCGAACCTGCATCACCCAGGATATCCACCAGTCCGGCCTTGTTCACTTCCACATTGATCCGCTTGGCAGCCAGACCGATATCACGCAACAAACTGGCCAGTTCGCCGGTGGCATGGGGAAAATCGCGCATTTGCTGAATGGTGAATTCGTCCAGGGTCTGGACTTTACGGTTGACATTCATGGAAGGTTCTTTTGGTTGGCAGACTAACAAATGTAAGCATTTGCCCGGAACCGTCAAGTCCCTGGATATTACGGGCTGATGGGTTGTATATTTGCAGCGCAAAAAACAGCATATGCAGGTATTCAAATTCGGCGGGGCCAGTGTGAACAGTGTTGACAGGATCAAGAACCTTGGGGCGATCCTTTCCCGGTACCAGGATGAGCCCACACTGGTAGTGATCAGTGCCATGGGCAAAACCACCAATGCACTGGAAAAAGTGGCCGAAGCCTATTTTGCCGGCAAGCGGGATGAGGCCCTGCAACTCTTTGCCCAGGTAAAAGAACAGCACCTCACTACAGCCAAATACCTGCTGGTGACCCATTACCTGCCCTGCGAACAGCAACTGGTCAATTTCTTTACTGAAGTGGAATGGCTGCTCTACGATAAGCCGGTCCGTGATTATGATTATTACTATGACCAGATCGTTTGCACCGGCGAACTGATGAGTACGGCCATCATAAGCGCCTATCTGAATGAAAGCAATATCCGCAACCTGTGGATGGATGTACGGGATATCTTCCGTACCGATGCCAATTTCCGGGATGCGGCGATCGACTGGGAAGTGACCCGCCAGCAAACCACTGAACTCGTTGTACCCGCACTGAAAAGTCACCACATGATCCTGACCCAGGGTTTTATCGGCGTTACATCCGAAAATGAAAGCACTACCCTGGGCCGTGAAGGAAGTGATTATACGGCTGCTGTATTTGCGCACCTGCTGGATGCCCGGCACCAGATCATCTGGAAAGATGTGGAAGGCGTGATGAATGCCGATCCCAAGCAGTTTCCGGAAGCGCAACTGATCGCCGAGCTGAATTATACTGAGGTGATCGAAATGGCCTATTATGGCGCACAGGTGATCCACCCCAAAACCATCAAGCCCCTGCAGAATAAAGGCATTCCGCTTTATGTGAAATGTTTTCTGGACCCGGATCTGCCAGGAACGGTGATCCATAACCGCAGCCTGAAAGGGCTGCCGCCCATCATTGTGGTGAAAGCCCGGCAGGCACTGGTGAAATTGCAGTCGCGCGACTTCAGCTTTGTGGGAGAGCAACCCATGGCCGACCTCTACAGCCTCTTTGCCGAACTGCGTATCAAACCCAACCTGATCCAGACCGGTGCCATCACCATCGAGATCTGTATTGACGACCGGCCCGACAAGATCGAGAAACTGGCCCTTGCTGCAGATGCCATTTTTGATGTACAGGTGGAAAAAGAGCTGTCCCTGCTGACGATCAGACATTACACGAACGACGTGTTCAGCAAGCTGATTACGGGTAAAACTGTTTTGCTGCAGCAACAGGATGCAGAAACCGTACAGGCTGTATTAAAAGGCTAAGCTAGAGATGCACCAGTTTGAGGGTGCACTGTTCCCCTCCCCGGATCACCGTAATAAAATAGGTACCTGAGGCCAGGCCTGAAAAGCTGAGGGGCATCTGCTGGACGCCCGGCTTCAGGAAAGGATGCCAGCTGCGCAGGGTTCTGCCTTGCTGGTCGCGGAGTTGGATGCTGATTGTACCGGCTGAAATCATACCCACCTGCAGTCGTGCAAAATCCATTACCGGGTTGGGACTGAGTTGTAACAACAAGGTATTGCTGCCCGAACGGTTTCGGTTGCGCGACACTACCCTGCCGGTATCCGATAAGGGGGCGCAGATAATCAATGTACCTTCCGGTTGCGTATAATTGAAGACGGCTGCCCCTGCAGCACCTGCCGTGGCGCCATTGGCAGATCCCCTGCAAGCTGCGATCAGGCAGTTTGTACTGACCACACCATTTGCACCACCATTCGCTGATAAGCTGAGCCCGGCTGGTAATAGTGCCGTTTTAGTCCACAGTACACCACCTCCTCCACCGCCTCCGGGGCCTGTACAATCATTGATGGGTGAAACGGCATGATAGCTGGAATTGGAACCAGCAGCACCATTCACTTCAACTGTACAAGTCCCATTCACCTGATCTACATTCAGGATCACGGTACCACCGGCACCGCCGCCACCGCCACCATCGCCTTCTGCCTGATAAGGATCGGTGCTGCAAAGGGCATTAAAGGGACGGTCGCCATTGGACAATATTTTTTCGCCGGCACTGGTGATCACTTTGGCTTTGATGATACAGATACCACCCCCATTGCCGCCCGGTAATCCGCGGGTATTATTCATATGGCCGCTGCCCCCGCCTCCACCCAGAAAGATCTTTTTCGCTGCGAGGGAATATCCGGAACCGGAAAGGGAGAGTCCACCGATACCAGGATTGGTACCATGACAGTTAAAGGTACCTTCATTAGAACGGTTACCGCCATTACCTCCGGCGCCATAATTGGCACCGCCGCCACCTCCGGTATTGTGGTTATTACCACCGCCGCCGCCATTGGCCCAGCGCCCTTTGCCATATTCGTTATTGAGTAAGGGATCTGCTATCCCCTCTCCTTTGGGTGCTCCTGAATAATACTGATTGGGACCGGGCACGAGTGCCATGCCATAATTGGAAACGGTTACAGCCCAGGTACAATCATAAGTGGGTGTTGTATAATTCTGGATCGCGCCGCCGTTGAATCCTTTGCCGCTTACCGATATGGGTGCATTGAGATAAACAGTATCTGTAGCATTAAACGCCAGCACGCCTCCGGTGCCAGCCACCGGATCCCAGGCCGCAGCCGTCAGGGTATCTGTAACCGTTACAGAAGTATATTGCGGTACGGTCACCAGTTGCAGTTGTCCTGAGGCATCATAGGTATTCACCAGCTGGTGTTTCAGCAATACGGTATTGCCGGCCACACTGCAGATCACATTGAATTCGAAATTTCCGGCAGTATTAATGGCCGTAATGGATCCAAAAGAAGCTGTATTACTGCTGTTCAGTGCAGCTCCTTTCATCTGGATGAGCAATACGCGCATGCCGGGTGTGAGGCCACTGGTATTTGTAAGAGTGAGTGTAGCACTGGCAGGGGTGATTGCAGTGACTTTATAGTAAGCATTAATGATCCCTGAAATGGATTGTGCCTGCAGGAGCCCACTGATGGCAATGCATGCGATCAGGCAAGCGGAACGGAGTATGGTCCTGCAGGATATTGGCATGGTAAGGGTTAACCCTGATATAACGCTCAGGGGCCACTTTTAAATATACAGCGATAAAAAGGGATTTTCAATCCTGAGGGGGCATAAAAAAACGTGCCGGTTGGACGGCACGTTAAACATTGTGAATCAACAAACAGCGCAGTATTTATCAGAGCGCTAACCGGCGTCCGGAGCCGGTGGCCCTTCTGCGGTTGCGTTCGATCCTCCAAAGTTCGGCAGCTGTGAACGTATTGTTCTTTCCGCTGGCCTGGATGAAATCACTGGCTAAGGTTTCTTTTACCTCAGTCACGAGGTTTTTCAAGGTTTCTGCGTCCATTTGTACACGGCTGGACATAGCATTTCCATTCATATTACTCATATTTAAAAAAACGTTGAATCAGTTGAGCAGCAATCGGAGTTTACACTGAAGAATCGTCAGAGAGATGGCAGATCAGGTAAGAGTAGTGTGCGTTACATTCGTTTAGCTCAATTTGCTTTTGCAAAGATACATCAATAACGGCTTTTATGCAAGTATTGTTGTGAAGAGAAATGTTAAATAGCAGCAACGCACTGATAACCGTGAAGTTGCAAATGCAGCATTTTACATATTATATATTACCTGTTACGTAAACCGTACATTGTATAATTGTATAAAAAAAAGAGTCCCGTTTTGTACAGGACTCTTTCTAACAAGCAGGATTTATCTCTCATTATTTCACTTCTTCAAACTCGGCATCAGTCACATTCTCACTGCCACCTGTATTCGAAGCACCGGCTGCATCAGCACCGGGCTCTGCTGCGCCCTGGGTGGCTTTATACATTTCTTCGCTGGCGGCGGTCCAGGCATTGTTCATTTCTGCAACAGCTGCATCGATAGCTGCAATATCCTGGCTCTTGTGCGCTTCACGGAGTTTATTCAGTGCGGTTTCGATCGGGGCTTTTTTATCGGCCGGGATCTTATCGCCGTATTCCTTGAGTTGTTTTTCGCTCTGGAAGATGAGGCTGTCGGCCTGGTTGATCTTGTCGACCTTTTCACGGGCCTGTTTGTCGGTGGCTTCGTTGGCCTTGGCTTCTGCCTTCATGCGTTCCACTTCATCCTTATTGAGGCCGCTGCCGGCTTCGATGCGGATCTTCTGTTCCTTGCCGGTGCCCTTATCCTTCGCGGTTACATGCAGGATACCATTGGCATCGATATCGAAGATCACTTCGATCTGCGGTACGCCACGGGGGGCCGGGGGAATGCCGTCGAGGTTGAACATACCCAGGCTCTTGTTCTGGTTGGCCATGGGGCGTTCGCCCTGCAGTACATGGATCTGTACACCGGGCTGGTTATCGCTGGCGGTAGAGAACACTTCCGATTTGCGGGTAGGGATGGTGGTATTGCTGTCGATCAGACGGGTCATCACACCTCCCATGGTTTCAATACCGAGGGAAAGCGGGGTAACGTCGAGCAGCAGTACATCTTTCACTTCTCCGGTGAGCACAGCGCCCTGGATACCTGCACCAACAGCCACCACTTCATCGGGGTTTACACTGCGGTTGGGTTTCTTGCCGAAGAATTTCTCCACGATCTCCTGCACTTTGGGGATACGGGTGCTGCCTCCCACGAGGATCACTTCATCGATCTGTGAAGTGGTCATACCGGCGTCTTTCAACGCCTGCTCACAGGGCTTCAGGCAGCGGGTAAAGAGGTTGTCGGCGATCTGCTCGAATTTGGCACGGGTGAGTTTCAGCACCAGGTGCTTGGGCACACCGTCAATAGCCGTGATATAAGGCAGGTTGATCTCTGTTTCAGAAGAAGAGCTGAGCTCCACTTTGGCTTTTTCAGCAGCTTCTTTCAGGCGCTGCAGGGCCATGGGGTCTTTACGCAGGTCCACATTCTCGTCTTTCCGGAACTCTTCAGCCAGCCAGTCCATGATCACTTTATCGAAGTCGTCACCGCCGAGGTGGGTATCCCCATTGGTGCTTTTCACTTCAAACACACCATCACCGAGTTCGAGAATGGAGATATCGAAAGTACCACCACCCAGGTCAAACACGGCGATCTTCTGGTCGTGCTTGCCCTTATCGAGGCCATAAGCCAGGGCAGCGGCAGTGGGTTCGTTTACGATCCGGCGAACAGTTAATCCGGCAATTTCACCGGCTTCCTTGGTCGCCTGACGCTGGGCGTCGTTGAAATAGGCCGGAACGGTGATCACCGCTTCGGTTACTTCCTGGCCGAGATAGTCTTCGGCTGTTTTCTTCATTTTCTGCAGTACCATGGCGCTGATCTCCTGGGGCGTATAGAGACGTCCGTCGATATCAATGCGGCAGGTATTATTATCGCCTTTGGCTACTTTATAGCTCCAGTGACTGATTTCTTCAGAAACCTCATCAAAGCGACGTCCCATAAAACGCTTCACGCTCATGATGGTATTCTGGGGATTGGTAATGGCCTGACGTTTGGCAGGGTCACCTACCTTGCGCTCACCATTCTTCAAAAAGGCCACTACGGAAGGGGTGGTACGGCGTCCTTCATCGTTGGCAATCACCACCGGTTCATTACCTTCCATTACAGACACGCAACTGTTGGTGGTACCGAGGTCAATTCCGATTATTTTTCCCATGATCGTTGAATTTAATGTTCTCCTATGGTTATCAATTGGTATGCCGCCCGGGAAAAATGCGCAAAAATGGCAGAAATGGAGGGGTAGACTGACATACTGAAATGCAGATGGAAGAGTCGGGAAGTCCGAAAGTCCGAAAGCAAAAGAAAATACGCTAAATGAATGTATTTCAAACATTTAACGTGCTGACAAACTGGCAAACAATTACCAATTACCGATTGCCGATTACCAATTGAATACAGGATTTCATTAATTGGTCATCGGGCATTGGTCATTGGTCATCGGCAATTATCCTTTTACCTTCTTTCCTTTCTTGATCACAATGTCCACCCGCTGCAGCAGGTTGATATACCGGAGCACATCGCCTCTCACGGCAATGATATCGGCTACTTTGCCTTCGGTAACGGTGCCTACTTTATCGTCGACGCCCATGAAGAAAGCCGGCCAGTAAGTGGCGGCGCGGATGGCGAGCATGGGGTCTACGCCCAGTTCGCGGACCCAGATATCCAGTTCATTCCAGGTACTCTGGCTGTGGAAGGTCATGGGGATACCACTGTCGGTACCGATCATGAGGATGGGGCCGGCTTCCCGCAGCTGTTGGAATTTGCGTTTGAGGGTGGGTTTGCGGTATGGGGTGAGCTGGTTATAGGAAAGTTCGGAGGGTTTGAGGATCGACTGGCGGATATCTTTCACTACGCTGTCGGGCAGGCCCAGTTTCCAGGAAGGATCATCCAGGTGTTCGTAATTGGTGCGAACGTAATCATAGTTCCAGAGCCCCTGGATGGTAGGCGTCCAGAACAGTTTGTTATTGCTGTTTCCGGACCGTTCCCGCAACATGTCGATGATGTCCTGGGGGTATTCGGGCGCAGTAGCCAGACCGGTATGCTCAAAGCAATCCACATTGGCTTTTAATCCACGGCGGATCTCTTCGGGCCGGTGCGAGTGCGCCACCACTTTCAGTTTATGCTTATGGGCCTCATCCACTATGGCATATACTTCATCCATGGTCATCTGGTCCTGATCGATCAGTTTGATACAATCCACACCGGCTTTGGCCAGTTGCAGCACTTTGGCCCGGGCATCCTCCACTCCATTGATTCCCCAGCGGAATCCTTCTGTACCCGGATAAGGGGCATGTTGTAAAAAAGGCCCGCTGACATAGAGTGTAGCGCCGTCGATCTTGCCGGCGTTAATGGCATCGCGTACGGCTATGCTTTCTTCCAGGGGACCGCCCAGGTCGCGGGCACTGGTTACACCAGCCATTAATAACTGGCGTGCTGAAGCTGGCATGATCACATTTCGGAATAAGGGCGGGTATTTTTTATCCCAGTAGGTATAATCGGAATGGCCGTTGATCATGGTATGCACGTGCATATCCCATAAGCCGGGCAGCACGCTCATGCCTTCGGTGGAAATCACTTCCGCATCTTTAGGGATCTCGACCTGGCCGACCTGGCCGATCTTAACGATCCTCTCCCCTTCGATCAGGATCACAGAATTGCGGAGTGGCTCGCCGCCATAGCCATCTATCAGTGTACCGCCCACCAGGGCTTTCTTTTTCTGAGCTTGGGTAAACAGCGTAATCAATAGCAGCGCCGCGCAGAGCAGTTGTTTCATTGCAGTAGATTTTGGTACCCGAATATAATTAATTTGAAGATGATAAGATGTGGAGATATGAAGATGTGGAGATATGAAGATGTGAAGATGAAATACAGCATTGCGTTTCATTTCCACATCTTCACATCTCCACATTTACACATCATAAGGGAAAATCCTGGTCCTTCCGCTCCACTTTAAACGTAAAATGCTTCTGGGAAAGATAACTGATGGTGATCACAATGCCCGTAGTGAGGATCTGCGAAAGAATGGCGTTCCAACCGAGGATCTCGACAAAAAACTTCAGCAGGATATAGTTGAGAAAGAGGCAGAATACAAAGAACACAAAATAGCGGAACAACTGGATGCGGCCTTTGATATTCGACTCGCTGAACACGAGGTATTTGTTGAGTATAAAACCAAGCGGCAGGTTTACACAGAACGAAACAAAGAGTGCCACACTGTAGGCTTCAAAGGCATAGAATCCCAGGTCGAGGATTTCTTCTTTCAGCACATAGCGGAATATGATGGCAAAGACCAGCAAACCCACCACGGTATTGCCGCCGCCGCAGGCCGCATAACGGAAGGTCTGCAACGGCATGAACCGGCGGAAAGGCGGGTAAAAAGCGTCGATGATACCAATCAGGAACTTCCTCATATAAGTGCTTGGCAGCGAATTTAGCATAAAAGATGTTTAACATTCGTTAACCACCGTTTGGGGTTTTCAGCAGCTGTTTGACCTGTGTCAAGAAATGAACCGGTGTGTTCACGATTCCGAAAAAGAGTGGATATTCATAGCTGTTTAACCCCTAAGCCAAACTGTGCAGAGAGCCGTTCTAAATGAGCGGCTTTCTGATTTTCAGCCCCTCTCGCGGCAATCTCCTATTTTTGCGGCCTAAACTGCCCTTATGAACCTTGTGCAGGAAATACAGTCCGCCGCCGCTGCCGCCCTTTTACAACAGTATGGCCTTCAGCTCGAAGCGTCCGGAATCCTGGTCAATGAGACCAAGCCCGAATTTGAGGGGGACTATACCGTTGTGCTCTTTTCATTCGTCAAGAGCCTGAAGCTTTCTCCCGAAGCCCTCGGGCAACAGCTGGGTGAGGCCCTGGTTAGCGGCCGGCCCGACCTGTTTACGGGCTTTAACGTGATCAAGGGCTTCCTGAACCTGTCGGTTGCCGACCAGTCTGCCTTGCAGTTCCTCGAGGGAGCCTGGGTGGATACCGGTTTTGGCCGTCAGCCCCGGCTCAACCGGAAAGTGATGGTGGAGTATTCTTCCCCCAACACCAATAAGCCCCTGCACCTGGGCCACCTGCGGAATAATTTCCTGGGCTGGAGCATTGCCGAGATCTATAAGAACAATGGCTACGATGTGGTGAAAACCGCTATCCTGAACGACCGGGGGATCCATATCTGCAAGAGCATGATCGCCTGGCAGCTTTTTGCCAATGGAGCTACTCCGGAAAGTACCGGCATTAAAGGGGATCACCTGGTGGGGGATTATTATGTGCAGTTTGGTACCGAGCATAAAAAGCAGATGGCAGAACTGGTGGAGAAAGGCATGAGCAAGGAAGATGCGGAAAAAGAAGCCCCGATCTATAAAGCCGCGCAGCAGATGCTGGTAGACTGGGAAGCCGGCAAGCCTGAAGTGATCGACTTATGGAAAATGATGAACAGCTGGGTGTATGCGGGTTTCGATACTACGTATCAACGCATCGGCAGCGATTTTGATAAAACCTATTACGAAAGCAATACCTATCTGCTCGGTAAAGAGATGGTGGAAAAAGGATTGCAGAAAGGGGTATTTGTACAGGATGCCGATGGCAGTGTATGGATCGATCTCACTGCGGATGGTCTGGATCGTAAAATTGTACAGCGTAAGGATGGTACTGCTGTTTATATCACACAGGATATTGGCCTGGCTGAGCGCAAGCAGGAGGAGTATGGTGCTGAAAAAAGCATCTATGTGGTGGGAGATGAACAGAACTACCACTTTAAAGTACTGAAACTGATCTGCCAGAAACTGGGACTGCCTTCAGCCGACGGCATCTATCACCTGAGTTATGGTATGGTGGAACTGCCCACAGGCCGTATGAAGACCCGGGAGGGTACGGTTGTAGATGCAGATGATATTGTGGACGAGATGGAAGCCATTGCCGCAAGACATACCGAAGAATTGGGCAAGGTGAAAGATTTTACTCCGGCAGAACTGAAAGAACTCTATCATATGCTGGGTATGGGTGCCCTCAAGTTTTTCCTGTTACGGGTAGACCCCAAGAAGAAGATGGTGTTCAATCCCGAGGAATCGATCGATTTCCATGGCTTCACCGGACCTTTTATACAATATACCCATGCACGGATCTGTTCCATTTTGCGCAAGCAGGTTCCTGGCAACAGTCCGGTATCCACTACCCTTCTGCCGCTGGAAAAGAAACTGGTGCTGCTGGCCGAGCAGTTCCCGGCGATGATCAAACAGGCCTGTGCGGAAATGAATCCTTCTGTTATAGCCAACTATTGTTTTAACCTGGCCAAAACTTACAATTCATTCTATGCCGAGCATTCGGTGATGAGTGCAGAGAGTGAGGAGAAGAAGGAATTGCGGTTGCGGTTGTGCAAGCTTACTGCCACTATCCTGAAAAATGGCATGGGGATGCTGGGGATTGCGGTACCGGAAAGAATGTAATCACTTATAGTTACTACTGCTTTTCCAAAAGCTTGACGATTTTTTCCAGTTTTTCTTCCAGTTCAGCGACTCTTTTTGCGAGTTCGTCGTTCTTTTTCTTCAGGTCCTGTACGGCCTGAAGAGTAATTCCGGAAACATCCATAGGACTGATGTGTTGGTCATCCCCAGGCACACCGAGACCGAAGGCCTGGAAGAACTCCTCAGCCATCGGTCCGATATGATATTCCCGAGTGTTTTTGTAGCTCCAGCGGTACACGTGTATTCTATTGATATTATCCCAAAGCTGAACAGGATTCAAAACAGTCAGGTTCTCTTTAAACCGAATGCTGGATGCATTGGTCCACACACCACCTTTTGTTAAATATGCACCATTTCCATTTCCGGTACTTGATCCCACCTGCAGCGCATAATTGTCATTTGTTGGTGCGCTGATGCCAAAATTCCAGGAACTTACCTGACCATCTCCAAAAGACATACTGTTTGAAATAGTTACAGCAGCATTAGCGCCGATAGCTGTTGCATTCTGGATTGCGGGATCTGCTGAGCTTGAATTGGCGCCTACAAAGGTATTCCGGGAGCCTGACTGCAGGCTACTACCCGCATTCACTCCGAGAACAGTATTATCAATACCACTGGTCAGTTCAAGGAGTGAGCCAGCACCGATTGCAGTATTATTCAAACCGGAATTATTGCCGGGAGTAAGACTGCCACGCATAGCAAAATAGCCTACAGCAGTATTATTGGTAATCGATCCGGGATCAGCATCACTCATTTGCAACATAGCCCTTGAGCCAATTGCTGTAGACCCGTTGTTAGCCCTGTTATAGTAAAGGCCCTGATAGCCTACAACTACATTTTCAGATCCGGTGGTATTATTGTATAGTGACTCATTTCCAATAGAAGTATTCATTGAACTTCCTGTACTTGCAGGCATTGCGTGTTTACCAAAGGCTGAATTATGGCTTCCCGTATTATTAAATTCCAGTGAATGGGCTCCTACAGCGGTATTACCTTCCCCAACAGTATTATACATAAGTGCATACAATCCAACAGCTGTATTTTTTTGGCCAGAAGTGTTCTTGTTCAGGGCAGAATAACCAAGCGAAACATTATAACTTCCAGATATATTTTCTACAAGAGTATTTTGTCCTAAGGCCGTATTCCACATCCCAATAGTTGTATTTTGAAGCGTATTATGTCCTATGCCCACATTGTTCTGAGCAGCGATTTTCACCCCTGCATCATTTCCTATAATAATAGTATTATTTGCCCCATCACCTGCATTTTTCATTGAATTATACCCAACTACAATATTGCCATACACACTTCCAGTCACATTGCGCATAGCATCCATTCCGACAACTGTATTCTCATTTGCCTGTGTTGCACTCATTAACGCATAACTACCTACAACAACATTTCTTATGCCATTTGTCGCCGAGTAAAGCGAATATGCACCAATTCCAACCAATTCCCGGCCATTTACATTTGAAGCCAGTGATTGAATACCTATAGCAGTATTTTTATACCCGGTGATATTGGTGTATAAAGCGTGGTTACCAATTGCAGTGTTCCCATCTCCTGAATTATTGTGTAGTGCATAAGCCCCAAAGGCAGCACCATTGGTCACACTGCCGTTAGGCATGGCCATTAGTCCCATCCCAACTGAACCCTGAGAAGCAGATAGCCTGCCGGAAATTATATTATTGGTTTTGAAAATCAGGTCATTATTATCAGTAGTACCTACAAAATGAAGGGCCGAATCAGTTGCCGAGTTTCCTGTCAACAACCAGGCCTTATCTACAATTTTCTTCTCGGTGATAACTTCTTCCCAGTCCTGATCACCATGCATTCTAAACCCAGGTTTATCATCCGTCTGATAAATGATCAATCCGTCAGCTGGATTGACAATTGCCAGTCGCTGAGCCTTGGTCATCCTAGGGAATAACACACCTCTGGTAGAATCTTTAATCTCAAGTATAGCTGAGGGATGAGGGGATGTAGTACCTATGCCGATGCTTTGCGATAAAACGGGTAATGGCAATAGTATCAGAAAAAAAAGCAGGTATCTCATAAAACTAGATTCTGGTTAATCATTGCCTGTTTTGATAACAATACAAAACAGCTAATCCCTAATTTCATAGCTTACCGGTCAATCAATTAGTCGTTAGTCCACTATTAAGTGATCAATTCTGACAAAGTCCCTTTTTTTGCTCATTTTTTTCCAATAAAAAAATTCAGTTTTATTTAAAAAAAAATCACAAGTCATTATTTTACATATATTTAAATATAAGTGAATTACAATATTTCAAGAGCCCGTTTCTTTAACATCACCTATACATCAATGTTGCCGCTCTAGAATTCCTAATTTAGGTCTTTCACCTATGCGCAATCGCTTTTTAACCACCGCCCTGACCATACTGACCCTGAATCTAGCAGCCCAATGGCAGCCTCTTCCTCTGACCCTGAAAAGGCTGTCGCAGGCTCCAGGATCGGTACAGACCACCATACACCACTACAGTCCCTTTAGCCTGATCAAAACTATTCCCTCACCTCATGCCCACCACCCGCTTACCATCCTGAAGAACAAAAAAGGCATTTTTGCTGCCGTTGTCGGAACAGGATATATATACAAACTGGACATTCTGGGAGACTCCTGTCGCTGGATCCGGCTGGATTCCACCTATTACAGTGGATATAATCTCGGCGCATTCACTTTCTGTACGGATAGCCTTCTTTTCAGCCTGGGAGGCTCAGGGCTCTTTAATCTTACCGGTCACCTCCGTTTTTACAATGAACAGAATCATGAATGGGGTATTATCCCCCTGAACCGGGAGGTCCTGCTGGAATCAGAAGCACAGTTGAACAACACCTGGTTCAACCCGGCCAATCAGCACGTGTACACAATTGCCCGTACTAAAAAAATTGCAGCACTCCGGGAAACGGACCCCCGTGTAACCCGGGATGCCGGAAAACTGTTCGAACTGGACCCTATCTCTGGGACATGGAGGGAACTGGGAACTGCCAATGACACAGCTTATCAGGTTGCAGGAAACAGTCCCTGGGGCTTATTGGCCAACAACAACACAGATTTTACACTGATTGACTACAGCAATAACCACTACTACGCTGCGACTGCAACAACGAACCGGAAATTATTCAGCTTTCTGACAGCCAGAATGCGGAACCTGAGCTTCTTTATAGATAGCACATTCTACTATGGAGATTTCGATCAATACATCGACTCGATTCCACTTAGCCTGAACGATTTCAAGCCAACAGGAGAACCAGTTTACCAGACTACCGAAACCTCATTTCTTCCGATCAACAATGCCTGGCTATCGGGGATCGGATTCTTTCTTGTTTCTGGGATCTTCCTGACAATAATGCTAATGAAAAAAAGAAATTCAGCTATGCCTCCGGCACAGGCCACAACAACTCCGGAGTATATTGAAAAAGAACAACCCAGAGTTGAAAAAGCGGAAAATGGACTACGGCCCATATTGTTCAGGAACAGAAAAGATTATACCCTGCTGGCTGAAACGGAAAAGTCGCTCCTGAAAACACTCCTGACCTCTACATTGAATGGCGAAACGTCTAAAATTGAACAAATAAATAAAGTGCTGGGAGTAGCTTCAAAAAACACAGATGTACAGAAACGTATGAGAAGCGATATGATCAATTCCATCAATCAAAAAATGGCACTTATTCTGGAAGATCCCCGGCCTGTTATCGTAAAACAGCGGTCTGAATTCGATAAGCGGAGTTTCGAATACTCTATTGACCAGGAACGCCTGCAACAGATACAGGATGCACTGAAAGAGCCTGATTAATAGTCAGATAGTCTGAAAGTCCGGAAGTCCGGAAGAATTTAAATCCGATAAGGATTCGTTCAGTAAGGGGGCTTCTTTACTACTCCAGATCGGCTTCAGCTTTTGCAATCATATATTTCTTAGTGCCCGACTTTCCGACTTCCGGACTTCCCGTCTTCCGGACTCTTTAAAACCCGTCCGGCATTTTCCGCTCTTCCTTCAGCTTTTTCAGTGAAGGATCCATTTCAATGGCTTTATCGCAGAGCTCCTGCCCTTTGAGCTTTTCGCCTTTTTTCTGGTAACAGAGCCCGATCATGTAGAGGGCACTGGCATTCTTTTTATCCAGTGCCAGGTTCTGGTCCCAGTAACTGATGGCATCATCCCATTTCTTGATCTTATAGTAGGCATCAGCGATGCTGTAGATGAGTTCGGGATCCTGCGGTTTGCGCAGCAGTACTTCCTTGAGCATTTCAATGCCTTTTTCATATTGACCGGCATTCAGATAGGCACTGGCCAGGTTTTCCAGGTAATCATTGGTTTTTTTATAGCCTTTTTGTCCCGCTTTCTCGATCCAGTACAGGGCTTTCTTATCGTCGGGTACCGCATACCAGGCCAGGCCGGTTTCATACATCCAGGTGGCATTGCTGGAATCTAACCCGAGTGCCTGCTCAAAGCAACCGGCAGCCCTGCGGTAATTATTCATGTCCATGAATGCCCGTCCGGCGATATAGGGGATCTGTGCATTTTTCGGGTCATCCTTAAAAGCCAGTTCGCTGTATTTTACGGTTTCCCCATACTGCTCCTTATAGTAATAACATTGGGCCATAATAAAATGGGCATTGCCTCCGGGTTTCAGTTTTTCAAAGGCATTCGCATAACGGATGGCCTCATCATACTTGCGCAGGTTGAAGGATAGTTCCATCAGCCGCCCTGTGGCATCCGTATCTCCCGGACGGAGCCGGTCGGCTGCTGCAAAATGATCATAGGCTTCTGTGATCCGGCGTTGTTCAAACAATACTTCCGCCAGGGCCAGATGGAGGTCATAATTATCGGGAGAGAACTGATTTGCTTTAACGTAGTACTTCTCGGCTTCCCGCCAACGCCGGGCAGCGCGTTCTTCATTGCCTTTCGTGAGATAATAGGCTGCACTGTCGGACTGAGCCAGGGCGCCTGTAGAGAGAACTACTAAAAAGAGAGCCAAAAGGGTTTTCATGGTCGGAAATCTGAATTCTAAAAGTAAAGAAACGAAACGTCATTCCGGCGAAGGCCGGAATCCCTTGACAAAACTGTTAAACCCAGGAATGAGATTCCGGCCTTCGCCGGAATGACGTAACCTGATGCGATATTGAAATGTATTGTATCAGATAAGTTATTCATATCTTATTGGTCATTGGGCATTGGGCATCGGTCATCGAAGCACTACAGCTCCCAACGCCGGCAAATGCACCGATATTTCGTAGCGTTTCTCCTTTTTATCCACCAGGGTTGTTAATATTTCCGGGTTGTAGACATCCCCCGTACCCCAGTATTGGGGTAAATCACTATTGAATACTTCCTGCCAGGTACCCTTTCCGTCCACATATACTTTCCAGTCGCGGCGCACCACGGGTGTCATATTAAGAATAACCAGCACATCATCTTTTGGCTTTTTTCCTTTCCTTTTATACACAATAACTGATTCATCCCTGTGATTCAGGTCAACCCATTCAAACCCGTATATATTAAACTGATTCTCATATAAGGCTGGCTCATTGCGCAGCAGGTGATTCAGGTCTTTCAGGCACTCCTTTAGTTTCCGGTGAGGTTCAAATTGTAACAGGTCCCACTGCAATTCAGATTTATAATTCCACTCATTGGTGGCCCCGAACTCATCGCCCATAAAGAGCAGTTTGCCACCGGGATGGGTGAACATATAGGTATAGAGCAGCCGGAGGTTGGCAAATTTCTGCCATTCATCCCCTGGCATTTTATAGAGCATGGGGCTTTTGCCGTGAACCACTTCATCGTGGCTGAGGGGCAGCATGAAGTTTTCGTCATAGAAATACATCATGCTGAAGGAAAACTTGTTCTGGTGATGCTGGCGATGGATGGGGTCCAGTTTGAAATAATCCAGTGTGTCGTGCATCCAGCCCATCATCCATTTCATGCCAAAGCCCAATCCACCACTGAAGGTCGGTTTGGATACGCCTGGCCAGTCGGTGGCCTCTTCGGCAATGGTCTGTACATCCGGGAAATCGCGGTATACCGTTTCGTTCATGTCTTTGATGAACGCAATGGCTTCGAGGTTGCCATCGCCGCCATATTCATTCGGTTCCCATTGGCCGTGCTGCCGGGAATAGTTCAGTTTCAGCATGGAGCTTACCGCATCCACCCGCAGGCCATCCACATGGAATTTGTCGAGCCAGAACCGGGCATTGCTGATGAGGAAGCTTTTCACCTCTCCCCTTTTATAGTTAAAGATGTAGCTGTTCCAGTCGGGATGAAAGCCCTTGCGCATATCGGCATACTCGTAGGTATGGGTGCCGTCAAACATGAACAGGCCATGGGCATCATAGGGGAAATGCGAAGGCACCCAATCAAGAAGCACTCCAATACCGGCCTGGTGGAACGCACTGACCAGTTCCATGAATTGTTGCGGATCGCCAAAGCGCGAAGTGGGGGCGAAATAACCGGTACCCTGGTAGCCCCAGCTGCCATCAAAGGGGTGTTCCATCACCGGCATCAGTTCAACATGTGTAAATCCCATCTCCTTCACATAAGGTACCAGGTGCTCGCGGATCTGGTCGTAGGTATTATAGGATTCTTCATTGTTCTTATCGGGACGCATCCAGCTGGCCAGATGCACTTCATACACGCTCCAGGGCGCTTCAAGGGCATTGTGCTTTTTCCGTTTCTTCATCCAGTCCTGGTCTTTCCACTCATATTCGAGGTTCCAGGTAATGGAAGCGGTCAGCGGCCGCTTTTCCCAGAAATGGGCAAAGGGATCGCCTTTATCGATCTTACGGCCTTTGAAACCGTGTATATGGTATTTATACACCTCTCCTTTGGGCAGGTCCGGAATAAAGCCTTCCCAGATCCCGGAATTATCCTGCCGAACAAAAAGTGGATGACTTTCTTTGCTCCAGTTATTGAAATTCCCGGAAACGGCAATAAATGTGGCATTGGGTGCCCAAACGGCAAAGTAATAGCCGGTTTTACCCAATACGGTCAGCGGGCGTGAACCGAAGAAATCATAGAGGCGGTAATGGGTGCCCTGCTGGAAATTACGAATATCCTCATCCGAAAACAGGGAATAGTTCCAGACCGGTTTGGTACTGTCTACAAAATGTTCTTCCTCATATTTTTTACCGGACTTCATGGATTTCGTACCACTGGTCAATTTTATGTTTTCCTTCGCGGGAACTGCAGTTTTTTTTGCAGTATCCTTTGTGGATTTCGGTGCTTTCTGCGTCATAACCCCAATTTACACTAAAAAGGCCAATTGCCTTTAACGTAAAATTAAGGGGGCAAATCAAGGATTTCACCCGAATGCACTGAATTTTGACAAACTGTATGTACCGGCCTGACCTTGCCGGCAAACCCTGTAATGATGAAACAACTAACGCTTATCGTGTTGCTGGTAACACTGCTGGCAAACCTGTCGAATGCCCAGCAGGCCGTTGTAACCGGTTCCGTGAGAGACACCGCCGAAAAAAAGAACCTCAGTAAATCGGTAGTCGCCCTGCTCGCCAAAGATTCCACATTCATAACATTTACCCGTACGGATGCTGAAGGCCGGTTTTCGCTGAAAGATGTGAAACCCGGCTCCTATCTGTTACTGGTCACCCATCCCACTTTTGCTGATTATTATAAACATACCGAACTGAAAGCCGGCCAGGAAATGGATCTGGGTCCTTTACCCATGACCTTACGAAGCCAGCTTTTGCAGGAAGTGGTGGTGCGGCAGCAACTGGGCGCCATCCGGCAGAAAAAGGACACGACAGAATATGTGGCCGACAGCTTCAAAGTGGATGCCAATGCCAGCGTGGAAGACCTGCTGAAACGGCTGCCCGGTGTTGAAGTGGATAAGGACGGGAAGATCAAGGCCCAGGGGGAAACGGTACAAAAAGTACTGGTAGATGGAGAAGAGTTTTTTGGCGACGATCCTACCATGGCCACACAAAACCTTCGGGCAGATGCGGTGGATAAAGTGCAGGTATTCGATAAGAAAAGCGACCAGGCTGCTTTTACCGGAATAGATGATGGCGTAAAAACCAAGACCATCAACCTGAAACTGAAAGAAGACAAGAAAAACGGCTTTTTCGGAAAGGTATCAGCCGGAGGCGGATTGAAAGACAAATTCAATAACCAGGCGATGATCAATGCCTTCAAGGGCAAACGGAAATTTGCTGCTTACGGAGTGATGTCCAATACCGGCCGTACCGGCCTCGGCTGGGGCGACCAGAGCACTTATGGCGGCGGTGAATCAGGCAGCATGGAGATCATGGAAGGCGGCATGATCATGATCACCAGCGAGGGCGATGATTTCGGCGGTGGCGGCAGCTATTGGGGAGAAGGACTACCGACCAGCTGGAGTGCGGGGCTGCATTATTCCAATAAGTATGATGAAGACAAGCACAAACTGAATTTCAATTACAAATTCAACAAACTGAATACGGCGAGCAACGGTTTTACCACTTCACAATACCTGCTGCCCGACACCTTTTATTTCCGGAACGAGAATGGCAGCACCTTCAGCCAGCGCCTGCGGAACAGTCTCGGCGGTAACTATGAGGTACAGCTGGATTCCAGTTCCTCCCTGAAACTGACCCTGAATGGCAATATGGGCAAAACCCAAAACCGCAGTTTCAACCACAGTGAAACCCTGAGTGCCGAACGCGACCTGGTGAACCAGAGTAACCGGTCGAGCAGCGCAGATGGCGATAATCAGGCTTTCAACAGCTCCCTGATCTGGCGCAAGAAATTCCGCAAGGTTGGCCGGACCATCTCTGTCAATTTTGACCAGAAGTATACCAATTCGGCAACAACAGGTTACCTGAACTCCGGTAACTATACCTATAATCCGGATGGCAGCCTGAAAGCGCTGGATACAGTTGACCAGCAGAAGATCAATAACAACAACAAGATGTCGCTGAACGGCAAGATCTCCTATACGGAACCCCTCGCCAAAAAAGTGTTTCTGGAACTGAACTATGCCCTCGGCAATTCCAACAGTGAGTCGGAGCGGATCACGTACGACAAAGACAACGGGAAATACTCGAAATATGTGAATGCCCTGTCTACCGACTTCGGATTCGATATCCTTACCCAGTCGGCCGGCGCCAATATCCGCGTGAACGGCAAGAAAGTCAATTTTTCCTTTGGCGGCAACGTATCCCAATCCAATTTCAAGCAGACCGACCTCTTGCAGGATACAGTGTACAAATACGATTTCGTCAATTTCTTCCCCAGGGCCAATTTCACCTGGAATATCAAGCCTCAAACCCGGTTCTATGTGCGGTATAATGGCAGTACGAACCAGCCTACCATTGAGCAGTTGCAGCCGTTGAAAGACAATACAGACCTGTTCAATATCCAGAAAGGGAATCCCAACCTGCGTCAGGAGTTCAGGCACAATTTCAGCATGAACTTCAATGATTTCAAAGTACTCAACAACAGGGGTATCTGGGCGGCCGCAGATTTCACCTTTACACAGAATGCCATCGCCAACAGCGACAGCATCTACAACGACGGCCGGCGGGTGAGCATGCCGGATAATGTGAACGGCAATTATTCCTATTATGCATACGGGTCCTACTTCATCAAAATCAAAAAAACGGACTTCAACCTGAATTTCGATGCCAATATAAGCGGGAACCGGTACAGCTCCATTGTAAATGGTGTCAAAAACACCACCACATCCGGCAGCTATACCCTGGGCATTGGCGGAAACTACCGGAAGGAGAAAAAAGTGGAATTCAACTATAATATCCGGCAGACCTATAACAAGAGCCAATCTTCGATCAACGCTTCACTGAATACCAATTACTGGAGCACCAGTACCAATGGTGGTGTTACCGTGTATATCAAGAAGAAAACCCTGATCGCCACCAATGCCGAAGTGACCCTGCGGCAGAAAACAACCCTGTTTACGGCCAACCGGAATGTGACCCTCTGGAATGCCAGTATCAGCCACAAGATCTTCAAGGGAGAGACCGGGCTTGTGAAATTCGAGATCCGCGACCTGCTGAACAAGAATATCGGCCTCGACCGGAATATCTCCAGCAACCTGATCAGCGAGCGCAGCTACCTTACCTTGAGGAGATTCTGGCTGCTGACTTTTACCTGGAATTTCTCTAAAAACGGGAAGGCACCTTCCTCTCCTTTTGGTGATGAATTCTAAAAAATAAATCATGAAAAAAATACTCTATATAATCATAGCCATCAGTGCTCCGTATTTCGCAGCGGCACAAACTACGTTCATCGGTAAAGGCAAGATCGAATTTGAACGGAAGGAGAACCTGCACAAGCAATTCACTGAAGACAATGAATTTGCAAACGAGATCAAGAAAAACACCCCAAAATACAAGACCACCTATTTCGACCTGTATTTTGATGGCGATCAGTCGCTCTACAAGCCTGGTCGCGAAGTACAGGCTGAGAAGGCCGTATTCTTCGGAGAAGGTCCGGCTAGCACCAATACTGTATTCAATAACTACAGTACAAAAACCACCAGCAGCCAGAAACAGATCTTTGAGACCCAGTACCTGATCCAGGACAGCCTCCGGAAGATCACCTGGAAACTGACCTCCGATACCCGGCGTATAGCCGGATTCACCTGCCGTAAAGCAACAGGTATCGTAAATGATTCTGTATTTGTTTTCGCTTTTTATACAGACGAGATTACACTTTCGGGCGGCCCCGAAGGCTTTAATGGCTTACCCGGCATGATCCTCGGCATTGCGATCCCCCGGATCAATACCACCTGGTTTGCGACAAAAGTGGAGCTCTACAATGTTACCCCGAAAGACCTGGCCGCCCCTGTCAAAGGAAAGAAAACGAATTATGTACAACTCCAGGAAATCCTGAACAAGAGCCTGAGCGATTGGGGGGAATGGGCGCAGCGGAATATATGGCTGGTGATGTTGTAGTAGACAGAAGACAGAAGGAAGAAGGAAGAAGGAAGAAGAAAGAAGAGAAAAGTCAATGCTGAATAGAGAAGCCGGATCAAATAGATCCGGCTTCTGACTTATTTTTATCTTTTGTCTTCTAACTCCTGTCTTCTGTCTCCTATCTCCTGTCTTCTGTCTCCTGTCTACTGTCTACTGTCTACTGTCTACTGTCTAATGTCTACTTCTGCAGCTCCAACACCCAACCCGCACCAGCCGGTATTTCCAGCGTGGCGAGGTCTTTCACTTCTCCCGTCATCACATTCCGGGCTTTGGTAAAGCCGTTGACCCGCTCCTGGTAAATGGCCCAGTTGGGTTTATAGGCATTCTTGCCGGTATTAGTAGCCACCATGATGGTTTGCTTTTCATCGTAGCGGAAATAGATATAGCAGGCATCCCGCACCACATACTGCATGGTCTTACCTTTGGTCAGCGCGGATGATGATTTACGGAAATTGGCCAGTTTCCTGATGTAATTGAACGCATCATTTTCCTGGGCAGAACGGCCGGCTTCGGTAAACTTGTTCACCGGGTCCTCTTTCCACCCACCCGGAAAATCAAACCGTACTTCTGCATCGGTCGGGTTCTTGAAATTTTTCATCAGGATCTCTGTACCGTAAAAGATCTGTGGAATACCCCGCATGGTCAGCAACCAATTCAAACCCCATTTGAAATGATCCAGGTTTTCTCCTGCCACTGAAAATGCGCGGTCCAGATCGTGGTTGTCCAGGAAAATACAGTTATTGAACGGGTCTTTGTATACATAATCCTGTGAGAGTGCCGAATAGATCCGGTTCACCCCTTCGTTCCAGCCGAAATTCTGGTTCATGCCGGCGTGCATGGCAAAGCAAAGCGGAAAGTCGATTGCACCCTGCGCATTGTGCTTGAAGGGGATATTGAAATTATTCTGGACGTAATATGCATTGCCTGATACGGTATTGGCCCAGGCTTCCACGAAAGTGGTGAGGGTGGGAAATTCTTTTACCAGTGCCGCATTCATCTTATTCAGGAAACGTTCGTCGCAATATTTATAGGTATCGATCCGGAATCCATCAAAGCCGAATTCCTCCACCGACCAGATCGCGTGCTGGATCAGGAAGGTGGCCAGTTCGGGATTGGCGAGATTGAGATCGGGCAGGTGTGGCGTGAACCAGCCTTTTACCTGGTTATCCTTATCGTATTTTGAACCATAGGGATCCATCAGTACCTCGTCGCGGTGATTAGGACCTGTAAAAGTCGGGAAGCGGTTGATCCAGTCGGCCGCCGGCGGATTGCGGTTCAGCCAGTGTTCCATGCCTACATGATTGTAAATGGCATCCTGGATCACTTTCATGCCCTTGTTATGAGCTTCCACGACAAAAGTTTTATATGCTTCGTTGCCTCCGTAACGTTTGTCTACTTTATAATGGTCGGTAAACCAGTATCCATGATAACCCGACATATCCCATACCCCTTCCCTTTCGCGGGGCATATCGTTTTCTGTAACGGGGGTAAACCATACAGTGGTAATGCCCAGGTCTTTCAGGTAATCGAGATGATCCTGCACTCCCTTGATATCACCGCCATGGCGGGCGAATTTATTCTTGCGGTCCACTTCCTTATCGCGCATATCAGCATACGCATCATTGGAAGGGTCGCCGTTAGCAAAGCGGTCGGGCATCAGCAGGTAGGTGAAATCGGAGGAATTGACACCGCGCACCCGGGTCTTGCCATCCTGCGGATTGCGGGCTTTAATTTCATAATTCAAGGTAGCGACCTCTATATCCACCGACATAAAACGGAGGTAGAGGGTACCGGGCTTCGCCTGTGGACTGATCAAAAGGTCTACCGCCAGATAGTCGGGATTCTCGTAAGTCATCACTTTGCCCAGGCTAACCCCGGGGTAAGGTTTCAACGATACCCGTTTACCGGTGGAAATATTTTTCTTGTAGACCAACAAGTGAAGCGGATTGGTTTTAAGTCCGGTCCACCAATGGGTGGGATAGACAACAGGATCCTGCGCGAGCAGCAGATTCAGCACCAAAAGACCCAGGAGGGTCAATCCGATTTTTTTCATGAGAATTCAATTAGGTGAATGATTATCCTTTTTTCTCTTTCACAAACAGATAGCAGATCACTGCAGCAAGTATCATCATACCTCCGCCCAGTTCAACAGCCAGCAGGCGGTCGTTATTCAGCACATTCCGCATCAGCCAGCCAAAGCCCAGGGAGGCAATGATCTCCGGAAGCACGATAAAGAAGTTGAAGATCCCCACATAAAGTCCCACTTTATCCTTGGGCAATACCCCGCTCAGCATGGCATAGGGCATGGAAAGAATACTGGCCCAGGCAATACCTACACAGGTCATAGACCCATACAGCAGGTATTTGTTCTCCACCCAACTCACACTGATCAGTCCAAGGGCGCCGATCAGCAGGCAGATGGTATGGGTGAGCTTTCTCCCAAGCTTATCCGCTATAGCCGGCAAAACGAGAGCAAACAGAAACGTGACTACAGAATAATACGCAAGGGTCAGGCTGCCAAAGTCGGCGCCTTCAGCATATACCGGGTCACTGGCGTCTTTTCCATGAAATACATTTATGGCAACAGCAGTGGTGTAAAAAAACCACATCAGGAAAAGGCCGGGCCAGGTGAAAAACTGGACCAGAGAGATGACCCGCATCTGTTTGGGCATGTTGGCCAGTGCACTGAATATTTCTTCCACACCGCCCATGATGCCTTTCTTTTCGACCTTTTTGTTTTCCAGGTCTTCGTGGGTGGGTGGATATTCCTTAGTCGTGAATACGGTATACAGTACAGCCGAAAGAAAGAAGAAGGCTCCGAGATAGAAAGACCATTTTACATTCTCCGGTATTTCCCCTTTTGCAGCGGTATTCTGGATGGCAAATACATTTTTCATGATCCAGGGCAGGGAGGATGCAATGCTTCCACCAAGGCCGATCATCAGCGATTGCATGATAAACCCTCTGTTCACCTGATCATCGGGAAGCTGGTCGGTAACAAAAGCCCGGAAGGGTTCCATGGCCACATTTCCCATAGTGTCGAGTATCCAGAGCAAGCCGGCAGCCATCCAGAGGGCACTGCTGTGCGGCATGAGTACTAAGGCTATTGAACTAAGAATTGCACCAACCAGAAAATAAGGCCTGCGCCGGCCAAGGCGGGGATGCCAGGTGCGGTCGCTCATATAACCGATGATGGGCTGTACCAGTAATCCGGTAAGGGGGGCTGCCAGAAACAATAAGGGTACTTCATCTGGATTGGCACCCAGGTTTTCGTAGATCCGTCCCATATTGGCGCGTTGCAGATCCCATCCAAACTGGATTCCGAAAAAGCCCACACTCATATTGATGATCTGCGATAAAGTGAGCCGGGGTTTGCTGAAAGCAGTGGCTAATGACATACAATCGTTTTTGGCTATTGTGTATTATTTACACTTTATAAAACAAAGCTTAAAAAAGTTGTAAGCTAACAAATACATTTCAGCTGGTGCAAAAACGTATTACGTAAAACGTACAACGTTATACTATTTTAAATTACAAATCCGTCCGGAATGATCGCCCCTTTCTTGATCACCACGATACCATCTTTTACCACATAAAGGGAATGATCGGTATTTTCCAGGTGATTGCCACCGTTGATCCGTACATCATTGCCGATCCGGCAGTTTTTGTCGATGATGGCATTGCGGATATAACAACGCTCTCCGATACCGAGTTTGGGAATGCCCCGTTCGGCATTATGAATCATTTCGGCCATGGTTTCGTAAAAGTCGCTTCCCATCAGGTAACTGCTCACAATAGTGGTACCATTACCGATGCGGGTACGGATACCGATCACGCTGTTCTCCACGCGGGATGCATTGATGATACAGCCTTCGGCGATAATGGTTTTTTCGAGAGTGGTACCGCTGATCTTGGCAGGCGGCAGCATACGCGCCCGGGTATAGATCGCTTTTGTATTATCAAAGAGGTTGAAATCGGGCACATCCTGCGAGAGGGCCAGGTTGGCTTCGAAGAAGGAATAGATATTTCCGATATCAGTCCAGTAGCCTTCATACTGGTAGCTGGCCACTTTGTATTTACTGATGGAATTGGGAATGATCTCCTTGCCGAAGTCTGTAGCATCCTTGCTTTCATTCATCAGCAGGTCGAACAGCAGCTGGCGGTTGAAAATATAGATACCCATGGAGGCGAGGTAATCGCGGCCCATGGCTTTCATTTCTGAACCGGTATCACTTACCCAGTCGCCCAGCACATCCTTCTTCGGCTTTTCGATAAAGGAAGTGATCACGCCTTCTTCATTCTTCTTCATGATGCCAAACTCGGATGCTTCGCGTGCAGCAACGGGGATGGTAGCGATGGAGATATCCGCTTTCTTCTCTATATGGTTATTGAGCATCTCCATGAAATCCATCTGGTAGAGCTGGTCGCCGGAAAGGATAAGTACATAATCACTGAAGAAGGGCTCGATATGCCGCAGACTCTGTCTTACAGCGTCGGCCGTACCCTGGAACCAGGTGGGGTTATCGGGGGTCTGTTCGGCAGCGAGGATATCCACAAATGCAGAACTGAAGGCGCTGAAATGGTAGGTATTCTTGATGTGCCGGTTCAGTGAGGCCGAGTTGAACTGGGTCAGCACGAACATGCGGGCAATACCTGCATTCAGGCAATTGGAAATGGGAATATCCACCAGGCGGTATTTACCGGCAATAGGCACAGCAGGTTTGGAACGGCTGGCGGTCAGGGGATACAAGCGGGTCCCCGCACCTCCGCCGAGAATCACGGCTAAGATCTGTTTAGACATTTTGAATGAATTTAAGCGTAAGGGTCTCAACGTATACTATTATAAACGTCAATATATTTTTTTACACTGGTTTCCCAGCTGAAATCCAGGGCCATCATCCGTTTCCGGACTGCAGCGAAAGCTTCTTTGTTCTGGTAGAGTTCTACAGCCCTCCATACGGCATGGCTGATATCGCCTACTGCTGTATGGTTGTAACAGATGCCATATCCCCCTTCTTCCCCATAATCCACTACGGTATCTTTCAGTCCACCGATACGACGTACCATCGGCACTGTGCCATAACGCATGGAATACATCTGGTTCAGTCCGCAGGGCTCCACCCTTGAAGGCATCAGCAGGAAATCGGCGCCTGCATACATTTTATGGCTCAATGCTTCATTATAGCCGATAAATACATTATAGTCGTGCTGGGCCAGTGCTTTGAGGTTACTCAGCGCAACTTCCACTTCGGGGAAGCCGCTGCCCAGGACAGCCGGCCGATGAACACGATCAGCGGCTTTTCCGGATCCAGGTTGAAGGTTTCACAAAGCTCGCGTTTGGAGCGGGCCTTGCCGGCTTCGGCGTCCTTGCTGGTATAATGATGTTCCAGATAGCTGTCGGTAGCCGGGTCCCATACATCTGTATCAATTCCGTTGAGAATGCCCAGGCATTTGCCCTTTTCATATTCAAAAAGGTCTTCCAGGCCATTGCTCATGAACTTCAGTTCATCCAGGTAACTGTTGCTTACCGTGGTTACCTTATCGGCACATTTGATGCCACTGGCCAGCGGGTTGATATTGTTGTTCCAGTCGAGCATTCCCCAGCGCCAGGTATCCCAGGCTGGCAGAAAATTGCTGTTCTCCCAGCCCATTGCACCCTGGTATTGGGCATTATGAATGGTGAGAACAGTAGGTATATTCCGTATCGCACGGTACTTGAAACAGTGTTTCAGCATGAAGGGAATCAGGGCTGTATGGTGATCGTGCACATGGATCACATCGGGCCGGTGCTGCCAGGCGCTGACCCAGTCGAGCACAGCGATCTGGAATGCAGTAAAGCGTTCGTTATCGTCGTCGTAACCGTATACCTTTTCGCGGTCAAGCAGGCCATTGATATCCACGAGGTAGAGATCAAAGCCGAGTTCATTGGTGGTTTCCTTGATCACGGTGAAGTCGAAGAACCAGCTGCCGAGATTTGTCCTCCCTTTATGCACCACTTCCCATTCGTGGGAATAGAGGTATTTAGTGCGGTACATGGGCATCACCAGTTTGGCCACATGTCCGAGCTGGTTGAGGTATTTGGGCAGCGCACCAGCCACATCGCCCAGGCCACCAGCCTTGGCAACAGGATAACATTCGGCACTGACATGTAATAATTCCATCCTTGAGGGTTGATTGGAAAACTACATTAAATTAAATGATTATAAGCATCTCGCCATCAGAACTTAAAAAAATTTTCTTCCTCGTAAATTCTTACTATTTTCAGCAATCTTTTAAATAACCTGATTGCTTATGTCCCAACAAACCAACTGGAAGCAGTTCGGCGTACTGATCACCGTTTTTTTCTTCTGGGGATTCGTAGCTGCCTCCAACAGTATTTTCATTCCGTTCTGTAAGAAGTTCTTCCATCTGGACCAGATCCAGAGCCAGCTGATCGGCTCCGCCTTTTATGGTGCCTATTTCTACGGCTCGCTGATCCTTTACCTGGTCAGCACGATCACCGGTACAGATATTCTCAATAAGATCGGTTACAAGAAGGGTATCGTTTATGGCCTGCTGATCTCTGTGGTAGGTGCCCTTTCCCTGGCCTTTATCAGCGGATCGGCCAGTCCCACTTTCGGGATGGTACTGGTATCGTTTTTTATCATAGCATTAGGTTTCTCCCTGCAGCAGACCTCAGCCCAGCCATTTGCTGTGGCGCTGGGTAGTCCGGAAACAGGTGCCCACCGTCTGAATATGGCGGGTGGCGTGAACTCTTTCGGTACCCTGCTGGGCCCGCTGGTGGTCAGCTTCATGCTCTTTGGTACGGTTACAGAAGCTAAAGAAGCCGAGATCGGTAATATCCAGACCCTCTATTTCTTCCTGGCCGGCCTCTTTATTATTGCCGCACTGGTGTTCACTTTCGCCAAACTGCCGAAAACCACTTCAGACGAACAACTGGAAAACAGTCCCAAGGCGCTGTATACCCTCCTGCTGATCGGTGTCATCTTCCTGCCGGTTCTTTTTGCCGACTGGGTGAAAGAAGTAGCCGGTATCTCCAAGAGTATCACCATTGCTTCTTCCCTCGCCATCATCTTATTACTGCTCTTTGGTTCCATGATCATGGCCAGCCGCAATCCCTCCGGTTGGGGTGCCATGGCCTATCCCCAGCTCGTACTGGGCATGATCGCCATTTTTATCTATGTTGGTGTGGAAGTAACCATCGATAACAATTTCGGCGCCCTCCTCAAAAAAGCCAAATTCGGTGGCTATGATGAAGCCCATATCTCCCACCTGGTATCCCTGTACTGGGGCAGTCTGATGATCGGACGGTGGACTGGTGCCGTGAGTGTCTTCAACCTGAGTAAATCCGTAAAACGCATCATGGTGATCGTTGTGCCTTTTGTGGCTTTCGGCGTGATCCTGCTCGTGAATATCCTCAAGGGTAACCCGGTCCAGGATTTCCTGATGTATCCCATCTGTATCGCAATTGCTGTAGCCGCCTTCCTCTTTTCGGAGGAAAAGCCGGTTAAACTGCTGCTTTCTGTATCCTTGCTGGCCACGATCGCCATGGCAATTGCCTTGACCAGCTCTGGAATGGTTGCTAACTTTGCGATTATTGCAACCGGCCTCTGCTGTTCTGTAATGTGGCCCTGTATCTTCGCCCTTGCAGTAAATGGTCTGGGCAAATATACCAGCCAGGGTTCAGCCTTCCTGATCATGATGATCCTGGGTGGTGCTATTATTCCGCCTACACAGGGTGCTGTGATCGACTTTGATCCTTCCGGCGACAGCAGTGTGGCCACCTATACGCAGCTTTCTTATATCGTTCCCCTGCTTTGCTTTGCCTACCTGGCCTGGCATGCCCTTAAAACCAAGTCTGTACTGCGTAAGCAGGGCCTGGATGTGGACGAACAGGTAGCTGCCAGCCACTAAGGGATTCAATAAATTCGTAATTTCGTCAGCCACGCCGGTACAACAGCGTGGCTGATTTTTTAAATTTTTGTTCTATGCCCCAGACTAACGTAAACATGGACCCGCTGGCAATTGGTATTGATATTGGTGGAACCGGAACCAAGTTCGGCATTGTAGACCGTAACGGTAATGTGCTTTTTTCTTCAGAGATCTCCACGAAAAAACATAAAGAGGTAGATACGTTCATTGATGAACTGCACAGCGCCCTTACCGTACTGATCGACAAGGCGGGTGGCATTGGCCGGATGAAAGGCATCGGTATGGGTGCACCCAACGGCAATTTCTATACCGGCACCATTGAATATGCCCCCAACCTCCCCTGGAAGGGCATTATTCCTCTGGCCAAACTGGTGTCCGATAAATTCCACCTGCCGGTAACGCTGACCAATGATGCCAACGCCGCAGCCATCGGTGAAATGATGTATGGTGCGGCACAGGGTATGCGCGATTTTATTATGGTAACACTGGGAACCGGTGTGGGCAGTGGTTTTGTGGCCAATGGTCAATTGATCTATGGGCACGACGGCTTTGCCGGAGAACTGGGGCATACCATTGTGATCCCCGACGGCCGCATGCATGAAGGCACGGGCAAAAAGGGCTCTCTGGAAAGTTATGCGTCGGCAACCGGCGTGATGCTCACCGCTCTCGAAGTGCTCGACAACAGCAAGGAAGAAAGCCTGCTGCGTGCCGTACCCCGCGAGAAAATGGACAGCAAAGCGGTATTTGACGCAGCCATTAAAGGTGATAAGATCGCCCTGGAGATATTTGAATATACCGGCAAGATCCTTGGTTTGGCATTGGCCAATGCCGTGATGATCTCGAGTCCCGAAGCCATTGTATTGTTTGGTGGCCTCACCAAGGCAGGCGACCTCATCCTCAAACCCACCCGAAAGCATATGGAAGAAAACCTGATCCAGGTATTCCAGAATAAAGTGAAGATCCTGGTCAGCCACCTGAAGGAAAGCGATGCCGCTATTCTGGGGGCGAGTGCACTGGTTTGGGATAAATAAACGGTAAGACGGAAAGTCCGGAAGACCGGAAGAATAAATACATACATTTCTGATAGCCGGAAGGAATTGCCTTCCGGCTTTTTTATGTCCTGTTCAGCCGGCAGGCAGCCCTTTCTAAACATCTTTATTCGATTTCTGCGAATTCCTTTACATTAGCGAACCACACCCTTTTCGCAACCCTTACCTGAATAGTAACCCAAAGAGGCCGGCCGTCTTTAGTAAAAGCAGCCTGTAAAAACAGTATCCCGCATCCATAGTTCCTGAATTTATTAGGAAGTCAGCCATACTGAGCTCCTAAAAAACCCCTGTTTAATCTTCGTATCAAGCTAATTGCCAATATTTAAACACCAAAAAATGAAAATCTTATGCGTTATATCATGTTTTAGAATATTTTTTAAAGTTCAAACATCATAAAAAAAATATTATAAACTTCTTAAAAATTTAATAAAGTGAGTAAATTACCCTCCAATTCGACCAAACCCATGCTCGATAAACAGGAGCAATATTACCGGAGTATCAAGAAGCACCTCTATTTTGAGGGGCAGCTCTCCTCTATTGACCTGAGTCAACGGATTAATAAAAGCCTGCCCCTGACCCGTAAGCTGCTTACTGAACTGGTACAGCTTAACGAAGTGAAGGAGATCGGTCTGGCTGATTCCACGGGTGGCCGCCGTCCGCAGATGTATTCTCTCCACAAAAACCTCATGTATATCGTGGCCGTTGCGGTAGACCAGCTGGTGACCCGTATCGAACTGATCGACATGGAAGGCCGTGCAGCCTGTCCGGAATACCGCTTCAAAATGGTGCTGAAGAATAATCCCGATGCATTAGCAGAACTGGCGGCACAGATCAACCAGTATGTGGACCAGGCAGGGATTGACCGGCGCAAAATTACCGGAGTGGGAATTGCCATGCCGGGATTCGTGGATGTGATCAAGGGTATTAATCATTCCTTTTTCAAAGTGGTGGGGCAGAGTATTGTGGAATATGTGGAGATGATCACCGGTCTGCCTGTATTGATCGATAATGATTCCAGTACCGTAGCATTGGCAGAGCTGCGTCATGGCATGGCCAAGGGCTGCCAGAATGTGATGGTGGTGAATATCAGTTGGGGTGTGGGCCTGGGCATGATCCTGAACGGGGAATTATTCCGCGGTAACAGCGGATTCGCCGGAGAGTTCAGCCATATCCCCATGTTCAAGAATAACAAGATCTGCAGTTGCGGCAAGATGGGCTGTCTGGAAACCGAAACATCGCTCCTCTTCATTATTGAAAAGGCCCTGGAAGGCATTCAGGCTGGAGTTGCGACCAACCTCAAAGCTGTATCACTGGATGCACCGGAGGAGTCATTCCGGAATATCCTTGAGTCGGCGCAGAACGGCGACAAATTCTCCATTGAACTGATCGCAAAAGCGGGATACAATATTGGTGTGGGCATTTCCATCCTTACACATCTGCTGAACCCGGAACTGGTGGTCCTCAGCGGCCGTGGTTCACTGGGAGGCAAGCTCTGGATCGCCCCGATACAACAGGCCCTGAATGAACATTGTATTCCCAAGATCGCAGAGAACCTGGAATTGAAAGTATCCAGGCTGGGTTATGATGCGGAGATCATTGGTGCAGCCGCCATGATCATGGAGCATTATGACGAAAACGCACTGATTGCCTACAGCAGTGCCTGAGCAAGTGTTCTTTATTCAAAAAATAAAAAAAACTGCAATGAAAACCCGAAACAAATTGCTGCTGCTGCTTACCCTGCTGGCATTGAACCTCTCGGTTCTGGCACAGGTGAAGAAGACAGTCACAGGTACTGTTAAAGATGCAGCCGGCACACCGCTCAGCGGTGCAACCATTGCCGAAAAAGGCACTTCCAACAAATCCCTCTCCAATCCCGACGGAACCTTTACGATCAAGGTCAATCCGAATGCCACACTGGAAATCACCTATGTGGGTTACGAAAAAAAAGACATTGCAGTTACCGGCGACAACATCATTGCTGTCCTGGAGATCTCCACGAAAGGAAACCTGGATGAAGTGGTCGTCACCGCCCTGGGTATCCAGAAACAGAAAAAATCGCTGGGCTATGCCACTACGGTGATCAAATCGGCCGAACTGGTGAAGACAGCCCCCACCAATATTGCCAGCGCCCTCTATGGTAAAGCACCTGGTGTACGTATCGCTACCGCCCCTGGTGGTTCACTGGGTGGTGTGGCCATCCAGATCCGTGGCCTCAACTCCATCACCGGAAGAACACAACCCCTGATCATTATGGATGGTATTCCCATCCGTGATGGTGATTTCAATAATGGTAATTATTGGGGCGACCAGCGCCTGCGGGGTAATGGCCTGCTCGATATCAACCCGGAAGACATTGAAAACATCAACGTACTTAAAGGCGCATCCGCCGCTGCCCTCTATGGTTCCGAAGCCAAGAATGGTGTACTGGTGATCACCACCAAGTCGGGCAAGAACAAGAAAGGCTTTTCCGTTGATTTCAGCACCACCTATTTCCAGGACCGTGTTGCTTATCTGCCCCGTTTCCAGAAAGTGCGTGGTGCCGGTTCACCGGTCCAGTATGATGTTTATGGACAGGATGCAGACGGATTCAACAGTAATAAATTCACCGTAAATGGCCAGAGCTACCGCGCCCTGGTACAGGGATCCCTGAACTTCGGACCGAAATTCGACGGACAGCCGATCGCCACCTGGGATGGCCAGGTTCGCCCCTATTCTCCCATTAAAAATGGCTGGGCCAATCTCTTCCAGCATGCGAATAACACGGTAAATAATCTGGCTTTCGCGTTTACCGGTGATAATTCATCCACCCGCTTCTCGCTGACCCACCAGCATTATGAAGGCGTGAGTCTGAATTCTGCCAACGACAAGTTCAATATCAACCTGAACTCGATGTTCAATTTTGGCAAGAAAGTAAAACTGAATGTGGTGATCAATGACGTGTTCTCCAAGGTTAAGAACCGTCCCTTCCTGATCGACCGCCTGGTGAACAATTTTGCAGGTATGATGCCCACCTTCGATGATGGAGCCTGGTACCGTAATAAATTCCAGACCAGCCAGGGTTACAAATATGTTACAGGCAGTAACCCGAATACCTTCACTCCGGATGAAAACATCCGCATTCCGAACTACCGGACAGATATCCTCGACTTCATGTGGAATGTGATGAAGAATCAGCAGCGGGAATCCAACAACCGCCTGATCGCAAGCACCACCCTGTTTTATGATATCACTCCCCACTTGCAGTTCCGTGGTAAACTGGCTACAGACTGGACCTCCAACCTGTCTGAAGACATGCAGTATTCCAGTGTTCCCACTGTTTATGGATACAGCGGTTATTATGGAATCGGTACCACAAACTACTCGATCCTTTACGGCGACCTGCTGCTGACCTACAACCGTCAGATCAACAAGGATTTTGACCTGAAAGTAATGGGCGGCTATACCGGCGACCGTCAGCAGGGTTATACTACCAGTATCGGTACCAATGGCGGACTGACCACAGTCAACCGTTTTGACCTTACTTCTTCTGCCCTGTCGAACTACAACAGTGGCTCTGACCGCACCCGGCTGGTGAAAGATGCCGTACTGGGAACAGTAAATGTGGGTTACCGCAATTACCTCTTCCTGGAAGGTACCGTACGCAGGGACCGTACCTCCACCATGAACCCCAACAATAACGCCTTTGTATATCCTTCACTGAACGGTGCTTTCGTGATCTCCGACGCGATGAAGCTGCCTTCTCTGTTCACATATGCCAAATTACGCGGCTCCTGGGGTATTGTGGGTTCTTATCCTTCCCCTTACCAGGCCAATGTTACCTATGACCTCCGCAACCTCGGCAATCAGGGCAGCGGTTCTGTACTGGCCACCATGGTGCCTACTGGTGATTATGGCAACGACAATATCAAGCCCGAGCAGAAAAAGGAATTCGAGATCGGTCTGGAAACCCGTTTACTGGGCGACCATCTGAATATCGATGTGGCCTATTACAATGCCAAGATCGTGGACATGCTCATTCCCCTGCAGATCGCTCCTACTACCGGTGCCAACAGCATCCTCTCCAACGTGGGTAACCTGCGCAATACCGGTGTTGACATCAGCATCAATGCCACGCCCTACCGTACCAAGGATTTCAAATGGGAAACAGGCCTGAACCTGAACTTTAACAACAATAAGATCCTGAAGCTGGCTGATGGTTCCAATGAACTGATCCATGCCGATTATGACGGCAATGCAGCCGTGCTGAAATCTGTTGTAGGCCGCCCCATCGGTGATTTCTACGCACACCCGATCCTGACTGACAGCAAGGGTCAGAAGGTAATTGCCGATTATGGTGGTGGTGAATTCAACTACCAGATCGATGGTTCCAAACTGGAACGCTATGGCAATGCCCAGATCAAAGCTGTGGGTGGTTTCTTCAATTCATTCAAGTATAAAGGGCTGACACTCGACCTTTATACCGACTTCCGTATCGGCGGACATGTAATGCCAACAGCATTATTCTGGATGACCAGCCGCGGCCTTACTGAAGAAAGCCTGAACTATATGGATGCCGCTCATGGTGGTGTTTCCTATTATAAGGATGCCCAGGGCAGAGGTGTGGAAACCAGTGCTGCTGCCGGTCCGAATGGTGAAAAAGTGTACCATGATGGTGTGAAAATGGGCGGTGTATTCCCCGACGGCACACCGAATACCTATGTAACCTCCCAGTTCTTCTACTATTGGGACCAGTACAACTGGGGTGGCCCGCAGTACAGCAATTCACAGTATTTCAGGTATATCGTGAAGAATACTTATTGGAAAATGCGGGAGATCTCACTGTCTTATACATTGCCTTCCGCCATTTCCCAGAAACTCAAAGCCACCAAGCTGCAGGTTGCGGTGTTCGGCAGAAACCTGTTCTATTTGTACAGAACCATCAAAGACATGGATGCTGAGCAGTTGACTGCAGGGCTTTCCTGGAATGCTTCACTGACCAATGCCGGCAGCCAGCCTTCCACCCGTTCTTTTGGTGTTTCCGTAAGAGCCAGTTTCTAATCATTTACCGTTAAAGAAATCAATCATGAAAAAAATACTCATATCCGGTGTGGTTGCCCTGATACTGCTGTCAGGCTGTAACAAAACGCAATTCACCGATGCCTATTCCAAGCCGTCGTCCATGGCTTCTACAACGGTGGACCGGCAGTTTGCCGGGTTCATGGCCTCTAACCTGAACTATACCACCTATCATTACTGGGATTACTTTGTAGTATACCAGAACACCCTGATCCCCTGGAGCCAGTCGGCCGTAACCCTGAATACCAACGGCCGCTATATTCCGGGTGCTGCCGCCATTGATGATGTATGGCGGACTTATTATGGCTTTGTGGCGCAGTACAAAGAATTACTCCGCGTGCATGCCCAACTGAGTGAATCCGATAAAGCCGCCAACCGGATCTTTATCATTGCGGCCACGATCTACTACTATGATTTCACTCAAAAGATGGTGGACCTCTGGGGAGACCTTCCCTGGTCGGGCGCAGGCTTGCTGGGTACCAATGGAGGTGATTACAAAGCCTCCCTGGCCAAGTACGACGATGCTGCCGGCATTTACACCAAGATGCTGGACGACCTGAAAGGTTTTGCCGATGAGCTGAATTCCATCAGCGTACCTACCGGTGTACTGGCAGTGATGAAAACTCAGGACTTCCTCAACCATGGTGATATCACCCTCTGGAAGAAATACTGCAACTCACTCCGCATTAAATTACTGACCCGTGTGAATGGCGTTGCAGCACTGCAATCGCGCTCGGCCAGTGAAATTGCCAGTATTACCGGCAATCCGTCTACATACCCCATCGTGAGCAACCTGAACGATAATATCAAGATCAATATCGTGAGTAATTCCACCGGCATCAATAATGGTACCGGTACAGGTTCCGGTTCTGATTTTTATCAGGGACTGATCGGCTGGGGACAGGCCGACCGTGCCAATAAGGTAATGATCGATACCATGAAGAATAACAGTGATCCCCGCCTGCGGGTATTGTTTGAACCGGGAGAAAATGCAGGTGGTGTTTATAATGGACTGGATCCCTTACTTACCAGTACAAACCAGAACTCCGTACTGGCCGGAGGCACCATTGCCCGTTACAACCGTTCCACCCTGTCGCAGAACAATTTCATTCCCGGCATGCTGATCAATGCTGCAGAGATCAATTTCATGCTGGCCGAATATTACCTGAAAGCCGGCAATGATGCAGCCGCCAAATCGGCTTATGAAGCCGGAATTACCCAGAGTGTGAATTTTTATTTCTGGCTGCGCAGTATCAGTAACGACAATACCGTGGCCGCCCCCGCCCCCCTGGGTGGCGGTGAACTGACGGCATTCCTGAATGCTCCGGGCACTTCCTGGACTGCAGCAGGCAGTACCACAGAAAAGCTGAACCGTATTGCCATTCAGAAATGGATCAACTACAATGTGGTGCAGCCTATGGAAAACTGGGCCGAGACCCGTCGGCTGAAACTTCCGGTATTCAATTTCGTTCAGGATGCCGGTGTGCAGAAACTGCCTCCTGCCCGCTGGAATTATCCTGCTTCAGAAAAGACCTATAATACGGATAATTATAATGCCGTACAGGCCAATGATAATCTGACCAAAAAGATCTTCTGGGATGTCAAATAACCAGATCCCCAAAGATTAAGGTTTATTGTGTGAAAAGGCCCGCTTTGATGCGGGCCTTTTTTGTATTCAGAGTTTTACTTTCTCTTCACAATGAAAACAGCGGGAACTGCCCGTTGCCCTTCCTTATCAGATGGCTTTATCGTTTCTTTTCCATTGATGAGCATGCAGCTGCTGCCGCCACCGTCGAGATTCAGGGCTTCATAGCACCCAAGTTTGCGGAGCATTTCTGCTTCTTCTGTAAGACTGGCTCCTTCTGCCATACCGGGAAAACGGCCCTGGATCACAAGTATGATCCACTTCTTCCCCTTTCGGGTATAGCCCATGGCAGTTCGGGGGTGCAGGTCATTCAACCCGTTCACGAACATTTGCTCTTCTTTATTCGTGATCATGACCTTGCCTTTCTGCAGCAACATGGGACCACCGCCTATGGCTGTTTCCATTTTCCACCAGTTCCAGTAATCGAGTGTATTCAGATCAGCGAAAGAAGGATCATCGGTTTTGCCTTTTGCTACAATAGGTTTATGCTGGAAGGCATAGGGCCAGCGCTGGGCAGTATCGGTAAAGATCCAGGCCGCATCGGGTTTACGATTGCGCGAGATCCCGATGGCACTTCTTGTGGGATAATAGAACGAATCGGTTTGTTTGCTTTTCAGAGCGGGTGTATTAAAAGCAGTCAGCTTACCCGCAGTCATCACCATATTCAGGTTCTGGTTGGTCTGGAAGGAAAAGAAGGTGCCGTTCACCACGATCAGTGGCTGGTTTTCCTGCTGGTAATATTCAGCGGGTGTAAACCGCTTCCCTTTTCCCGTTTGCGTAGTGAATACCGTATTGCGGTCTTTATAGTTTATTGCAACGTAAAAGGCAATGAACGGGCGTCCATGCAGGGAATCGGTCGTCTTATATACATTGATGCCTTTGGGGAGATTGCCGAACCGGGCATTCACATTTGTCCATCGCAGCTGGGCAAACATTGGACCACTTGCCAGGAATAAAACAGCACAGAAAACTAAGTCCCGGAGTTTCATATATCATGCGGTTTACGTTATACATATTACGTAAAACGCAGCATATAATGAGCTGCTATTTACTCTTTTCCCATTCTCCCCTGCCGTATCCGGGGATCACATGCTTTTCACTATGATAGGAAGACCGTACCAGGGGTCCGCTTTCCACATAATCGAAGCCCAGCTGGTAACCGATTTCACGGTACTCGGCGAATTCATCCGGGTGAACAAAGCGGTGAACGGGCAGGTGTTTGGGAGTGGGTTGCAGGTACTGGCCGATGGTGACAACGTCCACCCGGCTCTCGTGCAGGTCTTTCAGGGTCTGGATCACTTCCTCTTTGGTTTCACCCAGTCCAAGCATGATACCACTCTTTGTACGCATACCTCCCTCTTTCAGGGTGCGGAGCACTTCCATGCTTCTCCAGTATTTGGCCTGTATGCGTACCTGCCGGGTGAGCCGTTCCACAGTTTCAATATTATGGGAAACCACTTCGGGAGCGGCATCGATCAGCCGTTGGATATTCTCTTTCTCTCCTTTGAAATCGGGGATCAGGGTTTCGATGGTGGTTTCCGGATTCAGGGCTTTGACGGCCTTGATGGTATTGTACCAGATAATGGAACCTCCGTCTTTTACTTCATCACGGTCTACAGATGTAATGACAGCATGTTTCACTTTCATGAGGTGGATCGCTTCAGCCACACGCTGGGGTTCATCCCAGTCGATCGGATCCGGGCGGCCGGTAGCCACGGCACAGAAACCGCAGCTCCGGGTACACACATTACCCAGGATCATGAAGGTAGCTGTTCCTTCCCCCCAGCATTCCCCCATATTGGGGCAATTGCCGCTTTCGCAGATGGTATGGAGCTTGTGCTTGTCTACCAGTCCGCGAACATGTTTATAACTTTCCCCGATCGGCAGTTTCACACGGAGCCAATCGGGCTTTTTGATCCGCGTGGGTTGCGACCCGGCGGCAGGAACCACAGGTAATTCAGTCATAATGAAGCTTCTAAACCCCTAACAAACAGGTCACTATAAAGTTTACCCGGTTTTACCGGCTTATCTGGTCAACCGGCAAGGGGTCGCCGGCACTGCAGTAAAACCCTGCAAAATTACATTACTTTCTTCTACCGAAAAGAAGGGAAATATAGGCGTTGAAAAAGAAGTTCTTCTGGGGTACATAGGAGAGCTGGGGCACTTTTTTGGAGTAATACTCCGCCATCAGTCCTACTTCAATGGCTGTTACCGATTCGTTGAACCGGCCATAATCGAACCGCATGGCGGCTTTGGCATGTGCCCCTGGATTGATCTTGAGCTGATTCCAGCCTTTCAGGAATCCGGCAGAGCCGATGATAGCATAATTGCTGTCGATGATGGTGGGAAAGGTCCGCTGTTCTTCCTGCCCGTTCACATTTACATTCACCAGGTAAGGTTTCATCAGGCCCAGGGATAATCCGCCACCGAGGATACCGGAAACGGCCACGCCGTTCTTATTGGCTTTACCGCCGATCCGGCTCTGTTGCGCATAGCCGAATTTTGCCTGATAGAAATTATTCTCTTTACCAAAGATGATATTGGAAAATCCAAATCCGTCGAAGAGGGAGATCTTCTTCTCCTTAGGGTTCTTCTTCTCATTGAATTCAAACTGGAAAAGGGCTGTTTTCCTGGCACTCTGGTAGCGGCCATATTCGTAGGAGAAGCCGTATCCGTCGGTATTCATCTTGAAGCCGAATACACTCTGCTTATGAAACACGGTTTCCCCTTCCTCTTCCTGCCGCATCAATTGATTGATCTTTTCCCTGCGGGCAGCTTTTTTCTCCTGTTTTGTGGTCGGCTCTGTGTTACCCTGGCTGAAAGCGCTGCTGGAGGCGATCAGGAGGAAAGAAATAAAGAGTATTTGCTTCACCGGCATAGATTTATCAATTCAACGTAAATTTAGGGCAAAATTCTGCAAAATGACAGCTACTGTGGTATACGAAGGAAATCTCCGTACGGTTTGTACCCATGAAAAAAGCGGCAACAGCTTCCAGACCGATGCTCCGGTGGACAACCAGGGCAAGGGTGAACGTTTTTCCCCTACCGACCTGCTGGCCACCTCCCTGGGTGCCTGCGCCATGACCATCATGGGCATCAAGGCAAGGGATATGGATGTTGATCTGGCCGGAACAAAGATAAGTGTGGAAAAGATCATGAAAGCCGATCCCCGCCGTGTGGGAGGCATAAATTTAACGTTTCATTTCCCGGCATCAGCCACAACAGATGATAAACAACGGTTGATCATTGAACGGTGCGCCCGTACATGCCCGGTATTCTACAGCCTGCATCCGGATATTGAGCTGGGGATCGAATTTGTGTGGGGATGAGAAGGGAGAAGAAAGAAGAAAGAAGAAAGAAGGGAGAAGACAACTCAGCAAACCTAGTATACTCAGTAAACTCAGCGTTCCATGTCAATCCGCATATTTGTAACTGGTGGCACTTTCGACAAAGAATACAATGAACTGACCGGTGAATTGTTTTTCAAGGAAACCCATCTTCCGGAAATGCTGAACCGCAGCCGGAGCAGCCTGGATGTTACCGTGCGTACCCTGATGATGATCGACAGCCTGCATATGACGGAAGAAGACCGGGCCCTGATCGTACATCAGGTACGGAATGCTGCTGAAGACCGGATCATCATCACGCATGGGACTGATACCATGTCTGTGACAGCAAAAGTGATCGCCGAACAGATCACCAATAAAACCATTGTACTTACCGGGGCCATGATCCCTTATAAATTCGGTAGTTCTGATGGGTTCTTCAACCTGGGTGCTGCCCTTGCTTTTGTTCAAACCCTCCCCCATGGGGTTTATGTAGCCATGAACGGCAAGGCGTTCAACTGGGATAATGTGCGCAAAAACAAGCAGACCGGCACTTTTGAAGAACTGCGCTGATACGACCACCTTTCCTGGCAATTTTTGGCGTGAATTCCGAAAAACGGTAACTTTCTGAAGACTTCGTTTTTTCAGCTGCCGATCCCCCCTGCCCGTACACCTGCATTTTTTACACCCCTAAATTGCCAAATTATGAGAAAGATGTTAGGCTTTGTACTAGTTGCGGCATCCCTGACCGCCTGTAATCAGGGAGAATCCAAAGAAGCTGCTGCTGAACCCCAAAAAGAAACAACCGCCGCCGCACCTGCCCCCGCCGAATTCGCCGACCCCAAATATGCGGAAATGGGAAAAAAAGGCCTGGCGGCCCTCAGTGCGGGAAAAGTGGATGAATGGATGGAACAGTATGCCGACAATGCCGTTTATCAATGGAATAACGGCGACAGCTTATCCGGCAAAGCTGCCATTGCAGACTACTGGAAAAAAAGAAGAACAGAGGTTATTGATTCCATCAGCTTTTCACAACAGATCTGGTTACCACTTAAAGTAAACCAGCCCCAGGCCAATGAAGGTCCCGGCATCTGGTTACTCAGCTGGTATCAGGTGGACGCTACCTACAAAGGCGGTAAAAGTATGCACCAGGCCATTCATACAGCCCTGCACTTTAATGCATCCGACAAGATCGACCGGGTGATCCAGTACCTGGACCGGGCACCGATCGCCAGTGCCATGAAAAAATAAGGAACCTGCTGAAAAAACAGGAAAGGCCCGGGGTTCCCGGGCCTTTCTGTTTGATCAGGTCAGCTGCGCAGGTGCGCTTTACTTATTTTACTTTCACGGTGATGCTCTTGGTCAGTTTGCTGCCATAAGAACGGTGGAGGGCATCGGCAAACTGGAGGGTCAGTTTATAAGTACCGGGATTGAGTTTGATCTCTGTCGAAGTCTGTGCATTGCCAAAATGCAGGTGTGTGGAATCCTTGGGAACTACAGTACCAGCAGCCACTGAATCCAGTCCGATCAGGATATGGTGGTGGCCGGATGCCGGCTTGATCTTGCCATTGGCAGTATCCACACTCATTTTTTCCACTCCCATTTCTACTTTGAAAGGAGAGCTTACCTCAGCACCATCCGCAGGGGATACAAAAAACACTTTGGCATCTGCGGGAATGGCTTCCATGGCAGGCATTTCAGCAGCAGTACCTCCATGGCCTTCATGACCAGCTTCAGCAGCTGGTGTTTCTTCAGTGGCTGTCTTGTAATCGGAGCTGTTATGACAGGCTGAAAGCACCGTCAGGGCAACAGCAAAAGGAAGCAATTGGCGGATCATTGTTGTAGATTTTGGGCAAAGATAGCGGTTCGGTTGAAAACAGCCTGTTAACCTGTTCAGAGAAAATCCATCGTAAGCACTTATTTTCGTAAAAAAGTATGCATGGCTGAAGACCTGAATATTATCCAGGGAACCAAGGAAGAACAATATGCTGCCCTCCTGCCCCAGATCGAAGGGCTCCTGACCGGTGAAACCGACCTGATCGCCAATCTGGCGAATATCTGCGGCGCCCTCAAGGAACAATTTGGCTGGCTCTGGGTAGGGTTTTACCTGGTGAAAGGAGAAGAATTAGTATTGGGGCCCTTCCAGGGACCTGTGGCTTGTACCCGGATAAGGAAAGGGAAAGGCGTTTGCGGCAGCAGCTGGGCAGATGCCCGCACTTTGATTGTTCCGGATGTGGAACAGTTTCCCGGCCATATCGCCTGCAGCAGCCTCTCGCGCTCCGAAATCGTTGTACCTATTGTACGAAATGGACTGGTATTGGGGGTACTGGATGTAGACAGTACTGCACTGAACCAGTTTGACGAAACTGACCAGCGGTACCTGGAAGCGATCGTGGAAATGATAGAAGTAAGAAGTTAGAAGGGAGAAATGGATTTTGCTGAAATAATGTACTTTGCCATAACAACCAGATCAGCGTAGAGAATTACGCTTTTCTATTCCCTAACGTTAAACCCCCAACTCACATGAATCGCTTCGCCCAACCCAAAACACGGGTACTGCTTTTGCTTGCTGCCATTCCCATTACATTTCATTTTTGCACGGGTCCGGCCAATAACCAACCCGCTGCTCCCGCAGTTGCCGCTGTAACCGAAGAAAGCCCTGTTGCCCGTGGTGCCAAACTGGTACACCTAGGTGGCTGTACCGACTGCCATTCCCCAAAAATAATGACCCCTGCAGGTCCCATCCCGGACAGTACCAAACTGTATTCCGGTCACCCGGAAGGCAGCAAACTTCCGGCTATTACTTATGACGCAACCAAACCCGGCAACTGGATATTGATGACCGCAGACCTTACCGCGGCCTATGGCCCCTGGGGTATAACCTATGCCATAAACCTGACACCGGATTCCACTACTGGTATCGGCAGCTGGACAGCAGAATCTTTTATCAAAGCATTGCGGACTGGCAAACATCTGGGACAGGACGGCGGAAGGCCCATACTGCCCCCTATGCCCTGGCCAACCCTGGCCAAGCTGAGTGATGCCGAACTTTCCGCAATGTTTGCCTATTTCAAATCTTTGCCACCGGTAAAAAACCAGGTTCCTGCTCCTGTTCCGCCCACTGAAGTGGCAAAAATGAAATAAGCTTCAACAGCATTTCACCGGACGAATGTCCCGAAATAATTTTGACCTATAACCAATGAATATGCGCATTTTCCTTGTACTGTTTCTGACCTGCTACAGCATCACCACTACGGCACAGACAGGAGGTACCACAGCCCTCACACATGTAAATGTGGTGAATGTGATCACCGGAAAAATTGATGCCGACCAGACCTTGCTGATCGACAGCAACCGGATCACTGCGATAGGACCGTTCAAAAAAGTAAAGATCCCGGCCAATGCCACCGTAAAAGACCTCAGTGGCAAGTACCTCATGCCGGGACTGACCGATGCGCATATTCATTTTTTCCAGAGTGGCAGCCTGTATACGCGGCCGGATGGCTATAATTTCGGCGCCTACTATCCTTATGAAAAAGACCAGCAGTGGATCAAAGACAATCTGGACCAACTCATGAAACGCTACCTGGCAGCAGGTATAACTACAGTAGCGGATGTGGGAGGCCCCATGAGCAATTATACCGTTCGCGATAAAGTGAATGCCGCCCCGCTGGCCCCCAATGCCTGGGTGACAGGACCCCTGATCTCTACGTATCAACCCATGAACCTCGACAAAAATGATCCACCGATCATTAAAGTAAAAAGCCCGGAAGAGGCAAGGGAACAAGTCCGCAAGCAGTTACCTTCAAAGCCGGATTTCATCAAGATCTGGTACATCGTATTGCCCGGACAATCGGCTGAATCCACCCTGCCGATCATAAAAGCGACCATTGAAGAAAGCCATGCCAATGGCTTGAAAGTGGCGGTGCATGCTACTGAACTGGTTACCGCAAAACTGGCCCTGCAAAACGGTGCAGACATTCTCGTACATAGTGTGGATGATGCCCCGGTCGATGCTGAATTCCTGCAATTACTCAAGGCCCGTCCGGTGCTCTATATCCCAACATTGCTGGTAGCACAGAACTACAACCGGACCTTCACACAACAATTCAGTTTCTCAGCCTATGAACTCCGTACTGCCGATCCTTTTATGATTGGCACGCAATTCGACCCGCAGCACCTGCCCAAAAAATACCAGCTCTTCGACTACAAGAAGATGCGGAATTTCATCAAAGTACCCTCAAAAGAAGATAGTACCATGCTGAGTAACCTCAAACTGGTTTACCAGAATGGTTCTTTGATCGCCAGTGGCACAGATGCCGGCAATGTGGGTACGCACCATGCCAGTTCCCTCCTTCCTGAGCTGTATGCCATGCAACTGGGTGGTATGGATCCTTTAGGGGTGTTGCGTTCGGCAACAATTAATGCAGCCCGGGGATTCGGGAAAGAAAAGGATTTCGGCACTTTGGAGAAAGGAAAGATCGCCGATATCCTGATCCTGGATAAAGACCCGCTCAGCGACCTGAAGGTACTGGAACAGGTGCCATTACTGATCCGCCGGGGTAAATGGATCAGCACAGATACATTGATCCAAAACAGTCCTGAGTCATTAGTACAACAACAGCTCAACGCCTATAACCTCCGCAACCTGGAAGCTTTTCTGGAGCCCTATGCAGATGATGTGGAGCTGTACAGCTTTCCCAACCAGCTCGACGCCAAAGGGAAAGATGCCATGCGGAAAGCCTATGCACCCATGTTCAGCCAGTTACAAGAGCTGCATTGTGAAGTGACCCAACGGATCATACAGGGCAATACAGTGATCGACCATGAATCAGTGAGCGGTTTCGGGAAAGAAAAACTGAAAGCGGTGGCGATCTATGTGATCGAGAAAGGCAAGATCAGTAAAGTCTATTTTGTCCAGTAAGAACCGCAGCCAGCACTGCCCATATTGCCCAACTTTGTTACCTTTACAGCATGCATTATGTGTCTGTGGAAGGGCTGGGCAAAGCTTATGGTATCCAGCCGCTGTTTTCCGGGATTTCCTTTCATATTGAAGAAGGTGACAAGATCGCACTGGTAGCCCGCAACGGTACCGGCAAATCCACTTTGCTGCGCATACTGGCCAGCAAGGAAACCGCAGACGACGGAAAGATCTGGGTCCATAAAGATGTTACGGTCGCCCTATTTGAACAGGACCCTGTTTTTGATGACAGCCTTTCTGTTCTGGACAATATCTTCCATCACAATAACCCCGTGATACAGGCCATCAAGGACTATGAAGATGCCTGCGACAGCAATGATGCCCATGCCATCCAGGACGCCATCGTGCGAATGGATGAACTGGGAGCCTGGGATTTCGATGCCAAAGTAAAACAGATCCTGGGCAAACTGAATATCCATCAGCTGCACCAGCTGGCTGGAACTTTATCCGGAGGCCAGCGCAAGCGGGTAGCCCTGGCAAGAACCCTGATCGATATCGGTTTTGAACATAAACATGTATTGCTGATCATGGACGAACCGACCAACCACCTGGATATCGGCATGGTGGAATGGCTGGAACATTACCTCAACCAGGAAAAGATCACGCTGCTGCTGGTGACCCACGACAGGTATTTCCTGGATGCTGTATGTGAAGAGATCTGGGAACTGGACCGCAGTACCCTTTTTGTTTACAAAGGCGATTATGAAAACTTCCTCGAGAAAAAAGCCGCCCGTCAGGAAAGCGAAGCGGCCAGCATAGACAAGGCCCGGAATACCTACCGCAAGGAACTGGAATGGATGCGCAAACAGCCCAGGGCCCGCACCACCAAATCAAAAAGCCGGATCGACGCCTTCTATGATGTCAAGAAAAAGGCCAAACAGCAGATCGAAGACCAGCAACTCCAGTTGCAGGTAAAAATGAGCCGGTTGGGCGGAAAAGTACTGGAGCTGAAAAAAGTCTACAAATCATTCCCCGGCAAAACCATCCTGAAGGGATTTGATTATACATTCAAGAAAGGGGAACGGGTGGGTGTGATCGGGAAAAATGGTACGGGTAAATCCACTTTCATCAATATCCTGCAGCAACTGGAGCCGGCCGACAGTGGCAAGATCAATGTTGGTGATACTGTGGTATTCGGCAATTACTCGCAGCAAGGCCTCGAAATCAAGGAAGACCTGCGGGTGATCGAGTTCGTAAAAAACATTGCGGAAAATTTCCCACTGGCCAATGGCGGCTCTTTAAGTGCCGCGCAGTTCCTGCAGTTATTCCTCTTCGATCCCGACAAGCAATATACCTATATCAGCAAACTGAGTGGTGGCGAAAAAAGGCGGCTGCACTTGTTATCCATACTCTTCCGTAATCCCAATTTCCTGATCCTCGACGAGCCCACCAATGACCTGGACCTGCCCACTTTGGCTGTCCTGGAAAACTTTCTGGATGAGTATCCCGGTTGTCTGCTGATCGTGTCGCACGACCGGTATTTCATGGACCGGCTGGTGGATCACCTCCTCGTATTTGAAGGTGAGGGGCAGGTGCGCGATTTTCCCGGTAATTATTCCCATTACCGAATCTGGGAAAAAGAACAGGAAGAAGCCAAGGGCAGGGAAGCAAGTCCGGCTCCCGCAGTTACCGATTCAAAGCCAGCCGAAAAAAACGCCGGAGAAAAAAAACGTTTCAGCTATAAGGAAAAACGGGAGTTTGAACTCCTGACCAAAGAATTGGAAACACTGGGCCGGGAAAAAGAACAACTCACTGCCCAATTGAACGATGGCAGCCTTGGGTATGAAAAGCTGCAGGAGATCACCAGCAGGCTGACTACAGTTACCGGATTGCTGGATGAAAAGGAATTGCGGTGGCTGGAGTTGAGTGAATATACGGAGTGATGAGCCGATTTGTCAATTAGCCGATGAGCCGATTGGCTTACGCACGCAAAAAATTCCGCGCTACACTTGCGCCGAAGCTTCAGCGTAGGAGCGGCGTGCGCTGAGAAATTTCTTTAGCCGACCCTCTTGCTTCTTTCTTTTTTCTTCTACCTTCTCGCTTCTTGCTTCTTGCTTCTTCCTTCCCGCTCCCCTCTCCCAACAACAACGCCAGCGTCTCCCACCCTTCCATCCTATCGGCAATGAGTTTGAGGATAGCAGCGAAAGGAACGAAAAGGATCATGCCGGAAGCACCCCAGAGGATCCCTCCTGCCAGGATAAAGACCAGCGTCATCAGGGTATTGATCTTCAGGCGGTGGCTTACGGCCAGGGGGAAGATCAGGTTGGCTTCCAGATATTGTACAAAGGCGAAGATAGCGATCACCCCAACTGGATACCAGACGGAGTTGTACGTGATCCATGCAAATGTAATGGGCAGCAGGGAAGCTACAATGATCCCCACATAAGGGATAAAAGTCATGATGGCAGTAAGGAAACCGAAGATGATCGCATGCGGGATACCCAGCAATAAAAGCCCGATCGAATTCAATGTACCCACAGTAGCGTAAACCACGATCATCCCCTTGATAAAATTATAATAAGTGGTGATGGAAAGCCGGATCACTTCCTCGATCTGCAGCTGTTTATCTTCCGGGAAGAACCGGTAGAGTACCTCCATCAGTTGCCGGCGGTATAACAGGATCAGGAAGGAAAAAACCGGAATAATGAACAACATCACCAGGTTCACCAGCACGCCTGCCAGCGAAGTGCCGATGCCGGTCAATGCATCCTTTCCTGTTGAATGCAGGAGTTCATCCATCCATTGCTGTACCTGTGCTGTATTCATGCCCAGGTGCTGCACCAGAAAAACCTGCAGGTCTGCCGCCAGCCCCAGCAGCTTTTCCTGCAGTCGCGGCCATTCTTCGAGGAAGGATCGCACCTGAAGCCCGAGAATGACCAGCATTCCCAGAAAAAACAGGATGATCACAGTAATACCAATGCTGATTGCAGCCACTTTACTCACACCTTTACGCTCCAGCCATTTACATACCGGATAAAGAACGAAGCTGATCAGGACTCCATAACTGAGGGGAATAAAAAGGGATTGCGCTGCATAAAGTAGAAAACTGATCAATACAGCGTAGATCAGCCATTTCAGCCAGTTAACGGAACGGGTGCTATGGGAAAAGAGACTGTTCATTGAAAAATGGGTCAGGCTCCATCCCCACCAAGATAGTACAAGACAAGGGTAAATTCCCGGACCCGGGTCACCAGAGCTGCTGACCCTCATCACTTCCTTTTTTTATGAATGGCTTCCAAAGCCTGTTTTTTGCCCCTACATTTGGTGAAAATTAAGACCGCATGAGAAAACTCTTCTTTTCTGTTCTTTTCCTGGCAGCCCTTACTGCCCAGGCGCAAAAAAGCAAACAGGCACCCAACCCTGTGCCCTTTGCGAGCACTATCACGTCAGACGACCTGAAGAAACACCTGTACATTGTGGCCAGTGCTGAAATGGAAGGCCGGGAAACGGCTACCGACGGCCAGAAAAAAGCTGCTGCCTACATTGAGAACCATTTCCGTTCCCTGGGGTTGGCACCGGGTAACAAAGACAGTTACCAGATGCCCTATCCGGTATTCCAGGATTCCATGGTCAATGCCGGGCTGGAAGTCAACGGGAAAAAATTTGAAGTCAATAAGGATTTTGCCGTGAATATGGGTGCTGCCTATACCTCCACCCTCTTTGGTGGTGAAGTGGTATTTGTAGGTTATGGCATCAGTGATTCCACCCGCGACGATTATGCCGGCATCAATGCACGGGGCAAGATCGTTCTGATCCTGTCGGGTACCCCTCCCCAGGCAGCTGCACAAAATAATGCGGGCGGCAATACACGCCGTGGTTTCAATCCCTTTGCCGTCCAGGATGCTGCCATGAAAAACGGCGCAGCCGCCATCTTACAGGTACAAAGTGGTTTCCCCCGCCGCGGTGGTACTGCCCGGGGCAATATGTACATGAATGGATTCCGGAAAACCATTTACCCGAATACCTTCCAGATCTCGGAAGATGTGGCAGCCGCCATCATGGGCGAAGACCTGAACAGTGCCAAAGAAGCCATGAAAGCGGGCAATCCCAAGGCAAAGTCCTATAATGCCAATGTGATGCTCGATTTCACCAAAGTCACTAAAAAACTGGAAAGCAGCAATGTGATCGGTTTTATGGAAGGCACCGACCTGAAAGATGAATACCTGGTGATCACTGCGCATTACGATCACCTCGGCAAACGCGATGATAAAACCATTTACTACGGTGCGGATGATGATGGTTCCGGTACCGTAGGCGTACTGGAGATCGCCGAAGCCTTTGTAAAAGCCAAGGCTGCAGGTAAAGGTCCCCGCCGTAGTATTATCTTCATGACCGTAAGCGGTGAGGAAAAAGGGCTCTGGGGTTCCAACTGGTACAGTGAACACCCCGCTTATCCGCTGGAAAAAACCACAGCCGACCTGAACATTGACATGATCGGCCGGATAGACCCCAAGCGCAAGAATGGCGACTCCACCAATTACGTTTATGTAGTAGGCGATGATAAACTGAGCTCCGACCTCAAGCCCATCAGCGAAGCGATCAACAAGAAATACACCAAGCTGGAACTGGATTACAAATACAATGACCCCAAAGACCAGGAGCGTATTTATTACCGCAGCGACCATTTCAATTTCGCCCGCAAAGGTGTTCCCATTATTTTCTACTTCAACGGAACACATAACGATTATCACCGTCCGACCGACACCCCTGATAAAATTGATTATGTTCAGATGGCCCGCCGCGCCCAGCTGGTATTCTATACCGCATGGGAAATGGCCAACCGGAACGACATGCTGAAGCGCGATATACCGCTCGACAGCCAGTTCCGTTAATGACACTGTTCTGTCAGACAGAAAAAAAGCGAAGCTCCGGCTTCGCTTTTTTTGTATACCATTATCCACATTGCGCTTGGGGGGGGCAACCCTTGACCGTAACCTCACGTATCAATACCCGACAACTCTTTTTTCCACCCAACTGCTTTATATGAAACCTATCCAATGGAAAGGGTGCTGGTTACCCATGGCTTTACTATGCTTTTTCCTGATCAGCTGCGACCATAAACCTGGTGTGTTGCCAACCGTTGTAAAAAACTGGTCTGCCGTCGAAATAAAGTCTGTTTATGAAATTCCCGCCCCTATTGGCAGAACAGAAGAAGGTGAAATCGAGGAAATGCAGATCCTTTCCAACAATTCCCTCAAGTTTACATTTCATGTACATAACCTGACACCTGGCGACGTGCTGACCGCAGCGCATATTCATCTGGGTGATGCCGGAACCAATGGCCCGGTTTATATCAACCTCAATCCGGTATTCAATGGCGCTCTTGGCAGTGGTACGGTTACAGGTCTTACCCAGGGACAGATCGACACACTGACTACCCAGCCCTGTTACCTTAACATACACAGTTCACAGGTGGCAAGCGGACTACTGAGGGCGCAATTAGACAAGGAGATCAAACTGGCCATGGATGTGCCGCTTTCGGGTGCCAATGAAAATCCGGCTGTAATTACTACTGCAACCGGAAGCTGTATCCTGCGGCTCACCGACGACAAGGTATTGTATTCAAAGATCACTGTAAATAATATTGAATCGAACGACACCCTGCGGGTTGCCCATATCCACAAGGCCGGCAGGAGCACCAATGGCCCGGTCCGCATCTTTCTGGCAAACACTATTGATGATTTCAATGTGATGCGGAGTACCACTCTGGTTGATTCCCTGTATACCATGCTGTTGAATGATTCAGTATATGCGAATGCGCATTCCAAATTGCGGGGATCCGGATTGGTACGGGGACAGATCCGTTAAACCTTATTTTTCGAGGAGATAACACCAGCGCAACAGTTTGCCCTGGAAATCAAATGGAGTCGTGGCTTTGGTAATGTCTTTGATTACCGAAGCCGCGATTTTTTCTTTTTCGAGGATGAATTTCCGGTAATTGGTACTGAAATAGAGTTTCCCGCCCGGTACCAGTGTGCGCAACACCTGATTAAGCAGGTCGGCATGATCCCGTTGTATGTCGAGAAAGTCTTTCATCATTTTACTGTTGCTGAAGGTAGGCGGGTCCATGACCACCAGGTCGAAGCGGTTGGCCGGCAGCGAAGGAAGAAATTGCTTCACATCAGCCTTCACAAAATCATATTGGGAACCTTCAAATCCATTAAGCAAAAAGTTTTCCCTGGCCCAGTTCAGGTAGGTGTTGGAAAGGTCTACGCTTACCACCTCAGCCGCATTGCCTGCTGCTGCGTACACCGAAAAAGAACCTGTATAACAGAATAAATTCAGCACCCGTTTCCCGGCCGACTGCTCTTTCACCCATCCACGGGTGATCCGGTGATCCAGGAATAACCCGGTATCGAGATAATCAGACAGGTTGACCCTGAATTTCAGTCCGCCTTCTTCCACTGTATAAAAAGCCTGCTCCTCCCCCATCCGTTGGTATTGCCCCAGCCGGCCGGCTTTCCTGTGCCTGCTTTTTTCATAGATCTGCTCCGGGCTCCGCTCCAGGACTTCAGCAATCACCTGTAAACAGCCTTCCCACCATTGTTCGTAAGCTTCTTCCGACAAGTTATGGTGACTCTGGTATTCAGTTACCAGTACATGCTGGTTGTAGATATCGATGATCAGGGGGAATTCGGGCAGGTCGCGGTCATAGATCCTGTAACAGCTGATCTGCTGTTTACGGGCCAGCTTATGCAGATGGCGGTATACTTTTACCAACCTGTTGCGGAACATGATATGTTTTTCCCCTGTTGTCATCTTTTTTCTTTACGGATCAATTGCTGCAAATAAACGAAACCTCCGGCAGTCAGCAACAGGATCAGCGCCACAACTGCCCACAATGTGGTAAATCCCGCTTTGCCGGCCAGTTGCGCCGCCAATGCAGGACCGATGGTTTGCGCCGTTGCCCAGGCAATGGTATAGAGTGCCGCGTATTGTCCCCGGTTATGTGAAGCACTCCGGGAGATCCAGAAGGAATTCAGAAAGGGCATGGCCAGTATCTCTCCCGCTGTCATCATCAATATCATGAACAGGGCCCAATAGTGGTCGAAACCTGCGAACTGGAGCAACCCGTAAGCAAGGGCACAAACCAGTACTCCCCTGATGATATAAAAAACCGAACTGCGCCGGCCTTCCATTTTATAAACCAGTACCATTTCAAAGAATGCAATGATCAATCCGTTCACGGCACCGATCCATCCGATGAATGTTTGGGGAAAATGCAGTTCATTCCGGTAATAGGCAGGCAGGTTGGTAAAGAGCTGGAAAAAGCAGGAAGCAAACAATACCACGAGGATAACGAAGAACAGGTAGTTCCTGTCGCGGTACACACTGTCGTTCGATGCCGTGGCTTCCTTTTTTGCAGGATGTTTACCACTATTGGCGGGTCGGAGTAATACCCACATCAGGATACCTGCTGCGATATTAGTGATGCCGTCAAGCCAGAAAAGGGCTTCATAATTTACTGTGGCTACCCAACCCCCAATGGCATTGCCAAATGCCCAGCCCAGGTTGATGGCAAGACGGTTCAGGGAATAGGAACGGGTACGGTTTTCCGGCTTACTGTAAAAAGCAATGGCCGTGGAGTTGGCCGGACGGAAGGCTTCATTCACAAAACTGAGCAGGAAGGTGAACAGGCAGATCAGGGGATAGGCTTTCATCTGTCCCAGGATGATAAATAAGACGCCTCCAACGATCAATGTGAATAACTGGACCGGATAGAAGCCGATCCGGTCGGTGATCTTTCCGCTGAGGTGTGCACCGATTACAGCACCCAGTCCAAACAGGCCCATCACGATACCCGCTTTTTCAATGGAATATCCCATTTGCGGACTGGTGAGGTAAATGGTCATGAACGGGATCACCATGGTACCGCTGCGGTTGATGAGCATGACCAGTGATAACCACCAGGTTTCGGGAGACAGTCCGCTGTAAGCTTGTTTATAAAGGGAAACCGTACGGGAGAGCATGACCAAAAATAATACGTTTTACGTTACAGGAAATACGTGCAACATAAAACGTATTACTGGACGCTTAATTCGCAAATACTTTCTTCAGGATATCTGTAACCCTTGCTGCAGGATCTTTACGGATCTTTTTCTCTTCAATGGCCACTTGATAAAAAATACCGGTAAGGGCCTTATCGGTTACATATCCGGCCAGATCGGGATTGACCTTCTTCAGTGTGGTCGGGAGTTTATTGTAGGTGTCAAAAACGTCTTTCCAGTATTTGGTGGCATCTGTTTTCTTAAGTGCTTCTTCAATCACAGGTCGGAATTTGGCTGTAAGTGCGGGAGTGGTTTTGCCTTTAAGATATCCTGTAGCTGCCGTATCCGCGCCTTTGAGGATGCCGAATGCATCCTGAAAACTCATCTGCTTAATAGCATCTACAAAAATGGGAGCTGCTTCTTTGGAGGCCGATTCTGCGGCGCGGTTCATGGAAAGGATGGCCTTATCGACCATGCTGCCCATGCCGGCACTGCGGAGGGCTTTCTCTACCTTCTGCGCTTCCGGGGGCATCAGCACTTTAATTGCGGCATTGGCAAAAAAACCATCTGTTGCGGAGAGCAATTTAGAACTGTTATTGGCTCCCACTGATAGGGCCTCTTTCAATCCGGCTACGATATCATCGTTGCTGAGCCCGCCGCCAGACTTGGGTTTGCTGAACAGACCACCGGCTTTTTTCAGCAATTTTGACGCGGTACTGTCTTTCTGGGAGAATGCAGGCAGGGCCACAAAGAGGGCCAGGATAAAGTACAATTTTTTCATGATCAGGAATATTCAATTTTAAAGCCGGAACACCGTAACAGTATGTTAAAGCAGTGGTACCGGATGACTCAAAATAAAGACTAAAATCGGGTTTTTAAAGTCCCGGTTCCCGGGTTTTTGAATACTATTCAGACGGTTCAGACGTTCCTGAGGCTGCACTGCTTAACCCGATTTTTGTTAATTTTGAAGCTTAACCATTGAAACCCATGTTAAAAAACAGTTGTCTCGCTTTCTTTTTCGCCTGTGCAGCCCTTTCGGCCAGCGCCCAGCAACCCGGAAAAGGTACTACTAAAACCGCCCCGAAACCTGCTGCCAAGTCAGTGGCCGTCAAAAAACCGGCAGCCCTCGTCCTGAAGAACCAGTCAGACTCGTTCAGCTATGCGATCGGTATCAGTATCGCCAACTTCTACAAGGAACAAGGCATTTCGGATATCAACACCGCACTGGTGAGCCGTGCCATTTCGGATGTCAATGGAGGTAAAGCTTCCCTCACCGACGACCAGGTGAATAATGTGATCATGGCCTACATGCAGTCAAAACGAAGTGAAAAATCTTCTGCCGTACGTAAAGCCGGAGAAGCTTTCCTGGCGGAAAACAAGAAAAAGCCCGGCATCCAGACAACCGCCAGCGGAATACAGTACCAGGTCCTGAAAGAAGGCTCTGGTCCCAAGCCCACTACTGCCGATAAGGTTAAAGTACATTATCACGGCACCCTGATCGACGGTACAGTGTTCGACAGTTCTGTTGACCGTGGTGAACCGATCGAATTCCAGGTAACCGGTGTTATTGCCGGATGGGTGGAGATCCTCCAGCTGATGCCTGTGGGCAGCAAATGGAAAGTATTCATTCCCTCCAACCTCGCTTATGGTGATAACGACATGGGCCCGGTTATCAAAGCGGGTTCAGTCCTGATCTTTGAGATGGAGTTGCTGGATATCGTAAAATAATCACCCCATAGTATAAAAAAGCGCAATGACCCAATTCTGGATCATTGCGCTTTTTGCTTTATAAGTTTGCTTGGTTTACTACCCTTCTTTCTTCTGTCTTCAGCCTACTGTCTACTGTCTTCTGTCTTCCGCCTACTGCCCCCCCGCCACATTCGTCTTCATCTGCAGGATCTGGTGTTTCGTACCCAGCACCAGCACTTTCATGCCTTCACGGATCAGGGTATCTGCAGGTGGATTGATCACGAATCGGCCGTCGGCATCTTTTACCCCGATGCAATTCACGCCGGTACGTTTCCAGCTCATGATCTCCTGCAGCGACTTCCCCCTCATCCCGGAGGGCAACTGATCGCAGGAAACGGATTCGATATGAATGGACTCCCCTTCTTCCCCACTCAGGTAATCGATGAATTCAATGACATCGGGTTTGGATACCAGGGTGGCCATATGGGTGCCGCCGATCTTATCGGGCATGATCACACTGTTGGCACCGGCCTTGATGAGTTTGGGGTAAGTATTGTTTTCGGATGCGCGGCTGATGATGCGGATACGCGGATTCAGCGAGCGCGCAGACAAAACGATAAACACATTGTGTGCATCAACCGGCAGTGTAGTGATCAGGGCTTTGGCCCGGTCTATGCCGGCTTTACGGAGGACATCATCATCGGTACTGTCGCCATGCAAAACCAGCACATTGGGCTCTTCCCTTGCAGCGCGTTCAATGATATCCGGATTGTTTTCAATCACCACAAAGTTTTCGCTGTGAAAACCCAGGGTCATGGCAGCCTGATGGCCGTTACGTCCATATCCGCAAATGATCACATGGTTCTGCAGTTTATCTATTGCCAGCATAATGCGACGGTTTTTAAAGTATCGGTTGATCTCCCCGCTGATGATATACTGGGTGATCCGGGTAAGTGCAAAGGCAAATGAACCCCAGCTGGTGATCAGCAGGAACACGGTAAAGAGGCGGCCGGCATCCGACAAGGGCCGTACTTCGGTGAACCCGGCGGTGGTTACTGAAATGGTGGTCATGTAAACTGCTTCAATAAAATTGAAATGTTCAATGACCATATAGCCGCCGATGCCCAGGGCAATGATCCCGTGAAGGATCAGAAAGGGTTGTATCAGTTTCCAGGCGGCGTTTCTCAACATGCAGGTTTGCTTAAAATTACAAAAGAACTGCGGTGCTGCCAAGCAGGAAGCCCTGTTAAATGAAAAGGTCCCCCTTTTCAGGGGGACCTTGGAGATGAACGTTTATACGATCAGGATTCTTTCTTGCGGTTCTTCAGCTGGTCGAGCAGTTCCAGTCCGATCAGTCCACCGATACCACCATTGGCTGCATCCTGTCCACCGATCAGCACATCAGGCATGATCTTCACCTGCTGGTTGGCGATGGCTTCCATCACTTTGAGCTGCGTGAAGTTGCCGCCGCCCATGGCTTCCACCGACAGCCGGTACGATTCCGCATTCGATTTACCGATCGCGAGGATCTTTTCCGCTTCGGCATTACCGGTCAGCGTGATCTTTTCCGCTTCGGCTTTTGCCAGCCATTCAGTCCGTTCGGCATCGGCTTTGGCGAGCAGTCTGGTTTTTTCCGCTTCACCACTGGCCAGGAGTTTAAGACGGTCGGCATCAGCTGTGGCCTGTATCCGTACACCGTTCGCGTCACCAGTAGCTTTTTTCACTGAAGCATCGGCAATACGTTCAGCGATCAGTACACCCTGATCAGCTTTTACGATCTCTTTCTGCATTTCTGCGATAGCCGTTTCCTTTTCCAGGGTCTGCCGGGTTTCCTGCGCCTTCATCTGGGTTTCATAGGTCACTTTCTGCTCTTCCGCTATTTTACGGTCGGTCAGGGTTTTCATCAGGGAATCGGGCGGCACGATATCACCGATCAGGGTATCCACGCCATATACGTTGTACTGTTCCAATACACGTCCGATATGGCTACGGGCGGCTTCCTGGCGTTCTTTACGGCTTTTCAGGAAGTCGATCACTTCGGCATCCTGCGCCGAGTTCCGGAAATAGTTACCGATGGTGGGCTCCAGTACCTGGGTTACCAGGTTGGCCATATTACCAAAACGGGCGATCACTTTCGGGGCTTCCGTAGTGGGGATATGGATGATCTGCGACACGTCGAGATTAAACGTAAAACCGTCGCGGCTACGAACAGTGATCGTACTCAGGTTCTTGTCGAGCTGGTGGCTCTCACTGCGCGCAGTGGCCCAGTTGAGCACCAGGTTGGTTGTAGGTACCATTTCCACTTTCATGATATAGGGGTTAATGGGGTACTTGCCCGGACCCAGGGGTTCGGCCCATACACCTTTCTGCCCTTTCGACACGATATTACCATGCTTGAACTCCACTCCTGAGGTATCCACGCCTTCGGGACCCACATAAGAGATCACCACACCTACATGACCGATGGGAATTTCAGTCATCCGCACCATTTCCACTTTGGAGAACCAGGGGTTCAGGAAGTAGGAACCGGCCAGGATCACCTGCTCCTGCAAGCCCTTGTAACCACCGCTTCCCAAAAAGTGGTCGATATCCTGGAACTTGTTGTGGCCTTCAATGGAACGGCCGGCGATCTGTCCTTCATCGAGCGGCTTACCTTCCATGGTGGTCACGATACCCACGGCATTTTCGGGCACGTTGGTCATATCGAAGAGTTCCACTTCAAAAAGGTAGGTGTTGATCCGGTAACTACCCGGGGTCATGATGGCTGTTTGGCGGCCTTTACGGCCACCATTGGACAGGAAGGCTTCCGCATCCTGGAAGCTGTCGCATTCCACCCGGCGGCCCAGGATCAGGCCCGTTTCCAGTTCGGAGCCGTCACGGGCGAGGATCAGGCCGATCTTACCGGTAGGAATGATCGTAAAGGGTTGGAAGTGGATCTGATATTGCCAGATCCATTTCCAGAAATACACACCGGGAGGCAGGGTCTGTGCCTGGAAACCGGCTTCGCCTTTAGTGGCAATAATGCGGCCTTCCGGTAATTCCTGCTTACCGAATAACACGAATTTCTTCGTGACCAGGCCAATACGGTCTTCCGGAACAATGACGAGTCCGAAGAAGACCCTTAAGATGAACTTGTAAAAGAGCAGCACGAACAAGGGTATACCAATGATCATGGCCCATTTGAGAAGGATTGCACTTTCCATTTTATGAGGGGGTTTAATTGAACTATTCAGTATTACGTTTTACGTAATACATTTTCATATACGGCAGAAACGGGCAGTACTATTTTGTACTACGTTTCTGTTATACGAGAAACAGCCTCGTAAGGATGATTACGAAACAGCTTATTGACGGATGCCGGGGGGAGATGTGTTGTAGATCGTATTCCGGGTGATACCGAATAAGGAGAGCAGCAGTTGTTGACCAGAGTCAGCGTCCATTGCGGAGGTTTGAAAGACAAAGATACGACGAATTTTGGATGCGGGGCTGCAAAAACAATCCACATTCGGACTAACGGCAATGCGGGTCCCAGACCGGGCTGATAATCCAGCAATTACGAATACATCAAAATCGATGAATAAAAAAAGGCAGGCTTTCGCCTGCCCTGTTCCCATATTTGCATCATTATTACAAATTCAGTGTTTTGTCTTTCGGATATTTGACACTGTAACTGATCCGGAAGGTTTTTGTTTCCCCTGGATTCACCGAAAGGTTCCAGGTTACCACACCCAGTTCCGGATTAACCGCCCCTGCTGCGCTTTCCAGCAGTTCCACTTCAATGTCTTTCAGGGTGCTGAGCGGATACTGGTCTTTCAGGATCATGTCGATCTTTTCTTTCTTATTATTCCTAACGGTAAGCTGGTAGGTAAACACCTGCTTTTTGAAATTACCCAGGAATTTCACCGAACTGAAATCTTTCATTTTCTCCCGTTTCACCACTACCCTCCTGTCGCGGCCAACCGTAAGGTTCAGGGTATCCTGTGTACTGGAAGGATCGATCGCTGTTTTTCCGACATAAGTGCCTTCAAACATTACGGTTGCTTCACCGGGCATCAGGTTGAGGCCTTCCCAGTCGGGTACTTCTGCCAGCAGGTAGGCTTCCTTGTCGAGCTTGGGTGCGCAATAATATTTATAATGAACCGCAGTTTCAAGATCTTTCAGCCCAACCTGCTGTTCTCTTCCGTTTGAGGAAACATCGTAAGGCAGGTCAATATCAAAAGTAACATCCAGCTGGTTGTCGTTCACGGTCACATAATCGCCCAGTCCGTCTTTGAGGGTAACCAGGATAACACCATTTGCAGCCCGTGCTCCATAAATGGCCGTCGCATTGGCATCCTTAAGCACATCCATCGATTTGATGGTATTGGGGTCGATACGGCTGAACTCGGCCGGTGAAACCGGGTTACCATTAACCACATACAGCGGACTGTTATCTGCCGACAGGCTTTTCATTCCCCGGATCTTCACCTGGGCTACAGCGCCTGGGTTTCCATCGGCCTCAACACCGGCTGCACGTCCGCTCAGGGCGGAAGGGATCGAATTCAACAGCAAATTACTTTCCATCCGGGCCACCGGATCAATATAACCCAGGAACCAGGTCTGGAACAAGGGCGCATTGTTCTGTTGCGCCGGAGTTGAGGTAGACAGGGCGAGTTTCACTTTCTTCCAGTCGAAGCCCGTGGTCTGCACCAGTTTGGCTTTATACTTTACCAGCAAGGGTTTGCTTACATTTTCCGCATTCAGTTCATAAGTGGGGTTCCACCAGGCGGAAGGAGTTATATAACGTAAGGTAAAGGTGAAGGAGCCTGCCTGGGGCACCATCAACTGGAGCAGGAGTTTGCCTGTAGGTGTCTGGTTCTTATTCTCTTCTTCCTGGATCTGGAGGTTGAGCCGGTTGATGGTTTTATTATAGGCATCTTCCCTGCTGCGAAGGGTGCTCAGTTCTTTCTGGAGCTCCAGCGTCTTGGCCTTGAAATACTCCATCATCTTCATCAGCTCGGCCACACTGACGCCGTTCTGCGATCCCCCGATCTGCTTATTGGAACGAAGCAGGTCCAGCATTTCGTTAGCCGTGCGCTGCTGTACTTTCAGCATTTCCAGATCTGAGCGGATCTGCTCAACGGAATCCTCCAGTTTTTTCACCAATGCCGATTTGACCTGAGGTTTGAGGTAATCGTTGGAGAAGTCGACCGACAATAAAGTGGCTTTGCCTTCGGTACCAACCTGTAAAGTGGCCATATCAATGCGGTTGGCCACGCCATCGATCACGATATCAGTAGTACCCTGATCGAGGGTCAGTTTCACAGTATGAAAGAGTTCGGCACCACTGCGGTAAACTGTGGCTTCCTTCAGGAAAGCATTGTAAACGGGCTTGTCCGGCCCGCCTGCGAGGACAGCACCAGTCATTGAAAAACTAACCAAAAGGAAAAAGAAGATGCGTTTCATCTGACAGTATTTAACTGACAGATGCGTTCCGGGGAAGAATTACATAAAGGATAAGTAAAATGTAAAAGGCAGTACGTGTAAAGTACTGCCTTTTCCTATAATACATTGAAAATGATTACTTATAGAGCAGCTCATAATACTCTTCTGCCATCCTTCCTGCATCGAAACGAAAGCGTACATCACGCATGCCGTTCTTGCAGATCTGACGCCAGGTATCATAATTCTCGTAATAGAGCGGGAGGATCTCGCCTTCGAGGATCTCATAGAGTTTATTGAGATCGTAGTCGTCCTGCTCCTGAACGCTCATATTGGCATAATCTGCCTGGGGTACCACGAAGCCGTTATTGCCGTGGTTGATGAACTCGGGGATCCAGCCGTCGTCGGTGCTGAAATTCACGGCGCCGTTCATGCAGGCGGTCATACCGCTGGTTCCGGAAGCCTCGCGGGGAACGCGGGGGTTATTGAGCCAAACATCAGCGGCTTGTTTCATCCGCTTGGAAAGGCTTAGTTCATAGCCTACCAGAACCGCTACATTCTTATAGTTCTTGCTGAGGTGAACGAGATTATTGAACTCATTGATCGCCGGATAATCCATGGGGTAAGGCTTACCGGCCCAGATAAACTGGATGGGGTACTTGGTGCTGGCCAGCAGCTTCTCAAAGCGCGCACGGTCGCGGGTGATCAGTTCAGAGCGTTTATAGCCTGCAAAACGGCGGGCCCATACCACAGTGAACACATTCGGGTCGTATACCTTACCGGTCTGGTCGGCCACGATTTCAAATGCCCGCTTCTTCAGGTATTTCTTGCGGTCGTCCCACCAGGCGTCATTGCCTTCATCACTGGCCCGGTACAATTGCTTGTCGGCCCAGTACCGCCAGTTCTGTGAATTGGTGATGCTGATGATCGGACAGATATTTTCATACTTGGACCACATCTGGCGGGATACCACGCCATGGAGTTGGGACACGCCATTGGCCAGCCGGGCAAAACGCAGGGCCACCAGGGAGTGATTGAACTGGTCGTTATTGTCGCCGGTGAGTTTTTTCACTTCATCGATACTCAGTCCGCAGAAATAACTCATTTTATGGCAAAGGTGGATATCATGCTTTTCATTACCGGCTTCTTCCGGGGTATGGGTAGTGAACACGAGACGCTTGCGCACTTCTTCCACACTGCCATATTTCTTATAGAGATAAAAAGCAGATGACACGCCATGTGCTTCATTCAGGTGGTAGACTTCCGGATTGAATCCGATCTCGTCCATCAGCTTGGCACCACCCACGCCCAGCAGGATGAACTGCGCCACTTTCGTAGCCACATTGGCATCGTAGAGGCGGTGCGTGATGGTTTGCGATACATAATCATTTTCCGGAAGGTCCGTGCTCAACAGGAAGAGCGGGGCAGATTTGAAAGTTTCCGGATTCAGGTACCAGGCTTTCACCCAAACCGGGTGATCGTGGATCAGGATCTGGAACTTGATACCCGTATCTTCCAGAAAGCTGTATTGTTTTTCCATCCAGGTCACCTGCAGGGTCTGGTCCTGGTTGCGGGCCTGATCGTAATATCCGTATTTCCACAAGATGCCGATACCGATCATGTTCTGCCTGAGTTCGTAGGCACTGCGCAGGTGCGAGCCAGACAGGAATCCAAGACCGCCACTGTATATTTTCAGGGGCTGGTGTACGGCGAACTCCATGGAGAAATAAGCCACACGTTTGGTAAAGCGCTCATCAGCGGCATAGGGTACTTTGTAATTGGTAAAGCTCATAGCTGGGGTCAATTATTCTGGTGATACTAACGTTTCAAAACCCTTCTTCTTGTGTACTTTGTACACAAAAGCGGGCGCAATATAATGGTAATAAGTGAAAAAAGGCATCATTTGGGTCAGCTGGCCGGCTGAACTTATAAACAATTACCCTTAGTTGCATACACTAGCGGGAGCTTCCTTTTTTCCGACCCTTTTCCCGGGCGGGTGGCGGATCATTCTTGCGCGGGTAGCTGCCTTCAAAGAAACACTTGATATCGCGGTAGGAACCGCAACCTCCGGTTTCTTTCAGGCTAACACTTGTTCCGCTGAAAATAAATTCAAGGGCGCAGGGATTCCCCGGCTCCTGGTACTGGGCGGTGGTTTTGGAGATCAGCCGGGCTGTTCCTTTCAACTCGCCGTTGCAGGTTCCGTTTTCCTTTTCAAAATGGATGAAGAACTGGAATGTCGTTGCGTTTCGACCATCCCTGACCGATATATAGTTCCGCTTATCCTTCACATAGTTCCCGGAGAATTTATTCTTCCGGGGCAGTGTGTCGATGGGATTGATCACCTGTTCGATGATCTCCTCATTGGGTTCAGTCATGATCAGGGTAAACTCCGATGCAGAAGAATTATAGATATACACGTTGCGTTTAAACTGTACGCCGGCCGCTGTGAGTTTGTCCTTATAGGTGGTGATCTGGAATTTATTATCCAGCGATCCATAGGCCGAATTGAGTTTTTCAAAACCGGATCTGACCAGCGGGAGGGCTGCTGCAAAACTATGATCGGGGCTAAATACTGCCAGATAGGCTACTTTTTTGGTGCCTGCGGCGGCATGAACAAAGAGGTAATGATCCTTGCCGTTTTCCCTGGTGCGGCCCAGCGCATGGATCTTTGGTTTGGCATTTTTCCCGAAATCCCGGGCTAGTATGGAATCAGGAACAAAAGTAGAAAAGATCTTATGACTGATCAGCATGCTGTCGTTCTGGGGGGCATTCAGGGCGGCATCAGTGATCCGAACGGGTAGCGTGGATTCAGGGAAGAATTCGATAAAATCGGTGATCTCCACCTTTTCCTCCCCTTTCATCGACTTTTTCTTATGGGTGCAGGAGAACAGGAATACGGGTAATACAAACAATAAAACGAGGCGATTCATCATATCCGGGCTGTGGTTTCCGCCTAAAAGTAGCCAATCCGGCCCAATATGGAAAGCCGGGAGGCGGAAAGCCCGGAAATTTGTTTTAGATTTGTCTAAATTATATTTTAGACCGATGAAATATTCGTCGAGCAAGGAAAACCACCTGAAAGCCATTTTCCACCTGCAGGAAGCCAATGGCAATGTGACCACCAATGAGCTGGCGGCTGCCCTCCAAACCCGTCCGGCTTCGGTAACCGATATGCTCAAGAAGCTCAAAGAACAGAAGCTCCTTAACTATCAGAAATACAAGGGTTTCAAGCTTTCCACCGAAGGCCGTAAAGTGGCTTTGCAGATCATCCGAAAGCACCGGCTCTGGGAGTATTTCCTGGTGGAAAAACTCCAGTTTGGATGGGATGAGGTCCATGAAATTGCAGAAGAACTGGAACATATCAGTTCCCGCAAGCTGATCGACCGGCTGGATGCCTATCTGGATTTTCCGAAAACCGATCCGCATGGCGATCCGATTCCCGACAGTACGGGCAAGCTCACTCCGGTAAAGCAGGTGGAGCTGGCTCTCCTGCCGCTTAACCATCTGGCGGCTGTAAGCAGTATCGGCGACCAGTCGCCTGAAATGCTCGACCTGCTGAACCATATCCAGATCAGTCTGGGCACCAAGCTCGAAGTAAAAAAACGCTTTGCCTTTGACGGCTCACTTGAAATCAGGCTTAAAAACCAACAGACGATCTCCGTAAGTGAACATGTAGCGAAAAATATTTTTGTGCATTATGAGGAACAGAATTCATGACCAGCAATCACTGGGTGATGTACATGCATCCGTTGCAGTGGATCCACAGGCAAAAGGCTGGAGGAAAGTAGCTGCCTTTTTTGGTCCGGCTTACCTGGTAAGCGTTGGTTATATGGACCCCGGCAACTGGGCTACCGACCTGGCAGGTGGCAGCAAATTCGGCTACTCCCTGATCTGGGTGTTGCTGATGAGCAATATCATGGCATTGGTTTTACAGGGTTTGTCGACCCGACTGGGAATTGTAAGAGGCCGCGACCTGGCGCAATCCAACCATGAAGCCTTTCCCAAACCGGTAAATTTCGTTTTATATATCCTGGCCGAAATAGCCATTGCAGCTACCGATCTTGCTGAAGTGCTGGGTATGGCCATCGGCATACACCTGCTTACCGGATTACCACTATCCTGGGGTGTAGCGATTACGGTACTCGACACGTTCCTCCTATTATTCCTGCAACGGCTGGGGATGCGCAAAATGGAAGCTTTCATCATTGGACTGGTGGCCATCGTAGGGCTTTCCTTCCTGATCGAAATTTTGCTGGCCAAACCCGACCCGGTTTCCATTGCAAAAGGGTTCATCCCTTCCATACAAGGTGAAGAAGCCTTGTACATAGCCATTGGCATCATCGGTGCCACCGTGATGCCACATAACCTCTACCTGCATTCCGCTTTGGTGCAAACCCGGAAAATCAACCGCAGTGAGCAGGGCATCCGCCAGGCGCTGAAATGGAATTTCTGGGATTCTGCCATTGCCCTGAATATCGCTTTCTTCGTCAATGCGGCGATCCTGATCATGGCGGCTAAAGTCTTTTTTGAATCCGGCCGCACCGATGTGGCGGAACTGAAAGAAGCCCATAGCCTGCTGAATACCCTGCTCGGTTCCTCACTGGCACCTGTATTATTCGCTATAGCCCTGATCGCTGCGGGACAAAGTTCTACGGTAACCGGTACGCTGGCCGGACAGGTAGTGATGGAAGGGTATCTTCAGTTGCGGATCAATCCCTGGATCCGGCGTTTGCTCACCCGGATGCTGGCTATTGTTCCTGCGGTCCTTTTCATCCATTTTGTGGGAGATGACCAGATCGACCGGTTGCTGGTCTTCAGTCAGGTCGTACTCAGCCTGCAACTCGGCTTTGCCATCATTCCATTGATCCATTTTGTGAGCGACCGGAAAACCATGGGACAGTTTGCCATCCGCCCTTATGTACAGGTACTGGCCTGGCTGATCACATTTGTGCTGGTGTACCTCAATGTGCGGATGGTGGTGAACGAAGTGAGTGGTATTTTCAATGAACCCGGGCAGTTATTATGGAAAGGAGTGATCCTCCTGCTGGGTCTACTTTTCACCGGCCTGCTGTTCTATATCACTTTCTTTCCTGCACTCAATAAAAAGCGGCGAGCCCTTGCTGAAAAACTACCCTTGCATGGCGGTGCTACAACACTCGAGGCACTTACTGCTCCTGTATATAACAAAATTGCAGTTGCGCTGGACTTCAGCGCCAATGATGAAAAAGTACTGGCCCATGCATTGGGGCAGGGTCAGCTACAGGGAGACTATATCCTGATCCATATCGTTGAAAGTGCTTCAGCCCGTTTATTGGGAGCTATTACAGATGATTTTGAGACCCGCAGCGACGAGGAGCGCCTGAAGGAATATACCCGGATCCTGACAGATAAAGGGTACCGGGTAACCGGATGTCTGGGTTTCAATAACAGGGCCCGGGAGATCGCACGGATCTGTATAGAGCAGGAGGCTTCCCTGCTGGTCATCGGCGCCCATGGCCATTCGGGGGTCAAAGACTGGATCTATGGGGAAACCATCAACTCCGTTCGGCATGAATTGAAGATACCTGTGTTGGTTGTTAGTCTTTAGTCTTCCTGGTACGGATCAGGTGTTTCAGCCTGCTGAAGGTTTCCGGTTTGATATTGAGATAAGACGCGAGGTATTTCTGTGGCACCCGCTGCAACATATGGGGGTTATTTTCTACATAGTTGACAAAGCGTTCCCGGGTACTTTGCATCAGCTGGCGGTAATGCCGTTCATCCTTCTGGATAAACATGGACGTCACCAGCTGTATTCCAAGCAGATCGGCTCCGGGCACTGATTCCAGTAAAGCGTTCATTTTATCGATATGCAGGGACAATACAGTTGTGGGCTCCAGGGCCTGCAGATTTACAATTGAAGGCATACGTGTAATGTAAGAGATCTCCGCATCGAAAATATGACCTTCTGTTGCGAGTTGTGTGGTAAACTCTGCTTTGCCTCTGGTTACATACTTACGGACCAATCCACTCAGTACCAGATTCAGGTAATTCTCCTGCTCGCCTTCCTCCAGGATCATGGATTTAGCCGGGAAACGGCGCAGTTCGCAGTAGCCGAGCAGCAGTTCTGCCTGCTGATCCGTTACCGGGAAATACTTTTTCAGGTAATCCCGCGCATTCCGGAATTCATCCGGGTCCAGTGTGTGGGTTGTAGTCATAGTTGTTATAAGGTGGTACGGAACAGTGCTTCAGTCGTTTTTGGGTACTAGCAGGTGTTTCAACCTGCTGAAAGTCTCGGGTTTGATATTGAGATAAGACGCCAGATATTTCTGGGGCACCCGCTGGATCAGATCGGGACGGGTTTGCATGAATTCCAGGAAACGTTCCCGGGGTGTATATCGGATACTGTCGATCAGCCAGTACTCCTTGTTAACCAGGAATTCTGTCATCAGCAGACGAACCAGTTTCTGCCATTTTTTATGGGATTGTACGAGCCGGAAAAACTGATCCCTGGAGAACGTTACCAGCACAGAAGGCTCAACAGTATCGATAATGTAACGTGAGGGTTGCTGGGAGAAAAAAGACGCGCCGGAAGCCAGTGCTTCCCCTTCCACCGTGATATGGGTGATCACTTCTTCTTCGTCTTTCAGGAAATACTTACGGATCATTCCTTTTGCCACGAAATACAGGTTCTGTTCCACTTCGCCCAGATCGGTCAGCCGTACACGACGGTCGCAGGACCTGACTGTACAATGGCTTTTGATCAGCTCGAAATCTTCATCGGAAAGGTCGGCGTACCGGGATAAGTATTTTCGGAAACCGGTCAACATGCCTGCAAGGTAGTTTTTTCACGATTCATTTCATAGCGCCTGCAAATGATGTGCAAAAGGGCGCTTTTGTGCATTGGCCGAATTGCCATAAATTCGCAGTCCTTAAAACAGCTAAAAATTCCGATAATGGCAAACAAAATCAAGGTAGCCAATCCGGTAGTGGAACTGGATGGCGATGAAATGACCCGGATCATCTGGAAATTCATCAAAGACAAGCTCATTCTTCCTTATATCGACGTAGATATCAAGTACTATGACCTGGGTGTGGAATACCGCGACCAGACCAATGACCAGGTTACCGTAGATGCTGCCAATGCCATCAAGCAATACGGTGTGGGTATCAAATGTGCCACGATCACACCTGATGAAGCCCGCGTGAAGGAATTCAACCTCAAGCAAATGTGGAAAAGCCCGAATGGCACCATCCGCAATATCCTCGACGGTACCGTGTTCCGGGAGCCGATCGTGATCAAGAATATCCCGCGACTGGTTACCAATTGGGACAGTCCGATCATCGTTGGCCGTCACGCTTTTGGCGACCAGTACCGCGCCACCGACTTTACGGTTCCAGGAAAAGGAAAACTGACGATCAAATTTGAAGGGGAAGACGGCAAGATCATTGAACATGAAGTGTACCAGTTCAAAGGTCCGGGTGTGGCCATGAGCATGTATAATACAGAAGAAAGTATCCGCGGTTTTGCCCGCAGCTGTTTCAATATGGCCCTGCAAAAAGGCTGGCCGTTGTACATGAGCACCAAGAATACCATCCTCAAGAAATACGATGGTCGCTTCAAGGATATTTTTGAAGAGATCTACCAGCAGGAATTCAAAGCTGCTTTCGACAAAGCAGGCATCATCTACGAACACCGCCTGATCGACGACATGGTAGCCAGCGCCCTGAAATGGAACGGCAAATTTGTGTGGGCTTGTAAGAACTATGACGGAGATGTACAGAGTGATACAGTGGCACAGGGATTCGGTTCACTGGGCCTGATGACATCCGTACTGGTTACGCCCGATGGCAAGACCATGGAAGCTGAAGCCGCGCATGGTACGGTTACCCGTCACTACCGCGACCACCAGAAAGGCAAACCCACTTCCACCAACCCCATCGCATCCATTTTTGCATGGACGCGTGGTCTGGCTTTCAGGGGCAAACTTGACAGCAACCAGGCCCTGATCGACTTCAGCAATGCCCTGGAAGCGGTTTGTATTGAGACAGTGGAAAGTGGTAAAATGACCAAGGACCTTGCCGTTTGTATCCATGGCAACAAAGTGGATCATGGAACCCATTACCTGTATACAGAAGAGTTCCTGGATGCCATTGATGCCAACCTGAAAAAGAAAATGGGACTTTAAGCCTTAATTGGATTAGGTTCCAGCGCATAAGTTTTAAGCCCTGATTAATCAGGGCTTTTTTATTTATTGTATCTTAATCCCCAATACAGGTTATCAAATGGGATTCCCTTTTTTGATAACCCGCTGAACAGTATATGCTTGAACTTGCACTTGCCATAGCTCCCGGTATTGCCATTATGGTGTATATCTACATCAGGGACCAATACGACCCGGAGCCACTTAAAAACCTGGTCATTTCATTCCTGCTGGGGGTATTGAGTATTGTACCTGCCGTGATCCTGCAACTGAGCCTGGAACCTCTGGTGAAACAATACGGTCCGGCCGGCACTTTGCTGTCCAATCCGTTTTTTTCCAATGCCCTGCTGGCTTATGCAATTGTGGGATTCAGTGAAGAGGGCAGCAAATTCCTGATGTTACGCGTCTATGCGTATCGCAAAAAAGCATTCAATGAACCTTTTGATGGCATCATCTATTCGGTAATGGTCAGCATGGGATTTGCCACGATCGAAAATATCGGCTATGTGGCACAGGGTGGTGTGGTCACCGCTTTGCTGCGCATGTTCCTTTCGGTTCCGGCTCATGGTTCTTTTGCAGTACTCATGGGTTATTATGCCGGGCTGGCCAAATTTGACTCCCGGAATTCCGTAAGCCTGCTCTGGAAGGGGCTCCTGATCGCGGTCTTTTTCCATGGCACATTCGATTACTTCCTTTTCCTGAAAGAGAATCAGACGGTGACACAGTTTGTTTCCGGGGGGTTACTATTCGGGGGAGCTGTCCTCTCCTATTATTTTGCCATCCGGCTTTCCCTGAAAAGCATCCGCTTGCACCGGGAATTGTCAAAACAGGGATATAAGGGCTGAGGCTTACTCAAAGTGAAGCCATAAACAACAGGGCCAGTTGCAGCAGGGCAAACCCTGCATTGGCCAACCGCAGCCAAAGGGGTACTGTTTGGAGAGATTGGCTACGCACCAACAGCATCCCCAGCATCAGGGCGCAGACTGCCAGGTTCAGCCAGAGACCAACCCCGATACCCAGAACAAGCACTGTTGAACCGATATCGCCTGTTGGCAGGAAATCGCCAAAACGGTTCAGTTGGGCCAATGTATAGCAACAGTTGGCTATAAAGGCTATCCGGTTGAAAAATAATAGGTAATGCATGTGGGCTTGCTGCAAAATTGCGTTATTTTGCCCATCATTCAATCATTCCGTTCATGACAAAAAATCTCTGGCAAAAAGCCCAGCCGCATGTTCTGGCCATTGCCGTTTTCCTGCTGGTATCCATTTTTTACTGTATGCCTGCATTCAAAGGCATGGTAGTAAACCAGCATGATGTGATCAGCTGGAAGGGCATGGCCCAACAGTCGGTCGAGTTCAAAGAAAAATATGGCCATTTCCCCTTATGGACGAACAGCCTTTTCAGCGGCATGCCCGGCTATCAGGTGTATATGGAATCCAAATACAATGTAACCCTGGCCTGGCTGGATTTTGTTTTCCGTGCAGGGTTGCCTTCTCCTGCCAGCCTTTTCTTCCTGAGCTGTATTTGTTTCTATATACTGGCAGTGGTGATGCGGATGCGGCCCTGGGTGGCTGTGTTTGCCGCGCTTGCCTATTCCTTTGCTTCGTATAATGCGGTTATCACCGCAGTTGGACATACCACTAAATTTGCTTCCATGGGTTATGCACCGGCTGTGATAGCGGGTGTGATCTTGCTGACCCAACGGAAGTATATCTGGGGTTTCATCACCACTATGCTCTTCTCTACCCTGATGATCTACCAGAACCATATCCAGATCGTATATTATACCCTGCTGGTATTGGTATTTGTAGGCCTGGCCTTTGTGATCAAGACCCTCCGTGAAAAAGACTATAGTCATCTCATCCGCACTGGCCTGCTGGCCCTGGGTGCCGGATTGATTGCAGGAGCTTCTTATGCCGTAATGCTGATGCCCCTGAATGAATATGCCAAGGAAACCATGCGGGGTGGCCGTTCTGAACTGAGTGCAGGAACAGATGGAAAGGACAAAACCAAAGGAGGTCTGGACAAGGAATATGCGTTCCGCTGGAGCTATGGCATCGATGAAACGGCCACTATCCTGCTTCCTGCCTTTAAGGGTGGCAGCAGTGGTCCGCAGGAACTTGGCGAGAAAAGTAAAGCTGTAGAAAACCTGGTTACGGTTTCCCAACAGGCGCAGATACCGGAAGCCTACGTCAACCAATTATATGGATTCCTGTCTGCCTACTGGGGACCTCAGGACCTGGGCACTTCAGGACCGGTATATCTGGGTGTTTTTGTAGTATTGCTTTTTATAGCAGGCCTCTTCCTGGTACGCGGCTGGCATCTGGGCTGGATCCTGGCTGCTACCCTGCTGGGACTGATCCTTGCCTGGGGCTCACACCTGAGCGCTGTCAACTACTTCCTGTTCGATCATCTCCCCATCTACAATAAATTCAGGGCACCTTCCATGGCCATGGTGATCCCGCAACTGACCTTTGCGGTATTAGCCGGACTGGCCCTGAATGAGCTGCTCTATGGAGAACTGAGTGGCAAAGCGCTCTGGAACAAACTGAAACCTGCTGCTGCGGTTTCGGTAGCGATCGGACTGATCCTGACCGGTGTTTATTTTACCAGTGATTTCAAAGGACCCGTTGACAAAGACCGGAAAGATACCATGACGAATGCCTTTGGCCAGATCATGGGACAGCAAGCCAAAGTGAACCCGAATGTGATGAGTACAGAGATCTTTAATGGCTTATCAGAAGACCGGAAAAGCCTTTATGGTGGAGATCTGGCGCGGTTCTGGGTATTCCTGGCGCTGGGTGCCGGAATCGTCTGGTTATCGGTGAACCGCAAAACTCCGGCAACCTACCTGGCCATTGGCGCCACAGTAATTATTCTGGCCGACCTGCTTACTGTGGATACCCGTTACTTCAGTTCAAAGAATTTCATTGCAGAAGACGAACTGATGGCGGCACTGGAACCCACAGCAGCGGATCAGGCGATCAAGCGGGATACCGGGTATTACCGGGTGTTCGACCAGAGTTCAGGCGATCCGTTCAATGATTCCAGGGGGGCTTATCACCACAACCTGATCAATGGTTATCATCCGGCTAAACTGGGACTGTACCAGGATCTGATTGAACGGCAGATCAGCAAAAGCAATATGGCTGTGTTCAATATGCTCAATACCAAATATGTGATCGTTGCCAACCAGCAAACCGGAGTTCCGCAGGCCATTCCTAATCCGGATGCACTCGGCCCCTGCTGGCTGGTCAAAAATATCCAGTATGTGAAGAATGCAGATGAAGAAATGAAAGCGCTGGACTCGATCAAGCCGCTGGAAACCGTTTATATTGATGAAAAGGAAAAAGGCAAAGTGGCAGCTGCCCCACAATTTGACTCCACAGCAACCTTGAAATTCATTGAAAACAGGAATGACCTGATCCGCTATGAGAGCAATGCAGCCGCACCACAATTTGCCGTTTTCAGCGAGATCTATTACCCGCATGGCTGGACGGCCTGGATCGATGGCAAAGAAACGCCGATCGTAAAAGTGGATTATTGTTTCCGGGGGCTATCGCTTCCTGCCGGCAAACACCAGATCGAATTCCGGTTTGAACCTAAAACCAAAGCAACCGGAGACCTGATATCCCTGGCTATAGGTGCTTTGTCCTGGATCTTACTATTGGGCGGCCTTTTCCTCGAATGGAGAAAAGCGAATGCGGCTGCAGTGAAAGGTTAATGTGTTAACAGCATGGGAATCTACATTGATAAAAATGATGCGCTTGGCCAGCTTATTGAAAAACAGGCGGCAATTTTGCATCAGAAACTCCTGCAACTGGATGTAGCGTCCCTCGACATACCCTACTACTGCAAGGAATATTTCAAAGGAAGTCATTTCCGCAGGCTGACGTTTTCCATACAGACCAGTGCGCATCTGCTTTACAATGCAATACAGCTGACCGGTAAAAATCCGGATGCACTTACCCTGATGGATTATGGAGCCGGTGTGGGTACGCTTTACACTCTTGCCAAGATGATCGGTTGCAGGAAGGTGATCTATAATGACCATCTGGCCGACTGGCAGCACAGTGCCCAGCAAATTGCAGGAGCCATCGGAGTTGCAGTTGATCATTATATAGTAGGCGATATAGGCCCCACACTGGAACAATTGAATGCTGCACAGATTTCCTGCGACATTATCTTATCGAGGAATGTTATTGAACATATCTACAAGCTTGATCTGTTTTATGCCCAGGCATCCCGGCTACAGCCGGATGCCATCATCTACCAGTCCACAACAGCCAACGCAGCCAATCCAGGCGCACGCTTGCAACACTGGTTACTGCACCGCCGTTGGGAAAAGGTATATTATCCCAAAAGGGCGGCATTGCTTTCCCAAGCATTTCCCGGATTACAACCCGCTGAAGTGGAACAGCTGGCCCGGCTAACCCGAGGCCGCTCCTGGGCCGATATAGAGCCGTTGGCAGCTGAATACCTGAAAAACAAACGTTTTCCGGAACCGGTAGCCTGTGGCAGCAATACCTGCGATCCGGAAAATGGAGTCTGGGCAGAACATATGATCTCATTCCGGGAACACCGTTCCCTGATGAAGGCAGGAAACTATACAGCAGGATTCGCTCCCGGATTTTGGGATACCCATTATTCCAGTTCACTCAAAAATATACTGGGAAAGATTCTGAACCGGCTGATCAGCCTGAATCATACAACAGGATTGATGTTGGGCTCATTCGTTTATATCATTGCCCTTCCTCCATCTCAAAACCTAAAAAGCCCGAAATGAGCAGTATACGCATAGTAAGCATCATACCTTACAAGGTGCTGCCGGCTAAATTGGGCGGGGAAAAGGGTATTGCCCTGTTCAGCGAATATGTGGGCGAAATACTTCCCCTGACAAGTATAAGTACCCGGGCAAACGATGTCAGTTCAGCGAAGCACTTCAACGTACTGAATATCCTGTCCGATCACCGTATCCGGTATGCCAACATATTCCTGATTTTCACACTATACAAGATCCTCAAAAAAGTAAAGGCGACACACCTGCTGATAGAACACCCCTATTATGGCTGGCTGGCCTGGGCAGTACGCCTGTTGCTGCCTGTGAAATGGGTGGTCCACTCGCATAATATCGAATTTGAACGATCCCGTTCCATCGGCCGATGGTGGTGGAAAGCACTGAAATGGTATGAGTGCTGGGTTTACCGGAAAGCAGATATCCTGTTTTTCATTTCAGAAGATGACCGGAGATTTGCGTTGGAAAAGCTGGGAATTGCTGCATCAAAATCCCATGCGATCACGTATGGTGTGGAAACAGCCGGATTGCCCGCCGACAGAGCCCTATGCAGGAAACAACTTTTGGAAAAACATCAATTAGCTCCGGAAACCCGAATTCTTCTGTTCAATGGCACATTGCATCACCATTCCAACTATGACGCGGTAGCGGTCATTGCAGAAAACATCAATCCGGCCCTGGAAAAGCTGGGCATTCCCTACTGCATCTTCATATGTGGAAAAGGGCTCCCAGCGTCATTCAATGACCTGCAAGCCTATTCCGGAAGGAATATCATACACGCTGGATTTGTGGACGATATCAGTGTATATTTCAAGGCTACAGATATATTCCTGAACCCCATCATGAGTGGCGCAGGCATCAAAACCAAAGCCGTTGAAGCGATTGCCTATAATTGCAATGTGGTATCAACAACCCTCGGAGCACTGGGTATTATTCCTGAAGTCTGTGAAGGGAAACTGGATGTGGTAGCGGATGGCGACTGGATGGCATTTTCATCCAGGACCGCAGCGCTGCTGGCCAAAACCACACTTCCGGACACGCCAGCAAGTTTTTACCAGTATTACTACTGGGGAGCCATTGCTGAAAAAGTCAACAAGATCCTGACTGGAACAGAAAATTCAAATGCATAACCTCACCAAGATAAAGATCTTCCGGATTGCGTTATGGGTGACTTACCCATTTGCGTTGCTCTTTTTATACCCGCTGGCCCTGATTCGTGCTAAAAAAAGCAACGGCCTTTTCTTCCTGTTTGACCGGTATTCGATCGGTGGGGCACAGAAAATATTCCTGGATATCCTGGCTGCTTTGGATGATACGCAGAAAACCATCTATTTTACCCGCTTGTCAGAAGATGGAAAACTGAAAGACCTGTTTTACAGCCAGCCGAACAGCTATACCCGGGATATCCATTTCTGGTGCGACAATCTGCTTTTACGCCTTTTTTCCGTGCATTATTATGCATTCTACCTGAATCGCCACAGCGATCTCCGGGTACTCAGCTCAAACAGTACATACTTTTTTGACCTCCTGCCTTTTCTCCGGAAAGATGCACTCCGGGTTGAACTGCTCCATAATTTCAGTTATGGCAAAAAGGGGTTCGAGTTCTTCGGACTGGCCAATTGCAGGTACCTGAGCCACCGGATCGTATACGACCAGCTTACCCTGCAGAATATCCATAATCAATACAATGAATTTGGAATCCAGCATCAGTTCACTGAACGAATACTGTATATCGAACCTGGAGTGGATATCCCGCCTCCGGTTTCCAAGCCCGGCATTCCACCGCTAAAAATACTGTATGCAGGAAGGGGCGGGCGACAGAAACGCGTGTGGCTGATCGACCGGATTGCCCGGCATTTTATTGAAATGGGAGCTCCTGTACATTTCTCATTTGCGGGAACTATGGAAGCGGAGTTATCTGAAATTGTAAAAGCGGCCTCCACCATGCATGGTGCAGTAGACACCCAGGAGAAAATGAACAGCATTTATGCCGCTAACCATATCATCCTGCTGACGTCTGCATTTGAAGGATTCCCTATGGTGATCAAAGAAGGAATGGCGCATGGCTGTGTACCACTGGTTACAGCACTGGAAGGCAACAAATCCCATCTGGTTCATCTCCGGAATGCCTGGCTAATTGAAGCTGTTGAAGATGAAGCGGAAGTGGTCCGCCTTGGTATTACACTGATTGAACAAATCCTGAAACATCCGGAAGAATATGATGTACTGTCTATAGCTGCCTATAACTATGCTGCCGAACATTTTTCGAAACAGCCTTTTCTGGATGCTTACCGCAAATTACTGTTAAGCGGAAAGCAGGATTAATCAACTTTATTATTCCGGAACAGAAACCCCAGCAGCATCAGCATCTTCGAACAGATGCCCATTCTCAGAACCGGTAAAGGAAATTTCGACTGAAAACGGATCATTTGCTGTATAATAGCCGGTACAGGTTTGCCTTTTGCATATTGCTGAATGTCAGCCAGTGTCCGGAAGCCCAGGTTCCGGAATAAGCGCCAGAAGGCATCATAGAAAAGTATTTTCCTGAATCCGCGCGATCCATACTTTTCAAGAATCAGCAGGTGCTCCGGTATTTCGACTTCCGGATTCAATGAACTTACTTTGGTGACCTGGTCTTCATGAACGCCGATGCCAACAAGGGGAGTCTGGATATACCGGAATGACCGGCCATTCAATACCTGAATGTAATAATCCATATCCACCAGCCATTTCATGCGGTTATCGTACCAGAATTCCTTTGTGTTCCGTACCAGGGTCACACTGGGGGGCCCGATCACATTGCTGGAGAGCAGCGTCAGCGGTTCTGTCACCAGGGTCCGTTTCCGGAAAGGAACCAGTTTTACGGGAGCACCGACCTCCCCTGCTGCTGTAACATTGCGATAGGCGGAAAATATAAAATCCCCTTCAGTATTTTGTGCCTCCCGGGCAAAAGCACCAAGGGCTCCGGGATAGAGGAAAAAGTCGTCGTCGTGCATCAGTTTGATCCAGCTCCCTTTTGCCTTTCGTATGCCTTCATTCCAGTTTTCCGGAGTGCCCAGCGCCACAGCATTTCGGTTATAAAAAACAGGTAAACGGCCAAAATAGCTGTCGCAGCAGGCTTTAACCGAATCATCGGGGCTATCGTCGGTTATAATAATTTCAAACGCAGTGTAGTCCTGTGCAGCAACAGAATCAAGCAGGCGTTTAAGATAATCAACGCGCCTGTATGCAGGAATGCAAATGGATATGAAGGGTTTGCTGCTCATTTTATTTAATAAATCCGCTGTAAAAATACTGTGGCCCCTTTGCCAGCAGTCTGGACCAGTTCCTGTTCCGCCAGTAAAGTTTCAGCAGGTAACGGGCATACCGCTTCTTTGCCGCTTCAAAGTAAGGAGCATACTTTTGATCAAAAACCGGTTGAAGATCGCTGAGGAACTTCATGGCATACTCGATCTTATTTGTGTGATTCCTGGCCGACCAGTACCCTGCTGAAGAAACCCGGTAGGCAGAAAGCTCTTCTGGGATAAAATAGATATCCCCTTTAAGTGCATTTAATAAATGCAGGGGCCAGTCTCCAACCTTTAATGAAAGGAATGCATCGGGAACCTGCTGAAACAGGTGATTCCGGAACATACAAGTTGGCGTATGAATGAAATTGCCATTGATCAGGTCTGTAAAGCGGCTGACTTCCGGTGTCTTTGCATTATAATCCGGGTAATCGAAAGGGGCAATGCCGGTGAAAACGATCTTTGCTTTATGAAAGCAAATGGCATATTCAGAATGACGGTCAAGAATAGCTGCCTGTATCTGCAGTTTATTGGAAGATGTAAAATAGTCATCCCCTTCACAAAGGGCAATATAGTCGCCTTTGCAGGCAGCTATGGCAGTATAGAAGTTAGCGACCATCCCGATATTCTTTTCCTGAAGCAGCAGGCGGATCTTTTCAGGGAATTTTTCCTGATAGGATTTCAGTATATCACGGGTGCCGTCTGTTGAAGCATCATCGGAAACAACAATCTCAAATTCGAAATCCGTTTGCTGTTGCAAAAAACTGTCGAGGGCTTCACCGATGAAAGCAGCCTGGTTGTAAGTTATGGTGCAAATGCTGACTTTCATGAATATGAAGTCTTTTTATGCCCGATACAGAGAACTCCCTGAGGATCTATACCATGACTGGCAGCAGCTGAATCCAGCTGATGGCAGGGTATACGTTGTAACTCAAATCCGGCCTCAATTACCCGGTTTGTAAATCCTTCCGGGGAATAGAGCCGGATATGATCATCCTGGCCAAAACGGCGCCAACGTTCGGCGATATCAGTAAGTGAGGGCTCTTCTATCACCTGACCGAGCTTTTTAACTACAGGGACCATCAATATGGCCTGACCGCCGGGCTTCAGCACACGGTACAATTCCCGAAGGGCTTTCCGGTCGTCGGGTACATGTTCCAGAACATGGGAACAGATGATCAGGTCAAACTGATTATCCAAAAACATATGCATATCCTGAATATCCGCCTTTACATCCACATCCTGCATGAACAGATCACTGCTGGTATAGTGAACACCAGCCTTTTTCTTAATCCAGCCCGACAAGGCTTTTCCAGGTGCAATATCCAGTACTGCAACGGTTCTTCCAGCATTTCGGAAAAAACCATCGAGATATAGTGCATACATCCGGTCCCGGTCGGTTGACCCGCAACTTGGACAGGAAAATGCCTGTTCATTCAGGGTCTCAAAGTCAGCTCCTGAATACGGGAAGCCATACCTCACCCAGGATTCGGGATACAATGCCGGAAGCGGATAAAAATGGTTGAATGCGTTTCCGCAAACAGGGCAGTTTTTCCCTTTTGGGAAAAAAGGCAGTTTATTCGCCCAGCGTTTCAGTGTTGCTGCAGTCATTGGGATTGTTAAAACAGGGGCAAAAATAACCTAAATACGCTATAAAACGCCTTTGATATTTATTGGCCCGATTGAATGCGGAAGCTTGATTTTCCCTTACAGAAATGTTGAAAAAGACCAGAACTGAAAGGCAGCTCTCCTGAAGTCTAAATATTAAATTTGCCGGATGACTGCTCTCCCGTTTAAAGGATCGTACCGTCTGGTTCCCGCCAAAGTCTGGTACCTGGAAATGCATCAGGCACCAGTAGCTGAATTTGTAACCCGCCCTGGTACCGGATTTGTGGAAACAGACAAACCCCTGACCACAGCCGCCTACCGTGAAGTGTATTACGGGGTGGGTGAAGCCTGGGACTGGCTCGACCGTATGGTAATGCCGGACGCCGAACTGGATGCCCTTATCAACCGGGATGACACCTTTCATTACCGTTTCTATATTCAAGACCAGTTAGCTGGTATGGCAGAATATGTTGTAACTCCTGCTTTCACCGAAGTGCAGTATTTTGGCCTGCTGCCCGCTTTTGTAGGAAAAGGGTGGGGTCTGTATTTCCTGAATCAGGTGATTTACCAGGCCTGGCAATTCGGCCGCCCGCTGATACAACTGAATACTTGTTCGCTGGACCACCCTAACGCATTGTCGGTATACCAAAAAGCCGGTTTCAAAATAGTAAGGGAAGAAGTGCAGGAACGGAAAACAATGAGATAATGTGACGATGTGGCAATGTGACAATATGCCAATAAGCTGACGCCTGTTCTGGATATTTTCACGCAGAGCACGCTAAGCTCACAGAGGAATTACTGTACATATGCAAATCCCAACGATTCTCGATTCTCGATTCAAGTCTCCGGAAACTCCGGTAACCCGCTCATCTCCAGCAATCCTCCTGCTCCCCGCTCCCACCCGTAGCAGTATGCACCATTGGTAATGATCAGATAAGGTGCCGGAACCGGTATGGAATAACGTAAGACCTGTTCGATCACATCGGTACTGAGGGCTACCTCCATCGCTTTGCATTCCACCAGCATCCAGGGTTCCTGCCGGCGGTTAAAGACCAGAATATCGAAGCGCTTTTTCATTTCCCCCAGCCTGATTTCCCTCTCAACAGCGATCAGTGCTGCAGGATACCGCATTACTGAAACCAGCACCTGCAGGAAATGCTGCCGCACCCATTCTTCAGGTGTCAGCTTCACCCAGGCCTTGCGCAAAGGGTCAAAAACCAGTTCCGTACCGGCCTCAGTTTTCGTTTTTAAAGGCTCCTGTGGATAGTTGATGGCGATCATTCGTGCGAAATAACTAAATTTACGGGTTTAATAAACCGGGAATTATGAAGTCTAAAGAAGAGATCGTCGAAAACTGGCTCCCCCGCTACACCGGAGAGAAGCTGGAAAATTTCGGAAAATACATCCTGCTGACCAATTTCAGCAACTATGTAAAGCTCTTTGCCCAATGGCATAATGTGGAGATCATCGGGCAGGACCGCCCCATGCAATGTGCCACTTCCGGTGATATCAGTATTATCAACTTCGGGATGGGCAGCCCCACGGCAGCCACCATCATGGACCTCCTCACGGCCATCCAGCCCAAAGCGGTGCTTTTCCTGGGTAAATGCGGTGGACTGAAAAAACGGAATAATATCGGCGACCTGATCCTCCCTATAGCTGCTATCCGGGGGGAAGGTACGTCCAACGACTATTTCCCTGCAGAAGTGCCCGCCCTGCCGGCCTTCGCCATGCAGAAAGCGGTATCCACCACGATACGTGACCACAATGTAGACTACTGGACCGGCACCGTATACACCACCAACCGCAGGGTCTGGGAACACGATGAACATTTCAAGGAGTACCTGCAGAAAGTAAGGGCCTATGCCATTGACATGGAAACCGCAACGATCTTTTCCGTAGGTTTTTACAATAAGATCCCTACCGGCGCCCTGCTCCTGGTCAGCGACCAGCCCATGATACCCGAAGGGGTGAAAACGGAGGAAAGTGATAAGAAAGTGACTACTGAATACGTAGAACGCCATATCCGCATCGGTATTGATTCGCTGAAACAGCTGATCAACGATGGCATGACCGTTCGCCACCTCAAGTTTTAAGTTAGCCTATCAGTCCCCTGCTGTCCATACAAAACCTGCAGGTAGCTTTTACTACCGAACTGGGCACCACCTCGGCCGTGAAAGACCTCAGCTTTTCAGTCGAGGCTGGTGAAATGCTAGCCATTGTGGGTGAATCGGGGTCCGGCAAATCAGTAACCGCACTCTCCCTGCTGCAACTGCTCAACCCGAAAACAGTACGGTATCCCTCTGGCAAGATCCTTTTTTCACCAATAGGACAGGAGACGACGGATCTATTACAGTTAGCAGAGCCGGAATTCAGGAAAATCCGTGGCCGTTCTCTGGCCATGATCTTCCAGGAACCCATGACTTCATTAAACCCTGTATATACCAGTGGAGAACAGGTTGTGGAAGCCATCCGGGCACACGCTGCATTGCCCTACAAGGCAGCCAAGGCAAAAACGATTGCCTTATTCCGGCAGGTCAGATTACCCGACCCGGAATCAGTTTTCAACCGTTACCCCCATCAGTTGAGTGGCGGCCAGAAACAGCGGGTCATGATTGCCATGGCCATGAGCAGCGAACCCCGCTTGCTGATCTGCGACGAACCGACAACCGCACTGGATGTTACCGTACAGCAAACCATCCTCCAGCTGCTGAAAGAATTGCAGCAGCAAACCGGCATGGGCATTATTTTCATCACCCACGACCTGGGGGTGGTTGCTGATCTGGCCGACCGGGTATTGGTACTATACAAAGGCGAATGCCTGGAGGAAGGTCCAACTGAGGCCGTATTCCGAAACCCGCAGCATCCCTATACCAAAGCCTTGCTGGCCTGTCGCCCGGCCCTTTTTAAAAAAGGCCAAAGGCTTCCCGTAGTTGCCGATTTCCTCTCCGCAACTCCTGTTACGCCACACTCACACTCACACTCAAACTCAAACACCACCTCCCCTTCTCTTCCCCTTTTAGAAGCCCGTCACCTTTCTGTTGCTTATCCTGTGAAAAGGAACCTGCTGGGCAAAACCACTGCCTGGCTTCATGCCGTACAGGATGTCAGTTTTACGGTATTCAAAGGAGAAACACTTGGACTGGTCGGTGAAAGTGGTTGTGGCAAATCTACCCTGGGCAGGGCCTTGCTGCGACTCATTGAGCCCACCAGCGGCGAGCTGATCTATGAAGGTGACAATATGCTGCAATGGGACCGGAAACAGCTGAAAAGGCGGCGAAAAGACCTGCAGATCGTATTCCAGGATCCCTATTCTTCACTGAATCCCCGCATAACCATCGGTGATGCCCTGATGGAACCCCTGGCCATACATCAGCTGATCGGTAGCCGGAGAGCCCGGAAAGACAAAGCGGTGGGCTTGCTGGAAAAAGTGGACCTGCCCGCTGGATTCATGAACCGATATCCGCATGAGCTCAGCGGCGGACAACGGCAGCGGGTAGTGATTGCCCGGGCGCTGTCTGTGGAACCAGGTTTTATTGTATGTGATGAATCTGTTTCCGCACTGGATGTTTCGGTACAGGCCCAGGTGCTCAACCTGCTGAATGACCTGAAGCAGGAGTTCGGATTCACGATCCTCTTCATTTCCCACGACCTTGCTGTGGTGCGTTACCTGAGCGACCGGATCCTGGTCATGAACCAGGGGAAAATCGTAGAAAGCGGTCCCGCAGAACAGGTTTATTCGCAGCCGTCATCGGACTATACCCGGAAGCTGCTGGAAGCCATTCCGGGCCGGAATCCGCTCCGGAAACCGGCTTAATGCACAGAAAATCCGCGTAATACACATTTTGAACTTAAATTTCCCGGAATCCCTTCCCTGCAGTACCTTTGCCCGCTTGTAAAACTGCCTTACATGATAGCAGATCAGGTGCCGTAAGACCTGGTTTGCAGGGACCTCGATAACCCTGTTCGCACACTGTTTTGTTTATCATGCGGCTTCATTAAAATCAACCCATCAATGAAGTTATCTCAGTTCCGCTTCGACCTGCCCCTTAATCTGATTGCCCAGCATCCCACTAAAAAAAGAGAAGATTCGCGCCTGATGGTGGTTCACCGTCATACCGGGCAGATTGAGAACCGGCATTTCCGTGATGTGCTGGATTATTTCGACGACAAGGATGTATTTGTGGTAAACAACACCAAGGTATTCCCGGCGCGTATGTATGGCCGTAAGGAGAAGACCGGTGCCAAGATCGAAGTATTCCTGCTGCGTGAACTGAACAAGCCCAACCGCCTTTGGGATGTGATCGTGGATCCCGCCCGTAAGATCCGCGTGGGCAACAAACTCTATTTTGGTGAAACCGATGAACTGGTGGCAGAAGTGATCGACAACACCACCAGCCGTGGCCGTACGATCCGTTTCCTCTGGGATGGTACCGATGAGGAATTCCGCCAGCAACTGGAACTGCTGGGTGAAACGCCCCTGCCGAAATATATCAAGCGCAAACCTGAAGCAGAAGATAAAGAACGTTACCAGACCGTATATGCCAAGCATGAAGGTGCGGTTGCCGCTCCTACTGCAGGCCTGCATTTTTCCATTGAACTGATCAAGCGTCTGGAGATCAAGGGCATCCGTTTTTCAGAGATCACCCTGCATACCGGACTGGGTACCTTCCGCCCTATTGAAGTGGAAGACCTCAGTAAGCATAAGATGGATGCTGAATATTACCGCATAGAAGACACGGCCTGCCAGATCGTGAATAAGGCGATCAAGGGTGGCCACCGCATCTGCTCTGTGGGTACCACCACCATGCGGGCAATTGAAACCAGCTATACCGCAGAAAAGCTGCTGAAGCCTTCTGAAGGGTGGACCAATACCTTTATTCATCCGCCTTATAATTTCAACATTGCCGATTCGCTGATCACCAATTTCCACCTGCCCAAGACCAGCCTGCTGATCATGGTCTGTGCCTTTGCCGGTTACGACCTGGCCATGGAAGCCTACAAGAAAGCGATCAAGGATAAATACCGTTTCTTCAGCTATGGCGATGCCATGCTGGTGATCTGATGATATTTTAAGTTAAAACTACAGGGCTTTTGTACATTTAAGTATGAAAGCCCTTTTTTTATCGCTCACCTGTTGCCTGCTGCTACTGGCGGGCAAGGCACAGCAAACCATTCCGCTTTATGCGGATTCCATTCCCAATTCCATTCCGGGTCCGGATGAAGAAAGCAGTACAGGTCCGCCAAACGGGATCCTGATCATCAGCAAGGTATCAAGACCCACACTAACCATTTATCCGGCGCCATCCGATAAAGCCACTGGTGCCGCAGTCATCATCTGCCCGGGTGGCGGCTATTATATTCTGGCTGCTGGCCATGAAGGCGCGGATGTAGCCCGGAAATTCAATGAAATGGGGGTCACCGCTTTTGTATTGAAATACAGGATCCCCAATGATGCCTGGATGCCCAATAAAGAGATCGGACCGCTGCAGGATGCCCAGCGGGCGATCCAGTATGTACGGGAGCATGCGGCAGACTGGAACCTGAAAAAAGACCGGATCGGAATCATGGGCTTTTCTGCAGGCGGACATCTCGCTTCCACAGCTGGCACCCACTTCAGCCGGTGGACGATCCCCAATCCGAAAAAAACTTCCCTGCGGCCGGATTTCATGATCCTTGTGTATCCGGTCATCAGCTTCCGCGACAGCATTGGCCATATGGGCAGCCGGGATAACCTGTTGGGGAAAACGCCTGCGGCAGCCAAAATCACGGAATACAGTAATGAACTGCAGGTGACCCGTAAAACGCCACCAGCCTTTATGGTTCATGCGAAAGACGACTGGGTAAAAGTGGAGAACAGCCTGTTGTTTGAAGCAGCCCTGAAAAAAAACAAAGTGCCCTGTGAGACCCTGATCTATGAATCAGGCGGGCATGGCTTCGGCTTGAAGAACCCCAAAACTGATGTACTGTGGGCTGAAAAAGCCCGGGACTGGATGCGTAAAATGAAATGGATCCCATAAAAAAAGAGCCGCTGTAGCGGCTCTTTTTATTGTAAGGTAGTTGTTATTTATTCCCCTTTCTTTCCAATAATACCGGCGAAGCCGATACTGTAATAGAAATGATAAGCCGCCTGTTCTGTAACCGGAACACGGTATTGTGCATTGATCAGCAGAAACGACTCATCGAAAATATTGAGTTGCATACCGGCACCTACCGGCATGAAAGCAGCATAATATCCTTTATACTTTGAAATGCCGAGGCCGGCAGAGAGGTAGGGCTGCATGAAGTAATCATTGCTGACCATTTTACCCCTTACTGAAACATCGCCTTCCAGCAACAGCAGGTCGCGTCCAAAGGCAGGCTTGTTGGGAATGGGATAATCCACAAAAGTACCGGCGAGAGTCGCGGAGAGGTCAAAATTCCGGGACATACCCTTCATGTAGTTGAATGCCAATCCGGGCGCCATTTCCTTGAGCTTGCCAAACTCCCTGTTTTTCAATACAATACCAAGGTTATTGGCGCGAACTTTAGCAGCAGTGGAAAAGTCATTGAAAACAAAATGAACAGCAAAGGAAGACTTCTGTACGGATCCTTTGGTTTGGGCAGTAACTACAGAATGCAATACTACCAAGGCCAGCAAAGTGCCTGTGATCTTTCTCATAAGCGAGCTGTTTTGATGATTCCTAACAAAAATAATCGCTGGCGCTTAAACCATAAAATTAATTATTCACTTCCCCGAAGGGGGAACTGGAGCCTCCCGGGGCTCATTTTCAGGCTTTTTACGCCCCAAGTATTCCACTTTCACACGGGTCAGTCCTTTTCCGGTATAACCCAGGGAACTGGCTGCGGAGCGGCTCAGGTCGATCAGGCGTTTGTTGCGGTGATGCATCCGGTCGGTGATCCGGACATAAACCGACCGCTTATTGCTGAGGTTGGTCACTTTTACCCAGGTATTGAGGGGAAGGGTATTACTGGCAGCGGTCATTTTTTTCTGCGAAAAGACCTCGCCATTCGCTGTTTTCCGGCCTTCAAATTTGTTGTCGTAAAAACTGGCAATTCCGTACTGAACTTGCGGTATATCAGCAGGTTGTGTGCGTTTGGGGGCTTTTGTAACAGGCTTGTTGTTTACGGGCTTTTGCTGTGCCCAGGCCTGATTCAGGCTACTGAACAGGAGCAACAGCAAACAGCAAAACAGCCTGTATATCAGCCTCATTGGATGGATTTATCTGCAAAATAGCGCTCTTTCAGGCGCTTGTCTTCTCCATAAATATCCTCATAAAATCTGATTTTTCCGCCAATGCCCTCACAGGAAAAATAGCGGATAAAGAGGGGCATCCGGCTGCGAACCGGCAGATAATGTTTTTCTTTCCGTTTCATCCAGGCACGCAAGGAGTCGGCAGGTGGATAATTCCCCAGCATGGGTTTGGTACTGCTTAGGCTGTCGTTCCGGACCAGGTAATGCGAGAGCTTCTCCCATTCCTGAACCCGAACACAACCATGGCTCAGCGATCTTGAAGCATTTTTGAACAGATAGCGCTGGTTGGTATCGTGGAGGTATACACTGTATTTATTGCTGAAATTGAATTTCAGGATCCCCAGGGCATTGGCGTCACCGCTTCCCTGCACCACTTTGTAAGGGATCCCTTTCTTATAGCGGCTCCAATCTACCGTATGCGGATCCACCTCATCCCCTTTGTCGTTGATCAGTGAATAGCCATGCTTTTCAAAATAGTTTGGATTTTTCTTGACACCTGGCAATACTTCCTTTTCAATAATACTCGTCGGAATGGTCCATTGCGGATAAGTGATCATGTCGGTGATCCTGCTGGTCAGTAAAGGTGTACGGGTTTCCGGCTTGCCCACCACGATCCGTGATTTGAAAACCAGGGTATCGGTATCGCGTACCTCGAGGTAAAAGGAAGGAATATTCACCCAAATATACCTGGAGGGCATGCTGTCGGGAAGCTGTTTATAGCGGTCCAGATTAACCGCAATGGTCTTGAATTTCTCCCAGGTGGTATTATTCAGCCGGTTTACCGTATTCTGGTTGATCTTGCCGGTTTCTTTCAGTCCATTGGCCTTTTGATATTTAACCAAAACAGTCCGCAGCAGCGTCGTATCCATTGGCGTTGAAGCCGATTCCAGATAATCTTCTTCAAAAAGGCGCATCTGGAGTTGCTTGATCAAAGTGGCAGAATCCTTGTTGGGATAGATGATATACGTATACCGTTTGAAGGTCTGTACAGAATCCAGGAAAAATTTCAGGGCGAGCTTCAGGGAATCGTACCCTTTATGAGCCGGCTCCAGCTGGTGAAGGGCCGCTGACAGGCTGCCTCCGTTCATTACAGCAAGCAGGAGGCTGTCATAAAACCCCGAACTGAGAATGGTATCGGAACTCAGTGTAACGCTGTCTTTCTTCAAGCGTCCCTGTTTCAGGTCGCGTCCGATCTGTAATAAGGCATCCGTTAGCATCAGGTCCTGCTGGCTCCAGAGTGCGGCATCCAGCCTGGCCAGGGAATCCCTTCCAAACCGTTCGTTCAGTCCCTGCAGGGCCCTGTGGTGGTAATCAGACGGAAAAAGTCCATATTCCTTGCTGTTGTTGATGAACCGGATCAGCGAATCGGCCAGGGGGAGCGCTTTCCCTTCCTTGCTCCAGAGCGGACTGCTTTCCCTTGTATTGTAGATCTCAGCAACCAGGGAATCGGATTTCAGCAACACCGTATCGTTGATCCTCCCGTGGTTGTTTTTGGCAAATTCAAGGAGACTGTTGATCTGGCGGCTGATGTGTACATCGATCTTTTCAGGCTTGTCTACAATATCTTTTTCCACGGGCTTGCTTTGTTCCATACCCGACTCACAGGCAGTGAAAAATACCAGCATGAGGCTGCAGCATAATGGAAGGAAAAGGAGTCGGTTGGTCATATCGGAACAAATCGGGAAAGATCGTATCTTGACAATGATGTGAAGATGTGACAATTGTGTTCCCGGTTGCAATGATAGCTAAAATTTGGCTTATGTCCTACAGACTACTGCTCCTGCTGCCCCTTTTTTACCCCTTCTCGCCTGCCCTGGCGCAGCGGTTGGATACCAGCAGGTATGGTGTTGCAACGGTGAAAGATCCGGCCTGGTACCTGCGTTCCATACAGCAAGAACCCGGGAAAGAAATGGTGGAACTGAAAAAGCTGATGCCAGAACTGATCTATGAATTGCATTATGCCAGCACGGATAATTTCACCAGGCAGCTCCTGTATCCGGCGCATACCCGTCATACTTACCTGCGCAGGCCTGCTGCTGAAGCCCTGGCAGCTGTTGCTGCAGCGTTAAAAAAGGAAAACCTGGGACTGAAAATATTCGATGCTTACCGCCCCTACAGTGTTACCATGAAATTCTGGGAGCTGATCCATGACGACCGTTATGTGGCAGATCCCTCAAAGGGAAGCGGGCATAACCGCGGACTGGCTATTGATCTCACAATAATCGATCTTGTTACAGGCAAGGAGCTGGATATGGGAACCGGTTTTGATAATTTTTCCGATACGGCTCATCACACCTTCATGCATCTGCCGGTACCGGTACTGGATAACCGCAAAAAATTCCGCAGTATCATGGAACAGCATGGATTCAGGGCATTCGAAACAGAATGGTGGCATTATGCCTGGCCCAACGACAAGGACTATGAAGTGCTGGACCTTTCGTTTGCACAATTAAAAAGTTTAACCGGAAAAAGAAAGCGAAAATGAGGATCAGCGGATCCGGATCACTTCAATCACGGCTGCTGTATTAATAGCACCGTAAACGTGGGGAAAGGTATCTGCCGTGGAGGGCGACCAGTCGTAGAAAAAGGGCTTATCGAGTTTATCAGTATCTATGACGAGTTTCACCAGATCGTTGACACCGGCAAAATACCGTTCGAGCACTCCTTCCACCTGGTTTTCCATGCTGCAATGAATAAAGCCTTCATCTTTGAGTGAAGGGGATTCATATGCGCCTGCTTGTTGCGCTTCAGCCCAAGCGGCCGCGGTGGTTACATGATAGATAATAGGCATGCCAATCAATTATGAGGGTTTATAACCCCGGGCAATTGCTGCTCCAGGGCAAAAAGATCAGTCAGAACAATAGCCGTTACGGCTTCCAGCACAACCGGAACCCGTAAAGCGATACAAAGATCATGACGGCCTTTTACCGAAAACGGTTCAATGGCTTTGGTTTCCCAATTCCAGGTTTCCTGCTCTTTCGGCGTAGAAGAGGTAGGTTTAATGGCGATACGGAACACGAGTTCATTGCCATTGGTGATTCCGCCCACAATGCCGCCTGCATGATTGGAACGGGTTGCACCTGCATCATCCAGAATGGCATCGTTATGTTCTAGGCCGTACATTTTAGCTGCAGCAAATCCTGTCCCGAATTCAATACCGCGGACAGCAGGAATGGCAAAAACAGCATGACTCAGCAGGGACTCTACCGAATCAAAAAAAGGTCCGCCTAATCCAACCGGCAATCCCTTTACCCGGCATTCCACAATACCACCCACAGAATCTTTCTGGTCAATGGCTTTCTGTAACCCCTTTTCCAGATCCCTTTCCCCGCCTATTTCAAGAATGGTGGCTTGTATCGAAAGCTGGTGCAGCAGTTTTTTAGCGATCACACCAGCAGCAACCAGTCCAACCGTCAGGCGCCCGCTGAAATGCCCGCCACCGCGAAAGTCTTCATAGCCCCCGAATTTCTTATGGGCCACAAAATCGGCGTGGCCGGGTCGGGGTACAGCCCGCAGTTTTTCGTAATCACCACTGCGGGTATTATTGTTTTCAAAAAAAATGGCCAGCGGAGCTCCGGTGGTCCTATCATTGAACACCCCGCTCTTGAAGATCGGCAGATCGGATTCCTGGCGCGGGGTGGTACCTTTCTGTGTACCCCCTTTGCGCCGTTCAATATCGGGCAGAAAGTCATTAACTGTTAGAGGTAACCCTGCGGGAACACCATCCACCAGAATACCCACCGACTCGCCATGCGATTCGCCGAATATCTGTACACGAAAAAGTCTGCCGAATGAATTCATATGCCTGATTAGGGTAAAATTACGTAAATGCGGCGGGTTTAGCGCATCAGCCTTCAATTCTGACACCGGCTCCGGCTTCCTGCAAATGGGTATAGAAGTCGGGGTAGGATTTATTGATGGCTTCCGCTTCCTGGATCGTTACCGGCCCGTTGGCTTTCAGTGCTGCAACAGCGCAGGCCATGGCAATACGGTGATCATGCCGCGAATGCACCAGCGCACCTTTGATACCGGTTCCGCCCTCAATGATCATCAGGTCGTCTTGCAGGTCAATACGGATGCCCATCTTCCCGAACTCTTCCTGAAGGGTCAGCGCCCGGTTGCTTTCTTTATGGGTGAGCCGGCTGACGCCTTCAATCACCGTCTTGCCTTCACAGCAAGCCGCCAGTGCCACCAGAGGAGGGAAAAGGTCTGGACAATCCGTTGCATTGAAATGGAAGGCCTGCAGCGGAAGCGGGCGTAAAGAAATCCTTGTTGCTTCTACTGATATACCGGCTCCGCATTGCATGAGGGCCTGTAATACGGCTTTATCGGCCTGAGGCGAATACACATCTAAACCGGTTACCGTAAGCGGCCCAGCAATGGCACCCGCTACCAGCAGGAAAGCGGCCCCACTCCAGTCGCCCTCAACCGTATACTCACGGTGAGGCGCAGCAGGGGCCAGTTGTTTATGAAAGGTAAAGGATTCGTATTGGTTATTGACCGGCACATTCAGACCAAACTGTTTCATGACATCCAGTGTCAGGTCTATATAAGGCCGGCTTTTCAAATTGGTCACTTGTATCGATACACCATCTGCCCCTGCAGCAGCATATGCAAGCAACATACCCGTGAGGAATTGGGAACTCAGTGAACCATCTATTGTGATATTATCCGGCTGGAGCGGGCCCTGGATCCGTAAGGGCAATTTTCCGGCATTACTATTCACTTGCACACCCAGTTCGGGCAGGATCTCATCAAAAAAATCCATGGGACGGGTAACCAAACTTCCCGTACCGTTAATGGTAACCGGTTGCTCACTCAGGGCTACGAGGGGTGTGAACATCCGGATACTGAGTCCGGATTCACCGCAATTGATATCGGGTGCCACGGGTTTTACACCCGCGCTGGTGATTTCGAGCGTTGCGCCATTTTCGCGGATCGAAGCGCCCAGGCGGCGGATAATATCGAGTGCCGCCTTATCATCATTACTATGCCCGGGATTATGAATAATGGTTTTTCCAGTGGCCGCCAGTGCAGCCGCGCAAGCCCGCTGCATGGAGCTCTTGGAAGCAGCCGCCTGAAGGGTGCCTGTTAAACGGGATGGGCTTACAGTAACGATCATGAGCAAAAATCAGGAAACGGTTAATAATAAATTATTGAGATCAGGAATGGGAATCGGATACACCAATGCCTTGCCGATCTGTTTCAGCAGGATATAATTCATGATACCGCTTTCTTTCTTCTTGTCTTTCTGCAGCACTTCAAGTGCCTTTTGACGGTCGAAAGCGGCATAGGTAGGCAGTTGGTATTTTTCCAGCAGCGACACAACCCGGTCTTTATGACGGAAGCCCAGCACTCGTTCGGACAATTCTGCTGCATACGTCATTCCGATCGCCACAGCCTGTCCATGAGACAGTTCATAGCTGTTCTCCAGGGCATGTGCAAGCGTATGGCCGAAATTAAGCAGGCGGCGTTCGCCTTTTTCAAATTCATCCTGGAGTACTACTTTGGTTTTGATCAACACATTGCGCTGTACCAGAGCAGCCAGCAGTTTTTTATTGCTGCGGTATTTCTTCAGGCTGGCGGATTCCAGTTCGCTGAACAGGGGCGCATCTTTGATACAGGCATGCTTGATCACTTCAGCAAAGCCGTTTTCCCATTCAGCTTCAGGGAGGCTTTTCAACAAAGACAGATCATGCAGGAGGAAAGCCGGTTGCCGGATGATCCCCACCATATTCTTGTATATACCTACATCAATTCCATTCTTGCCACCAATGGAAGCGTCCACCAGTGCCAGCAGTGAAGTGGGAATAAATCCGAAACGGATACCACGCATATAAACAGATGCCACATAACCCGTGATATCGGTGATCACGCCTCCACCCACGCCTACCAGGGTGTATTTGCGGTCGGCTCCCATTTCAATAAGCTGATCGATCACTGCATCCACCGTCTGCTGGATCTTGTACTCCTCGCCCGGTTTCAGCACGATCACATTCCAGCCCTTGAAGCGGGCCGTATGAGCCGCATAAACATGCTCGTCAGTAACCAGGATGGTGGTTTTGGGATCGGTGATCTTCCGCAACTGCGGCATACCCGAGTCAAAATGGTAATCGACACGAGCGTTACCGAAGCGGAAGAATTTGGTTGAAGACATAGAAATTTATACGTAATACAATATACGTTTCAAGAAATACCCGATCATCGATTATCGATTGTCGATTGTCGATTCACGATTCACGAATTCATGATCTTATTCTGGTGATTGATACTCTCCATATGCACTGCATCCAGGTAACGGGTTACAAACTCCTTGCTCAGTCCCATTTTATCGCCGCGTGAATAAGCACGTTCGAGGATCTCGTTCCAGCGGTTGGTTTGCAGGATGGTGATATTGTTGTTCTTTTTATACTCGCCGATCTTTTCAGCGATCTTCATGCGCTGGCCGAGGATCTGCATCAGTTCATCGTCAAGGTGGTTGATCTGCTGGCGGAGTTTTTCCAGTGCAGCATGATACTCTTCCGAGTTCACATCTTCACTTCTCCAATGGATGCTGCCAATCATTTCACCAAGTCGCTCGGGAGTTACCTGCTGCTTGGCATCGCTCCACGCATTATCGGGGTCGATATGGCTTTCGATCATCAGTCCGTCGAAATCGAGGTCAATGGCTTTCTGGGCCACATCCATCAGGATATCGCGGCGGCCGCAGATATGCGAGGGGTCATTGATGATCATGATCTCCGGATTCCGGCGTTTCATTTCAATGGCCAGGTGCCACATGGGGGCATTGCGGTATTCGGTATTTCCGTATGAGGAGAAGCCACGGTGAATGAGACCGATCTGTTTCACGCCGGCACGGGCCACGCGTTCAACCGCACCAGACCAGAGTTCGAGGTCGGGGTTGATCGGGTTTTTGATCAAAACAGGCACATCCACTCCACGAAGGGCATCAGCCACTTCCTGTACACTGAAGGGGTTTACAGTTGTGCGTGCACCGATCCAGAGGATGTTCACATCAAAAGTCAGGGCGTCTTCCACCTGTTTGGCAGTAGCCACTTCCACAGCGGTAGGCAATCCGGTAAGCCGCTGTGCATGCTGCAGCCAGGGCAAACCCTTGGCACCGATCCCTTCAAACATGCCGGGCTTGGTGCGGGGCTTCCAGATACCGGCACGTAATACGTCCACTCTTCCGGTGGCGGCCAGGCGCTGGGCGGTTTCCACCACCTGGGCTTCGGTTTCTGCGCTGCAGGGGCCGCTGATAATGAGCGGGCGTTTACTCCAGGCTTTCTGTGTTACTTCTTTCATATCGGTTGCTGTTGCTATCATGTGCTGTTGTTTTAAACTTAACGGCTGTTGGCATCGTTCATCCGGATTCTTCTGCCCCGGTATTTCTTGCCGTCAATAGCAGCAATCATCTGTTTGGCGGCTTTGCGGTCAATTTCGATCCAGCTGTTCATTTCCTTCATGTCGATCCGGCCAAGTACCTCTTTCTTCAGGTCACTCATGTCGAGGATGAACTGGAGGAAGCTGGCTTTGTAGAATCCGTCTTTCGTACCCAGGTTCACAAAGAGGCGCTGGTAATCGCCGCCTCCGCCACCGAATTCACGGCCACGGGTATCGCGGCGGCGGCTCTGGTCGGGGTCGCTGTTTCCGGAGAATTTCTCGCGGAAGCCACCCCGTTCGCGGTCGCGTACGTTGAGGTCTTCAGCATTCTCATAGTATTTGAGGAAGCGGTCGAATTCCAGTGAGGCCACGCGCTTGAGCACTTCTTCTTTTGATACATCGGCAAATTTCTCCTCGAGCATGGGCAGGTAGGTGGAATAATCGCCATGGCTGATATCCAGTTGGAGGAGCTTATCCATGAAGAAAAAGAACTGCTTGCGGCAAACATCTTTTCCGGAAGGGATCTCCAGCTTGTGGAAAGGCGCCTGCACCATCCGTTCGATCTGCTTGATCTTATAGGCTTCCCGGCTGTGTACAATACTCATGCAGATACCGGTGTTGCCGGCACGGCCGGTACGGCCGCTGCGGTGGGTATATACCTCAATATCGTCGGGCAGTTCGAAGTTGATAACATGGGTGATCCCCTGTACATCAATACCACGTGCGGCCACATCGGTGGCAATAAGCAGTTGCAGGGTCTTGTCGCGGAACTCCCCCATCACTTTATCGCGCTGCTGCTGGGTCAGGTCGCCGTGCAGCGCATCAATATCATATCCCTCGCGGGTGAGTTTATCGGCAATTTCCTGGGCATCAGCCTTGGTACGGGTAAAAATGATCCCGTAGATACCCGGATTGAAATCGATCAGGCGTTTCAGGGCCTGATACCGGTATTGTGAATTGGTGACAAAATACTGGTGATCAATATTCTTGTTCGCCGTATTCATTTTACCAACTGTAACCTCTACCGGCTCCTTCATGTATTTGCGGCTCACTTTCCGGATCTCCGGCGGCATAGTGGCGCTGAAGAGCCAGGTGGCATTCCGCTTCGGGGTATTCTGCAGGATGAATTCAATATCTTCCTGGAAGCCCATGTTCAGCATTTCATCGGCCTCATCCAGCACTACATATTCGATCTCTTCGAGGTTGATCGCTTTGCGTTCGATCAGGTCGATCAGGCGACCCGGCGTCGCTACAACGATCTGTACACCTTTCTTCAGTTCCCGGATCTGCTGTCCGATGGATGCACCGCCGTAAACGGCCTGTACCCACATCCCGGGAGTGAATTTTTTAAAGAGCTCCACTTCGTTCACGATCTGCATACAGAGCTCGCGGGTGGGGCAAACCACCAGTGCCTGCGGATACTTCTTCTTTACATCAATCAATTGCAATAACGGCAAGCCAAATGCCGCTGTTTTTCCGGTACCTGTCTGCGCCAGACCAATAAAGTCTTTCGTGCCGCTCAGCAGTACCGGAATAGCCTTTTCCTGTATCGCTGTAGGGTTAACAAACCCGAGTTCATCGGTCGCTTTGATCAGTTTCGCATCCAGTCCCAACGCTTCAAAAGTCATCATATAACTATAAAATTTGGCGCAAAGGTACTTTAATTATGGCGGGTTACCTAATGCGTTGATTATCAGTAGACAGAATACAGTAGACAGTAGTCAGGAGGGAAGCCCGGTTTAAGGGTAGCCCATTCAAATTCATTTCAGAATCTTTTTTTATTTCTGCCCGTTCTATTGTCATAAAATTCAGCCCTTTATTTAATATCTCCTTTCTTCTGTCTACTGTCTTCTGTCTACTGTCTACTACTTAATGATTTTCTTGATCTTATTCGCCTGCTCCATCAGTTCCCACAGATACTCATAATTCTCTTTCTCCAGACAGGCTTTGAACTTGCGGAGCTGCGAAATGTGCTCGTTAAGTACATCGAGTACATTTTCGCGGTTCTGCATAAAAATCGGGGCCCACATGGAGGGGTTACTCTTGGCCAGTCGTACGGTACTTTCAAAACCACCACCGGCCAGTTCAAAAATGGCATTTTCTTCTTTTTCCTTTTCCAGTACCGTATTGGCCAGAGCGAATGAAGTGATATGCGAGATATGGCTCACATAAGCCGCGTGCATATCGTGATCGGCCGCATTCATATATACCAGGTGCATGCCGAGTTGCTGATAAAGTGACTCCATCACAGCAACTGCATCAGGATCGCTGAGTTCTTTTTCACAGATCACGCATCCCCTTCCGGCAAAGGCATCGTGTACGGCTGCTTCGGGGCCACTGTATTCGGTACCCCACATCGGGTGGGTGGCCACAAAATTTTTCCGGTTGGGGTGCTGGCGAAGGGCATCGCAGAGTACCTGCTTGGTGGAACCTGCATCGGCCACGATCTGTTTGCCGGATACGAGATCCATGATCTGCTGCATCACCGGAACCGTTGCATCCACTGGAATAGCAACATAGATCAGGTCGCTTTGCTTAACGGCTTCTTCCAACGGCAATATTTCGTCGACGATACCGAGTTCCAGGGCCTTTTTACCACTGGCCTCCGTACGGCTTACACCGATCACGTGTTTTACCAGGCCGCGGTCTTTTAATCCGATGGCGAAAGAGCCACTGATCAATCCAACGCCCACTATAGTAAGTTTGTCTATCATCATTTTTTCACCACAAAGACACTAAGGCACAAAGGGCTAAAGGTGTTTTTGTTTTACTTTTCAGTTAAGGATTTAATTCTGGAGATACTTTCTGCAAATTTCTCTTCTGTTGCACAAAGGCTGACCCGGACATACTGTTTTCCCGCTTCCCCGAAAATGCCGCCAGGCGTTATGAATACATTGGCGCCATAGAGCACTGCATCGCTCACAGCATACCCGTCAGCATATTTTTCCGGAATACGTGCCCATACAAACATGCCCACCTGCTGTTCATCAAAGTTGCAGCCGATCAGGCGGAGCAATTCAAAGGCCTTTTCCCTCCGGGCACGATAAACTGTATTTACCTGGTCGTACCAGTCTTTTCCCAGCGATAATGCTTTGGCTGCGGCCAGCTGAACCGGAAGGAACATTCCCGAATCCATATTGCTTTTAAAACGGAGCACTTCATTGATGCGCTCTTTGGCTGCCACAAGCATGCCAACACGCCAGCCCGCCATATTCTGCGATTTACTGAGCGAGTTCAGTTCCAACACCACCTCTTTTGCACCGGGAACTGACAGCAGACTCATGGGTTCTTCATTGAGGATAAAGCTGTAGGGATTATCGTGTATGATCAGGATATCATGTTTCCGGGCAAAAGCCACCAGTTGTTCAAAGAAGGTTTTTTCCGGCAACTTGCCTGTGGGCATATGCGGGTAATTGGCAAAGAGCAATTTCACACGGCTCAGGTCCATGGCTTCCAGTTCTGCAAAATCGGGATGCCAGTTATTGGCCTCTTTGAGTGTATAGGTTACGGGCTTCCCACCAGCCAGTTTTACAGCAGCACTATAGGTAGGGTAACCCGGATCGGGTATCAGCGCCTGATCCCCTTCATCGAGGTAGGTCATACAGATATGCATGATGCCTTCCTTGCTCCCGATCAGGGGGAGTATCTCTGTTTCCGGATCCAGCGTTACATCATACCAGGTCAGATACCAGTTGCTCATGGCCTGGCGCAGGGCTGGTGCGCCCTTGTAGCTTTGGTAGGCATGTACAGTATTCCGGGCACTTTCTTCCTGCAGCACGCGGATCACTTCTGGATGCGGGGGGAGGTCGGGGCTTCCGATACCCAGGTTAATGATCTGTTTGCCTTCCCGGTTCAGCTGTTCAATTTCACGCAGTTTCTGCGAGAAGTAGTATTCGCCGATGCCTTCGAGACGTTTTGCGGTGGTTATCATGAAATGTGAATAGTCAATAGTGAATAGTCAATTGTGAATAGTGAATAGTCAATTGGTCATTGGTCATCGTCTTCCATTCTTATAGATCCCGTACACGTTCAGTTCGGCCGTTAGTGGCCTGATCTTTTCCAATACGCGTTCAAACTGGTCGAGTGCATCAAATTCCATGTCGGCATGAAAGCTGTATTTGAAATCGGAGCCCGGGATGGGGAAGCTCTGCAGTTTACTGAGGTTGATCCCGCCTTCCGCGATAAGCGTGAGCACACGGGCCAGGCTGCCACGGGAATGGTCGGTATGAAAATATACGGAGGCCTTGTCTGCATCCGGATCAGTATTGGCTGTGTCTTCCCGGCTTAATACCAGGAACCGGGTATAATTGTTTTTCAGGGTATGGATATTGGGAGCGATGACATCGAGCTCAAAGAGTTCGGCAGCCAGTTTGCTGGCGATGGCCGCAATATGCTTGCTTTTATGCTGATGGATGTGTTTGGCACTAAGGGCTGTATCTTCCGTCTCCACCAGTTTCCATTTATATTGGTCGAGATAGGCATAGCATTGCTGCAAAGCCATAGTATGGGAATGTACTTCGCGGATATCTTCCAGTTTCACGCCCGGGTTCACCAGCAAGTTCTGCTTGATCTGCAGGTATACTTCACCGGTAACTTTCAGGCCGGAACGCTGGAGCAGGTTGTAATTGGGCAGGATGCTGCCTGCGATGGAATTCTCGATAGCCATGATGCCACCTTCACTTTCCTTTCTGGCTGCAGCAATGCGCACCACATCACGGAAATTGCCACAAGGGATCACTTCCACATCTTTACCGAAAAACTGCCGGGCGGCCACCTGGTGAAAGCTGCCTTCATAGCCCTGTATTGCGATTCGTGTTGCCATATTGATAAAAAAAATCCCGGCTTTTAGCCGGGACCCGTTATGTTGATTGTTTTTAGTGCTTATTCGCTGTCAACAAAAGCAGTCCCGGCTTCTTTGCAAAAAAGAAGTAATAAAAATAAAAGTAAAAAGTGCCGTATGACTTGCTGTTGGACATGAATCAAAAATAACGGAATCCGCGAAGCGGCCAAAAAAATCACTGGAGAATCTTCAAAAAAATAATTTAACGTTTGTTAGCATAAAAAGAGCGCCGGTCAGTGACCGGCGCTACGATTGTTGCCTTGATGTAAACTATTGGTGAATGGTAACAAAGGGTACCTGGCTCCTGTAGCCCAGCCTGTCGGTATGGGAATTATGGAGCAGGTCAGTCACATAGGATATGGAACGGGGTACAGTAAGCAACAGATCGATCTCGTTGCGGGAAACAAATTCATTAATGGCTTTTACAAAGTTGCGGTCGCCCATGGTATGGAATACCGGGGAGTAGGGTTTGAGCCAGGCTTCCAGTTTCTGCTTCTCCATTTCCTGTTCGCTGTTCAGCGGAGTGCCATTCCGTTTTTCCACGTAAATGAAATGCAGTTCGGCATGGAAGGTTTCCACCATGAATTCCACCCGTTTTTTAGGCAGGCTTTCCACTGCATCGTTCAAGTCTACTGCCAGTACCATTTTACGGATATTCCGGAATGCGGTATGCGGCGGGATCACGAGTACGGGACAGATCGCATGGCGGGTTACATTGAGGGTATTGCTGCCGAACAGCATCTGTTCAATGCGTGTGGCGCCGGTGATACCCATGACCACCAGGTCTACCATCTCATTGGTAACAATGTGATTGATCGCATGCACGAGCGATTTGCCTTCTTCGGCCACACAATCGATGACCAGTCCGTCAATAGTGGCAAAATCACGACGGATATTATTCAGGGCCATGAGGCGTATGGTGCGGCGGTCTTCGGTATCATCCTGGAGCAGGGAACCGTCTGATCCAGACAGGTACGGATCGAAAAGATTAAACAGGATGATCCGGGATTCATTTACCTGAGAGGCCAGCTTGTAGGCAAACAAGGCTGCATTTTTGGAGACTTCGGAGAAGTCGACAGGTACTAATATGGTTTTCATGATCAAACTTTTTTACAAGATACTCTGGTAAAAAGGCCTGGTCCATGACCTGCAAACAGGCTATACCCTGACACTAATCATAAAGGGAAAACTCTAACAGAACATGCTGTCGGCTGATAATCAACAAAGTATAAGGTTTCAGCTGAGCCGGTGCGAAAGATCCTCATCGATCTTACGGAATAAGTGGATGGGACGGTAGATCCGCCAGTTGTCCAGCTGCTGCAGTTCAAGGTAGCGCTGGAGACGGGCTTTCTTGAAATCGTACTGGGTCTGTTCCGGCATATTGAGGATCACTGCCCAGCCATTGGTATCGCTCAGTTCTTCGTACCATTCTTCATAGTACTCCTTATCACTGCTGTGAAAGTTCAGGACGTTCTCAGCGATCAGGATAAACTTGTTGATCCCCTGCTGCATGAACACATCCACCACTTCCCTTTTCAGTTCCATGATATCATTTTCAATGGCATCATTCCACTCACCGATCAGTTCGATCACAGCATACTGTTCTTCATAATCGGCCATGATCACTTTCAGGAAAAGGGTACGGCTCCCGAAATCATCCCATTGCGGATGGATATAATAGTTGTATACGGTGTGGCTGTATTCAAACTCGGAATACGTCCGCCCGAAGAAAGGGGACCGTTCATCCTGTTCGCTGCTGTAAATATGCCTCCAGTTATAATAGGGCTCTATATCATGCATAGTTCAATCCTGCAATCTTGGTACATTGGCAAATTACAGTGCTGCCAGGGGGGATTCCAAATATTTTTTATTACTTGGCCGGATGGGCATCAACGGCTTTTTTGACACTGCCGTGCCGAAGCAGGAGTTCTTTTGCCTGTTCATAGTTGGTTATGCCGGTGCGCAGCATCACCATCTGCGTACCCCGGTCGATCAGTTTGCTGTTGGTCAGTTGCATGTTCACCATGCGGTTGTCTTCCACCCTGCCGATCAGGATCATGACACTGGTGGAGATCATATTCAATACCAGTTTCTGTGCGGTACCGCTTTTCATACGGGTGCTGCCCGTCACAAACTCGGGACCCACCACCACTTCGATCGGAAAATCGGCAGCGGCTGCGAGCGGGCTGCCGGCATTACAGGTGATGCAGCCGGTGAAGATGCCCCTTTTGCGGCATTCAATAAGTGCGCTGATCACATAGGGAGTGGTTCCGCTGGCGGCAATGCCGACTACTACATCCTTTTCAGTAACCTGATATTGTTCCAGATCGGCCCAGCCGTCTTCTGTACTGTCTTCTGCGGCTTCCACAGGCCGGCGGATGGCTTCATCACCGCCTGCAATCAGGCCAATCACCAGTCCCTGTGGCATACCATAGGTAGGCGGCACTTCACTGGCATCGAGGATGCCCAAACGGCCACTGGTACCCGCTCCCATATAAAAAAGTCTGCCACCGGCCATCATCTGGTCGGCGATCACGGTCACCAGTTTTTCGATCTGGGGAATGGCCCGGGCTACTGCCGGAGCGACCAACTGGTCTTCCTGGTTAATAGATACCAGCAACTGATGGGCACTCATCTGTTCCAGATGGCGGTAATGACTTTCCTGCTCCGTTACTTTACTAAATTCAGCCATGTCAGGGATTCCGTTTAGGGTGAATGGGATCTGTTCAGGAATGATAGCGGATCAGTCCTTCCATAGGATTGCGCAGGATCTGTCCCAGCTCAAACTCATATCCATTACAGAGGCCTTCCACCACGTCGCGGAAGGCATCAGCTACGCCACCTACAAAACTGATCGGATATTTCCAGCTTTCTCCATATTTACAGAGATGGGTGAAAAAGAAATCGTTCAACCCGTCTTCAATGATATTCTCTACCATATAATGTCCGCGGTTCTCGGACAGAAACAGGGTAAAACCGGCCAGATAGCGGTTGGGCAGGGGCTTTTTGTAGACATTTTCCAGGATATCGACATTGCTTACCCCATACTTATGCTCAAACTTATAGCGCAGTTCCTCATCAAATGTATTGTAGAGATAGTATTGCAGTACTTTTTTGCCGAGATAAGCGCCGCTGCCTTCATCACCGAGTACATAACCGAGTCCGGGACTGTTTTTCCGTATGGTTTTACCATCAAAATAACAGCTGTTGCTGCCGGTACCAAGTATGCAGGCGATCCCTTTTTCATCCCCGCAAAGGGCCCGGGCAGCGCCCATCAGGTCGTGCGTAACCATCACTTCTGCATCAGGGTATACATTCCGGATCGCTTTTTTCACCAGCAGGGCATTGGAAGGGTTGGCACATCCAGTGCCATAATAATACACTGCTGTAATCCGGGATTTCCCCAGCTGCGGCACCAGTTCATTCCGGATAATGCTTTCGATCTGGGGTGTATTGAGGAAATAGGGGCTGATCCCCTGGCTAAAAACCACCTGGGGTTCCATCCTTTTTCCGGTGAGGCACCATTCACATTTGGTTGCCCCGCTGTCTGCTATTAATATGGCCATAAAATTGCTTTATTCCAGCAGGCTGGCTGGAAACGAAGGTAAAGTGCAGAATTGAAAATTAATTGTGAACTTCGCCGGATATTTGAAAATCCGTACGGAATCGATTGTTCCGGCAAGATTTAAACAACAGGAAATGAAAAAATTGCAGGTCTGGTGGCCTTTATGGCTCTCGCTTACGCTGATCCTCGGAATGTGGGCCGGTTATTCGCTGAAAAAAAATATCCCCGATAGCCAGGGCTTTCTCCAAAGGCCCCGCCGGACTTCAGTCCAGGAAGTGATGGACCTGCTTCAGCGTAAATATGTGGATTCTGTACATGCCGACAGCCTCACTGATGAGGCCATTGAGGCCATGCTGCAGGAACTCGATCCGCATACCGTTTATATCCCCGCAGTTTATACGGAAGAAGCCAACGAAGACCTCAAAGGGAATTTTGAAGGGATCGGAGTTGAATTTTATATCATCGACGACACTGTAAATGCCGTAAATGTGCTGACCGACGGCCCAAGTGATAAAGCCGGCCTGAAACTGGGCGATAAATTCCTGAAAGTAGGTGACAGTTTGGTGGCTGGCAATGGCATCACTCCCGAACGTATCCGCAAGCTGCTGCGGGGCGAAGGCGGCAGTACGGTTTCTGTTGAATTGCTACGCGGCAATGGGAAAGTTACCGCTTCCATTACAAGAGGTACCATTCCCAAGCCCGCTGTGGATGCCGCTTATATGATGGATGCCCAGACCGGGTTCATCCACCTTAATAAGTTTTCCAAGACCACTTACGAGGAATTCATGCAGGCCATGGAAGGTCTCCAGAAAAAAGGCCTGAAAAAACTGGTGCTCGACCTGAGGGGTAATGGTGGCGGCATACTGGATGAAGCCGTGGATATTGCGGATGAATTCCTTTCGGGCGACAAACTGGTCTTATACACGGAAGGCCTTCATGCTTCCCGTCAGGAATACAAATGCAAGCGCCCGGGATTATTTGAAGAAGGGCCACTGGTGCTGCTGGTGGATGAATTCAGTGCATCGGCCACTGAAGTACTTGCTGGTGCCTTGCAGGACTGGGACCGGGCAACCATTGTTGGCCGCCGGACATTCGGGAAGGGGCTGGTACAGGAACCTTTTGAACTGAGCAATGGGGCCCAGTTACGATTAACGGTGTCTCGCTATTACACCCCTGCCGGACGCAATATCCAGAAACCATTCAACGGCAGCCGCTCTGCCTATTCGGGTGAAGTTTATGACCGTTTTCATAATGGGGAAACCAGCGGTGACAGTGCCGTGCATACCGGAAAAGCGTATAAAACCCTGGTAAAAAAGAGAACCGTTTATGGCGGCGGCGGCATCAGTCCCGATGTATACGTCCGCTTCGATACCAGCCATATCGCTCCTTCCCTGTCTGCCCTTTTCAGTAAACAGACCTTCAGCAAATTCATATATGCCTATTACCTGCAGCAGCAACCGTATTTCCGTTCCTTTAAATCGGCAGCCGACTTCAATAAAGCCGTGACGCTGACCCCGGCAGTACTGGAATCCCTGAAAGCCTATTGCCGCAAAGACTCCCTGGAATTAGGCGGCCTGTCGGCAGCCGATCAGGCACTTTTAGAAAGAAGGTACAAAACCAATATGGCCTTGCAGATCTGGCGCATGGGTGGTTATTATGAAGTGAGCAATACTTATGATGAAACAGTAGCCAAGGGGCTTGAAGCCCTGAAAAAATAAAAGCCTTCCCGGAGGAAGGCTTTGCAAGCGGATAAGGTTGTATCTGATTATTGATTATTCTCTTTATCGAGCACTTCTTTCTTTTCCACCCGGTAAGAACCCACCAGGCCAATACCACCTCCGATGGATATCAGGGAGAAATAGATGGCGGGGTTATCCTGATCCACATGCAACACATGCTCGCTTAAAATATAGGCCAGGAAGAGTCCGATACCCGCGCCGATGAAAAGCAGGCCCCATTTCAGGTTCTTATACGGAGCCGGGCGGCCGGCATTCAGTTTGGGATCCATGCCTTTTTCAATCATGGCCATATTTTCCTTATTACGGAGATAACGGAGTCCGAATACCATAGCGAAGGTGCCTAATCCTAAGAAAATGGGGATCAATGCGCCGATTACATCTTGTGTCATAAAAAACGATTTATAAGTTTTTGATTTTTGTTTGCTTTGTCCTGTTAGACCACCGCTCCGGAACTCAGGTTACAGTCTTTCAGAACTTTTTTTGAAGGCCTGTTTTTGTATCAACCGGCGTTCAGGAAATAAGACCCGGGTGGAGGCTTTGGGGTTACAGGTAAAGGGAAGATTTTTTATTTTATATCCCAACAATCTGATTATCAATATACTGCTTCGCCGGAAAGGCGGAAAAGACGGGAAACGAATCTACCTCTATTATATATACATCGGAATCATGCCTCCTGGGAACAGCATAAAGACTGACGGGAAAAAACCGAACTTTAACTGTAACCTGAACAGGATGGTACGAGTCCTATAGCTGTACATGAGCGACCAACTGACCGATATGGAGATTGTAAGGGGGGTGCTGAAAGGCAATACCCAACTGTATGCCGGGCTGATCAGCCGGTATCAGAACCTCGTTTTCTCCATCATCCTGAAGTATACCGAGTCGCGCGAAGACGCAGAGGAGCTTTCCCAGGATGTTTTTGTGAAAGCCTACCGCAGCCTGGCCGATTTCAGGGGAGATGCAAAGTTCAGTACCTGGCTCTATACCATTGCGAACACTACTTGTATCACTTTTGTGCGGAAAAAAAAGCTGGAAGTCCACTCGCTCGACAATGAACGGGTATTTGAAGTAGCCGATAGTCAGGATTCCGGTTTCCGGGCCAACCAGGTGGAGCAGAAATCACGGTCGCGGATGGTGGCGGATGCCATTGCCTTGCTGAGCCCTGACGATGCCAAGATCATCACTTTGTTTTATAAAGGGGAACAGAGTCTGGAAGAGATCGGAAACATCATGGGCCTCGATCCGAATACGGTGAAAGTAAAACTGCACCGGGCCAGGGGCCGGTTAAAGGAAAAAATGGAAAAGCACTTTGCGGAAGAAGTAAGGAATCTGACTACGTAAAGCGAGAAGGAAGAAGCAAGAAGCGAGAAGGAAAAAGCCATTGTAAAAGCATTAAGAAAACTGCAAATACAACATTATGAAATTCATCCATTATTCACCGGCACCTGAAGGCAGCGCCTCCGGCAACATCATGGAAGAGCGCCTGTGGGATTATATCGACGGACTGAGCAGTGCGGAGGAAAAAAGTGCGATTGCACAGCTGATCGCCACCAATGCCGAATGGAAAGCGAAATACCAGGAACTGCTGGAAACGCATGAACTGGTGAGCAGCCGGCTGGAACTGGATGAGCCCTCGATGCGATTCTCAAAATCGGTGATGGAAGAGATCGGCAGGCAGCAGATCGCACCTGCTACGCGCACATATATTGACAAGAAGATCATATGGGGTATTTCCCTCTTCTTCCTGACCATGATCCTGGGCTTCCTCGTGTATGTATTGGCTCAGGTGAATTGGAGTTCAGGTTCCAGCACGGGCAACCTCATCACCAAGGATATTCCCAAAGTGGATTGGAGCAGCATTTTCAACAGCACTTACACGAATGTATTTGTGATGGTGAATGCCATACTGGGATTAATGCTGTTGGATATGTATCTGACGAGAAAGAAGAAATCAATGAACAATGCTCAATGACAAATGCCCTTTTTTCTTACTGTCATTCCCGCGAAGGCGGGAATCCCATGCCTGAAAAACAAAATTCAACTCCAATATAGAATTATAACGATTGCGTTCAATAGAGAAAAACTGCTTTGATTTTGCAGGGGATTCCCGCCTTCGCGGGAATGACATAAAAGAGGCGGGAATGACATAAAAGAGGCGGGAATGACATAAAAGAGGCGGAATGACATAAAAGTGAAGCACTCTTCAAATTAAAGTGCTTCGGGCATGGGTAATTAGTAATTGGTCATTGATCATTGGTCATCGGTCTAGTTTCTTTTTTAACTCCGCCAGTTTTGCCTGAAACGGATTCAAAGGCTCCTGTTTTACGGGAGCTTTTCCTTTTCCGCTAACCGGGGTTGTGGCTTTACGGGGCAGGGGGTCATTGGATTTCATACTCAGGCCGATCCGCTTGCGGGACACATCCACTTCTGTAACGGTTACAGTTACCTTCTGGTTGAGCTTAACCACAGTATTCGGGTCGCTCACATACTGGTTGCTCAGCTGGGAAATATGCACGAGGCCGTCCTGCTTCACACCGATATCCACAAAGCAGCCGAAATTGGTGATATTGGTAATGATACCGGGCACCACCATACCGGGCTTCACATCTTCGATAGCACTGATCTTGTCATCAAAGCGGAATTCTTCAATAACAGCGCGGGGGTCACGGCCAGGCTTCTCCAGTTCCTTCAGGATATCTTCAATGGTGAATTCACCGGTTTTCTCACTGATGTATTTTTTCCGCTCCACTTTTTTGCGGAGTTCAGGTTTGCGGATCAGTTCCTCCAGACTGGCCTGTACATCTTTTGCCATGGCTTCCACCAATTGGTAACTTTCCGGATGTACAGAGGAATTGTCAAGAGGATGTTCTGCTCCTGGAATCCGGAGAAAGCCCGCACACTGTTCAAAAGTCTTGGGACCCATCAATGGAACTTTCTTCAAGGCTTCACGGCTTTTGAAAGGGCCATTCTGGGTGCGGTAGTCTACAATGTTTTTAGCAAGTGTACTGCCGAGTCCGGATACATAGGTCAGCAGGTGACGGGAAGCAGTATTGACATCCACGCCCACAAAGTTCACGGCACTTTCCACGACCCGGTCCAGGGCCTCCTTGAGTTTATTCTGGTTCACATCGTGCTGGTACTGCCCTACCCCGATGGATTTGGGATCGATCTTTACCAGTTCACTCAGCGGATCCAGCAAACGGCGGCCGATACTGATGGCACCGCGTACCGTTACATCATGATCCGGAAATTCTTCCCGGGCTACTTCGGAAGCAGAATAGATCGATGCACCGCTTTCATTCACCTGGAAGATGCTGACAGGCTTGCCAAAATCGATACTGCGTACCAGTTGTTCTGTTTCACGGCCGGCAGTGCCATTACCGATGCCAATTGCTTCGATATCAAAACGGTCGACCAGGAATTTCAATTCATTAATGCTTTGCTGCTTATCCTGCTGCGGCGGATGCGGATAGATAGTGGTATTGTGGATGAGTGTGCCTTGTGCATCCAGGCAAACCAGTTTGCAGCCGGTACGGAATCCCGGATCCAGCGCCAACACCCGCTTGGATCCTAAAGGAGAAGCCAATAATAACTGGCGCAGGTTCTCGGCAAATACATGGATGGCTTCCTCATCTGCTTTATTCTTGCTGATGAGGCGGAATTCACTTTCAATGGATGTTTTCAGCAACCGGTCGAAAGCATCCTCCACGGCCTTGCGCACTTCTGCACCAAAGGGATTGTGCTGCTTCACAAATGCCCGGTCCAATGCTTCTACTGCCGTGACTTTTTCGATAGTGATATCCATCACCAGGAAGCCTTCTTTCTCTCCGCGTCGAATGGCCAGAATACGATGTGAAGGACTATCAGCCAGGTACTCGCTGAATTCAAAATAATCGCGGTATTTCTGCGCATCCGCTTCTTCCTTTTTGGAATTGAGAACACGGGAACTCAGTTTCGCCTCTTCCGTAAACAGTTTCCGAACAATATTACGGGCCTGTTCGTGTTCACTCACCCATTCTGCAATAATATCGCGGGCTCCCTGCAAGGCTTCTTTCACATCCTTTACTTCTTCCTTGATAAACGGCATAGCCGCTTCTTCCGGATTGCCATTGCCCTGGTCAAAGATCAGTTTGGCCAGCGGTTCCAGTCCTTTTTCAATAGCTGTAGTAGCGCGGGTTTTCCGCTTGGGTTTATAGGGCAGGTAAATATCCTCCAGTTGCGTGGCATCAAAGCAATCCTCGATCTTCTTTTTCAGTTCGGGCGTGAGTTTACCAAGACCCTCAATGGTTTTGAGTACGGTTTCCTTGCGTTTGGCCAGTTCAGTGAACTGCTGGATGGATTCCACTACATTACCGATCACCACTTCATCCAGATTGCCCGTGGCTTCTTTCCGGTATCGGGCCATGAAAGGAATTGTAGCTCCTTCAGCCTGCAGATCGTAAATATTATTCACCTGCTTGAGGGAAAGCGACAAAGTGGATGCGATCTGCTGAAAATATTTTAATTCCATACGAATTGTTACTTGTTTTGATTATATACCCCTTTTTTTTCTTCCGACTTCCGACTTCTGTCTTCTGTCTTCTGTCTACTGACTACTGTCTACTGTCTTCTGTCTACTGCCTTCTTCAACGGGGTTGCAAATGTAAGTGAAGGCCCAAAAGAAAAAATTTTGTTTTTATCCACCTTATGCGTAAAAATTATCGAGTTCCTTTTTCAGGATTTCATTTACCGCAGTGGCATGTGTGAGCACCATAAGATGTCCAGCATCTTTTATCAGATGAGTGGGCCGGGTAAAGCGTACCGGCAACAGTCCATCGGCGGTGCCATGAATATGTAATACTGATTCCGGTTGGGGATTCCCATTCCACTGCACTATGGCTTGCATCGCCCAGCGGATGAAAGCGGGATCGCTATCGCGGATCATCTGCTGCACCAGTTTTTTATCTTCAGCTGCTTCCGTTACGAAAATGCGTTTCACCATGGCCCCGGCCCGGATCAGCCTGATAGGTACAATCCGGGGCAGTTGAAAAAAGCCTGCCCACCTGTAATAAAAGGGTAATTGTTGCGAGGAGGAGATACTCGACAGCAGGATCAGCTTCAGGGGATTGGTGCGGGATGCAATTTCAGCAGCCACCATGCCCCCCATAGAAAGTCCCAAAAGTACAAATGGCTTTTCCAGATCGATGCCTGCCGCCAAACGCATGGCATAAGCAGGCAGTGTTTCCCCTTTTTCTGGCGGCATCCAGGTCAGGTGAACGGCCTCAAACCTTTCCGGCAGTTGCAAGCGGGCAAATACCCGTTGGTCGGCCCCGAGGCCGGGGATACAGTATACGGGAATGGGCTTATTCATGAATATAAAGGTAGATAGAAGAGAAAAGACAGAAGAAAGAAGACAGAAGAAAGAAGACAGAAGCTAGCAGAAATAGGAGAATAAGCACCAACATTTATGCAATTCATCCCTCTGTCTTCTTTCTTCTTTCTTCTGTCTTCTCCACCCCCCCCTAACATTTGTTCGTATCCTGCCCCCGATTTTCCGTAATTTTGCAACAATTGCACTCAACTATGGACATCAAGTATAACATCCTCGAAACCATTGGTAATACCCCGCTGATCCGGCTGAACAAGATCACCCGCGACCTGCCTGGGACCATCCTGGCTAAGGTGGATTATTTCAATCCCGGAAACAGTATCAAAGACCGGATGGCACTGAAGATGGTGGAAGTGGCTGAAAAGGAGGGTAAGCTGAAGCCGGGAGGTACTATTATTGAATGTACCAGCGGTAACACAGGCATGGGTCTGGCACTGGCAGCATGTGTTAAAGGATACAAGTGCATATTTGTAACTACAGACAAGCAATCGAAGGAAAAAGCCGATATCCTGAAAGCAGTAGGCGCAGAAGTCATTGTTTGTCCTACGAATGTAATGCCCGAAGATCCGATGAGCTACTACAGTGTGGCCAAGCGGCTGGCCAAAGAAATCCCGAACTCTTTCCATTGTAACCAATACGATAACCTGGCAAACCGACAGGCCCATTATGAATCCACCGGTCCGGAGATCTGGAAACAGACGGAAGGAAAGATCACCCATCTGGTATGCACAGCGGGTACTGGTGGTACGGTAACCGGAACAGCCATGTATCTCAAAGAGAAGAACCCGGATATCCAGATCTGGGCGATTGACGTATACGGTTCCCTGCTGACCAAATACTTCCGTACCGGCGAGATCGATATGAATGAAGTACATCCCTATATCAGCGAAGGGTTTGGCGAAGACTTTGTACCGGAAAACTATGATATGAGCGTAATCGATCATTTTGAACAGGTGACCGATAAAGATGGTGCGGTAATGGCCCGCCGTCTGGCTAAGGAAGAGGGATTGTTCTGCGGTTACAGCGCGGGAAGCTGCCTGCAGGGCCTGATGCAATTGAAAGACAAATTGAAAAAAGACGATGTAGTAGTATGCATCTTCCACGACCATGGCAGCCGTTATGTAGGCAAGATCTATAATGACCAGTGGATGATAGAACGGGGTTTTATTGATGTAAAAACCTTCCGTGATATTGTGAGCAGCCGCGGCAACAAACAGAAACTGCTTACCATACATGAAAAACAGACTGTCCAGGAAGCGGTAGCCCTGATGAAGAAATACAATATCGAAAACCTGCCTGTGGAAACGGCTTCAGGCATCACGGCATCTGTCAGTGAAAGTGGCTTATTCAATAAAGTGATCGGGGGTTTACCGATACAGACCACATTAGTACAGGATGTACTGGAAACCGGCTATCCGGTAGTCGATTTCGAGACGCCGGTGGAACGGTTGAGCACCCTGATCACCCGCGAAAATGGCGCAGTTCTCGCAAAAGACGAAGCGGGGAATTTCCACATTGTGACCAAATACGACGTGATCCAGGCCTTACAAAAATAAAACACCGGAAACGGTATGATCCGCTGAAAGCCACGCCAGTCGTGGCTTTCAGCGTTATTAAGCAGTCTCCGCCCCTCCCGGGACTCGTAAAACTACGATGCCTCATTTCGTTAGTCTACGCAAAACAGGCACTGTAGTTTACCGATACCTGCGGTAAATACTGAATGCGGAAAATTGAGTAATGGCGCTCTTGTCTACCTTCCTGCTGCGGGCTACTTTTGTGTCAGAAGTTGATTGATAGCTAATCAATCCATCCAATATCCAAGCGAAAGACCACGAACAGATCCAAGTTCCGAGAAACCAACAAAATCCAGTATCAATCAACTTTCTTTTTTTTAAATCCAGTTCCTTTCAATATCCAAGTCCAATCCAATTCCAAGAGATCCAACGTCCAGTGTTAAACCGTCCGATTCCATTATCCTGAAGAAACCAAAGACGTATCCTTTATTACTGCCCGTTTTAAAGGCCCGTTTTTAGAATCCAGCGAACTATCCTGAAGAACCCGATCCAGATCCGAAAAACCTTTCGATCCAATCCAGAAAAGCCATTACCGTTGTATGCTTACACCAGGGGTGAAGCAGCGACATCCAATCATCCGGAAAAATCATTTTTCCCAATTCCTGTGCGTAAGACCGACTGCGACTCCAATACCCTCCTGTCAGACCCAAGTCTGTCAGGGGGTGCAGCCGGACTTTCCCGGATTCCCGATTCCCTCTTATCTTAGGGCAAAAAATGCCGCTCGCAACCGACCAGACAGGCAGAACTGTACCGGTTCCCGACCTTCCCCGGCGGATCATTTCCCTGGTTCCTTCACAAACTGAATTACTGTATACATTAGGTCTCGACACAGCCGTTTGCGGTGTTACCAAATTCTGTGTACATCCGGAGCACTGGTTCCGTACCAAGCCCCGTGTAGGCGGTACCAAAAACCTGCAGCTGGACACCATCCGGTCGCTGCAACCTGATCTCATCATTGCCAATAAGGAAGAAAACCAGCAGGAACAAATTGAAGCGCTGGCCGCTGAATTCCCCGTTTGGGTAAGCGACCCGAAGGATCTGCCTTCAGCGCTGGACATGATCCATTCCATCGGGCAACTGACCGGAAAAACACCGGAAGCTGCAGCCCTTACCGCAACTATACAACAGGCATTTGCCGGTATAACTTTACCACGAGTCCCTCTCAAAACTGTTTACCTGATCTGGCAGGAACCATTGATGACTGTTGGTGGCGATACTTTTATTCATGCCATGCTGCAGTCTTGTGGTTTGGAAAACCTGTCTGCCGCATCTTCCCGTTATCCGCAACTGACATTGGAACAACTACAGGAACTGCAACCAGAACTTCTCCTCTTATCTTCTGAGCCTTACCCGTTCAAGCACCCGCATCTGCTGTATTTCAGGGAAGCATTACCGAATTGCCGGGTACTGCTGGCCGATGGTGAATATTTCAGCTGGTATGGCAGCCGTATGCGGGATGCACCCGCCTATTTCAGGGAATTGCTGGGGCAAATGTTGTAACTTTAAGGGACGTTATGTTCATCGACAAGAATTTTTCTTCAGAAGCAGCCGATTCCGGCAAGCCTTCGCGCCGCAAACCCATGTTCCCGGTAACCGATGCCCTCCGGAACTACCTCAAGCTGCATGGACGTGAAGTAAAACTGCCGGTGAGCTACCGCGACCTGCTGCGTTTTACCTATTCTGTTCCTTTAAAGGATAAGAACCAGAAAGACACCCATTGGGAAACCGTTTTATACGACACCCCGCAACTGGAATATTTGCGGGAAGGGCTGGTACGTATTTACTCGATCATCAAACATGAAGGTGATATGAGTTTTGCCAAGCAGCTGGATGTGGCACGGATCGATTTCTGCAGTTTCGGGAATTCGCAGCCTTTCCGGATCCGGATCGTCAATAAATTCAACGATAATTACGATCATTACTATATCAAAATCGCCGATGCCAGCCGAATCTATGGACTGGAGCTCGAGCACCTCCTCTCCCCTAACCGCATCCGGTACCTGACCCATAATAATACCCTGGTGGAAGAACATATTCCCGGAATACCCGGCGACCTGTTCATCCGCGATCACCTCAATCAGCCCTATACCAACAAGATCCGGCTGGCCAAGGAATTCGTCAAATTCAATGAACGCTGTTTTGTGAAACTGCTGGGGGATATGCGCAGTTACAATTTCGTAGTGGATATCACGCCGGATGTGGAAGACTACCAATACCGCATCCGTTGCATTGACTTCGACCAGCAGAGTTATGAAGGCCGGAAAAGCCTCTATCTGCCCCAGTTCTTCAAGGAAAACAAGGAACTGGTCGATATCTGCATCAAGCACCTGAACAAAGACAGTATTGAACAATACCAGACCGAAGAACGTACCGGGATGGCCTTCCGGGTGGCTTCTTCCAAATACCGGTTGATGGAACTGCTCAATATTATGTCTAAAGACAATATCTCCACCCCGGAAAAAACCGCCCAGTTGAGAAAAGAGCTGGCCGATTATTTCCAGCATCCCGCTTTCCTGAAATGCCAGACCATGGGCCAGGTGGTGAAAACCCAGCTGAAAAGGACCCTCCAAAAAAACCTCAAGCAGGTGCAGAAGCTCACCAGCAAATGGAGCGACTGAAACACGGAAAATCAGCCTTTTAGATTCATTTTTCGTCAAATAGCCGTTTCGGCGTAACTTAGCGGCGCATCAATCATTTGCTTGCTTTTTTGGGATCATTCATTAACCCAACTCACCCGAAAAAGGAATTTTAAAAACATGAAGAAGTACAAAGCCGGAGTGTTATTCGGAGACGAACTCGAAGCACTCTACAAAGACGCCAAAGAAAACCAGTTTGCCCTCCCTGCCGTAAACACCATTGGCACCAACACCATCAATGCCACACTGGAAACTGCTGCAAAAGTCAACTCCCCCGTAATCGTTCAGTTCTCCAACGGCGGAGCACAATTCATTGCCGGCAAAGGCATGCCTAACGACCAGTTACAAGGTAATATCTACGGAGCCATTTCCGGTGCCTTGCATATCCATAATGTAGCCAAATACTACGGTGTTCCCGTAGTACTCCATACCGACCATGCCGCCAAGAAATGGCTGCCCTGGATCAGTGGCCTGATTGACGCAGGTACACAATACTATAAAGAAAAAGGACAGCCCCTGTTCAGCTCCCATATGCTCGACCTGAGCGAAGAGCCCATTGAAGAAAACATCCACACTTCCGTGGAATTCTTCAAACGCATGGCACCTCTGGGCATGGGTATCGAAATTGAACTGGGTGTAACCGGTGGTGAAGAAGATGGTGTGGACAACAGCGATGTTGAAAACTCCAAACTCTATACACAGCCAGCCGACGTGGCTTATGCCTACAAGGAACTGAGCCAGGTGGGCCGCCTCTTTACGGTAGCTGCAGCATTTGGTAACGTGCATGGTGTATACAGCCCCGGCAACGTACAGCTCCGTCCGGAGATCCTTCACAACAGCCAGGTACATATTGAAAAAGAATTCGGTCTGGGACCCAAACCCGTATACTTCGTATTCCACGGAGGCAGCGGCTCACCCCAGAATCAGATCCGCGAAGCCATCAGCTACGGTGCTATCAAGATGAACCTCGACACCGACCTGCAGTGGGCCTTCTGGGAAGGTGTACTGAATAATTACAAGAAGAACGAAGCTTACCTGCAGGGCCAGCTGGGCAACCCCGAAGGCGCCGACAAACCCAACAAGAAGCATTACGACCCACGCGTTTGGCTGCGTAAGGGTGAGGAAAGCTTTATCAAGCGTCTCGAAACTGCTTTCGAAGACCTGAACTGTATCAACCGGAATGCCTGATCAATCCGCAACAGATAAAAAAGCCTGAAGCATTGCTTCAGGCTTTTCTTTTATACATTAATCTGTTTCATATCAGAATTCTACAATTACACCTATGGAAGGTGTTGCCAGCCGGTCGGCATTGGGCAGGATGAGTGGAATTGCATTACTACCATCCGCTTTTACTGGTTGGTTATCGGTTGTCAGGAAAGCGGTATTAGTATCATTCCGCTTAAATGTAAACTGCGGTGTGCCGTAAACGGTAGACCCATACCAGTTGGTCACATCCAGGAACAGGTCGACCGTGAATTTCCGGAGGTTCCATTTCTTATCCACCCGAAGGTCGCTTGCATTAAAGGGTTTTAACCGGCTCTGGTTATATCGTGCAAAATCAAGAATACCTACCCCTTGGCTCAGGTAATTAAGCTGCGACAAGGGCAGGTTGAATTCTGTATAAGGTGCTGCCCCCTGATAACGGAATTTCAGTCCCAGCTCCCAGTTCTTCGGGAATTTATAACCCAGGGTCAGGCTCATCAGGTGGCGGTTATCCCAGCTGGCTGGAATATAGGTACCTGCAGCACCTGTAAACTCAGAAAAGTAATATGTATAACTGAAGATCCCGAAGAACCGTTTGGTCAGTTTCTTCTGGACAAAAAGTTCCAGTCCATAAGCCCTGCCTCTGCCATTCTGCACTACCAGCTCATTGCCGATACTGCCAAAATCAGAACCCTTATTCGCCAGGCTGACCCCGTCAAATGCACTGACCGGATAATTACTGTATTTCTTGTAGAATCCTTCTAGTGTGAAACGCAGGGCATTATTGGGAATGAATTCCAGTCCGGTTACATAATGTGTACTGCGGATGTATTTACCTGGATTGACCGTATTCCCGTTCCGGTAAGCCAGCTGAGTATATGCGGGCAAGCGGTAATAAGTACCCCAACTGGCATTCAGGCTCCAACGGTCGCTGAGTGCGTAACTGAGTGCTACCCGTGGCGAAAGCTGCCGAAGGGGATCAGCCACACTGTTTTGCAGTGAATTGCCATCAGCCCTGAGTCCGGCGCTGAACGCAACACGCTCACTGAACAGGCGCCTGCTTAGCTGCACAAAAGCACCGTATTTCAGGAAATCGCTTTGCGTTACTGAATTGATCTTAACAGCCGGCTGCACTACAACTCCGTTTTCATCCCGGATCTCCTGACGCACCACACTGAAGAAATCATTATTGAAATCCACATACTGTGCCGAAGCCCCATAGGTCAGTTTCCAGTGCCGCAGGTTGCGCGTCATATCAAACCGCAATTTGTTCTCGGTCTCCCGGCTGTCTGTAAATAATGTACGTGTAGCAGCTGATGGATTATCGTTGTCTTCGTATTTATCGAGTGTATTGTCAAGTGTATTCCGGCTCAATGCCAGGTTCCAGAAACCATTTGTCACCAGGCGCTTCAGGCTGACCCCAATTGTATAGTTCCATTGATTGATCACAGGTACACTGTTGATGACATAGAGTTTCTCCGGACTGGCTTCTTTGGGGGCAGCAAAGCGGAATTCATCTATTGCTCCCAATCCCAGTACACTCAATGTGGTTTTTGCATTCAGTCTGGAAGTCACTTTGAATTGGAAGTCCCAATAATTGGGGCGGATCGGTAGGTCCAAAGCCTGAAACAAGAGCTGCAGGTAACTGCGTCGGGCCGATGCGAGAAAGGTGGTTTTGGAAGAAAGAGGGCCATCCAGGGTGAGGGATGCATCCGTGGCGCTCAACAGGAAATTGCCCTGTACTTTAGTCGGGTTACCTGCTTTCTGCTTAAACTGCAATACACTGCTGAGTGCATTATCATAACGGGCATCGAAAGCGCTGGTGCTGAGTTTCACATCCTCAATAAAGTTGACGTTCAGTATACCCTGAGGTCCGCCACCGCTTCCCTGGGTGCCAAAGTGGTTGATCACTGGTACTTCAATACCATCCAGATAATATACATTCTCACTGGGTGCCCCGCCACGGATCACCAGGTCATTCCGGAAACCGCCGCCTCCAACACCTCCGCCAACGCCTGGCAATGATTGCACCACTTTGCTGATATCAAAATTACCACCGGGATTCCGCTTGATCTCTTCAACTGTGAGCCTTTGCACACTGAGTGGCGTTTCCAGGCTTCGGGCGATAACAGTATTCTTACGACCACTTACAGTTACTGCTGCAAGGCTGTCGGCCCGTGGCTCCAGTTCTACGGTTATTGTGTTTTCATTACCGCTGGAAACAGGAATGTTATCCAGCGTTCGCTTGCTGTAATTGACCCCACTGAACGTAACGGCATAAGCACCCGGCACCAAAGCCCCGAACCGGAAATTTCCGGAAGCATCCGTAACGGTTCCCTTACCGGATGGTTCCAGCTGAACAGAAATCCCAGATAATGGACGCTGGGTATTCTTGTCCGTCACTGTACCCGATAACACCCCCGTATTGCCTTGTGCGTTCAGAATAATGACCCAAAAGGAGAGAAAAACGGTGAAAACAGCCTGTTTTATCATTTGCAGCAGATTCAATGAAAAGGTATAACAAGGCAGGAGTAAAAAAGTTGAAAGAATAAGGGGGTTTACTACTTTCACCTACCCCTCCTTTCCCCTGTCTACCTCTTCTGTCTTCTGTCTGCTGTCTACTGTCTTCTGTCTTCTGTCTTCTGTCTACTGACTACTGACTACTGACTTCTGTCTACTGGCTTCAATAACTGAATTTCGATTAACTTTAAGCATGCGCGCCGCTTACTATACCCGCTTCAAAGGTCCCGTCACCATAGAAACATTACCCGATCCCGAACCCGGTCCGGATGATGTGATCATTGCCGTAAAAGCAACCGGGCTCTGCCGGAGCGACTGGCATGGCTGGCAGGGGCACGACAGCGATATCCATCTGCCCCATGTGCCTGGCCATGAACTGGCTGGTGAGATCGTAGAAACCGGAAACCGGATCAGGAACTGGAAAAAGGGAGACCGGGTAACCGTACCCTTCTGCCTGGGTTGCGGGAATTGCGAACAGTGCCACCATCACCAGGAACAGATCTGCGATCACTATTACCAGCCAGGATTTACCGGATGGGGTTCTTATGCGCAGTTTGTACGGATCCCCTTTGCCGAACATAACCTGGTTAAACTGCCCGACGGCGTGGATTTTGTTACAGCCGCGGTATTGGGTTGCCGCTTTATCACCTCCTGGAGGGGTGTCACCGCCCAGGGTGCCCTGAAACCCGGAGAATTTATTGCTGTACATGGATGTGGCGGTGTTGGACTGTCTGCGATCATGATCGCCAAAGCCATTGGCGCCATACCTATAGCCATAGATATTTCAACCGAAAAACTGGACTTTGCACGTACCATCGGCGCTGCCTATACGCTGAGCGCTGCCGAAATTACTGACATTCCCCAGGCGATAGCCGAACTGACCAAAGGAGGCGCCCATGTTTCGGTGGATGCATTAGGCAGCAGGATCACTTGCGCCAATTCCATTCGTTGCCTGCGAAAACAGGGACGCCATATTCAACTGGGCTTAATGGCCGGTCCGGAGGCCAATCCTCAACTGCCCATGCATGAAGTCATTGCAAAAGAAATCGAAATCCGCGGCAGCCACGGCATGCAGGCCCACCAGTATCCGGAACTGCTGGACTGGATCCGGCAGGGACGGATCAATCCGCAGGCGCTTACCGGTAAAACCGTAAGTCTGGAAGAAGGCATCGTGGAACTGATGGACCTGAACAGTTTTAAGAATAATGGTGTAACAGTGATTAAGCCCTGACCATTATCATATCCCGCTATTTCCCGCTACTGTAGCTTTGTAACTGAACTAAATGCAGGATCCGGAATAACGGAATCCCTTTCGCTGTTCCGGTACCTGTTCCGGAAATTATGAAATCACCTCTTGCGCCTGAAAGCAGTCTGCCGAAAACAGACCCGCGTGTGAAAGTATTGGCCGCCCGGCTGAAAAAAGAAAATTACCGGCACGATGCCCTGATCGAAATTCTCCACACTGTCCAGAATGCCTATGGTCATTTGCCGATGCCTGTATTGCAGTATGTAGCCCGGGAATTGCATCTGCCACCATCACGGGTATATGCAACCGCTACATTCTACCATTTCTTTTCCCTTAAAACAAAAGGCGCACATACCTGCCTGGTGTGTACAGGTACCGCCTGCTATGTAAAAGGTGCCCAACTGTTGCTGAAGAAACTGGAAGAGGAGCTGGGGATCAAACCCGGTGAAACCACAGCAGATAACCAACTGACCGTTCAGGTCGCCCGCTGTATTGGCGCCTGCGGGCTCGCTCCAGCAGTCATCATAGACGAATCAGTGCAGGGCAAGGTAACCCCTGAACAATTGCTTACCGAAGTAAAAGCAAAACTCCAGACATCATGAACAGACAGGAATTCAATACAATGGCAGATAAGGCCAGGGAAAAGGCATATGGTTGCAAAAACAAGATCAGTGTTTGTTGTGGCGCCGGCTGTATTTCGTCTGGTGCAGAGGAGATATTGAAACATATGCAGGCTGCATTCAAAGACGACCCCGAATGGACCGTGGTTCCAACAGGATGCATGGGTCCTTGTAATCAGGGACCTTTGGTGAAAACCCTTCCTGATCATACGATCTATGAAAAAATAAGTCCTGAATCAGCTCCTTCACTGGCCCATCTGATCCGCAGCAGACAGCCAGCACCGTCCCAATGGCTTTTTGCAGGCTCACGGAAAGAACCCTTTAAAGATTCCAGGGAAGATCCCTATTTCAAAAAGCAACTCAAGATCGCCCTTAAAGATTGCGGAGATATTGATCCGGAATCACTGGAAGATTATCTCGCCAGAGATGGTTATAAAGCGTTGAGCAGTGCCCTGTTCAACCAATCACCGGAAGATATCATTGCAGAGATCAAACAGAGCCGCTTGCGGGGAAGAGGTGGTGCCGGTTACCCTACCGGATTCAAATGGGAAACTGTGTATAAATATGTGAGCGACCAGAAATATGTGATCTGCAATGGCGACGAAGGTGATCCCGGAGCATTCATGGACCGCAGTATACTGGAAGGGAATCCCCACCGGGTATTGGAGGGCATGAGTATCGCAGCCTATGCCATTGGCGCCTCAAAAGGTTATGCCTATATCCGTGGCGAATACCCGCTGGCCATCAAACGATTTGAAACAGCTATAAAGGCTGCCAAAAAAGCCGGTCTCCTGGGAAATCAGGTACTGGGCAGTTCCTTCAGTTTCGATTTGGAAGTACGAATCGGCGCAGGTGCCTTTGTTTGTGGTGAAGAAACCGCCCTGATCGCTTCGATAGAAGGCAAACGCGGTACACCACGACCCCGTCCTCCCTACCCTGCCGAATCGGGTCTCTGGAAAAAGCCCACACTCATCAACAATGTGGAAACCTATGCTGCCGTTGCGCCGATCCTCCTGAATGGCGGGGAATGGTACAGCGGGATTGGAACACCTAAAAGTGCGGGCACAAAAGTATTTGCGCTGGCCGGCAAGATCAATCATGCCGGACTGATCGAAGTGCCGATGGGTACCACCTTGCGGGAAATCGTGTACGAGATCGGGGGTGGCATTCCGAATGGGGCTTCCTTCAAAGCAGCACAAACCGGAGGCCCTTCGGGAGGTTGTATTCCGGCTGAACACCTGGATGTTAAAATGGATTATGAAGCCCTGATCAGCCTTGGTTCCATCATGGGATCCGGCGGCCTGATCATTATGGACGAACAATCGGATATGGTGGATGTGGCCCGTTATTTCATGGAATTCTGCATGGATGAAAGCTGCGGCAAATGTGTTCCCTGCAGAGTTGGTACAAGGATGATGCATGATCTGCTGGAAAAAATCAGTAAAGGCAAGGGCAATGCACTTGATCTGGCGAGGCTGGAAGAACTGGCAGTTTACGTCAGGGATACGAGCTTATGTGGACTGGGTGCATCTGCGCCCAATCCATTTCTGAGCACCTTGCGGCATTTCCGGAAAGAATATGAATTAAAAACCAGTTCTCTTCAAACTGAATCAGCATGAACACGATAGAACTGACCATAAATGAAAAGAAGATCCTGGCTGAACCCGGTCGCAGCCTGCTGGACGTATGCCGGGAGAACGATATTGAAATCCTCACCCTTTGCCACCTGAAAGGGATCAGTGAAGCAGGGGCCTGCCGGCTCTGTCTGGTTGAAATTGAAGGCGTGAATAAACTCCAGCCAGCCTGTACGACCAAAGTGAGTGAGCATATGATCGTGCGAACAGATACGGAAAAGATCAAAAGATACCAGCGGATCACAGTAGAATTGTTTTTTGCCGAACGGAACCATGTCTGCGCTGTTTGTGTGGCCAACGGCAATTGTGAATTACAACAGATGGGGTATCATACCGGGTTGGATCACATCCGCTATCCCTTCCTGTTCCCGCAATGCAATGTAGACAGCTCCCATCCCTACTTTGTACTCGATCATAACCGCTGCATCCTTTGCACCCGATGCGTCCGGGTATGTGCTGAAGTGGAAGGAGCCTATAACTGGGACCTGATGAACCGGGGCGCCAATGTGCGGGTGATCTCCGACTTCAATACACCCTGGGGTGAATCTGTGACCTGTACCTCCTGTGGTAAATGTGTGGAAGCCTGTCCCACCGGAGCATTATGGCCTAAAAAAGCGGTACAAGGCGAATTGGAAAAAGATCCGGATATGATCGGAAGGCTGATGGACCGCCGGAAAATGAACCTGTAATTGTGTAATATGGAAAAAAAGAAACTGGCAACTGTTTGGCTGGGTGGCTGTTCGGGATGCCATATGTCCTTCCTGGATATCGATGAGCGTATCCTTGACCTGGCTGCCCTGGCCGATATTGTAAAGTCACCTATTGTTGATGGGAAAGCACTTCCACCTGTGGACATTGTGCTAGTCGAAGGTTCGGTTACCAGCGATGAACACCAACGCGAATTACTGCATATCCGCAAACAAGCGAAGATCCTGGTAGCGATGGGTGATTGCGCCGTAATGACCAATATTACCGGTATGCGCAATTATTTCCCATTACAAGAGGTGATCGACACCGCCTACCGGAATGCACCGTCTAATGACGGAACGGGGACCGCACCTGATGACCCCTTGTTGCTGAAATTGCACGACAAGGTGGTTCCCTTACAGGAAGTAGTGCATGTGGATTATGTAATTCCGGGTTGTCCCCCAAAAGCGGACACGATCCTGTATGTGCTGCTGGAATTGTTACAGGACAAAGAACCTGATCTTAAAAAAGTTAATCTCCTGAAATATGGCTGAGTTGCTGCATAAAAAAATCGTGATTGAACCGGTGACCCGGATCGAAGGACATGCCAAGATCTCCATACAGCTGAATGAAGATGAATCTGTAAAGGAAGCCCGCTTTCATGTGAATGAATTCCGGGGGTTTGAGAAATTCTGTGAAGGCCGGCTCTATACCGAAATGCCGACCATCACACCCCGGATCTGTGGTATCTGCCCGGTAAGCCATGCCATTGCCAGTGTAAAAGCCTGTGAGCAGATCGAGGGACTGACACCTTCCGTTACCGGCGACCAGCTCCGGAGACTGATGCACCTGGGGCAACTCATTTCATCGCACGCCCTGTCCTTTTTCCATTTGTCTTCGCCCGATTTTCTCCTGGGCTTTGATGCAGACCCTTCCGTACGCAATATTATTGGTGTTGCCGGGAGGGATCCTGAACTGGCCAAAGGTGGTATCCGCCTGCGCAAATTCGGCCAGGAGATCAGTGAACGAATCACGGGTAAGAAAATCCATGCCATGGGTATTGCGCCTGGAGGCATGCTGTTTCCGCTTACCGAATCCAACCGCCAGGCATTGCTGGAATGGATTCCTGAAGTAACCCGTACAGTAAAGAAGGGACTCGGGATCATCCGCAACTATCAGGAAACAAATGCCGGCTTTGTCAGCCGATTTGCTGATTTCCCCAGCTTGTTCCTCGGCACGGTGTCTCCTGATGGCACCCACGAAGTATATAACGGAAGGTTACGTTTTACAGATGCGGATGGCCAAACGGTATTGGAACAGTGGGAACCGGAAAATTACCTGGATTATATTGCAGAACACTCCGTATCGTATTCTTACCTTACTGTTCCTTACTATAAACCCCTGGGCATTAAAAAAGGGATATTCAGGGTAGGTCCTCTGGCCAGGCTGAATACCGCCTCCCGCATGAAAACGCCTCTGGCCCAGCTGGAGTTCGAACAATTCAAAAAACTAAACCCCGGAAAGGCTGTCACCGGCACTTTTTATTACCACTATGCCCGGTTGATAGAAACGCTCTGTGCTGTGGAAGAAGCGGCACAGCTGCTGAGTAACAAGGGGCTTACTTCGCTGGATATACAGCAAAAAGGGAACTGGAATTATGCCAAAGGGGTGGGTTGCACCGAAGCGCCCCGGGGAACCCTGTTCCATCATTATGAAACCGATCCGGGTGGAAAGTTACTGAAGGTCAACCTGCTCATTGCCACTTCACAGAATAATGCGGCTATGAACCGTGCTGTAACCGCAGTTGCACAACAGTTTCTAAACCCGAAAGCACTCACAGAAGGCATGCTGAACCGTGTGGAAGCTGCCATCCGCTGTTTCGATCCCTGCCTGAGCTGCTCCACCCATGCATTGGGGCAAATGCCGATGCAGGTGGAACTGCTTACCGCTTCCGGAGAGCTGTTCCAGGTAATGGAGCGGAACTGATGCTGTTTTCCTATCCTTGTAATGCAACCCGGATTTTCCGGACTGCCGGATCAATTAAAGCCGCACATGCTTCGGAAACCGGATTCCCGATGGTAAAATCAAAAGCCGGTATGGAACAGACCAGCACTTGGATGGGTTTGCCATAAATGCGTTCGCCCAAGGCAACCAGTTCTGCTATATTGAGTGCATGGCCTGCTGAAGGTCCTAGATGGATTTCCTGCAGGGATTGTAACCATACACTACCGTCATCACTGTTTTGCGGTACGCGTACATCCACCAGTATAGTAATGCCAGCCCCTGCCATCCGTTCAAGCCATTCCGGAGTGAGTTGCGGAATACATTCCGTTTGAACATCAGGCAAAGCATATTGTTCCAGCCTGCGCACAATCAGCGCACCGGCACCATCATCTGCCCGCAATTCATTTCCGATTCCTATGACCAGTTTATGCATATTCTGTAGTACTTCCTGATTAAATACCTGTAGCCGAAGAATTAATAAGTGATTGAATTACAGGAATACCTGATTTTCCAGTATATTTGATCACCGAATACAAAGAACGCCAATAAACGCATCAGTCCAATCCTATACAAAGATCGTAGCCCTGTCCGCTAAGGCCGCCAGGGTTTTTTTATGTCTTTATTAAACCAGCCATATATGCCTTATTTCAAAGATATTGCTCCCAAACCACTTGCACCCGGTCTGGACGGGTATTATATTCACGGACAATCCATGACTGTTGGGGAGGTCCGCATCAAGGCAGGCAGTACACTGGCTGCCCACCAGCATCCACATGAGCAGATCACGATCATGCTGCAAGGGGAAATGGATATGCGTATCGGCGATCAGGAGATCACGTTGAAACCGGGTATGGTATATGTGATCCCTTCCAACACCCTGCATTCGGCAAATGCCAAGACGGATTGCGTGGTGATCGATGTGTTTCATCCCATACGGGAAGATTACCGACCCTCATAACCCGACCCGCACATAAAGCCCTGCCTGTCCGGAACCCATCCAGGGCAAGGCTGTTACTTTGTTCCATTTTTTCCCCCATTTGTATTGATGGGTATGGTATACCAACTCACTGCTGAGGATACCGATGCCTGCGCCCGCCAATACATCACTGACCCAATGTTTGTTATTCAGGATGCGCATCAGGCCAACACCGCTGGCAAGGGTATATGCCCCGATACTGTACCATACACTCCGGCCCCCGTACTCATGCCGGAAAAAGTTGGCTGCCAGGAAAGCCTGAGCGGTATGCCCGGAAGGAAAAGAATGGAAATTACTGGAGTCGGGCCGCTGCACATGGGTCAGGTACTTGAGGGGATATACAACAGCCAGCATCACAAGTTCCGATTTCAGCAGGATGGCCGTGCGGTTGGCAAAATCGGTACGGGCTTTTACCCCCGACCAGTCCAGGATATAAACGGCAGCCGCAGGAGTAAACGATAACACATCATCCACCCTTGAATGAAAGCCGGAGAAATTCCGGTTGCGCCAGTTACGGATCCCTTTCCGGTCGATCCAGGAAATGTCGGCAGCAGCAAGTACGCCTGAAACGGTAATGGCAGCCGGCACCACCCACTTAACATTTGTAGGCGGCTCCTGCCGGAACTGTTTACTGCTGTCTTGCTGCGCTTTAACCGGTAGCCAGCAATAAAAAAAGAGCAGGAAGCACCCGAAGGCCTTCCTGCTGTACCAAAACAATTGATTTTCTTTCTGATTCATTATTCGGCAGCGTTCTTCATTTTGCCCAGAACTGCGTAGGCGTTTTTCAGTACGAAACTCCTGCCTTCAAAACTTTGTGCCGCCTTCACTTCCACAAACCCATTTTCACGGACTCCCGTTTCAACAGGCAAGAGCTCAAATTCATCCTTAGCTTTTGCTTCAACAAGATACTCATTATTTCCGGAGCGCACCACCGCTTCTTCGGGCACTGCCGGTACTGGTGTATTTTTTAACTGAATCCTTGCATTCAGGAACATGCCCGGTAATAACTGGCCGGGCCTGCTTTCAAAATGGCAATGCAGGGTGCCGCTGCGGTTCTCATCCACATTATGGCTGATCAGGATGATCTCACATAGGTATTCTCTGGAAGGGTCATCTGCAAATGACACTTTCACTTTCTGGCCAATACTGACTTTAGTGATATCCTTTTCAAATACCGTAAGCGCTGCATGGATATCATCCGGATTGATCAGCTCAAATAACTCATCGGTGGGATTTACAAACTTCCCGATATTCACGTTTACCTTTTTCACAAAACCGTTGATTGGTGAATATACCGGTACACTGCGCGATACAGTCTGCTCTGTGAGTTTTTCCGGATCAATACCGATCAGCCGTAATTTCTCGGCATACCCTTTCACCAGCACTTTCTGTGCGGTAAAGTCTGCCTGCACCTGCTGGAAGGTTTTTTCTGCATTCACTTTATTTTCATTCAATTCCTGTTGCCGCTGGAATTCCTTTTCGAGAAAGGTCCGCTTGGCTTCCGCCATCAGGTAATCCTGTTGCAGCTGGATCAGTCCCTGGTCTTCCATTATGGCGATCACCTCTCCCCTGCCTACATGCATGCCAGGCAGCAGTTTGGTCGATTTCAGGTATCCTCCCAACGGGAAGCTTACACTAACAATATTCTGTGGGGGTACATCCACCACACCATTCACTTTCAGTTCGGCAGAAAGCGGCTTAACAGCTACCTGTCCGGTTTCAATCCCAGCCTGTTTCAGCTGGTCTGCCGTAAACTTTACTACGGAAGGTTGCGTTTCAGGTTCCTTGGCTGTTGCTTCCGGTTTACCGGAACAAGACAGTAAAAGACCTACGATAAAAAAAGAAAGAATGTATTTCATGATTGTCATTTTCCGTTTAAGTATGCTATTTCCACTGCAGAAAGGTTATACTGCTTCACTGCTTCCAGATAGCCCGACCGCAACTGAATGGCCTGCTGCATCAGCACCGACCATTCCAGGTAACTGAGATCGCCCTTCTGAAAACCCAGGGCAGCATTCCGGGTCAGTAATGCCGCCTGCTGCAGTCCATACTGCCTGTAATAATTCAGTTGCTGGCCTTGTTGCAGGTTTTGTTCTTTCACCTGAAGTAACTGATTATCCAGATAAGCTCCCGTAGCAGTAGCCTGAAGACGGGCCGCATTGGCCTGTGCATCAGCAGCCTTGATCCGTGCCCTGGTGGCCGACATGAACAGGGGAATTCCCAGTGAAAGACTGACCGTATTAAAGCGGTTCCCGGAAGAATAGTATTTCTGCGAAATGCCATCAGGCGACTGCCATCCAACAATCGACAGGTTACTATACCCCAATGTCCACTCCGGACTCAGTTTCGATTTATCCAGGTTACGCTGGGCGCCGGCAATGGCCACCTGCTGTTGCTGCAACAGCAACAGGGGATGCTGCGCCACACTTGAAGTATCAGTTGCAATAGTTGAAACAACCTGCAGGTCGGTATATTCCGGAAGTACCTTCTCTTCTGTAGCCAAAAGCCACTGAAGCCGCTGTTGCAGGATCAGCAGATCGGCATCTGCCTGTCTTTGCTGCAACTGCAACTGCTGGTACTGCGCTTCAGCACTGACTTGCTCCAGCTGATTGGTTTCACCGGTTTTAAACCGGAGTGCTGCCGCTTTTGCTGCATTCCGGTACACGGAATCCAGTTCTGCCAACAGCTTTTTCCGCTCCAGCAGGTCAACCATCAGGTAATACTGTTGCCTTACTTCGCGTCGGATCTCAGCAGCTTTTACCTGTTCGGTGAGCTGCGACTGGTTCAAGCGGGACTGGAAATATTCCTTTTGCCTTTTATATACCACCGGCATAAAGAAAGACTGGTTCAGGAAGAGCCGTGTATCCTTATAGGCACTGTTGATATTCCCGTATTCCGCACCTACTGTAGTGAGTGGTGTTTCAAAGGTTTTCTGGGAAAGCGGTACCCAATACCCGCTTTCCGCTTTTAATGCCTGCAACGACAGGTTCCGTGCTTCAGCAGTTTTGAGCATGTCTTCCAGCGTCATCCGCTTTTGCTGTGCCTGAAGTCCGGCCAATGGCAGGATCAGCAACAGGATCACAGCAGAAGCCGTATGATGCTTGTGCCGGCGTCCATACTTTTTAGGTGTTTCAAACCAGCGGTACAATACCGGAAGCAGCAACAGGGTCAGCAATGTTGCCGTGATCAGGCCTCCGATCACCACGGTTGCCAATGGCCGCTGTACTTCTGCACCGGCGCCATTACTGAGTGCCATGGGCAGAAAGCCCAGTGAGGCTACCGTTGCTGTCATCAGTACAGGCCGCAGCCTTACCTTGGTCCCTTCCATAACAATATGTTTTAAGTCGTGTAGTCCCTGTTCACGAAGGCGGTTGAATTCGGCTATAAGTACAATGCCATTCAGTACCGCCACACCAAACAATGCAATAAACCCGATACCGGCAGATATACTGAAGGGCATATCCCGCAGCCAGAGGGCCAGTACGCCACCAATGGCAGAAAGGGGAATGGCGGAGAAGATCAACACGCCGTATTTCAGTTTCCCAAACGCAAAATACAGCATGATGAAGATGAGTACCAACGCTACAGGCAGGGCCACCGAAAGCCGCTTCTTCGCTTCCACGAGGTTTTCAAACTGCCCGCCATACGTGATATAATACCCCGGACTCATCTTCAACTGCTTGCCGGTTTTCTCCTGCAGCTCGCTTACAATGGTCTGCACATCACGTCCCCTTACATTGAAACCCACGGCAATTCGCCTTTTGGCATCTTCCCGCTGGATCTGGTTGGGACCTTCCTTGATCTCTACAGAAGCGAGTTGTTCCAGGGGTACCTGTAAGCCATCCGGAGAAGGCACGAGCAGTTCTTTCACATCATTCAGGTCTTTCCGGCCGGATTCATTCATACGAACCACGAGGTCGAAACGCCGTTCGTTTTCATACACCATGCCCGCACTCATTCCGGCAAATGCAGTCTGTACCACATGATTGACATCTTCTACAGAGATCTTATAGCGCGCCAAAGCTTCTTTATTGTAATGGATCACGATCTGGGGCAGACCAGTAACCGTTTCCACATAAAGATCTGCGGCGCCATCTACTGTATTGATGATATTCCCCAGTTCATGCGCATAGGCAGAGAGCGAATCCAGGTCTTCGCCGAAGATCTTGCAGACCACATCCTGGCGGGCTCCGGTCATCAGTTCATTGAATCGCATCTGAACCGGAAACTGGAAACCTACTGTAACCCCAGGTACCCGTTCCAGCTCCTTGCTCATTTTAGTGGCTAGTTCATCAAAGGATTTTGCCGAAGTCCACTCTTTCTTGTCTTTCAGGATCACCATCATGTCGGATGCATCCACCGGCATGGGATCGGTCGGAATTTCCCCTGATCCGATCTTGGTCACCACTTTAGTGACTTCCGGGAATTTCTTCAGCAATATCGCCGCTGTTTGTTGCGTGGCATCTATTGTGGTGGTGAGCGAACTGCCGGTCAGTACCCGGGTATCCACGGCGAAGTCGCCTTCTTCCAGCTTAGGAATAAATTCCCCGCCCAGTCGTGTCATCACGATAAGGGCAATGGCAAATGCACCGAGTGCCATTCCGGTCAGCACTTTCGGGAACCGTAATGCGAGATCAAGTGAAGGCATATACATTTTCTCGAGGAATGCCATCATCTTATCGGCCCAGGTATCTTTATGGCTGAGTTTTTTACTTAACAGGAGGGAAGAGATCATGGGCACATAGGTCAGCGACAGGATAAAGGCACCGATCAGTGCAAAGGAAACGGTCTGAGCCATGGGTTTGAACATCTTGCCTTCAATCCCTACCAGGGTAAGGATCGGCAGGTAAACGATCAGGATGATGATCTGTCCGAATACGGCAGAGTTCATCATTTTACCCGCCGAATGTTCCACTTCGGTATTGAGTTGCTCCTGGCTAATAGAATTGACGGTTGCGAAATGGCGGCTGTGGTAAAGCCGGTGCATCACCGCTTCCACAATGATCACTGCCCCGTCCACGATCAGGCCGAAGTCGAGTGCCCCCAGGCTCATCAGGTTGCCGGATACCCCGAAGAGGTTCATCATTGACACCGCAAAGAGCATGGCCAACGGGATCACGGAAGCCACAATAAGGCCTGCCCGGATATTTCCCAGGAACAATACAAGGATGAAGATCACGATCAGGGCGCCTTCAATAAGATTTTGCTTGACCGTTCCGATTGCATTATTCACCATCTTGGTACGGTCGAGGAAAGGTTCGATCACTACGCCTTCGGGGAGCGATTTCTCTATTTGCGCGATCTTCTCTTTTACCGACTGGATCACTTCAGAAGAGTTTGCGCCCTTCAGCATCATGACCACTGCGCCGGCCACTTCACCCTGGTCATTAAAACACATGGCCCCATAACGGACGGTATGGCCGATCTGCACTTCGGCAACATCCTTTACATAAACCGGAATACCGGAAGCCGTATGCTTCACAAATATCTTTCCGATCTCTTTAATGTTCTTTACCAGTCCTTCTGTACGGATATACAGGATATTCGGGCCCCGTTCAATATAGGTCCCCCCTGTATTCTGGTTATTGACCTGCAAAGCAGAATACAGGTCTTTTAATGTAATACCCAGACTCTTCAGTTTGTCGGGCTGGATGGATACTTCATATTGCTTGAGAAAACCTCCAAAGCTGCTTACATCAGCCACACCCTTGGTACCCAGGAGCTGCCGGCGGATGATCCAGTCCTGTATGGTCCGGAGTTCCATCGGAGTGTATTTCCCTTCATACCCTTTTTTGGGGCGTACCGCATATTGGAAGATCTCTCCTAGGCCCGTTGTTACAGGAGCTAGTTCAGGCCTGCCTGCATCCACGGGTATCTGGTCTTTGACCTGCGCCAGTTTTTCATTCACCTGCATACGGGCCCAGTATACATCGGTCTTATCATCAAAAACAATCGTCACCAGTGAGAGCCCGAATCGGGAGAACGAACGCATCTCCATGATGCCAGGGATACTGGCAACAGATTGTTCAATAGGAAAGGTGATCAGGCGCTCTACTTCCGGGGCAGCCTGCGACGGTGATACGGTGATCACCTGAACCTGATTGTTGGTGATATCGGGCACTGCATCGATCGGCAAACGGGTCAGATCATAAATACCCATTCCGATCAGTGCCAGTACCAGCAAACCAACAATCAGCTTATTCCTTACGGAAAAGCGGATTATCTGATTTAACATCAATAAAATTTAAGCCGGTTAATAATCAGTGTAGCACAATAAAATAATCAGCAGGCACGGGGTGGTTGGAAAATATCCCTGCTGTCGAGGAAAGTATAGGCATTTTCCTTTTCAGGAAGAAAATCGATGCGGGGTTCGGGATAAGCCGGATGTTCCACTTCACCAATCGCGGGAAGCACTACGAAAAAGGCATTCGTTGCAGAACAATCGGAGGAACGGAACGGCAATTGCTGGTCCTTGCTGTAATCATCATCCACAAGGTATTTACCCGGATAATGCATTTTCAGGAAACTCATCAGCGTAAGAGAAGGGTCTTCACGGTGATGTTCCACGAAGTGCTCCACCAATGCAGGAATTTTCAGGAGCTGATGAAACTCCGTGAGCGTCAGCGAATACATCGCCACCAACAGTATAAGTGCTGTTTTCCGCATGTGGCGTGAAGGTACAAAAAATAAACCGACTGTGAAAGCTTGTAAGGATAGTGTTGATACAGTGTGAGTTGCGAGGCGGCTGGAATCAGAGTGCGAGTTGGAGTTGGAGTGTGAAGAGGCAACTGACTACTGGCTACTGGCTACTGGCTACCGAAACCCTAACCCCCAAAAACCCCCTCCTCCCCTGATTCGGTGCGTAAGTATAATTCGGATCAAAACTCAATGCATATGGGTTCTCCGCAGTGGGTTGTATTCTCCCATCAGGCGCATACTGTACATTTTTATCAAAGGGATCCTGTGCCCGGGCAATGAGGAACGGCAGTCCACGTGCCGGTGTCCAGTTGAACAGGTTTTTAATGCCTGCATAGATCTCCCAGCCCTTTTTTGATTTCCAGGTGGCCTGCAGGTTATGGAGTGACCAGACCGGTGATTGTCCGGGACGAGGGTCCAGTTCTGATACCAATGGCAGTAGCATGGGGCCATAGACCGATCCGGTATAATCAAGCGTCAGTCTTATCCTGGGGAACGAATAAGTCAGTGAACCTGTTGCCGACCAGCGTTCTGTCAGCAAGGGCCGTCTCCGGATCATTACGTGCCCCTGTTGTTCCAACATGGTGAGATCCTGTATTGTCAGACCCAGATCGGCCTGTATCCGTTTCAGTGTTGCAGTCCGGAGGCTGAGGGAGAGGCCACGCGACAAGGCATAACCATCCAGGTTGGAATAGATGATCTTATTGGGATCCGTGGTGTAATCCGGTACAATCCGGTTGCTGAAACGGGTGAACCAGGCACTGCCTTCTGCTGTTAGCCAGCCGTTGGCTCCGTTCCATTGCCGGAGCAAATGAACATTGACATTGATGCTTCGTTCTGGTCTGAGGATTTCAGCCATTTCCACAGTCCGGGCACCGGTAAGGGCTGCATGATCTTCTGTAAATACATTGACTGTGCGGAAACCTGTACCGGCATTCAGTCGGAGGGTCAGTTCGGGCCGGATCCGGTATTTCCATGCAATACGTGGGGTTACTACAGCCCCATGCACAGGATGCTGATCCCAGCGAAGGCCGCCCAGCAGTAACTGTTTTTCATTCAGCTCCCATTCGTCCTGCAGAAAAATACCGGGCAGCCATTGCCGGGGACGGTAATCCGGCAGTGCTGTTGCCAGTGTATTATCATTGTATTGTGTATACCGCAGGGCCAATCCTGCCAGCAGGTGCTGCTTGCTGATATCCTTGTTCCATTGTACTTGTCCAAAGCCGGTTTGCTGTGCCGCAATAAATGAAGTACTGCCATAACGCGAATCCTGCTGATGGCTGACCCAGGACCAGGTAAAGTTCAGTTTTTCCTGCAGCGGCAGGCGGTATTGCCCCATCCACTCGAAACGGCTGGTGTAAATACTTTCGCCATAGATCCGGTCACCTCCCCGCTCCTTCCGGGTCCAGCCCAGTTCACCGCCCCAACGGTCTTCATACAGGTAACGGAAAGCCATACCTGCAGTACGTTCTGCTTTCCGTTTCCAGTCCATTTTTGAAAAAAAGGAAATACGTTTTTGCAGCGTTACATCGGTGAACCCATCCCTGTTCTTATCGACCTGCTGATCAAACCAGAAAGCCTGAACACCAGAAAGCAGGGTGAGTTTTTTACCGGCCTGCTGCCGTAATGCAAGATCTAGTTGCTGTTCCTTCCAGGTGCTGGTAGCGATATCCACTGCTAAGCGGGGTGCTTTTGCGGGATGCCGGGTGATCACGTTGATCAGTCCGCCGATCGCTTCCGCACCATATAAAGAGGAAGCGGGTCCTTTCACGATCTCTACCCGCTCTATAAGAGAAACCGGAATACCACTGAGTCCATATACCGCAGCGAGATTACTGACCACAGGCATCCCGTCGATCAGGATCAGGGTATACGGACCTTCCATGCCATTGATATGGATATCCCCGGTATTGCACACATTGCAATTCAACTGGGGCCGCACGCCGTTTACCTGTTGCAACACATCAAACAGTGCGGGGCCTGGGTTCTTCCGGAAAAATTTGGGGGTATAAACTTCCACAGGTACGGGGCTGACAGAGCGCAATACCGTTCGCTGGGTTCCTGTTACCACTACTTCATCCATGGGCTTGAGCAAGGGTTTCAGCCAAATCGTATCTGGTAAAGACATTAAAGTAACGGACCGGGTTTCATAACCTGCAGCAGTGATCCGCCAGTTAAGACCTGGCCAATCGGACAGATAACAGCTTCCTGTCGTATCTGTAAGTAAAGTGCTGCCTGTTTGTACATGTAATACAGTAACAGCAGCCAACGGGTTACGACCGGCAGCATCCGCTATAACCAGCTTTTTCCCGCCCGACTGCGCCGACAACACAAACGGACAACAGCATAAAATAAGGCTTACCCAATAAATTTTTTTAGACAAGTCTAAATTATTTATTAGGCAAATATAAGAAAGTTTGCCACAAAAAATAATACGTTATACGCTTGTGGTCCCGGAACCCGCCTGAATCCCTTAACTGATTGGAATTCAACAGAGTTCATCACAAACGTATAACGTATTCCCTGTTGCGCATTATTTTACCCGCCAGCGCAAGCCGGCGTACAGCATCCGTCCATAAACCGGCCCCCATACCAGGGATGCGTCGAAATACGGTCCAAATGCATCATTCGCAGCTATAATGGGATCTTTCTGGAAGAAATTGGTCAGGTTCTCCCCACCGATATAGAGATCGAACCCTTTCTGCTTTCCAAAAGAGCGCGACACCTGTCCATTCATGAGTGTGTAAGCTGGTGAACGATCGGGACGCTGGTATTGCACCGGATTGGAAGCCGTGGATGGAATCCGCTTGGTGCCGATCCGGTTCAGGGTCCAGTCGAATTTCCAGCGACCGGTTTCATAAGCCAGGTTCACAAATGCCCGGTGCCGTGCCGTAAGCGGACGCTGCAGCAGTTTCCCATCGTAAGTCGTTTTCACATCATAGAAACGCCAGGCCATGCGGAGCTCCAGCTTCTTGATCAGCTCATAGTTCACTTCAGCCTGGAAGCTGGAGGAATAGGAACGGCCATTGAGGTTATAGAAGCGGATATAGTGTGGATCTTCCAGGTCGGTAACCACCTGCTGGCTGAACCGGGTATAGTAGTAATCCAGGCTCAGCATCCCGTTCCGGTTGCCGATTGAAAATTTCTGGTCGAAGGTAATCCCATAATTCATGGCCACTTCAGGCAGCAAAGTATTGCCACCGGAATTGGAATACCCGCTCAGCAACATATTCCGGCTGCTGGCAAAGATGCCCATATTCTCCGCCAGTACATTCGCTGTGCGTTGTCCCCTGCCGGCTGCAATCCGGAATGTGGTGCCTTTGATGGGCTCATAGCGCAGGTGCAGCCTGGGTGTGGCGAACCAACCGAATATGCTGTTGTGATCGGCACGGATTCCGGCAACCAGACTGAACTTGTCCAGATAAGAATAGGTGTATTCGAAAAATGCACCAGGTACATATTCCCTCCGGAAAAATGAGGTGCCGGAAAGATATTCGTCATACCGGTCGCCCGTAAAACTGAGTCCGGTCCGGAACTTATGCGCCGTGGTCCCGATAATAGACTGGTAGATCAGGTTGGAATAGAAATTCTTTTGCCGGGCATTATAGGGCCGGATGCCGAAATAGGATTCCTGGTCGTGATCAAAGGCGGAGAACTGCCAGCCTATACTTTGGTATTTTTTCCCGGGGAACACATAGCCGATTTTCAGGAAGCCTTCTTTCCGGTCGGTATTCATACCGTATCCGTAATGCGCCGTGGTGAATTTGTGTTTACTTGGAATGAAATGGGTCATACCACCGGTCTTGTCATCATTCAGGTACCGGAAACCGAACTGCAGCATGAATCCTTTCTGGTCTTCATATTTCCAGCGGTTCATGACCGTGAACAGGTTGCCGGTGGGCAGGTCGCGGAATTCATCCTTATTGATGTCCATCATCCGGTTCTGGTAAAAATCGTCGTGCAGTAACAATGCAGTGCTCCATTTACTGCCCAGCTTCTGCGTCAATGCCAGGTTCAGGTCTACCTTACCCATATCGTTGGCATAGGCATTGGCAAACAAACGGTCAGCTTTTTCAGGCTTCTTCAGTTCCACATTGATCTGTCCGCTGATGCTTTCGAACCCATTGGCAACAGATCCCACTCCTTTACTGAGCTGTATGGATTCGATCCAGGGCCCGGGTATATAATTCAGCCCCTGCCCGATAGCCAGTCCGCGCGGTCCCGGCATATTCTCCACACTCAGCATGGAATAATTGCCGCTCAGTCCCAATAACTGGATCTGTTTGGACCCGGTAATGGCATCATTATAGGCAACATCCACAGAAGGATTGGTCTCGAAACTTTCACTGAGGTTACAGCAGGCTGCCTTGAAGAGTTCCCGCTCCGTCATGATCTGCGTCCGAACAGTAGTCAGTGAACTGACCAGTACGGAACGTTGCCGGGCAGTCACTTCCACCGCTTTCAGCTGGGTGCCGTTCGATAACACGATTTTGAGATCGCTGGTGCCGCTCACTTCAACGGTATCCGGACGCAGGCCGGCATAACTCACGATCAATTGGTGTGGACCCTCTGGAAGCGGGATGCGGAAAATGCCATTCACATCGGACACAGCTCCACCCACAGTTCCCAGCCAGGTGACAGTAGCGCCGGAGAGTGGACTAAAATTTCCCTTGCGGTCTTCACTGAGCACAATACCCCTGACCTGGTTTGGACTGGCATCCTTGCCTGAATCAACTGTGGCAGCTTGTGTTAATGCATCACGCAACTGTTCCACATGCACATTGTTGCTGTCGCGGTATCGGCAACATTCCGGCAAACTATTATACGCTGCAGTACGTGCTTTTTTCAGTTCGGTGTCATGGCCGGCATCGGCTGCCCATTGATGGAGTTTCAGGTAACTGATTACAGAAGGATCATAGGTGATATGAACGATCCTGTCGGTGGGATTCCATGTTGCAGTTACGATACCTTTGCGCTGGTACACTTTTTCCAGCCGTTCCTTGCACATGTCGCAAAGGCCATTGATAAAAAACTGTACAGTGGTATCCTTTTGCGGAGGCGGTACCTGCGCAACAGCATGTTGAAAGAGGGTTAATCCCCCGATGAGGAGGATCAACCCGTATATTTTTTTCATGATTTCCGGTTTGTTGAGGATCAGGATTTGCAGCAGTCTTTGCCTTCACAGCCTTTTTCCTTGCAGGCGGCTTTGTCGGTGCAGGCAGTCTTGCCTTCGCATTTGCCATTCTTGCAGCAATCCATCTTGGCGGCATGATCTTTACAATCAGTGCAGCCTTCCTTACCACAGGATTCATGTTTCGCCGTAGCTTTCTCTGCCTTTACTGCCTTGCGCTCGTAATGGCAGCATCCGGGCAGCTTTTCATAAGCGGCATTGTCACCGGAAAAATCCTGGGTATCATAACCGGCAGCGGCAACAGCTTTCTGTACATCCGTGTTGGCAGACTGGCCGCTGGTGGTGAAAGTGAGCATTTTGGTGTCTTTATTCCATTCAGCTGTAAGGGCACCGCCTTTTTTGGCAGCGGTTTCGATGGTTTTCTTGCACATGCCGCAGTTACCCCAAACTTTAACAGTGGTGGAACTTTGCGCGTTTACTAATACTGGAATAAAGAATGAAAGAACAGTTACTAATAAGATATTCGTTTTCATAAACTAATTTTTTGATTTAAACACATACGATGCTGGTAAAGGGCAGCAGTAAACTGCCTGCTAAAACATAGTATGCCTTAAATCCTGAAAACGCGTATGGCGATATACAGGTCGTTACCGCCACTATCCGGGGGAGTATAAGATGCGTAGGCCGCAGCCTGAACAGCTTCAACGGCAATGGCCGGTTCTGCAGGTACAGCAACAGTAGCGGGAAGGGCAAAAAATCCGAGCTGGACGTCTTTGGCTGCCTGGTGGGCATCCTGTACTTTAACTACCTGGTATTCGGTTTCACAGCAGCCTTTCCGGTCTTTCATGCCGCATTTGCCGCAGGTGTCGTCATGAGAAAGACCCAGTTCCACGGTAGCCAGATCCCCCATGCAATAATGCAGGTTCACCACGATCCCGCTGGAAAGGGTGATATACAAAAAGGCTAATATGGCTACCCAGCTCTTTTTCATTGCTACTGCAAAGGTAGCAGCATTTTCAGAAAACCAAAAAGCGTTAACGGAATTTAACAGTAACCTGATGAGAATCAGGCACTCAGTTCACAAAAGCCCAGAATATACCGACCCGGATCTGTAAACCGGGAGAAGGGTAATCGGGCAGCAGCACATTATTCCGGGTGAAACTTCCGGTGGATGGATTCAGGGCATTCAGGTTTTCTCCCCTTACATAGGCCACAAAACTGCGGATCCTGAAATGGACATAGGCAGACAGTTCCGGCATCCGCATACGGATGGTTTGCTTATCCTGGAAATAGAACTGGCCGGTAACCGGACTGTACCCGTTCGCTTTATAAGGCGTAAAATACCGCAATTCTCCACCGAAACTGATCCGGAGATTCTTGAAACCAAGTGTACCGTCGTAAGCCACCTGGTTTCGGGTACTGATCAGCGGTACATTCAGGTCGGCCGATCCTGTTTTTTGCTGCACAAGTAACCAGCTGCGCCAATGCCACCCTTTATGGCCAATGCGGAACTGGTGAAATGCATTCAACTGCAGCAGGGTAAACAGGGACCCTTCCTGAGCCACTTTATAGTACTCCTTGAAATAGGTATAGTTGCTCAGCAGCTGATACTGGGCAGTGAGAATGGTCTTCTTGTCCGACCAGCTGGCAAAGATCCGGGTACTGTTTTCCTTATTAAGGTCTTTGGCCTGGTCCAGATAGAAATGGCTGTCGCTGTTGAATACAAAAGACGGGCGGCGGTTCACGTTTTCCATGCCGATGGTAACGGATGCACCATTGGACGTATAGCGTTGCAGACTGGCAAAGGCTTTGTAATCGGCCGAGTTCAGTCCGCTGAGATAAAACTCGCCATAGGCTTCCAGTTCCCATTTCTTATTCCGGGTCCGGTTCCTGTATTCCCCGTGAACCCAGAGGTTGTTATAGCGCTTAATGATATTGCCCGTATCAAAATCCGCTTTAAGTGCCTGGTAAGAGGCTCCGAGTTTGAGGAACTGCTGTGCATTTTTGGCATCCGGAAAAGTATACAGGGAGAAATCATTGAAGAGTTCTTTCCAGAGATCACGCCGGAAAACTTTGCCAATAGCGGGTGGCACATCCAGGCCATATTCATCCTTATAATATGTACTGTCGGCGTTCTGGTCTTTAAACCGGTAATTGTAGGTATTGTAGCTGATCGTATGCTCGAGGCGCAGGCGCGGATAAAACAAGGGTACTACAGTAGTATCATTGATCACCAGGGAATCCTTTTGTCCGATATCATACTGCTGCCGCATCAGGTAGTTGGCTGTTGTATAAAAATTCCCGGTACTGATATTAGTACTGAAGAGGTTCCTGTTACCGACCTGATTGCCGCCGATCTTGGTTGGAATGATAAAGCGGTTCGTCAGGTAGGTGGTACTATCCAGATAATTCCCATTGTCTTTAATACCGCCATTTTCCCCGCTGGCCAGTTTATTCCCGATCAGGACAAAGAAATTCTGGTACCGCTTATTCTTTGACTGGTACCAGGAAGTGAAGCGGTAATTATTGTGGCTGGTATTCTGGTTCTGGAAGGTGCCGGGTGAGTTGATCATCCGGTAATTCAGGGAAGCATTCCAGTGTGAATTGATATTCTGGGTATGAATAAACTGGATCCATTGTTCGGCCTGGCTACCCAGCATATAACCCAACTCTGTATATGGACGGGTAGTGTTGTAAAACCGGGTCTCAGCTACAGTAAAAGCATACCGGTCGTAGGCATGAAACCCGGGATCCCAGCCGGCCTTGTAAAGTGGACTGAAGTAGCGGTTTTCAACGGCATTGCCATAATTCCCCAGGCTGACTTCATGCCAGCGCAGGGGAAACCGCAGGGTAAAGTCCTGCACAGTAGAATCAAAGCCGGAAAAGCGGCTGGTATCCAGATACCGGAAACGGATCGTAATGGAATCTTCCAGACCTGTCCGGTGCTGCAAACTGTCGGCTTTGCCTCCCGCTCCCATACCTCCGCCACGGCCAAAATTACCCATCCCTCCGGTAAGGCGGCGCATCCCCGGGTTCTGGGAACGGGAAAGCAGGGGTAAGGCCATGACAGCCAGTAAGAAGAGGAAAAATATGGAATGAATCTTGCGCAAAAGAATACCGGGCAATTGGCCGCAAAAATAACGGTATTTGTCGATGGAAGCGCCAAGAATCCGTTAATACCCAAGCCCAACCCGGCAGAACGGTTCTGCGTATGGTGTGTGGAGTAATGCAGCGTTTGGGACCTGTATATTGTTTTAGAGGAAACACTGCACCAAAACCGCCGGGGAAGCTGTTATTGATTACATTTGGCGTTAGCCGCATTTTATATAATGAAATTTCATTACCTGATCCTTTTATTGCTTGCGAACCTTACCCGCCCGGCAGCAGCCCAGCTCTGTACCGGTAGCCTCGGTGATCCGGTCGTGAATATTACGTTTGGTAGCGGATCAGGCCCGGGCCAACCGCTTCCTCCCGGTGTAACGAGCTATACGTTTGTGCCCAATACCTGCCCGAACGACGGATCCTATACGATCACCGATCTGAGTTTTGGCTGTTTCAATTCTGCATGGCATACCGTTTCCGGTGACCATACGCCTAATGATGCCAGCGGAAAATACATGCTCATCAATGCCTCTCTGACAGCCGGTGATTTTTATGTGGATACGATCCGTGGACTTTGTGCCAATACCAACTATGAATTTGCGGCCTGGGTGAAAAATGTGCTGAAACCCAGCAGTGTCGGTATTATGCCCAATCTCACTTTCAAAGTGGAATCCCTTACCGGTCTGGTACTCACAACAGTAAACTCAGGAAATATAGCCTCTGAAGATCCCGCACTTTGGAAACAATACGGGGCTTATTTCATCACACCGCCGGGTATTACCGATGTGGTGATCCGTCTGAGCAATAATGCGCCGGGCGGCAATGGCAACGATTTTGCATTGGATGATATCACATTTCGTCCCTGTGGCCCTAAAATTGATGCCACAGTCGACAATACAGACACCAGCTTTGTGTTTGGCTGTGAAAGCGACCGGAAGAGCTACCTGTTGAAATGCAATTACACACCCGGCGTTTATGCCAACCCCTCCTTTCAGTGGCAGGAAAGCAGTAATGGGGTTACCTGGACCAATATACCCGGAGCAAACAATAATACTTACCTGCGCCCTCCCGGGCCAAAAGGACAATACTTTTACAGGATGCTGATGGCTGATGGGCCTAATATCAATTCCATCAGCTGCCGCCTGGCCTCAAATACCATCACACTCGCCATTACCCAACCCGATGCCCAGGTGACCAACTATGTTTTTGGTTGCTATGGCAAACCGATCGGACTGTTTGCTGCTGGCGGATCCTTCTATTCGTGGACCGGGCCCAACGGCTTCCGTTCAGATGTGCAGGACCCCCGAATTGAACGGGTACAGTTTGAAAACACGGGTTGGTATACCGTTAAAGTGACCGATTACAACGGGTGTGTGGATTATGATTCCACCAATCTCATTGTGTACCCTGCTGCCAATGTTGCCGTGAGTCCGCCGGTTTCTATCTGCGAAGGCAGCTCCACCACCATCACAGGCAGTGGTGGTACGCGCTATTCCTGGGCCCCTGCCAAAGGTCTGAACAATGATACGATCCCCAATCCGGTGGCATCTCCCACGGAAACCACGGTATACAAACTCGTGATCTTTAACCAGTATGGCTGTTTTGACACCGCTTCCGTACGGGTGAATGTCTGGAAAAAGCCCCAGGCCGATGCAGGTCCTGACCAGAAAACCCGGATCGGTTATCCCGCCGTCATCAACGGGAATGCCAAGGGTACTGATGTAACCTGGTTCTGGACTCCTCCAGCCACTATGGATAACCCCAATGCCCTTCGCACAAAAGTGAATCCGCCGCAGAGTCAAACCTATACCCTTCACGTGGTATCCACCCATGGCTGCGGAGAAGCTACGGATAATGTATTTGTCCGGGTTTACGAAAAACTGGAAATTCCCAATGCCTTCTCCCCCAATGGCGATGGCATCAATGATACCTGGATCATCGAACCCCTGGAGTTTTTTCCCGAATCGGTCACCACCATTTACAACCGGTATGGAAAACCGATCTATACCAGCAAAGGATATGCGAAACCCTGGGATGGCCGGGTAAACGGGAATCCGGTTCCTGTGGGCATGTACTATTATGTGATAGACCTGAAGAACCCGCGGGAACCCCTGGTTACGGGTTCTGTCCTGATTATCCGCTGATCCCTCACATGTTGTAATAAAGCAATTTGTAACCCGCTCTGAAACAGGCTAAAATGGGCCGTTTGGCGGATTCCCGCGGTTGAAGTAGCTTCGCAGCTTTGTCAACTAAGCCTAATCATTTAAATCTACAATCTTTATGGCCTACGATGTTGTTGTTCTGGGCAGTGGTCCCGGTGGTTATGTAGCCGCGATCCGTGCTGCACAGCTGGGTTTCAAAACAGCCGTTATTGAAAAGGAAAGTCTCGGTGGTGTTTGTCTGAATTGGGGTTGTATTCCCACTAAAGCCCTGTTGAAAAGCGCCCAGGTATATGAATATATTAAACATGCCAAAGATTTCGGCATTGACGCCAGCGGCACGCACCAGTTCGATGCTGTAGTAAAACGCAGCCGGGGTGTTGCCGATAAAATGAGCAAGGGCGTACAGTTCCTGATGAAGAAGAACAAGATCGACGTGATCATGGGCTTCGGCAAACTCAAGGGAAAAGGCCAGCTCGAAGTAACCAAGGCCGATGGCACCAAGCAACTGGTGGAAGGTAAACATATTATCCTGGCTACCGGTGCCCGCAGCCGTCAGCTGCCCAGCATGCCTGTAGACGGCAAGAAGATCATCGGCTACCGCGAAGCCATGGTACTGCCCCAGCAACCCAAGAGCATGATCGTGGTAGGCAGCGGTGCGATTGGTGTGGAGTTCGCTTATTTCTATAACAGCATGGGCACCAAAGTGACTATTGTGGAATTCATGCCCCGTATTGTGCCGGTGGAAGATGAGGATATCTCCAAGGAACTGGAAAAAAGCTATAAGAAGAATGGTATCGAGATCATGACCAATGCGGAAGTGACTTCAGTAGATACCAGTGGTGCAGGCGTAAAAGCCAAGGTAAAAACCGCTTCCGGTGAAGTGGTACTTGAGGCCGATATCCTGCTCAGCGCAGTAGGTGTTGCCGCCAATATCGAGGGAATCGGCCTGGAAGAAACCGGTGTTAAAACAGAAAAAGGACGCATTGCCGTAGACAAATACTACCAGACCAATATTGCCGGTGTTTACGCCATAGGCGATGTGGCCCCGGGTCAGGCCCTGGCGCATGTTGCCAGCAAGGAAGCGATCATTTGTGTTGAAAATATCGGCTACAACGAGAAAAAATACAATCACCAGCCCGAAGCTCTGGATTATGGCAATGTACCGGGATGTACCTATTGCACACCGGAAATCGCTTCAGTTGGCCTCACTGAAAAACAAGCCAAAGATGCCGGTTATGAGATCAAAGTGGGCAAGTTCCCGCTGAGTGCATCCGGAAAAGCGTCTGCTGCAGGGCATACCGAAGGTTTCGTGAAAGTGATCTTCGATGCCAAATACGGCGAATGGCTGGGCACTCACATGATCGGGTACAACGTAACTGAAATCATTGCACAGACTGTTACCGCCCGCAAGCTGGAAACCACCTACCATGAGGTACTCAACAGCATCCACCCCCACCCCACCATCAGTGAGAGTGTGAAAGATGCGATTGAAGTGGCGTATGGCGAAGCGATCCATCTGTAAGTAGTCAGTAGCCGGTAGCCAGTAGTCAGTAGTTAGTAGTTAGTAGTTAGTAGTTAGTAGAAATACAGAAGCCAGTAGTTTGAATTTTACTTCTTACTACTGGCTTCGATGTTTATTCTGATTCTGTCTTACTGGCTTAACGGCTCTGGCTTCTTTATTCTGGCTACTGTCTACTGGCTACCGGCTACTGGCTATCGGCTACTGGTCTTCTGACTTCTGACTTCTGTCTTCTGTCTACTGCTTCACCACCTTCACCGGCTGTTTCACTCCATCCACTTTCAGGAAATACATTCCTGCGGCAAGATCGCTTACATTAACCGTGGTGATCATCCCGGTGAGGCGCAGTTGTTTAACCTGCTGGCCCATCTGATTCATTATAATAACAGATTTGCCTGCCAGCCCATCAATGGCGCTGATGTCGATGGAAACCTGAGAACGGGCCGGGTTCGGATATGCACGCACCGTGACCTGAACTTCCGATACCGGAATGGGTTCCGGGATAGGTACAGCAGTTGCACCGTCAGAATGTACCAGTGAGAAATGGCTGGCCCCTTCCAGAAAGCTGGCCCGCATCAGGTCACGCTGTCCGTAAGTGAACATATTCAGGCATTCATCATTAGTAAGATCCATGTAATTATTGTACATGACAGCAGTGCTGCTGCCATTGCAATTGGAGTAAACGGGAGCCGAAGGGCAGCCTCTTGTGGGCTGTGATTGCTGAGGGGTGTCATCCACTCCATCGTTGCCGCAGTATTGATCGCCCCAGATATGACGAAGTCCCATCCAGTGACCAATTTCATGTACCAACGTACGCCCTTTTGTATACGGAGCCATCAGCTTACCTGTAGTTCCGAAAGCTGTATATGAAATGACTACCCCATCTTTTTCAGCGGGGCCACCCAGAGGACTGGAATACCCGATCATACCGGATGACAGGTTCACCACCCAGATATTCAGGTAACGTTTGGCATCCCAGGCATCGTCACCGCCGCTGTTCGTGAATTTCATCTTATCGTCCAGACCGAATGAATAGGTGCCTGTGGCTTTACGGACGATACCGCTGGTGGCATATCCCTTTGGATTTACAGTGGCCAGTACAAATTCAAAATAAGTATCTGCAGCAAAGGACCGGAAGGCTTCAGGAATACGCGAGGTATCGGCATGTTTTTTACGGAATTCCGTATTCAGTACATCCAGTTGGGAACGGATCTGCGCTTCTGAAATATTCTGCTCTGTCTTATTATAAAGTACATGGATCACAACCGGAATCCGGATAACGGGAAGTGCGTTGGCTGTATTATCGGGTGTACCGGAGATGGTTTCCTGATGGAATAGCTGCTGATTCCGCAGTTGTTCTGCCTGCGTGATGGCAGCCTGGAGTGAAGGATTACGTTGCAGTTCCAATTGCAGGTATTCCTGTGAGGTACAGGATTGCTGCGCCTGAACGGCACTTATGGTGAGCAATAATGCGGCAAATACGGTAAAACAAAATCTCATTGTAACTGCTTTCTTTTGTGGCGGTTACATAGGCATTGCGAATGCTTTCAACAGGTTTTGGAATTACTGGTGCGGCGCAGGCTAATGGACTCTTGCGTTACAGATACGCAAATAAGGATTCAGACGGGATTGGATTCGTCATTTCAACAAAAAGAGAAATGAAAATTTTTCGATGGGAGGATCAACGGTGTACTTTTAACCGAGCCACGAGGTAAGATCAAGATAAGCGGTGTGGTAATCAGGCTATAAGCTGATGTAAAAAAATAAAAAAAAACCGGGAATTCAAAATCCTTCACAAAATATTGACTGGCTTTTCTATTCCCTTGTAAGTCAAATGACTATCTTTGATAAAACTGCGATTTTTCCATGATACTCCAGCCCCGGTTTTCCTTCCGATCAATGGTACTTGTGCTCCTGGTCTCCGGTGTGTATGCTTGTAATAATCCTGAACCAGCCACGGCTGATCCTGCAGGCCCCCCGCCCTCCAGAGAAGCCGAAGCCCCGTTGATCGCTTACAGTATTGTAAAAACCTACCCGCACGATCCTTCCTACTTTACTGAAGGGCTCGAATTTCATGACGGAAAATTGCTGGAAAGTTCAGGCGGTAATGCCGCAGAAAGCCCCTACCCCTCGGCAGCGGGTATCGCTAATCTGTCCACCGGAAAAATCGACACAAAGATCCGGCTGGACGCTAAAAAGTATTTCGGCGAAGGGATCACAGTATTCAGGAACACCCTGTACCAGCTGACCTGGCAGAGTGGTGTGGGATTTAAATATGACAGCAAGACCTTTCAGCCCAAAGGCTCATTTACCTTACCTACCCGTGAGGGTTGGGGACTGACACACGACAGTTCCCAGCTGATCATGAGTGATGGCACCAGCAACCTCTACTTTATCAATCCCGAAAACTTCCAGATCAAGTATACGGTAACGGTGACCGACCATACCGGACCGATCAGCAATATCAATGAACTGGAATATGTAAACGGAGTGATCTACGCCAACCGCTGGGAAACCCCTTATATACTCCGGATCGATCCGAAAAGCGGAAAAGTGACTGGCAGGATTGATTTCAGTGCAGTCGTCAATGATGTGGAAAGCAAATACCCTGATACCCATTTCCTGAACGGCATCGCGTTCAATCCGGCCACCGGCAATCTGGTGGTTACCGGAAAAAACTGGCCTTCCTATTACGAAATAAAGCTGCAGTAAACTCCTACTTGCGGAACAGGTAGATCACCGAACTGCAGGTTCCTTTGTTCTTTAATGCATTAATGTTAGACCGCAATCCGGTCCAGGCTCCGGCCAGTATTTGCTGCCGTCCGGTTTTATACTGCCCGCTCAGCAGGCTCACATAAAAACTGTCGAACCACATGGGACGTAGCCCGATAAACTGCAATCCCATGGCTGAAACCAGCTGTTTCATGGCTGCAGGGGAAAAATGATACAGGTGCCGGGGAAGATCCCAGGCTGCCCAGTATGCCCCGTAATACCGCGCATCCAGACTGGTATAATTGGGAACAGCAATCACTACTATGCCACCGGGCCGTAGCAGCTGCTGAATTTTCGCGAGATAACCCTGGAGATCATGCACATGCTCGAGCACATGCCAGAGGGTGATCACATCAAATCCTCCATCGGGTAATGCATATAAAGCTGCAGTATCCTTCAATTCCAGCTGATGCAGCTCTTTTGCTTTTGCGCGGGTTTCCGGATCCGGTTCCAGGGCAGTCACTTCCCAACCCCGGCTTTTCATATGAGCGGCAAAAGCCCCCGTTCCGGCGCCGATATCGAGCAGGCTGCCCGTTTTTTTACCCGCTGTACGGCAAACCAGTTTACCCTTCTGAACCAGGGTAATATTCCGTACCCAGTGGTAAAGCCGGTTGATCAGCCCTTTGCGGGTATCGGTATGGGAAATATAGGAATCCGCTTTATAATAGGGACCGATGGCAGCTGCATCCGGAACATCCTGGGTAAATGCTGCAGTACAATCCTGACAACGCCAGACCTCAAAAGACTGCCTGCTCACCGTAAAATCGGCTGTACTGAACAGAAAAGCGATTGCTGAACTTCCGCATAGCGGACAGGACGAATAATGAATCGTATGGGGAGCTGCCATAAGGAGCAGCAAAGAAAAGAAAGAAAAGGGAGATTCAGTAATCAGCGGATCAATTGCTGCAATCCGGTAGCTGACATGGCGGTTCCGTTCTGGTAGAAATGCCAGGCCAGTGCCAGAGCGCCGGCGGCCAGTAATAGCAGGGCATAACGGATCCAGTTACGGTCGCCGGCATCCTGTTGCTCCAGGAGCCAGGCAGCGGCTGCATCGCTTTGCAATTCTTTATCACCCATTTTAACGGTATGAACCGCATTAGGGTTTACCACCCGCTCGGCCGGAACCGGTTGGAGCAGGTGTTCGAAAGTATACCGGGGCAAAAAACGGATTTCACCGGAAGCATCTTTACTCAATTCGCCAATGCCGCTGATCTCAACCGGCTGATTGGTCTTCAACTGGTTCCGCAGGTTATAGGCCCACTCGTTAAACCAGCGGATGGCCTCAATATCGGTTACTTTATTGCTGGTGGCCAGGTAGCTGAAAAAATCTTTATCCGGTGCATCGAAATACTGGTCAAACCGGTATTGATAAGTTGGGGGCAGGATCTGTTTATTGACAAAATCGGTTTGGGCAGGCCTCCGCTCGATCAGCAGGGTGCCCAATCCCGGGATCGGCAACTGGTGCTGCCGGATGAGGTAACTGTAAAGGGATGCTGTCATAATTCCTGTGTTGCGAAACAACAGTATTCCGGCTGAATAAAAAAATCAGGATATCAACAGGTTCAGTTTGCGCCTGCTTTTTGTCCGAAGGAATAAGTAATACCCCCCAGGATATTAAATCCGAAATTCTGGTATTGGTTCCAGCGCTGGTATTTGTTATTCAGGATATTGTTCAGCTGGAGCCAGAGGTTGAAATGATCGGTGATCCGGAATTCAGCACCGGTATTCAGGTCAAAACCGCCCTCGCCTTTGAAATGATCGCCATTGGCCCGGCGGAACTGGGCAGGGCTCCAGGTCCACAGGTCGGTACGCAGCCAGAGGTCTTTCAGCAACTGCCAGCGCAATCCGGCATTGAACTCGAGCGGGATCATTCCCCAGGCCTTGGATTCCTGCTGCAGTTTGGTGAACTGCATGAGGTTTACACCAGCTGAAGCCGTAAACCGTTCTCCCTGTATGTATTCCACTTCACTGTGCAGCTGCAGGGCTTCCATCCGGGGTTCGTAACGGATCAGGAAGGTCTTACCGTCTCCGTTATCATTAACGAATAAGGGCATATTGCGGTAGATCTGGTAACCGATCTTGGCTGAATACGAGAAGTGCTTGTCGATTGATCCTTTAAATCCGGCATAGCGTTCCTGGATCCGGGTATTGCGCAATGAATCGGGCTGCGCCAGCCAGGGGTTAATGGAGGCAAAACGCTGGTAACTGCCTTTGTTATAATAACCGATCCAACCCAGCTGGAAAGTGAAGCGCTGGTCGTTGGTCGTAATGTCTGCCATCACATTGGGCAGCATGGTAAAGGTCTTGTTATCCCAGGAGGGCCGCAGGCCGCCATGGATATATACATTCGGTGTTTTCAGCAAAATGGTGGGTGAAATATAAAAGAGGTTATTCTGCTGTGTCTGCTTGTTGTTGAATATAGTAAAGCTATAGCGGGTAAGATCTGCCGTCACCCCCAGATTGAAGGCAAACATACTGCCGAAGGTCTTTTGCAGGGGCAGATCCAGTACGGTATTGGCTTCCGAACCCTTGGGTTCATGATTATCACTGAATACACTGACGCGCAAAGAAGGGTGATAGGTTAACCCGTACGAAGTGGGCACTGTATTCCGGAAATGTGCCTTGGCCTCAACGGTCTGGAAACGCTGCCTGAGCTGGTCTTTCGTAAAACTCAGCGTGGAAGGTTGGTAACCATAAAGGAAATAATCATCACTGCTGAATCCGATACGGCCGTTCCATTCCAGGTGTTTGGGCGTGATATAGGTTGCAGACACCCCTGCCTTGGTGAGACTGTTCTTCTGAAAGTCGAGGCTGCCCTTGGAGGTGTAATGATCGGCAAACAGATTGAAGAATGTGCTCTTGCCATCCCCAAAACTGAATCCGGCCTTGATAAAGGGCTGATGCACATTGCCGATACCTACTTTGATAAAATTGCTGTATTCCCAGGCAACAATACTGTCAATGGTAAGTGCTACGGGCTTCAGTTCAGCTGGCTGATAGGCAAAAAACAGGTTTTGTGATGGAATAGAATAATTCAACGCTGTGCGTGAGGTATCTGCCACCGGCGGAGCCGCGTTGAAATTGATCTTGGAGGCCTCCCGCAACACCGGCTTGAATGTCGAGGTAATGTCAATACTCTTCTTCTTGGTGGTATCCTGCGCCTGGACATGCATCACCAGTCCAAAACCAGCCAGCACTAAAATATATTTATGTAAAGGACTCATATTCGTTTCAATTGATTTCAATTAAACCATTACCGTATTCCTTCTCTCTTCTTTCTTCTTTCTTCTTTCTTTTCCCTTCTCACTTCCCCTCCTCCGCCTTCACCCGTTCCAGCTTCTCCTCTGCTTCCCTGCGGAGGGATTCGATCTTCGCATTTTCCACCACACTCTGGTACGTAGCTTTGGCATTGAAGTAATCTTTCTGTTTGTAGTAGATATCGCCCAGCAGCAGGTAGGCGCGGATCACCCATTCTTCATAGGACCCCGACTTATTGATCACTTCAAAAGCCGCTTTTTCCGCATCGCCATAGCGGTTCTGAATAAAGAAACAGCTGGCGATCTGGTAACGGGCTTCTGCTCCATAGGCCGCTTTACTGAGTGCGGCAACATTGCGGTAGCTGGTGATGGCATCGGCATATTGTCCGGCCTGCTGGTAAGACCGGGCTACTGCCAGGTTGGCCAGCACTTTATCATCCGTACCAATTCCTTTCTGGTTCAGCAATTCCTTGGCATTTTCCGCTGCTTCTGTCCATTTCTGTAGCTGGAACTGGCTGCGTAGCAGGCCACGCATGGCTTCCAGTTTATTCTCCTGCGAATTGGCAAATTCTTTCAGCTTGCCGAAATAGCGTTCCGCCTTTTCATAATTCTTCAGATCAAAGAAATTGAGCCGGGCTGCATTGAGCAATGATTTTTCGCCGAATTTATTGGGTACCCGGTCGGCCAGTTTTTCGTAGCCACTGGCTGCTTTGGCCCAGTCTTTCTGGTTGAAATAGATCTCGCTTTTGTAATACAACGCTTCCAGCGAATGCTTGCCTTCCGGAAAACGATCCAGGTAGTCTTCAAATTTTTTGGCAGCCGCGGGGAAATTGCCATTATTGAATTGTACTTCGGCCTCCTGATAAGCCAGTTGCTCTTCCTGACTTACAGAAATATCCTTACCCATGCTGCGGGCAAAACTAACATACTCGGCACTCCTTCCCTCTTCCACATAAATCACTTTTGCATTATCCAGTGCTTCCTCAGCTTCCGGCGCATTGGGATACTGCTGCAACAGGCTGGCATATTGCTTCAGGGCTTCTGTATTATTATCGAGATTGTAATAAGCGATTCCCAGTCGCAGGTAAGCCTTGGGCTTCAGGGAACTTCCGGGATCGCTGATCACGTTTTTCAGGTAAGGGATGGCTTCACGGTACTGCTCGTTCGACAGGTAACTCCCGGCAATTTCCATATTGGCATCCGGAATGAGGCTGCTGGTGGGGAATTTGCGGCTGATGGAACTGAGCAGGTTGATTTTTTCTTTGCTGCTGCCAATGCCGGCGATCATTGCATTCTGGAATGTGGCGTAATCGCTGGCGGGCCAGGAAAAGTCGAGCACTTTATCGTACATCGACCGGGCTTTCTTATAATCGCGCGACATATAGTAACAGTCTGCAGTACGTACCCAGGCATCCTGTTCAAAAGCGGCCGAACCCAGCTTCGGGTTGGCTCCCAATGGCTCAAAAAAGCCCTGCGCCTGTTTGTAATTTTCCTTCTTCAGGTAACAATAACCCAGGTTATAGCGGGCATTGGCCGGGTTCACTTCCCCGTTGCTTACCGGTGTTTTCAGGTAATCGAGGTAATACCGGATGGCATCGTCTGTTTTAGCCAGCCGGTAGGCGATCTCCCCTTTCCAGAACAGCACATAAGGCAATACGGCCGAATTATCGGGATGCGCTTCAGCACGGGTCAGTAATTCGTTGGCGGAAACCAGCATGCCATCGTTGATCAGCTCGGTGGCCCGTCCATACAGGATCCGGGGCAGGCTTTTACGGGCCTGTTCGGAAGGCGATTTTACGGATTCCATCAAAGCCAGGGCATCCTTATAGTTATTCGTATTGGCAAGCACGCGGATCAGCAGGTCGCGGGCTTCATCAATACTGCTGCTTTGGGGGTAAGCCGCGAGGAATTTCTGTAATTCGGTGAGTGCCACGTCCTGGAAACCGAGCTCATAACTCAGCTTGGCATAATTGAACATGGATACTTCCCGTTGCGCTTCATTGCTGCTATTGGCGGAACAGAACAGGAAGGCATTGCGGGCATTGGCTTTTTGCCCTGTTTTGAGATAGGCATCCCCCAGCAGGTACATGGCATGCTGGGCCAGGGAATCTTCCTTGCCACTGAGTTGTTTGAACCCTTCAATGGATTTGTTCCAATTACCTGCCTTATAGTAACAATAGGCCAGTTCATAAACATCTTCCCGGGTCTTGTTCTCCGTACGGGCTGCATATTTTTCGAGGAAAGGCAAGGCTTTGGCATACTGCTGCTGCATGAAATAACCATGCCCCACCAGTTGCTGCATTTCCTTTTCGTAGGTCTGCCCGCCCCGGTTCAGTTTTGCCTCGGCATATTCAAAGGCTTTCTGCTTATCTCCCTGGATATAATAGATCACGGAAACATAGTACGGAGCTACTTTACCATATTCCGGATGGTCTTCCACCACCCGGAATGCGGATAGTGCATCGCTGTACTTCCGGTCATAAAATGATATGAATCCATAATAATAATTGGCGTCGGCATAATTCGGATCGGTCTTTAACTGCCGGATCGCATCCAGGAGAGGGCGCGCTTTATCGTAGCGCTGGACCGAAAAATAACTGTAGCCCTGGTGGAATTTCATATCGGCGATCTCGCGGTTGCTGAGGTTGTCGATCGTTACATTGTCGTAATGCTCCAATGCCCGTGAAAAATCACCAAGGCGGAAATAATATTCTGCCAGGTGAAAGCTCATCTGCTCCACCCGGGCGTCATTATCTTCGAGGTTGATGAAATCTGCGGCTTCATCAGCAGCACCTTTTTCATTCTGCTTGAGTCCGCATACGATCCTGTAATACCGGATCTGCTGGAACTGGATGGCATTATTGCTCCGGTCGGTTTCCCGCAATTGCAGTTCCAGGTCTTTAAGCAGCGGATAAGCCAGGCTGTACTGTTCCCGCTGGAAATATTCACGGGCCTGCTGGTATACTGCCTGCGGGTCACTGAGGAAGCGGGTTTGCTGGGCCTGAAGTGCAGCGCTGCTGAGCAGCAGGGCGAAGAGGGAGAGCTTCAGTGTATTCATTCCGTATCCTTGGATGGGTTAATCAGGTTAAAGTTTCCACTTATTTCCCTCTCATCCAAACATCGTTCCAAACAACTGTGGATAAGTGCAGGTATTAACAATTCTTTTCAATACAAAATGATAAAAAACGGAATTGTACCTTTGAAAAAATTCATTTCGGATGAAAAAACTCCTTTCGACCGGTTATAACGACACCTCTTTCAACATCGCTACCCTTTTGATCCGCCTGAGTTTCGGCACCCTCATGTTTCTGGACCACGGCATTCCCAAACTGATGCACTATTCTGAAAGGGTCCGCAATTTTTACGACCCCTTCCATATCGGCAGCCAATGGAGTTTCCTGCTGGTACTTTTTGCTGAAGTATTCTGTTCCATCCTGATCGTATTTGGCCTGTTTACCCGGCTGGCACTGGTACCCCTGATCGCCGCCATGGCCGTTGCAGTTTTCCTATTCGATAAAGGCAAGCCCTTTGCCGAAAGCGAACTGGCCGTTGTATACCTGACCGTCTTTTTCGGGCTGATGCTGATTGGACCGGGCAAGTACAGTGTGGATGCTGCAATGGGGCATTAATAACGCACTGATTATAAAATACACTGATTAAATAATTAATATCCTGCAATGTTTTCAGCCGAAACCACGCTCCGCGTACGCTATGCCGAAACCGACCAGATGAATGTGGTGTACCACGGTAATTACGCCCAGTATTTTGAAGTGGGACGTGCAGAAGCCATCCGGCAACTGGGGTTCACCTATAAAGAACTGGAAGCAATGGGCATCATTATGCCGATCGTGGAGTGGCATGCCAAATTCATCCGTCCGGCACATTACGACGAGCTCCTCACTGTAAAGACGGAGTTAAGGGAATTGCCGGAGGGTCACCGGATCGAATTCCACCAGGAAGTATATAATGAAAAGGGGAAACTGCTGACCACCGGAAAAGTGGTGCTGTATTTCCTGGCAGCAGATACCATGGAAAAAACGGGTATGCCCGAAGTGTTTACTTCCAGACTACGCCCGTTTTTTGAATAATTGTTCCATTAAACGCGGTGATGATCGGCGCGCCAGTGTTTGATGGCTTTCTTGATCGACGCACTGCGCATCTGTGTTTCGGTAGCTTTCTCTGCCAGTTCCACAAATTCGTCATCAGAAGCAAAACGAAGTGCAATGATCTGGCTGGTACGCAGGTTCCGGCTCAGCGGCTTACCCGTCAGCATATAGTGCCGGAGGTTTTCTTCTGCCCGGATGGCACGGTCCTGCGCCCTTAATGCAAACCAGCGGGCATACCAGAAAATACTCATCAGTATCAGGGATACCAGAACGATCAGTGAAGCAGAGTACAAATTCTCCCGTGCAGAACGGATCAGGTTCACAATGCTGCCGGCAAATAAAAGCAGGATCGCACCCGAAGTAACATAATGCCAGAGCGGGATATAACGGGTATGATTGGCGTAATTCTGTTTAGACATATGCAAGCCTTTGGTGATATGGGCGTGAAATTATAGAAAATTATTACACAAATACCCTGATACAGGTCAGCACTTAGTCCCCTACCCCCTTCTGGCTACTGACTACTGACTACTGGCTACTGTATTCTGTCTTCCTTACCTTTGCCCAGAAATTATTTGACACATGTCAACTGCCCTGAAAGCCTCAATTATCACGATCGGAGACGAATTACTCATCGGACAAACCGTAGATACCAACAGTGCCTGGATGGGCCAGGAACTCAATAAAGCCGGCATCTGGGTACAACGCCGGATTGCGGTTGGTGATAACTGGGAGGATATCTGGAAGGCCCTGGATGAAGAGAAAATGAAGTCGCCGCTGATTTTTATTACCGGTGGACTGGGCCCTACAGCTGATGATATCACCAAGCCCCTGCTTTGTGCCTACTTCGGAGGTAAACTTGTAATTGACCAGGGCGCGTTGGACAATGTAACGATGATCTTTGAAAAGATCCTGAAACGTCCCATGATTGAACGTAACCTGAAGCAGGCAGAAGTACCGGATGTTTGTACTGTAGTTCCTAACCGACGGGGTACAGCACCGGGTATGTGGTTCGAGAAAGACGGCTGCATATTTGTATCGATGCCCGGCGTGCCGCATGAAATGAAAGGCATGATGACCGATTCGGTGATCCCTGAACTGAGCAACCGCTTTCAGCTTGTTCCGGTACAGCACCGCACTTTACTCACTGCAGGTATTGGTGAATCCTTTCTGGCCGAGCGGATCCAGAATTTTGAAACTGACCTCCCGGAAGATATTAAACTGGCATACCTGCCCAATTACGGCATGGTAAAACTCCGGCTCACCTGCACAACAGCCGATCCTGCCCGGGAAAAGGAACTGGACCGGTTGTTCAACCAGCTGAAAGAACAGGTGGCAGACGTGATGGTGGTGGATGAAGATATCGCTCTGGCAGAAGCCCTGGGCCGCCGGCTCAGCAGCCGCAAGCAGACCATCTGTACAGCCGAAAGCTGTACCGGCGGCTATATCGCCCACCTCATAACAGCCGTTCCCGGCTCGAGTGCCTATTACCCCGGTTCTGTTGTGGCCTATGCAAATGCTGTAAAAAGTAATTTGCTGCATGTTTCGCAAACAACCCTGGAATCAGAAGGTGCGGTGAGCGAAGCCACCGTTACCGCAATGGTAAAAGGTGCATTAGCGCAATTCGGTACCGATTATGCACTGGCCGTTTCGGGTATTATGGGTCCCGACGGGGGCAGTTCCGAAAAGCCGGTGGGACTGGTCTGGATCGCCGTCGGAAATAATGCAAAAATCCTGACCCAGCAGTACCGGTTCCGGTTCGACCGGCAACGGAATATTGAGCTGACTGCCAATAACGCATTGAACCTGATGCTGAAATTCATCGTGGAAAATACCTGAACAATCGTTAGTCGCAAATCATTACCTTTGCACCGGTTTTAAACTGAAAAAAGCAGTACACACTATGGCAGTAGTTGACCTGATCATGCCTAAAATGGGTGAGAGCATCATGGAAGCCACGATCCTCAAATGGTTGAAACAACCCGGGGACCAGGTGAAAATGGACGAAACGGTGCTGGAAATTGCCACCGACAAGGTGGATAGTGAAGTGCCTTCAACTGCTGAAGGCGTGCTGGAAGCCGTTTTGTTCAATGTAAATGATGTGGTTCCTGTTGGGGCTGTAATTGCCCGGATCAAAACCGGCGCTGCTTCATCAAATGGAACTATGCCGCCGCCTCCGCCCGTTCGTACTGCTGCCGCACCCGCTGCTGCTGCTCCTGTTCAGGCTCCTGCTGTTCCTGTCCATACAGCTGCTGTACAGCCTGTTTCCGGCAACCGCTTCTATTCTCCCCTGGTACTGAATATTGCCGCCAGTGAAGGTATTCCGATGGCCGAACTGGAAACCATTCCGGGTACTGGAGCTGAAGGCCGGGTCACCAAGAAAGACATGCTCGATTACCTGCAGACCCGCAAAGCAGGCGGAGCATCCCGTACGGAAACACTGACGTATAAAAAAGAAGCTGTCTATATCCCTTCGACTCCTGTAACAGAATCCCCGGCTGCCCCGGTCTCCTATTCCGGCAATGTAGAGATCATAGAGATGGACCGGATGCGCAAGATGATCGCCAAACACATGGTCGACAGCAAGCATACCAGTCCCCATGTAACCAGTTTTACAGAAGCTGATGTCACCAATATGGTGCTCTGGCGCGAACGGATCAAGAAGGATTTTGAAAAGCGAGAGAATGAGAAGATCACTTTCACGCCGCTGTTTATTGAAGCTGTGGTGAAATGCATCAAGAAATATCCCTGGCTGAGCAGCAGTGTGGATGGCGACAAGATCATTGTCAAGAAAGATATTAATATCGGTATGGCTACTGCCCTGCCCAGCGGCAACCTCATTGTACCGGTGATCAAGAATGCCGACCAGCTGAACCTGGTAGGTCTCACCAGGCAGGTCAATGCCCTGGCCAATGCCGCCCGCAACAACAAACTCAAGCCCGACGATACATCCGGAGGCACATTTACACTGACCAATGTGGGCAGTTTCGGCAGCCTCATGGGTACACCGATCATCAACCAGCCTCAGGTGGCCATTATGGCGGTAGGCGCTATCAAGAAACGTCCGGTTGTAATTGAAACCGAACAGGGTGATTCCATTGCCATCCGCCACATGATGTACCTCAGCATGAGTTACGATCACCGGATCATCGATGGAGCACTCGGTGCCACTTTCCTCAATGCCGTGGCGAAGGAGCTTGAAAACTTCAGTCCGGAAAGGGAATACTAAAAGCCACGTTCCGTAAACTTCATCCTGCCACCTTTACGGGTAATGATATACAGACGGCCATAAGTGCTGTCGGGCAGGTCCTGCATCAGTTGCTGCTGCATCAATCCATTTACAATATCATCTACGGTATTGCTGTGCCCAACCACCAGTACATTTCCCTTCAATGCCTGAAGCTGCCGGATAAACAAGGAATCGGGCCGTGGACCATAAATTGTTAAGGAAAGTCCTGCTGCCGTTGCAGCCGAAGCTGCCGTGGAACGGGTACGCAGCGTATTGGTGGAATAGACCTGTGCCAGTTTGACATCTTTCAGGAGTTCCGCAAGATGCGCTGCACGTTGCTGCCCTGCTGCAGTCAATGGCACATCACTGCTCATATTGGGTTCGGCTGTGGCTTTTTCTGCATGGCGTACAATATAGTACCGTTGTACTGCACAGGAGCAGAAAAGCAAGCTGCAAAAGAGCAAAAGGAAGGAGATACGCATACACTGGTTTTAACAACCTGAAGGTAAACCTGTTCTTTGGAATCTGGTCCAAATGCAGTAAATTACTGTATACTCCTGTTAAACTCATCAGCTATGAAGACACTTTCTGAAACCTGGTTTGCAGATGGCTACATTGATTTTGAGTTGAAAAAATACACCCTCCTCGCCTATCTGCAGGAAATCACCCGCCAGTTCAATGAGAACCGGCTTTACCCCCAGCTGGCAGACCTGATCTTCCATTATAATAATCTGGTAGCCTTCCGGGAAAACAAGAAATTCCTGCAGGAACAGTTTCCAAAGCGCTTAAGTGGCATACAACTGGAAAAACTGCAGGTGCTCTATCAACAGCTGGTGGAAGATGATGAACTGATGCAGGAACTGGAAGCCATCATCCATTATTCTTCTGAACGGATGCAGCAAACCATTACCAATGGTACGGAGATCTATGAATTTGTGGAACAGCAACTCAGTATCAATCCGGTCGGACTGCTGCCCATAGAAACCACGGAGGGTTATTTCTTCCTCAGTGCAGGTGCCCACCATGAAACCCGGGTCTACCAATACCGGCTCAGCATTTTTGAAAAACACCAGGAACGATACCGCTCTATGAAAACCGAATTTATCAGCCGCTACGCACGAAGTATTGTAAACACTTACGAATGGATCAAGATCGACCTGATCCGGAACCGGAAGGAACTCCCCAATCCGGCAGTCTATGCCATTGAAACCGAGCTGAAATTCCCGGTGGAAGAAACCTTGCTGCCGATTGCCAAGCGGAGTCTGGTGCGATATATTTCGTAGTGAGTGGTGAGTTGTGAATTGTCAATAGTCAATAGAGAATAAGAAAAGGCATTCGTAATTTATACGAATGCCTTTTCCTTTATTGTCACATTGCCACATCGTCACATTGCCACATTTTCACATTGCCACATTATTCAAGTCCCCACTCAATCCCTTTCTCCGTTGCCGGCACACCTTCCCGCATCCATTTCGGCATGGGTGCCCCTTTCAGGAAATGGTCGAAGAACTGGCCCAGACGTACAGAAAGGTCTTTGCGGTTGCGGCGTTCCACCAGGTTGTGGTCTTCATCATTGTATTGCAGCAGCCATACGGTCTTATTCAGGCGCCGTAAAGCGGTAAAGTATTCAATCCCCTGATACCAGGGAACAGCCCCGTCTTTATCGTTATGGGTCATCAGCAGCGGCGTGGTTACTTTATCTGCATTAAAGAGGGGTGAATTCCTGATATACAAGTCGCGGCGTTCCCAGAGTGTGGCACCGATACGGCTTTGGGTATGTTCATACTGGAACTGGCGGTTCAGGCCACTGCCCCAGCGGATGCCACCATATGCACTGGTCATATTGGCAACAGGTGCTCCGGCACCTGCAGCGGCAAACATTTTGGTGCGGGTGATCAGGTAAGCCACCTGATAACCACCCCAGCTTTGCCCCTGTATGGCCATTTTCGTGGAATCCACATAAGGAAGTTTAGCCAGCATTTTAGCTGCAGATACGACCGAATTATACGCGCTTTCCCCTGGTTCCCCATTCTTGTAATAGATATTCGGATCAAAGATCAGGTAGCCATTGCTGACAAAATACGGCACATTCACTGTTGAGGCGCTGGGTGCAGGGGCCCGGTAATTATAGAGGCCGTCGGCATCACGCTCATAGAAATAGAGGATGACCGGGTACTTTTTCTTCGGATCGAAATTTTCAGGTTTGAATAAAAGCCCTTCGGATTCTTTTCCATCAAACATTTTCCATTTCATCAGTTCCACCGTCAGCCAGTTATAGCCCTTTTGCTGGGCAGCGATATCCGTGAGTTTTGTAAACTGTTTGAGGTCGGGAGAAAGATACAGTTCGGAAGACTGGATATTACTGCGCTGTACCACATAACGCCCGCCATTCTTTGCCTTGGTAATGGCCTGATAGCTGTGCGGGCTGGATACCAGGGTTTGCGGTGCAGCAGCTGATCCATAGATCAGGGAAGAGAAACCGGCCTGCTTGCTTTGTTCATTGAAATTATACAACAACAGTTCCTGGCCTGCTTTAATAAAGCGTTCTTCGGGATCCAGGCGGTTATACCGGTATACGGTTTTGGTTGCCCGTCCAGTTCCTTTGGTAATACAAAGCGGAGCAGCAATACCTTGGGGATCCAGCTCCCAGATATCGTACTTGTCGTACACCAGGAAACGCTGGTCGTTTTCCGTCCAGCCCATGGCACCATGCGGCGGGGGATCATCCGGATGGTCGTCATCCTCATCCCAGACCGGTTGTTTCATCGCTTTGCTGATGGCTGCTGTTGTACCGGTAGTTGTATTATAAGCGAAATACTGTTTTTTCTTCCAGTCGTACCAGCTGATATATTTCCCGCCGGGAGAAGCACTGTGATTGCCCCGGATGGGGTCGGATACGGCTTTTCGGGCACCGGTTTCCAGATCGATCAGCATTGCCCTGTCCATATCATAGCCCAGCCATTGGGTGGCAATCCGGCTGCCTTTATTGGAAGTGGCCAGCACAAAGGGTGCATTCCCGCGATCCACCAGTTGTATACTTCCTGCATCCGGTGCTCCCAGTTTCAGGAGTTTGCCGGAGCTGATATTGTAAACGGAAAGGAAACTCCGACGGAGCTCCTGCTGCAATTGCACCTGTTGTTGCGGTTGCAGGTAATCATCATTAAAATGCCACACATCCAAACGAGCGGTTTCAAAATCAACCAGAGTGGTGTCTTTGGGTTTGCGGACAGGAGTCTGTCCAAAAAACAAACGGCTGCCGTTTTCGCTGAACTGGTTGGCATAATCGGGGCTGACGGTCAGGCCGCTTTCCACACCTGGACTTTGCCGGTCGGCGATCTTCAGGGCGGAGTCCTGTCCGGCTTTATAGTAATACAGTTTGTAGAATTTCTGCAAGGCTTTGGTACTGCTGTCGCGTTCCGCCACAAAAGCCAGTTGGGTACCGGCTTTGTCGATGCCATAGTTTTTGGCATCATTGAAGCGGCGGAATACGGTATCTGCTTTGGCGCTTGCCGTATTCACCCAGATCACGGAAGCTTTGGAAAGGCTGTCGCCATTCTTACGGCTGGTTTCCACCACCAGTACATTTCCGGATTCGCTGAAATAATATTCATTGGTAAGGGGGAATCTTTTCTCGGCACCGGTCTGCAGGTTCCGCAACACCAGCTCCGTACCTTCTTCAACAGGCTCATCGGCTGTTTTGGCTGCAGGTTTGGCGGATTCTTTCTTCACTGGTTGTAACACAGTAAGGCCTTTGGTCCGGGCTTCCGTTGCTTTATTTTTTATGGAATCGGCTACCCGCATCAGGCTGTCGGCCATACGCACCAGATTATTGAGCTGGGTCAGCGAATCGGGTTGTGTTTTGGGTTTGGGGGCTTCCGGCAATGCTTTTTCGAGATGATAAGCCAGCCATTCACCGGTTCCTTTTTCCGGTGTCTTGAAGGTTTTCACCCGGGGGATACGGATCAGGGAATCCATACCCAGCTGGAAGATCACGAGCGTGTCTTTGGGCATATCATCCGGCTTCTTTTTCTTGATCCGGGCCTCGCGGGTGTCTTTGAATGCCGGCCGGATCTTGAAAACCAGATAGCGGCTGTCTTCTGTAAACCGGAGTTGGTAGCCCCGGGGAATTTCTTTAGCGTAATTATTATCCAGTCCTTTAATGACCAGCAATCCATCGCCTTCCTGCGGATTGATGGTATAGGCTGCATATTTGCCATCGTTGGAGAGTTGGCGTTCGCCGGCCGATTTCCAGCCATCATATACCGTATGATCGAGGGGTTTTTGCTGGGCAAAGGCAATGCCTCCCAACAGCAGGCCGGATACGGCCAACAGGATTTTTCTCATCGTGCGTTAATTTGGTCATTAAAGATAGGGGCAAAATGGTTTCGCCCGAGATGCTGTGCAAAGCTTTTGATAAACGGTGTCAATGGATACTCCTGCTGCGGTAAACGCGCCAGGTCTGCAGTGCAACAGCCAGTACGATCAGGAAGAGGCCGGCATAAAAAGACAGTCCGAGGTATTTGTTTTCCTGATATACAGCGAAAGCCAGAATGATCCCATACACCGGTTCCAGATTATACATCAGGTTTACAGTGAAAGCGGAGATCTTTTTAAGAGCATTGGCGGAAAGCTGGAAGGCCCATACGGAGCAGAGCCAGGACAAGACCAGGAGCCAGAACAGGTCGGTGCCGGTAGGCCACCAGTAAGCGGGTTGAAAACCCTGGAAGTAGACGGGCAACAAGAGCAGCAGGAAAATAAAACCGCCGCTGAGCTCCCAGGTGATCAGGGTAGGCGCATTCATGCGTTGCATGAATTGCCGGTTGAAGATCGGGAAGAGGGCGCCATTCAGTGCACTGAATAACCCGAAAAGTATCCCTTTCTTATACTGCGGGTCGAAATGGAAGATGAGGAAAATCCCGGCCATTACCAATACCCCCAGGAGCAGTTCCACTACAACCAGGCGTTTGCGGAGCACCAGCGGTTCGAGCAGGGCCGTAAAAAAGCCCATTGCAGAAAAGCAGACCAGGGCCACCGATATATTGGCATACTTGATGGAGCCGAAAAAACAGACCCAGTGAACCGCGGCTATCCCTCCGGTGAGGAAGATGTTCAGGCGGTCTTTCCAGGAGATCTGCTGGAGTTTTCCGGTAATGGAAAAGAGGACCCACATGGTTACCGAACTGATCAGGAGGCGCCAGGCAACCAACAGGCCTTCATTCAGGCTGATCAGCCGGCCGAGGATACCGGTAAAGCCTGCCAGGAAAATGGCCATATGCAGCTGGAAAAAGGCTTTACGCATGTGGGGGGATTCCTTGACCGGAACTGAATTCGGTAATGGCCGGTTGCGTATTCTTCATCTTGTTGCGGTAATTCTTGAACAGGCTGTTCCAGCGCAGGCGCAGTACACCCAGGATCCCCTCTTTCACGATACCCTTGTGCATTTTGGAACTGCCGTATTTGCGGTCTTCGAAAATGATCGGTACTTCACGGATCCGGAAACCCAGTTTCCAGGAAGCGAATTTCATTTCTATCTGAAAAGCGTAGCCGAGGAAGGTAATGGCATCGAGATTCATGGCCTCGAGTACTTCGCGTTTATAACATACGAATCCGGCAGTGGTATCATGTACCGGGATCCAGGTGATGATCCGGGTATACAGGGAACCGCCACGGGAAAGAAAAATCCGGTCCCAGGGCCAGTTGATCGTTCCACCGCCTTTTACATAGCGGGAACCGATGGCTACATCGGCGTTGCCCGAGCGGCAGGCTTCATACAGGCGTTCCAGGTCGTTGGGGTTATGGGAGAAATCGGCATCCATCTCGAAGATATAACGGTAACCCTTATTCAGCGACCAGCGGAAGCCATGGATATAGGCGGTACCCAGACCGAGTTTGCCGGTACGTTCTTCCAGGAAAAGCTGTCCGGGGAATTCCTGCTGGAGGGAGCGGACAATAGAGGCCGTACCGTCGGGAGAACCATCATCGATCACCAGTACATGATAGTCCTGGTTGAGCTGGAATACGGCCTTTACAATGGAGGCAATATTCTCTTTTTCGTTATAGGTTGGTATGATGACGATTTTTTCCAAAAACCTTTCCTTTCGCGCCGAAAATACAATTTTTTTCAGCGTGCTTTTTTTCAGTACCCTTCCGGATTCAAATTATCCTTTCTTTAACAGCGTACGGTTCAGGATTTCAGTGAGTTTTTGCTTGGTATGCAGGGGAAAATCTCCCTTCATCATCCAGTCGTAATACTGCGGCTCGGCTTTCAATACATCCACCACAGGGCGGCCTTTATGTTTACCGAAATTGAAGACTTCTTTGCCGTTCTCCATCACAAACCGCCGGGCAAAATCGACGATCTCTTCTTCTCCCGTGGCTTTTACCACTGACTCAACGGTATTGCCGAGTTGCGGGTATTTTTCCAGCTGGGCTTCAAGGATCTCCCAGGTGGCCGTGGCATCCACTTCAGCACTGTGGGCGCCGTCAAGATTCTTATTGCAATAGAATTTATAGGCAGCACTGAGGGTGCGTTGCTCCATCATGTGGAAGATCCGCTGGACATCCAGCAGTTTTTTGCCACGGATATCAAATTCCTGACCGGCACGGAGGAATTCCTCGGCCAGCAGGGGGATATCAAAACGGTTGGAATTATAGCCCCCCAGGTCGCAGCCTTCTATAAACTGGCGGATCTCATTGGCGACCTGCTTAAACGTGGGGGCTGAGGCCACCATTTCGTCGGAGATACCATGCACTTCTGTGGCGCCTGCCGGGATCGGCATTTCCGGATTGATGAGCTTGCGTTTCACCTGTTTTTGACCATCGGGTGCGATCCGTACGATAGCGATTTCCACAATACGGTCAGACCCCAGGTTTATTCCGGTGGTTTCCAGGTCGATAAAGGCAATAGGCCTGTTGAGTTGAAGCATCAGTTGTGCAATTGTTGATTACGGGTTAAAGGCTGGCGGCCCAGCGCAACAAAGGTACAGGAAATGCACCGTCACCGAACAGCCATACAGGGTTGAATTTTATCCATTCGCCGATTTGCGGGGTGTTTTACAACCCCGGCCGGGGGGCCTGCTTGCAAGTCCGGATTTTTATGCTTTATTTTACATCCTATCCAATCCCGCCGAAAATCTTCCCTGTAATTTTGCATTGATCCGCCTCCTCTGAATCACCTGGTGATCGCAAAGCCCTTATACCTATCATCAGGCTTATTGCAAACTTTTAAATACCACAAATGAAAAAGACACTCACTATCGCATTACTGGCACTTGCTGTGATCATGACCGTAAGTTCCTGCGCCACCATGAAGGGCAATTCCGGTGGATGTTATGCTACCAAAGGATTCGTTGGATACGGCAGACGCTAAGCGGATTTGTATTCCAAAGATATTCAGGTTGCCAGCGGCAACCTTTTTTTATGCCTGCCCGGTCAACCTTATCTTTACGGCCTTGTTAGTATAAAAAGTACGGACATATGGCTGAAAACTGGATACCACTGACCACCCAGGCACAACTCGATACGATCCGGGAACAATCCTATCAGGCACCGCAACTGATTTTCAAGCACAGCACCCGCTGTTCGATCAGTTCTGTAGCCCTGAACCGGATGGACCCCAAAAAAATACCTCAGCCGATCGCTTGTTATTATCTGGATCTGCTGAGGTACAGGGAACTGTCTGACCGGATCGCCGAAAGTTTCCAGGTATACCATGAATCTCCCCAGATCCTGCTGATCCGGAACGGAGAATGCATTTACGAGGAAAGCCATCTCGGTATTGATCCGGCTGAACTGGCCCGTCAGGCAGCTGTTGCCTGATTCTTTATACGATCAAAGCCAATGTGATACAAAAGACAGGTATTCCGCCTTCAGGTCTGCGTAAATACGGGTAAAAGTTTCAACGGCCTCCCGGAGATCTCCATGATCTTCAAAACGGCCCTTTTCCACCTCGATCGGGTTGAGGGAGCCTGCTGCTTTAATGACCAGCTGCTCATGCTCACGGATATCGTGACTGATCTCATCCAACACTTCTTTCTGACGGATAAACTGGTTCTGGAAATGCTCAATGCCTTTCAGCGCGTCCACTCCCGAATTCTTGGATACCAGTTCCAGCAGGTATTTATCCAGGATACGGAGTTCGTCGCGGTAAAAGGCCAGTTCATTCAACCAGATCTCATGGTCGAAATGCAGTTGTGCCAGGGGCACTTTAACAGCTATAGTTTCCATTGTTATTCAATTTTGACTAAAGCTACTTCAGGAAAAACTTCCTGAAAATGATGGTCGTCAGAGATGTAAATGAGCAAGTTCAGTACAGTAGCCAGTAGCCGGTAGACAGAAGCGATAAGAGAAAATAAGGGTGGCTTATATATAGCTTAATACACTTTTGCAGTTTTTTCTGTCTTCTGTCTTCTGTCTTCTGTTTCCTGTCTTCTGTCTTCTGTCTCCTGTCTTCTGTCTTCTGTCTTCTGTCTTCCCTTCGTACCTTCACCCCATGCAACTCCTCCTGCCACTCCTGTTCACTGCTGCCATTACGGATACGGTTCCGAATGCAGCACTACTGCAGCCGCAATACAAGGAGATCTCCGGAATCTGCTACAGCAAGAAAAACCCGGGCCTCTTCTGGGCACAGCAGGATGGCGGAAATGCTGCAGCATTGCTCCTCATTGATACCAATGGGCTAGTCCGGACCGAACTCCCCTTGCAAGGTGCAGCAAACAGAGATTGGGAAGATATTACTATAGCCGGCAAAGACCTCTACATAGCAGAGACCGGCGACAACGGCCTGAAACATCAGGAATATGCTGTATACCGGCTGCCGGAGCCTGCTGCAACAGATACTGTAATAAAAGTCTGGGAAAAAATAAGGTTCGTCTACCCCGACGGCCCCCACGATGCGGAGGCCCTGCTGGTGGATCCCGGCACGAAAGATATCTATATCATCACCAAACGCGACAAACCCTCCCGGATCTACCGGATTGCCTATCCGTATAGCAAGGGGTTGAACAACGCTGTTTCACTGGGACAAATCGGTTTTGGGGGCGTAGTCAGCGCCAGCTGGTCGCCAGATGGAAAGCGCCTGCTGGTGAAGACCTATTTCGCTGTATTCAGTTATACACGCAAACCGGGCGAGCCCCTGGCAGCAACGCTGAAGAAGATCCCGCAATCCATCCCCTACTATCCGGAACCGCAGGGCGAAGCCATCAGCTTTACAGCCGACGGAAAGGGATTTGTTACATTAAGTGAAAAGGGATTCGGGAAGGAAGTGAAGTTGTACAAATACAGGCTTTGAGTTATACGTAATACGGATTACGTATTACGCATAACTTAACCCACACCCACACTCACACTCAAACTCACACTCAGTTGTGGAGGTGACCGGACTCGAACCGGTGTCCAAACACATTCTCCAAAAGCTTTCTACATGTTTATTCCGGCATTGATTGTCGGGGAAAAGCAGGAGACGGACGAACCAACTCTTCCCTTAGCTGCATGGTCTTAAGCGGCAGGCACAGCCTGTTGCCGCAGCAACCTGTTTTGTTTTTTAAGTCGGCGGCGGAGCGTGGTAACAAGTCAACCGGCTCAACGCGGCCCTAATGACTACTTAATCACTGATTAGGCAGCCATGGCATACTGAGTATTGCCATTTGTAGTTTGAGTATTCAGATTTACGTGCTCACTACCCAAGGCACGACATGCTTACACCTTCAAAGAACTATGCTGTCAAAACCAATACACCCCCAGTTCAATTACCAATTACCAATTACCAATGACCAATGACCAATGACCAATTACCAATTACCAATGACCAATGGCCAATGGCCAATATCGAAAATCTGATTGCAGCTTTTCATTTCATGCACCGTAGCTTTAGCAGAGGTGCACTACTTAAACAGGTATCTCCAGAAATCAAGCCCCAAAGCGTATGCCATTAATCCCAGAAGCAGGATCATGCCTGCCATTTGGGCATATTCCATGAATTTTTCGCCGGGTTTGCGCCCGCTGATCATTTCATAGAGGGTGAAAATGACATGTCCGCCATCCAGAGCCGGAATTGGCAGGATATTCATAAAAGCCAGTACAATACTCAATAATGCGGTCATGCTCCAGAACCGCTCCCAGTCCCACTCACTGCCAAACATGCTGCCGATGCTGATAAAGCTGCCCAGCGATTCACTGGCTTTCACTTCTTTGGAAGTAAAGAGCAGTTTAAAACTCTGGATATTGGATATAAGGGTATTCCAGCCTTTGGAAACACCTGCCGGAATGGATTCCAGCAGGGAATATTTTTTGTCGACATAGGTCAGGAACGCAGAGTCTTTAACGGCAAAGAACCCGATCTCCCCTTTTTCTGTAGTATGGGCTTTAACCTGTACGGTATCTGCACCTCTGAGGACCTGCAGGGTGACATCCGCATTTTTGAGATTTCTGCGCTTGTCAAAAAACTCCACATACGAATCCACGCGGCTGCCATTCAGCCCGATGATCTGGTCTCCTTTCTGCAAGGCGCCTTCCAGGAACTTTGCCTTGGTGAGGTCAACAGAGTCGACCATGGCCGGATATTTAGGATAGGCCAGCGGATCACCTTTGCGGGCATTGAGCTGGCTGATGGTACCAAAGGGGACCTGGAGTTCAACCGTCTGTCCATTGCGGTCGACCGTAATGGTTTTCGCTTCATTCAAAATGATCTCTTTGGAGATCGTATAAAAATTTTCGAGTGGCTTTCCGCCAACAGCCAGGATCTTGTCGCCATCCCGGAGCCCCACTTTCTGGCCCAGACTATCCACATAAATACCATACTTCACATTTTTTGCCGGCAGGTAGGTTTCCCCCCAAACAAAGAGGATCATGGCAAAGAGCAGGAAACCGAGCAGAAGGTTTACGGTAACACCGCCGATCATGATGATCAGGCGTTGCCAGGCCGGTTTGCTGCGGAATTCCCAATCCTGGGCGGGTTGTTTCAACTGTTCCTTGTCCATGCTCTCATCGATCATACCGGAGATCTTCACATAACCGCCCAGTGGCAGCCAGCCGATTCCATATTCGGTTTCACCGAACTTCTTTTTGATCAGGGAAAACCAGGGATCGAAAAAGAGGTAGAACTTCTCCACCCGGCACTTGAACCATTTGGCCGGCAGGAAGTGGCCCATTTCATGTAATATAACGAGGATGGATAAACTCAGGATCAACTGCCCTGCTTTCACTCCGACTACACCCCATTCAATAGCTGATACAATCATGTTTGTGTGATATAAATCAATTAAAAAGGTCATTTCCGGTCAGCTTCTCTTCGTTTTCCGGCCGGAACCGGTCTGTTTCCAGTAACGTATACAACGCAGTTTTAGTTTGGCACCCCGGCTTCAGAGCTTGATCAGGGAGGCCGCAAAATTACGGGCCTCTGCGTCGCTCTCAAAATATTCCTCCAGAGTAGGCTGGGCAATATGCGGCACATATTTCAGGGTCCGCTCGATCAGGTCGGTCATATCCAGAAAGCCGACCCGGTTGCGCAGGAAGGCAAAAACGGCTATTTCATTGGCTGCATTCAGTACACAGGGGGCATTGCCACCTTTGAACAGGGCATCGGTTGCCAGTGCCAGGTTCCGGAAAGTCTTGGTATCCGGTTCCTCAAAAGTGAGCTGTGAAGGTTTCCGGAAATCGTAGCGGGGAAAATCATTTCCGATACGTTGCGGAAAGGCCAGGGCATATTGAATCGGCAGCTTCATATCGGGCAGGCCCATCTGGGCCTTGATACTGCCGTCTTCAAACTGTACCATGCTGTGAATAATGCTTTGTGGATGCACCACCACATGCACTTGCTCGGGCTTCAGGTTAAACAACCATTTGGCCTCGATCATTTCCAGGCCTTTATTCATCAATGTGGCAGAATCGATGGAGATCTTGGCTCCCATACTCCAGTTGGGATGCTGCAAGGCATGATCCCGTTTCACATTCACCAGGAAATTGGGCTTTTTTCCCAGAAAGGGACCACCGGAAGCAGTAAGGATCACCCGCTCGATTCGGTTACGGGTTTCACCGACCAGGCACTGAAAAATAGCCGAATGTTCAGAATCCACTGGAATCACCGGGGCACGGTTTTCCACCGCCGTCTGCATCACGATATCACCTGCCACCACTAAAGTTTCCTTGTTGGCCAAGCCCACCGGCTTCCCGTTACGGACAGCCTGCAAAGTAGGCTTGAGACCAGCGAAGCCTACAATAGCCGCCAGCATAATATCATAGACATCCAGAGCGGCTACTTCTTCAAGGGCAGCCTCTCCGGCAAATACTTTGGTGTTGGTAGCCGACAAAGCAGCTTTGACTTTCTGAAACTTCTTCTCATCGCCGATGACAACGATATTGGGATGGAATTCCAGCGCCTGTTTCACCAGCAGTTCATCATTGCTCTGCGCTGTCAGCACTTCAGCGGTAAACAATTGCGGATTGGCCCGGATCACATCCAGGGCCTGCGTACCGATGGAACCGGTAGAGCCGAACAGGGCGATGCGCTTTTGTGTAGGTGCCGTTTGCATGAAGCTTAGTGAATAGCTTTTAAAAATAAGGAAATTGCGTTACGCATCCATCAATGGAGGAATTTTTCGAGTTCACTGGCCAGTTTGCGGTCATTGCTGAGCCGGGGCACTTTATTCTGTCCACCCAGCTTGCCAATGGATTTCATGTAATCAATGAACCCGTTCTTGCGTACAGGCCGTATTTTGAGCGGCAACAGGATATTGCCGGCGATCAGGTCCTGGTAATAAATATTCTTTTGTTGCAGCTGCTGGTCTACCGCCTGGCTGAAAGCGGTCAGGTCGGCAGGCTCCTGTTCAAACTCCACCAGCCATTCGTGATAGGATTTCCCCTTACCCTGCTCAATCACGGGGGCTACCGTAAATTCAGTGATCTGGACGCCTTGTTCTTTCGCCACTTTCATGAGACTGTACTCCACTTCCTCGCCGATCACATGTTCCCCGAATGCGGAAATAAAGTGCTTGATCCTCCCGGTCACCTGTATCCGGTAAGGATCGGTGGAAACAAATTTCACCGTATCACCGATATTATAGCCCCAGAGTCCGGCATTATTATTAATGATGAGTGCATAGTTCTCTCCTGTCTTCACCTCATGGAGGCGGAGGCGGGTGGGATTTTCGGAAAATACTTCAGCTGCGGGTATAAATTCAAAGAAGATCCCGCTGTTGGTATTCAGCAGCAGGCCTTCGCTTTCCTGACTGTCCTGGAATGCCATAAAACCTTCCGATGCAGGAAACGTCTCGATGGCAGGCAGGGTTTTACCAATGGTATTAAAAAGACGTGCTTTATAAGGCTCAAAATTGACGCCACCATGTACAATCACTGACAGGTGGGGGAATAAGCTGGCGGCGTTCTTGCCGGTCTTTTCGATCAGGCGGTCGAAATACATCTGCATCCAGGGCGGAATGCCGCTGATCAGGGTCATATCCTGCTGCATGGTTTCAGCAACGATCCGGTCGAGCTTGGCTTCCCATTCCTCAATACAATTGGTTTCATAGGAAGGCAGCTGGTTGCGGCGCAGGTAACCGGGCACGTGGTGGTTCACGATACCACTGAGACGGCCCGTGGGAATCCCCCCCACCCGATCGAGTTCGGGCGAGCCCGACAGGAATATCATTTTGCCATCGGCAAAGGCACTGTTACCGGATTCGGCCATAAAGCAGAGCAGGGCATTGCGGGCCGTATTAATATGGTTGGAGATGGAATCCTTTGAAATCGGGATATACTTGACCCCGCTGGTGGTACCGGAGGTTTTGGCGAAATAGATCGGGCGGCCTTTCCACAGTACATTGTGTTTGCCTTCTTTGATCCGGTCGATATAGGGCCTGAACTGCTCATAATCGCGGATAGGTACGGCCTGGCGGAACGCTTCATGGGTATGAACCTCTTCCAGGCGGTGGTCGCGGCCGAACTCAGTGGTCTTCCCGGTTTTCAGGAGTTCCCGGAGAATCCGGTCCTGGTCGTCCAGCGCGGTTTGCTTCTCCCGCTGGATGGTTTTATAGATATAGCCGGCAAAAGGCCGGGCAAGGAGGGACTTGATCTTCATATTCCGCAGGGCCAACTTTAGGGCAACAAACCTACGCTAAATGAGGGTAAAAGCCGTCACAGGGCCCTATTTTTAAATTAAATATGTGATTTTGAGGCACTAAAGCACGGTACCCCCTAAATTTGCCCTCCCCGGGCTTTTTCCCCCAGCCGTGGAAAAGAAATAAAAAAAATCCGGCTAATCCCTTCACTATCCGTCCAAAACCCTTACCTTTGCCGTCCTAATTTTTGGAAGATTATGTTTGCAGTTATCAAAGTAGCCGGACAACAATTCAGGGTCGAAAAAGACCAGACCTTATATGTTCCCCAGATCAGCGGGAATGCCGGCGATAAAGTTGAATTCGCTGAGGTATTACTCGTGGATACTGATGGCAAGCTGTCCATTGGTACTGCAGTGAAAGCTGTAGTGAAAGCCGAAATCCTGGGCCAGGTTCAGGGTGACAAGGTGATCGCCTACAAGCAAAAACGCCGTAAGGGTTTCCGTAAAAAGCACGGTCACCGTACGCATTATACCCAAATCAAAGTAACAGACATCGCTTAATTGCGTTCAGTAAAAACATTAAAACCATCTCATCATGGCACATAAGAAAGGTGAAGGTAGTGTAAAGAACGGCCGCGACTCGCAGAGCAAACGCCTTGGCGTTAAGATCTACGGTGGCCAGCCTGCCATTTCCGGCAATATCATCGTACGT
>JBGAQC010000025.1:0-39881 GCA_044220945.1 Chitinophagaceae bacterium | reverse complement strand
AAATTCGAAGGCACCGAAAATGGCGAGCTGCCTTTTGATATGCGTATCGGGGCGACCAAAAAACTGAAGAATGCCCCGATCCAGTTTACATTGACGGGACACCACCTGCACCAGTTCGATATTTTATACCCAGATTCCATGAGGGTGTCACCAGCAACCGGCTTTGGGAAATTTGGAGAACGGCTGTTCCGGCATATTGTACTAAGTACACAATTCTTTATCGGAGATAAAATCGAAATCAATGCCGGGTATAACTATCTTCGCAGGAAGGAACTCAATATTGGCAATGCCGGAAATGGCCTCAATGGCTTTTCTTTGGGTATTGGCCTTTTGGTAAAGAAACTACAGTTCCGATACGCACGTACTTACCTCCAGGGCAGGCAATCCACGAACCAGATCGGCTTAAACCTCTTTTTTCCCAAGAAGGGCACTAGGTAATTATACTGAATTTTTACAGTAGTACAACAGGATTGCACATAATAACAATTGTATTTGCAACTTTTAATTGTCGTGGCACGTCTATTGTACATCCTTAACCGACAAACAACCTAACACCCGGAACAAATGATCAGACTGGCGATTTGTGATGACCATAGATTGGTACGTGAAGCCTGGAAGCTCCTGCTCAGCAGAGACCCCCGCCTCGATGTCATTGCCGTTTGTGAAAACGGCATGCAGGCCATCGAAGTCTGCAAGAACGACCATCCCGATATTGTACTGATGGATATCACCATGGAGCCGATCAACGGGGTGGATACCACCCGGATGATCCGTGAATTCGACCAGCAGGTGAAGATCATCGGAGTATCGGTGCATTCGGACCTGGCCCACGTGAACGCCATTATGGGTGCTGGTGCCAACGGATATGTTACGAAAAACTCTTCCGGCGAGGAAATGATCCAAGCCATTATCCAGATCATGGATGGCAAGACCTATATCTGCAAGGAGATCCCCGGATACGAGTAAACGCTTCCCTTATTTTTTATCGATCAGCAGTACGGTGGAATCCGCTACTGTTTGGAAACTGCCCGGATAATACTTGTTCAGGATCACCCGGAACTGGTTGACGGCGCTGATACTGTCGTACAGTCCGCGGTAATCACCATCCGGAAAATATACCGCATTCAGGTTGCGGAAGAACTGGAGGTAGTTTTTCCCGTCTTTTTCCCGGAATCCGTGATCGCTCATGATGATGATGGCGGCATTGGGGCTTTTGGCGCGGATGGTATCAACGATCGACAGGAGTTCCTTATTGGTATGCGGGATATAGTCGAGGTAATAAGGCGCTTTAGGATTGACGAACTCATTATAGATCGTCGATTCATCTTTCAGCTCATTCTTACTGTTGTAAAAGAATGGCGCATGGGGCATGTAGAAATGGCCGTATACAAAACGGGGCTTTGCCGATCTACGGGCGGCTTCTTCCTTCACCTTTTTGGCAAATAATTCATTATTGAGCCGGTGACGCCGGATGCTGTTACTCTCCAGCATATTGAAGGGCCAGCGGGTCATCAGCAACCAGCCGATATCCTTGTTCAGGCGCGAGAACAGGGTACGGTCGCTGATGAGTTTGGTCTTTAAGGGCAGGAAACTCTGGTCCACCATCGACGGATTCCCCGCCAGGTCGAATACCGAATAATTGACGATCTCGTAGCCCTGCTGGTCCAGGAAACGGATCAGCCGGTTATCGCGGATGAGGATATTGCAGTTCGCATAGTCTTCTGCAGTTACGGCACGCGGGTCTTTCAGGCCATCGATATAGGTCATGTTCAGGATCGACGACATGGAAAAGGCCGTGAAATTGTAATTGGATCGGCTATGCGACTGGAAGTGAAAACCGCGGGCGGTCAGCAGGCTGTCGATCGGGTTATGGTAGCCGTATTGTTCCTGCAGGGAGCCGGGATTGCTGTACTCATCAAAAAGCAGGAAGAAGATATCGGGCTTGGTACAGGTATCGCAGAACGGCAATTCCTGTTCCTTCGCAAATTTGTACACCGACAATCTCCGGTCGTCATTGCGGTTCTTTTTCCAGAGCCAGGTGCCGGCATCCACGCCGATATAGACCAGCAACAGCACATTCAGGTAAATACTGAAGCGCTGGAAAGGTTTGGTGCTCTTTTTGAAATAAATGAATAAGGCGATCATCAGGATAATGGCACCCGTGAGCAGGAAACTGTATCGGGTGAAAAAACGGATGGGTGAATGTTCTTTCATGAACTCATGGATGGCGCCGAAGAAAAAGAAGAACGACATCCAGAGGGTGGTAATGAGGCAGGACCGGTTCCAGTTCCGGAAAAAGAAATAGGAGTAAAGGGCAATGCTCCCGGTAAGTACGAAATACGAAAAGAGCAGGATCACTGCTTCTTTTATTTCAATGAAACCCAGGTTCTCCACAAAACCGTGCAGTACAAAGAATACCGGTAACAGTATCAGGTAGAGCGGGTATCTGGCGAGAAAACGGTACATGGGTTTAGTTTCGTTTCAACAGGTAGAGGATCCGGTCGGTACCAGTTACCTGGCGGACCGCTTGTATGGTAAAATAAGGGGCGAATGCCGCTTCAAAACCTTCCCGGGTATAATCGCTGAATATATCCTGGCGGCCGGACAGCATGCCTTTTACTTTTTCATCCGATTTCGGCACGAATTCAATGATCAGTTCGGGGGCGATGCCGGCGAAAAAGGCAGCCAGCCGTGGCAGACTGATATTCTTCCCGATCACGAGGTGGTGGATCAGGGCCAGGGCCAGCACCAGATCCGGTTTCACCCGGCTGGTAAATGCATCCCGTTCCGTATTGCCAAAGCCAAGGGCCGGAGAGGGATTCACCAGGTCGAGGACCAGGGGCTGTACCGGCTGCGGCGCTTTTTTCAGTTTGAGATAAAGGTTATTGATGCACTGGGCATCAAAGTCGGCCGCGATCACCGTATTCCCTTTAGCTGCTGCCAGCAGGGAAAAATAACCGTCGTTGGCGCCCAGGTCAAGCACCTGCAGTTTATTGCGCGTTCCCAGCAATTCCTGCATCAAAACATCCTTCGCTTTCAGGTATTCAGGTCCCAGTATGGTGCCTTCATAATAATTGCTCCAGGTGGTCGTAGCCGGATAACCGGGCTTCAGGTTTTCAATGATACTGGTCAGGTGCTGCAGCAGGTTGCGCATTTTGGCGCGGGAGAATAGGATGGGTTTGGCTGCCTGCTGTTGTTGTTTGGATACTGATTGCTGCAAAAGCACATGCAGCCGTACACCGAGATTCCAGCGCGCACGGCCGGGCAGGAGCTTCGCGGTCAATGCACCGGGGATCCCGTTGATATACTGGCGCAGCCAGGAAATGCATTCGGTACCCAGGTAATGTTCCAGGTATAAAGGATATAAAAAGTTCTCGCAGAACTGGCGGTAGGCCACCCAGGGCTGCGTTTCATCATATTTTTCAAAAGAGAGCGTGTCGATCAGCAGGGGTTTGCCTTCATGGAACTGGATATTGAAGGCGGTGGCATCCTTGAGGATCATATTGTGCTCCATGGCTTTTCGCATCAGCGTAAGTGTGAGCAGGGCCGCGTCGCGGAGCATGTCGAAACTCCATTCATAAGGATAGCTGATAAAGGGGAGTTCCTGCGGTTTCAGGATCTTATAGGCACCGGGTGCGGCGGCTAAAGAAAGATCCACTTCTTCATGGGGGATCAGCAGGCCTTCTTTAAACAAGGCATTGGCCAATCCCGATTGTAACAGCTGGTCGTAATGCGGTTGGTATAGGGTATTGACCTGCCGGTACAGGATTCCGTTCTGGCGGAACAGGAAACCGGCGGGATCGCGGAAAGAAGCCGAATGGAGGTCCGCTTTATTCATGATCGGGTTCGTTCTTCGGAGGGTCTTCTTTTTTGGGACGGGAGAAGAAGGCCTTGATCTGCCACCACAGGTTCTTGAAATAGAATAAGGCACCCAACACAGCGGCGATGATCACCTGTACCAGGTAACTGCCGCTTCCGGGGTCAACATAAAGGATTACAGGATGATGCATCAGAGATAACTGAGGTTTGTTTTAGGAGATAAAGTCAACAGGGTTTCATACATGAGCCGGATCGTGCCTTCGATATCATCGCGGTGCAGCATTTCCACCGTGGTGTGCATATAGCGCAGGGGGATGGAGATGAGCACTGAAGGACAGCCATCATTGGCATAGGCAAAGGAATCGGTATCGGTACCGGTACTGCGGCTGAGGGCCCGCCATTGTACGGGGATCTTTTTATCGGCAGCGGTTTTTTCGACCAGGGCCAGTAATTTATTATGTACAGCCGGCGCATAGCTCAGCGAAGGGCCTTTGCCGCACTGCACATCGCCTTCAATATTCTTGTTGATCAGCGGGGTAGTGGTATCGTGGGTCACATCGGTAATGATGGCCACATTGGGCTTGATGCGGCGGGCGATCATTTCCGCACCGCGCAGGCCGATCTCTTCCTGTACGGCATTTACTACATACAGGCCATAGGGCAGCTTCTTCTTGTTTTCTTTCAGTAACCGGGCCACTTCGGCGATCATGAAGCCGCCCACACGGTTATCAAAAGCACGACCGATATAATTGCCATTGGCGAGTTCATCGAATCCATCCTGGTACGTCACTACTGCTCCGATATGAATACCCAGTGCCTCCACTTCCTTGCGGTTGCGGGCGCCACAGTCGAGCCAGAGGTTATCGGTACGCGGATTCGCTTCTTTCTGGTCGGGTGAGCCCAGACGGGTATGAATAGCCGGCCAGCCGAATACGGCTTTTACCGGTCCTTTTTTACCATGTATCCATACCCGTGAGGCTGGTGCGGTCTGGTGATCTACCCCGCCATTGCGTTTCAGGTAGAGCAGTCCGTCGGCCGTAACATAATTCACAAACCAGCTGATCTCGTCGGCATGCGCTTCGATCACCACTTTAAAGGGATGCTCAGGATTGAGTACACCAACTGCAGTACCATAAGGGTCCACAAAATGGCTGTCGACATAGGGTTTTACGTATTCGAGCCAATATTTCTGTCCCCAGGATTCAAAGCCCACCGGGGAAGGATTGTTGATATAGGTCTTGAGAAAATCCAGGGAGGCAGGAGTAAGCAGGGATTTCGCTGCAGGTTTCTTTTTAGCCACTTTCGCCATAATGCTGTTTTAGAAGGCTCAAATTTAGTCAAAAAGGCAGGAAAAACGTGAGCAGGGCGGAAAGCATCATGAGACCATCCAGAAAGCCGTAATAATAGTAATCGGAGCGGGTTTGCTGCGCGGCGCGGTATACCGAGGCCGTGATGAGGATGGGTATTAAGAAACAGCCAATGGTCGGCAGACTGAATCCCTTAGTATAGAGGAAGCAATGGGCCACTGTGCTCAGGAGCAGGGAAGCGAAAAAGAGCTTGCGGACATTGGGCAGGCTGAAATACGTAATCATGCTTTTAATGCCTTCCCGGATATCCGCTTCCCGGTCGCGCAGGTCGAAGAGGATGCAGATGGCATAGATCAGCAGGAAGCGGCCGGCAAAATAAGCGGCATGCCAGCCCTCAGGTACCCGGTGCATCAGAAAGATGGGCAGTAAGGAAGTGACATACATCCAGACCATGGCCAGGTAAATGGTTTTGCCATAGGCCCATTCTTTCAACCGGTAAAAAGGTCCCCAGGGTATCTTGGGTGCCGAATACAAAAATGTCAGGATCACGGCGGGGGAGAGGGCCAGCCAGTGTTCCCGGTAATTCCAGCCCATCCAGAGGGCACCTGCTGTGCCTATGGCAAATAGCAGGATGTGCAGGTTGGGATGGAGCCGGTTCCATTGGGTGATGTCCGAATCATGTCCGGGTGGTACACTGAGGTACCAGTGAAAATTATAGCTGCTTAAAGTGGCAAAGAACACCAGGGCCAGCAGAGAAGGCGGTGCGGGTTCATGCAGGAGGAGCAGGCTGGTCTGGGTGACCATAACAGTAGCCACCAGGGCTGTATAACAGCTGCTGAACAGGAAAAAATCAGTAATTGCCCGGAATGCGGCAGTCAGGCCTTTCATCTTAGTTATTCCGGCTGACCACAATGGGTTTGGTGGAAACGGTATCGCTGGTATTGCCGGCTTTATCGCGCAGCACAAAACGGATGATCAGGGAATCATTTTCGTATACCGGGGGACTACCACCCAGATTGGGCGGGTTCACGGCTGAGATGAGGTGATTCTGGTAATAGAGGGTCACTTCCAGATTGCCTTGGGGGAATTTGGGGATATCGGGCATCTGGAGGGAAAACGTATCACGTAAAGTGGGCACTTTCCGGCTGTTGGTACGGATCTTCTGGACAAAAAGCGTATTGCTGATATCGCCTTCTTTATCACCGTATTCAAACTCGAGTTTATAAATGCCGCCGTTCAGGACAAGAGAAGGGTCTTCCGATTTTATTTTAATATAGGGTTTGGTCTCCAGCTTATCTTTGTTGCAGGAAGCGACCAGGACGAGACCCAGCATGAAAACCACCAGACGTTGCATAGAATGACTCTTCATAGTGCAAATTTAAAAGCCTGCTTCCCAAGTTACGGATATGATTTGTGAATTTGAACACAAAATTTTCGGGGTGCAGCCGGCGGAATTCCAGAATCTGGCGCTGCAGACCTTTCATTTTCAATACCGGCATAATACCCTCTACCGCGACTACGTGGATGCCTTACATACGGATATCCATAGTATAAAGTTGGTCAGCCAGATCCCTTTTTTACCCATTTCTTTTTTCAAATCCCATGCCGTAACCACGGGCAGCTGGGAGCCGGAACTGTTGTTTGAAAGCAGCGGTACTACCGGACAAACCCCCAGCCGGCATCTGGTGAAATCGGCAGCCCTGTACCGGGAGAGTTTCCTGCACGGGTTCCGGCGGGAATATGGCCGGCCGGAAGACTGGTGCATTATCGGACTCCTGCCTTCTTACCTGGAACGGAGCCATTCTTCCCTGGTGTATATGGTGGACCACCTGATCCTCGAAAGCCGGCATCCCCACAGCGGCTTTTACCTCTATGATCACGATAAGCTGGCCCGGGTGCTGAAAGAACTGGAACAGCAAAAACAGCCCACTCTCCTGATCGGCGTCACTTTTGCCCTGCTCGATTTTGCCGCCAGCCATCCGATGCCCCTGAAGCATACGGTGATCATGGAAACCGGCGGTATGAAAGGACGAAAAGAAGAAATGATCCGGCAGACGGTGCATGAAAAACTCAGTGCCGCTTTCCATCTGCCGCATATCCATTCCGAATATGGCATGTCCGAATTGCTGAGTCAGGCTTATTCCCTCTCCAATGGTATTTTCCAATGCCCGCCCTGGATGAAAATCCTGTTACGCGAAGAAGACGATCCTTTTACTATAGTCAGCCAGCCACAGTCGCGGGGTGTGATCAATGTGATCGACCTGGCCAACCTCTATTCCTGTTCCTTTATTGCCACAGAAGATGCCGGACGCCTGCATGCCGAAGGGCGCTTTGAAGTGCTGGGACGGGTGGATCATTCGGAGGTGAGGGGGTGTTCGTTGATGGTGGTTTGAGAAGCTAGAAGGAAGAAGCGAGAAGGAAGAAGCTAGTAGGAAGAAGGAAGAAAGAAGAAGGGAGAAGGGGTTTACCTCTCGCTTCTAGCCTCTAGCTTCTAGCTTCTAGCCTCTAGCAATCCAGTTACTTCTACCGTCCGTTTCTCCGCACTACTCTTTTGCGCCAGCTCGATCAGCTTCACCACATTATACCCATGCTCCGGTTTTTCCTGTAAGGGGGCGCCGTGGGCGAGGGTTTCGTAGAGGTTGTTGTAATAGATCCCGAAATCGCCTTTTTCGGAAGGAATGATTTTTTTTACGATTGCACCATTGATTTCAGTGTGCAGAAGTCCGTATTGCGATTCGGGTTCGAGTCCCCAGCGCGGGTCGGAGGGCAGCATGCCATTGCGGGCATCCATATCCTGCGGGTCGTCGCCGTATTTGATAAAAGAGCCGAGGGTACCATGGATCTGGTAGCGGGGACCTTGTTCGCGCACCAGCATACCGGCTTTGAGGATGGCTTTGTGGTAACCGTAATCGAGACGGATATCAAAATAATCATCGGCAGCCGTGGCAGGCCGCTGGCGGCGGATATCAGCAGTTATGGTTTTGGGTAATCCAAAGAGGCAAAGGGTGAGGTCGATCAGGTGCGGACCGAGATCATATAAAATACCGCTGCCGGGTGTGGTGGTTTCCTTCCAGCTCTGTTTCATTTCGGGGCGGTAGCGGTTGTACTGGGCTTCAAATTCCACCAAGGTTCCCAAGAGGGTTTCACGGATCAGCTTGCGGATGGTGCGGGCATCACTGGCATAGCGCCGGTTCTGGTATACACTCAATACCCTGTTTTTTTCGCGCGCTTTTTCCATCAACTGTAGTGCTTCAGTTGAGGTCACCGTCATGGGTTTATCCACCACTACATGCTTGCCGGCTTCGAGGGCCTGCAAGGCAAAGGGGAAATGGGTGTTGTTGGGGGTGGTGATCACGACCAGTTCAATGCTGGTGTCGGCCAGCAGTTCTTCCACGGTGCGGGTGATGATGACATCGGGGTAGCGTTCGCGGCTTTCTTCCTTGCTGCGTTCCACAATCCGTACCAGTTCAAAACCGGGGTGTTGTGCAATAAAGGGGGCATGGAAGCAGCGGCCGCCGAGGCCGTAGCCGATGAGTCCGGTGCGGAATCTTTTTTGGGTCATGTTGCAAGCTAAGGATTTATTAGATTTACGTTGAATACAGTTTGCCACCAAGACACTAAGACACGAAGGTCAGATTTGCAGAGGGCCTGTATTCTTTAGATTTATGAGCGCGCATTTAATTGGCTGTTTTAAATTATAAATTAGACTTCGTGTCTTTGTGTCTTTGTGTCTTAGTGGTTTAAAAAACAAAAAATGGCAAAACAGTTGAGAAGCCGGGGCTGGTTCGGCAAAACGGGGAAAGATGGGTTTATTTATCGCGCCTGGATGAAAAACCAGGGCATACCGGCTTATGAGTTTGATGGGCGTCCTGTTATCGGGATCTGCAATACCTGGAGTGAACTCACCCCCTGTAATGCGCATTTTCGCGAACTGGCGGAAAGTGTGAAGCGGGGGATCCTGCAGGCGGGAGGCTTTCCGGTGGAATTCCCGGTGATGTCGCTCGGCGAAACCCTGATCAAACCTACGGCTATGCTGTACCGTAACCTGGTGAGCATGGACGTGGAAGAATCCATCCGTGCCAATCCGGTGGATGGTGTGGTACTGCTCTGCGGTTGCGATAAAACCACTCCAGCTTTGGTGATGGGTGCCTGCAGCGTGGATATTCCGGCCATTGTAGTATCGGGTGGTCCCATGCTCACGGGTCATTACAAAGGCAAGGAGATCGGCACCAGTGATGTGTGGCGCTTTAATGATGCCCTGCGCTCCGGACAAATGCAGGAAGCTGATCTGGCAGAAGCAGAAGCGAGCATGTGCCGCAGCCGCGGCCATTGTGCGGTGATGGGTACAGCTTCTTCCATGGCCTGTATGGTGGAGGCCCTCGGACTCACCCTTCCGGGGAATGCTGCCATTCCAGCTGCCGATTCCAGAAGGAAGGTGCTGGCGCAATACAGCGGCCTGCGCATCGTGGAAATGGTGAAGGAAGACCTCACACTCAGTAAAGTATTAAAGCGCGAAGCTTTTGAGAATGCGATAAAAGTGAATGCGGCCATTGGTGGCTCCACTAATTTCGTGATCCACCTGCTGGCCATTGCCGGCCGTATTGGCATTGATCTTACGCTGGAAGATTTTGACTGGTACTCGCAGGATATTCCCCTGCTCGCGAACATACAGCCTTCGGGCAAGTATTTCATGGAAGACCTGTATTATGCCGGTGGACTGCCCGCCGTGATGAAAGAACTGCTGCCCAAGCTGAACCGGGATACGATCACTGTTACGGGCAAATCGGTGGCCACCAATCTCAGTGATGCGGAATGTTATAACCGGGAGATCGTGGCCTCGTTGCAGGAACCCGTGCATCCGGTTTCCGGCATCATCGTATTAAAAGGCAATCTCTGTGAAGCCGGAGCAGTGATCAAGCCTTCGGCGGCGAGCAAACACCTGATGAACCATTCCGGCAAAGCCGTGGTGTTTGAAGATATTGAAGATTATAAAGCCCGCATTGATGACCCGGCACTTGATGTGGATGAAAACTCCGTGCTTGTCCTGAAGAATGTGGGTCCCATGGGCTACCCCGGTATGCCTGAAGTCGGCAATATGGCCCTGCCGAAAAAACTGCTGGCCAAAGGCGTCACTGATATGGTACGCATTTCAGATGGCCGCATGAGCGGCACCGGTTTTGGTACTGTGATCCTGCATGCTTCACCGGAAGCAGCAGCCGGTGGCCATTTTGCACTGGTGCAAAACGGGGATATCATCCACCTGAATGTAGAACAGCGCATGCTGACCGTGGATGTGACCGATGCCGAGTTTAATGAGCGTAAGAAAAGCTGGATCTCCAAAGCTGCAGATCCGGGTAGGGGGTATGTGGGGTTATATGTACGTACGGTGGAGCAGGCGCATCTGGGTGCCGATCTGGATTTCCTGAAAGGCGGTTCGGGCAGCGAAGTCACCCGCGACTCGCATTGATTTTTAACCACAAAGACGCTAAGACACGAAGACACAAAGAAAAAAAATAAGAAACTATTCTTTACTATTCCTTTGTGTCTTTGTGCCTTTGCTCCTACGCTGAAGCTTCAGCGCAAGCGTAGTGGTTCAAAAAAAGTAAAATGAGCTTTCAAGACCAAACAGTCATCATCACCGGCGCCGGACAAGGCATCGGGTTTGAAATTGCCCGGCAGCTCTGCCGGCAGGGGGCGCGCATGCTGCTTAATGATGTGGATCCGGCATTGGCTGCTTCGGCCGTTGCTGCAATTCAGAAAGAAGGTGGTACCTGTATCGCCATGCCTGGTGATGTGGGAGATACGGCTTTTACCCGTTCACTGGTGGAGGAAGCCGTAAAGCAGTTTGGCAAACTGGATATTGCCATCGCGAACGCCGGGATCACGCTCTTCAGTGAATTCTTTGATTATACCCCGGAATCATTTTACAAGGTATTACAGGTGAATATGGGGGGTACTTTTTTCCTGGCCCAGGCTGCAGCCAAACAAATGAAAGCACAGGGTAAGGGCGGACGAATCCTGTTTACTTCTTCCGTGGTGGGGCATCAGGCGCATAAACAACTGGCGGCTTATGCCATGACCAAAGCGGGAATAGAAATGCTGGCGAAGAACCTGGTGATCGAACTGGCGCAATATGGTATTACGGTGAATACGGTAGCACCAGGCGCCACACTCACCGAACGTACCCTGGAAGATCCGGAATACCGGAAGACCTGGTCGGAGCTGACGCCAACAGGCCGTCCCGGTACAGTGGAGGATGTTGCAGCCGCGGCATTATTCCTGGTCAGCCAGGCGGCTGGTCAAATTACCGGACAAACCCTGGTAGTAGATGGCGGCTGGTCGGCGATCAGTCCTTCGCCCTTTTAAAGTAGTGCAATAAAAAAACCCGTTGCCGCAGTCACCTGTTGCAACGGGTTTTTTATTAGGTTGAATTATTTCAGGATGGCATTCAGTCCTTTCATACTGCTGTTGATGCTGGCCTCGGCATCCTTGGGGAAATCATGTTCCACGAAGAAATGCTTCATGCCTGCTGTTTCAGCGGCAGCAAAAATGCGCTTATAATCGATGGTGCCCTCGCCTACAGGCAGGATCACATTCCTGCTGGCATCGAGGTCTTTCACGTGCCAGAGCGGGAAGCGGCCGGGATGCTGCTTGAACAGTTCCACGGGATCTTTACCGCCCTTGGTGGCCCAGGCCAGATCAAGTTCCATTTTGCAGGAGGTATTTTTCAGGAAGACCTCGTAAGGTACCAGTCCCTCTACAGTATGAAACTCAGCATCGTGGTTATGGTAGGCAAATCCAACCTTTGCTTTTTTACAGGCTTCATGGGTCTTGTTCAGTACTTCCACTGCGGCATTCACCTCAGCGGCGGTAGTAATGGGGATATTGGCGCAAACCAGCCATTCCACACCGCCTTCAGCGGCTTCATCCACCAGTTCCTGCATGTTGTCGGTCAGGTTACGCATGGGCGGGATGGTCATGGGCTTGCCATCAGCACCGTTGGGTAATTTGGTACCGGGCGGCATTTTGAAGGGTGCGCCGATGGTATGATGGGATTTCCAGGACAGGCCATTGTCTTTCAGGAAGCTTGCCCATTCTTTGGGCTTCATACCATAATAGCCGCCTTTTTTGCTGAAAGCGGATTCGATCTCTTTATAGCCGGCGGCAGCAATTTTTTTGATCGTGCCGGGCACGTCATTGTCAATTTCATTGAAGAAGGTAAACAACTGCAGTCCCGGAGGCGGGAGCTTGGTTTTGCTGGTATGGGCAAACAGGTCGTTGCTCATATACAGGGCACCTGCCGTGAGCAGGCTGTTCTGTATGAACTGGCGGCGGTTGGTCATAACGGAATGTTGATGTTAGTGTTATTGGGTCAAATTGACGCGAAGATGAAGATAAGGAAAAGTTTGTTTGGTTGGCTAGGTTTACTAAGTTTACTAAGTTGGCTAAGTTTACTGAGTTAATGTAATCTCAAAATTAATAGTAATGTTCGTTTACATACGAACAACTCAGTAAACTTAGTAAACCCAGTAAACTCAGTGAACTCAGCAAACTCAGTGAACTCAAAAAAAAGGAGCTCCTGGAAAGGAGCCCCGTCATCACATAATACTTAATCAAAACTACCCCTTGGTAATGCGGTTGTATACAGACCAGTCGTTGCCGTCGCTGACCAGGGTCAGGGTTTCGTCGGCATTGTCCAGTGTTACATAATAGGTTGAATTGCCATGTGAGGAGAGCTCAAAGAGGTCACTGACCCAGGCATTACTCATGTACTGCTTCAGGTGTCCCTGTAAATGCAGGGGCAGGTTGCTGGTGGTCAGGTTACGGCTCATGGCGATGGGTTTGCCATCGGGGGCGTAATAGGCGGTCAGGTATTGCCCATTGAGCTGGAAACTGGCTTTATACCAGGTGGCGCTTTCTTCCCAGTTCACTTCAGTGGCTTGTGCAAAGAAGCGGTTGAAGCTGTTCTGTACTGTGGCAGGGATTTCTTTTTTCAGGGTATTCGCGCTGGCGGTTCCTGCAGTGAAGAGGAGGGCGAGGCTGGCGATCAGGATAATCTTTTTCATGTTATATTTTTTACTGTTCTGTAAGCGTGTTTACAGAAATAGGACGGTGCAATTTGCTGAAACCTTTGGGGGGTGGGGGTGGTTTGAGACGAAAGGGCTGTTTTCTGCGACGAAAGCTGGAATTTGGTTCTCGCAGAGGGCGCAGAGTTTTGGTTCTCGCAGCGACGCAACGACGCTACGGATATTACGGCTTACTAATTAATAGCAACAACGTTTGAATGCAGGGGTATAAAAAAATAGGAAAATGTCGTTGCGGCGCAGCGTCGCTGCGAGAACCAAACATGCGTCAGCCACGATTCACGCTTTGCCGGTGAGCAGGGAAAGGACGTCCTTATTGGTATCCGAAACGGGGATCTCGTGGGGCCCGATCAGCACGCTGGCCTTTTTGACCGCAGTCACCTGATCTTTATTGATAATGTATGATTTGTGCACCCGCAGGAAACGGGCAGGGGGAAGTTCTTCTTCGAGCGATTTCATGCTCATCCGGGTCACCAAGGGCTTGTTGGGGGTCGATTGCAGGTGGATCTTCACATAGTCTTTCAGGCCTTCCACCCACTGGATATCTGCAAAGACTACTTTGATGAGGGAATAGTCGGCATTCACGAAAAAATAGTCGGGGGCTTCGCTGGGGGTTGTGGCAGCCGGACGGTTCCGCAATTCAAACAGTTCCCGCGCCTTGTTGCAGGCCTTGATAAAACGGTCGAGCGAAACGGGTTTCACGAGATAATCCACCACATCGAGTTCATAGCCTTCCAGGGCGAATTTCTCGTAAGCCGTTATGAGTATAAAGAGGGGTTTCTTTGAAAGACTCTTGATGAACTGGATACCTGTCATACCCGGCATCTGGATGTCGGCAAACACGAGGTCTACCGGCTGGGCTTCCAGCACTTTCATGGCTTCAATGGGATTGCTGCAAGCCGCCACCAGCTGCAAAAAGGGCACTTTGCTGATATTGTCTTCCAGCAATTCCAGCGCCAGGGGCTCATCATCTACAGCAATACAACGCAACATCAGCTCAGGTTTAAGTGGAGCGCGGTAATGAACCAGCCCTCGTTTTTGGTAATGGACAATTGGTGTTCCGGTCCGTATAAGAGTTCCAGGCGCCGTTTCACATTGGTGAGGCCGATGCCGGAGGTCTTATCCTTGATTTCTTCGGATTCGGGGTTATAGCGGTTGCGGACTTCAAAACGCAGGTCATTGCCTTTGGCTTCCAGCAGGATGTCGATCTGCGGATGGTCAATAAATCCGGTACCGTGCTTGAAGGCATTTTCCACGAAGGGGATCAGCAGCATGGGTTCGATCGAGGCATTCCCATCGGGATGATGGAACTGTACGTTCACTTCGATGTTCTTTCCAAAGCGCAGGCGCTGAAGGTCGATATAGCTCTGCAGGTACTCCACCTCCTTGTCGAGCGATACTTTATCGCCATCCGCATCATAAAGCATATACCGCATCAGGGAGGAGAGCTGGATCAGGGAGGGTTCGAGCAGGTCCGATTTCTTGCGGGCCAGGGCCACCATATTGTTCAGCACATTGAACATGAAGTGCGGGCTCACCTGGGAGCGGAGCAGCGAGAGCTCAGTCTTGAGGTTCTCATTCTCCCTTTCCTTGATCAGTTGTTCGTCGCGGATCCGGTCGATGATCAGCCGGTAAGCCGTACTGGCCGCAAACATGAACGTGAAGATGAAGAAGGAGAAGAAAATGTGTAACTGGAAGTTGAATCGGGGGTCGTCAACCAATATCTTATGTGTGGTCCAGCCACTCAATATAAAGAACCCGTACATACCGAATGTGGCCAGTATGAAATAGGCTCGGTTCTTTTTGTTCAGCAGGCGGGGGATCAGGAAATAGGCGTTGAAATAGAAATAGGCCACCCAAAGCAGGTCGTTGATGATGTACTGCATCACTTCCCACTCGCTCTTGTTATTGGCCTTATCCGGAGCGGAAGAGGGTCTCAACAAAAAAGGCAAAGAAAATAGCAGCACCCAGAAGGCGGTATGCAGGATCACGGTGACCCATTTATTGCGGGGGCTGAGCGTATTCATGCTGCCAAATTAGTTTATTTCCTCATGCGTGAAAGTCCGGCCACCGCTTTTGCGACGACCGGGCCTTTTTTTGCGATGAAAACGGCCTAGCCCCGGACCCATTTTAGCTTATCCGCAAGATTTCCCGGCTTCCGGGCAGGCGAAGGGCTCTTGACAAAACCCAGGAAGAAGAAACCCAGGAAGAGGTCCTGTTCTTCCAGTCCGAATACCGCATTGGCGCCTTTGTAAAAAGTAATGCCTCCGGTACTCCAGTAGCCACCAATTCCATAAGCCGAAAGCCCCAGGTAGATATTTTCCACGGCAGCACCCATGGCTGCGATCTCTTCCATCAGGGGAACGCTATCATGCCGCTTCATACCCAATGCGATCACATGTGAACATTGCAGGGGTTGCTGCAGCAGTTTATCATGTGTGGCCTGCTTGAATTTTTCACCGGCTTCAGCTTTATACAGGGCTGCCTGCACTTCAGCCAGCTTTTGCAAACCCGCGCCACTGTAAACAGTGAAACGCCAGGGCTCGGTGAGTTTATGCGTGGGAGCGTTATTGGCATTCTCCAGCAATTCCATCACCCATTCATCGGGTATGGTTTTACCGGGTTCAAACTGCGGGATGAAGGTGCTTCTTCTGCCGCGGATCCATTGGTGTACAGTTTCAGGTGTTGTCATGATTTATTTCCAGTGATTTCTTAAAAAACGGAGCCAGTTGCCGTGCATCAATAATTCCAGATCGGCTTCAGTATAACCGCGCCTGCGGAGAATTTCCGGAATTTTCTGCACGTCAACAATGGTATCAATATCATAAGGACTCTGTTCCCGGCCATAGCCTCCATCCAGGTCGGTACCGATCCCAACATGGTTAACATTACCTGCCAGCTGGCAGATATGGTCGATATGGTCGCAGAGTTTTTCGAGATTGCAATTCATCGCTTCTGGTGTCGACTGCCTTCGTACCCAGCCCGGCACGATCATCCAGGCATCCATGGCAGCGCCAATCACGGCACCGCGCTGGATCAATACTTTGATCATCTCATCGCTGAACTGGCGGTTATGGTCTACGAGGGCGCGGCAATTATTGTGACTGGCCCATACCGGTCCCTGGAAATGATCCATGGCCTGCCAGAAGGCATCATCACATAGATGCGTGGCATCAAGGATCAGGTTCAGGCGATCCATTTCTTTCAGGAGGTCGAGTCCGGCCTGTCCCATTTTTCCTGTAGCATCTGTTCCGTTGGCGTAGCGTCCCGGACCATAATGCGCCGGACCCACCGCACGTAAACCATAGTTTACCGCACGTTCCAGGTGGTTGAGGGTTACTAAAGAATCAGCTCCTTCGAGACTGAGTATATACCCAATGGGTTTGCCTTCGTTGGGACTGCCATCATTCCAGATCGCGAGTTGTAGTTCCAGCGAACGCCGGTCCGTTATGGGCACCAGTTCACCGGCTTCTTCCATGGCGCGGTACCAGGCGAGTTGTCCCTGAGTCTGGGCCCAGGCCTGCTCCGGAGAATGCCAGCCGCTGAGCGGATTATCCGGTGCTACATAGCGGGCGATCTGTGTGGCAACAACCAGTCCGATATTTCCTTTCCGCAATTCTGGAAAAGAGACTGTGTTCTTGCCCCGGTCAATTTTATCGGTCATGTTTTTCTCCCGCTCCCGGATAGCTGAAACCGGCTGTTGCAGGTCGCGGTTCCACTCGAGGGCGTTCATGGAGAGATCCAGATGGGCGTCGATGGTGAACATGATTGGTATTGGGTTGCTTTTTGTGGAGTCCGAAAGTCCGAAAGTCGGAAAGTCCGGAAAACCGGAAGACGTAAGTCCGTAAGAATGGAAAATTATTACAAATTTGTATTTCTTTCGGACTTTCGGTCTTCCCGACTTTCCGTCTACACTATTATCTTCCTGTCACGTGCCAGATTCCGCCATTCCCCGCCAGCTATGCCATTCTCCACAACGATCATTCTTTCGTATAAAGCCACCGTAGGGCATACATGATAGGGAATCGCATACAACACATCACCCGGCTTCCAGCCATGCCCTTCCGAAGCTTCGAGTACCAGATGCTCTTCACTTTGTCCAACGGGTGTCAGCCCTTCGGCATTCAGGAAATGTACCCGGCGGGTAATTTCGTTTTCTGCAGCCACCGATTTATGCCCCAGGTCGGTACAGATCCGGGTGCTGGTCGGTAATGAAATCACACGGGTCACTAAAACTACTGCGGGAAGGAAGGCTTGCTCAGGGCAGAGGTCGCTGTAGCCTTTATCCCAGTATACAAAAGTGCCGGGACTGCATTCCACACCACTGCGCTTTGCATGAATGGGAAATGCCGGTGAACCTCCGGCGATGATATTGTTTACTGTAAAGCCTGCAGCTGCCATGCGGGTCTTCATGTCGGTCACTGCCTGGAAACCTGCATCACATTGCTTTGTCCTTTCAGCAATATCAGCGCTGCGCAGGTGGCCGTCGTAAGCATGTAATCCCGCAGGGATGATCCCTGTCAGTTCATGCAACTTTCGGAAAAGCGCATCGGCTGCATCGCCGGGAATAATACCCGAACGGTTCATGCCGATATTCAGGTCGATATATACGGGCACTTTCAATCCTGCAGAATTGAAGGCAGCAGCTTGTGCGGTTGCCGCAGGAATATTATCTGTTAAGCAACTGTAGGCTGTATCCGGGTAAGCTTTGGTCAGTTGTATGAAGCGCTGCAGTTTGGGCCCGAGGGGTTGATAAGCGAGCACCACATCGGGTGCACCGCATTGGCCCAGCATTTCGGCTTCGGCAATGGTGGCGCATTTGAATTTGCGGATGCCGGCATCGAGCATGAGGCGTGTGGCATCGGGAGATTTATGGGTTTTGATATGCGGCCGCAGGCGGTTCACATCACCCACCATTTTTATCGCTGTTTCGATATTGGCTTTTACCCGTTCCGGGAATACCGTAAATACCGGTGTATCCAGTTCCTCAATGTTATCTATTGTATACCACATAGTATTTTTTTTAACCACTGCTCCTGCGCTGAAGCTCTGGCGCAGGCGCAAAGGCACGAAGGCACAAAGTTATTTTTCTTTGTGTCTTTGTGTCTTCGTGGTTTATTTTATCGACGCAATGAGATTCAGCATTTTCCGCGTGCGCTCTTCCAATGCAGCATAATCCTTCTTGGCCATGATCTCTTTAGTGAAGAGGTTGGAACCAATGGCCACACAATCGGCACCCGCTTCAAACCAGCCCCTTATATTATCCGGATCCAGTGTAACACCACCGGAAGGCATCACTTTCACCCAGGGACAGGGTCCTTTCAGGGCTTTGATGAAAACGGGTCCCAGAATTTCTGCAGGAAATAATTTTACCAGCGAAGCGCCCCATTCCATGGCAGTGATCACTTCAGAAGGAGTAGCTGCACCCGGACACCAGAAGAGTTTTTCTTTTTTACAATACAGGCCAACGCCTTTATTCAGGTTGGGTGCCACGATGAACTGGGCGCCAGCTGCATGAAAGGCTTTGGCTTGTTTTACATTCATGATGGTACCGATACCGAGTACCAGGTCGGGCAGTTGCTTGCGCGCATGTTTGACCATCGCTTTGAAGATATCAATCGCATTTTCCGAGCGGTTGGTGAATTCAAAAATGCGGAGTCCGCCGCGGTATACAGCTTCCATCACGGCAATAGCGGTTTCCGTATCGCTGGTATTGAAGGGCGGGATCAGTCCCTGCGTAAGGGCCAGTTCCAGTATCGTTACCTTGGTTTTCTTTTTCATGATCAGGGATGGAGTTCAAAAATTGCTTCGATCTCTACAGAAACATTGTTGGGCAGGCTGCCCATACCTACGGCACTGCGAACCCCTTTGCCGTATTCATCGCCCCAGAGCTGTACATAGAGTTCGCTGCAGCCATTGATCACCAGGGCATGTTTGGTGTATTCCGGGATGGCATTCACCATGCCGAGGATCTTGACCACGCGCTTGATCTTGTCGAGACTGCCGTATTGCTTTTTGATGGTGGCCAGCATGGCCAGTCCGCACTGACGGGCTGCGCGGAAGGCTTCGGCATCATTCACCCCATCGCCTACTTTACCGGTGATAAAGCTGCCATCGGTATCAATGGATACATGTCCGGAAAGATAAAGCAGGTTGCCTACCTGCAGGCAGGGATGATAAATACCTTTGGAGCCGGGTAGCTGGGGCAGTTCCAGTCCTAATGCACTCAATTGCTGTTCAATGTTGTTTGCCATATATCAGGATATAAAAAGTTGAATAAGGAGTACGCCGATCAGTCCCATGATGGCTACAATGGATTCCATGAGCGACCAGGAGCGGATCGTATCTTTTACCGTAAGATTGAAATATTCCTTGAATAACCAGAATCCGGAATCGTTGACATGCGAGAACATGAGGCTTCCGGCTCCGATGGATAAGACCATAAGGTTGGGATCCACAGCAGGGTTGGATGCAACCACAGGTGCCATTATGCCTGCTGCTGTAAGTCCCGCCACCGTTGCAGAACCCAGGCAGACCCGGATCAGGGCCGAGATCAGCCAGCCCAGCACCAGTGGGTTGATGGATAGCCCTTGCAAAGAGGCGCCGATATCCTTGCTTACGCCACTGTCGATGAAGATCTGTTTGAGGGCACCGGCACCGGCAACGATCAGCAGGATCAGGGCCACATCTTTAACGGCGTCGCCATAGAGTTCCATCACCGCTTTCATACCCCTGCCATTCTGTAATCCCAATGTGAACGTTGCCGTAAACAGGGAGAGCAGCATCACGATCACAGGATCGCTGAAGAAATGCAGCAGGGTGGCCAGTAATCCTTCCAGTTTATAGATGAAGGGCAGTCCGGTTGTCAGGATCAATAAGATCACCGGCAATAAGGAAGAGATAAAACTGTTGGCCGTACCCGGCAGCAGTTCGGTAGCCAGGGTTTTGGGCTGGAAGGTCTGCAGGGGTTTGGAATCGATCTTTTTCAGGGTCTGCGCAAAAAGCGGTCCGGCGATGATGATGCTGGGCACGGCAATGCAAACCCCATAAACCAGGGTCATGCCCAGGTTGGCATGGAACTGGGCCACCAGGGCCGTAGGTGAGGGGTGGGGTGGCAGGAACCCATGGGTTACCGATAGTGCGGCCAGCATGGGGAGCCCCACATATACTGCGGGTAGTCCTGTACGGTAGACTACAGAAAAGATCAGCGGGATCAGGAGTACAAACCCTACATTATAAAACAGGGGAATGCCTACAATAAATCCGGTCACCATCATGGCCCACTGGAAATATTTTGGACCGAATACGTTCATGAGCACATCGGAGATCTTCTGCGCGGCACCGCTTTCGGCAACGATCTTTCCGAGCATGGCCCCGACGCATATGATGATCACCAGTTCGCCGAGCATATCGCCCACACCTTTTTTGATCGAAGCGGTCAGCAGGTCTGCCGGTATGCCGAGCCACCAGCCGGCCAGCAGCGCGATCACCAGAAAGGCCAGAAACGGGTTCAGCTTCCCCCAGGTGATGAGGAGGATCAGCAGTATGATGCAGCAGGCAACAATCAGCAGGCTCATAAGCGTATAATAGGGTTACCGAAAATAGGCAATAAAACGCAAAAGCCTAAATTTGAGGCTCATGACAACAAAGGCAAGATCCAGGGGCTTCTGGCCCCGGTTCCGGTATGGGCTTTTTCTCTTCGCTTTCACCTGGCTGGCGGCGGAGATCCTTTTGCGGATCTTCAACCCCTTTCACCTCCGCCTTAAAGGGGATCGGATTATTTTGCCGGTAAACCAGAAACTCACCATCGACAACCGGATCAACCCCAAACTGGATCCGGTGATCACCCATACCCGCAACGGACTGGGTTTCCGCGGACCGGAATGGCCCACTGAGCCATCACAGTATTTCAAGATCATCACAGTAGGAGGCAGCACAACTGCCTGCCATTTCCTGGATGATACGAAAACCTGGCCCTATTTATTGGGACAACAACTGAAAGGGCCCAAACCGCTCTGGCTCGATAATGCCGGACTGGATGGCCACTCCACCTTCGGGCATGAGATCCTCCTCAACGACCATCTCAAGCAACTGCATCCCGACCTGATCCTGTTCCTGACAGGAATTAATGATATTGAAAACGACCAACCCTCCTTTCACGACAAACTCAGTACAAAAGGCGCATATACGGATTTCAAACATTTTATTTTCGAGAACAGCGAAGTGCTGAACCTGCTGCTCAACCTTTCCAGAGGATGGAAAGCGCAAAAGCTCAATAACACGAGCAGCGACTGGTGGGACCCTGTGAAACAACCTCAACTGATTCTTACGGATACATTCATGCAAGAGCGGCTCCGCGAACAAGAGCCCTATCTGGTTGCATATCGCAAACGGCTCAGCGGACTGCTCGACACCTGTAAAGCGAATGGAATCATTCCAGTGATGCTGACCCAGCCCATGCTGCCAGGGGTCGGTAAAGATCCCGTGACAGGTGTAGATCTCGAGACCATTGAAATAAATGCAAAACTGAATGGTAAACTCGATTGGCTGATCCTCGAGCAGTATAATGATGTATTACGGACTCTTTGCACGGAAAAGCAGGTGCAGCTGATCGACCTGGCCCGGCTCATGCCGCGCGACAGCCGGTATTATTACGACAAAGCGCATTTCACGAATGCAGGCGCAGCGGAAGTGGCGCGCATTGTGGCGGGGGAGATGGGAGTGAAATTGAATTGAGCGTATTGAGGCATGAAGCAGTTCAAAGAAAGCCATTCCCGCCTCTATCTTTTGTCATTCCCGCCCCTCTCTTTTTGTCATTCCCGCGAAGGCGGGAATCCCCTTCCTGTTTAAATGGAATACCTTCATTTAAGAAGAAAATCAAGGAAAGTTATTTAAAAGATTGATTTCGGAATTAGAGTATGGGATTCCCGCCTTCGCGGGAATGACAGTACAGAGCGGGAAAGATAATTTAAAATGATAAATCAAATATACCAGGCTTATAATCGTATCATTGGCTAATTGTACCGTAGCGCCGTTGCGTCGCTGCGAGAACTAATCTCTGTGTACTCTGCGCCCTCAGCGTGAAATAAAACTATTGTTGCTGCGCTGCAAAGGACTCCGCGATCAGGATCACCTGTTCCTCCTCCGCCGATTTCTCCTGCTTCTCCATCTGAACATGCGTGGTTTCCTGGAAGGTGTGGCCATCTTCATAGCCTACCGAAACAAATACAAACAGGTCTTGCCGGGACGGGCCTTTGAAAGTTCCCTTCACCGGACTGCAATCAGTAAAATTCCGGCCAACGGCGAGTTTCACATGATTATTGGTGACCCATACATTATTGGTGGGGTCGATACCGGCCCAGCCGAACTGCGGGATCCAGGCTTCTACCCAGGCATGGGTGGCACCTTCACCGCGCATGCCGTTTTTGTTGGGACAGATATAGCCGCTTACATAGCGGCAGGGGATACCCAGCGTGCGCAGGATCTGTAATAACACGTGTGCAAAATCCTGGCAAACACCTTGCTGCTGTTGCAGGATCTCGTCTACCGTGGTTTCTATGGTAGTAATGCCCTTGGTGTATTTGAAATTCTTGAAGATGAATTCACTGCTGTGCTCCACCACATGCGCCACGGCTTTATCGGGATGGAATACCTGTCCGCAGATGTGGTTCATGATATCCTGCTTTTCGATGGTTTCAGGCCGGGCCAGTTCCATCAATTGCAGCGAAAGGGCGGTTTCTTCGGCCAGCTGTGCAAAATTGCTGTGGAAGTTCACCCGTAACTGGGTGGGCAGGGTAGTACGTACGATCAGTTTGCTTTCGATGGTGAGCTGGCGGTGGGCTTCGATCAGGCTGAACTGCCCGGTCTTGTTCCCCCAATAATCGTTGAAGACCTGGATCTCCGGCTGGTTGGTGACCAGCAGGTCGTGCTGCAGCACTTCCTGTTCGGGGCACTGAAAGGGGTAGATGCGGATTTCATTGATACTTTCAGAAACCGGTCGCTCGTATTCGTATTTGGTAATATGATGGATCTTGAAAACAGGCATAGTGCAAACTTAAGCATAAGAAAAGAAAGACTGGCTCAATGCGCGGCTGAACTGCAGGAGGTTACCGCGGGTCTCTTCGAGATACTCGGGAAGACCGCTGCGCTTGATCCATTCAAAATCGGCAAATTCCACATTGCTGTAGAGGCGGCCGAACTGTTTCAGGAGGCTGTATTTTTCCGAAGGACTGTTTTCCTTCACCACATCATCGAGGTATTTCTTGATACGGCTCAGGCTGTACATGATGGAGTGCGGAAACTGCTGGTTGAAGATCACCTGGTGCGCCACATTGTAGTTTATCTCTGCACTGCGGTAATTCTTCAGGTGGAATTCGTAGCCTGAGAGGGAAAACAACAGGCTGCGCCAGTACAGGATATCTTTCCCCTGCGACAGGTCATATCCGATGGTACGGTAGTGTTTGTCGGTCAGCTCAATGGTGAGCAGGCAGCGTTCAATATATTTTCCCAGGCTCATGAAACTCCAGCTCATCCCTCTGGGCATGGTGCTGTCGGTAATGCCGGTAAACAAGAGGCAGTTTTTCAACAAGTGCTCGATAGCGGCCAGCTGGTCGCTGCCCTTCAGCTGCTCTTCTGTTTTCGGGCTGTTGATCAGGTGGTACATATGGTTCACCTGCTCCCATACTTCCTTGGTGATATGGTCCTGCATACCCCGTGCATTTTCCCTTGCCCGGTTCAGTACCACTTTCACCGAATTCATATTCTTCGGGTCGAGGAGGAGATAATAGATGGCATCATTGGTATTCTTTTCCAGGCCGGCCAGCTGATCGTCAGGCAATCCGGTAAAGATCTGCAGCAGCGTATGCCAGGTATCAATACCATAGGGCCCTTTGTCGAGCGACAGTACATAACTGGTGTGCAGGGTTCTCAGCATCCCTTCAGAGCGCTCGAGGTAACGGTCGAGCCAGAACATGGAATCAGCAATGCGACTTAACATAGCGTTTTGCGTTATACGTTTTACGGATTACTTGCAACTTATATATCTACTATCCAGGTGTCTTTACTGCCTCCACCCTGTGAGGAATTCACCACCAGTGATCCTTCGCGGAGCGCCACGCGGGTGAGCCCGCCGGGTACGATCTCAATCCCTGAAGGACCACAGAGTGCATAAGGCCGCAGGTCAACGTGGCGGGGCTGGATCTTTCCGTCAATATAACAAGGTACGGTCGATAGTTTGATAATCGGCTGGGCAATGAATTCGCGGGGGTTCTCTTCCACCTTCTTCTTGAAATCACTGATCTCTTCATCCGTGGCTTTATTACCCATGAGCATGCCATAGCCGCCCGACTGGTTGGTACGTTTCAGCACCATATTGGTGATATTATCAAATACATACTTCCGTGAATCCGCATCGTTCATGCCGTAAGTGGGCACATTGGGTAGGATCGGTTCTTCGTTCAGGTAATATTTGATCATGTCGGGTACGTATGCGTATACCGCTTTATCATCTGCCACGCCATTGCCCACGGCATTGACGATCGCCACATTGCCTTTACGGTAGGCACCGATCAGACCCGGAACCCCCAGGGCACTGTCTGGCTTGAAGGTCAGCGGATCCAGGTAATCATCATCCACCCTGCGGTAGATCACATCCACCTGTTCCAGTCCGCGGGTGGTCTTCATATAAACTTTATGATTACTCACCACCAGGTCGCGGCCTTCCACCAGCGGAATGCCCATCTGGCGGGCCAGGAAGGTATGCTCGTAATAGGCGGAGTTATAAATACCCGGAGTCAGGATCACGGCCACCGGATTACTTACCGGCCGCGGGGACAGGGATAACAGGATGCTGTGTAAGAGCAAGGGATAGTTGTTCACCATCCTGACGTGGTTGCTGGCCAGCTGGTCGGAAAACAGGCGCTTGGTCACTTCCCGGTTTTCGAGCATATAAGAAACACCGGAGGGGGTACGCAGGTTATCTTCCAGAATATAAAAACTGCCGTTATCCCCCCGGATCAGGTCGATACCGGAGATATGGACGTAAATGTCAAAAGGCACATTGATCCCGAATACTTCGCGGGTGAAATGCGGACAGGAAGCGATCAGCCAGGCAGGGATCACTTTATCCTTGATGATCTGCTGGTCGTGATAAATATCTTTCAGGAAAAGGTTCAGTGCTTTCAGGCGCTGCTTGATGCCGCTTTCCACCAGGGTCCATTCGGCTCCGGTGATAATGCGGGGCAGGATATCAAAAGGGAAGATGCGTTCAATGCCGGCATCATCGCTGTACACGGTGAAGGTGATCCCCTGGTTCATGAACAGCTCGCCGGCCTGCAGGTCTTTCTGGTCCAGGTTTTCAGTGGTCAGGTGCCCGATGGCCTGCATGAATTTCCGGTAGGGTTCCCGGAGACTGCCTGTGCCCAGCATTTCATCCCAGGAAATGGACCCTTTGTAGCCTGAAAAGAGTTCTTCTGCTGTCATAGAAGCTAAATTTAAAAAAAAAGGCTGCAGGTTCCCTTAGGGGGGAACTGCAACCGAATGACCCAATATAGGGAAAAATCATTGAATATGATGAAACGGTGACTTTTTTTGGGGGACTGAAAAAAGATTAAACGGTAACTTGCAGACCATTCTTTTCAATCCGGTTATTTATGAAGAGTTCTGCAAGTTACCGTGTGATTTTATGCCTGGTATTTCTGGGAGCTTCGCTGGGCCTGCTGGCACAGCAGTCTTCCACTGTAGAAGGAAAGGTCCGTAATAGCAAAGGCGAGGGTATTGCCGGTGCCACCCTGCATCTGCTCAATACTGCGATCACGCTTGCTGCCGGCCCGGGGGGCAGCTTCCGGATCCCGGATCTCCCTGCAGGAACCTATACGCTATCCTGCACAGCAGTGGGGTATGCAGAAGCCATTGTTGAATTTTCCAATCAAAAAGCCGGACAGGAGCTGATTGTCGTCCTGGAAGAAAAAAGCAATCAGCTGGAAGAAGTGGTGGTGGCTGCAGAGAAGCGGGAAACCACTCTCTGGAAACTGCCTGTTGCGGTAACTGCATATAATGAAAATAAAGTAGCCGATTTCCGGATCTGGAATACCCGTGATCTATCGGCATTGTCTCCCAACCTGTACAGCACCCATTCGGGCGATGAGCGGAATGTGACCAGTATCCGGGGCATAACAACGACCTCATATACCCCCGCAGTGGCAACTTATATTGATGGCGTAAACCAGTTCAGCCTCGATACCTATATCGCCAACCTGCTGGATGTGGAGCGGATCGAAGTCCTGCGTGGTCCACAAGGAACCCTGTATGGACGCAATGCCATGGGCGGTGTCATCAATATCATTACACGTGAGCCTGATAACAACTTCAGGGGATTTGCCGAGATCAATTACGGGAATCACCGCTTGCAGCGGCATAGTGCAGGAGTGCGTTTACCTATCGTAAAAGATAAACTCTTCGCCGGATTTGCCAACCAGATCAGCCGGCGTGATGGCTATTACAAACGCAGTGTGGATGGAAAGCCGTTTGATAACCAGCAGGGGGTGGCTGGTGATTATTTCCTGCTCTGGAAACCGAAAGCCGACTGGAAAGTCCGCCTGAATTTCAAATACCAGCTGAACGAGAATAATGGGGCCTATCCGCTTTCCGGTGACCGGCAAGGGGCTTTTGACAAACCCTATACCGTTTCGCAGAATGAGTTTGGTACCATGAAAGACCGGACGGGCAATACATCTCTTGCCATCAGCCATTATGGCAAAGCCGTACAGTTTACATCGCTGACGGCCTATCAGGTGAACTACCGGTATTATACCAAAGCTATTGATGCGGATTTCTCCGAATATGATGCGATCAAAATCTTCAATAATTATGGGAGAAAATGGAACCGGGTGAATGCCTGGACCCAGGAGTTCCGGTTCAGCAATGCAGCAGCACGATCAAAAATGATCAACTGGACTGCCGGGGCATTCTTTTTCTTCCAGCATAATCCGGTAAAACAGGCCACTGAGTTTGGAACGCAGGCCACCCTGATCGGCATGCCGGAAGATAATGCCGCAGCGATCAATACCTCTACCGAAAAAGTCAATGGCCAGGCCCTGTTTGGTCAGTTGGAAGCCGCAATTAGTCCCCGCTTTTTTCTGACGGCAGGTATCCGTGCCGATCGTGAAACAAGGGATCTTGCTGTTAGAGGCGATTACCAGAGTGCCCAGTTCGGTGCATTTGTGACCAGACCCGATACTGCAGCCCGTAAATCCTGGTTTGCTGTAACGCCAAAACTTGCCCTGCGCTACCAGTGGAAACCCGGCGCACAGGTTTACCTGAGTTATAGCCGGGGATACCGGGCTGGTGGATTGACACCCATGAATGCGGATCCTGCACAGCCACCGCTCTTTGCCTATAAACCCGAATTCAGCAGCAACTGGGAAGCGGGGGTCAAGCAATTCCTTTTCGATAAGCGCCTGAGCCTGCAACTGGCCGTTTTCCGGACCTTGGTTACGGATGTACAGGTGCCTACGCTGGTGTTACCGGATGCGGTTACTGTTATCCGTAATACCGGTAAGCTGAAATCCACCGGATTTGAATTGGAAACACAGGCCATACTGGCCAAAGGGCTTTCGCTCGACCTGAGCCTGGGGATCACCCATGCAAAATACCAGTCGCTGAAGATTTCGTCGAATGGCAATGAAGTGGACCTTTCCGGTAAAAAGCAATTGTTCACACCCGACCGTACAGCCCTCATAGCCCTGCAATACAGCAGTCCGGAACTGGACCGCTATGGCGGCCGGATCTACCTGCGGGGTGAATATGTGTTGACCGGAACCACGTATTTTGACCTGGCTAATGCGAATAAACAACAGGCCTACGCGTTGTTCAATGCCCGGGCCGGATATATGGCCCATAAAGTGGAACTGGTTTTCTGGGGCCGTAACCTGTCGGCTGAAAAATACATTGCCTATGCGTACGACTTCGGTGCTGTACATCTCGGCGATCCGTTGCAATGGGGCATCAGTATCAAAACCATACTGGGCAATTGAACCTTGTCTTTCATGCAGCCAATGGGCAGGAACTGCTGCTGCAGGAGCTGAAAGCCGCCGATGCACTGTCATTATTCCTGTTTTTCCGTGAATTAACGCCACTGAGCAGGAGCCGTTTTGCTCCGCATGCAGCGGATTATAAGTCCATCCGTGAACTTACTGCTACCACTAATCCAGCAACACTGCGCTTTATAGTACGTGCCAAAGGGGCTGACCCCATACTGGCTTATTTCCTAATTCAGCGTGAACTCTTTCCCTGGGAACTGCACCGGTTCTGGGAAGCCGGTATCGATGTGGATCCCACAACATCAGTATTACTCGCTCCTGCAGTAACCGACCGCTGGCAAGGAGGCGGATTGGGCACATTGGTGTATCAGCAGCTCGAACCTATCCTGATTCAGCAGGGTATCCGGCACTTGTTTTTATGGGGAGGGGTGCAGGCAGCGAATGAACGGGCCTGCCGCTGGTACCTGAAGCTGGGGTTTACCAAGTTCAACCGGTTCTGGCATGACGGGCAGGAGAACCTGGATATGATGAAGCGAATTCATCCTGAATTAGCGCAATAGTAATTAAATTCAGGGTTCAATAATCCCCGGAACCTGGGGCGCCCTTTTATGCAATTAGCTCAAAAGACCATTCACGCGATCCATCCGCAAGCAGATCTGGATATTCCGGAAGCGCAGTTGTTTGAACTGCCTGAGAAAGTATTGCAGTTCGGGACCGGTGTATTACTGCGTGCCCTGCCCGATTATTTTATTGATAAAGCGAATAAGAAAGGCCTTTTTAACGGACGGATCGTGATGGTTAAGTCAACCGATAGTGACAGCACTGCATTCCAGCGGCAGGATGGCTTGTACACGGTTTGTATCCGGGGACTGGAAAACGGACAGGTAGTGGAAGCGAACAGCATCAATGCATCCGTCAGCCGGGTGCTGGATGCCCGCAGGGAATGGGACCAGGTTCTCGAATGTGCCAGGAATCCTGAGATCCGGGTTGTCATCTCCAACACAACTGAAGTAGGGATACAGTTGATACAGGAAAAAATCAGTGAGGGTGTACCGCAATCCTTTCCAGGAAAACTGCTGGCCTGTTTGCTGGAACGGTATCAGGCATTGGGTGGCCTTCCGGAAAGAGGGCTGATCATTATCCCCACTGAGTTGATCTCCGGGAATGCCACAAGGCTGAAAGAAATCCTGCTGGAACTTGCGGAGTATAACCAGCTGGGTTCCGGTTTTATAGAGTGGCTGGATACACAGCACCGGTTCTGCAATTCGCTGGTAGACCGGATCGTGCCGGGTAAACCGGTTTCAAGTGAACTGAACAAGACAGAAGAACAACTGGGGTATACAGATGAACTGCTGACCAAATGTGAAGTATTCCGGCTTTGGGCGATAGAAGGGGATGATACGGTCCGGAAGCTGCTGACCTTTGCCCTGGCCGACAAGGGTGTGGTGATCGTGCCCGATATCTCCGTATTTAAGGAATTAAAACTCCGCTTGCTGAATGGCACCCATACCTTCTGTTGCGGATTGGCATTTCTTTCCGGATTTGCCATAACCCGTGACGCCGTGAATGATCCGGTTTTCGGCAGATTCACCCGTACCCTTATGCTTGACGAGATCGCCGCTTCCATTCCCCTTGCCATCAGCCGTGATGAAAAACAGGCCTATGCGGAACAGGTACTGGAACGTTTTAAGAACCCTTATATAGATCACCAATGGCTGAGCATTACCCTGCAGTACAGCTCCAAAATGAAGATGCGGAACATTCCCCTCTTGCTTCAGTATTATGCCTTGCATCAAAAAGTGCCGGCATATATGACTGCCGGTTTTGCAGCATATTTACTTTTTATGAAAGCCGTAAGGAAAGATGGGAGCCGTTTTTTTGGAATCCAGGATGGGATGGAATATGAGATCCGGGATGATGCGGCAGCCTTTTATTCCGAGCGCTGGGCAACGGGCACACCGGATCAGGTCGTTGATGCCGCATTGGCCCATACGGATTTCTGGGGTACTGATTTGACTGAACTGCCCGGTTTTTCAGATGCAGTGAAGGCCAGCCTGGCCGCATTTTTAGAAGAAGGCGTATACAGGAGTTTAACGAAGTTGGTCCAGTGAGAACGGGATTTTATAAATCAACAAGGATGAAACCATTTCTCGATACTGATTTTCTGCTCACTAACGAAACAGCCCGGCGCCTCTATCACGAGTACGCCAAGGGTATGCCTATTATTGATTACCATAACCACCTGCCTCCCGATGAAATGGCAGCCAATGGGCATTTCGAAAATATTACCCGTTTATGGCTCAATGGCGACCATTACAAATGGAGGGCCATGCGCGCCAATGGAGTGGATGAGGCCTATATCACCGGCAATAAATCCGATTGGGAGAAATTTGAAAAATGGGCGGAAACCGTTCCGTATACCCTGCGCAACCCGCTATACCACTGGACCCATCTGGAACTGCAGCGGTATTTCAATATCACCACCATCCTGAATAAAGACAGTGCCCGCGCCATTTATGAACAAACTTCGGCGCTTCTGCAAACTCCTGGATACAGTGTCCGGAAACTGATCGAAAAAATGAAGGTACGCCTGCTTTGTACAACGGATGATCCGGTTGATGAGCTGGAATTCCATCAACAGATCCGGAAAGACAACTGGTCTGTCAAAGTACTCCCTGCCTTCCGTCCCGACAAAGCCATGAATGTGGATGATGTGGCCGCCTTCAACAATTACCTGTCCCGGCTTGAAAAAGCAGCGGATACTGCTATCGGTACCTATACCGATTACCTCGCGGCACTCAAAAAACGCCACGATTATTTTGCAATGCACGGCGCTACTGTAAGTGACCACGGGCTGGAAGAGATCTATGCAGAAGAGTATACTACGGCAGAGATCGCCGGCATTTTCTCCCGCATCCGTTCAGGAGGTGCATTGACAGCGGAGCAGAACCGGAAATTCAAATCGGCCATGCTGGTCAACTTTGCAGAATGGGATTGGGAAAAAGGATTTGTACAACAGTATCACCTCGGGGCCTTGCGGAATACTAATATGCGTATGCTGGGGCAGTTAGGGCCTGATACCGGCTGGGACAGTATCGGCGATTTCCCCCAGGCCCGCTCGCTGGTGAAATTCCTCGACCGCCTCGACAGGAATAATACGCTGACAAAAACCATCCTGTATAACCTGAACCCGGCAGATAATGCCCTCTTTGCTTCCATGATCGGCAATTTCAATGATGGCAGTGCCGCCGGAAAGATCCAGTGGGGTTCGGCCTGGTGGTTCCTCGACCAGAAAGACGGCATGCTGCAGCAGCTGAATGCCCTCAGCAATATGGGACTGCTCAGCCGTTTTGTGGGGATGCTGACCGACAGCCGCAGTTTTCTCTCCTTTCCGAGGCATGAGTATTTCCGCCGCCTGCTCTGTAATCTTTTTGGAGAAGAGATAGAGAACGGGGAACTTCCCGCAGATATTGACTGGATCGGGAAACTGATCCGCGATATCTGTTATTATAATGCACGGAATTATTTCAATTGGCAGTCGCTGGACGCCAATACTAATGATCAGCAAGCACATGAATAATACGATTGCCTGTTTTGGGGAAATGATGCTGCGGTTTTCTCCCGATACCGACGGACAATGGCTCAACAACAGCCGGGTGCCGGTCTATATCGGCGGTGCCGAATTGAATTGCGCCAGTGCACTCGCAGCCTGGAAGCAACCCGTGAAATATATTACTGCGCTTCCTGAAAGCACGGTTGCGGAACAGGTTCAGCGATCTGTCAGGGCGAGGGGAGTGGAGCTGTTTGTCCATCAGGTACCGGCCTCCCGGATCGGTGTCTATTATCTCACGCAGGGTGCTGAACTGAAAGGTGCAGGTGTTACCTATGACCGCGACCGCTCCGCTTTTGCACAATTGCAACCCGGTATGATCGATTGGGATGCTGCGCTGGAAGGTTGCAGCTGGTTGCATTTCAGTGCCATCAATCCGGCATTGAATGCGAACCTGCCCTTGGTTTGTGAAGAAGGACTGAAAGCAGCAAAGCAGAAGGGACTCACCATTTCGGTTGACCTCAATTACCGGCCCAAACTCTGGCAATATGGAATAAAGCCGGAAACTGTGATGCCTGCATTGGTTCAATACGCTGACCTGATCATGGGGAATATCTGGGCTGTGGAGGCACTGCTTGGTATTCCTTCAGGTATCCCTTCCAGTGAGAATAAGACAACAGAAGAACTGGTAGCTGCAGCAATTGCAAATGCCGATGCCTTAGCAAGAGCGTATCCTGCAGCCCCGAAAATTGTTTATACGTTCCGCCTGCCCGACCGTTATTTCAGTGTGGGACAGGAAGAAGGCCAATCGGCTGTGTCGAAACTTGTGCCTGTTTCAGGAGTGGTTGACCGTGCTGGAAGCGGGGATTGCTTTATGGGCGGACTGATCTATGGAACGATGAACGGTTTCACCCTGCAGCAACAGCTGGATCTGGCCTCCTGTGCTGCAGTGGCTAAAATGAAAGAAGCGGGAGACCATACCCGGACTTCTATTCAGGAGCTGGAAGCTATTGCTTTAGGAAACCAAAACAACAAATGATGCTGAAACAGATTCGTGGATACCGGTGGACGATCTGCGGATTGCTCTTTTTTGCAACCACAGTCAATTACCTGGACCGGCAGGTGTTGAGTTTGCTGAAACCCGGACTGGAAGATATTTATCATTGGACGAATAGCCAGTATGCCGATATTACCGCTGCATTCCAGTTTGTATATGCCATTGCCCTTTTATTTGCAGGAAGAGTGATCGATAAGCTGGGCACGAAGAAAGGATATGCCTGGGCCATCATTATCTGGAGTATCGGAGCCATGATCCATGCGTTAGCCATTCCGATCGGTGAATCCTTGTTGCCTTTGGCTGGATGGATGGGCCTTACCCTGGTTCCGGCTTCCGTGCTGGGCTTCATGTTTGCCAGGGCTTTTCTGGGCCTCGGCGAAGGCGGTAATTTCCCTGCCGCCATAAAGGCAACAGCAGAATACTTTCCCAAAAAAGAACGTTCCTTCGCTACAGGTATCTTCAATTCCGGTACCAATGTAGGCGCCATACTTGCACCACTCTCTGTTCCCTGGATCGAAAAGAACTGGGGCTGGCAGGCTGCATTCATCATCATAGGAGCTGTAGGGTTCATCTGGCTCCTGTTCTGGTGGGTCTATTATGAAAAGCCGCAGGACCAGAAACGCATGGGAGCAGAAGAACTTGCGTATATCAACAGTGATGATAAAGGCGCTTCTGCAATCACAACGGAACAACCCAAGGTAAAATGGATCCGGCTGCTGGGCTACCGGCAAACCTGGGCTTTTTTCATTGGCAAGTTCATGACCGACGGGGTATGGTGGTTCTTCCTTTTCTGGCTGCCGGCCTACCTCAAGGATCATTACCAGATGACAGGCACGTCCATTTCCTGGCCGCTTACCGTACTTTACAGCATGACGATGTTCGGCAGCATCGGTGGCGGATCCTTCCCCACTTATTTCATCAATAAAGGGATGAAAGTATACGAAGGCCGCATGAAAGCCATGTTCCTCATCGCGCTGTTCCCCCTTGTTGTATTACTGGCGCAGCCTTTTGGCTATTTTTCCTTCTGGGTGCCGGTACTGCTGATTGGTATCGGTGCTTCGGCTCACCAGGCCTGGAGTGCCAATATCTTTACAACGGTAAGCGATATGTTTCCCAAGCATACGGTCGGGTCTGTAGTAGGTATCGGCGGGATGGCCGGCGGCATCGGCGGCGTGATCATTACAAAAGTGGGTGGCAAACTCTTCGACTACTATAAAGAACAGGGGCATATTGAAACCGGCTATAATATCATGTTTGCGTATTGTGCCGTGGCTTATCTGGCAGCCTGGCTCATCATGAAGAGCCTGGTACCGAAAGAGAAGATAGTTGAGATGGAAAAGTAGTCAGTAGTCAGTAGACAGTAGCCAGTAGATAGAAGACAGTAGCCAGTAGACAGTAGACAGAAGACAGAAGACAGTAGACAGTAGAAAAGAGATAGGGGAGAATACAGTCATCAGCCAACTCAGTAAACTCAGTAAACTCAGTAAACTCAGCCTTTCTCACCATTCCAACTCCACACTCAACCCTGCCAGAATAAACTGCTGGTTGCGTTTGCCCCAGGTGGCCAGGTATTCGATATGCGGGGAGACTTTTCCGGTTTCCAGCAGCAGTCCCACTCCGGTATTGGCCGACCAGAACCGTACATAGCTGTTTTCGCCGCTTTCAGTGAGAGATTCCTTTTCGGAAGTGTGGCTGAAACCTAAAATGGGATAGTACTTCAGGCTTTTATGAATCGGAAGGATATAGTGCATGTTATAATCAAAATCCCAGGCACTTTCTTTCAGCTCTTCTGTTCCTATTTTTTTTGTGACAGGAAAGAAACGGTTCATTTCCACTCCGGCAGTCAGGTGCTCATTAAAATGGTAGAAAAAGCTGACATTTAGTCCATTATGGTGGGTCCGGAAATTACGTATCGCGGCCAGGTCAATACTGCTCTTGTGCTGGGCAAATGCGGAAAGCGTGAGAAAGAGGCAGACCGCGGTGAGAAGTTTCTGCATAAACAGGCGGTTTATGCCTGTAAAATGAATACTTTTTCCAGTGGCAGTGCATGACCCCGGTCGCCCGGACTTTGATTGTGGTCAGTTTGAGGGTTATACTTTATCAGGAGGCTGCACTCAAAATAAGCCCGCCATATTGATCAGGTTATGGGATACCATGGCTGGCCAGATTGAGCCAGACCGCTCCCTCACCCAACAGAAAAAGAATCCGCTTAAGCTGGTCAGGATCAGTGGGGTAGTTTCCAGATTCACATTGAAGTGGTTGAACACAAATAACCCATGCAGCATACCGTATAATAGGCCCACCAGGGCTGCGCCCCAGCCCATAGTTGCACCTGCCAGCTGGAATTTATAGCCAAGCCCCTTATTTAAAATTGCCAGAAATACACCACGATACAACAATTCCTCTGCAATTCCCGGCAATGTAGCAGCATAGACTATTTTTTCTGTTGTGACCAGTTTGGACTGATGGTTCAGGAAGCCAGGCAGGTTCAAGAGTAAAGCCACAGCCAGGGTTGCCAATGCTATCGGAAACAGTGACCCCGGATTGGTTTTCCAGGTCCATCTATAATCTGTTTTTTGTAATGCCGGATAAGTATAAATGAAGACAAGGCTCAGCAGGGTGACCAACCCACGTCCCGACCAGAGTTCAGCAGTTCCGGGCAATTGAGGAGTGAGAAAAAGTGCCGCATAACCAGAGATGATCAATAAATATAGTATCCACCAGTTTTTCAGCGGGAAACGATTGGTAAGCAATATCAGGGCTATTCCGGTTAACCCTGCATGTAGTATTCCTGTGAGCAGTATGTCTGTCATGTTAATGAAAATACGGAAATATCGCTTTGTGGCGATCCGGATTTTTTACCGGAGCTTCGGAACCGGTTCATTTCCGTTAAATGCACTATATTGAATCATGGCCTCATATGACGTCATCGTGATCGGTGTAGGCTCCATGGGAGCTGCCACCTGCTATGAACTGGCAGAACGGGGATTGCGTGTGCTGGGATTGGAGCAGTTCCGGGCACCACATGAACAGGGGGAACACGCCGGACAATCACGCATCATCCGCAAAGCCTATTTTGAACACCCGGATTATGTGCCCCTGCTCGAACGGGCCTATAGCAACTGGAGGAAGCTGGAACAGCAGACTGGTACGCAGGTATACCATCCGACCGGATTGCTGTATATCGGTGAGCCCGACAATGCCCTCATCAGCGGTACACGCCGCTCTGCTTCCGCGTACAACATCCCATTGGTGGAGGATGTTGCTGCTGACCGCTACCGGCCTTTTCAGGTGCCGGATACTTTTATAGTACTGGAAGAACCGGATGCCGGATTCCTCACGCCGGAACGGGCCATACGGTTGTATATAAATGAATCCATAAAGAAAAAAGCAGTCATTCAACAGGAAGAAAAAGTGCTGGGCTGGCAAAGCAGTGCACATGGCGTGCTGGTTACAACTGATAAGAATACCTATTCGGCAGATAAACTGGTGATCACGGCTGGCCCCTGGGCCGGACAACTGATCCCTTCCCTCCGTAATGAGCTAACAGTAACCCGTCAGGTGATCGCCTGGGTGGAGACCCGGGAACCCGAAAGGTTTGGACCGGATCGGTTTCCCTGCTGGACTTATGCAGTACCGGGAATGGACAGCCTCTTCTATGGCTTTCCTCAGCTGGATCCGGATACATTTGGTGGGCCCGCCGGATTGAAACTGGCCTGGCATGCGCATGGCCCTGTAACGGATCCGGATCATGTTAACAGGGATGTTACGAAGGAAGAAGAGGCATTGCTGGTACGTTTTCTTGAAACGTATATTCCGGGTACCTATAAGCGTACCCTTACACTCAAGACCTGTCTCTATACCAATTCTTCTGACGAAAATTTTATCATCGACCGCCTTCCTGGTAATCATAACAATGTAATGATCGCTGCAGGCTTCAGTGGCCACGGGTTTAAATTTGTTTCCGTAGTCGGGGAAATTCTGGCAGATCTGGCAGAAAAAGGCAGTACATCCCTCCCGATCGATTTTCTCCGGATCAGGCATTAAAAAAAGCATACCGGAGTATGCTTTTGAAGTATTTCTGTTTATGGCAGGTTAAACCATCGCCCTTTGGGCGCGTTCCCAGTTCACCGACTGTTGCTTTTTGAAATAACGGTTCAGTCCCATGAACACCGCCACATTCATCATCAGGAAATAGAATGGAATGAAGAGTATCTTGATCCGTATGGACCGGTTCTCCAGTTGCCATCCCAGCAGGGCCAGTGCGTAAAAAGCCAGCTGCAGTACAAAAAGCAGACTGTATAAGCCCGGCGCTTCTTTCATTTCAGCATAAGCCAGAATTCCATTGATGGGCAACAGTAACAATAGTGCCAGGGGTGTCAGGGTCCAGCGCAATACCCGGTGGGAGATATACTGGAACGAGAGCCAGCCATAACGGAAAATATTCAGCAGGCTGCTCAGGCGGATCACCGACTGGATACCACCGGCAGAGATCCGGACTTTGCGTTTCAGCTCTTCACGGATATTCATGGAAGCTGATTCTATGGCATAGGCATCCGGATCGTATGCAATGGTTTGTCCGTTCTGTGCAATACGCAGGGAAATGATGAAATCATCCAGGAGGGTATCCCGCTCCACATGCTGGTACAGTGAAGTGCGGATCGCAAACAGCTCGCCTGCAGCACCTACCACGCTGTATAATTCGGCATCCCATTTTTTGAGCAGGGATTCATATTTCCAGTAAATGCCTTCACCTGCACCAGAGGCATTATCCGATTCTTTCTGTATGATGCGTTTCTCACCGGAAACACAACCCACTTTGGGGTCATGGAATTTATTGACGATGATGCGGATGGCCTGTGGACTCAGCTGGGTATTCGCATCACTGAACACGATAATGGGGGTGTCTACAAACTGCATTCCCCGGTTCATGGCACCGATCTTTCCATTACGGTCGGGAATATGTTGCACCAAAACCCGGTCATATTTCCGGAGCAGGTCGGGTGATCCATCACTGGAGCCATCCGTAACCCAGAGGAATTTCAGCTTTTCCGCTGGATACTCAAGCGCATAACAGTTTTCCATTTTCCGCTGGATCTCATTCAGCTCATTGTATGCGGAAATGAACAGGGTGACTTCAGGGAGTTCGTCATCTGAATAACCGGTTTCCTTGCGGCGGCCTTTGAAGACACGTTTTATTTTAATTATGGCATACAACAGGATCCCATAGCCCAGGTAAGTATAGAATACCAGAAAAAGAAGGATCCAGAATACAATAGCCAGCGTATTCATATCAGCTGTTTTTAAGTTTCAGGGTATAAGGAGTCAAAACGGTTTGATACTGTTCCAGATACTGTTCAGCCATATGTTTCCAGCTGAAACGGGCAGCCTGCTGCAGGCCTTTTTCCCGTAAGCGGGCAGCCTGTGCCGGGTCTTCCACCAGGTTTCCTATGGCAGACCGGATGGAAGCAATATCAAAAGGATCCACCAGCAGTGCAGCATCACCGGCAATTTCAGGCATCGACGAAGTGTTCGATGTAATGACGGGCACTCCACTGGCCATAGCTTCAATGATCGGAATGCCGAAACTCTCCCGTAGGGAAGGATAGAGGAACCCGGTGGCCATGGAATAGATCGCGGGCAGGTCGGTATTACGGATATACCCGGTCAATACAATGCTGTCGATCAGGTCGGCAGCCCCAAGGCTTTCGAGCATGGCTTTTAGTTCCGCACGGTCATAATCGATCATCACCAGCTTCAGGTTGGAGGGATGGGCGCGCAGGTATTCCAGGAACGCAGCAACGGTTCTGCGGGTGTTCTTCTTGGGATGGGTGTTCCCCAGAAAGAACAGGTAGTTTTCAGGAAGTTGATATTTGTTACGCACTTCCTCTAATAATAATGGATCCGTCACGGGTTGGAAATAAGCCCCTTTGCCGTTATATACGGTTTGCAGGCGCCCGTCTTTTAATACCGGGAAGCGTTGTTCAATGGTGTTTTTTTCATAAGCCGAAACAGTAGCCACCATCCGGGCCTTATGGATCAGGGCCGGTGTAATGGCGCGGCGGTACGCGTTGCCAAAACGCTGGTAGGCATTGCCGCCCTTCAGCAAAATGGACAGCCAGCTGCCTTCCATGAAGATTATATCATGTAATGTCAGTACTAAGGGCACTCCGGGAAAGAGGGGTGCTGTATTGCTGGTGCAATGCAGGATATCGCAACGGTATTTTCGGACAGCCATCGGTAGCAGCAGTTGCTCCCAAACGGGATACGGGGCAGCCGCCAGTTCCACAATATGAAAGTTGGGTGTTTCCTTTAATACACTGTGGTCTTCGTCTTTGCGGACAAAAATATAATACTGGTTCTCCTTGTCGACTTCCTGAAGGTTCCGGATCAGTTCCAGTGCCACCATATCCATTCCGTGTTTCTTCAACCGGAAGATCCGCTGGGCTTCTATACCGATTCGCATCATGATCCGTGATTTTTAAGGTTCAGTGGCTGATTGGGCGTTTGTCCATGTGCCGTATGGATAAAAGTCCGGTTGGCCCCTTTGGTCTGCAGCAGCGAACGGGCCATCTGCAGCATGCCTTTAGGTACGGAAGCGAGTGCGCCCAGCAGGCGGCTGTTCCAGAAACGGCCGGGTACAGAAAATATGAAGGAGCATACAGTTGCAATAAGAATCACTACCCAGGCCTGAGTAAACAATACCGGAGCGTCCAGCATCAGGTTCAGGGATACAAATAAGATCGTGAGCAGCCCCACAACACCCAGTAAGAGGATGCGCGGCGGTTGTACAAACTGGACTACTTTTTCAAAATAATCCACATTGCCTTTGGTGACCAGATCACGGAAAGCATCAGGCAATCCTTTCTTCAGGTAATGGATCTGGGCTGAAAGCCACCTTCTGCGCTGGTTATTGAAAACTTCCGCCTGCTGCACTTTTTCATCATACACCAGGGCAGTGTGAATATATTCGATACGGATGCCTTTTTTAAGCAGCATCAGTTCCAGTTCCTTGTCGAATCCGCC
>JBGAQC010000036.1:0-5838 GCA_044220945.1 Chitinophagaceae bacterium | reverse complement strand
ATACAGGTAAACCCCAGGGCTGGCTTACTGAAGCTTCGAGATTCCCGAAGGTTTCGTTTTCATCAATTTTAGCCAGGATCGTGATATTCCCCTTGGCATCTCCCGGAAGTTTGGCAGGCACATCTACAGACACTTCGCCATTATCATCTGTGGTGCCTTCACCCACTTTCAGCGGGTTGATCAGCCGTTTTACAAAAACACCCAGATCGGTTGCTGCTACCGGTGTTTCGGTACCAGTACTCAGGTCTACCAGTTTTACGGTAACCGAGAATGAAGAATCGCCTTTCACGGGAGTAATGATCAGCCGGCCTTTTTTCACACCGAAAGTCTCTTCTGCGGATTCATATTTTTTATTGCCGGCAAAGCGGGCGGTAAAATTGACTTTACCTTCCGCATCTGTCACTACTTTTTCTGCAGGCACGGTAAAGGCAGCTGTACCAAAGAGGTTGGTTTCCGCTTCACCTACTTTTTGTTCTGCACTGTCGGTGCCGGAAAAGAATTCCACTTTCAGGCCCACCAGGTTCCTGACCACACCTTTGCTGATCTTGGCGCGGAAAACGGCTTTGAGATCAACCGTTCCATCACCTTTCTGTACGCCGGTGAATTCCACGGAAGGACTCAGTAATTCCGGAGTAGCCGGAGCTGCCGGAGCAGCAGTATCAGGCGCGGGAGCGGGTTTTGCTGTATCGGACTGTGCACGGGTTCCTGAGGCAATCAGGAGCAGTAAGGCAGTTCCCAGTACACTGCTGTATAGTTTAAACATGCGTTTCATACAATTCAGTTTATGCAGTTTGTACGTTTTCAGATTTCACTGTGGGGGCATCATGGGAATGGTCTTTGCCATCAGTCAGTCCGCATACCGGGATCACCGTTACAAATTTTGACATCAGGGTAAAGAACAGCAGGAAGGTAGCCACACCGGCAGCTGTCAATGCCCATTCCACCCAGGTTGCGGTATAATGGACGAATTCCGGACGGGTGTCCTGCATCGGAAGCAACGGGGTTTCCAGGGTAGGAACAATGATCAGGAAACGTTTCACCCAAAGGGCGGTGACCATCAGGAATGCTGCGATGGCAATGGTGTTGGGTTTGCGTGTTTTGGGGATCGCTACGATCAGGATCGGTAACAGCACACCCACCACATTGGCATAGAAAGACATGCCGCCGTAATCTGCAGCGCTGAACAGTTTATGGATCACTTCACTATCCCATTTCTGCGAACCGTACCAGTCGGTAAAGTATTCGGAGAAGGTGAAATAGCCATAACCTGCAGCCAGCACCATCATGATATAACCCAGGTTGATGAAGTGCTTGTCGGTCAGGTAATGATCCAGCTTATACATTTTGCGGTACACCCACATTACACAGATCAGTACACCGGTTCCGGAGAAGATGGCACCCAGTACAAAGTAGGGTCCGAAAATGGTACTGTGCCATCCCGGACGCAGGGTCATACCGAAGATCCAGGAGAGGATCGAACTCACAATAATGGAGAGCGGAATAATGATAATGGACAGCAGGTTCTGAGAAATGATCAGGTGCCGGTGCTGGCGGGCAGCCCCGCGGTAACCCAGTGCCAGGAATTTATACAGTTTCTGCTTCCATTTCGGGATATCCAGTTTGGCATCGCGGTAGGCAGCGAAATCACGGATCAGGGCCATGTAAAGGAGCAATACAGCTCCTACGAAATAGGTCATGATGGCCATGACGTCCCAGGTCAGCGGACTTTGTATCCGTGGGTAGATGAAAAGGTGATGGAGGCGGTCGAGCCGTCCAACGCAGAGCAGGATAAAGATCGGTCCCACAATCACGGAAATCACCGTCATCATCTGCGCCATCCGTACAATGGGTTGTCCCCAGGGTACTTTACTCAGGTGCAGCAGGCCGGCAATTACAGCGCCTGCATAACTGATACCGATGAAGAAGATAAAATTGACGATATAAAGGCCCCAAACCACGTTGTCGCGCATGCCGGTAATACCGTGACCTTTGACGACCTGCAGGTAAAGGGCATAGAGTCCGACCAGGATGATGGCGCCGAAGAAAAAGGTCCAGAACCAGGTCGACTTGCCGAACCGCTCAATGGTTGGTTTTTGCTTGTTGAGCGCTTCCTGTTGGTAAGAATTGAGTTCCATATAGTTTCATTACTCCAGTGGAGGTGAAGAAATCGGGTTAGTGTTTTTCCGTGTTTACATCCTTAAAGCGCGCTTTGATATTATCGGGAAGCGATTCCAGCCCCCTTTCGGCCGGGAAGATCCGGTCTTTAGGCGGCAGGTAATATACCCGGGGTTGTGTGCCCAGTTCTTCCATGAACCGGTATCCTGCACGGTCTTTGATCAGCTGGGTAAAGCTTACGGTTTCGTCGCCATTGGTTACGGTATCTTCATTTTCGTCGCCGAAATAGAATACGCCATTGGGACAGGCTTCCACGCAAGGAGGGAGTTTGCCTTCCCGAACACGGTCGGGACAGAAGTCGCATTTTTCAACAGTGCCTTCGCGGGCCGGCAGGCTGGTTTCGGGAGAATAGGCCATATTCTTGATAGAAAGCGGCTGCTCGGGTTCGTCCCAGTTGAATACACGGGTGGAGTAGGGACAGGCGGCCATACAGAATTTGCAACCGATGCAACGCTCGTTATCGATCAGCACCAGGCCATCACTCCGTTTGAATGTAGCATCTACCGGACAAACCTTTACGCAAGGGGTTATCACAATGGAAGCATTGTTTGGGGAACCAGTATGGGGCACCCTTGTCGCTGTCTTTCATCAGCTTCACGGTCAGCCATTCTTTTTCTTCTTCCCGGAAATGCCATTTCTGGCAGGCGGATACACATTTGCGGGCATTTTTTCAGCGCGCCAGGTCGACCACCATCACAAATTTTTTCCCGGGAATACCGGTACGTTCCTGTACTTCGGCGGCCAGGGCCATATGCTCATGAAAGCGGATCTCGGCAGAGTCCACTTCAATGATACTTCCATCGGTGCCCAGCAGTTTTATTTTGTCGCCACCCGCTGCCGCTGCATTGTGCTTGCCGCCGCAGGAACAGGCCAGGCTGCCACAGGCAACCGTTGCAGCTGCCAGGGTAGTGACTTTGATAAAGTCCCTTCTGGAAGGGTCTGTACCATTATTATATGTATTGTTATCCTGTTTCATCTGGAAAGTATTTCAGGTGTATTATTTTTTAGAGGGATTCTTCATCCAGGAAAGGATCTCCTGGTTGGAGGCTTTTGTTTTGGAGGCAGCTGCATCCACCGCGCTGCGGGGTACTTCCACCAATTTCCCGTCCGGAGTCAGCATCTTTACCATTTCAGTCTGTTGCTTTTTTCCTGAGTTGAATAGTGCATTCAGGAAACCACGGCGCGACTGCTGGTCTTTTTTTGAATTTCCCATGGTAATGTTTTTTTGTTTTGAAAGAATCCCGACTGTTCATCCCCTTCTTTTTGCAGGGTCCTTTTCGAATGACAGTTCAGTTGGCTTAAAATCGAACACAAGCTAACTACTCTGTATATGACAGTGTTATGACATTAATCAAGGCTATTTGTGAGAGATGTCACAAAATGCGGCCGTCTGATTTTCGTCAGTTCAGGCACAAATTCAGGTTAAAGATTTCCCCTTAATTGGATTGACTGTACTTAGGTAATTCCGTGATCAATGTCACACTGTTTAAGGTGTGGTGTCATAAAACTGTCATCAGGCACCGGAGTACTTTTGAGGGTGCAATTGAAAAAGTGTTCTAACCAACACTATCCTTCAAGCTAAATAGACTTTTATGAAAAAATTTTCAAGCCTTAAGACCGCTGTCCTCGCCCTGGCAGTTTGCTTCTCCCTCGTTACCTTATCTCAGTGTACCAAGGTGGAAGGAGTGGTGAAAGATCTTGACCGGTCTTTTAAAGGCACTCCCGATTCCACAGTATTTGCTGCTTATTACAATGAAACCAAGGTCAGCACCGCCGATGCTACTCCCGATGTGAATGACGTGATCAAAGTAAAAGGCGTGCAGGCAGTCATTAAAGAGTATTGCGCTTCCTCCAACTGTCACGGAGGCCCGATCAAGCCTGAACTCAATACCTATTCCCAGATCATGGCCTATGTTACTCCAGGTAACCCGATTGCCAGCAAGCTTTGGGAATATGTTACCACAAACGATTTCAACAAGGCTATGCCTCCTGTGGCCTCCGACCACGAACTGGCTACAGCCGATAAGACCATTATCTACAACTGGATCAAGAATGGTGCAAAAGAGTATCCGGATCTGGCCGACTTCCGTCCGGCTGCCATCCGCCTGATCGTTGATGGTTGCGGTTCCGCCAACTGTCACAACCAGGGTACTGCCACCGGTGCCTGGGCCCGCAAAGGCCTGCTTGGTGCGCTCACTACTGCAGACACTACACAATATTTATATATCAACCCTGCTACTGGTGCTGTCACCAACTATTGTATCCTGAGCAATAAGGACAAGCGCAACCAGGTTTGGGGTGCTTATAAAGACAGTGTGAAGAAGTTCTACCAGGACACTTTGGCTTATGCCAGCTTCCGTCCCTACAAGATCTTCGGTACCCCGATCTCCTTCCAGAGCACCCGCGGTCCGCTGATGAACTACGACGATATCCTGATGGACATCATGTATCCGAAAAGTGCCCGCAGTAACTCCACCGTTCAGTATACAGATCCTGTTACCGGAGTTAAATACTATACAAAAGGCAATCACCTGAATGTGGCCAGTGCCATGGTATCCCGTGTAGACTCCACCTTACTGGTAGCCAACCCGTACACCGGCATTTACAATGCCACACAACAAGGCGATATGGCTTATGGCGACGGTGGCCTGAAACCCTCTGAAATTGCCCTGATCAAAGCCTGGTATTTTGCCGATCCCAATATCCCTGATGTTTGGAAATACGGTCAGAATAATGTAGGCATCTTCAAATACAGAAAGTCTGGTAAGATCATCACCAAACAGTAAACAACATTATCCCAATTAAATAACTCATTTTATGAATAAGCGATTGTTAATAGCAGCTGTGATGGGTACCATTCTCGTGTATGCTTCATCCTGCTACAATAATAAAGAAGACATCCTGTCTCTTCCCAAAGTATCCTTCCGCAAGGAAGTGGTTCCCATCATGACCTCCGGCGCCTGCGGTTGCCACAATAATGGTACCACCCGCGCTATACAGTTCAGTCACCTGGATACCGTATGGTATGATGCGATCCTCAGCCGTACCGCCCTGTATACGTCCTGGGTGAATGGCGGTACACACCCCGGTGGTGGTGAAATCGATTTCTCCCCTTCCGACAAGCTGATCGTGAAGCAGTGGCTGGCAGAAGGCGGACAGGATGATGGCAGCGGTTGCACCGTTTCAGGTGCCATTACATTTACGGCCAATATTTCCCCGATCTATACCACAACCTGTAAAGGCTCTACCTGCCATGGCGGTATCGCTGTAGCATTAGACTACAATAAACTGGTGGCAGATAAATCCGCTCTGGAGGAAATGGTCAGCAGTGGCGGCAGCAAGGGTCACCCCGGTGGCGCCCTCAGCCTCAGCACCTGTACATTAAACACCTTCCGTGAATGGTTAAACCAGGGTCAGCCTAAATAATTGACCGGACTGGGATCTATCGAAACTTTAAAAATTCTGTTATGAAAAAAATACTTTCCCTTCTGGCGTTCAGCATGGTTCTTTCCCTGGTGGTAACTGCACAGGACAGTGAGCCTGCTAAAAAAGACGAGCCGGTAAAAAAAGCAACATATACAAAGGCTATATTCAATTCCACCCGCATCATCAATATGCAGAGTATTGAAATAGTAAGCCCCAAGACCATGCAGTTCATGATCT
>JBGAQC010000024.1:0-44893 GCA_044220945.1 Chitinophagaceae bacterium | reverse complement strand
ATAAATATTTCATGAACCTGGCCGAATACCAGTTAGCCTGAACGCAAAATAACCACTATGAAGCGCAGAGACTTTTTCAGACAAACCCTGCCGGCCTCGGTTACCCTGCCGGCCCTGCTGAATGGCTTTTCGGTGAAAGCATTCACCGCACAGCATCCCCTGGTGCAGGCCCTTTCAGGTGCCACTACCGATACCGATAAAGTGCTGGTGCTGATCCAGCTCAATGGCGGTAATGACGGCCTGAACATGGTGATTCCGATTGAATATTATGCCAATTATACCAATGCCCGGACCAATATCGCTATTCCGCTGAACCGGGTCCTGCCGCTGAATGGCAACAATACCACCGGCCTGCATCCCAGTATGACAGGATTGCAGGGGCTTTACAACGACGGCAAGCTGTCGATCGTTCAGGCGGTTGGTTATCCATCACCGAACTTTTCCCACTTCCGGGCTACCGATATCTGGATGAGCGCATCCGACAGTAACCAGGTGCTGCAAAGCGGCTGGGCCGGGCGTTACCTAAATGTCGAATTCCCGAATTATCCTAACGGATACCCGAATACGCAGATGCCCGACCCGCTGGCGATACAGATCGGATCCCTTACTTCGCTGGCACTGCAAGGTCCTGCGGTAAGTATGGGTATGAGCATCAGTGATCCGTCCTCTTTTTATAATTTCCTGAATGGGGTGGAAGACCCGGTTCCCGATACGCCCTGGGGGAAGGAATTGAAATATGTGCGGTTGGTGGCCCGGCAAACGCAGGCGTATACGACTGTGATCCGTAATGCAGCTGCAAAAGTTACCACGCAGGGCTCCTATCCGGGGAATAATGATCTGGCTGCCCAGCTGAAAATTGTGGCCATGTTGGTGAAAGGCGGATTGAAAACAAGGATCTATATGGTGAGTACCGGTGGCTTTGACACCCATGCCAGCCAGGTGAATACCACCGATACCACAACGGGTAATCACGCCAACCTGATGTTGAAGGTTTCAGATGCCATCAAAGCATTCATGGATGACCTCAAAGGATTGGGTGTTGACGACCGCGTGATCGGAATGACGTTCTCGGAATTCGGGCGCAGGATCAAATCCAATTCCAGCTACGGTACCGATCATGGCGCCGCTGCTCCTTTATTTGTTTTTGGCAAAAATGTGCGCTCGGGTGTTGTCGGGAATAATCCGGCAATTCCGGCAAACGTTTCGGTCAATGATAATATCCCCTTTCAATACGATTTCAGGAGTGTGTATGCTTCCATACTGAAACAATGGTTCTGTGTAAATGCAACGGACCTGCAGACCATCATGCTCAAAAATTTCCAGGAACTGCCGCTTTGTACCAATGGTGCCTGTGGTACAACAGGACTCGAAGATGTTGTGCGGGGTGCAGGTGATGAACTGATTGTAAACTATCCAAACCCCTTTGTGGAAACGACCACCCTGACATTCAGGACCCGGGGTGGGCATACCCTGATCCAGGTGATGGATCAGCTGGGAAGGGTTATCCGTACACTTACTGATAAGGAGTATACTCCCGGCACCTATTCTTTGACGTTCGACAGTCAGGGGCTGCCGCTCGGGGTATATTATGCACGCCTTCAGAATGGCAGTTTGCAGCAGGTCCGTGCGATGCTGAAGGCCCGCTAGAGCGCGCTGCCTGAAGGTTTTCTGGGGCTTTTTTTACAGGTTCGCCCAGATGTGCTAAATTGCAGTACCCGAAAGGGTGGCGCGCACCTTTTACTAAAAGCATCTACCGGCACCGCATGATTAAAGTTTTTGTTACAGACGATCATGAATTATACATGGAAGGGCTCTGTTTACTGTTAGGTAAACAACCCGATATGATCGTGTCCGGATGCTGCCAAACCGGTAAAGCCCTGCTCGAAAAATTACCTTCACTCGAAATTGATGTGCTGTTGCTGGATGTGAATCTTCCGGATATGGAAGAGGAAGTACTCTTGCAGCAGATCCGCAGGATCCGTCCTGAGTTAAAAGTCCTCTACCTTACGATGATGCGAGGCACCCGGTATATCCATAAACTGACCCGTTATGGATTACAGGGCTATCTGCTCAAGAATGCCGGAACTGAGGAATTGAAACTGGCCATACAAACTGTAGCCGGCGGCGGACAGTACTTCAGCAAGGAGATCAATATTACGGATGCAGACAGTGATTTCCGGAACACCATTACCATCGAGGATAAGCAGGTTTCCGAGATCCTTTCCAAACGGGAGATCGAGATCCTCAAACTGATCTGCAAGGAATTCAGCAATGCTGAAATCGCCGAGAAATTATTTCTCAGTATCAGTACCGTAGAAACCCACCGCAAAAATCTGATCGCCAAACTGGGGGTCAACAATACCGTTGGATTGGTGAAATTCGCCCTCCGCAACAATATGATCGACTGATGGCTGATGCCTTCCATTCCTCCAGGATCTTCAGGCTTCCGGTTCCGGTGCTTTTTTCCGTTTTCTTCATTTTACTATGGATGCCAACGGCTGCTCAGCAAAAAGCCGATACGGCAACTTTGAAGGTAGTATACGACCGTTGCCTGGACTTTGATGAATCCAGGATCGATTCCATTGAATATTACGCTGCCTATATTGAGCGCCAATCGAAGCAACTGCATTTTGCAAAGGGGGATGTGCTGAGTCTGAGGCTGCGAGGCCTTGCGGAAGAATTCAGGGACGACTATTCAAAAGCTGCGGAGTATTACCTGCTTTCGCTGGAGGCAGCCCGGAAGCTGAATGAACCGGCCTATGAAATTTCTGCCTTGAGTGACCTGGCCATTTTGTATGCCAATATTGACCAGCCCGGCCTGGCCAGGAATTATTATTTGCAATGCATGGAATTATCCCTGAAGCAGGGAGACCTGTATTCCATCCTCACTTCCTATAATAATCTCGGGGTAATTTACAGTCAGCTGAACGAATACGACAGCGCACTGGTTTACCTGGAAAAAGCTCTCGAAATCACCGCACAGCAGTCCCCACCATTGGATCAATCCAATACACTGAACAATATCGGCAGTTGCTATTTCAAGAAGAAGGAATTCAGTACCGCATTGGGCTATTTTTCCCGGAATTACCTCAGGCATGCCAGGGATACGGCAGCACTGACTTCATTATGGACCGATCAGCTCAACCTTGCAGACACCTATATTGAATTGAAGAATTATGCTAAGGCGCAGGTAATGGCCGACAGCGCCCTGTTGCTGGCGCAAAGACTGGGTTCCAAAAGCAAGGAGTCCGACTCCTATAGTATTCTCGCTAAGCTCCATGCTGCTTTGGGAAAATATGACAAAGCTTATGCCTACCTGCAACAATGGTATGCATTAGATACCGCCCTGATCAATGGCAGCACGCAGCAGGCCATTGCGGGATTACAGGAAAAATTCAATGCGCGCAAAAGGGAAGCGGAAAACCGGCTGTTGCTCTCAGAAGTGGAAAAGGAGAAATTCAGGCGCCGCTCTCTTACCTATGTGATACTCGGACTGACGATTGCCGGTTTCCTGGTTGTTGTGGCCTTCCTGATCAAACGCAAGGCCAACCGGGAATTGCAGGCGCAGAACGAGCTGATCAGCCGCCAGAATTCAAGGCTGGAAGAACTGAATCATGAAAAGAATGCATTAATCAGCATTGTATCCCACGATCTGGGTACACCCTTTGCCACCATCCAGATGTGGAGTGAATTGCTGCGGTCGGATCCCGAAGCCCTGACTGCAGAACAACAGAAAGCTGTTCAGCGGATCATGCAGGCCAGCACCAACGGGGAAGCCCTGATCCGGCGCATCCTGGATATTGAACGTGACCAGATCGGCAATTACCACCTGCAACTGGAACCGGTTGATGTAACTGGTCTCATTGCCGGGGTATTGGAAAGTTTCCGGAAGATGGCCGAAAAAAAGCAGATCCGGCTGGCGTATCAACATCCCTCAGACCCCGTGGAACTGCTGACAGACCGGCAATTACTGCAACGTGTAGCTGAAAACCTGATTTCCAATGCCTTGAAGTATACTCCAGCCGGAAAAGCTGTACAGATCAGTTTTGAAAATGAACCGGATGCCCTGCTGTTTACTGTTGCCGATGAGGGGGTGGGTATCGCAGCCGATGAGATCCCTTTGCTATTTACCAAATACAGTAAAATATCTTCGCAACCTACTGGAGGTGAATCTTCTACAGGGTTGGGACTGGCCATTGTAAAGCGTATTCTTACCGAATTAAATGGCACCATTACCTGCACCAGTACCCCGGGCGAGGGAACAATATTTGCAACAAGGTTGAAAAAATAGTCAATTTCCCTATTTTTGTAACACTGTTTCAAAAATCAACTTATCATGACCGTTTCACGGATTTTAGTTGCTGGTTTTTTTCTGGTTTTTTCTGTTGCTTGTTTATTTCCGGTTCGAGCCCTGTCGCAGGAAGTCCCGCAGGTACGGAATGGCGCAGCCGTTCAGGTGGCGCAGCTGAGTGGCCGTGTAGTTGACGAAGCGAACCACCAGCCACTTTCGGGGGCAAGTATCTATTTCACCGACCTGAAAACGGGAGCTATTACGGACACAGCCGGCTATTTTATCATCCGGAATATTCCGCAAGGGAAACACCTCGTGGAAGTGAGCTATGTTGGATATTCTACTATCAATGAATGGGTGATACTTGCCGGAGCTTCACATCACGACTTTGTACTGAAAACCTCGATCCTCGAGAATAATGAAGTCATTGTAACCGGAGTGAGTGCCGCAACAGCCATGCGCCGGATGCCCGCACCGGTCAGCCTGATCCGCAAACAGGAGCTCTCAAAGATCACAGCTACAAATCTGGTGGACCTCATCGCGCATAAACCGGGAATTGCACAGGTGTCTACCGGCCCTGCGATTTCCAAACCCGTGATCCGGGGGCTTGGTTTTAACCGGGTTGTGGTGCTGAATGACGGCGTGAAGCAGGAAGGACAGCAATGGGGCGATGAACATGGCCTGGAACTCGATGAATACAGTGTACAAAAAGTGGAGATACTCAAAGGCCCGGCTTCACTGATCTATGGCAGTGATGCCATGGCCGGAGTGGTACAGGTGTTTACCAATACACCTGTTCCCCAGGGTACCATCCGTGGAAATTTCACCAGCCAATATCAGACCAACAACCGCATGAGGGGTTGGGGTGGACAATTGGGCGGTTATGGACAGCATGGATTCAACTGGAATGTATATGTATCCGGTAAAGCCGCGGGGGATTATTCCAATAAATACGATGGCCGGGTCTATAATTCGAAATTCAATGAATTTAATACCGGTGGGTATTTCGGTGTCAACCGTAAATGGGGCTATAGTCATATTATCTTTAGCCAGTTTGGCCAGAAGATCGGGATTGTGGAAGGGGAGCGGGATGATGACGGCAACTTTATCAAGCCCCTGCCAGGTGGCGGCGACGCATTGCCAACGGCAACCGATTTCAATACGGTTACCCCTCAGATCCCCTGGCAGCATATCCGCCATACCCGCTTGGTGAGTGATAACAGTTTTAACCTGGGATCAGGCCGTCTGGCAGTTATTGCAGGTTACCAGCGCAACCAGCGGATGGAATACGGCAATATTGATGTGCCTGATGAACGAAACCTGTATTTTGACCTGAACACCTTTACTTACAATATCACCTATCATTTTAAAGGGAACAGCAACTGGAATACCGCAGCAGGTATCAGCGGTATGCAGCAGCAGAACCGGAACAAAGGACTTGAAGTGCTCATCCCCGAATACTCCTTGTTTGATGCAGGAGCGTTCCTGTTCACATCCCGTAATTTCGAGAAATGGACGGTCAGCGGGGGAATACGTTACGATCAGCGTCACCTGCGGAGTGACCGTTATGAAGAGAATAGCCAGGTCAAATTCCAGCAGTTTACCCGGAACTTCTCCAATATTTCTGCCAGTGCCGGTGTAAGCTACATACCGTCAAAAGACTGGGTGCTGAAACTGAATTTCTCCCGAGGTTTCCGGGCTCCTGCTATTGCCGAGCTGGCTTCCAATGGGGCGCATGAGGGCACGAACCGGTATGAATACGGGCAACAGGAACTGAAATTAGAGACCAGCTTCCAGACTGACCTGGGCCTGGAATGGAGTTCAGAGCACCTGTCTCTTACCGCCAGTTTTTTTTACAATTCCATCAGCAATTTTATTTTTTACCGCAAACTGGAAGCAGCAGCAGGTGGCGATTCGATGGTGCTCGTGGATGGCGATCTGATCCAGGCCTTCCGGTTCGATCAGCGTAATGCAGCATTATATGGATTCGAATTGACGGCCGACCTTCACCCGCATCCGCTCGACTGGCTGCATTTTGAAAACAGCTTTTCCTTTGTACGCGGCATCTTTAATACACCCATAGAAGGGAACAGCAATATCCCTTTCATTCCTGCAGCCCGTTTGGTTTCCAATCTTCGCGCCGAAATACCTTCCGGACTGAAATGGATCAAGGGGGCTTACCTGAGTTTCGAAATGGATCACCGCTTTGCCCAGAACAAAGCCTTTACAGCCTATGAAACTGAAACCGCAACACCGGCCTATACCTTATTGAATGCCGGAGCAGGAATGGAAATCGTAACGGGAAGCAAAACATTGTTCAGCTTGTATCTGAATGCCCTTAATCTTGCTGATGTGGCTTACCAGGATCACCTGAACCGGTTGAAATATACCATGGAGAACAAAGCAACAGGCCGGATAGGCGTCTTCAATATGGGCCGGAATTTCAGTATCCGGGTGAATGTGCCTGTTGCAGCACTGCTGAAAGCCAAAGCCGACTGAAAAACCAGTACATACTAAACCGCTGTTTGTGTCGTTAAAAGAAAAGGTCTTACTAACCTTTCCATTATAACAGTGGCCCCGGAACACTCCGGGGCTTTTTTATTTTCGGTATTTTGCAGTATAAAACCATTGCATGGAATTGTCCATTACCACACCCGCATTGCTCTTTCCGGCTATTTCATTATTAATGCTTGCCTATACGAATCGCTTCCTGGCATTAGCCAGCCTGATCCGGAACCTGCATGATAAATACAAGAAGGAGCCGGAACAACAACATATCGTGGAGCAGTTAAAAAACCTCCGTGCCCGGATCCGGTTGATCCGCTCCATGCAGGCATTTGGTGTACTGAGTTTCCTGTTCTGTGTGGTTTGCATGTTCTGCATCTTTAACGGATGGCAGATGGCGAGTGCAGTCATCTTCGGTATAAGTATAGTGGCATTTGTGATCTCCCTGTTGTTATCACTAACTGAAATCACTTTAAGTACAAAGGCGCTGGAGCTGGAGCTCTGCGATATGGAAGAGCTGACACGCACCGGATTTTTTACCGGGATTCTCGGTACAAGGGAAGAAAAATAAGCCCGTCAGGGTTGTTGCTTATAATAGGATCCGCTGGAACTGTCGAATTCCCGGACATTCCCGTTTTTGTAATCAGGGTCGTACTTTACAAAAAAGTAGAGATAAATCACCCGGCTCAGGCGCATCAGCCAGGGTTGGAATAATACCAGGAGCACGATATTAGTGCCCAGCCACCAGAAAAACCGGCTGTCGTGGCTGCTCATGCCGATCAGCACCAGCCAGGCTACAAAGGTGGTTACCGAAAACGCAACAGAAAGTGCATAGCTCACATAACCCGTTCCATACCAGAACCCTACCTCCAGCTCGAAGGGCTGGCCGCATTCCTCACATTTTTCCGGCATGTCAAATACCTTCTTCAGGTTCCAGGGATTACTGTTACGGTACATGCGGCCATGCCGGCAATGGGGGCATTTCATGGAGAAAATACTCCAGAAAAAGTTGGGCTTTGCAGTGTTACTCATGAACCGCAAAGGTAAGCTATTACCGGGAACCGGGGGTGACAGGGGTCACTTATACAGCCGCCAGTTTCTTCCGTTCACCGATCTGCTGGCGCCACATGGCATAATACAGCCCTTTTTCATTCAAGAGGCTTTCATGTGTTCCCGTTTCCACGATATCACCCTGCTCCAGTACGTAGATGCGGTCGGCATGCATGATGGTGCTGAGGCGGTGCGCGATCAGGATGCTGATCTGGTTGCGTTGGGATGAGATCTCCTTGATGGTATTCGTAATATCTTCTTCAGTTATGGAGTCCAGTGAAGAAGTGGCTTCGTCAAAAATGAGAAGACGGGGCTGACGCAACAGTGCCCGTGCAATGGAAAGGCGTTGCTTTTCTCCGCCCGATAATTTCAGGCCTCCTTCACCGATCATGGTATCCAGCCCTTTTTCAGCGCGCGATAAGAGTTTCTGGCAACTGGCTTTTTGCAGCACATCGTTGAGTGCCTCTTCTGTTGCAGAAGGATTGACAAAAAGCAGGTTCTCTTTAATAGTGCCGGAGAACAACTGGGTATCCTGTGTAACGAAACCGATCTGGTTACGCAGGTCTTCGAAGTTGATGGAGTTTTCATCCAGTCCGTTATACAGGATCTTGCCTTCCTGTGGACGATATAATCCCACCAGCAATTTCATCAACGTGGTTTTACCGGAACCGGATGGACCCACAAAAGCCAGGGTTTCTCCGGTCTTTACCGAGAAGCTGATATTTTCAATGGCTTTCTGGGAAGCAGTCTGATGCTTAAAGCTCACCTGCTGGAATTCCAGGCTTTCGATTTCACCCAGGTGCTTGGGTGAAGCCGGCTGGGGTTCGGGCGCTTTCTGCATCAGGTTATGGAAATTATTGAGCGAAGCTTCTGCTTCCCGGTAACTGAGGATGATATTGCCGATCTCCTGCAAGGGACCGAATACAAAGAAGGAGAAGATCTGCATGGTGACCAGTTGAGATGCATCCATCACGCGTCCGAAGATCAGCCACATCAGCACAAAGAGGATCACCTGACGGAGCGTATTTACAAAAGTTCCCTGTATAAAGCTGATGCTGCGGATCCGTTTCACCTTGGTGAGTTCGAGTCCAAGGATCTTATAGGTATTCTTGTTCAGGCGCTGCACTTCCTGGTCGGTCAGCCCAAGGCTCTTTACCAATTCAATATTGCGGAGGGATTCTGTAGTGGAACCGGCCAGTGAAGTCGTCTGGCTCACGATATTCTTCTGGATGGCCTTCACTTTTTTGCTGAGCAGGTTGGTGATCACCGACAAGAGGAAAATGCCCACGATATAGATCAGCGGAATGCTCCAGTTGATGAAAAGGGCTGCATACACAAACACAAAGCCGATGCCGATGATGATGCTGAACAGCAGGTTGATGCAATAGTTCATGAACTTCTCCACATCCGATCTTACCTTGGTAAGGATCGAAAGGGTTTCCCCGCTGCGCTGGTCTTCAAATTCCTGATAGGGGAGTTTCATGGCATGCTGCAGTCCATCGGTAAATACCTTTGCACCGAATTTCTGGATCACCACATTCAGGAAATAGTCCTGGAAATTCTTGGCGATCCGGCTGATCATGGCCACGGTGATGGAGGCCAGTACCAACCATACTATACCATACATGGTATCCGACTTCCCGGATTTATTCACATAAGGCAGCTTCATGAACAAATAGTCGTTCCAGGTATATTTTACTTCCGGATTCTGGACCGACTGGTGTTCAAAAGCCAGATTGATCATCTTACCGAAGATGATGGGGTCGATCAGGGAAAATCCGGTATTAATGGCAGCCAGCAGGATGGTGAGTGCCACCAGCCATTTATAGGGCTTGAGGTAGTGGAGGAGTATCTTCATAACAGTTAATCGGCAGTGCCGGAGCAGTTAAGGAAGCAATTTCCGTACAATTTCCGAGAAACTGACGAGAAGGCAGATAGAAAAGGGCAAACGGCAACCCAACTTAACCCGCCCAACCTTCGCGGTCGAGGCTGCGGTACTGTATGGCTTCTGCCAGGTGTTCGGGGCGTATGGCTTCAGCACCAGCCAGATCGGCGACCGTTCGACTCACTTTGAGAATGCGGTCGTAGGCCCGGGCCGAGAGGTTCAGTTTCTGCATAGCCGCTTTGAGCAGGGCTTCTCCGGTACTGTCGATAGCGCATAACTCACGCAGTAATTTGCTGCTCATCTGCGCATTACAATAGATCCCCGGAAAATCCTGGTACCGTTGTGTTTGCAGTTCCCGTGCCCGGATCACCCGGTCGCGTATGGAAGCAGATGCTTCGCCGGGTTTCTGTTTGCTCAGGGCCGAGAAAGGAACAGGCGTCACTTCCACATGCAGGTCGATCCGGTCGAGCAGAGGACCGGAAACCTTATTCAGGTATTTCTGTACGGCTCCCGGCGGACAGGTACAGTTTTTTTCGGGGTGGTTGTAAAAGCCACAGGGGCAGGGATTCATGGACGCCAATAACATAAAGGAAGCCGGGAAATCCAGTGCCACTTTGGCGCGGGAGATCGTTACTTTCCGTTCTTCGATGGGCTGACGCATCACTTCAAGTACGGTCCGTTTGAATTCCGGCAACTCATCCAGGAATAAGACCCCGTTATGCGCCAGCGAAATTTCACCGGGCTGCGGAATGCCCCCTCCGCCTACCAAAGCTGCATCACTAACCGTATGATGAGGCGAGCGGAACGGTCTCTTCGAGACCAGGGTGGCATTCTCGGGCAGCTTGCCGGCTACACTGTGGATTTTTGTGGTTTCCAGGGCCTCCTGCAGACTTAAAGGAGGAAGGATGGTGGGCAGCCGTTTGGCCAGCATGGTTTTGCCGGCACCGGGCGGTCCGATCAGTATGGCATTATGTCCTCCTGCCGCAGCAATTTCCAGTGCACGCTTGATATTCTCCTGACCTTTTACATCGGAGAAATCGGTATCAAAACAATATTGGGAGCGGAAGAATTCTTCCTTGGCATTTACTTTTTCCGGCTGCAGTGATGTAGGATCGTTAAAGAAATGGATCACTTCGCTGATATGGTGAACCCCATACACATCAAGATGACTCACAATGGCCGCCTCCTTGCTGTTGGCTGCAGGAATGATGAGTCCTTTGAAACCTTCCCTTTTGGCGGTGATAGCCATCGGCAGACTGCCTTTGATGGGAAGGATGCTGCCATCGAGGCTCAGCTCGCCCATGATGATGTATTCTTCCAGTATACGGTCGTTCGGGATCTGTTCATAGGCCGCCAGTGTGCCGATGGCTATAGGGAGATCGAAAGCGGTGCCGGTTTTGCGGATATCTGCCGGGGCAAGGTTCACCACCAGTTTGGTGCGGGGCATCTCGTAATCGTTACTCTTCAGGGCACTCTCCACGCGTTGCAGGCTTTCTTTCACTGCGTTATCCGGCAAGCCCACGATAAAATAGCCGGCACCGGATAATACGTTTACTTCAACTGTAATGGTTATGGCATCTACACCAAAAACGGCACTCCCAAAGGTTTTGACTAGCATGCGGTAAAGGTAGCTGCATGTTGCACAGCAGTATACAGCAAAGGTCAGTCTGGGTGGTATGTTACAACTATTCCTTGCAGTTATAGGGATGGTCAGCGATCACTCTGTATGGCTGCCAGCAGCTTGCAAGCCGGATCGATCCGGACTTTTGCCGGGTTTTCATCAAAGGGGATCTTTACTGTGGTTTGTTGCTGTGTGATGTGTACGGATTTGGTAAGTACAGCCCCGTCGCTGCCACTCTGCAATTGGATCTCCAGCGGAAAATCAAAAGGGGTTTCCTGCTTTTGAAGGATAGTCAGGGTGAACATTTTTTCCTTTTCATCATACTTACTGCTTACCGATAGCAAGGGTATGCCCGGCCGGTAGAGCCATTGCCTGAAAAAATCGCCCAGCTTTTTTCCGCTGGTTTCCTCCACGACCCGCTGGAAGTCTTCCGTTACGGCATTGCCGCCGGCATAGGCTTTATAGTAGTTGCGCACAGCAGCCCAGAACAGGGAATCGCCCAGCTGTACATGCAGCATGTGCAAGACCCAACCCGCTTTCTGGTAACTGTTGGGGTTGAGCAGGTTCATGTAATCGGTAATGCTGCTGTCTACCACCGGACCTTTATTGCCCTTGGAAAAAGCGATTACTTCTTCCCTTTGTTTGATCAGCATGCTTACCAGCGTATCCCGGCCATAGCGATGCTCCATGAATAGATTCGTCATATAAGTGGCGAAGCCTTCACTCAACCAGATATGGGCCCATTCCGCTTCTGTAGCCATATTGCCAAACCACTGGTGGGCAATTTCATGGGCGATCAGGGATACGGCCTGTTTCTTTCCGGTCACTGAATTTTCATAATAGAATATCGCACTGGCATTTTCCAGTCCGCCGAAACGGGTTTTCGATTGCACATTGGCCAGTTTCGGATAAGCATAGGGGCCGATCTGTTTGTTATAATAGGGAAGAACCTCTAATGCCGCGGCATAATCGGCAAATCCCTTTTCCCGGTCTTCCGGATAGATCCAGCTTTGCACCGGTACACAGTTTACCACTCCGGCTTCCTGCACCGCAAAATCAGCCACGCCGATCACCATCACTTTGGTAGGCAAGGCAATTTTCTCATCAAAACGGGTGAGTTTATAGCCATTGCCGATATTGGTTTCTTCGGTCTGTTTGCCATTGGCCACCACCTGGTAGTGTAAGGGGGCAGTGATGATGAATGTAACAGCCGCCTTGTCGGCCGGATGATCCACGCAAGGCAGCCAGTTCCGAGCCCGGTCGGGCCAGTTGTCTGCAAAGAAACCGCGGTGGCCGTATTTGTTTTTACCGATAATGAGTCCGTCTGCCGGAATACCGCTATAATACACCGTCACTTCGTGTTCTGTACCAGGAGTAAGTGCCTGCTGAAATCCGATGCGCAGGTTGGAGCGGTCGTGTGTAAACGAAAGGGCGGATTCCTCCCGAACCTGACTCACCGTCATTCCTTTTTCTGAGCCGGCACCCTTGATCAGGTTCAGGGTGATGCTTTTGGTGGACCCGGTTGCTTTGAAACGGATCCGGGCTTCTCCTTCAATACGGTCAGTGCTGTCGCTCAGCTTCAGGCTGAACTGGTAAGAAAGCACATCAATTACCGCATCCGGTTTCTGGGCCTGGCTAAAAATGGTGGTGCAGGTAAATAACAGGAAGAGGAGCTGTTTTTGCATGGGAGCTGATTTCTCCCTGAAGGTAGCAATACTCTTTTATCCGGACAAGCTAGAGGCTTTCGAGCAGCTCCACTACTTTTTCCCTCTTGAGGATCAGGTAACCCAACCGGTCATTGCTGATGCCTTCCCGCAACTGGTAGCTGAAACTCAGCTGGTCTTCTTCCACTGCCGTTTCAAAGTACCGGAAGGATATATTCGGATAGGCTTTGAGTTCTTCCCCGATCTCGTAGAGGTGGGTGGAGAGGATGAAGAGGGAAGTCTGGATCTTGATCAGCCCTTTGATAACTGTGGAAGAGCATTTCATCGCGTCCTGTACGTTGGTACCCTTGAACAGCTCATCGATCAGTACCAGCCACTTGCGGCCGTCGTTGATCTTGATGATGGTGTTACGGATGCGCTGTACTTCATTGAAGAAATAACTTTCGCCCTTGACGATATTGTCGACCACATTGATATTGCTGAGGAGACCGTCAAAGACCGAGAGTTCCATTTTTTCTGCCGGCACACCCATACCAAGATGGGCGAGGAAAACGGCACAGCCAACCGCCTTGATGAAGGTGCTTTTGCCAGCCATATTGGCACCAGTCAGGAAAATGAAATTACTTTCCCGGTTCATATGCACATCATAGGGGACCGGTTGGGGCAATAAAATATGATAGAGCTGGTGGGCATCAATCAGCGGATAATCCACATCCTTCATTTCCGGAAAACTCATGTTGAAGTGCTCCACTGCTGCTGCCATCGACTGCCAGGCATCCATACGGCCGAATATGCGGATCAGCTCCAGGCTCTGCGCCTTGAAATGATCTTTCACATAGGCGCCATAATGCAAGGTCTCTGTCAGCGACAAAGGCTTCTGGGGATCCCGTTCTGTCAGCTCCTGGATAATGGTCCGGTTCATCAGGTCGCGGGCCCTTTGCAGCAGGCTACGGAATAGCAATGGCGCATCTTCCTGATCGAGATGGCGGATCAGTTGCTGCAGTCCCCGGAAAAAATCAGCAAAATGGGTCAATGAATAGCGGGTCAGCGAATAATCCGGCCCATGGAATATTTTGTAGAAGAGTCCGTTCACCGGATTGGCCCCTTGCGGCATGGGATCAATATTGCTTTCGTAGAATTTTTCGATCACCATCAGGGTGCCGTTCGAAATACTCATCGGCCAGTGCTGCCGTTCACGGATGATCAGTTTGAGGATCGCCTGAGTTTCGAGGATCTGTTTGCGGTCATTGAAAGGATGACTGAAATAATTATAGAGCCAGTCGCGTCCCTCTGTTGTCTGCGTGAAATTCAGCTTATGGAAAACAGAGAATTCCTCTTCCGCATGGAAGACAGAAAGGTCATTATACGTGGTCTGGTCGATTACCATGCGGCTTGCGGATGAGTCACTAATTTACGGAAAACAGCTCAGCGGTTGAACTGCAGGCGCTGTCCATATTGAGATTCATCCCATACACCCTTTCCATAAACCAGATGGCCGTTTACGAAGGTATGGGTGATGGCTGCAGGGAATTCCAAGCCTTCCAGCGGACTCCAGCCACATTTGTAATGCAATCCATCGGCGCTGATCCGGGTTTTCCCGTTGAGGTCAACCAGCACCAGGTCGGCATGATAGCCTTCGCGGATATAGCCCCGTTCGGCGATCTGGAAGCAATCGGCTACTGCATGGCTCATTTTCTGAACGGCTTTTTCCAGGCTGATCTTTCCTTGTTTCACATAATGCAGCATCAGCAACAGCGAATGCTGGATCAGGGGCAGGCCGGCATGGGCTTTTTCATAGGGTAAAAAGCCTTCTGTACCAGGTTGATGGGGCTTGAGGATGCCATCACTGTCGCGATACCAGCCTTTTTCAGTGAGCAGGTGCGGGGCATGGTCGGTGGCAATCACATCAAGCCGGTCGTCGAGCAGGGCTTCCCATAAAGCCTCCCGGTTTTCCGCAGCTTTAACAGCCGGATTGCATTTGATAAGATAGCCTTTATTGGCGTAATCATTCGCAGTGAAATGCAGGTGATGCACACAAACCTCACTGGTGATATGTTTTTGTTCCAGGGGCAGCATATTCGAGAACAGCTGCAATTCTTTGGCTGTGGTGATATGGAGTATATGCAGGCGGGTCCGGTATTTTTTGGCGATCTGGATAGCCGTCAGCGACGATTCAAAGCAGGCATCCACATCCCGGACCACCGGGTGGTCGGCCGGTTCGAGGGGTCGGCCCAAGGCGCGCTGTTTTTCCAGATTGGCATGAATGATCCGTTCGTCTTCACAATGGGTGGCAATGAGGACTTCACTTTCCGAAAAAATCTTATGGAGGGTCACCGGATCATCTACCAGCAGTCCGCCGGTGGATGAACCCATGAAGATCTTGATGCCACAGATGTCTTTTTTCCGCTGGTTGGTTTTCAGGACTTCTTCCGTATTCTCATTCGAAGTACCCATGAAAAAGGAATAGTTGGCCAGCGAAGAGCGGGAGGCAATGGCATATTTGTCTTCCAGCAATTCCTGCGTAAACACCGGAGGCTGGGTATTGGGCATTTCCATAAAACTGGTTACCCCGCCGGCAACTGCCGCTTTGGCTTCTGTGGCAATAGTGGCTTTGTGGGTCAGTCCCGGTTCCCGGAAATGCACCTGATCATCGATCACGCCGGGCACTAAATGCAGGCCTTCGGCGTTTATTTCCGTATGCTTTCCATTTGCCTGCAGGTTGCTGCCGATCCGGCTGATCCTGCCTTTTTCAATCAGCACATCAGCAGCAAAGGAACGGCCCTCATTAACGAGGGTACAATTTTTGATCAGGTAAGTTTGCATAATAAAACAGAAATTTACTTCATGAATCCACTGCAAGTTATCATAAAAAAGGCCTCTTTCACCGCATTGTTGAGCCTGCCTTTATGGGTTTTTTCTCAGTCGGCCTACCTGCCGCAGGGCGATAAACACCGTGCCCTGCTCGACCGCCTGGAGATCAAGCTGGGTACGCAGACGGAACTGAACCTGATGACGGTTAAACCGGTGTCGCGCCGCCTGGCAGTCCGGGTGGGACAATATGCCGACTCAGTGCAACAGGCCGGAGGCAGCCTGCTGTCTAAAGTGGACCAGCAGAACCTGCGCTCCCTGTTCCTGGATAACAAGGAATGGTATAAAGGGGACAACAGCTGGATGGCCTCCCGGAAACCGATCGGTAAAGTGTTTTATAAAACGCAGGCCAACTTTATTGAAGTCAATGAAAAGGACTTTTTCCTCGTGGTCAATCCCGTGGTACAATACCAGCAATCGAAAGAAACGGGAAACGACGACAATGTATTTGTCAATACACGCGGCGGTTCTTTCCGTGGACTGATCGCCGGCAAGATCGGTTTTTCCGGCTACCTGACCGATAACCAGGAAAGGGGCCCCCGATTTGTGCGCGACCGCGTCGATTCTTTCCAGGCAGTGCCCGGCGCTGGGTTTTATAAGAATTTCAAAACAAACGGAGTCGATTATTTCGACGGCCGGGGTTCCATCCATTTCAATGCTACGAAATACCTGGATTTCCAATTCGGGTACGACCGGAATTTTATCGGAAACGGATACCGGAGTCTTTTCCTAAGCGATCAGGGTACCAATTATCTCTTCCTGAAAGTAAATACCCGCATCTGGAAACTGAATTACCTGAACCTCTTTATGGAGCTCACTCCGGAGTTCGTAAAGGGCGGCGCGGATAACCTGCTCGATAAAAAATATGCGGCCATCCACCACCTGAGCGTGAATGTCACCCCCTGGCTGAATCTCGGGGTATTCGAATCCGTGATCTTCGGCCGGAAAAACCATTTTGACTTCACGTATCTCAATCCCATCATGTTCCTGCGGGTGGCTGAACAGCAGAACGGCAGCTCAGATAATGCGCTGGTGGGATTCGATTTCAAAGCCAACCTGCTGAAACGGACTCAGGTATACGGTCAACTGCTGCTCGATGAATTCCTCCTCCGGGAGATCCGTGCCGGCAATGGCTGGTGGGGCAATAAATTCGGGTTGCAGCTGGGCGGCAAGTATATCGATGCTTTTGGGTTAAAGAACCTGGACTTGCAGGGAGAGATCAACCTGGTACGTCCCTTTACCTATACCCATTCTGATTCCGTCTCCAACTATACCCATTATAACCAACCCCTGGCGCATCCTCTGGGCGCCAATTTCCAGGAATTCATCGGTATCGCCCGTTATCAGCCCCATCCGAAATGGACTGCTAGCGCGCGACTGGTATTCTGGAAGCAAGGGCTCGATTCAAGTGGTACGTTCAGTAATGTGGGCAGCAATATATTCAAGCTCTATACCACCCGTTCCAGGGGAGATTACGGTTATACCATCGGTTCCGGAATTGCCCATAAGGGACTGAATGCACAGTTCCTGCTGAGTTATGAGTGGAAGCAGAACCTCTTCTTCGAGGGGTCGGCATTGCTCCGGAAACTGAGCCGTCCCGCAGGCGCAAATTACCCGCCCGACGCAACGGTTTTTACAGTAGGTTTGCGATGGAATATGTTCCGCAGGGAATACGATTACTGATCCCCGGAACGGCTTCCGGTTAAGCCATGAAAAATTATATCCTCCTCTGCCTCTGCAGCACCTCACTATTTATACAGGCCCAGGTGAAGCCTGCGCCTGCTGAAAAGAAAGACCTGACACTAGACGCCATCTGGAACGGGTATTTTGATGAACGCCGCCTGCGTGTGCATCTGATGAATGCCAGCGATTCACTGGCTTTAATTTATGCCGATCCCGCTTCCGGCGAACAACAGATCCTGACCACCGCATTCGGCTTCCCCAAAATATTTGATCCGGTTTTCTCCAACCAGATCCGGACGGAAAAAGATTCATTGCCGGTAACCTTTACCTATTTCGAAGATTTCCAGTTTTCACCCGACGACCAGTATATTCTCATCCAGACACAGATCGAACATCTTTTTTACCAGTCGACCAAAGAGTTTAATTATGTGTGGAACCGGAAAGCCAAAACCCTGAAACCGGTTTCGGCAGATGGCAAGCAGAGCTATGTAAGCTTTTCACCCGACAGCCGCCGGCTGGCCTATATCCGGGAGGGCAATCTTTATGTGCGTGATCTTAGTACCGATCAGGTTACTCCTGTAACGGCTGACGGGAGTCTTAACCGCATGCTCTATGGCATGGCAGACGCCTTATATGAAAACGGATTCGGGATGCAACAGGCCTATGCCTGGAGCCCGGACGGAAATTCCATCGCCTTCTTCCGTTTTAATGAAACAGTGGTACAGAATTATCCTGTAACCAATTATAACGGAAATGTATATCCGGATATTTTCAACCAGCGCTATCCCAAAGCCGGCGAAGCTATCCCGGAAGTACAGGTCTATATCTATAATATCCCTGATAAAGTTCTCACCAAGGCGGATGTGGGAGTGAATCCCAACCAGTATATTGTTGGACTGAAATGGCAGCCCGACGCCTCAGCCCTCTGGTTACAAAAACTGAACCGGACACAGACCCTGCTGGAAGTGCTCCGGATCAATATCCGTAACGGTAATGCCCGCAAGGTTTTTGAAGAACAGGCGGCAGATTATGTGAAAGTGATTCCCGGGAATATGGTGTTCTTTCAAAGCAGAAATGCATTCTTATGGCTGAGTGAGAAAGACGGCTACTCCAATATTTATGAGGTGTCGCTGAATAACGGATCCCAACGCCAGCTGACACGCCTTAATTATGATATTGTTTCGATCCGGGGGGTGGACGACGAGAATGGTGAAGTGTATTTTACCGCCTTTCAGGATAATGGCCGTCAACTCCATTTGTTCAAAATGAATCTCGATGGGTCAGCTATCCGCCGGATCAGCAGCGGTGATGGCGTGCACCAGACCCTGCTGAGCAGTGATTACCGCTATTTCCTTGATGTACATTCATCGCTGAATAATCCGGTTGCCTACAGCCTGTATAATAATTCCGGGAAGAACCTGCTCGATACCAGCCTGATCAGCAGTGTGGAAACCAGGGCCAAACTGGCTGAATATAAAGTGGCGCCTGCCGAATTTGTACATGTGCCGGTTTCGGGAGAACAACAGCTGAATGGTTACCTGATCCGTCCCTTTGGTAACGGCACACTGAAGAACCTGCCCGTGGTCATCTATGTTTATGGCGGACATACAGGCCAGGAAGTTCAGGACCAATGGATGGATAAAATGGGACTCACCCTGCGGTATCTGGCCAATCAGGGCTATCTCGTACTGGGTATTGATCCAAGAGGGACTCCCGGACGGGGAGCTGCTTTCCGTAAGGCCAGCTATAAAAAAGCCGGGGATGCTGAACTTGGTGACCTGGCTGCCGTGAAACAATTCCTGGTCCGTAATTATGGGGTAGACTCTTCCCGTATGGCGGTGATGGGCTGGAGTTATGGTGGTTATCTGGCCGCCATGGCAGCCACCAAATATGCCGGTTTGTTCAAGAGCAGTATATCCATTGCACCTGTCAGCAACTGGCGTTTTTATTCGAATATCTATGCCGAACGGCTGTTGACCCTGCCTGCTGAAAATGCGGAAGGATATAAAGTATCGGCGCCAGTGAATTATGTAGGAAATTATAAAGGCGGCTTATTGTTGATCCACGGCAGTGCAGACGATAATGTGCATTTCCAGCATTCCATGGAGCTGAGCCGTGAACTGATCCGTTCCAACAAGCAGTTCGATCAGTACTTCTTTCCCGATTATACGCACAACCTGAGTGATGGCGGTGTACAGAATGTGGCCCGCGTGAATCTCTTCACAAAGATTGAATTGTTCCTGAAAGAACAACTGGCGGCTCCGCTGCCCGCAGCTCCGGTAAAAACAAAGAAATAAGGCCTAGCCTTCGAAGATGAGGCTGAAGACCACCATTCTCGAGTTCAACCGGTCGATGGAGCTGGAGAACTTGAGATTGGCGTCACGGCTATGGGTATTGAACACGCCGTTGCTGATCTTTATTTCCGGGGAAAGGATGAAGACCGGGAAGTAAAAATTGAAGCCGATACCTGCTTCCACACCAAAGTCCATCTTTTTCAGTTTCACCAGATCTTCTGCCCGGCGTGCACTCGAGTTGGATGCCAGGTCGTATTCGAATTTAGCACCGCCAAACATATACACCCTGAAATTGCCGATCCGGTCGCTGCGCAGTTTCAGGTGTACCGGAAAACCCAGCAGGATGGATTCCACGCGTTTGGTCATGAAAGTATCTTCATCGAGCGAACGATTCGGATATTTGAGATGGTATTGCAGGTTCTTGTAGGAAAACAATAACTGAGGAAATACAGCCCTTACTTCAAAACGGGGGGATAGCCGGAAGGTATGCATGCCTGCCAATCCGAAGCCTCCGGTACTTAACGGGTTCACCGACAACACACTGTCGTTCCCCAGAAAGCCTGGGTGCTGGTCCAGTTGAAAACGGGAATTATTATAGATCAGGCCGATCCCGAGAAAATACTTCTTGGAATCGTGATCGGGGAGGTTGAGTTCAATTTCCTGTGCTGTTACGCTGGTGGTAAAGGCGATCAGGGCCAGGCCGTAAACCCAGCGGATCAGACTTTTCCTTTTGTGCCGCAGTAAATGGTACATATTCCTAAGCTCAGCCTTTTCAGGCTGGTTTCCTTGAAACCGGTTTGATGTAAAATGTGTAGAAATGTTTCGCCTTCGGGAAATGCGTTTACTGAGTTATTTAAATATTGGTAAGCTTCTTTATTTTTTGAAAACCAGGCACCGGCTTTGGGGGCCACGACTTTCATATATAAGTTGTAAAATCCTTTAAACCAAGGCTTTCTGGGCTTTGAGAACTCCAGCACCACCAGCTTTCCGCCCGGCCGGAGTACCCGCAGCATTTCCTTCAATCCCACTTCCAGATGCTCAAAATTGCGCACCCCGAAGGCCACAGTTACAGCATCAAACGTATTCTCTTCAAATTTTATTGCTTCAGAATCGCCTGTAAACAGCTGTATCTTGTTATTTAACAACAACTTGTCAATTTTCTTCCGGCCCAGCTCGAGCATACCTTCAGAAATATCTATGCCAATTACCTGTTCGGGTTGCAGGTATTTTTGGGCCATGATAGCCACATCGGCTGTACCCGTGGCCACATCCAGGATTTTTTTGGGCTGTAAACTGCTGAGCTCCCGCAGGGCTTTTTTCCGCCAGTAGATATCGATACCCCCACTCAGAAAGCGGTTCAGGAAATCGTACCGGAAGGCGATCTGGTTGAACATGCTCGCCACCTGCTCTTTCTTGGTTTTTTCCGATCCTTCAAAAGGTACTATGCTGTCGTGCTGATATTGTGCCATGGAAATGCAAAGATAAGTGAGAAGCGAGAAGTAAGATGGGAGAAGTAAGAAGGGAGAAGTGAGAAGGGAGAAGGAAATACAAGGGAAATCTACCGTGTGCTGTCTACTGTCTACCGTCTACTGTCTTCTGTCTACTCTTTCCTATCTTGCAGCATGATCATCAAGTCCGCTTCCTACCTGATCAGCAGCCCTGATTTTGCCCAGTGTCCCAAGGCCGACCGGCCGGAGTATGCATTTATTGGCCGCAGTAATGTGGGGAAATCGAGCCTGATCAATATGCTTTGCGATAACCAGAAACTGGCCAAAACCTCTGCTTCGCCTGGGAAAACCCAGCTGATCAACCATTTTGAGGTGGAGAGTCTTCCCGATACCGGTAATGCCAAACCCACACCCTGGTACCTGGTGGACCTGCCGGGCTATGGCTATGCTAAAGTGTCGCAGAACAGCCGCAGGCGATGGGAGCAGATGATCGAGAATTACCTGCGCAAACGGGAGAACCTGGTCAATGTTTTTGTGCTGCTCGACAGCCGCCATGAACCCCAGAAAATTGACCTGCAGTTTGTAGACCAGCTCGGCAAATGGGAGATTCCTTTTTGCCTGGTGTTCACCAAAGCCGATAAGGAATCACAGAAGGAAGTGAGCCAGCATGTGAAAGACTTCCTGAACGCCATGAAAAAAACCTGGCAATTCCTGCCCCGGCATTTTGTGACCAGTGCCGTCAAGAAACTGGGGCGTAAGCAAGTGCTCGATTTTATTGAGGATTGTAACCGGCAGCTGGTTGCAGCCGGTAAATAATGCGAAGACAATTTCCCGCTGCCTCTACCGGAGGCAGTTACCCTGCAACTCCGATCCGGATCAGTTCACCACTTTATTGGCACAACTGCTGCTGGCAAAGGCCTCTGGTTTGGCTTTAAAGGCAAAGCCCATTCCCAGGATATAGCCCATGGCTTCCCGGAGCGCATCATTGCTCTTGAAATGCGGATTGGTATTGATGTCGGCATGGACTTCCATATCCACATCATACTCGTTGAATAAGCCGCATAATTCGTAGGCAATTTCAATACTCTTGGCCACTTCCACCAGCATGCGTTCCTTGATACTGTAGTGTTGTGTGGTTTTTTCGTTGTGGATGAACATAAACCCACCACGTCCTTCCCGGAGAAAGACTATAACAGTGGCGAATTCGGTTTCGGATCCTTTTACCTGTGAGTCGGTACCGATGCAGACTTTCAGCCGGTACCCTTTTCCGGTCTCCCTTTTAATGGCGGTTTCAACAGCATCTTTGATCGGAGTATCAATCGGGTCGCCGTTGAACTTTCTCCAGACGAATGGCATATTGAATCAGGTTTTCCGAATTTACGGAAAATCCCGGATTCCAACAGCCGCCCGATTGTTAAGGCCGGATGAACTTCACACTATAAGGGCGTTCTTTTCCCGTACTGATCTGGATAACCCGCATACCCGCATTGCCGGTATCGTAAGGGATCAGGTTGCTGCCCGGCAAGAGGCTGCCGGTACGGAGCAACTGTCCGTTACTGCTGTAGATCCGGTACTGGCCGCTGTTGGCCGACAAAAGGGTAAGCCCCTGTCTGCCCGCTACCGGCAGGAATTTGCGTCCGGAAGCGTCAGCTGCTTTGAAGACGATATTTGAATAGTAGGTTTGAGCGGATGCGGTGGTTACTTTGATCCGGTACCAGCTGTCCTGCACCGGGAGATAGTTTTGCTGGTACTGGCCATTCAGCTCTGTGGCATGCTGCAGTAAACGGAAGTTCTTGCCGTCTTCTGCCACTTCCAGTTCGATGCTGTTGATCAGTTGGTCCATTTGTATGGTCCAGCCGAACTGCAGATTTGAAGGCTGGCTTTGCAGCGAAAGGCGGATATCAACATCCGGCAGGATGCTCGCCAGGGTACCACTCATGTTATAATAACCCAGGCTGCCGTAATCGGTCAGGTTGGAATTGGAAATCCCTTCCACCATTACATAATACGTGCCTTGTACCAGGTTGGAGTCAATGGAGGCATCCAGTACATCTGCCGGATTATACACGGCAATGGGATTGCCGGATCCGTCCAGCAAGGTCAGCCGGATATCCATATTGGCGCCGGAATTGGCGGTGCCCGCGTGCTGGGGCACTACAGAAAGCTGGAGGTGATTCGGAGAACTCAATACAAACCGGAAGACATCTTTATCGCTAGCTGTGGTGATGATCCCTTGCTGGTTGATTGTGCCAGCCAGGGCAACCACTGTTGATGCTGTATTGTAGTTGTCGCCGTATTCATCGCTGCGCAGGCTTACACTGTTCGAAGCCGATGCGATGACGGCTATATCATCCTGTAAAACATTGCAACCGTAAGAACTGGTGCCATTGTACCAGGTCGTACTGTTTTTGGAATAACCCACACCCATGATGGGAGCCCAGCTGGTTTCACCGGTTCCTTGTCCGGGATTGTACTCTGCAGTTTTGGTGCAGCTGCCATTATAAGTGCTTTGGTGCTGTAAGCCAAGGGTATGACCGCTTTCATGTGAAATTGCTTCGGCAATTTTCTTGGCCGAATTGCCCAGCAGTCCGCTGAATACCCAGGCAGGGGTTTCATCGCCCCAGGTGAAAGAGCCTACATAGCTCACGCCACCCACCATGCCATACCATTCATAAGTGGGGGTTACGATCACACGGATCCTGCGGTTGGCAGGCGCGGCAGCGTACACGGTGGAGTCTGTGGTGATGTTGATCGTGAAAATGCGGTAGTCTTCACTCACGCGGGTGAAGATCTCATTGATTACATCTGCAGTCAGTCCGGAGGGTTGTGCAGAGATCGGCCCGGTCCAGTTCCAGGCCGTTCCTTGCACATACTGTCCGTCAAAATCCAGAAACACTGTTGCCGGGGCAGCAGGATCACTGTTCAGCTTAGGCACTTGTGCCAGGCCGCAAAGCGATGGAATCAGGAATAAGAGGATCAGGAGTTTAGTTTTCATAGACGGAAAGAAACGGGCAGGGTTAAAGATTTGGTTACTCAGCCATAAAGTATTGCTGTTGCATTTTTTTCAGTTGATAGCTCTTGCCGTCAAACTGCAGCAGCAGTACATCGCCATATTGCGGGTGCAGGATTCTGCCCGTAAAGCGGAGTACTGCGCCTGAATTGTCGACAGTAAGATTGAACAGGGCACCATTGTAATTCTGCAGGCGGAGATTGATGCTTTGCAGGTGCGCACTGCGGCTGACTTTACTCAGCAGTACAGTATTCAGCGTGCATTGGGCTGACAGCTTCAGGTTCAGGGACTGTCCTTCAGCCGCTGCCAGCAGTTTTTCGAATTCCGTGGAATTAATGGTGAATTGTTCAGGAAGATTGCTGAACAGGGCGGGCTTTTCCGTGATTTGTTGTTTGGGAAAGACTTCCGTTTGTGCGGAAAGAACGAAGGGTGCAGATAGCATCAAGCACACCAGCCCTGTGAAAACATAGCTTTTCATTGCGGATCTTTTGGATTAAATAAGCTTCAAAGGGCACGATCAAAACGGGTCAGCGATTGGGTGGTCATCGCCAGTTTAAAACGGGAGAGGGGCGGGCATAGTATGCCTGTGGAGAGAAATTGTCTTCGGTCAATAAAAATTCAGTAGAACTGCTTAGTACTGGCCCGTGTGAAGCATTACCAGGGTGCAGGCTTCGAGATAGGGGATCTTTTCCCGCTCGAGGAGGTCCTGCAGTGCTTCATTTTCAGTTCCGGGATTGAAAATCACACGTTTCGGATGCAGCGAGAGGATATAATCGTAATAGGGCTTCTGGTGATCCGGATTCAGGTAGAGGGTAACTGTATCCACATCATTCACTTCCTGCGGCTGCTCACTTACCTGTACATCGCCGATCACCATTTTTTTGCGGCCTACGGCTTCAACCGGATGGCCATACTGGCGCAACAGATTCAGGGCCATAAAGCTGTACCGCGACGGATTATCGGAGGCTCCGAGCAGGAGGGTCTTTTTGGGTGTGTTCGCCATAAAACAAAGGTAGCCAAATGCCGGGCACTAAAAAAGGCGGTAAGCTTTACGGGGTGTTTGGGCAACCAATTCCGCCAGGGCCTTATCCGGCCCGGGGTAGGTAAACTGAAAACCACTGTCGAGCAAGCGGCGGGGGTATACCCAACGGCTTTTCAGGATCAGTTCCGACTCGCTGCCGATCAGCCAGGTGCCCAGTTCCAGCATCCAGGTAAAGGCAGGCAACCCGAATTGATTACCTGTTAAGCGGCGCAACGTTTTCATGAAGACGGCATTGGTCAGGCTTTCGGGGGCTGCCGCATTGAGTACCCCTGTAATGGATGCGTGGGAATCCACCCATTCAATGATACGTGCCAGATCGGTGCTGTGGATCCAGCTGATCCGCTGGTTACCACTGCCCTGTTTTCCCCCCAACCCCCATTTCAACAGGCGGTAATAGGGTGTCAGTACACCCCCGTTGCCCAAAGTGATCGCTGTCCGTAAAGCCACTTTACGGACTCCGGGACATGGCTGGCTGAAGAAACTTTCTTCCCAGCGTTGTACAATCGCAACAGAAAGATCCTTTTCCAGGTCTTTTACTTTTTCATGATCGCTGCCATACCGAAGGGTGCGATACCATTTCCGGAACCGGAAACGGATCCGGTCCAGCAGGCTCCAGGGCATGTTATCATTTTTCCAGATGCTGATCTTTCCGGTCATTTCATCATTAGGTCCGGCATAGCTGTCGGCATAAACTGTAGCCGAAGACATGTTGATCCAGAGCCGGGGAGGGTTTTTTGTATGGCGAATGGCTTCACCCAGAATTGCGGTGGAGTCCAGTCTGCTGCGGAATAAGCGTTCCCTGTTTTTGTCAGTGTACCGGCAATTGACCGTGGCACCTGCCAGATTGATCAGCACGGAAGCCCCTTCCAGCAAAGCCGTCCAGCCGGGAGATAAGGTCCTGCCATCCCAGTCGGCATATAACAGGTTGGGGTAATCGCTTGTTTTTAATAAGCTCCTGGCTGCGAAATTGGTACCACTGCCGTCTTTTTCCAGCCGGCTCAGCAGGATCACGCGGATCCCTTTTTTCAGGTAATGGGCTGCCAGCTCCTGGGCAATGAATCCGGAACCTCCGGTAATTACATAGGTTTTCATGTTTGCATGGTTTAATTTCAGCCGATCGATACACAGGGCTTCACACCTGTAAATGCCATTCTTCGTTTCCAGCTCTTGTACCAACGAAGCAGGAGCAGGCTACTTCCGGCACCCAGCAGAAATACAGATGCCCCGAGCAGGTTCACCAGCACCAGCAGCACAACGAGCTGAACACTGTACAACATGCCCAGCATGCTCCATTGCCCGTAATATTCCATTCGTTTTTCCAGGGGGAGCAGGAATCCCCGTAGCAGCAAAAGCACAGCAATCGCGATCACTCCATACTGCAAGACATTCGCTGAATGGGAAAACAACTGCAGCTTGTCCAGTAAAAGGCTGCTTGCCCTTGTAGCTGCAGCAATGATGACCTGCAGCAGCAGCAGGAATGTGATCCGGTACCCCATATGAAAATCAGGCGCGCAATCAATCTCTCCACTGCCGCATTTCACAGCTACCACCACTTTACGGTTGTAGGAAATCAATGCATACAACTGCTCCAGAAAAGCATGTACAGGCTTCCAGTGCCCCACCCGTTGGATCCAGGGAAAGCGCTGCCCCAATAAAACCAGTAAAGCATCCAGGCCATAAGTAACTGTTCCGGTTTTTTTATCGATCAGGGGGATCCGGTTCCGTGAGGCATCAAAGTCGATCTGCTGCAACCAGTGTTCCTCCACTTTCGAGAAAGGCTGACGGTTTTCCCTTTGCAGTAATCCATATTTTACGAATTGTCCGGAGTACCAACTGCAGAGGGGGCAGTGGTCGTCGTAGATGAGTAAAAGATCTGTATTTTTCATACTTTCAGAAATTATTGAAATAACAATGGTTTAAAAAAACCGGTATTCCGGTTTATACTGCTCAGGCCGATTTTTGCTGCCATCGCCGGGTTTCTTTTATACATATATATAAATAGATAAAAGCGAGGCCGGCTGTCCAGAACAGGATGAACACCATGAATTGGATCAGGCCATCGGGTTCGAGCAACACCATGATGGTACTCACCACAATGGTCAGTGCAGTCAGGATCATATAGGGTTTTCGGACCGGCAGTTTGCTTTCAGCCGGCAGGAAAAAATGGATGATCACACTGATCAGCTGCCAGCCGCCTACCGTGAAATACATTGCGAAGAAAGAGGTGCTCAGGATATCCTTTTTGGTGATCACATTGAAGGCAATGAAGATCACTATAAGCATTGCCTGAAAGATCCAGTCGAATTGTTTGAAACGCAGCATAACTCTTATTTGAACATTTTCATCAGACTGCTCAGGAACCAGTTCTCATCCGCCTTTACCAGGGTATCGAGCATTTTATCAGCCTGCTGGCCAAAACGCTTGATGCCATTGACCGTGGAGATGAACTGCTTTACATTTTTATCTTCCTTGTCGCCATCGATCTGTTCCAGGTTATCCATCAGTTTCAGCATGGGGTTCAGCTCCCGCTTTTTCCGCTCATGTACGATCTGTGTGGCTACTTTCCAGATATCCTTCTCTGCAATAAAGTATTCTTTGCGTTCACCCGGGATGGTGACCCGGTCTACCAGCCCCCAGTCCACCAGCTCACGGATATTCATATTCGCATTGCCGCGACTGATATTGAGCTGTTCCATAATATCATCCTGGGTGAGGGGGTCGGCACTGATCATGAGCAGGGCATGCATCTGGGCCATGGTCCGGTTGATGCCCCAATGGGTTCCAAAGGCTCCCCAGGAGGAAATAAATTGCTGACGGGCTTCTTCTAATTGCATATGGCGGGGTTTGCCCTACAAAATTAGGGAGAGTTTCTGAAATTTCAAAACTTTTTGAAAGTTCAGCTCAATTTAAACACAATCGGCTGGCGTTTATAGGATTTGACTTTCCGGCCATTTTGGATGGCTGGGGTCCAGCGGGGGGATTTGCGGATGATGTCAAGGGCGGCCTGGTCCAGCGAGTACTCGACAGACCGGTAAATGTGGGGGGCGATCACATTGCCTTCCTTATCTACAATAAACTGGATCACTACGGTCCCGGTCTTATTGTTATTGAGGGCCCGATCGGGGTATTTCAGGTTCTTGTTCAGGTAGCGCGCCCAGCCTGGGAGGCCCCCTTCAAATTCGGATCCAACTTCAATCGTGGTAAAAACCACGTCCTTACCCGTATTCAATGAATCTTTCCGTTGTTGTTCTGCTCTTTTTTTGAAGTAATCCGTGTCTTCGCGGAGGATGCCGTTTTCATATACCAGTTCCCGGTAGATGGCACCGGTATCATTATAGTAATAGGAACTGCCGTGTTTGAGGCTATTACGGTAACCGGCTGTTGAATCCATGCGTCCATCGGCCCGGTAATAACGGAACTCCCCATGGGCAATGGTAGCATCCTTGTCTTTGAAGAATTCCGTGCTGATCAGTGGACCGATGATCTGGTAGGTATCAAATTGCCAGAGTGTATCATTATAGTTTTTTATACTGAGCAGGTATTTTGCCTTTTTGGCATTATCAGTGCCTTTGTAGTCTTTATCCAGGTAATACAAGTCTTCTTTCTGGCCAAATCCGATCCCATACAATAGTAAAGCCGTAACAAAGAGTGCGAAAGATTTCATAACCGTAATGTTGAAGGGCGAATATACGGCTCAGCGGGGATTTCCAGGCGGGCAATCATTCCGCTTATCACCCTTGCTTTCTGCATCTTCAAAGGGCTTGATGATCAGGGCCAGGTAGAAGCCGCCGTTCTGTATACTTTTCTGGGAGAAGATATAACCGAGATTATGCAGGCCGAAAAGCAGCGGACCGGCTTTTACTGCTGCACCGATCCAGAATTGTCCTGAATTATTTACTGTAAGTGGAAGATAAGCCCCTAGTTTACGGGTCTCCCAGCGGGGAGTAACCGCCAGTACATTCATTTCTTTCAGGTAGTACCATTTCTTTTTTACTACCGAAGCGACATTCAGTGACAGTTCGGCATTGATATAAAAATTTCCCTGAATGTAATGGTCGACATTCAGCACCAGGCGGGTGGGGTTGGCTATATAGAAAACACCACTGAGGGGAGAGTATTGACCGGCAATGTTCGCAAGACTATCATTAAAGATCCGCAGGCTTTTTATAGTAGTGTCGAATTTGGTATTGATGGTCAGGTCGGTTACATTAGGGGCTACACCATTATTGATACGGCTTTCCCGCCCGAAACTGTATTGGTTGGCACCGGCATCGAGCAGGGAAAGTCCGAATTTCCAGTCGTAATCATAGTAATCATCGCCTGCATCAAATGTGGAAACGGCCTGCGGTTTGATGATCCACTCCGCACCCAGGTCAAAAGCGGCACCACCTCTTCCAAAGTTCACCAGGTTCATCAGGTTGTTCCGGAAACTGTTGTTTTTATTCCATTGGTCAAGGTTAAGGGAATATCCGTAATATAGGTTGGCATTGGTGACCAGTATCCGTTGGGGGTTGCTGCCACTCACCGGACTGAAGCGTCCGTTCGACAGGCTGCCATAGGCTCCGGCCAACCCTTTTCCTACTTTAACGGTGATACCTGCATTGACCCGGTATCGGGCGTCATCATAAACCGTGCGCGCATAGGATGCATAGGCTTCCACCCAACCGCTGTTGAGCAGTTTCATGCCGAGGGGCTGATTATTCAGGTTCGGGTTGAGGTATTGCCGTACATTTTTGAAGGTGTCTACAAAAAAATACCGGCTGGTACTGGCATTCAGGTGTTCTTTTACATTCACACCGAAAGCGATCGAATTGGTTTTATTGATGGCGATCCGGGCATTGAACAGGTTCAGGTTGGCACTGGCTTTCAGGTAACGGGCAAATTCCCCTTTGTTGAAAAAGTATTCAGACTGGCCGGCAGGAGAAAGCAGGGAATATTTGCGGATCTCATAAAAATTGGTACTGGTTTTTCCCTGAACCCCGAATAATGTCAGATCCCAGCGGTAAGGCGTTTGCAGGATAGATGCAGGATTATTGTGGACCCCCAGACTCCCGGCAAAGTCCGACCCGTTCAGGGCCTGATAGTTTTGTGCAGGAAGGTACAAGCCCGATAGCAGCAACAGGAATAACGGGAAGGTGCGGAACCGGGTATATGGTCTAGAAAGGGTTTCCATGCGTAAGGCTGATTATGGTACGGGCAAACCGGGGAAAGGGTTTGACCGACCGTAATAAGAAGTTGGTCATCCGGGCATTCCCGAAAAACCGCTGCAAGATACGTCCGGTCATTAATCGCTTCCCAAAATGTTTTTCCCAGAGCTGGCTGTATTGCTGCTCCATTTCAAAGCGGTTCTGTTTTCCGGCCAGCATGTCGCGGCCCTGCTCAAAGGCCAGTTTACTGGCATGAAGGGCCATGCTCATTCCATTCCCGCAAAGCGGCGTGATCATTCCCGCAGCATCGCCCACCATCAGTACATGATTTTCCACCTGCGATTTTTTATTGAATGAGATGCGGGAGATCGTTATCGGATCATCCCAGATAAACTCGGCTTTTGAAAAGATCTCTTGCAGGAACGGATTTTTCATGAGGATATTTTTCTCCATTTCATGAATATCGTTTTTATTCCTGCGGAGGTTATGGGCAGTAGTGAGATAGCAAAGGCAGCAGACATTATTTTCCACCTGTGAAATGCCACAGTATCCCTGATCGAAATTGTGCAGGGCGATCAGGTCGGCGGGGTGGTCGATGCGGATATGGTATTTCACGCCCACATAGTGGTTGAGCAAATTGGGCTTGAGCCGGGTGAAATTGCGTTTCCATTTCACATCCAGGTTGCTCCGTTTGCCAAAACTGCCGGCACAGAGTGTAGCTTCAGTTTCGCCTTTGTCGGTGAAGACCAGAAAACGGTTATTCCGGTACAAGGTATTCATGACCTTGGTGCCTTCCATCAAGGTAACGCCGGTATTGTGTGCAATATCGGCCATCATTTTTTCCAGCAGGAAGCGGCTGATGCCGAATCCGCCCAGGGGCAGGGTTTCATTGATGGTATCGCCATCAGGGGCACTGATCTGCAGGCGGCTGATCTGTGGCAATTGAAGATCACTTAACGGCAGCCCCAGGTCCTGTAAAAAATTCCAGCTTTCATGACTGATGTATTCCCCGCATACTTTATGAAAAGGATAGGTTTCCCTTTCAAAAAGGATCACGCGGTGACCGGCACGCGCATGCTGGATCGACAGGGCCAGTCCGGCCATGCCGCCCCCTATTATGGCAATATCGTAGTGTTGTTCCAATGGTTCTTGTTCATGAAACGGGAATCGCATTCTGCCTGTAGCAGATCAGCCAGCGGAAGGCCCACTTCCAGCGTATTGTAAATGTCCCGATTCCGGCTTGTTTGAACAAATCCTCCCAGTCCTTACGGGTGAAACCGCGGCTGACCGACAAAGGGGCGTCATTTTTTACCAGATAGCTTCTTGAAAACAGCCGGGTCAGGATTTTAATGGACCAATAGGCCAGCGGATGCCGGTGCAGGTCGTTGATGAAAAAACCAATGCCTGCCTGTTGTTGCAGCCATTGCAATTGCACTACCAGCTCCGGATCCGTAAAATGGTGACAGAACAAGGAAGTGAAAATAATATCAGGCTTTGTTTCAAAAAACACTTCGCGGTAATCGGAACAGATCCACTCACTTTGTGGCAACGCATCCAGTTCAACAGCACTGCGGATGCATTCCGGATTCAGGTCAACGCCGGTGTAGCGTGCATTGATCCCTTGTGTCCGGCACCAGCGGTCAATAGCCACCAGATTATTGCCGTTGCCACATCCGATCTCCGCGATATGTAATAGCTCACCGGTTCTTTTCTCCTGTAGCAATTGCTTCAGTCCACTGCAACTGATCCCGTGCCCGCCCAGCCAGCGGTTGATAAAGTCGAGCTCCCGCATATTCTGTTCAATATCGGCAAAGGGAATCCCGGGCTGGTCGAGGAGCTCTGGCTGGTTATTTCGTTTGTTGAAATCAGGCATCAGGAATGGGCGATAAAGGTTTCCATGGTGAGGCCGGGTCCGAATGCTGCGGCAAATACAGGCTTACGCGTGCCCGACTGTTGTTGTTCATCCATGATCCGTTTCAAAACAAAGAGCAGGGTGGGGGAAGACATGTTCCCGTTTTCGCGTAAAACGGCTTCACTGTGTTCCAGTGCCGTTTGCGGCAATTGCAATTGTTTGCGGATCACGTCCAGTATTTTTTTGCCACCGGGATGGATGCACCAATGGCCGATCGTTGCAAGGCTGTATTCCGTATCCTGCAAGGCCCGGTTAACCATCGGCAGAAAATCGGCTTCGATCAGGTCGGGCACATAACCACTGAGGGTCATCAGGAATCCGCTGGAAGAGAGCTCCCAGCTCATGTCTTTTTTGCCTTTGGGAACCACTTCGGAATAAAACCGGTGTAAGTGTAAGCCCTCTTCTTCAGCACAATCTGCTGTGACCAGTGCGGCAGCACTGCCATCGGCAAATAAAAGACTGGAGGCGAGATTGTCTGTAGTGGCTTCCTTCTGGAAATGAAGGGTACAAAGTTCCGTACAAACCAGCAGTACCCTGGCCGCTGGTTCCGCTTTACAGATATAATCCGCCACCTTCAAAGCGTGAATGGCAGCATAGCATCCCATGAAATTCACTGAACTGCGGTTGATATTCCGTGGCAGGTCCAGTAATTCCATTAGTTCCAGGTCCAGCCCGGGTGCACTCATGCCAGTGCAGCTAACCGTAATCAAATGCGTTATTGGTTTGTTATTACCCATATGTTGCAGACAGCGCCGGATGGCATCCAGTGATAACAATGCCGCATGTTTTTGGTATGCCTCCATCCGTTGCTCCAGGCCAGGGAAGGGTTCCATAGCTTCTGTGGCCGGATAGAATTTCCATTCTGCTGGCGGCTTGCCGTAATCGCTCAATACCGAATGCCGGCTGTCAATCCCGCTTTGGTGATAGAGAAAGCGCAGTTTGCGGGATTCCACCGGGTTCAACTGATAGACCCGTGTCATAAAACCCAGTATGGCTTCCTGTTTATGCTGGTGCTCCGGAACAGCCGTACCAATGGAGATAATTTTACTCAAAATAATTAAGGATGAACAGGATTAAAAATGCGGCGTTACTGCAAGACGAGGCCAGAAGGTTCATGACCATGGTATGCTTGAAATCGGCATGCCGCTCATCTTTCCACACTTTTGCTGTCCAGTAAAAGAAGTATACGAGAACAGGAAGTAAAAGGAGTGCCAGCAGGAGAAATAAACTTTCTTTTCCCCGCTGGTGAAAGTATAGGAATAAAACACCCATGGCCACCGTATACAACAGCGCTGTGAAAATAAAGGTCCCTTTGATCCCAAGTAACATGCTGATGGTTTTTACACCGTCTTTCCGGTCGGCCTCATGCTGGTAAACCTGAGTAAGCGGATAAAAACTGCCCATTAACAAACTGGCAGCCAATAAAGCAAGTGGGTCTGCCTGCAAGGGTTTGCTTACTGAAACGGCATGGTAGACCATGAGATAGGTCACTGCACCCTGGAATACCGAAACCGTAAGGTATCCCCAGACGGGATATTTTTTCAGCCGGATACCCCGGAAACTGTACGCTCTTGATACAAGAATGCAGGTCGCCAGTAAAACAGTAAAGGGGATACTGATGAAGCAGGCCGCAAACACAGCCAGCCCGTCCATACCCAAGGTCACCCAAAACAACTGACGCGTTGGTGCCATCGGTTTTTCGAGCCCCCCGATCGGACTTTCATCCCGGTCCATATAGGAATTATAGCCGTTAGATGCAGGATAGACGAGCACGTGCAGGATCAGGAATACAGCAATGGCCGTTCCTTTTTCCGGGTCAGGCACCTGGCTTAGTGCAAAAAGGTAAACCGGAAGCAGGAATACTGAAAACGGAAAACGGAGCAGTTGAATGGTGGATCTTTGGAGCACAGGGTAATTTAACGGCTTTCCGGCAAAACCGGTGCTCCGTTTAATCTTTTAACAAAATATCGCCGTGTCCTTTATAATAAAAGGCCTTTCCTGGTGCATCAAATGAATAGTAGATCCGGTAGTAATTGTTGGCAGGATAAAGGGTGCTGCTGAATGGAATAATGAACGCATTCAGGCCAGGATCGGTCTTGAACTGAAAGAAATCTTTTTTATTCAGTTGCTGGTCAACCACGGCGATCCGGATAAAAGTGGTGGTGTCGGTCGTAAAAAGGAGGGTGATCTGCCGTGCTGTAGTTGGGTTTGGACTGGCAGCACGCATAGCTACGGAAGTAACAGTACATCCACTCATGTCAACCGGATCAGTACGGAAAAAAGCCGTCTCTGTTTCGCTCCAGCTGGCATCTGCAGTCCAGTCTGTCGGATCATTGGCGCCGATCGGATTGCCCAAGGCATCTACTGCAGTTATGCCAGTCATATCCACTGTGAACGGGGTTGATTTCCCGCAGTGCAGCAAGGGGACAGCAAGTAACAGGGAAAGCAGTGGTGTTGCCAACTTCATTCACCTAAGTTAGGGAAATTGCCTTTTCCTTCCCGCGTTTCCGTTGTGCGAGCAGCAACAGCGTTATTCCAGACCACATGATCAGGGCGGCAGCCAGCAGCAGGGTATTGGCGGGAGAGAAACCATTTTCAGCAATCGCAAAAATCCCCTGTACCATCAAAACAGTTTCATTCAGCAGCAGTCCCCCGATGAATACACCTATTCCCCATTGTGCCTGTTTTCCCGTACCTGAAACCAGTTTTTCCCTGATGAGATAACCGAGCAGGAATAAAGTGACGACCCCCAATAACACCAGATGAAGGTAACCGATAACAATTGGACGGAATCCAAAAGCCAGATAACTCAGTTTGGGTATCACTGATACACTCTGCATCAGGCATTTCAGCAAAAAAGCCAGGCTGGACAAGGTCCAGAGCAACCGCACAGGTTGTTGCAAGCCGGCGATGATCTTTTTTCTGTGTTGCCAGAGCAGGTGGAATAAATACACAATGGCAGTGAGCTGTAAAAATACAGCAAGCGCTGCCAGCAGATGCAGGATAGCCGGCAGGTTCATCCAGAGGGCGGAAAGCAGATAGCCTGGTATGGCCGAAAAAAGAAAGAGGAAAAAGATCCTGCGGACCTGTTGGCCGGATAACGGGATGCCCAGTTCCTGCAGGGTATGGAATACCAGTCCACCGATAGTGAACAGGAACCAGCCATTGTACTGGAAGTGCAGGAAAAAATAGACCGATCCGATCAGGGTTTCGGTGGTGCCATGGTGGGTAGCCATTTGCCAGGCCAGGAAAAAGGCACCAAGGGATGAAAAGGCATTAAATGCCAGTCCGGCTTTGAACCAGTATTGCTGTTCCTTGCTGACCCTGCTCACCGAAAGATCTTTCCAGCAATAATAACACAACACATAACTGATGCAAATCGACAGGGTGGAAAACAGGATGGAGATAAAACGGTAACCTCCGAAAGGAAAGCTGAACAGCATGCCCAGGGCAGAAAGGTACAATAAGAGGAAAAGGCGGGAATAGCGTTTAAGGGCTTCTGGATCCGGACTGATCAGGCGGCAGAGGGCGGTGAACAGGGCCAGTGATACCCATCCGGTAAAGGCAAAATGGGAATGTCCATGTAAAAGGTCCTTATGCGCAACCTGTGGTAAGGGAAACAATATTTTGTAGCGGAGAATAATGCCAACCAATGCCACGAGTACCAGGTTGAACAAGGCGATACGTGCCCATTTCCGGAAGGGATCCTGCATGAGAAATTTTCGGTAAAGGAAAACCATTCCCTGTCCGGGCTTTATGATTCAACGCAGTTTCGGGATCAGCAATACACTTTACCTTTCTCGATCAGTACTTTGCCCTGCTGGTGCAGGTTGCGGATGGCACGGATCACAGTTTCCACGCGCAGACCGGTCATGTCGGCGATCTGCTGACGGGTGAGGGTTACCCTGTTGCAGTCACTGCAGGTGAATCTGTTTTTTTGTTTGAAGTAGCTGAAGAGTGTTGTGATACAATGTTCGGGACCGTTGCTGGCCACTTCCTTGATGATCATGAATTTGAAACGAAGCCTTTCAGTGATCATCCGGGTGAAGTTAAAATGGATATCCGGGTTTTCCTTGATCAGCTGCAGAAAGGAACTCTTGCTCAGCCGCAATATGGTACTGTCTTCCGTAGCGATGGCGGTAGACACATAAGGTCCTTCATCAAACAGCGGGATTTCCCCGAAGCTTTCACCTTCCAGTATGATCGACTGCAGGAACTCCCGCCCTTCATCATTGATATTCACCCAGCGTACCTGTCCGCTGAATACCTGGTAATAAAAACAGCAATGGCTGCCTTCCTGGAAAATGATCTCGTCTTTTTTCACTTGCTTGAAGGTGGCGCCGCGCGCAATCAGCAATTCGGGATCGATAATGGGAGTGGGCATGGTGGTGCAGTTTGATTCAAAACTATATGGGTTACCAAACGGTGCCGCTGACCGTTTGCAGGAAAATACATGATAAAAATCAGTTCTTAACCGGTTCAGGTGCAGGGGTGATACAGTGTCGATGCGCGGAAAACCTTGCTGCTGCTGCATTTGAGCGGGAGGCAGGGATTGGAAAAACGGTTTTCGTTTTGCTTTAATTAACCTGTCATATCACGCTCTTTCTTCCCGCTGCGGGCCTTTATGCGTTCAATCATAAAAGGCCGGAACGGGGCTGTGTAATCTTGTATCCGAATTACTGTTCACTAAAATTCATTAGTAAGTTATGAAAAAAATGCTGATTACCGCCGCCTGCTCCCTGCTTATTCTGATTATTTCCTGCGGAGATAATAAATCCGCTGCCAAACAGGAACCGGCTCCTGCTGCTGAACCTGCAGCAGCAGCTTCAGATACAAGGGGTGTTGGCAAATTCACCAAGGTTGATGTTGGAACAACGTTGGATGCTGCTATGGCCAATCTCGGAAATAAAGTATATGACGTGAAATGTGGTTCCTGCCACAAACTGACCGATGAAAAACTCGTGGGCCCGGGCTGGAAAGGGGTTACTTCCCGGCGCGCCCCCGAATGGATCATGAATTTCGTGACCAATACCGACGAAATGCTGAATAAAGATGCCATGGCCCAGGCGCAACTCGAGATCTGTCTGGTTCGGATGCCCAACCAGAACCTGACCGACGATGATGCCCGACATGTGCTCGAATTCATGCGTAAAAACGACGGTGTAAAATAACCCCCTAACCTAAAACAAGTTGCTACATGAAATCGTCAACACGTCTGATGCTCCCGGTTCTGGCCCTGGCCGTTCTGGTCTTCCATTCCTGTAAGCCACACAGCGCTGGTTCAGCGGTTAGTGGTGATGCTGCGGTCAAGGCCTTTGTGCCTCCCGGCAAGTATGATGAATTTTACAATTTTGTATCGGGTGGATTCAGTGGACAAATGTCCGTTTATGGTCTGCCCTCCGGCCGCCTGTTCCGCGTGATTCCGGTATTTTCTGTGGATCCGGAAAAAGGATACGGTTACAGTGAGGAAACAAAGCCCATGCTGAATACTTCACTTGGCTTTGTGCCCTGGGATGACCTGCACCATACGGAATTATCACAAACCAATGGTGAAATTGATGGTCGCTGGGTTTTCGGCAATGCCAATAACACGCCCCGCGTGGCCCGGATCGATCTAAAGACCTTCCGTACTGCCGAGATCATTGAACTGCCCAACAGTGCCGGTAACCACTCTTCTCCCTTTATTACCATGAATACGGAGTATGTAGTAGCCGGTACCCGTTTCAGTGTGCCTGTAGGTGGCAATGCCGATGTTCCCATCAATACCTACAAACAGAATTTCAAAGGCACGATCAGCTTTATCAGCGTGGATACTGCCGGAAAAATGAAGATCGCCTTCCAGTTGCTGCTGCCCGGTGTGAACTTCGACCTGAGCCATGCCGGTAAAGGCCCCAGCCATGGGTGGTTCTTCTTCAGTTGCTATAATTCCGAACAGGCCAATACCCTGCTGGAAGTGAATGCATCGCAGCGCGACAAGGACTTTATCCTTGCCGTGAACTGGAAAAAGGCTGAAGAATACCTGAAAGCCGGTAAAGGCACTAAGCAACAGGTGAAGTATGCACACAATACATACGATGAGAAGAAACACCTCTCTGTTTCCGAGATCCTGAATGAAGTGACCGTGCTCGATCCTTCCATTCTGAAAGAGATCTGTTATTTTATTCCCTGCCCCAAATCGCCCCACGGCTGTGACGTGGATCCGGAAGGTGAATTTATTGTAGGCAGTGGTAAGCTGGCCGCACTGATTCCCGTATTCTCTTTTACAAAAATGCAGAAAGCGATCGCCGACAAAACCTTTGATGGCGAATTTGGCGGCATCCCTGTGATCAAATACGAAGCAGCACTTTATGGAGAAGTGAAGAAGCCCGGCCTCGGCCCATTGCATACCGAGTTTGACGGGAAAGGCAATGCCTATACTTCCTTCTTCGTCACATCCGAAGTGGTGAAATGGAATATTAAAGACCTGAAAGTGCTGGATCGTGCCAACACCTATTATTCTGTGGGCCACCTCTGTATTCCCGGTGGTGATTCCCGCAAACCATCTCCCAAATATGTAATTGCCTATAACAAGATTACGAAAGACCGTTACCTGCCGACAGGTCCTGAACTGGCACAGAGCGCACAACTCTATGATATTTCGGGCGACAAGATGCAACTGATCAACGACTTCCCCACTATTGGTGAACCCCACTATGCACAAGCTGTTCCGGCTGAAAAGATCATGAAGAACTCTCAGAAGATCTACAAGATCGAAGAGAATGCCAATGCCTATGCCACCAAAGGGGAGAAAGAAGCCAAAGTGGTACGGGAAGGCAATAAAGTGCATGTATACGGAACAGCTATCCGCTCCCACTTTGCACCGGATAACATTGAAGGCGTGAAGCTCGGCGATGAAGTGTATTTCCATATCACCAACCTCGAGCAGGATTGGGATGTGCCGCATGGATTTGCTGTTAAGGGCGCCCTGAATGCCGAACTCCTGATCATGCCGGGGGAAACACAGACCCTGAAATGGGTGCCCGACCGCGTGGGCATATTTCCCATGTATTGCACCGACTTCTGCAGCGCACTGCACCAGGAAATGCAAGGGTATATCCGGGTATCACCCGCCGGCTCTAACGTTCCCCTCAGCTTCAGTCTGGGTAAAACCGCACCTGCTGCTGAGTCAAAATAGTGCTGATGATTGAATAAAGGCAGGTTGGCGATGTGCTTGTATTGCCGGCCTGTCTTTTTTGCTGTTGCTGACCTGACTTACCATCAAATGCTGATTTATGAAAGTTACAATGTCCAAGCCCTCCCGCTATATCAACCTGGTCACTGCACTGGCTTTAATAGGCGTGATCTTCCTCCCTCTCTGGAGTATTGAACTCACTGCACCACAATCAAACTGGGAGGCGACGTGAATGTGGTAAATGGGCTGAACCATTATATCGGCATGCGGACCCTGCATGCAAAGGATTTTGCCGAGTTCGCGGTATTGCCCTATATCATAGGCGTGCTGATATTTTTCGGGTTACTCTCTTTCCTGTTCAACCGCCGCTGGTTCTTCCTGGCCTGGGTGGCCTTTTACCTCATTTTTGCCGTAACGGCCATGATCGATTTTTACCGCTGGGAATATAACTATGGACATAACCTGGATCCCACAGCACCAATACAGGTGCCCGGCATGGCCTACCAACCCCCGCTGATCGGTTTCAAGCAACTCCTGAATTTTGGCGTGTATTCCATGCCGGATACCGGTGGCTGGATCTTTATTGGAGTAGCCTTGCTCATGATCGCCGGTGTTTTCTTAGAATGGAAAAACTGGCGGAAACATCGCATGCCTTCTTCATTGGTTATGCTGCTGATTCCCCTGAGTTTTATATTCTTCAGCAGTTGCCAGTCCGGCCCACGTCCTGTAAAAGCTGGTACAGACGCCTGCAGCTATTGTAAAATGGCCCTCACCGACCTTCGATACAGTGCTGAACTGGTAACCGGTAAAGGAAAAGTATTTGTGTTTGATGACTATCATTGCCTGAAGCAGTTTCAGCAAGCATCTAAAGAAGCTACAGGTGCTGCGGTATATTTCATGGATTATACCCGAGTCAACGGTTTTTTCCCGGCAGCACAGCTATCCTTTCTGCAGGATTCACTTTTTCACAGTCCCATGGGCGGTAATCTGGCCGCTTTCAGCAATGCCGACAGCCTGAAAAAATACCAGGGTATTTCAAAAGCAACGCTGCTGGACTGGAAAACACTCGAGTCGCAATGAAAAAGCTCCTGCGATATTTAAGTATACTGTTTTTTCTGGTAGCACAACTATCTGCTGATGCCGGAACCGTTATTGTGGCCCAGGGAACAGCTGTGCCTTCGCTCGCGAAAGCAATTGCTATAGCCCGCAAAGGAGATACCATCCTTGTCAAACCCGGCATTTACCGGGAAAGCAACATCCATATTACGAAACAGCTTTACATCATAGGGGTGCAGTTTCCAGTGATCGACGGGGAGAAAAAAGAAGAGATCCTCCTGATTGAAAGCAATAGTGTGGTAATCGAGGGACTGGTAGTACGGAACGGCGGGTATTCCAGTTATAATGATATTGCCGCCATCCGGATCGTAAACGCCGATGGCGTTAAAATCAGGAACAACCGACTCGAGAATACCTTTTTCGGTATCTATAGCCAACATGGCACCAATGCTGAAATTTCCTTCAACCGGATCCATTCCAATGCCCGCGATGAACAGAATTCTGCCAATGGCATCCACTGCTGGAAAAGTGACCGGATGTTCATTCACGATAATGAAGTGACGGGTCACCGGGACGGGATCTACTTCGAGTTTGTCACCAATTCGGTGATCCGCAACAACCATTGTTTTGGCAATGTGCGCTATGGACTGCATTTCATGTTCTCCAACAACGATCGCTATGAAGGCAACCGTTTCAATGCCAATGGTGCGGGAGTGGCCGTGATGTATTCCCATCATGTGACCATGCTCCATAACCGATTCTTCGATAATTGGGGTGATGCCGCCTATGGCTTGCTTCTCAAAGAGATCTCCGACGGTGAGCTCAGCGGTAACGAGTTCAAGAAGAACAGTATCGGTGTATATATGGAAAGTTCCAACCGCCTGAATATCCACCACAACCTGTTTACAGGCAATGGCTGGGCCCTGAAAATGCAGGCCAGTTGTGAGGGGAATACCATTGCTGCCAATAATTTCCAGTCCAACAGTTTTGATGTGGCTACGAATGGCACCCTCGTGCTGAATACCTATGCAGGCAATTACTGGGATAAATATGAAGGCTATGACCTCAACCGCGATGGTACCGGCGATGTGCCTTACCGGCCAGTGAGTGTCTATTCCTATATCATTGAACGCAATCCTACGGCATTGATGCTCTTCCGCAGTTTTATTGTGGGACTGCTCGACCGTTCGGAAAAAGTAATGCCTGGTATTACGCCGGAAGCCTTGAAAGATGATCGCCCACTCATGAAACCCTTACCCTTAAAATCCGGATCATGATCATAGCTACCAATGTATCCAAGAATTTCGGCCGGTTGCAGGCACTCGATAATATAAGCATGACCTGTAACCGCGGTCAGATCATTTCCCTGATCGGACCGAATGGTTCGGGTAAAACCACTTTTATCAAATGCCTGCTGGGCATGGTGGTGCCCGACAGCGGCTTTATCACCTTTAACCAGCAGAACATCAGCCACGACTGGAAATACCGTGCCTCGATCGGCTATATGCCCCAGATCGGCCGCTATCCCGACCAGATGACCATCGGCCAGGTATTCCGGATGATGAAAGATATCCGCAAAGACCAGCAGGGGGCGCTGGATGAAGAACTGATCGTTACTTATGGACTCGATAAGTTGTATGATAAACGCATGCGTACCCTTTCCGGCGGCACCCGGCAGAAAGTCAGCGCCTGCCTGGCTTTCCTGTTCAACCCTGATGTGTTGATCCTCGATGAACCTACTGCCGGACTGGATCCCCTGGCAGCTGAACAACTGAAAGAAAAGATCCGTAAGGAAAAAGCAAAAGGCAAGCTCATGCTGATCACTTCGCATATCCTCAGCGAACTGGAAGACCTGGTAACAGAAGTCGTTTATATGCAGGACGGCAAACTGCTCTTTCATAAAAGCTGGCAGCAATTGCAGGAAGATACCGGCGAGCAGAAACTGGCCCGGGCCATTGCTCAAGTCATGCAGACCAATCAACGAAAATGAAAAAGATCACGAAATACGTTCTCCTCGATATCATCCGCAACCGGATCGTGATGGGCTATGCCCTGCTCTTGCTGGTGATCTCACTCAGTGCCTTCAACCTGGAAGACAATGCCTCCAAAGGCGTACTCACCCTGATGAATCTGGTGCTCATTATTGTGCCACTGGTGAGTATCATCTTTGCCACGATCTATATGTATAATGCCGCCGAATTCCTGGAACTCCTGGTGGCACAACCCCTCCGACGCGGCAATCTTTGGTTCAGTTGTTTTACCGGTCTCTCGCTGGCCCTCACACTCGCATTTGTGGTGGGCTGTGGCATTCCCGTTTTGCTTTATGCTCCCATCGATATGGGACTGACCCTGCTGGCCATGGGCATATTCCAGACTCTGATCTTTGTGGCCATTGCCCTGCTGGCAGCCGTACGTACCCGCGATAAGGCCCGGGGGATCGGAGTAGCGGTGCTGCTCTGGTTTTATTTTACGATCATCTTTGACGGACTGATCCTCTTCCTGCTCTTCCAGTTCATGGATTACCCGATGGAAAAACCCATGATCGTATTCAGCTTGCTCAATCCGGTCGATCTCGCCCGCATCCTCATCCTGCTTAAACTGGATATTTCCGCATTAATGGGCGCCACCAGTGCCGTTTTCCGCGAATTCTTCGGCGGGGCCGGCGGTATCACGGTCGCATTTCTCACACTTACACTCTGGGTAGCGGGACCCTTCCTGTTGTCGTTACGTAAATTTCAGCGAAAAGATCTCTGAGAATGCTGGGTTTACTAAGTTTACTGAGTTTACTAAGTTAACCCTATGATCAGATTTGCTGATAAAACTCAGCCAACCCAGTAAACCCAGTAAACCCAGTAAACTCAGCTAACTCAGTAAACTCAGCCAACCCAATAAACCCATCCAACTTTTCATAAAAAAAGCCCGCTTTAGAAAAAGCGGGCCTACAACCTTAAAATGCAAGTGTTTGTTTTCCTTTTGAACACTGATTATTTACCTGCGGGTGGTAGTAAAACCGCATCGGTTACGTAGATGATTCCGTTGGAAGCAGGGATCGTAGCCAGTACATTGGCCCCATTCACCGTGATCTTGCCGTCTTTCACGCCGATTTTGATGTTTTGTCCGCTGGCCTGTCCGTATTCCTGTCCATCCTGCAGCATGTCTGGCTTCAATACTCCTACAAAAACATGGTATTCGAGGATGCTGCGCAGGTCCCCTTTTTTCTCAGGCTTCATCAGCTCTTCAAGGGTGCCTTTCGGCAGTTTATCGAAGGCTGCATTGGTGGGTGCAAAAACAGTAAAAGGACCGGCATTCGACAGGGCATCCACATAGGAAGCCTGCTGGAGGGCTTTCACTAAGGTGGTGTGGTCGGGACTGCCTACGGCGATCTTTACCACATCTTTCTGCGACTGGTCGTCCTGTACACCAGACTGGCCGGAAAGCGGTTTCTGGTCTGCTGTACTGGTGGCTGCAGACTGGTCTGGCGCGCTGTCGTTATTGCAGGCGCAGATAACACTGCCACAGAGCAGGAAGGAAAGCGCATAAGTGCTGTATTTCATAACTGGTTGGTTTGGGATGAAGGGCTTTCGCCTTTTTGAATGCAACAAGTTAAAAGGGGGCCAAGCGGCTGTTTATGCGCAGAATCATAAATTTGTGCAACTGATGAAAATCAGTACAGAACCTTTCACCCGCTTTTTTGTTGTAACATCAATTCTTCCAGCTATGGGAATCCTGAAGCAAGTAGCCGAATATCTTTATCTGCGGAAAAAAGACCCCAATGCGCCCAACAGCCAGTGGGTGAAGTATATGCATGGGATCAACCGGATCTCGATCTTCCTCTTCCTGGTCGCCCTGATCATCATTTTCGTGAAACTGGTGGTGCTGAAAAAGCACTAAGCGGTTGCAAAACGGTATACAGCTTCCGCTGCTGTGCGTGAGGCATGCCCGCCCTGTTCCAACAGGGATTTGAGCGCGGCATAATCTTCCCGGATCTGTTTTTGTTTGTCCTCATTATAGAGCAATTGCTCCAATGCTGCTTTGGCGCGGGCTATTGTAAAATCGTGCTGGATCAATTCGGTGACCACGGGTTTGTCCATGATCAGGTTGACCAGTGAGATGTATTTGATGGTAATGATCCGTTTGGCAATGGCATAACTGATGGGGTTGCCGATATAGCAAACCACTTCCGGTACACCAAATAAGGCTGTTTCCAGCGTAGCCGTGCCGCTGGTTACCAATGCCGCCCGGGCTG
>JBGAQC010000023.1:0-48827 GCA_044220945.1 Chitinophagaceae bacterium | reverse complement strand
TGCAGCCTGTGGCAGCCGATGTGGTATTGGGTGATGAAAAAGAAGCATTGAAACAGGTCTTTCTCCGCAATATTGAAGCTATTGATGTGGCTGAATATGAAGACAAGCGGGTAGTGATCAAGGGCTGTGGCGAAACCCCGATCGGGGAGTATGCCTATATGGAGATCACCAAAAAACTCCGCCCGGTAGCCAAAAGTATCATGTATGGCGAACCCTGCAGCACGGTACCGGTATTCAAGAAGAAGTAATTTTTCCTCCACAAAACAAGGGGGCTTATTATGACACCATCCATTCACTCCAAGCTTCCCGATGTTGGTACTACGATCTTTACTGTAATGAGCGGGCTGGCCACCGAACACCAGGCCATCAATCTGGGCCAGGGTTTTCCGGATTTTCCCATGAGTGCCGCACTGACCGATAAGGTGACCGAAGTGATGCAAAAAGGCTTTAACCAGTATGTTCCCATGCAGGGTTACCTGCCGCTGCGGGAAGCCTTGGCTGAAAAAGCTGCGTTTTTATATGGCGCGAAGATCGATCCGGTGTCGCAGATCACTATTACACCCGGGGGTACCTATGCTATTTATACCGCACTGACCACGATACTCCAGCCGGGTGATGAAGTGATCGTATTTGAACCCGCTTATGATAGTTACATTCCGAATATTGAGATCAATGGTGCGGTAGCGGTACGCATACCGCTGGAGTTTCCCGCATATTCCATCAATTGGGATCGGGTACGGGCAGCCATCACAAAAAAGACGAGAGCGATCGTAATCAATTCACCCCATAACCCCACGGGCGCGGTATTGCAGGAAGCAGATCTCCGAGAACTCGAATCCATAACAGCGGGCACCCGAATTTTTGTAGTGAGTGATGAAGTATATGAGCACCTCATTTTTGATGGCATTCCACACCAGAGCGTGTTGCGCTATCCCGGGCTGATGGAGCGGAGTTTTGTATGCTTTTCTTTTGGCAAGACCTATCACTGTACAGGCTGGAAACTGGGGTATTGTATCAGTGCGCCGGAGCTGATGGTGGAATTCCGGAAAGTGCACCAGTTTAACTGTTTCTGTTGCCACACTCCTTCACAGGTGGCATTGGCTGAATATATCGGCAACCGGGAAGCTTACCTGGAGCTGCCGGCCTTTATGCAACAAAAGCGGGATTATTTTATTGAACTGATGAAAGACACGCGCTTTGATCTCTTGCAGAGCAGCGGCAGTTATTTTATCTGTGCTTCGTATAAGCGCATAAGCGATGAGGGGGATAAGGATTTTTCCATCCGCATTACCAAAGAACATGGTGTGGCTACCATACCGGTTTCTGCTTTTTATAAGGATGGGAAAGACAACAAGGTGATCCGTTTCTGCTTCGCGAAAAAAGAAAGCACGCTGGAGGAGGCTGTGGCGCGATTGAGGAATATTTAAGAATCGCGCAGAGCACACGAAGAAAACAAACCAGAATACGGTCTTTGATTCAGAAGTTTCTCAACCGCAAAACATATTATTCTCTATGAGCTCTGCGTCCTCTGCGCGAGGTTCTAAAGTATCCGCAACTTCGCATAATTGAGCATGATCTTCTTCTCCCCATTCTGCTCAAATTTTACCGTGGCAATGGGATTGTGCGCTGCGCCTTCCATTTTGATCACTTCCCCGAATCCGAATTTCTGGTGTTCCACACGTTGCCCAACTTGAAGGTTGGAGGTATCGCTGGCCACAAAATCAGCCGAGGGTTTATGTTCCACCACCTTAGGTGCTACGGGTTTGGGTGCGACATATGAAGGAGCAGCCGGTTTTTTATTCGGAGGAGGGCCATAGCGGCGTTCGGCCTGCTGGGCATCACTGCGGTCGCCCCAGCCACCACCGTTCATGCGGTCGAAGGCGCTGCTTTGTCCCCAGGCAGAACTTGCCGTATTGGATTTACCTCCAGCATAACTGCGGTCGATCATGTCTTCCGGCAGTTCGTCAAGAAAGCGGCTGGGTTCGTTCTGCACCAGGCTGCCGAAGCGGTAGCGGGTATTGGCATAGCTGATCCAGAGTTTTTTCTTGGCCCGGGTGATCACCACATAAAAGAGGCGGCGCTCTTCTTCCAGCTCTTCGCGTGAGTTAATACTCATGGCATTGGGAAAGAGCATTTCTTCGAGTCCACCAGCAAACACACAACCAAATTCCAGGCCTTTTGCAGCGTGGATGGTCATCAGTTTCACCGTATCGGCATTCGGATCTTTTTCATCGGCGTCGGTAAGCAGGGTTACCTGCTGGAGGTAGCCGCCGAGGCTTTTATCCACCAGTTCACCGTCTTCATTATCGGGACTTTCAGTCCACTCCTTAATACTATTGAGTAATTCCTGGATGTTTTCATAGCGCTGTACTCCTTCGGAGCTCTTATCGTTGAAGAGCTCTTTTACGATACCGGTTTGCTTGCCCACATGCACAGCCACATCATAGGCGTTTTGTTTCGTGAGCATGCTGGCGAAGCTTTTGATCATCGTCACAAAATTATCAATGGCTTCGAGGGTACCCGCTTTGAATCCAAAAGAAGCGGCTTTTTCCAGCACTTCCCACATGCTGATATTTTTCTCATTGGCAAAGAGCAGGGTCTTGTCGATCGTGGTCTTGCCAATGCCGCGCACGGGATAGTTGATGATGCGTTTCAGCGCTTCTTCATCTTTCGGGTTGATGATGATGCGCAGGTAGGCGATCAGGTCTTTGATCTCCTTGCGCTGGTAGAAGCTGATGCCTCCATAAATTGTATAAGGTATGGCCATCCGGCGCAGGGCTTCTTCAAAGGCGCGGCTTTGGGCGTTGGTGCGGTAGAGGATGGCGAAATCGCGGTTCATGAAATGGTTCCGCAGTTTCTGTTCCTGGATGGTATCGGCTACATATTTGCCTTCGTCGTTATCGGTCATGGTGCGCACGAGGCGGATCTTCTCGCCTTCGGCGTTTTCGGTCCAGAGGTCTTTCGGGATCTGGCCCTTGTTGTTCTTGATCACTTCGTTTGCGGCATTCAGGATACTCTTGGTGCTGCGGTAGTTCTGTTCCAGTTTCACCACTTTCACATCGTCGTAGTCTTTCTGGAACTGGAGGATGTTCTGGATAGTGGCGCCGCGGAAGCTGTAGATACTCTGGGCGTCGTCGCCCACCACGCAGACGTTTTCATTCATCGCGCCCAGCAGCTTGATCACTTCGTACTGGGCGGGGTTGGTATCCTGGTACTCATCGATCAGGATGTATTTGAATTTGCGCTGGTATTTGGCCAGGCTTTCGGGGAAATGCTTGAGCAGTTCGTAGAATTTCAGAAGCAGGTCGTCGAAGTCCATAGCTCCGTTCTTGAAGCAGCGCTTCACATAGGCGTCGTAGATCTGGGCGATGGCCGGGCGGTTGGACCGCATGTCTTCCTGCTGGATATAATAGTCAGTGGCGTAGGCCGCCGCATTCACCAGGGCGTTCTTGGCCGAAGAGATCCGGTTGAGGACGGTATTGGGTTTATAGTGCTTGTCGTCCAGGTTGAGTTCATTGATCACGGTCTTGATCACGCTTTTGGCGTCGTCGGTATCGTAGATCGTAAAATGGCTGGGATAGCCGAGTTTATCCGCTTCGGCGCGTAAAATCCGGGCAAAAACCGAGTGAAAAGTGCCGATATAGAGGTTCCGGGCCTCATTGTTGCCTAAAATCCGCTCCACCCGCTCCTTCATTTCCTTGGCGGCTTTGTTGGTGAAGGTGAGCGCTAATATATTAAAGGAGTCGACCCCCTGGGCCATGAGGTGGGCGATCCGGGTGGTGAGCACCTTGGTTTTTCCGCTTCCGGCACCGGCAACGATCATGATGGGACCGTCTTTATGCATTACCGCCTCGCGTTGCCTGTCGTTGAGTTCCTTCAAGTAATCCTGCATGCCCGCAATTTACGAAGCGGCCTGCTTATGTGACTGAACGTGAATAAGATTTAGTGGTATACCTGTCCGGAAGGCTGATAATAATCAACCGGCAGATTGACGTACTGCAAGGATTTTCCGCCAGTTACGCAGTAACTCTGTACCCTCAAATACGCGAAATATGGCAAAATCAAAAAAAGCCGCCAAGTATGTATACTTCTTCGGTGGCGGCAAAGCAGACGGTAATGAATCCATGAAAAACCTCCTCGGAGGAAAGGGCGCCAACCTCGCCGAAATGGCCGGCCACCCCAAACTCCGCCTTCCTGTTCCTCCAGGATTCACTGTTACCACCGAAGTGTGTACCTATTATTATGACCATAAGAAATCTTACCCCGCAGCCCTGAAGGGTCAGGTGCTCGAAGCCCTGTCGAAAATGGAGAAGATCATGGGCAAGAAATTCGGAGACGCTAAAAACCCCTTGCTGGTTTCGGTACGCTCCGGTGCCCGCCGTTCCATGCCGGGTATGATGGAAACCGTGCTGAATGTGGGCCTGAATGAAACCACACTACAGGGCCTGATCGAACAATCGGGCGATGCGCGTTTCGCGTATGATGCCTACCGCAGGCTGATCATGATGTATGCTGATGTGGTAATGGAAAAAGCGGCCGGTATTGAACCCAAAGGCGGCAAAGGAATCCGCAAACTGCTGGATGAGAAACTGGAGCATATCAAACACAAACAAGGATATACCAGCGATACCGAACTGACCGTAGCCGAACTGAAAGAGCTGGTGAAAGATTATAAAGCCACTGTTAAAAAAGTACTCGGTAAGGAATTCCCCGATAACCCACTCGAGCAACTCTGGGGTGGTGTGGGTGCTGTATTCAGCAGCTGGAATGGCAAGCGTGCCGTCGAATACCGCCGCATTGAAAAAATTCCCGATGAGTGGGGTACTGCTGTGAATGTACAGGCCATGATATTCGGTAACCTGGGCGAAACCAGCGCTACCGGTGTGGCCTTTACCCGCAATCCGGGTACCGGCGAAAACAAGTTCTATGGTGAATACCTGGTGAACGCACAGGGTGAAGACGTGGTAGCAGGTATCCGCACGCCGGCTCCCGTTAACGAGTATTCGAAAAATGACCAGAGCGCCCATATGGTAACCCTGGAGAAGGGGATGCCGAAAATGTATAAAGAACTCTTCGATATACAACGCCGGCTGGAAAAACACTATAAAGACATGCAGGATATCGAGTTCACCATCGAAAATGGTAAACTCTACATGCTGCAATGCCGCGTGGGCAAGCGCAATGGTGTGGCTGCTGTACGCATGGCCACTGAAATGTTCAAGGAAAAGCTGATCGATGCCAAAACTGCGATCATGCGCGTAGGACCCAACCAGCTGGTGGAACTCCTGCTTCCCATGCTCGATCCCAAGGCAGAGGCTGTAACCAAACCCATTGCAAAAGGATTACCCGCTGGTCCGGGCGGTGCCCGCGGCCGTGTGGTTTTCACCTCTGATGAGGCCGTTGAATGGGCTGCCAAAGGAGAGAAAGTGATCCTGGTGCGTGAAGAAACCTCACCGGAAGACGTGGATGGCATGCACAAATCGCAGGCGATCCTCACCACCAAAGGGGGTATGACTTCACACGCGGCGCTGGTAGCCCGCGGCTGGGGTAAATGCTGTATCGTGGGTTGTGGTGATATCGAGATCCATTCCGAAACGAAGACCTTCAAGGCGAAAGACGGTACCGTGATCCATGAGGGCGACTGGGTGAGCCTGAATGGTACCAAGGGCCTGGTGTATAATGGCAGCATGAACCTTGTTGATATCGACCTCGACAAGAACCAGAGTTATAAAGACCTGATGAAGCTGGTCGATAAGACCAAGCAGATCGGTGTGCGCACCAATGCGGAAACACCTTCCGATGCCTCAACAGGCTTCAAATTCGGTGCTGAAGGTATCGGCCTGTTCCGTACCGAGCACATGTTCTATGGTGAAGGCAGTGAAGAACCGCTGTTCCTGCTGCGCAAGATGATCGTCAGCAAAACCGAATCCGAGCGCCGCACCGCCCTGAACGAATTGTATAAGTATGTGAAGAAGGATGTGAAGGATACCCTGAATGTGATGAAGGGTCATCCGGTTACCATCCGCCTGCTCGATCCCCCGCTGCATGAATTTGTTCCCCACGATTCTGCTAAGCTGCACCAGCTGAGCAAGGAACTGGGTATCAGCATGAGCGTATTGAAAAGAAGGGTACTGGCCCTGCATGAAAACAACCCGATGCTCGGACACCGCGGTGTTCGTCTGGGTGTGAGTTATCCCGAGATCACCGAAATGCAGATCCGTGCCATTCTGGAAGCAGCAGTGGAACTGAAAAAAGACGGCAAGAAAGCTTTCCCCGAGATCATGGTACCGGTAACCTGTACCGTGAACGAGCTGAGTCACCAGAAGAAAATCGTGGAATCCGTTTATAAGGAAGTGTGCCAGAAGTATAAAGTACGTTCCATTGATTATCTCTATGGAACCATGATCGAGATCCCGCGCGCTGCACTGAAAGCACAGCAGATGGCGCAGGTGGCCGATTTCTTCAGCTTCGGCACCAACGACCTCACTCAGATGAGCTTTGGTTTCAGCCGCGATGATATCGGTGGATTCCTGCCGATCTACCTCGACCAGAAGTTGCTGAAGGATGATCCGTTCCAGACCATCGACCAGGATGGAGTGGGCGAGCTGATCAAACTGGGTACAGAGCGTGGCCGTGTCACCAAACCCAAACTCAAAGTAGGTATCTGCGGCGAGCATGGTGGTGATCCCGAAAGCGTGAAGTTCTGTCACCGCATCGGCATGAACTATGTGAGCTGTTCACCGTTCCGTGTGCCTATTGCACGGTTGGCGGCAGCACAGGCGGCGATTGAGTTTCCGAGGAAGAAGTGAATGCACCTTCGCTAAAGCTACGGTGCACGAAGTGAATGCACCTTCGCTAAAGCTACGGTGCACGAAGTGAATGCACCTTCGCTAAAGCTACGGTGCACGAAGTGAACACACCTTCGCTAAAGCTACGGCGCACAAGTCAACAATAAACACAAAGGTTCCGGAGTGATCCGGGACCTTTTTTATTTGCGGGAAAGACGGAGGAGGATTTTTGTTCCTTTCAGCAGTTCGAGTTTACCATTGCGGATGCGGTAGTGGTCGGTCTGGTCGAGAGCGTTCAGGAAAAGATCGGGACCATTGCCGGCACAGGCTTTCAGTGTACCGGTGATGGATTCAAAGCGCAGGGTTTTATTATCGCTTTGCCGGAATTTTCCCATCAGCACATTACAGCCATCGTATCCGGAAACGGTTTTGTCTTTTGTGTTGAAGACCAGTTCCGGTTTTCTGCTCCAGCTGATCTTCTCCTTAGTGGTGAACAATTGCTGCAGCATCCATTTTCCTTCTATCGGGTTGGCGGGTTTGTTTTGTGCAACAACAGCACTTGTGCCGGATATCAGCTGCAACAGGGTCATTATGATGTGGAGATTCCTCATTCCGATTTAATGACCGGGCTTTTCACAGAAACGCCGTTTTCGTTGATGGCTTCGATACAGAAATAATAGGGCAGGTCTTTGTTCATCGCCTTGAAATAATATTCATTGGCATTATGCACCATGATGCAATTGTAGAGTTTATCGGGAGCAATGCCGGTATAGATATTATAGGCGTAGGCATTGTTTACCGGATACCATTTCAGCCAGGCAGCGCGCTTGTCTTTTTCCCCGCGTAGTACTACAAAGGATTTTACCGCATCAGGAACGGCTCCTTTTCCCTTGCCGAATACCCGCAGTCCGCTGATCGCGAATTTACCGGTAGGCATGTGGAGGTTAATCATCTTGATATAGCGGGCTTCAATAGGTTTGACGAGCTCCACATAATCGTGCGGCACATCTTTTTTATTGGTGCTTTTGTCTTTCACGACAAACCAGTTCTTGCCATCCTTGGAACCGTATAAAATATACTGGTGGTAAAAGTTCACCTGTTTGCCCAGACAGGAAGAATCCGCATCCTGGTCGGCGTAGTTGATCTGTATCGCGTTGATCGTGGACACTGCGCCGAGATCGGTCTGGATCCATTCCCCTTTGTTACCGGTCTTAGCGCTCCAGTAGGTCCGGATGCTTTCATCCACGGCATTATTGGCTGCATAGCCGCCGAGGGTTGAGGAAACCTGTACGGGTTTATTATAGTTGAGCAGCATCCAGCCGGTGAAGCCCTTATTGCCGGTCATATAGTCTTTACCCGTGGGCAGGTAATGCGGATAATCGCCCCAGGCCGTGTTGGTATAGAGGAATCCGTCTTTATCGTAAGCGGTGGGCCAGAGACCGAGCCGGCGTTCAAAACTGTTCTTCACATTCACCACCACGGTGCTTACATGCCAGAAGTTATCCCAGCGGTCGGCAAACGTGTTGCCATGGCCGGCGCCGCGGGCGAAGCCGCCCGGTTTATAGCTGAAGGGATTGTGTTGTTGCTCGGTAAAAGGCCCGAGGGGATGATCGCTAACTGCCACGCCATCGGCATAACCGCTGAACTCAGTACCAGGCGCCCCATACTGCAGGTAGTACTTCCCGTTGTGTTTGGTTACGAAAGCGCCTTCCACGAAGGGATCGAGGAAGGTATTATCCATATACTCACCAAAGCGGTGCCAGCCCCATTGCGTGGGGTTGAGGTAGAGCAGTTCTTTTTTCTCGCCGATCGGTTTCCAGGTCTTGCGGTCGATCTCGATACCATATAAGGGATAGAGGTTGCTGCTCCCGTGATAGAGATAGAGCCGTCCGTCGTCGTCGAGGAAGTAGGAGGGGTCCCAGCCTCCATAGCTGAAGGAGTCGACCAGTTCTTTCCAGTCGTCTTTCTTCGGATTGGTGCTCATCCAGATGGGGAAATTGCTGGAATAGGTGGAGCCGATCACACAGAGGGTATCGCCCAGTACGAATACCGCGGGCGCGCAGAGTTCATCGTAAACCTTATGCCAGGGTTTGAGGAAGCGGCGGGAGACGAAGTTCCAGTTATAGAGATCGCTGCTCCACCAGTAGCCCCACTGGTTGGTGGAAAAAAGGTAGTAGTCGCCTTTAAAGTAGGTGATCACCGGATCGGCTGTGGCCCGGTGCCGGCCCGCTTCGGAGAAATTGGGGATGGGCGTGTAGCCGTAATCCAGGTTCATCGGGTTGCAATACGTGCGTTGCTGTGCTTCAACGCCAAGGCTGATCAACAGGAGAAAAGCGAATACTATGCGCATGATATTTTTTTGAACCACAAAGACGCGAAGACACAAAGTTCATTTCCAACAATAAAAACGTTGTGTCTTAGTGCCGTAGTGGTGAAAATCAAAACTCAGCACTCTTCGGAGTACGGGGGAAGGCGATCACGTCGCGGATATTGGTCATGCCGGTAACGAATAAGACCATCCGCTCGAAGCCGAGACCGAAGCCCGCATGGGGTACCGTACCGAAGCGGCGGGTATCGAGGTACCACCACATTTCTTCGGCGGGGATATGCATTTCCTTCATCCGCTGTTCGAGGCGCTCCAGACGTTCTTCCCGCTGTGAACCACCCACGATCTCACCGATACCGGGAGCAAGGATATCCATGGCGGCAACGGTTTTACCGTCGTCGTTCTGGCGCATGTAGAAGGCCTTGATCTCTTTCGGATAGTTGTTGAGGATAACGGGTTTCTTGAAATGCTTTTCCACCAGGTAGCGCTCGTGTTCACTCTGCAGGTCCATTCCCCAGCCTGTGATGGGGTACTGGAATTTCTTTTTCTTATTGTGATTGCTCTCGCGGAGGATGTCGATTGCTTCGGTGTAGGTGAGGCGCTGGAACTCGTTCTTGAGTACAAACTCCAGTTTCTCGATCAGTCCCATTTCGCTGCGTTTATCCTGCGGCAGGGCTTTTTCTTCTTCAGCGAGGCGCTGTGCGAGGAATTCCAGGTCTTCACGGTTATTGTCGAGCGCGTATTGAATAATGTATTTGATGAACTCCTCGGCAAGGTTCATATTGTCTTCCAGGTCATAGAAAGCCATTTCCGGTTCGATCATCCAGAACTCGGCGAGGTGACGTGCGGTATTGGAGTTTTCGGCACGGAAGGTGGGACCAAAGGTGTAGATCTCACCGAATGCAGTAGCACCCAGTTCGCCTTCGAGCTGTCCACTCACCGTCAGGTTGGTGGAACGGCCGAAGAAGTCTTCTTTAAAGTTTACTGTGCCATCTTCATTGCGGGGCGTTTCGTCGAAGGGCAGGGTGGTGACGCGGAACATTTCACCGGCGCCTTCGGCATCACTGGCGGTGATGATGGGCGTATGCATGTACACGAATCCTTTTTCGTTGAAGAATTTGTGTACGGCAAAGGCGAGGGCGTGGCGTACGCGGAAAACGGCGCCAAATGTATTGGTCCGGAAGCGCAGGTGTGCGATCTCCCGGAGAAATTCAAGGCTGTGTTTTTTAGGCTGCAGCGGGTATTTTTCGGCATCGCAATCACCCAGGATCTCCACTGCTGTGGCTTTTACTTCCACTTTCTGCCCTTTTCCGAGAGAGGGGATGAGGATACCCGTCACTTTCAGGGAAGCGGAAGTGGTAATGCGTTTCAGCAGGGCTTCATCAAACTGTCCCAGTTCCAGCACCACCTGCAGATTGGCATTGGTGGAGCCATCGTTGAGTGCGATGAACTGGTTATTGCGGAAGGTGCGTACCCATCCCATCACGATAACTTCCTGTTGCTGACCTTCCTGCTGGAGCAGGTGCTTGATCTTGACCCTTTTGTTGAACATTTGTGCTGATTTTGAGAGTGGCGAAGATACGAAAACTTGCCGGGAAGACGGGAAGACGGAAAGTCCGAAAGACCGAAAGAAAGACGACTTAGAAAATCGGATTATCGGCTCATTGGCTCATCGGCTCATTGTGTTCTATTTTCTATATTCGTAAGCCTGCGCTGGGGCAAAAACTTACATTTGTAAAATGACCGTTCGCCATTTGAATATTGCCCTGGTGGGGAATCCGAACAGCGGGAAGAGTTCGCTCTTCAACGAGCTGACGGGCCTGCGCCAGAAAGTGGGCAATTTTCCGGGGGTAACAGTCGACAAGAAGGCGGGTGAATGCAAGATCGGCCCCGAACTGGCGGCCACGATCATTGACCTGCCAGGTACCTATAGCCTCTATCCCCGCCGGGAAGACGAATGGGTGGCCTATCGGGTATTGATGGAGCAGGATGCCGATCTGCGGTCCGACCTGCTGGTGCTGGTGGTGGATGCCAGTAACCTGAAACGCAATCTCCTCTTTGCTTCCCAGCTGATTGACCTGAAAGTACCGATGGTGGTGGCGCTGACGATGCAGGACCTGGCCCGGCAAAAAGGGATCGTGATCGATGTAACGGGACTGGCCCGCGAGTTAGGCGTTCCTGTAATTCCGGTGAACCCCCGCAAGGGCAAGGGCATATTGGCCCTGAAACGGGCGATCGAGCAGGTGGCCGATGAACAATACAAGGTACCGGTCCGTGATTTTGTGAATACCGAATCCCTGGCCGATAAAGCGGTGAACCGGGTGAAACAACTGATCCCCGGCATGAGCAATTACCGGGCGATCCATTACCTCATCAATCACGAGAATTTTTCACTCGATAAGCAGCTGCAAGCCGATATCGAACAGGCGGAACAGGATAACCAGTTCAACCATACCAAGGTCCAGGCCGAAGAGATCCTGCAACGCTACCAGCGTATCGGCACGATCATGAAGAATACAGTGGCCGAACCTTCGCCGATGCAGCAAAAACTCTTTACGGAGAAACTCGATCAGATCCTTCTGCACCGGGTCTGGGGTTATGCGATATTGCTGGGTGTACTCTTTCTCTTATTCCAAAGTATCTTCTGGCTGGCTGAATATCCCATGAACGCCATTGAGTGGATCTTCGCCAAAGCCAGCAACTTCTTCGGCGAGCTGCTGCCGGCCAGTCTGGCTACCGACCTGTTCATTAATGGTATTCTCGCCGGATTGAGTGGTATCCTGGTATTTGTGCCGCAGATCATGATCCTTTTTGGCCTTATTACGATACTGGAAGATACAGGCTATATGGCGCGGATCAGCTTCTTATCGGACAAGCTCATGCGAAAAGTGGGCCTGAACGGGAAAAGCGTGATGCCCATGATCAGCGGCTTTGCCTGTGCGGTGCCGGCGATCATGAGTGCGCGCAGTATCGAGAATAAAAAAGAGCGCCTGCTCACCATGCTGGTCACCCCGCTGATGAGCTGCAGTGCGCGCCTGCCGGTATATACCATACTGATCTCACTGGTGATCCCGCAAAAATATTATCTGGGCTTCCTGAGCCAGCGGGGCCTGGTGATGATGGGTTTATACCTGCTGGGTGTGGTGATGGCCCTGATCGTAAGCTATTTGGCGAAATGGTTCATCAAGCTGCAGGAGAAAAGCTTTTTCATTCTCGAGCTGCCCGATTACCGGAGTCCGCGCTGGAATAATATGGTGGTGACCATGTTCAGCAAGGCCCGCATCTTCGTGTTCGATGCCGGCAAGATCATCATGATCATCAGCCTGGTGCTCTGGGCCCTGAGTACCTATGGTCCGGGTGATAAAATGGATCAGGTCGCCAGGCAATATGACGAGCAGATCCGCCTGCATCCCGAACAATCGGCCGAACTCAGTCACCAGAAAAATGCAGAACTGCTTTCCCATTCCTATGCCGGTGTGATCGGCAAGGCTATTGAGCCGGCGATCCGTCCCCTGGGCTACGACTGGAAGATCGGCATTGCTTTGGTGACCTCTTTTGCCGCCCGCGAAGTGTTTGTGGGTACGATGGCTACCCTCTACAGTGTGGAAGGCGGTAATGATGCAGACGAAAGCACACTGACTGAAAAAATGCAGGCAGCGAAGCGGCCGGATGGCAGCAAGCTCTATACCCTCGCCACCGGATTATCCCTCCTGATCTTCTATGTGCTGGCTATGCAGTGTATGAGTACCCTGGCGGTGGTGAAGCGCGAAACCCGCAGCTGGAAATGGCCGGTGATCCAGCTGGTGTATATGACGGGGTTGGCGTATTTGTTGAGTCTAGCCGTGTATCAGCTGCTTAAATGATGTGGAGATGTGGAAATGTGGAGATATGATGATGTGAAGATGAAAAGGCCCCTTAAGTACGCAACCAAAAGATAATCAACGCTTTGTATTCAATTTTCACATCTCCATATCTTCACATTTTCACATTACCCACGCAATAGTGGAAGCTAAGGGACCGTTCTAATAGTAGCCTATTCGAACCCCTTATGAAAACCCTCTCATTACTCGCCGTATTATTCCTGGTTGCAGTTGGCGTTTCTGCTCAAAGCCAGTGGTACTATTATACCGAAGAATTTTATTTTGTAAAGGAAGTGCCGGTGAAGGAATTCCGTGGACAGCAGTTCCGTTATGAGATCGCTGTCAAGGCGCAGCCTTCGGATACCCTTTCCAAAGTGCGGATCCATTGCATCAATGTGGGCAAGGGCAAAGAAGATTATATCCATACCGATTTCAATATTGAGACCCGTCAGGAACAGGACTGGACCATTTATACACTCGTGGGAAAAGTAGATCCGGAAGCGTACAAGATCTGGTTTTATACCGCGGTGAATGGGAATGGTGATTATTATTTCGATGATGTGAGTTGTTATATTGAAACGGCGCCGGGACAGTGGAAGCAACTGACATTAAGCAATGCTTCTTTTGAAAGCAGAAGCTCCAACATCTTTGATACTTATTATGTCAGCGCTCGTGGCAGCAAGACATTACGAACCCAACTGAGCCAGGCCGTGGTGAAAACCGGCAAGCGGGCTTTGTATGTGCAGAGCAAGGGGCAGGTGCCGGTGGCGTTGAATGCACGGGTGGAGTAGGAGGGGCAAGAAGCGAGAAGGAAGAAGTGAGAAGAAATAAGATAATTCAGGGCAGGCGTCTCGTCAGGGACGCCTGCTTTTTTTGATTAATTCATGCGTTGTTCGATGCGTCTTCGCAGGTCGGGATAGATCCTGCGGAGGAGATCGGTGAGGACCTGTCCCCTGGAGTTATTCATCAGTTCGTTATTGTTCCGGTTGTTGACCAGGTTCCAGTCGTCGGGACCGAGTGCACGGGAGTCGCCGGTATACGTGGCGCTGCGGTCGAACCAGGTGAGTTCATCAGAGGCGATACCGTTATCGAGCACTGTTTTATTCACGAGATCGCTGATCTGGTATTCCACATCACCGCGGATGGAGTACTGGGTTTCGTTTATATAGAGTGTGGCATACACGGTTTGGTATACGGGTTTGCCACTGGTATCTCTGCCCACTTGTACGTTCTTCGAGAGCTGGCGGTTCGATTGGCGGGGTGAGGTGACTACGGGGTTGATATTTCTCCAGCGCATATTGATCTCCCAGTCGGGCATGATCCGTTCGCGGCGGATATCGCGGTCGCTGTAGAAACGGGCAGGCATACGGGAGGCGCTGCGCCCACCGAGGTCGCGGATCAGCATATCCTGGAATTCCTGCGGCCGGTAGCGGAAATCGGGCATGCCCCAGTTATTGCCGAGAAAGAAGAGGGTGTTGTCTTCGATAGGGTTCACCACCACATTCACGATGCTTTTTTCATAACTCTCGCGGATCCGTTGATCAATGTCTTTATAGCCTGGAATATACTGGCCGCTGCGGCGGAAGTAACTGTTCGCCTGCAGGAAGCCGTTACGGTCTGTGGCGTTAGCCAAAAGCGCAGCAGCACGCTGGTAGAAATCTTCAGCAGCATCATTGCGGGTGAGTTCGCTTTCGCGCAGATAAGAGCGGGGCTTTACCAGGGAGAAGGTGCCGGGAACGGCCTGCATACTGTTGTAGATATGTTCGAGGGCACCGTATTCGTTGAGGATGCGGTCCCAGCGGTTTTCGTCTGCACTGAGTTTATAGGCTTCAATGGCGGCTTCGTGCCGTTCCTGAGAGCGTTTGTAGAGCATGCGCAGGTCGCCCTGTGCTTTTTCGCTGCCGGGGCGTTTGTTCAGTTCGTTAATAGCATCAAAGAGGGGTTTGTCTGCCTGGTCGGTGGCTTTGAATTTCTTCGAAGTGCCGCAGGCGGAGAGCAGTGCGAGAAAGAGGAAGAGAAAGAGTGGCATGCTCTTTCCGGAAGTTCGGTTGAGGGGTAATGCTGATTTCATAAAGAGTCCTCCTTATGATTTAGACGGATGAGGGTGCGCCGGGTTTGTTAAGGATACGTTTAAAGTGATAACACTTACAACACGCCCAGTTCCACCAGCTCTTTCCGGAACTGTTCCGGTTGCTGGAAATGGATGGTGCTGAAGCCAAGGTCTTTGGCCGGATGCAGGTTACGTACATTATCGTCGAGATAGACGGCTTCAGCCGGGTTGATATTGAAACGGCTGATCAGGGTTTCGTAAATGTCTTTGAAAGGTTTGCGGGTTTTTTCTTCACCGGATACCACTTTACCGTCGAACCAATGGAGGAAATCGTAGCGGCCGAGGGCGATGGGGAAGGTTTCGGCACTCCAGTTGGTGAGCGCATAGGTGCGGATACCGGGTTTGGCTTTCAGTTCGCGGAAGATCTCCACGGTACCGTGAATGGGTCCGCCGAGCATTTCGGTCCACCGGTCGTAATAAGCGAGGATATTCTCTTTATGCTCCGGGAATTTTTTGATCAGCAGTTCATTGCCTTCCTTGATGGGTCGGCCGGCATCCTGTTCTTCGTTCCAGTCGTGCGTACAGATATTATCGAAGAACCATTTGATCTCTTCATCGGTCTTGAAGATGGTGCGGTAAACATAGTAAGGGTTCCAGTCGATGAGAACGCCGCCGAGGTCGAATACTACAGTGTTGATCATAAGTTAATGTGGAAATATGGAGATGTGAAGATATGAAAATGTAAAACGGTTTTCAATTTCCACATCTCCACATTTCCACATCTTCACATTAAACTCTTTTTCCTTTTTTAAACTTCGCGTTTACCACATCCCCCATCGATTTTCCGGTCACCTTGCTTTCGATCCAGGAGATGATATCGATATAGGCGAAGGAGCGGGTTTCGTGCCGGCTTTTTTCCAGGTGTTTGATCTGGGCCAGGAGTTTTTCCAGTTCGGGTTTCAGGGCGGCGGGTTTCACGCCGAAGGAACTGCGCAGGAAGCGGAAGATGGCTTCTTCCACGATGGTGAGGTTCTGCATTTTCGCGAAGAAGCGGTATACCGATTTGGTAAGCGATTCCATGAGGTCGAAGTTTCCCATTTCATAATGGGCCAGCAGATGCAGGAGACGGGCATAGCACTGGAGGTCCATGCGGATATCGAGCGGGCCGTTCATGATCTTCAGCAGATAATCAATAGCCAGTGAATAATTGCCGCTGCCGAAGCAGATCATCGCGAATTTGTAATTAAAGACCATGATGCGGTGACGGTCTACAAACAAAGCGTATTCATGCAATTTCGCTTCGATCCCGGGAATGATCGCCATGCCTTCCTTGAATGTACCCTGCATGAGGTGCCGGTTAAGGCGGGCGCTGTTGATATAGATGGAGGTATGGGTACGGAAATTATCGTGGCGCTGGGCGATCTCGCCGGCTTCGAAAGCCCGGAATTTCTCCAATACTTCATCGAATTTCCGGTGATTGCGCAGGTCGAAATGGGCATTGAGCAGGTTGTGCATGCCTTTCACGTAGTGGCCGATCTCCACTTCCACCATCTGCGGTTCCTGGTCGTAGAGGTCGATCCATTTCTGGCTGTAGCGGTAGTACATGAGGAAGTCCTGCCGGATGAAAGCATACCAGCAATAGGCCTGGTAGAGGTAGAGTTTTTCATAGAAGCCGTTAACGGCGGTCATGTCTTCGGGCAGTGAACTGCTGAAGTATTGTTTGATATCTTTTTCGTCCTCTGCATTTCTCGCATGACCATTGAGGATATACCAGCGGTAGAGCAGCAGGGCGAGATTGGAGAGGCGTGTGACGCGGTCGATATGTGAACTCACAGACAAGGCTTCTGCAGCAATGATCTCTGTTTTCTCAGTGGAAGAGCGGGTGATGTGCAGGGTTTCGATCTTCTTTTCGAGCGAGAGGATCTGTACGAGTGTATTGAATTTCTGATTGGCGCGGGCGAGCTCTTTCGCTTTCTCGAGAATGCGCAGGGCCTGGATCTTTAATCCCTTGTTATAAAGTATGCGGGCTTCATCGAGGTGTTCGCTGAGCTGCAGGTCAACATTGTTACCGAGATTCAGGAGGCGAAGGCTGGCGAGCAGTTGTTTATACAGGTGTGTTTTGAGATTCGAGAGCTGTGTTTTGGTGATGGGCTCCATTTTTTTGAGGAGCAGGGGTTCATCGTATTCAGCGAGGCGCTCGAGAATATCAAAAAGCTGGATGATTTTGAGCTCCTCTTTGGCGGAAGACCGCTTGATATAGAGCTTAAAATGCCGCTTTTCGGCCTTTTTCAGGCTGTGCACGAGCTGAAAAAGGGTATCTGAAGAGCGGTTGGACATAATAGGAACGACTGAATGATGATTCTCAGAATCAATGAGTTACAAAATTACAACGTTTTTAGGTATCATGGAAATACCCTTATGTTGTTTTTTTCGGGAACTGAACCCGCACTACTTTTACATCATCAGAGCCGGGAAAGCCAGATTTCAAATGGCAAACAATCGAGAGAGAGCAAATCGTAGAGGCCTGAAAACAGCGAAAGCGCTGTACTAAGATCGAATAGAAGTTTTTTTCATATGGCAAGCAATCGTTAGAGGCCGTTCCGTTTCCACGGAAGGGCTTTTTTTGTGCCTGCAAGTTAAGGAAGGAAGACCATAAAAAAGTCAAGAGTTGCCAACTGTATACAGTTGGCAACTGTAGTTTTACGAAAGCCTGATTTTTTTCCCCTCGATATAAGTGCGTAGGACTTTATATTACTCAGAAAATCATTTATTTGGGTGGTTTTCAGATGAGACGGGGTTGTATAGAGTTGCCAACTGTATATAGAGTTGCCAACTGTATACAGTTGGCAACTCTATACAACCGCCCCTTATCCCGCCGCTGCCTTCCGCAAGCGGTCGTTAATGGCTTTTCCAATGCCCATATCCGGTACGGTTTCCCCAATGATCAGTTCTGCGCCCAGGGTATCCAGTTCCCGCAGGTACTGGTATAAGCGGGCGGCGGCTTCTTCCAGGTTTCCGGTGGTACTCAGCACCCGCTGACGCTCAGCGGGAATTCCCGCTACAAGTTTACCGAAACAAAGCAGCACCGTACGTTCACTCAGGTTCTCCAGTGCATAACGTTCGAGTTTTTCGACCAGCCGGAAGGGGGTATCGGGGGAATAGTGTTTTTTGAAATTGCCGGGAACCGCCAGGCTGATCATTTCCTCAGCCGCTTTATCGCGTATTTCCGGCAACAGGGGCCGGAGCATTTCCAGGGTAACTGCCCCGTGGCGGTAGACTACCGGCCGGCCTTCTTCCCAACCTAAAATAGTGGATTCCAATCCTTTACTGCATTTTCCGCCATCCAGGATAAAAGGAATGCGACCGCCCAGTTCGCTCATCACGTGTTCGGCGGTAACCGGACTGATCTGGTTATACCGATTGGCACTGGGGGCAGCCAGGGGGAGTTGTGTAAGCTGTAAAACCTGCTGAAAAAGCGGATGATCGGGCATACGGATCGCTACCCGTGGACTGCCTGCAGTTACCCGGTCGGGCACTTTGCTGTTGCGGGGCAGGAGCAGGGTGAGCGGACCGGGGGTGAAACGCCGGATCAGTTCGTCCGTTTCATCGGGGAGCTCAATGGCCAGTTCCCGGTAATCAAAACCTGCCGGCACATGCACGATCAAGGGGTTATACGCCGGACGTTCCTTCGCCGCATAGATCTTCTGAACAGCTTTGTCGCTGAAGATATTACCCGCCAATCCGTACACGGTTTCCGTGGGCAGGGCCACTACTTCTTCACGAAGCAGCAGTTCTGCAGCCATTCGGGGATCGGTACTGAGGAGGGTGTGCATGTGGGAAGTAACAAATGTGAAGCGAAAGAGTTGAGGGGCAGTAGTCAGTAGCCAGTAGTCAGTAGCAGGAGCCAGTAGTCAGTAGACGGGAGACAGAAGAAAGAAGACAGAAGAGAAAACAAAGAAAACCCGATTAAGATGAAGATCCAGCTATTGAAAATCAATCAACCCTATATTAATACTGGCTACCGACTACCGGCTACTGACTTCTCTTCGCGCAAACGATTGTACCATTTCATTGCCAAACCGCTGTTTTTCAGTGGGAAAATGGTAACTTTTCATTCGATTGAATGCCTATGTCCACACGTACACTCAGCCAGCTTTTGTTGGGGGCCCTTTTCATTTCAGGAATGGCCGCCTGTTTCTCCGGAGGGTCTGGAGAAGCTTTACCGGAAACGGTGAGCTATAATTTTCATATCCGCCCCATCTTCTCGGATAAATGTTTCAAATGCCATGGTCCTGACGGACTGCAACGCAAAGCGGGCCTGCGCCTCGATATTGCCGACAGCGCTTTCGCCCCACTGAAAGAAACCAAAGGGGCGTTTGCCCTGGTGCCCGGAGAGCCCGACCGCTCTGAAGTATACCTCCGCGTTTCTTCGAAAGATACCGGCTATGTAATGCCTACCCCCGATTCGCATCTCGGGGTACTGAATGCCTATGAAGTGGCCCTGATCCGCAAATGGATCAAGCAGGGCGCGAAATATGAAAAGCACTGGGCATTCACGGTACCGCAGAAAGCCAAACTGCCTGAGGTATCAGATGATAAATGGGTGAAGAACCCGATCGACAACTTTGTCATGGCCCGGCTCGACCAGATGGGACTGAAGCCCAACGAAGAAGCCGATAAAGAGCGGTTGCTCAAGCGCGTTAGCCTGGACCTGACCGGACTGCCCCCCTCACCCGAACTGATGGACCAGTTCCTGAATGACAAAACCCCTGAAGCTTATGAGCGGGTGGTGGATAAACTCCTCGCTACGCCGCAATACGGTGAAAAGATGGCGGTACACTGGCTGGATGTGGCGCGTTATGCCGACAGCTATGGCTACCAGGACGATAATATCCGCACGCAGTGGCCCTGGCGCGACTGGGTGATCCATGCCTTCAACAAGAATATTCCCTACGACCAGTTTATTACCTGGCAGATCGCCGGCGACCTCTTGCCCGATGCCAACAAAGAACAGATCCTCGCCACTGGTTTCTTCCGCAACCATAAGTATACTGAGGAAGGCGGGGTGATCGATGAAGAGTACCGGATCGAATACCTGATCGATAAGACCAAGACCCTGACTAAGGGCATGATGGCGCTGACTGCTGAATGTGCACAGTGTCATGATCACAAATACGATCCCATTCACCAGAAAGATTATTATGAACTGCTGGCCTTCTTCAATAATACTCCGGAGAAAGGCTATGAGGGCGATGTGAGCATCTCCAAGCCGGCCAAGAACCCGCTGATGGAGATCACTGCCGAAGACCGGAAGAATCTGCTCACTTTCATTAACAAGACCGACACGAACCGAATGACGGTATCCGTGCTGGCCGATATCAAAGATTCGGTAAGACCCACGTATATCCTTAACCGCGGTGTCTATAACCGCCCTACAGTAGCAGTACAGCCTTCCGCCTTCAATGCGGTATTGCCTTTTGATACCACGAAGTTTGCCCGCAACCGCCTGGGCCTCGCCAAATGGATGACCGATCCGGCCAATCCGCTTACGGCCCGCGTATTTGTGAACCAGCTCTGGCAGGAGATCTTCGGCCGCGGACTGGTAAAGACCACGGGTGATTTCGGTATGCAGGGCGAACTGCCATCGCATCCCGAGCTGCTCGACTGGCTGGCGGTGGATTTCCGCGACAGCAAATGGGATATCAAGAAACTGGTGAAGACGATCGTGATGAGCGCTACTTATCGCCAGAGCGCAAAGACCGATGAAGACAAACTCCGCAAGGATCCTGATAATACCTATCTCTCCCGCGGTCCGCGTTTCCGCATCAAGGCCGAGCTGGTGCGCGACCTGGTACTGGAGAGCAGCGGCCTGCTGGTGAAAACCATCGGCGGTCCCAGTGTAAAACCCTATCAACCCAAAGGACTCTGGGAAGCAGCCACGTCCGGACGTGGTGTGCTCGCTACTTATATACAGGACCATGGCGATGACCTGTACCGCCGCGGCATGTATACGTTCATCAAACTCACTGTACCGCCACCTTCCATGATCCTTTTTGATGCGAGCAACCGCGACCAGTGTGAAGTGAAGCGGCCGCGTACCAATACACCGTTGCAGGCATTAATGATGCTGAATGATCCGCTGGTGCTGGAAGCGTCGCGTGTACTGGCCCAGAATCTGGAGGCGAAAGGAACTGATATCAAAGAGCAGGTGAGTACCGCTTTCCGCCGCATTGTATGCCGCAAGCCCAATGAGAAAGAGCTGGCTATACTGGTCGAGTATTACAATGAACAGCTCAAAGCTTTCCAGGAGAAAAAGCTGGATGCGGCCAAAACGATCCAAACCGGCGAATATCCGGTGAATGATAAACTGGATGCGGCTAAAACCGCTGCATTGATGAAGACCATCAATACGATCTATAATCTCGAAGAAACACTAACAAAAGCCTGATCATGCATAAAGAATTCCAGGAACGCCACCTGAACATGAACCGCCGCCGCTTTTTATCGCGGATGAGCCTGGGTATCGGCAGCGCCGCATTAGGCTCCCTGTTGATCCCGGATCTGTTTGGCAGCAAGGAAGAGCAGGCCATCATGACCGGCCTGCCGCATTTTGCGCCCAAAGCCAAGCGGATCATCTACCTGTTCCAGAATGGCGCGCCTTCGCAGCTGGACCTGTTTGATTACAAGCCCAAACTGGCTGAAATGTTTGGTGAAGACCTGCCCGCTTCCGTGCGGATGGGACAGCGCCTTACGGGGATGACGGCCAACCAGGCCAAGTTTCCGCTGGCGCCATCTTATTTCAAGTTTGACCAGTACGGACAGTCACGGGCATGGATCAGCGAATTATTGCCGCATACGGCCAGTGTAGTAGATGATCTCTGTATCATCAAGACCATGTATACCGAAGCCATCAACCATGATCCGGCGCTGACCTTCTTCCAGACCGGTGCCCAGGTGGGCAACCGTCCCTCCATGGGTTCCTGGCTGAGTTATGGACTGGGTAGTGAGAACCAGAATCTGCCGGCTTTCTGCGTCTTGTTATCACGTGGCAAGGGCAATGGACAGGGTGTGTATTCCAAGCTCTGGTCGAACGGCTTCCTGGATTCGATCCACCAGGGCGTACAATTCAGCAGTGGCGAGAATCCTGTATTATACCTGAACAATCCGGAATCCATCAATAAAGACGACCGCCGGCAGATGCTCGATAAACTGAGTGCCCTGAACCAGCAGTCTTACCAGGAATTCGGTGATCCCGAGATCACAGCGAAGATCCAGCAATATGAAATGGCTTACCGCATGCAGACGGCGGTGCCCGATATCACCGATGTAACCAAGGAACCGGAGAGCATTGTGAAAATGTATGGGGCCGATTGCCTGGTGCCCGGCACTTTTGCGGCCAACTGTTTGCTGGCGCGCAAGCTTTCGGAGAACGGGGTCCGCTTTGTGCAACTCTATCACCAGGGTTGGGATGCCCATGATAACCTGCCCGGACAGATGCGGGGCCAGTGCAAGGATGTGGACCAGGCTTCAGCAGCCCTGATCACCGACCTCAAACAGCGCGGCCTGCTCGATGAAACCCTGGTGATCTGGGGTGGCGAATTCGGCCGCACCAATTACTGTCAGGGTAAACTGGAGAAAGAAAATTATGGCCGCGACCATCACCCACGCTGCTTCAGCATCTGGATGGCCGGTGGTGGCGTGAAGCCCGGCGTAGTATATGGCGAAACCGATGAATTCGGGTACAATATTGTGCAGGACCCCGTGCATGTGCACGACCTGCATGCCACCATCCTGCACCTGATGGGACTGGATCACGAAAAACTGACTTATAAACACCTTGGACGGTATTACCGCCTTACTGATGTAGCGGGTAATCTCGTTAAAGGATTAATGGCCTGATCATGAAACGCAGAACCTTTATACAGCAGGCCGGTACGGCTGCAGCCGGAATGGCCTTCCTTCCGAATATTGTTCGTGGAGCGGCACCGGAGGATGTGATCCTCGGCCATAACAACAAGCGGTATAAGATCGATACCGAATGGGGCAAGCTCGATTTTGCGCGCTATCCGGTGAAGGACTGCCATGAAATGGTGCAGGACAAGGCCGGGCGCATCATCCTGCTCACCAATGAAACCAAGAACAATGTGATCATCTACGACAAGAAGGGCAAGTTGCTGACCACCTGGGGCAGTGAATACCCGGGTGCACATGGTCTTACATTATTCAATGAGAACGGAACCGAGTTCCTCTTCATCTGCGATAATAACCGGCACCAGGTGATCAAGACCACATTGGATGGCCGGGTGGTACTCACGCTGAATTATCCTAAGGAAACCGGCCAGTATACCAAGCCGGAAGAATATGTTCCGACTGAAACCACGATCGCACCGAATGGTGATATCTATGTGGCCGATGGCTATGGAAAGGATTTTGTGATCCAGTATAACAGCAAGGGCGAATACATCCGGCATTTCGGTGGCAGAGGCACCGAAGCGAAGCACCTGAAGAATGCACATGGTATATGTTATGATGCAAGGGATAAAAAACATCCGGTGCTGATGGTGACTTCAAGAGAGGAGAATGCGTTCAAGCGTTACAAACTCGATGGTACTTATATTGATACCATTCCCCTGCCGGGTGCCTGGGTCTGCCGTCCGGTGATCCATGGCGATCATCTGTATGCGGCGGTATTACAGAGCAATAACCGTCAGGGCCAGCAATCTGGTTTTGTGACGATCCTCGACAAGACCAATAAAGTAGTGAGCAATCTCGCGGGCACTACGCCCACTTATGCGGGCAGCACACCGGAAGAGATGTACCAGACGGTGAAAGTGTTCCAGTATCCGCATGATGTATGTATTGATGATGAGAGCAGTCTCTATGTGGCCCAATGGAATTCGGGTCATGTGTATCCCTATAAATTAACGCCGGTGGTATGATGCGGAAACTGTTCGCGATCCTTTTACTGTTTCCGTTTGCCTTGCAGGCCCAGCAACAATTCCAGCTGGCGCCGCCGGTAGTGCAGTATCCATCTGTGTATTATGACAGTTCAGTTACTGTCCGCATGGCCTTCCGCCATCCCGGAGCAGTGATCCGTTATACACTGGATGGCCGTGCCGTGGATGCGAAATCTCCCGTATATACAAAACCGTTAGTTTTAAAGAACGGCGTCCGCCAGTTAACGGTCCGCAGTTTTGCCAAAGGATTCCAGCCTTCTGAGCCTGTGCAACTGCAGTTCATGCCCAAAGGAATTCCGGTGACTGCAGTGAAGGGTACGGCTCCGGAAGACAAATACAAAGCCGGTGGTTTACCCTCCCTGATCGATTTAAAAGGCGGCCACAGTGCCACTACGCCCGACTGGCTCGGATACCTGGCCGATACTGTGGTGATCGAAGCCGAGCTGGCGGGTGAACAGCGGGTCAAAGAAGCGATGTTGGAATTCCTGGTGAATGAAGGCAGCTGGATCTTCCTGCCAGAATCCCTGAAACTGGATTATTGGGACGCAGCTTCCGGATCCTACCGCACCGTAGCAGCAAAAGCCTATTTGCACCATATAACCTGGGCAACAGGAACCTATCCGGAATTCCTGAAGCTGGCTGAGCCGGTACTGACCTCCCGGATCCGCCTGACCCTGATTACTGTAAACAAGATGCCCGACTGGCATGCGGCCAAAGGCGAACATGCCTGGCTTTTTATCGACGAACTAAAACTGTACTGACCCATGCGCGCGCGTAACCTGCTCATCAATATCACGATTGCCCAGGCTGCCTTGCTGGTATTCCTTCTGGTATTCGAAAACCGTGTTGTGTTACCGGCCTGGCTGCAGGTGGGCGGACGTATGCATCCGTTGGTACTGCATTTCCCGATCGCGCTGCTGGTACTCTATTGTGGTATTCTGTTGTTTGTACCGGAAACCCAATATCGGGAAGGTGCATTAAAGCCGGTTACCGAATGGATCCTGGTATTGACCGCTTTTACTTCCACCTGTACCGCATTATTCGGTTTGTTTTTATCCCGCGAAAGCGGATATGATGCGGAGGCCCTGTTCTGGCATAAATGGAGTGGCGTGGTACTGGGCCTTTTGCCCCTGGGATTGTATTTTCTGCGCGAGCGCTTATCAGGCGCCTTAAAATATACGGGTAGTATTGCGGCATTGCTGGTGGTGTTGTTTGCGGGACATCAGGGAGCGGGAATAACGCATGGACAGAATTTTTTGCTGGCACCGATGCTGCCGGAGAAAGCGAATCCTGTTGTACCGATTGAAGAAGCGGAAGTATATGCCCATCTGGTGAAACCCATCCTGGATGCCAAGTGCATGAGTTGCCATAATGAGAAAAAGGCCAAGGGCGAGCTGGTCATGACTACGGAGGAATTATTACTGAAGGGGGGCAAGAGCGGAAAATTATGGGACAGCACAGCGCCCGATCTGGGATTGCTGCTCCAGCGCCTGCACCTGCCTTTGGAACAGAAAAAACATATGCCGCCCCAGGGCAAGACGCAACTGGAGGATGAAGAGATCGCGATATTATATTACTGGATCCGAAGTGGCGCATCTTTCACCCGTAAGGTATTATCCTTTGGCACGAGCGATAGTCTGCGTTTACTGGCCGAGCAGCAGCTCAGTACACCTACTGGCGGTCCCGTTTATGATTTTGCCCGGGCTTCAGAGAGTAAGTTAAAATCTTTGAACAATGCCAACCGTGTGGTGAACGAGATCGCACTGGAATCGCCTGCTGTATCGGTTACTTTTTATAATGCTCAGGAGTATTCGCAGAAAGCCCTTGACGTATTGTTGGCTATAAAAGACAATATCGTACAGCTGGAGCTGAGCCGGATGCCGGTGAAGGATGAGGCCCTTTCCACCATTGCGCAGTTCAGCAACCTGGAGAAACTGAACCTGAATTTTACGGGGATCAGCGGTGCGGGATTGGACAAACTGCAAGGCCTGAAAAGACTGCATACCCTTTCCCTTGCAGGCACACCAGTCAAAAAGGACCAGCTGGCGCCCCTGGAAAAGATCGGCAGCCTGAAGCGGGTAGTGGTGTGGAATACAGGATTGACCGTTGCCGAACTGGAAGACCTGAAGAAACAGAAAGGACCGCTGGTGTATGAAACCGGTTTCCGCAGTGATACCCTGGTGATGCAGTTGACGCCGCCGATCCTGCAGAACGAAGAGCAGGTGCTGACCAGTGCGGTGCCGCTGAAGATGAAACATTATATCAATGGTGCACAGATCCGGTATACACTGGATGGTACGGAACCCGACAGCCTGAAATCGCCTTTATATGATGGTAAAGCCCTGCTGGAAGGCAATCTGCAATTAAAAGCCCGTGCCTTCAAGCCGGGCTGGATCAGCAGTGAAACGGTGACCCAATATTTTTTCCGGACCACCTACCGGCCCGACAGTGCACAATTCATTACAAAACCTGATCCGAAGTTTGCCAGTCAGGGACCCAAATCCCTTTTCAATGGCATCAAGGGAGAGGCTGTGAATTTTGCGGGTGGCCAGTGGCTGGGATACCGGGAGAACAAGATGGAGTCGCTGCTTTATTTTGGCAAACCCGTGAACCTGCAGTCGGTCACCTTCAGTTGCCTGAACCTGATCAGCAGTTATATCATGCCGCCTTATGCGGTGGAAGTGTGGGCGGGACCGGATGCGGCGCATTTGAAACTGGTGGGCAAGATGAGTCCGAAGCAGCCGGAGAAATATGAACCTCCCACGATACAGGCGGTGGAAGTGAAGTTTGCGCCGGTGCAGGCGGCTGTGGTGAAGCTGGTGGCGGTACCGGTACCGGCTTTGCCGAAGTGGCATCAAGGGAAGGGCGAGAAGGGATGGGTGTTTGTGGATGAGGTGTTCCTGAATTGAGGGGTTCTCGCAGCGACACAACGAAGCAGAGAACGCAGAGTTTACTAAGTTTACTGGGTTTACTGAGTTGTGGTTGAGTAAATGTGACGGTATGCGTATTACTACCACCCCAAAGAGCGTCATTCCGGCGAAGGCCGGAATCTGTATTGATAAACAAGAAATACTTTAATGAGATTCTGGCCTTCGCCAGAATGACGTATCCCGGTACATGATTCACTATTCACTACTCACCACTCACTTCTATGACCAAGCCAATCTATACGATACTCTTTTTTCTCTTAATCTCCGTTACCGGATTTTCGCAAGCTTCGAGGTCTGTGCTGGCCTATTATACGGGTGATGGTACGAATGTCCGGCAGTATCCGCTGCAGGGGGTGACACATATTATATATAGTTTTCTGCATTTGCGGGGCGATTCGCTGTCGTTCAGCGGGGAGAAGCAGGAAGCGATATTGCGGCGGCTGGTGGAGCTGAAGCAGGAATTCCCGAAGCTGAAGATCATGGTGGCGCTGGGCGGCTGGGGTGGTTGTGCCACTTGCTCGCCGGTGTTCGGATCGGAAAGCGGGAGAAAGCACTTTATTGCCTCTGTGGTCGATATCCTGAAGCGGTTCAATGCTGATGGACTGGATATTGATTGGGAATATCCGACCATTGAAGGTTATCCGGGGCATGCGTATGGTCCGGCGGATAAGGAAAATCTGAACCAGCTGCTGAAGGGCTTGCGCAAGGCTTTTGGTAAGAAATATGAACTGAGTTTTGCGGCCGGAGGCTTTGAAAAGTTTGTAACCGATGCGGTGGACTGGAAAACCGCGATGAAATACGTGGACCGGGTGAATCTCATGACCTACGACCTGGTGAGCGGGTTCAGTACACAGACCGGTCACCATACACCATTATATAGTAATCCCGACCAGAAAGAGAGCACCGACCATTGCGTACAGTTGCTGAAGCAGCGGCGAGTACCGGCGAGGAAGCTGGTGATCGGGGCGGCTTTTTATGCGCGGACCTGGCGGAATGTGCCGGATCAGCGGGACGGGATTTATCAACCGGGGGTGTTTACGAGCTTTATTGCCTATCGGGACCATGCCCGGATTTTCGCGGATTCGGCCGGTTTTAAGGCGTTTTTTGATGAAAAATCGCGGGCAAACTGGTTTTTTAATGCAAAAACGGGCATTTTCGGCACGGGCGATAATTTGCAAAGTGTGCGGGAAAAGAGCCGGTATGTGAAGGAGCAGGGGCTGGGCGGGATCATGTTCTGGGAGCTGAGCCTGGATGTTCCAAGCGGCGGCCTGCTTGATGCTATAATTGATGAAATTGGTTCTCACAAGTAGGGGTTCTCGCAGCGACGCGGCGGCGCAACGATTGTTTCGCGCAGAGGACGCTGAGTTTACTAGGTTTACTGAGTTTACTGAGTTGTGGTTGAGTAATTGTAACGGTATGCGTATTACGACTGCTACGAAATGCTGCTATGGACGTCATTCCGGCGAAGGCCGGAATCTCATTAAAATAATTCTTGTTTATCAATACAGATTCTGGCCTTCGCCAGAATGACGTATCCCGGTACTGATTCACTATTCACCATTCGCTTGCCCAGCGCCCTCTGCTCAAAAATCATAGCGTCGCTGCGAGAACCTCATTTTGGAACTATTTTAAAGCTTTTTTGATGTTTTCGACCGTTTTTTTGTCATTTCCGACGAAAATCTGGCCATTTATGAGCAAAACCGGCCTTTTCAGGAAAGTGTATTCTTCCAGTATATATTTCCGGTAATCGGCTTCGGTCAGGTTTTTATCTTTCAGGCCCCATTCCTTGTATTTTATGGCCCGGCGGCTGAAAAGCGCCTCAAAACTGCCGGTTTTGGCCTTCATTTCGTCGAGCTGGGCAGGGGTGATCTTTTCGGTTTTGATGTCCTGGAGGGTGAATTGGCCTTTATCGGCGAGTTTGAAGACCCCGGTTTCGGTGAGGATGGCCTGGCAGGTGGAGCAGGTGGAGAGGTAGTAGGCTTTGTTCATGCTGCAAAAATAAGTAGTTCTCGCAGCGACGCGAAGACGCAACGAAATAAACACTGTAAGAAACATGATAAAATTCAATTATTTAAACATAACAATTCTGCACTCAAAAAGACCGTAGCGCCGTAGTCCCCAACTTCGTTGGGGACTGCGAGAACCATAAATGATTTAACTTTGCAGCGTTTACAAAAGTTAAACAATTAACTATGGGGAAAGACGAGGTATTCCGGCAGGAGATTGAGAAAGTGCCGGATTTCAAGTTTGGTACAACGGTAGCGAATGTATTCGACGATATGGTGAACCGTTCGGTGCCCTATTACGGGGAGATCCAGCGGATGATCGCCGAACAGGCGGCAGATTTTGCCCAGGCCGACACCAATGTTTATGATCTGGGTTGTTCCACCGGAACGACCATGATCGGCATGAATACCATGGTGGACCCGTCGATCCGCTTTGTTGGGGTGGACGATTCCACGCATATGCTCGATAAGTGCCGGACCAAGCTGGTGGAAGCGGGCTTTACCCGTCCCTTTGACCTGGTGGTGGCCGACCTGAACCAGGGGCTGCAGATCGAGAATGCTTCGGTGGTGGTCCTTTGTCTGACGCTGCAGTTTGTACGCCCCATTTACCGCGAAAAACTGCTGAAGAACCTCTTCGACGGCATGAATTCCGGCGGGGTGCTGATCCTGGTGGAGAAGATCCTGGCAGAAGAGAGCACCTTCAACCGCGAGCATATCAAGTATTATTATAACTACAAGCGCCGCAATAATTACAGTGAGCTGGAAATTTCGCAGAAGCGCGAGGCACTGGAGAATGTGCTGATCCCCTATAAGCTCAGTGAGAATATCAGTCTGCTCCGTGATGTGGGCTTCAGCCACTGCGAAGTGTTTTTCAAGTGGTATAATTTCACCGGACTGGTGGCTGTTAAAAAATAAGTATGGTACAAATCGGTAATTTCTTCTTCCGCTACCGGAACTGGATCTTCATTTTATTTTATGCCGCGCTGTTCCTGCCGGCACCGCAATTGTTTACAGAAGCGGTATTTGGTGCCAACTATTACCTGATCCCCATGATCCTCGGGCTGTTCATTACCGTTAGTGGCCAGCTGATCCGCGGTGCCACTATTGGTCTCGCGTATATTGTACGCGGGGGTAAGGATGGCAAGCCCTATGCAGAAGGACTGGTTACCGAAGGCATCTTCAACCATTGCCGCAATCCATTATATGTGGGGAATATCCTGATGCTGCTCGGCGTGGGCATCCTTTCCAACTCCCTCTTTTATGTAGGCATCATGATGCCGGTGTTCCTGTTCATTTACCAGGCCATTGTGCTGGCAGAAGAGAATTTCCTGCGGGGCAAATTTGGTCCCGGTTTCGATGAATACTGCAAACATGTGAACCGCTGGATCCCCAACCTGAGCGGGATCTCCAAAACCTTTACGGGCATGGCCTTTAACTGGAAGCGCTGGATCCTGAAGGAATACAATACCCAGTTCATCTGGCTGGGGGGTATCGTGCTGTTGCTGCTGCTGAATTATCCGCAACTGACGGGTGGCGATACGGCGCTGCGGAATAAGCTGCTGTATGTGTTGTTGCCGGTGCTGGCGCTGGGGTATGTGGGGGTGAGGTATTTGAAGAAGTCGGGGAAGATGAGAGAATGATGAGCCGATGAGCTGGCGCCGAGGGGTTCTCTCGGCGACGCTACGGCGCAAAGAGTTTATCGCGCAGAGTACGCAGAGGTCGCTGAGTTTTCTAAGTTTACTTAGTTTACTGGGTTTACTGAGTTGTGGTTGAGTAAATGTGACGGTATGCGTATTACTACCACCCCAAAGAACGTCATTCCGGCGAAGGCCGGAATCCCCTCCGGGAAACAGTAAAGGCAATCATTTAATATAATACTTCTTTTTAATCAGGTATGGGATTCCCGCCTTCGCGGGAATGACATGAAAGGAAGCAGAAATGACGTAACCCGGTAAATGACTCACGATTGACGATTCACGCTTCACAAAGATTTCCTTATTCTTGTAATATTCCCCTGCCATGAGCGACTCACTCTTTAACCTTCCCGACCGTGAGCGCTGAACTAACACAAAACCAATTTCTCGAACAGGTGCAGGCGCACCAGGGCATTCTGCATAAGATCTGCCGGGTGTATGCGGCTGCGCCGGAGGATCATCAGGACCTGTACCAGGAGATCCTGATCCAGCTGTGGAAGAGCTATCCCGCCTTCCGCGGGGAGGCGAAGTTCAGCACCTGGATGTACCGGATCGCGCTGAATACAGCGATCTCGGATCTGCGGCGGCAGCAGCGGAAGGTGAAAGTGTTGTATCCGGAGGAGGCACCAGCCGGACTGGCGGCCGAACCGCTCAGTATGGAGAAGGAGGAGCAGCTGCAGCAATTGTATGCTGCGATCGGCGAGCTGGGGGAGATCGACAAGGCGCTGGTGATGCTGTATCTGGAAGACCGGAGCTATGATGAGATGGAAGCCATTCTGGGTATCAACCAGAATCACCTACGGGTGAAGATGAACCGGATCAAGGAAAAATTACGCAAACGCACACAAAATTTATAAGATGGAACTGGACGACCTCAAACAGGTATGGAAAGAGCAGCCCTCCGGTCCCGATGCCGGGAAAGAGGCCCTGCAGGAGCTGATGCTCGGGAAATCGAAGGGTCCCATTACGCGGATCCGCCGCAACCTGAACCGTGAGTTAGTGGTGGTACTGGTATTGTATGTGCTGGCCATCCTTTTCTACATTTTTGTGGACCGGTCCCGCTACTGGAATGTTGCTATCATGCTTGCGGTAATATTGGTCCTCTTCTTCATCTATTATTATAAGAAAAGCCGCCTGCTTAAGGCCATGGACCAGGTCAGCGGCCAAGTGAAAGCCACGCTGGAACTGCAGATCCAGCTGCTGGAACGCTACCTGCGTTTCTATTTTCTGGCCGGAACCATCGGAACACCCCTGGTTTTTTTGGTCACCCTGTTCCTGCTCAAGTCAAGAATGCCCCTGGGTATCGTATTATCCGATTTTTTCAACTGGCAGATGGCTGCAGGCATGGGTATCCTTGTGCTGCTTTCTTACCTGCTGAATAAGTGGTATGTGAATAAGCTGTATGGGAGGCATTTGGAGAAGTTGAAGGAGGTGGTAGGACAATGTGGAAATGTGGAAATGTGAAAATGTGGAAATGTGACGATGAGCGAGAAGTAAGAAGTAAGATAGGAAGGGATAATTGGTCATCGGGCATTGGCAATTGGTCATTGTTTCTTATCTTCCTTCTCTAAACTATTTGCAATGCCATCACGCCGCGATTTTATCAAGCAGGGCTCCCTGCTGACTGCCGGATTTTTTGTTTCCAAAGACGAGTTTTTCAAGAAAAAGCAAACGCCCATCGGGGTGCAGCTCTATACCCTGCGGGGTGACCTGGGTAAGGATGCCCGGGGAACGATCGCCCGTGTGGCGCAGCTGGGCTATAAGCGCGTGGAGACCTTTGCTTATAACCAGGGAAAATGGTTCGGCATGACGGCTACAGAATTCCGCGATGTGCTGCAACAAAATGGATTGGAATCGCCCAGCGGACATACGTTCCCTGCCGGTGTATTCCTGAAAGATGGCTGGGAAGATGGCTGGAAGAAAGCTGTTGAGGATTCCAAAACACTTGGACAGGATTATATCGTGATCCCCTGGCTGGAAGAAACCCACCGCAAGAGTATCGACAACTTCAAGAAAATTGCAGCCGGACTGAATAAGGCCGCCGAGATGGCCAAGGCCGGTGGACTCAATTTCGCCTATCATAACCACGACTTTGAATTCGCGAATGTGGAAGGGCAGGTGCCGTTTGATGTGTTCATCAAGGAAACCGATGCCAACCTCGTGAAGTTTGAACTGGATATTTACTGGGCCGTACGTGCCGGCCGTAATCCGCTTGATTTGTTTGCACAACATCCCGGCCGCTTTGCGCTCTGGCATGTGAAGGATATGGATGCGACCGAGAAAAAAATGTTCACCGAAGTGGGCAATGGCGTGATCGACTTCAAACCCATCTTCGCGAAGGCCAAGCAGAGCGGGATGAAGTATTTCTATGTGGAGCAGGATGTTTGTCCCGGCGCTCCGCTCGACAGCATCGCGAAGAGCATTGATTACCTGAAGAAGAATATTGTTAAATAGTTTATTTACCACATAGGCACATAGAAAATTCAGGAAAACCCGTGTGGTATTTACTTTTTCTGATTCTATTCTAACTATTTTAAAGGCGCCAGATAGTACATATAGTTTTCCTTAGCATGGACTGTTAACTATGTGCCTATATGGTTTAAATCATTAACACATGTCCAACCGGAGAAGATTCATTCAGCGTACGGCTGCACTGGCCGGAGGGGGATTGCTCCTCAACTCCTTTGACTCGAAGGCATTCACCATTCTCAACAACGGCATCCGCCCTTCCGACCAGGTGAACCTGGGGGTGATCGGTGTGAACGGCATGGGCTGGAGCAACCTCATGGCCGCCCTGAAAGTGCCGGGTGTGAATGTGGTAGCGGTTTGTGATGTGGACAAGAATGTGCTCGACAAGCGCATGGCTGAATTGGCCAAAATGCAGGTGGATACAAAAACGGCAGCCAATCAGGATGGACTCATTGATAATGGCCGCAGGCAGAAAATTGCCAGTATTGATGTAAGCCGTGTCAAGACCTATAGTGATTACCGGAAATTGCTGGAGAATAAGGATGTGGATGCGGTGATCATCGGTACGCCCGACCACTGGCATGCCATCATCATGATCGAAGCGGTACAGGCCGGGAAGGATGTGTATGTGGAGAAACCTGTAGGGAACAGTATTGCCGAAGTGCGGGCCATGGTAGCCGCACAGAAAAAATATAACAAGATCGTTCAGGCCGGCCAGTGGCAGCGCAGCCAGCAGCATTTCCGGGATGCGGTGGATTTTATCCGCACCGGACAGCTGGGTCCCATCCGCATGGTGAAAGTATGGTGCTACCAGGGCTGGATGCGTCCTCAACCCAAGGTGGCCGACAGTGCTGTTCCTGACGGGGTGGACTATGCGATGTGGCTGGGTCCTGCCAAGAAACAGGCTTTCAATGCCAGCCGGTTCCATTTCCATTTCCGCTGGTTCTGGGATTATGCCGGTGGCCTGATGACCGACTGGGGTGTGCACCTGATGGACTATGCCGTATTCGGCATGAATGCCAGTGTGCCTAAGAGTGTATCTGCATTAGGTGGAAAATTTGCCTATCCCGAGCTGGCCGAAGAAACACCCGACAGCATGGGCGCGCTTTATGAATTCGATGATTTCATGTTGATCTGGGATCATGCCATGGGCATTGATAATGGATTATATGGAAAGGATCATGGTATTGCCTTTATTGGCAATAATGGTACCCTGGAGCTGGACCGCGGCGGCTGGGAAGTGTATGAAGAGCGTCAGAGCAAGAACAAGATCAAGGTAGAACGGAAGAGTCCGACCGATAATGGCCTGGTGAAGCATTGGGAGAATTTCATTGCAGCCGTGAAGAGCCGCAAGCAAAGTGACCTGAACTGCGGTATTGAAACCGGTGCGCATATTGCGACGGTCTGCCAGATGGGCAATATCGCCTACCGTTCGGGCAAGAAGCTGGTATGGGATAAGGCCAAGTCGCAGTTTACGGATCCGGCGGTGAATGCGGAGTATTTTATGGCGCCGTATCATAATGGGTGGAAGTTGCCTAAAGTGTGAGGAGTAGACAGTAGACAGAAGACAGTAGACAGAAGTAATTTGTTAACGTATAGCAGATTTCAGGATGAGGATGCAGCGGCGGGATTTACGGCGCTGCTGGAGCAGGCGGGTATCCGGTACCGGCTTGAGAAGGAGATCGCGTATCCGGATAAAGTGTATTTCGGGCATTCGATGGATGCCGGTTATGTGCTGAAGGTGGCGCCGGAGGATTTTCCCCGAATGAATGCTTTACTGGCGGAGCAGGCCCGCAAGGATTTGGAAAGGCCCGATCCGGATTATTATCTGTATAGTTTTTCCCCCACCGAATTAAAAGAAGTCGTGGATCATCCGCAGGAATGGAATCCTTATGATGTGCAGCTGGCCCGGCTCTTATATGAAAAACAGGGAGGCGGTCCTTTACCTGATCCGCCACATCAGCCTGAGCCTGTTTACAAAGGCGAACGGATACAACCCTATTGGCTGGTGTTGGGCTATCTTGCCGCAATCGCTACCATTCCCGCAGTATTCATTGGCGCAGGGATCCGCTCGGCGCGTAAGACCCTGCCCAACGGGGCGTCCGTACCCTTATACGACCAGCAGTCCCGGAACCACGGTACAGCCATCTTCATGATAGGCATGTTCATGACCGGCCGTTTTGTTTTCCGACTGATTTTCGGGCATGAATAGCTGAACTGGGTCCGTCATCTGCTTCATAAGTGCTGCAGGCTGTTTCATGGGAGCTGCGGCATATCTTTCTTAACAGTACTCAGTTATTTACAGAAAGCTGCATTTATCAAATGCATCACAGCTCCGGGCAAACGGAAGAACCGGAATGCCGGCCTTGTTCTAGTTTGCGGGTAATGTCCCTCGTGGCAACTCGGATTATTGGTTATATTACAGACCTGCGGGCCGGGAGCTTACCCGGTTATTAAACCTTATGCGCAAATTCCTCCTTCTTATTGCTGTGGTCTTCTGTGTGGTGTTGCGTTTGGCGGCACAGGAAACTTGTGCCTGCGGGTTGTTGCCGCCGACTGCTGCTGTCACCCTGCTGCGGACAGCCGATTCGGCGGATTTTTACCAAAAAGTCAATCCCCTCAAATCGGGAACCAGTGTGGAATGCCAGGCCTGGGCCTACCGGTATGAAGTGGACTACCTGATCAGCCGCAAAAAACTGCCGGCAGCACTGAGCATACTTGATTCATTGGAAAAACTGCTGAAGCGCCTGAATTGTACGGATGCGATGCGGCAGGAATGGCTGCTGGCGGCCGCGAATTACAGCAAGGCGGCGCAGGATTATGAAAACCTTTCCAAAAATGCCTTCCAGGCTCTGGAGCTGGCGGAAACCCGCAAAGATGAAGCGGGGCAGTTCAAGGCCATTACCTATATCGTACACCTGTTCACGCGCCAGCACCAGGATGAAAAAAACTGGCCCTATGTTAAGCGCGCCGAAGCACTGGTATTGGCCTTGCCCGATGATGAGCAGCTGGCCACCCGCTACAACTGGCTGGCTTTTGAATATGAGAAGAAATACACCCTCACCCAGCGCCAGTCCCTGATGGATACCGCTGTGGGTTATGCGAGAAAAGCCCAGCCCGCAGCTTTGCAACAAGGGGATTTTGCAGAACTGGCCCGCTGTTACCGGGTCTTTGAGTCGGATGCGTACAGTCGGGGTAAGTATCAGCTCGCCATTGGGTATATTGATTCGGCGATCCATTACCTGCAGCAATTGAAGACACCGGCCAATCCGGCTTCCCTGTATTTCACCAAGGCCTGGGACTATATGGACCTCAAGAATTACAAGGAGGCGGAGCGCTGGCAGGATACGAGTATCTATTATGCCGAGAAATATGAGGGCCGCACCCCTGCCACGATGAGCCTGTATGGCGAAGCGGCCCGGCTCTTTGAAACCACGGGCAACCTGACACGTTCGCTGGAATTGTATAAGACCTATACCAGGATCAAGGACAGCGTATTTGACCAGCAGCGGCTGGAGAAGATCAATGAGCTGGAGCAAAAATATACCAAGGCCAAGGATGAGAAGACGATCCGTGAGCTGGCGCAGCAGCGCAGTATCTACCTGCTGGCGGCCCTGGCTTTTTTGCTGGCGGCCGTAGCCATTGCGTTCTACCTGCGGCAGCAGTCGCTCAGGCACAAGAAAAATATCCTGGAAACCGAACAGCGCCTGAACCGGGCGCGGATGAATCCGCATTTCTTTTTCAATTCGCTGACGGCTTTGCAGAAATATGCTTTGCAGCAAAAAGATGTGCAGGCCATGGCTGGCAGTTTATCGCGGTTCAGTGCCATCATGCGGGAGACCCTGGAGAGTACCTATAAGGAATATGTGAGTATTGAACACGAAATGGAATTCCTACAACAGTATCTTGATGTGCAACGCATGCGTCTGCCCAATAGTTTCAACTTTTCTGTAACCGCAGCACCTGAACTGGAGATCGATGAATTGAAGATCCCTTCGATGATCTTGCAGCCTTTCCTGGAAAACAGTATTGAACATGGGTTTGCGGGACTGGACCGTGCCCCCCTGCTGCAAGTACAGTTCAGCAAGGAAGGCAGCATGCTGCAGATCCTGATCCGGGATAACGGGAAGGGCCTGGGGCAGGGTTTGCAGGAACCGAATGAACATATCAGCCGGGCCTTGCAGATCATCCAGGACCGGCTCTACCTGCTCAACCTCAAACAAAAATCGAAGGCGGGTTATCAGTTGCTGGCCGATCCATCCGGGGTTGGGGTACAGGTGGTGATCCGGCTTCCTTTACTGTATACGGATACTCTAAATGCTGATGTATGAAAATACTGATCATTGACAATGAACCTGAAATCAGGTCGGTGCTGCGCAAGCTGGTGGAAATCCATTGTGATGAAGCTGACCTTATCGAAGAGGCGGATGGCGTGGCCAGTGGCTTGCAACAGATCCGCCAGTTTCATCCCGACCTGGTGTTGCTGGATGTGGAGATGAACGACGGCACGGGCTTTGACCTGCTGAAGCAGCTGGCGGATCCGCGGTTCCAGCTCATCTTCACAACGGCGCACGACCAGTATGCGATACAGGCGATCAAATTCAGTGCATTGGATTATTTGTTGAAGCCGATCGATCCGGAAGAGCTGGCGCTCAGTATCAAAAAAGCGCGCGGGCAGCTCAATCACCTGAATGTACAGCAACAGCTCAATATACTGCTGTCCCAGCTGGGAACTAAACCACAGGCAGAACCGCAGATCGTGGTGCGGGATATTGACAAGACCTATTTCTTACGGATCAGCGATATCCTCTATTGCGAAGCGGAGGGATCCTATACCAAATTCCATCTCAGCAGTGGTGAACCGATCTTTGTATCACGCAACCTGCGCTATTATGAAGAGCTGCTGGCGCCCTCGGGTTTTTTCCGAACGCACCATTCCTGTCTGGTGAATCCCGGCAAGATCCGCATTTACGACCGCAAGACCGACAGCGGCACGCTGATCCTCGAAGGCGGGGCCAGTATACCGGTATCGCAGCGCAAGAAGGATCTGGTACTGCAGTTGCTGGAGGGCCGTAAAACGGGATGAGCCGTTGGTGAAACGGAGGTGATCACTGGTGAAACGGGGAAAATCCGTATCGGAAAAAGTATTCTTTTTAGGGTCTAAATTCAATAACCAATGAAAAAGAAGACCCTTCTTTCCCTGGCAGTATTATGCATACTTGCCCTTTCCAGTTGTAAAAAAGAAAAAACAGATCCCACACCAGTCACCCCTCCCGACCTCACGCCGAAGATCACGGGGATCAGTCCCACCAGCGCCCACTATGGCGAACTCGTGACCATTACCGGAAGCAATTTCGGTGTCAATCCAGTAGACAATACCGTAAAAGTGAATGGTGTTGCCATTCCGGTACAGCAGGCCAGTGCCACATCGCTTACCATCAAGCTCCCGTCGATGCTGGCGAGTGGTGGTGGTTCGGTGGAAGTGACCACGGCCAAAGGTGCGGTAACCGGTCCGCAGCTGACCTATGTACCAGATGTATTCATTTCGGGATCGGTAAACACCAGTTCCAATGTTACAATAGCGCGGTATTGGAAAAACGATACTGCGGTGAATTTATCCAATGGCGGCAGTGATGCCAGCACGGCGGGTATTGTAGTACGCGGTGATTCCATTTATACGTCGGGCATTATCTATAATACGCGGTCCAATCCCGTTTACTGGTTTAACAATATTGAACATGCCTTACAGACTCCGGTGGAAGGATCTGCCATCAATGGTATTGCGGTTTCCGGCTCCGATGTATATACAGCGGGGTATGACAATACCAATATCTCCCTGGGCCGTTACTGGAGAAATGGCGTTGCGGTATCTCTGGGTAACCAGCAGATCCCCAATGCGATTGCCATTGCTGGTACAGATGTGATTTCGGTAGGCTTGCGTCCGGGTGCCACGAATTCGAAGGCGGCGTATTGGCGGAATGGCACAGCGACCGACCTTACCGATGGTACGTCTTACGGCGAAGCCACTTGTGTAGCGGTATCCGGTACGGATATCTATATTGCCGGCATCCAGAATATTGGCGGCACCGAGCGGGCGCGGGTTTGGGTGAACGGAACGGGAACCACACTTTCCAACTCCATTAATAACAGCCGTGCTTATGCCATTACGGTATCGGGTGGTGCGGTGTATGTAGCGGGCGTGGAGCTGATGCCTTCGGGCAATACGGCGGCGCGCTATTGGAGGAATGGCTTGGAGACGGCATTGACCGATGGCAGCACTTACCTGCGCATCAGTGGCATTGCCGTGTATAAGGATGATGTGTATGTTACAGGTCATGAGCAGATCAATGGCATTATGAAGCCGGTATACTGGAAGAATGGCACCAAAGTGGTGTTGCCTTCCGGTGGTTTTACCGGATACACTTCGGGAATCTGTTTGCGATAAGTTTTAGTATTTCAGCAGTGGTTGAGCGGCCGGAGAGATCCGGCCGTTTTTTGTTGTGATGGAGGGGAGGAGCTGGCGGGGAATTGAGTATATTTAGAGAGGGAGAAGGGAGAAGAAAGAAGGGAGAAGGAAGAAGGGAGAGGCAAAAAGTGGATTGATGTTATAATCAATTTCAGCAAAGATGGATTGCCAGAAAAAATATAAATGTATTCTTCTTTTCGTGCTCTTGCTGCCGGTGGTGGCGGGGGCGCAGCGGATCTATTTTGTGAAGGGGAAGAAGGCGTTTCCGTTTCCGACGGAGCATGCGGCGCGGGCCAAGATCGGTGTGTATACGGAAAGGGATACGCTTATGTATAACGAAAGTCTGGAGGCCGGCTGGGAAGTGCGTTGGGCCACGGTGGATTCCTTTCAGGTGCAGCGGCCGGTGCGGATGGTGGATACGGTGGTGTTGCGGAACAGCGGGCGGTATCCGCAGGGGTATCAGTATACGCGGGATTTCAAGAAGGATGGTGTGAAATATACCCTGATCACGAAGGTGCTGGAGTATGAGTACCGGGTATTTGCGTTTAATGATGTACGTAAGCTGAAGTATACCACATATTCCGGAAATGGATCGGGTTGTGTGGGGTGTTTTTTTATTCCGGTGTTCAATGTGGCGTTTTTGATCTGGGCGGTGCATCGGTGGGATGCGAGGGAGGTGGAGGTGGGGGAGTGGAAGCGAGAAGCCCACCTACGCTAAAGCTTCGGTGGATGAAAGCCTACCTACGCTGAAGCTACGGTGGATGAAGACCCACCTACGCTGAAGCTACGGTGGATGAAGACCCACCTATGCTGAAGCTACGGTGGATGAAGACCCACCTACGCTGAAGCTTCGGTGGGTAAAAGACAAGAAAACAATAATTCAGTATGAAAATAATTTTAGTTGCGCTGTTGTTGGGTTTTGGGGCGGGGGTGAGTGGGCAGGAGAAGGATCTGTTGAGTGCGTATCCGAAGGGGACGGTGTTGCGGCGGGATATTGCGTATCTGGGGGATACCCTGAAAAAGCATCGCCTGGATCTGTATCTGCCGGCGGGTGTTAAGGGGCCGATACCCTTGCTGGTGTTTGTGCATGGGGGTGGCTGGGTGAGCAATGACAAGACGGCGGATATGGGGTATATGCGGCAGACCGTGGGGGAGTTATCGGCACTAGGAATAGCGATTGCGTCTATTGATTACCGTTTTGCGGCTGATGCGGTGTTTCCGGAGATCCTGAAAGACTGTAATGCGGCGGTATCTTATTTATACGATCATGCGGCGGAGTTTGGATTTGACCGGGAACGGTTTGCCATCATGGGCTTTTCGGCGGGTGGGCATCTCGGTACTTTGATGGGTTTATCGAATAACCAGCAGGTGGATGCATTCTTTGTTCCGGGCAGTTCGCGGCAGTTCCGGTTCCGGGCCATAGTGGATTTTTACGGTCCCATGGACCTGGAAAAGATGCCGAACAGCCGGAATGCTGAGGCGCCGGAGAGTATATTACTGGGTGGTCGTCCGGGGGATCATCCCGAGCGGGCCAGGGCGGCGAGTCCGCTGACCTATATCGATGCGAAAGATCCTCCTGTTTTGATCATCCATGGCGAGAAAGACGATATGGTACCGCCGGGGCAGTCGAGGCTTTTGTTATCGCAGTTGCAGCAGCATGGGGTGAAGAGTGAGCTGATGGTGGTGCCTGGAGCGCCGCATTATGGGATCATGTTTGATGAGGAGGCGGTGAGAAGGAAGGTGGTGGGGTTTGTAAGCGAGAGGCTAGAAGGGAGAAGGTAGAAGGGAGAAGGGAGAAGGGAGAGGGGAGAAGAAAAAAGAAAGAGATGAATAATACGATAGCAATTACGGAAGAGACGGTGCCGGTGGTGGCGGCGCTGGCGCAGGAGATCTGGCCGGATGCGGAGCCGGGGGAGCATGCAGCGCATTTTGCGGAACTGTTGCGGCGGGGTCAAGGTGTTTGTTATCTGTTGCAGGTGGACGGGCGCTGGGCTGGTTTTGTGGAGCTCAGTGTGCGGCGGGATCATGTGGAGGGGGCGGAAGTGCTGCCGGTGGCATATCTGGAGGGGATTTATTTGCGGGCGGAGTTCCGGGGCCGGGGTTTCGGGCGTGCATTGCTGCAAGTGGCGGAGGACTGGGCCGTGGCGCAGGGATTCCGGCAGTTGTGTTCTGATACAGAGCTGGAGAATGTGGAGGGGATACGGTTTCATGAGCGGGCGGGGTTTCGGGAAGTGGAGCGGGTGGTGTGTTGGGAGAAGAGGCTAGAAGCTAGAGGCTAGAAGGTAGAAGGGAGGAAGATAGTAGTCCACCTGCGCTAAAGCTACGGTGGATGAAAACCCACCTGCGCTAAAGCTTCGGTGGATGAAAACCCACCTACGCTAAAGCTTCGGTGGGTGAAAACCCACCTACGCTAAAGCTTCGGTGGGTGAAAACCCACCTACGCTAAAGCTTCGGTGGGTGAAAGAGGAAACGGTTAGCTTAGCGTGTAAACAGCACTCATGGTACGTCATTCCGGCGAAGGCCGGAATCTCATTTTTAACAATCCCGGTACGGGAGAATCTCCTTTTAATTTATTAAATTGTAACGTAGAGGTCTGTCCGAGAATGGGCGGACTGAAACTGACTGCCGGCATGGTGTTGCACTGTGACTGAGAGGCACGAAGTGCGGGCAGGGGTAAAGGTCTTTTAAGTGCTAATCGCCTGACTGTCAGCTATTCAATTCTTTTGTGGGCCAATGGCCTTGTGGTGAACGTACCTTTGTGGTATGAACCGTAAAAAGCCTGTAGTAGTCCTTACTGTACTCCTGATTGCCGGCCTTTTCATTATTGGTGCGGACTGGGCGGGTGAAACCGTACAACGCTTCTTTCAATTTTATTTTGCGGATCTGGCGATCCCTTTTGCATTTTACCTCCTGTTGGTTTTGGTGGAGCAGGATTATAGGCTGTTCCGGCACTGGTATATCAAGGCGGGGGCAGTATTTGTGCTTTGTTCCTTTTCCGAGTTGCTCCAATATTTCGGCATCTATGCCCTGGCGCGTGTTTTTGACCCGTTGGATTTCGTGATGTATGGAGCGGGCGTACTGTTTGCGGCCTTTACCGACCGGGTTCTGTTCAAGCGGATGTTCCGTTTCTGGAAATAAAAGCGCCGGCTGATGTTTCCTGAAACCGCCACGAATGCAAATCCCAGCTTTGGTTTCCCAGGTTGAAATGTGGTCGACCGTTTAGTATGAAATAAAAGACTTGAACTTCATTCTCAACTTGTCAGCGGGCATACGGAATCCTGGTCCCTAAATTGCATAAACCCTCACGTTGCTGTCATTGCAAATGAAGGTTCCAAACACAGTAAAAAAATACAATAATTAATCTCCGATAGTACTTAATGCAAAAATATTCGGTTCTGATTTGTGTAATCATCGCTTTGCTTTTTCTTGTAATTGCCACTTTAATTTATCCTGGTGGATCGATTCTTGATAAAAATTCTGCAGGGTTTGACTGGTCAAAGAATTTTTTTAGCAATTTATTTTTAGCGAAAGCACTTAATGGTAAGGATAATCTGTCAAGAATCTGGGCAATTATTGGTATGATCTTTAATTCCATCGGGTATGGTATTTTCTATATTCATACCGCCCGGAAGATTCACCATAGCCATGCAGCTTTTGTTTTGAGAGCCGTGGGCATTGCAAACATGATTTTTACTTTTTTAATAGCCACTCCTTTGCATGATATCATGGTGACTGTTTCCAGTACGCTTACCATGCTTGGATTATTTTACATTACCGTTTTTATATTCAGGACAAAACTGCATGGGTTGAAGTTTTTTTGTACTCTGAGTTTGCTTATATTCTATTTCACTTTGTACCTGTATGGGGCTGGTGATTGGGGGCTGCTGGCAGTAATGCAAAAGATCTCTTTTTTTTGTTTTATGTTATTGATTCTGGTAATTGAGTATTTTACAAGTATGGAAGATTTTCAGACAAATAAACCGAAGAATCAGTCCATTCCAGCTAAGTAATATTAAACTTTTTCTCACCCGAATTTTTGAATGTATTTGTGGTTTTCAACCTTTAACAGGATTACACGGTAGTACCACCGTTTCTTCCCCATTATTACAACAACAGCAGACTGTACTTTTCATTCAAAAAACCAATGAAAGTACAGTTAAAGCCTTTGGTCCACCGGGGGCGGGAGTGTATCGGCATTTATTTTCCGAAGGATGGCCAGTTGCAGTGGGCCTTGCAGGAGCAGGCTGGGGTACAGTGGAGCCGCAGCAAGGGTTGCTGGTATGTGCCGCTGAGCCGGGCCCATTACGATAAGGTGTGTGCCGTACTGGCGGGCCGGGCGGTATTGGACGACGGTCCGCTGCGCAAGTACCTTGCGGAGCGCAAGGGCGGAGCGGTATCGGGCAAGTTGCTGGCGGGTGTGCATGCGAAGGAGCGGATCGGTAAGGTGAATGCCGGGGTATTGCCGGCCCTGCGGCAGCAGCTGGTGCTGAAAGCGTATAGTCCGTCGACCATCAAGACCTATATGAATGAGGTGGCGGCCTTCCTGGGAACATTAAAAGAGGTTGATGCGGGGACTTTCACGGTGGAGCGGATCCGGGATTACCTGCAGTATTGTTTTGAAACGCTGAAGTTATCGGAGCATACCCTGCACAGCCGGATCAATGCGTTGAAGTTTTACTATGAGCAGGTTTTGGGGCGGGAGCGTTTTTTCTGGGATATCCCGCGGCCGAAGAAACCGCTGCAGTTGCCGAAGGTGCTGAATGAAGAGGAGTTGCGGCGCTTGTTCAATGCCTTACCGAACCGGAAGCACAAGGCGATCCTGTTTACGGCCTACAGTGCGGGCTTGCGGGTGAGTGAGGTGGTGAACCTGAAGCTGGCGGATATCGACAGTGTGCGGATGCTGATCCATGTGCAGGGGGGGAAGGGGAAGAAGGATCGGGTGGTGAACCTGAGTGTGGTGTTGCTGGATGTGTTGCGGGATTATGTAAAGACCTATCATCCGGCGCCGCGCGTCTATTTATTTGAGAGTGAGCAGACCGGGGGTCCGTATCCGGCGCGGACGGTACAGCAGATCTTCAGCAATGCGAAGCGGGCGGCGGGGATCAGTAAGGAGGTGGGGATCCACAGTTTACGGCACAGTTTTGCGACCCATTTACTGGAGAAGGGGACGGATATCCTCTATATAAAAGAGTTGCTGGGTCATTTCGACATCCGGACGACAGAGCGTTACCTGCATGTAAGCAAGAAGAGCCTGGTGAATATTATCAGTCCGCTGGACGATTTATGGAAGCGGCAGGATATTGACTGGTAGGCGGGAAAGCGACCCATTACTTCAAAATTCCGTCATTTTGGAAAGCAGCAGAAAATACTTACTTTTGACGTTACTAACGTGATGCGTTACTATGATTTTATCATTTGGAAATGAGGAGACAGAGAAAATCTGGAATGGGTTGAGAGTCAAGGGCTTGCCAAATGAAGTACAGCAGATTGGCCGTAGAAAACTGCGTATGTTGAACAACTCTGTGAATTTGATTGATTTACGGATACCGCCTGCGAATCGTCTGGAAAAGCTTTCCGGGAAGCTAAAGGCGTATTATAGTATCCGGGTGAATGATCAATGGCGGATTATTTTCAAGTGGGAATCAGGTAATGCGATGGAAGTTGAAATTGTTGATTATCATTAATAAGCAGATTATGGCACAACTGGCAAATATCCATCCAGGAGAAATATTGCAGGAGGAATTCCTGAAGCCCCTGGACATTACGGCATACCGGTTATCGAAGGACATAGGGATACCGCAGACGCGGATTTCAGAGATCCTCAAGGGGAGCCGGCGTATTACTGCGGATACGGCATTACGTTTGTCGCGCTATTTTGGTAATTCTGCCAAATTCTGGTTAGGGTTGCAGGACGATTATGATCTGGAGGAGGAGTTACGAGCGAAGCGGGAGAGTCTGCAGGCGATCAAAACATTTGATTCGAAGGCCGCATAACTGGTTCGGTCAGGTTAACTGTTAAAATGCCAGCCAGAAAAACGTGTCTTTTGATATACGGCGTTACTATCCTACTTTTTTAAGAATCAGTATTGTATCTAACCCGCATGCAAAATCGGATTGTCCCAACTTCAATCCGAAAATTATAATCCAAATCAAGTGAATTCTAATTCCAATAATTTTTGAATACAACGTCTAATTACATAAATTAACGTGTTACCTGCCATACAATGCTGTTCCCAGGGGGCAGCTCGCTAAAGTACCCCTTGATCAGCTGTAGTGCATGCAAGGCCGCTCCGGGCGCTGGTAATGCTACTGGGCAAGAGACGGCTGGTTGCTGAGAAGGCGGTCCCTTCAGGTGCGGCAAACCCAGGTCATAAGATCATCCTGAGGTGACGGTTGGACAGGGAATAGCTAGTCCCCTGATCGGCTTTGGTCCAGCGCCCTGTGCTTTGGTAACGCTACTGAGCAACTGGAGGTAAAAGGTTGAGAAGGCCATCGCATCCCGTGCCACTCCCCGTTTGTACGGCAGGTAACACTGGGTTTTGCCGTTGTGTGCAATCTCTGCAAGAGACACTAAATTCATGAAGTATAAAAGACTTATATATATTTTTTCTATAATTACAATCTTGAGTTGTAAGTCCACCAAACTAGGCAAAGATTCATGTTCTAAATTTCATACAGGTAGGTTTGTTAAGCATTTACATAACACCACTGGTATGGGCCATTGGACTGATATGGAAATTAAAATCGAAAGAACGGATACAGTCCAGAACGAAAGCACCAACTATCCCATTAAATCCAACAGAAGGTATAAAGTTGAGTGGATTTCGGATTGTGAATACAAATTGACTATTTCGGATATAAATGACTGGTCTGATTCAGCTATTTTTCAAATGTACCCATTAGGGCGTAGGATAAGAATAGTTGGGGTGACTAATGACTATATCATTGAAAAGACCAATAAAAAGTATATTGATACTCTTTGGATACAGAAATAGGAACATTCAACATTAATGCACACAACACTGGGTTTTGCGTCATGGCGGCGGAGGCCTAAACCCTGATCGCCAGTAATTCTAATCATCTTTAAACCAGGGCTGGGCTGAAGTTCCCTGAATACCGCCACGAACGCAAAGCCCCGGCCGTTGTGTGCAACCTTATTTGACAGCCTATTAATTTGCAAAAAGAAATTATGAAAAAAATCATTCAATGTGTTTTGACTTTCTTAATTCTTACGACGGTAAGTTGTAAAAAAAATAATAGCACAACGACTGTCCCAGCCCCGATAACGCCAATTAATCCAGTTACAGTAAAGATTTCAGCAGATAAAGCTGTTTATAATCCCGGAGATATTGTTTCATTCGAGATTGATAAAGACTTGCCATCAACTGCCAAAATACGCTACCGCCATCTCAACCAAACTATACAGGATGTCGCCTATTCATCACGAAACTGGACATGGCAAACACCAGCAACAGATTATAAAGGTTATTTAGTTGACCTGTATAGCCTTGAAAATGGGCAGGAAATTATTCATGGTAGTATTGCGGTGGATGTTTCCAGCGACTGGACTGTTTTTCCACGTTACGGATTTTTGTCTAAGTTTCCACAGTTAAGCAGCAGCGATATGGACAACGTAATAAACAATTTAAGTCGTTACCACATTAACGGTCTGCAATTTTATGACTGGGCGGAGAAACATCATAAACCACTTGCCGGAACAGTTTCAAGCCCTTCAAACAATTGGCTGGATATTGCAAACAGACCAATCTATAAAGCAACTGTACAATCCTATATTGCTAAAGCACATCAGGCAGGAATGAAAGCGATGAGCTATAATTTATGTTATGGTGCTTTAAACGATGCAGCAAGCGACGGTGTACAGGACAGTTGGTACATGTACAAAGATGTTACCCATACCACTAAAGCAGTTTTTGATGTTCCGGGTTTTTTAAAAAGCCCTATTTATTTGCTTGACCCCTCCAACACAAATTGGCAGCAATATATGGCGGCAAGAAATTCCGATATGTATGCGGTTTATAATTTTGACGGTTATCACATAGACCAGTTAGGCGATTGGGGAACGGTATATAATTACAATGGTGGATTAATAAATCTTGCAAATAGTTTTAAGCCTTTCATCCAGTCTATGAAAACACTAAATGCAGGTAAACGCCTTGTATTTAATGCCGTAAATCAATTTGGACAGCAGGGGAGTATAGCAACAGCCCCTGTTGACTTTTTATATACTGAAGTATGGGGCGCAAATCAAAATTACTCGGACCTTGCCACCATTATCCTCAACAACAATAACTACAGCAGCAACACCAAAAAAACTGTGTTGGCAGCCTACATGAATTATAATAAAGCCGACAATCCTGGTTCTTTTAATACTCCTTCTGTGTTATATACGGACGCAGTTATTTTTACTTTTGGCGGTGCACACATTGAGTTAGGTGAACACATGTTAGGCAAAGAATACTTTCCAAATTCAAATTTGAAAATGCCTGATGATTTGAAAAGTTCGCTTATTAATTACTATGATTTCTCCGTAGCGTATGAAAATTTATTAAGGGGTGGCGGCACATTTAATAACCCAACAATTTCTGTGACTGATAATGCCTTTGGCATTAATAATTGGCAACCTCAACAAGGCAAAATTTGTGTTGTAGGAAAACAAGTAGGTAGCAAACAAATTCTACATCTTCTGAATTTCTTAAACAATTCGCTGGACTGGAGAGATACGAATGGAACCAAAACGACACCAACCACTGCAACTAACATCAAGTTATCTTATACAACTACGCAATCCATTTCAAAAATTTGGCTTGCTTCACCCGATACAGATTTTGGGGTTGCCAAACAAATTGCTTTTCAACAATCGGGCAATACAGTAACATTTACAATTCCTTCATTAAAGTATTGGGATATGATAGTCGTAGAATAAAGGCTGCACACAACATTGGTATTGCCAATAGTGGGGCTTGACATTGCAACAATCAGCAGCAGTAATTCTATTGTACAGTGGTTAGGGGCTTGACGAATAACGCCCAGCTTTAGTTCTTAATATTTAACTTTATCAGAAAGTCAGCCAGCAGTTCCGGCGGACGGAATTCTATTTTCCCACCATCGGCAATACCTGACCGTTAGGTGCAACCCTATGACAACCCATCAGACAGTGAAACAATGAACAGAATAGACAGACTTATAGCTATGTTGACCACCTTACAATCAAAAAAGTATGTAACGGCAGACTTCATTGCTGACAAGTATGAAATAAGTAT
>JBGAQC010000035.1:0-6190 GCA_044220945.1 Chitinophagaceae bacterium | reverse complement strand
TTCACCTGGAGGCCCGGCGTGAGTTTGCCAGCCTGAATATAGAAATAGCCGATTGTCGTTTTGAGAAAGGATTCCGCTTTGCAGTTTCAGGTGGAACGTTCCAGGAAGACGGGACAAGCCACAATGATTCAGAAATCACGATCCGCCGTTGCACTTTTCTGAATGCGACCGAAGCCGCTGTTAAGATCAGGGGCTATAATGCACTGGATTACTGGATCTGGGACTGCCGGTTTTATGATTGTAAAAACGGCGTGGATTGTACTTCCGGGAATTTTCATGTCTACCGGTCTTTCTTCTGCAGAAGTACGTTTGCGGATTTTCATATCAGTATGGGATATTATACATCGGTACGGGGCTGTTACTCATTTGGCTCCCGGATGTTCAGTGCTGATGAAGGCTTCAGCAGCAATCCCTTCAAGCGGATCTTCCAGGATAATAAAGTGGTGCTGAATACAAACGTCAGCATCCAGTATCCGCATCTCGGGAAACTCACTTTTCTGGATAATACCTTCGGCAAAACAAAGGATACGGCCAATCCCTATAATGTTAATTATTACAGCTGGGCACCCGGGAATTACCAGGTTCTTTCTGTCAATAATAAATATGAATACCGGTCACCGGTCATGATCGTGCCGAAAACCAAGGAGCTCTTTAGTTATGGTGACCGGCTCCAACAAAAACCCGTACTGAATGATACTGCTGCTTTTCTGTCTGGACTCCAGAAAACACCAGTGTACCGGAACAGGACTGTCTTTACAGTACCTCCCGGGGCAGGGGATGATGAGATCCAGCAACTCATCAACAAGGCGGCTGCGATGAGTGGTAAACGACCTGTGCTCTATTTCCCTTTCGGGAACTATGTGCTGAAAAACCCGGTTTTCATACCGGCAGGTTCAGATCTGCAATTGTTGGGGGATGGCATCATTTATTCCTCTGTATTGCTGACTGCTCCCGGTTTTCCTGAAGGGAAATCCATGATTTATGTAAAAGGCCCCACAGGTATTACCATAAAAGATCTCCACCTCGGACAAAACAGCGGCATCAAATCGAAAGTAAACCTCATTAGTTTCGAAAATGTAGACCAGCCTGGATCTTTCGCCTTTGTGGACCAGATTTATTCTGCGGCATCCAATACCCTGAACCTGGAAGGGCTCTCTAATCTTACTGTGCAAAAGGAAAACACGTTTTTTTCAACAGGCGACCGGGTTATCGGAGATGGTAAAGGAGGGAAAGCGGCCTTATATGCATTTGGCGGCCAGTTCGTAGGAGTACAGGTAGATAAGGGCGGAACTTTTGTGGCAAAAGATTGCTGGTGGGAAGGAGAGATCAATGCAGTTTCAAAATGGGAGGGCACCGGCAATATTACCATTGATGGCGGCATGATTGCACCGAACGGCGCTTCAGCTGATAAGTCCGTGATCCAGATCGGCTGGTTTAAAGGGAAAGTAACCTTGCTTAACATGTATCTGCAGGGCGGTATGCTGATCGGACGGGAAAGCCCTGACCTGTCTTTCTTTGGATGGAACCTGCACTATTATCATAAAATGTATCCGATGGATTTCCTCGGAGGCTCACGCTTTAAGGCCTTGTTCTCCGGATTGACTGTGCAGTGTTTTGATAATAATAATCCGGACTGTCATAAAATTCTTACTGCTGATGACCGTGTGTTGAATGTAAAGGATAAGAAAGCTTTTATTTTGGAACATCTCACAGACACCCGTAAAGCCAAGCCACAGGCTTTTGTAAAAAGAGCTGCGAAAGCCTCAATAATGTTCATCTCCCGGGTTACCATTGGTAACTGTGATAAAGGAATCGTGTTTGGAAAATAGAAAAAAGAGATTGCTGATCCTGGTCGACTGGTTTACCCCCGGCTTTCTGGGCGGCGGACCCATCCAGAGTTGCAAGAACGTAGCGTTCTTTCTGAAAGACAGGATGGAAGTTAAAGTCCTGACTACTGATACGGATTTCACGGAAACCACACCCTATCCGGGTATACCGGCAGATCAATGGATCCGTAACCTCGACCCCGCATTTGAGGTGTTTTATGCTGCAAAAAAAGGGTTACAGGCAGCGAAACTGAAAACAGTGATCTGCAACAGCCAGGCAGATATCATTTACCTGAACCACCTGTTTTCACCGTTGTTTGTCGTTTACCCGCTCTGGCTTCACTTTACCGGAGCAATCCGGTCGCAGGTTGTACTTTGTCCACGGGGTGCGCTCTATGAAAGTGCATTGAATGTGAAACGCTGGAAGAAAACCCCGTTTATCTTCCTGTTCCGGTTGCTGGGTATCCACAAGAAGATCCGTTTTCATGCCACTAACGAAAGGGAGAAAGCAGCCATCCTGCACTATTTCCCCGGTGCTGCAGTGCGCATCGCAGATAACCTGCCCAATACACAGCAATCCGCCTGGACTACAATCCCCAAAACGCCGGGCAGTTTGCGGTGCATTTATATTGCACGGGTACACCCGATCAAGAACCTCCATTTCCTGATAGAACGCATCAGGGAAGCCGGCAAACAGATCCACCTGACCATTATTGGTCCTTTTGAAGATCCTGCTTACTGGGAGAAATGCCGCCTGCTGATGGAAGATGCCCCCAGCGGCTGTACCTTCGATGTGCTGGGCCCTGTACCCAATTCCGAACTTGGTACGCACCTGCTGGCACACCATTTATATATACTGCCTACCCAGGGTGAGAATTTCGGGCATTCCATTTTTGAGTCCCTGCTCCACGGAAGGCCGGTACTGATCAGCGACCAGACCCCCTGGAAAGGACTGACTGCTGCAAAAGCAGGATGGGAATTGCCGCTCAATGATCCGGAAAGCTTTACGGCTGCCCTTCAGGAAGCTACAGCCTGGGACCAGTCCGGTTTCGACAGCTGGACCAAAGGCGCCTGGACGCTGGCACACGATTTTATCCATAACCCCGACCTGGAAAAACAATATACCGAACTGTTCTATGACGCCGAAAAAGGTCAATAACGCCCTCTACAAAACCACCATCGCCATCGGCGCCTCGCGCCCGGTGCAGCTGGTCTGGTACCTGGTGAATATCTTTTTCTTCAAAAATTCATTGGTCATTTCCTCTGGAATAAAAGTCCGTTTATTGCGTTTATTCGGTGCCCGGGTGGGTACTGGCGTAGTGATCAAACCGAGGGTGAATATCAAATACCCCTGGAAACTGACGATCGGAAACCATGCCTGGATCGGAGAGGAAGTCTGGATCGATAATCTTTCTGATGTCCGGATCGGCGACAACGCCACCCTGAGCCAGGGAGCCTTGCTGCTCTCCGGAAGTCATGATGCCTTTAAGGAAAGTTTTGATTACCTCGCTGCTCCCATTATCCTGGAAGAGGGTGTATGGATCGGCAGCAAAGCTGTTGTGGCTGGAGGCGTCACCTGCCGTTCACACAGCATCCTGGGAATCGGAGCTGTGGCCGAAAAGGACCTGGAACCCTATGTGATTTATAAAGGCAACCCGGCAGTACCGGTACTCAAGCGAGTGATTGCATAAATGAACAACACAACAATGAGTTTCGCAGAAACACAGATCAACCACCGCATTCTGAAAGAAGCCCTGCTCATCCGCCGGGTGGAAGAAACCTTCCTGGATCTCTTTACACAGGGGAAACTGAATGGTACGGTGCATACCTGCGTGGGACAGGAGTTCTCTGCCATGGCCTTCGCCGGCCAGTTGCGGAAAAAAGACTTTATCTTCTCCAATCACCGCTGTCATGGCCATTACCTCGCCTTCACCGGTGATGTGAAAGGGCTGATGGCTGAACTGCTCGGCAAAGCCAGCGGTACCAGCGGCGGTATCGGCAGCAGCCAGCACCTCTGTAAAAACAATTTTTACTCCAATGGCATCCAGGGTGGCATCGTACCCGTTGCAGCCGGTTATGCCCTGGGCAATAAACTCAAACAGAACCAGGCCATCGGCATTGTGTTTATTGGTGATGGCACACTTGGAGAAGGGGCACTCTATGAAACGATGAATATCCTCTCCAAATGGCAGATCCCCCTGCTCATTGTTTGTGAGAATAATTTCTATGCCCAGTCTACCCCCCAAAACGTGAACCTGGCCGGAGATATCCAGGCACGTGCAGCAGCTTTCGGTATCCGCACGTTCCATGGCGACACCTGGAACCCTGATACACTCCTGCGTGCTGCCAAAGAAGCCATTGATTATGTGCGCGACCAGACCGCACCCTGTTTCTTCCAGGTGGATACCTACCGCCTGAATGCCCACTCAAAAGGCGATGACGACCGCGATAAGGAGGAAGTACAGGCCAAACGCGAACAAGACTACCTGGTCCGTTTTGAAAAGGAAGAACCCGTTTATTATAACAAGTACATCGAAAGCATCAACGAAGAGATCAATGCAGTACTGGACAGTATAGAGAAAGATGCCGAGCTGCCACTTGAAGCGTACTATACTCCGGAAACCAGCCAAACCAGCAACGACTGGCAACCACTTGAAGCGCAGCCCAAACGCCTGATCGAACTGCTGAACCGCTTCTTCAAAGACAAGATCGTGAACGACGACCGAACCGTATTCATAGGGGAAGATGTATTATCTCCTTACGGTGGTGCCTTCAAAGTGGCCCGCGACCTTTCTGATCTTCGGAAAGACAGGGTTTACAGCACACCGATCTCGGAAGCCGCACTGACCGGTATTGCCAACGGACTTGCCCTGAATGGCTTCAAGCCCTTTGCCGAGATCATGTTCGGTGATTTTGTTACCCTGGCTTTCGACCAGATCGTGAATCACGCTTCCAAGTTCCACCACATGTTCAACAAACAGGTGAACTGTCCGGTAGTGGTACGTACCCCGATGGGCGGACGCAGAGGCTATGGCCCCACACACTCACAGACCCTCGATAAATTCCTGGTGGGCATCGATAATGTGAAAACCATTGCCCTGAATACCTTTTTTGACCCGTCGCTGGTGTACGAACCCATTTTCAATGAAGTACATCCGGTTGTGGTGATCGAAAACAAATCGGATTACGGCAAGAAGATCCTGCAAGGAATGTCGAAGCATTTTATTTATGAACGGAACAACGATACATATCCCGTGGTAAGGATCCGTCCGGCTGTATCGAGCCCCGATATCACCATCGTTGCTTATGGTGGCATGGCTGATATCACGGCGGCCTGCCTGGAAGACCTCTTCCGGTATACCGACCTGAAACCCGAGCTCATCGTACCCAGCCAGATCTCTTCGCTTCCTATTGACCTGATCACAGCCTCAGCCGAAGCCAGTGGCCGGTTGGTGGTAATCGAAGAAGGCAGTGCCTATGCCGGCATCGGCAGTGAATTGCTGGCAGCAGTAGGGGAGACCAGTACTAAGAAAATTAAAATGAAACGTATAGCAGCCTTGCCAGTCCCGATTCCTTCGGTGAAATCGCTGGAACTGCTGGTGCTGCCCGAAAAGCAACGTATTATTCAGGAAATCGCCAACGCATTTAATTAATGGCCATTTTACAGGAAATAAAAGTACCGCTGCTGGCGGTGAACGACAGCAGCCTTACTGTGGTGGAGCTCACGCTCCAGCAGGCGCAAGCCGTTAAAACCGGCGACCAACTCATGGTTTTCGAAACCTCGAAAACCACTTATGAGGTGATTGCCGAAGCGGATGGATATATTGAGTACCGTGCTGTTGCCGGTAACGATTATGAAGTGAATACAGTAGTGGCTTGTATTCATGACAGCACTGAAGCTATCCCTGCTGTAATTACGCCTTCTGCATCCCATATTGGTCCTCTGGCACACTCACACTCAAACTCAAACTCCAACCCACACTCCAACTCCATCCCGCAACTTCTCTGCCCTTCCTGCTTCCTGGTCCGGCGACACCCTCTTTTCCGGTGCCGCAGCAGCCCTTATGCAGCAGCATGGTTTGGGGCCGGAGCAATTTGCCGGTGCAGATTTTGTGGGTGTAGCTGATGTAGAAGCAAAACTGGGTATCAATAAACCTAAGACCTGCAGGTTCAGGCCCGCAGAAACGGCAAAGCCTGCTGCGAAATCTATTCCCATAGACCAGTAAAGTGATCGGAACGGCTTGAGCCCAATAAGAAAACGGGAGATCGAGTTTCTGTCGAGCGTACAGGAAAGCGGGCTCACCAGTACCATCAATGCAATCGTGGAAACTGACGGTATTTTTGTACTCTTGAATCAATCGCTC
>JBGAQC010000022.1:0-54902 GCA_044220945.1 Chitinophagaceae bacterium | reverse complement strand
GATGCCGAAACAAATAAGACGTATGAGTACAAAGCCAAGATCATCTTCCTTAATGCATCCACACTTAACAGCGCCTGGATCCTGATGAACTCGGCTACAGATATCTGGCCCGATGGACTGGGCAGCAGCAGTGGTGAACTGGGTCACAACCTGATGGACCACCACCTCGGTGTATATGCCGGTGGTATCGTGGAAGGCTATGAAGACAAATACACCTTCGGACGCCGTGCCAACGGGATCTATATTCCCCGCTACCGCAACTTTTTTGGCGACAAACGTGATTATGTACGCGGCTTTGGTTACCAGGGTGGCGGTAGTCGCGAAGGTTATGGCCGCGAAGTGGCCGAGTACAGCATCGGCGCCGAATACAAGGAAGCCCTGCTGGAACCGGGCCAGTGGACCTTTGGCATGGGCGGCTTCGGTGAGATCCTGCCTTATCACGAGAACAAAGTGACGCTCGATAAAACGAAGAAAGATAAATGGGGCCTGAATGTACTGGCCATCGACTGTGAACTGAAAGAGAATGAACTGAAGATGCGCAAAGACATGAAGGAAGATGCCAAGGAAATGCTGGAGAAACTGGGCGTGAAAAACGTACAGGCTTTTGATGGCGATGGTACACCCGGCCGCGGTATCCATGAAATGGGTACAGCCCGTATGGGTCATGATCCCAAAACATCCGTGCTGAACAAGTGGAACCAGGTCTGGGATGCACAGAATGTGTTTGTAACCGATGGTTCATTCATGACTTCTGCCGCCTGTCAGAATCCCTCGCTGACTTATATGGCGTTTACGGCGAGGGCGGCGGATTATGCGGTTACGGAACTTAAAAAAGGCAACTTGTGATGATGAGCCGATATGCCGATGAGCCGATGAAAGAAAACCTGTAACGCGAAACTTACACTATGCCAAACGATACTACTTCCGTAAATCTCAACAACAAGGCCGCTGCCCAGAACCATTTCGATGCAATTGTAATCGGTTCGGGGATCAGCGGCGGATGGGCGGCCAAAGAGCTCACCGAAAAAGGATTGAAAGTACTGCTGCTAGAACGCGGCTTCGATATCCGTCATGTCAAAGATTACGAAGCCACCAACAAGCCCGCCTGGGAATATCCCCACCGCGGCGGCCGTACGCAGCAGATGATCAAAGACTATCCGGTACTCAAGCGCGATTACCCGCTCAATGAGATCAACCTCAGTTGGTGGGCGAATGAGAAAGATGCGCCCTATACGGAAGTGAAGCGTTTCGACTGGTTCCGCGGGTATCATGTAGGAGGTCGCTCGCTGATGTGGGGCCGCCAGAGTTACCGCTGGAGCGATTTCGATTTTGAGGCCAATGCCAAGGATGGCATCGCCATCGACTGGCCCATCCGTTACAAGGATATTGCCCCCTGGTACAGCTATGTAGAGAAATTTGCCGGTATCAGCGGCACCAAAGACGGCCTGGCCCAATTGCCCGATGGGGAATTCCAGCCCGGTATGCCGCTGAACTGCGTGGAAGAGTTTGCTGCCGGCAAGATCAAGGAGAAATTCAATGGCAAACGCGTGCTCACCATTGGCCGTGCCGCCAACCTGACCCAGGACCTGCCCGGACGTACCATGTGCCAGTTCCGCAACCGTTGTTCGAATGGGTGTCCCTTCGGTGGCTATTTCAGCACACAGAGTTCCACTTTACCTGCAGCGATGGCTACAGGCAACCTCACACTGCGGATCAATTCCATTGTATCGCAACTCATCTATGATAAGAATACGAAGAAAGTTACCGGCGTAGAGATCGTGGATGCTGAAACGAACAAGACCGAAGTGTTCACGTCGAAGATCGTGTTCCTCAATGCCTCCACCCTCAACAGTACCTGGATCCTGATGAATTCGGCTACCGATGTGTGGGAAGGCGGACTGGGCAGCAGCAGCGGTGAACTGGGCCATAACCTGATGGACCACCATTTTCGGGTAGGCGCTTCCGGTATCATTGAAGGCTTTGATGATAAATATTATTATGGACGCCGTCCGACCGGATTCTATATCCCCCGCTGGCAGAACCTCTTCGGCGACAAGCGCGATTACTTGCGTGGCTTCGGCTACCAGGGTGCCGCCAGCCGCAGCGGCTGGAGCCGGGAGATCGCCGAACTCAGTATCGGTACCGAACTGAAGGAAGCCCTTTCCGAACCCGGTCCCTGGAGCATGGGTATGACCGCTTTTGGTGAAACCCTGCCCTATCACGATAATAAAGTAACGCTCGACAAGAATAAGAAAGACAAGTGGGGACTGAATGTACTGGCTATCGACTGCGAGTTCAAGGAGAATGAAAAGAAGATGCGTGTGGACATGAAGAACGAAGCCATGGCCATGCTGGAAGCCGCCGGAGCCAAAAAGATCAACGGATACGACCGGGATAATGCACCGGGCATGGGTATCCATGAAATGGGCACCGCCCGTATGGGCCGCGATCCGAAGTCATCGGTGTTGAACAGCTTTAACCAGGTCTGGGATGCACAGAACGTGTTTGTGACCGATGGCGCTTGTATGACTTCAGCTGCTTGTGTGAATCCGTCGCTGACCTATATGGCGCTGACGGCAAGGGCTGCGGATCATGCGGTGAGTGAACTGAAGAAAGGAAACCTTTGAGAATGTGGCAATGTGACGATGTGGCAATGTGACAATAGAAAACAGTAATCAGCTTTTTAATTTTTTTGAATGCCGAACGATACTACAACGGTCAATATTAATAACAAAGGTGTTCAGCAGAATACCTTTGACGCCATTGTGATCGGATCCGGGATCAGTGGGGGCTGGGCCGCGAAGGAACTCTGTGACCATGGGGTAAAAACCCTTTTGCTGGAACGGGGCCGGAATGTGGAGCATAAGAAAGATTATCCCACTACATTACTCAATCCCTGGGAGTTCAAGCACCGCGGACAACTCACGTCGCAACTGGCGAAGGAGAATCCGATCGCCGACCGTTGTTATGCATTCGATGAAGCTACCCAGCATTTCTTCGTAAAAGATAAAGAGCATCCATATATACAGGAAAAGCGCTTCGACTGGCTGCGCGGTTATCAGGTAGGCGGCAAATCGCTGATCTGGGCCCGGCAGACCCAGCGCTGGAGCAAATATGAATTTGAACGCCCGCTGCGCGATGGTTTCGGTATGGACTGGCCCATCCGCTATGATGACCTGGCGCCCTGGTACAGCCATGTCGAGAAATTTGCCGGCATCAGCGGCAACCGCGATGGACTGGAAACCCTGCCCGACTGTGAATCACTTCCCCCCTGGGAAATGAATTGTCCGGAGAAGCATATCCAGGGCAAGATCAATACGGCTTTCAAAGACCGTCATGTGGTGCAGGGCCGTTGTGCACACCTGACTCAGCCCAATCCCATACATCTTGAACAGGGCCGTGGCCAATGCCAGGCACGCAGTATCTGTTACCGCGGTTGTCCCTTCGGTGGTTATTTCAGCAGTAACAGTTCCACCATTCCCTGGGCGATGAAGACTGGTAACCTTACCCTGAAGCCCTTCTCGGTGGTACATTCCATCATTTATGACGAGAAGCAGCAGAAAGCAGTGGGCGTACGGGTGATCGACACCAATACCAAACAGGCTACGGAATATTTTGCACGCATCATCTTTGTGAATGCGGCTTGCCTGAACACCAACCTGATCCTGCTGAACTCCACTTCGTCCCGCTTCCCGAACGGTCTCGGTAACGACAGTGGATTACTCGGAAAATATATCGCCTTCCATAATTATCTCGGCAATATCTCTGCTACTATTGATGGCTTCCTGGATACTTATGAATACGGCAGAAGGCCGACACAGCCCATGATGCCCAATTTCCGCAATGTCAAAAAGCAGGAAATGGATTTCCAGGGCGGCTATATGAGTTTCTATGGTGCCAGCCGCTCCAGCTGGGGCAGGGGCGAAGGCCTCGATGCCATCGGCGCCGAGCTGAAAGACGCGCTTACCGATCCCGGTGGTTGGGCGGTATCGATGATGATGCAGGGCGAAACGGTACCCATTGAAAAGAATCATGTACGGCTGAGCCCGGATCAGAAAGATGACTGGGGAGTACCCTTACTGATCACTTCTGTTGACTATACCGAGAACGACCATAAGATGAAGAAGGATTTCTGGGAGCAGGGTGCGGCCATGCTGGAAGCAGCGGGCTGCAAGAATATCAGTCCCTACGACGATGGCCGTGCCCCCGGTAATGACATCCATGAAATGGGCGGTGTGCGGATGGGCAATGATCCGAAGCAGAGCCTGCTGAACAAGTGGAACCAGCTGCATCATTGCAATAACGTGTTTGTAACCGACGGCGCCTGTATGCCGAGTGTGGGATCACAGAATCCTTCGCTGACGTTTATGGCGATCACGGCAAGGGCGGCGAATCATGCGATTGAAGAGCTGAAGAAGAATAATCTTTGATGAGCCGATAAGCCAATGAGCAGATGTGCCGATGAAATAAAACCGTAATACGAAATGCCTGCAGATTCGACATCCGTATATCTCAATACCAAAAGCGTTCAGCAGAACAGCTATGATGCGATTGTGATCGGATCGGGGATCAGTGGCGGCTGGGCCGCAAAAGAGCTCTGTGAAAAAGGACTGAAAACGCTGGTGCTGGAACGGGGCCGCAAGGTGGAACATATCGTGGACTATCCCACGGCCACCAAAGCGCCCTGGGAGCTGCCGCACCGCGGCTGGATCACCGATGAACAGCGGAAAAAAAATCCGCTGATCACCAAATCGGCCGGATATGGGGAGGATAACCAGCACTTCTTTATTGAAGACAAGGATCATCCCTATATCCAGGAGAAACCCTTCGACTGGATCCGGGGCTATCAGGTGGGAGGTAAGTCGATTATCTGGGGAAGGGCCACACAGCGTTGGAGTAATTATGAATTTACTGGTCCGCAGCGCTTTGATTATGGCTGGGACTGGCCGATACGATATGAAGATGTAGCGCCCTGGTATAGTCATGTGGAACGGTTTATAGGTGTATGTGGCAATAAAGACGGCATCGAAGCCATGCCAGACGGCGAGTTTCTACCGCCTTTTGAACTGAACTGTGTGGAGCAACACCTCAAGCAACGCTTTTTGAAAACCTATGGTGACCGCTATCTGGTGCATGCCCGCTGGGCGCACCTGACCCAACCCAGGCAGATCCATCTGGATCAGGGCCGTGGACAATGTCAGGCGCGGAACCTCTGCATGCGGGGTTGTCCCTTCGGGGGTTACTTCAGCAGCAATTCGTCGACCCTGCCCTGGGCGGCGAAGACCGGTAACCTGACGATACGCCCGCATTCGGTGGTGCACTCCATCATCTATGATGCGGAGCAGGGGAAAGCGAAAGGGGTGCGCATCATTGATGCGGAAACCAAACAGGAACAGGAGTATTATGCGAAGGTGATCTTCGTGAATGCATCGGCACTGAACAGTAACCTGATCCTGCTGAACTCGGTGAGCAGCCGTTTTCCGCAGGGACTGGGCAACGATAGTGGCATACTCGGTAAATATGTATGTTTCCATAATTACCGGGGCTGGATGAACGGAAGGATCGAAGGTTTTGAGGACGGCATTAATTATGGCCGCAATCCGACCGACAGCATTATTGCCAATTACAGGAACCTGAATAAGCAGGATACCGATTATGCCGGAGGCTTCACCACATTTGCGGGCGCCTACCGCGAAAGGGGAGATGGCGACCGGTGTGCGGAGCAGATCGGAGCAACTTATAAAGAAGCGATGACGGAAGCAGGTCCCTGGCATGTATATGCGTATGTGCAGGGGGAAACCATTCCGAAAGCCGCGAACCATGTGCGCCTGAGTGCTGACCAGAAAGACCAGTGGGGGATCCCATTGCTGATCACATCGGTAGGCTATGATGAGAATGACGAGAAGCTCTTGAAAGACTTTTTTGTGCAGACGGAGGAGATGCTGCATGATGCCGGAGTGAAAGACATCCAGCATGCGGATTCCAAACAGGCACCGGGACTGGATATCCATGAGATGGGTGGCTGCCGGATGGGCAAAGACCCGAAAACCTCGATGCTGAACGAATGGAACCAGTTGCATGCCTGCAAGAACGTGCTGGTGACCGATGGGGCCTGTATGACGAGTACCGGCAACCAGAGTCCGTCGATCCTGTATATGGCGCTGACGGCAAGAGCGGTGGATCATGTGGTGATAGAACTAAAGAAAGGAACTTTATAAATGTGACAATATGCCGATGTGGCAATGTGACAATAGAGAACACAACAATTACTGAATAATATGCCAGGAGATACTACAGCAGTTCACCTCAATACGAAAAGTGTTCAGCAGAACACCTACGACGCTATTGTTGTCGGTTCCGGCATCAGTGGCGGCTGGGCTGCCATGGAGCTATCGAAAAAGGGACTGAAGACCTTGGTACTGGAGCGGGGACGGATGGTGGAGCACCTGAAAGATTATCCCACCACAAATCTGGCGCCCTGGCAATTGTTGCATCGGGGAAGGAATACGAACAAGAAAAAAGAAGAACAGCATATCCAGATCCGCGGCTTTTGCAATGAAAGCAACAGCCATTTCTTTGTAAATGATCTTGAGCATCCTTATATACAATCCAAACCCTTCGACTGGATCCGGGGCTATCATGTAGGGGGTCGTTCGCTGATGTGGGGCCGCCAGTGTTACCGCTGGAGCGACCTGGATTTTGAAGCCAATGCGAAAGACGGACATGGGGTAGACTGGCCCATCCGCTATAAGGATATCGCGCCCTGGTACAGTTATGTGGAGCAGTTTGTAGGCATCAGCGGCAGCAAGGAAGGATTACCGCAATTGCCGGATGGCGATTTCCTGCCGCCGATGGAAATGAACTGTCTCGAAAAGTATGTAGCGGAATCCATCCGCACCGGATTTGATGATGGCCGCCGCATGATCATCGGCCGTGTGGCCAACCTGACCCGCGGCTGGAACGGAAGAGGTCCCTGCCAGTTCCGGAATTTGTGCGACAGGGGTTGTCCATTTGGCGGCTATTTCAGCAGTAACTCCGCCACGCTGCCTGTTGCGTTGAGTACCGGCAATTGCACGATACGTCCACATTCCATCGTAATGGAAGTGCTGTATGACAAAGAAACAAAGAAAGCGACCGGAGTGCGCATCATTGATGAGCTCACGATGGTATCGGAAGAGTATTTTGCGAAGATCGTGTTCCTGAATGCATCGACGCTGGGCTCAACCGCCATACTGATGAATTCTGTCTCGGAAGTGTTTCCGGATGGCATGGGCAATGCCAGCGGACAACTCGGCCGCAACCTGATGGACCACCATTACCATGTAGGTGCTGGTGGGCGTTTTGATGGATTCAAGGACCAGTACACTTATGGACGTCGTCCGAATGGCATTTATGTACCACGGTTCCGCAACCTGGATGAGAAAACAAAACAGAAAGATTATGTGCGGGGTTTCGGTTATCAGGGCGGGGCTTCCAGGGGTGGCGCTTCAGATGCCGGTGGTATTGGTGCCGAATTCAAGGAAAGCATGACCGAGCCGGGCGACTGGGGTTTCTGGCTGGGCAGCTGGGGCGAGCAATTACCGCATCCGGAAAACAAAGTCATCTTAAGCAAGGACAAGAAAGATAAATGGGGCCTTCCCCTGCTCGACATCAGTTGCGAATTCCGCGAGAATGAAATGGCGATGCGCAAAGACATGATGAACAGTGCAGCGGAAATGCTGGAGAAGGGCGGCATCAAGGATATTTATACATTCAATGATGATAAAGCCTATCCGGGTCTCTGTATCCATGAAATGGGAACGGCCCGTATGGGCAAGGATCCGAAAACATCGGTGCTGAATGAATGGAACCAGGTGCATGCCGTGAAGAACGTATTCAATACTGATGGAGCCTGTATGACGTCTTCGGCCTGCCAGAACCCGAGTGTGACTTATATGGCACTGACGGCAAGAGCGGTGGATTTTGCGGTGGGGGAGTTGAAGAAGAATAATTTGTAATGTGGCAATGTGACGATGTGGCAATGTGACAATAGTTAAATACATAAAATCGTAATAATTTTTTATAAAACTCAACATTATGAACAGACGCGAAGCATTATCCCGGGTGGCGCTTTTGGTAGGCGGTACCGTTGTAGGGGCGGAGTTCTTTCTGAGTGGCTGTAAAACCGGTGATAAGCCGGCCTCCGGCCTTCCCCTCAGCAAGGAAGACATTGCCTATCTCGACGAGATCGCTGAAACCATCATTCCCGCCACATCCACTCCCGGGGCCAAGGAAGCCAAAGTGGGTGAATTCATGCACACGATGATCACGGATTGCTACGAAGCAAAAGACCAGCAAATCTTCATCGAAGGCATGAACAAACTGAATGAAGCCAGCACCAAGATGCATGGCACCGGTTTCCTCAAAGCCACTCCCGATCAGCGCAAAGCCCTGCTGACCGCTATCGACAAAGAAGCCAAGGACTATCAGAAGAGCAAGAAGCCCGAAGATCCCGCGCACTATTTCAGCCTGATGAAACAACTGACCCTGCTCGGATTCTTTACTTCTGAGGTGGGCGCCACCAAGGCCCTGCGTTATGTAGCGGTACCGGGTAAATATGAAGGTTGTGTGCCGTATAAAAAAGGTGATAAAGCCTGGGCGACATAAGAAGACAGAAGACAGTAGACAGAGGAGAAACTGCCGAAAGGGCAGTAGCTTCTGCTATTATTCATACAAGAATGATTTTTTATGGCTAATAACCGCCGCGAGTTCCTGCGTCAAACAGGACTGTTCGCCTCTGCTTTTGCATTTGGCTCACTGGTTTCATGCAATAATGATTCAGGAACCGGTGAAGGAAAGAAAGACACAGCCGCTACAGCGGCAGGTCCTGCAGCTGCTGCAGGCAAACCCTTGGGGGATTTCGGGCTGCAATTGTACACGCTTCGCGATGATATGCCCAAGGACCCCCAAGGTGTGCTCAAGCAGATCGCTACCATGGGCTATAAGCAGATCGAAGGCTATGAAACCGAAAAAGGACTTTGGTGGGGGATCCCTGATTTCAAAAATTATCTTGCCGGCCTTGGATTGGTGATGGTGAGCAGTCATTGCGACACGTCGAAGAACTTCGAAAAGAAAGCAGCAGAAGCAGCTGCCAATGGGCTGAGCTACCTGATCAATCCCTGGGTAGGTCCGCAGAAAACTCTGAACGATTATAAAAAGATCGCTGAAGGTTTCAACAAGAGCGGGGAGATCTGTAAAAAGAACGGGATCCGCTTCGCTTACCACAATCACGGGTATTCCTTTACGGCGGTGGACGGACAATTTCCGCAGGATATTTTCATAGCAAATACCGATCCGGCGCTGGTGGATTTTGAAATGGACATGTATTGGGTGGTTACGGCAGGACAGGATCCTGCGAGCTGGCTGAAGAAATATCCCAACCGCTTCCGGCTCTGTCATGTGAAAGACCGCGCCAAAACAGCCAAGCCGGGTGAAGAGGATGCTTCTGTGGATGTGGGTACCGGCAGTATTGATTACACGGCTTTGCTGAAAACGGCAGCTGCTTCCGGCATGAATTACTACATAGTAGAGCAGGAAAAATATGAGGGAACCACCCCCCTGAAAAGTGCAGCAGCGGGGGCCGACTGGATGAAAAAAGTATTGATATAAGTCAAAACACTTAAAAAGCTAACAAAAGCCACGGTTTCGTGGCTTTTTTGGTAAACAAATGGCTAATAATATTTTAAACTTCATCAATATGTTCGTAATTTGACATATATCAATTTGACTCGTAATTCCTTCGTTTTTGAATAGCACAGTTAAAGGCCAGACGGTTAAGGGCTTTAAAGAAATCATTTATGTAGCGTTGCTTGCGGTAGCGGTAAACCTTCTGTTTGCTTTATTCGGACCTTACCCCCACCAGCCGAGTGCGATTTACCTCTCCATTACGTTCGCTGGTTTACTGGGGGCATTACTACTGGAACGAAAAGGCTATTTTATAACAGCCAAACTTACTTCTTCTGTATTCATCAACCTGGTATTAGCATTAATTTCCATACGTGTGGGCCTGCAATCGGGGTCGGTCTTGTATTATTTCCCCTTTATCATCGGGTATCTCTACCTTTTCCGCAATTGTGATAAACCCAAGCTGATCTATTTCTTTTTTGCCGTTACTACTTTAACCCTCACATTCATATTAATCTATGTTCCCATTCACCCGCCCAACCTGGATATACCGGAATCTACGATCAATGCCATGCTTTATGTAAGCTTTATCATTTCGTTCCTGCTCACCGCCTACATGTTCTTCTCCCTCTTCCATTATCAGCACCAGTTATATGAATCGAGTATTGAACAGGAGAAAAAGCAGAAACTGCTGGTGATGCAGAGTGTGATGAATGCCCAGGAAGCAGAAAGACGCATGCTGGTGCAGAACCTGCGTAATAATGTGAACCAGAACCTGGCCAGCGGCAAGATGCTGCTGCAGGACCTGGCCGATACACACCAATATAATGGAACACTACTCCGCTCATTAACTGTAACCCAGCAGGTGATGCATGAACTCAACACGATCTGCAATAACCTTAATGCGGGTATTGTGGAAGACCTGGGCCTGGAAGAAGGGCTTACTGAATATATAGCCAATTTCGAGAAAGATTATGAACTGAATGTAGAACTGGCGGGCGATTTTGCCACTATTGAAACCTATCCGGTACAAGACCGGCTCTTCCTGTTCCGCATGATCCAGGATTACCTGCTGATCCATGCGGCCAACAAGAATACCCGGATCATTTCCATACAGCTCAAAGCAGCCGACCCGGGCCTGTCTATTCATTTTGTGCAGGATGATGAGGATTTCACCCTGGAAGCCGCCACCGATGCCCTGCTGTTGAACGACCTGCGCCACCGGGTGGAGTATTACCGCGGCAGTATGAACGAATTCCCCAGTTCCCTTGGCCGCGAAACCATACTCAACCTGCGGCTGAACTGATGAAATGGCGTATCTTTTCCAAAAAGATCCATGATACGCCGTTTACTCCTCCTGGCCTTCTGCTCTCTGCCCTATTTACTGCAGGCACAAAACAAAGATGTAAAAGCGATCCTTGCCACCCTCGACCGGCAGATCGAATACTGGAACAAGGGGGATATCGACAACTTCATGGTGGGCTACTGGGATAACGACTCATTGATGTTTATCGGTCAGAGCGGGGTTACCTACGGATACAGTAATACACTCAACAATTACAAGAAGAATTACAAGGACACGGCCCATATGGGAAAACTGCAGTTTACGATCCTGCATGTGAAACCGGTTGCTCCCGATACCTATTTTGTTGTGGGCAAGTGGCAACTCTTCCGTTCAGTCGGTAATGTGGACGGGCATTATACCTTGTTGTTCCGGAAGATCAAAGGCGTATGGAAGATCGTAGTGGATCATAGTTCCTGATCAAAGAAATATGTAATAAGTATAACCAATAACTAAATACATCAATATGGGTTTTATCATTTTAGGGGTCATCATATTCATCATCGGACTGGTAATAGCCCGTGCACCCCAGCAGATCTCCCGTTTCAGTAGCGGCATCCGGATTTTTGGCATCGTGGTTATTCTGATCGGCATCCTTACTGCATCCATCATACAGATCGATGCGGGACAGGTAGGTGTAAAAAAGCTGTTTGGTAAAGTACAGCAGGATGTACTCAGCAGCGGACTGCACCTGGTGAACCCCCTGCTCGATATTGAAAAGCTGGATACCAAAACGCTCAATTATACCATGAGCGGCGTTCATGATGAAGGCGCACAGTCGGGTGACGATGCCATTCGTGTGCTCACTTCAGACGGTTTGGAAGTTACCATCGACCTTTCTGTATTATACCGGGTATTACCCGATGACGCGCCGAAACTGCTGGTACAGACCGGCATAGATTATGAAGATAAAATTGTGCGCCCCATCACCCGTACCCGGATACGAGACAATGCTGTTTATTATGAAGCTGTGGCCCTGTACTCCACCAAGCGTGACGAATTCCAGACACGCATCTTCAAAAGCATTGAAGCCGATTTCAAATCCAGGGGACTGCTGCTGGAAAACCTGCTGGTCCGCAATATCACCCTGCCCCAGTCGGTCCGCACTACCATTGAGCAGAAGATCAACGCCGAACAGGAAGCGCAGAAAATGCAGTTCATCCTGCAGAAAGAAAAGCAGGAAGCCGAACGCAAACGGGTGGAAGCCCAGGGTATTGCCGATTACCAGCGGATCATCAGCGAAAGCCTGACCGACCGCCAGTTACAATATGAACAGATCAAAGCGCAGCTGGAACTGGCCAAAAGCCAGAATGCCAAGATCATTGTGATGGGGAAGGGGAATACGCCGGTGATCCTCGACACCAAGCAATGACCGAATGCGAATGACCAATGACCAATTACCAGTGACTTAGGTCGAACTTGCTCCAATACGTCATTCCGGCCCCCAACTTCGTTGGGGGGAATCTCCTTCCGGAAAGGAGAAGCGGTACTATTGAATTGGAAAGCCTAGATTGAGAAATTGTAATTTTACAGCAAAGTAGTTTTATGAGCGAGATGGAAGAAGATATCCGGGATTTTTTCAAGCGTATTGTAAAGACAGTTTCCTTGCTGTTGCTCTGGCTGCTGATCTTCCTGGGCATGGGCATTTATAACAAGTGGGCTATTCCGGAAAACGGCATGCATTGGCCGAATTATCTCTTTTATCTTATAGCACTGGTCAGTGGCTTTTTCCTGTTCCGGCACCTGAAGCAGGTCTGGGCAAAAAAATTCCCACACGGCTAGACCAATGCCCGATTCCCAATGACCAATGACCAATTGAATACAGTTCTTCATTGGTAATTGGTCATTGTCAGTTGGTCATTGTAGTAGTAATTTTTTGAAATCGGTCGAATCCCCGTTAAATACATTGAAGTCGACCCGTGAATAGATCCCGTTCACGCGTCCGGTTTCGCTATGCTGCCAGAAGGTCCAGGGCCGGTAGATGCGGGGGCGTTCTTTCTGCAGGTAATGCGCCACCCAGAGGGGGTAATCTTCAAAGCCCTCATCGAGGTATTGTTCGTAAAAATCCACATTGGTATAGATCACAGGTTTCACGCCATAGTGATTCTCCACGGTATTCAGGAATTCGCGTACCCGTTCACGCACCCGTTCTTTGGACACACCATAAGCCTGTTCCACATCCAGCACCGGTGGCAGGTCGCCCTGTTCCAGTTCCACTTTGTCGATGAAATTCTCTGCCTGCAGTTTCCCGTTCTTGGTGGCAATAAAGAAATGGTAAGCGCCCCGGGGCAGGCCGGCATCCTTCGACCGTTTCCAGTTACGGTTGAACTGGCTGTCTTTGTTGCCGATTCCTTCGGTTGCCTTGATGAAGGCAAAACCGATCTTCACGCCGCCTACTTCCATGGCACGTACACTTTCCCAGTCGATGATGTCCTGGTATTTGGAAACATCAATACCGTGAATGCGGAATTGTGTAGGCAGGTCTATACCGAAAGCTTCATAGCGTACGAAGCGGGCCTTTCGTTCGAGCCACCATTCGCGGATGCTGAAACCGAGAAGGATCACCACAGCCCCAATCAGAAAACCCAGGAAGATCTTCCAGCCGAGGTTCTTTTTCCCTTTCGATTTAGCCATAAGTGCTGCGTACTATGTTCTACGTTTGTAGCCGGTTTCAGAAATTATACAATGAGGCCCCGCGAAAATAGAACAATCCCCCGTTAAACAGGCAAAATGGTTGCGTAGAACTTAGTACGGACTACTGTTTTATGATTTTTTTCAGCAGATCCACTCCGGCCCCCGATCTGACCCGGAGGTAATAAATGCCGGCAGCGAGCTTTGCCGATGGAACGGTGATCTTTTCGTTGATACCGCTCAGAGACAATGTTTGCTTATATAGCTGTTGTCCCAGTGTATTCCAGAGTTCCAGTTGCAGCTCATTGCCGGTAGGGTTGTTCAATACCAGCTGCAGATCGCCCCTGGTCGGGTTGGGATAGATCAGCAGTTCATTTTCTTTTGTGGGGCCGCTCACCTTGGTAACCACTTTTATTTTACTTAAGAGCCAGAGATCGGGGTCGATAAAAATGGAATCGGCCGCAAAGCCCGGATTGAAGGTGAAGCTTTGTCCGTTGAAATCATGCTGCAGCACCACTGTTTTGGTCTGCGTCCCGTTTTTCACCAATAGTGGTACCGGCATCCGGAAGAAAGGGGTGGATTTGCTGGTGGTACTCTGGTTCAGGGTGAGCGTAACAAAATTATTTTTATTGACCGACCAGCTGGCGGAGTAGTTCGGGTATCCTTCTCCGTACACCCATTGGCGGAAAAAATATTCCAGGCTCTGACCGTGTTCCGCTTCCAGATTACGCTGCAGGTCGGCTGTTTTTGCAAAACCATAACTGAGGGCCGGATCGGCCAGGTAACGCCGCATGCCACGGGCAAAGGCTGAATCGCCCATTACCCAGCGGAGCATCTGTACTACATAGGCGCCTTTATTATAACTGAGCTTGGAACTGAATATCCTGTTCTCATCGGTGGTGTCGGTACAGAATACAGAACCTGCAGAATCGATCAGGGCGATATTGTAGATACCCCGTTGCGTGGATTTGAAGAAAGAAGGGTAACCGTCTTCTACAAACAGCAGGCTAAGGTAAGTGGCATAACCTTCGTTCAGCCAGATATCCTGCCAGGAACCACAGGTGATGCGGTCGCCGAACCACTGGTGGGCCAGCTCATGGGCCTGCAGGGTAGGTGTGGGTACAATAACAAAACTATTCGTCTGGTGCTCCATGCCACCGTTCCATCCCCATTGGGTGTGACCGTACTTTTCCTTCTTGAATGGATAATCACCAAACCATTTGGTATAGGTCTTGAAACAGTTATCGGTAAAACTCTTGTAACCGGTGAATCCCGAACCGGTTTCCGGATAGGCAAATGACTGCAGCGGAATAACATCACTGCCCACGGTTACCGTTTCATTGTAGATGATGTAATTGGTCACGGCTGCTGCGATCAGGTAGGTGGCAACCGGATAGCGGTGCTTAAAGACACTGGTACGGGTAGCACCGTTGACCGTATTGCTCACCATGATGCCATTGGATGTACCCTGGTATTGCTGCGGACAGCTGAGTATAACATCAATCGAATCAATTTTATCGGTCAGGCTGTTTTTGCAGGGCCACCATTCACGGGCTCCATAAGGTTCAGAGAGGGTCCAGATAACAGGAGTTCCGGCATGTAAGCCCTGATAGAAAGAACCCAATCCGGTATTAGCCGGATCACCCTGGTAATACACTGATACAGAATCGGCACTATTGGCTGCAATACTGGATGGAAAGCTAAGTACCACCCCATTATCGGGCGTCTGGCTGAAGGATATCTTTGCACCATGATACAGTACACTGTCTACTGTCATCGTGTTGATCAGGTCGAGCGTAATACTGTTGCCGGCACTGAGCATTTTAAAATAATGGGTTACTGTACCATTGATATACCGTACAGCCGGATTGAGGTACCATTCAAGACGGAGATAGTAATCATCGAAATTATTCGTGGCTACGGTAAAGCCATTGGCAGTTGGCGCACTGGCCAGTAAACGGCCCGCAGCCGCCTGTTCACCTTTGCGGATCAGCTCCATTTCCTTCAGGATGGCCTCCGCTGTAAATTCCTGCTGTTGTGCCATGGAAAGGGTCCAGCCAAACAGGCAAAAAAAGAGTATTGATTTCTTCATAGATCTGGGCTTCAGTGGATAAACGCAAAATGCCCTTCCCGAGTTGGGCTCCGGCACTATTTTAAACGGTATTCCACGCAAAACATTGTATATAAGCACTTACCCGTAATTTTACGGCATATCATGCCCCGACTGCAAACTGCTGACACACTGAATCTCCTGTCGAAACTGACATTCCGGAAAGCCTGGAACGGTTTCCGCGTGCTGGCCAGTTATTACTGGAGCCGGTGGACGGGGGCTGCCGTACAATGGGGTATGCCGGTTTCGGTGGCCATTGAGCCGACCACTTCCTGCAACCTGCGTTGCCCGGAATGCCCCAGTGGGCTCCGGGCGTTCAGCCGCCCTACTGGCATGCTGCAAAAGGATTTTTTCCGGGAAACCATTGACCAGTTGCACAAGGATGTGTTCTACCTGATCTTTTATTTCCAGGGAGAACCCTACCTGAATCCACAGTTCCTGGATATGGTGAAATATGCGGCAGACAAGGGGATGTATACCGCCACATCCACCAATGCCCATTACCTGACAGACGATAATGCCCGCAAGACAGTGGAAAGCGGCCTCGACCGCCTGATCATTTCCCTGGATGGCACTACACAGGAAGTGTATGAGCAGTACCGGGTGGGCGGGAAACTGGATAAAGTACTGGAAGGAGCCCGCAATATTGTAAAATGGAAAAAGGAGCTGAACAGCAAAAAGCCCTTTGTGTTTTTCCAGTTCCTGGTGGTGAAGCCCAATGAACACCAACTGGAAGCGGCAAAAGCCCTGGCAGCGGAAATCGGAGTGGATGAAGTCCGCTTTAAGACTGCTCAGGTATACGACTATGAAAATGACCCGCACCAGCTGATTCCCAGTCTGGCCCGGTATAGCCGCTACCGCCGGAACAAGAACGGACAAATGGAAGTAAAAAGCAGCCTGGCCAATCATTGCTGGCGGCTCTGGCATGCGCCGGTGATCACCTGGGACGGACTCGTTGTACCTTGTTGTTTTGACAAAGACGCGCAACATCAGCTCGGCGATCTTAAAGCGCTCAATTTCAGAGAGATATGGAATAATGAGGGCTACCGTAACTTCCGGGCACAAGTACTGGCCGGCCGAAAGAATATTGATATCTGCGCTAACTGCAGCGAGGGGACGAAAGTGTGGGGAGATGACTAAAGCGCATTAATTTTCAGTACCTTTGCGAAGCAAACCCATGAGCATTGACAAGGACATACTGACGGCGAACTTCCGGAATGAATACCACAAAGCCCTGGTCAACCTTCTCTTCACCCACAGTTGGGCGAGTGAACGTACCCGGCTCATTTTTGAGAAAGGCGACCTGACTCCCCAGCAGTATAACATCCTGCGCATCCTTCGTGGTGCCAAACAACCCCTGAGCACTTTACAGATCCGGCAGCGGATGATCGATAAAATGAGCGATACCAGCCGCATCGTTGACCGTCTGATCGCTAAAAACCTCGTTAAAAAAACGGTCTGCCTGAAAGACAAGCGCCTGGTTGACGTCATAATTACAGAAGAAGGGCTATCATTGCTCCATTCACTTGAAGCTTTTGAGCAGGAAATGGATGGCATCATGGGAAACCTCAGTGATCAGGAGATCAGAACCCTGAACCAACTGCTGGATAGGGTCCGCGAGAAAAAATAATTACCACATTTACCGGAACTGCATACATGAAAAAACATTTCATCTTCCTTTTTATTGCCTTTTTAGCTGCTGCCGGAACAACTGCGCAGGTAAAGAAGGAATTCCGCGGCGTTTGGGTGGCTACAGTTGATAATATCGACTGGCCTACCAAAGGCAATTTCAATAGTGAACAACAAAAGGAGGAATTCCGCGCCTTGCTGGATATGCACCAGCGGAATGGGATCAATGCCATCATTGCGCAGATCCGTCCGGCAACAGATGCTTTTTATCCTTCTCCCTACGAACCCTGGAGTGAATGGCTTACCGGAAAGCAGGGCGTTCCGCCTGCGCCCTATTATGATCCCCTGCAGTTCATGATCGAAGAGACCCACAAACGGGGCATGGAGTTTCATGCCTGGTGTAACCCTTATCGTGCGGTGTTCACCCTGGGAAAATCTTCGATAGCGCCTACGCATGTTACTCGTATTCATCCCGAATGGTTCCTGAATTACGGCGACAAGAAATATTTCGATCCCGGTAATAAAGAAGGCCAGCAGTTTGTTGTGAAAGTGATCCGTGATATTGTGAGCCGTTATGCCGTGGATGCGATCCATTTTGATGATTATTTTTATCCCTACCGTATTACCGGAAAGGAATTTCCGGATGATCAGAGTTTTGCGAAGTATGGCAACGGAATGGACCGCGAGAACTGGCGCCGCAGCAATGTGGATTCCATCATTGTATTCCTGAGCCGTGCCATCAAGGAAGAAAACCCCCAATGCCGTTTTGGTATTTCTCCGTTCGGGGTTTGGCGCAACCAGGATAAAGATCCCAATGGCAGTGCCACACAAGCAGGGCAGACCAATTATGACGACCTCTATGCCGACATATTATTATGGCTGAAGAATGACTGGATCGATTATGTGGCGCCTCAGTTGTATTGGGAATTCGGCCATCCGCGGGCAGCATTTGAAACATTGCTCGACTGGTGGAGCCGGAATACCTATGGCAAACATTGCTATATCGGACTGGGTGCTTACCGGGCCAACAGCAATGCTGCCTGGAAAGACAAGACCCTGTTGCCCCGTCAGATACAGGCCATCCGTGATGCCGCCAACATGCAGGGCATGATCTTCTTCAGCAGCAAGTCCTTTGCTTCCAATCCCAATGGCTGGAGCGACAGTCTGCGCCTGAACCAGTACCGTGAACCGGCGATTATTCCGGAAATGGCCTGGATCAAGGGTGATAAACCCGAAGCCCCGTTGGTAAAATTGCTGGTGGGGGCTACAGGCAGTGGCAACCAGTATGAGATCAGTGCCGGTGGTACTCCTGAGAAAGTCCGTAATTATATCTATTATGAATGGGCTGATGAAGCCAGCTTCATGCAGAACCCCGCTTCCTGTACGGTAAAGATCTATCCTGCACAGCAATTCCCTGTACGGATCAAAACGGAAAAAGGCAACAAGGTTTATGCGGTAACTGCCGTTGATTTTGAGAACAGGGAGAGTGAGCGGGTGATGGTGAAGTAGGGAGTGGGCTTCAATTACAAGTAACGTCATTCCGGCGAAGGCCGGAATCCCTTCTCATCTTTATCGTATTTTTTAAGTGAGATTCCGGCCTTCGCCGGAATGACGTCTCGTTACCTGGTAAACTGGTATAACTTACTTTTTTGTTACCAGACTTTGACCATCAAATTCTTACAGAATCAGGAAGGTAATACTGACTAGCTTTCTATAAGCTTTTCCATTTAGCGGCGTTTTCCGCCCATTCTCCGGTGATATTCAATCAATTGTTTGCTGGCTAAGTGCTATTGCCTATGCTTTGTTATGAGATAATGTTGATAATTGTGTAATAGACATACGTTGTGAAAATTATGTGAACAGCGGGCCGTTTTAAGTATGTATTTCAGCTTAATCCGGTCACATGAAAAACTCCAATCCAAACCCCCGCCCTGCCGGTATTCCTATTGGGAACCGTTCAGCAGTTGCTCCGTATACAACAAACCGGAGCCGGAGTTATTCCCGTAAGATCCGGCACAGTATCAGCATCATTTTCCTTTTATTTACCATTATTCAGCAGCTTCAGGCACAGAGTGCCATGGTACTCGATGTAACCAATAAAGGCATCCTGGCCATCAAAGGCGGTACAACCGTTGTGATGGAAGGTTCCTTCCAAAATACGAATACAGCCAACCTGCAGAATAATGGTGAGCTCTATATCCGTAAAGATATTATCAACGACCAGAGCGGCATCACGCCGGGAACCGGCAAGCTGATCCTCAATGGTGCAGCATTGCAGAATATCAATGGTGCAGCCGCATTCCGCACCTACCGCCTCACTACCGATAATGCCGCAGGTATTTTCCTGAACAATGACCTGGTGGTTTATGACCGTCACGATTTTATAAACGGAATGGTAACCACTCCGGCCTCATCAGTATATATGACTTATGAATCGGGTGCTACTTATTCAGGTGTATCCGACAGCCGTCACGTAAATGGATGGGTACGGAAGATCGGTACAGATAATTTCAGTTTCCCTGTGGGCAATGCTTCGTATCTCCGTCCTGTAGTATTGGAAAATATTACAGCTGCGAGCACTTTTTCAGCAAAATATGGCAATCCCACACCCAATCATACGCAGGTAAAAAGCCCCATCCTTGGTGTCAATGCGAATGAATACTGGCAGGTGCTCCGTGCAGCCGGTACAGGTGCTGCGGATATCACCCTGAACTGGGATCAGAGTAAAGTGGCCATGCCCTTTTATTACCTGAATGATGTAAGGGCCACCCGTATTGTTGGCGCGCTCTGGACCAATATCTGTGGCGGTGCGACCGGCAGTGTATTCACCACCGGTACTGTTACGATGGCCGGCCAGAGCCAGTTCGGTTCCTTTGCCATTGGTTCTGTAGGATTCCTGGTGCCGCTCAAATACCTGAAGTTTGCCGGTGAACGCCGTACAGATTATACCCTGCTTACCTGGGAAACCCTTTATGAAGTTACTGCCGCTGCCCATGAAGTGGAGCGCAGTGATGATGGCATTCATTTCCGCAAGATCGGTTCAGTAGCAGCCTTGAACGGCAATACGCGTCATACCTACCTGTATAACGATGCATTACCGCTGGAAGGCACAGCCTGGTACCGGATCCGTACTGTGGATCTTTCCGGAACCAGCAGTTATTCTTCTATTATCAGTGTGCGTGAACGGGGCGGATCAGATATTCTGATCGTGAACAACCCGGCCAGTGATGTGATTTACCTGTCGCCCGGCAAACAGATCAGCGGGGCATTCAATTACCAGCTGGTAGCTTCCAACGGACAGCTGTTGCAGCAGGGTAAGCTGAATTTCAGCAACGGAGCCATTGTGCCGTTGCCCATTACACAGCATTTGACTCAAGGCATATATATTCTGGAGTTGAAGAACGGTATCCAGCGGTTTGCAAAAACCGTCATGATCCGGTAACCTATAACCGTCGAAGTCCAACACTATGAAACGTCTATTCATCATCTGTCTCTTAGCAGGCAGCTTAACCCCCGCCATTGCGCAGGTAGGTATTGGTACGAACAATCCTGCCTCTACACTGGATATCAGAGGATCACTGGCATTGAATATGCGCAGTTTTTCTTCCAATACCACACTCAGCGCCAGCGACTACCATCTCCTTTTCAATGGTTCTTCCAATGTAACTGTTACATTGCCTGATGCTACTGCCTGTCCGGGCCGTATTTACTATATCAAGAATTCCGGCAGCGGATCACCCTTGCCTGTAATCACCCTGGCTACTACAGGCGGACAAACGGTAAACGGATCTGCAACACTTGCCCTCAGCTATTCTAATGAAGTTATAGCCGTGGTAAGTGATGGAGCAGGCTGGTCGAGCTTCAGCCATTCCATTCCCCAGGCTTCCGGCCTGAACTGGGCTACTGGTGGCAATACGGTCAGCTCAGAACGTTCACTGGGCACACAGAACAACTATGCGCTTCCCTTCATTACCAATAATACCGAACGTATGCGGCTTACCGCTGCAGGTAAACTCGGTATGGGTATTGCGGCTCCGATAACCGAACAGCATATTTACGCCAGCAGTACACCTTCCGGTATCACCAGCACTTATATCAAAGGGCTGACCATCACCGGAACCGGTACCTGGGGATTTGGCGGTCCGGGCTTTTATCTCGAGAATACCGATAACCCGGTTAACAAGAAATTATTCAAAATGAATTTCACTGCCAATGGCGGAACCGATTCCTATATCAACTTCCAGGCAGTATCAGATAATGGTGCGAGTAATGTGAACGCTAATATCCTGGCAGTCATGCACAGTGGCCGTGTTGGTATTGGTACAGCCACCTTTGATGATAACAATCCTGAAAAGCTTTTAGTGGATGCAGGTTATACCTTCTCCCGCAGAGTGCTTTCTGCCCGGGGTGTTATGTCTGGTGACCTGCAGTTCAATATGCAGAACTTTCATGGTGGTGAAGAAGCCAAAACCAGTATTGTAGCCATGGCTGACAATGGTGCTGAAGATTATTACAATATCGCCATGGGGATCAATTCAGACGGTAATACACAAACCGATATCATGGGTGGTTACAATACCACCTATCTGGTGGGCCGTGGTGAAAACATGGTGATCGGTAATACGACTGCAGACAAAGACCTGATCTTCTTCACAGGAGGTACCGACCTGACCTATGAGCGGATGCGGCTGAATGCGCTGGGATTGACTCCCGGAGCCGATAATACGTATGGACTGGGCAGTTCCACCAACCGCTGGAAGGAAGTATGGAGTGCCAACGGTGTGATCCAGACCTCTGATGCCCGGCTTAAAACCAATATCCGTAACCTTCACTATGGATTGAAAGAAGTGATGCAGCTCCGCCCTGTTTCGTATGACTGGAAAAGCAATACAAACGAACATAAAATCGGTCTGATAGCCCAGGAAGTGCAGCTGGTGGTTCCCGAGGTGGTAACCGGCGATCCCGCCAGCCAAACACTGGGTATGAATTATGCCGAACTGGTTCCCGTACTCATCAATGCGGTACAGGAATTAAAAACCGAAGTCGATAATCTGAAAAAGGAAATTGAACAACTCAAAAAAAGCAAGAAGGACAATTGATAGGACATACATTCAAGGTTTGGACAGCCGGGAGCAGGAATGCTTCCGGTTTTTGTTTTTGAACCACAAAAACACTAAGGCACGAAGATTTTTAAAAAAGAGGGATTATTATGGAGTAATAGTAATAAATGGACGCTGGAAGTACTTTTGCGTTCTGTCCAGCTCAATAATTATATATACGCATAAAAGGTTTTTTTTCAAATTTCTTTGCGCCTTTGTGTCTTAGTGGTTAAATACAAAAAACCCCGGTACTGGAAAGCACCGGGGGTTGTGTATTTCAGGGGCAGCTGGTCAATTGCTGCTGGAAAGAAGCGTTTCCACCGTTTCGCCCATCAGTTCCGGGGTGATGCCGGTTTTGGGGAGTACCACAACACCCTCGGGCTTTGCCAGGTTTTCGTCGGCCAGCATAACGATGGGTACATTGCGGTTAACGAGACGGATGGATTCAATCAGGTTGTCATTGGTTTTTTTCTCTTTGGCAGCATCCAGGAAGATCACATCGGGCTTGTCTTTCAGTTTATTCAGGCATTCAAGGCTGTTGTAGAAGCTGGACGTGTTTTCGTAGCCCATATGATGCAGGAAAATGCTGTAGAAACGTGCGTAAAAAGCATCTCCGGAGAGGAGGAATACTTTAGCGGAGCTATGCATATAATCAGTTTTAGGGTGACGGAATCAGGATATTGAATCAACTGGTTATCACTATTATAAACGGCAAATGGCATGCAATATGTGTTGGTATTGCGGGGAAATACGAAAACTCATGATTAGTATCCAGTTGCGGGTACAGGGTTTCCTTTAGGCGGGAAACTGGTATTCCTGTTGCAGTTGGGCGATCACTTTGCGCAGGGTGTTATCGAGGAATAATACAGCCTGTTCCAGCTTTTTGGGAGATCGCTGAAAAGCATCCTGTTCGATATCCTTTACGGTTTCATAGGCTGAAAGGATACCCATATGGTGAATGGAAGACGAGAGGTAGTGTACAGTTTTCTTGAGTGCAGGTTTGTCTTTTTTGCGCAATTGTTCCAGCATCAGGTCGAGTTTTGCAGGCGTTTCCTGCAGGAATTGTTCCACCAGTTTGCGGACCTGCGCCATATCCTGGTCTACCATTTCCGAGAGATCGGTAAGGTCAAACAATACGGATGTTTCGGCTGAGTTTTTCCCTCTTTCCGCCTGTGCATTAATGGTGATTTCAGGATCGCAGGCAGCCAGCAGGTCTTCCCGGTGGAAAGGTTTGAAAACAACGGTATTGAAACCAGCATTGAAACAGCGCTCTTTTTCTTCTGTCATGGCATTGGCCGTAAGAGCTACCATCCAGATGGCCGTATCAGAATTTTTCCGAACCCATCTTGCCGCTTCTAATCCGCCCATAACCGGCATCTGCAGGTCGGATATGATCAGGTCGTAGGGCTCTTTTGCGAAAGCTTCAGTCAGTTCCTGTCCATTGCCGACAAGGGTGACCAGGGCGCCTTCGCGATTCAGCATGCTGTTGATCACAGTGGCATTGATCTCATTGTCTTCAGCTACCAGGATTTTTTTCCCTTTCAGTTTTCCGCTGACTGTGGTTTTTTCTGTTGCGGCAATTGTGGCTTTTGCAGTTTGCAAGGGAATGGAGAGCCGTACGGTTGTTCCTTTGAACTTTTCACTTTCAATTTCAATGGTTCCGCCCATCAGGTGGACCAGTTTGCGGGAAATACTCATACCCAGTCCGGTACCGCCGAATTTGCGGGAATGACCGCTTTCCTCCTGAGTGAACTTTTCAAAGATCACTTCCAGGAATTTGGCATCCATGCCGATACCGGTATCGGTCACTTCTATGATAACCGTGCCGGTAGTGGTTCCGGGAAAGGTTTTCACGGTAACAGAACCGTCTTCCGTGAATTTCAAAGCGTTTCCGATGAGGTTATTGATCACCTGGCTGATGCGGTGTGGATCGCCGGTAAAGCAATCGGGTAATGCGAGGTCATAATCGAAAACCAGTTCAAGCCCTTTTGCTTTCGCTTTGGGCAGGTGGAGCTGGTATAAAGACCGGAGTTCTTCTTTCAGGGAAAATTCCACCTGTTCAATTTCCACCATGCCGGCATTGATCTTTGAAAGGTCAAGAATATCATTAATAATTGCCTGAAGGTTTCCGATCGCTTTGTCTATAGCCAGGGTATAGGATTCCTGTTCTTTGGAAAGCCTCGTATTTTGCAGCAGCTGGAGCATGCCGTAGATGCCACTCAGTGGCGTACGGATCTCATGACTCATATTAGCGAGAAAACTTTCCTTGGCAGCTGCTGATTGTTCGGCCAGGTTTTTGGCCCGGCGGAGTTCTTCTTCCAGGTTCTTCTGGCGGGTGATATCGAGATGGATGCCAATGGAACCAACGATCTGTCCTTCATCATTATATAATGGAGCGCCACTGATGGCCCACCATTTTTTTACGCCTCCCTTTATGATCACCGGCACTTCATACACATCCGAAACGCCTTCCAGCCGGCTGGCGTTCTTTTCCTTCATCAGTTTCAGGAAGGCTTCATCCAGCTGGAAGAGTTCTGTGGGTTTACGGCCCAGCAGTTCCAGTTCATTGTAGCCACTGATACTGCGGAAGCTCTGGTTGACATACTGGATGCGTTCTTCGAGATCCACTTCCAGCAAACCGAGATTGATATTAGTGATGATGCCGCGGTATTTCTCTTCACTTTTCCGCAGGAGGTTTTGCTGGCGGATCCGTTCCGAGATATCGGTGTATTGCCAGAGGTGTCCCCGGTATACATCATCCACAAACATGGGGATATAATCGCGCTGGAAAAAGCGGCCGTCGGTCAGTTCCAGGATCTCTCCGGTAACCTGTTTGCGCTCGCGGAGCATGCGGTTGATATTGCGGACAAAGCTCCAGGGATCTTTAAAGAGGTGTTTGGATTGCTCTGCTGAGTCGGAACAGTCCATGCCCACCATCATTGCCGGGTCAACAGGGATTCCGAACAGGTTGCAGAAGGTTTTATTCGTGAGTACGATCCTTCGGTTTTCATCTTCCAGCAGGATACCCGATTGCAGGTTGGTGATGAGGCTCGACAGGCGCTGGGCCATGGTGTGCGCTTCATTCTTCTGCTTATTCACCTGTTCCAGCAGTTCTTTTACATCATTGCTTACAATAGCTTCCGTACGGAGCACATGGAGCAGGTCGATCATGGGATCGTTGATCGCAAAATCGTTGAGGCTGAGTTTTCTGGCTTTCACCGCATCCATGCTGTTGAACCAGGGGGTTCCCGCAAAGAAAAGCGCAGTATTGTCAGCGATGGTTTCAAACTGGCCGCGCAGCACAAAGGGCTCCTGACCATTGCTTTCTATGATCAGCAGCTCATTCAATTGACTGAATTCCTGGAATGAAATACTGGAAAGTTGCGGCCGGGCAAGGTGAAAACAATCGGAGAAAGATATGCCGATACATTCCGGCAACAGCTTTAACAGGCTTTTGCCCGCTGCGCGGATCCGGAGTTCCTGGTCGATCACAAAGTGAAAGGGGAATAACCGGTTGGTCTGGTTGCTATTTAACTGAAGAAGATCCAAAATGGCTTACCATGCTATTTTAAAGACCTCATGATCCTGATCGGGACGGCTCTGGAGCAACTCGATCTGCACAGGTACCTGATAGAGCTTACCCAGGCCCTGGAGCAGTCCGCGCACAAATTCCTGCAACCCGGGTCTTTTCGAAATATAATGCAAATGCAATGAATTTTCGCTGATATCGGTCACCCTGAATTCAGGAGGGGTAAGCTTTGGATAGATCAACATTACCCTGCTGTGGAAATTGGGCAGGTTGATCAGAAAATCGCGGAGATTCTCTCCCCCGGCTTCCATGAGGCTGCCGTATTTTTCCTTTCCGGTATTCAATACCCAGAATTCACCAAATGCGATCAATATATCGGAAAGGGGTACTCCCGTTTCCGCACTTACTGCACCTGCCAGATTATAGGTTACGGAATCATCGTATGGCTGGTTGCTGATAAAGAAATCCGCTTCAATGCCGCTTCTTCGTTTCACGTTTTCCCAAACGACTGTGCCGAATTGACTTATAACGAGTTCCTGGATGGCTTTATTGACGATACCGTACATATCAGTATTTTAACAAATCTACAGAATCATGAATTCTAAAGGCTAGGTATAATTGCTTAGGCCCGGCAGAAACTGCTAATACTGGGTAACCACATAAGTGAGTACAACAGTATATTTTCCGGATGGCTTCCCTGCAAGGGCAGTGGAGGGATTGGCCAGCCGGTAAGAAACCGAAATATTATTGTCCAGGTACCGGGCAATCGTAGCCGCAAGGTAAACATCCGTAACAGCACTAAGGTTCTGGTAAATGGGAAGATAGATGGTGCCGGCAGAAGTCGTATTCAGCAGCTGTACACTGAAATTGCTGACCGGGATACTGTATACGCCATAAGTAAGGTTTGCCGATTTTGCCTTTACGGTAAGTGAAACGGGTTCATTACTGGAAAGGCGGAACTGGTTACTGATATCCCTGGTGATGGCTGTTGTATTTCCGGGGCCTGCAGCCAGTGTTACGGTCGACACCAGCGGGGTGAATTCTATCCCGTCTTTTACATTGATGCTGATATTATCGGTTTCGTTGTCTTTGCTACTCCAGTTGCTGCCGCCGGCAGAGGCTTCCCAGAGGTCGAATGTTATTGTGCCGACATAATTAAATCCATCAGCGGTTTCATCTCCACGTACACAAAGGTTCGGAATACCTGAGATATTCAGGTAAATGCGATAAACATCTCCCGATCGCTGTGCGGATACAGTCCTGAATTTTACCAGAACCGGCCTGTTGTTATTTGCCGGAGAAGAACTGGAACTATAGTAGGTAATGCCAGTAGGGGCTGTCAGCTGGCTGCTGATCGTGGTAGGCTGGCCATTGGCCCTGCTGTTATTGACGATACTTTTATACTGCACCTGGGCATTATTCATGGGCAACCAGTAGTTGGTTCCGCTCAGTGAAGCAAGATAGCCCTGTGTGGATGAACCGTTGTTTGTAGATCCTCTTACCTGGATCGTATAATCTTTATTATCCTGCAGGTTGGTGAGTTCTATATAGTAATCGGCAGGAGTGACTCCGCTTTTGAACAGGGCTACTGTATAATAGTTCAGGTTTGTGGTTATGTTATTGTTTACAATACTCTGCGCATCACTCCTGACAGAAACCATCAGGGTAATTGCAAATAGTATTATGGGCAATAGTCTTTTCACAATCCTACTTAAAAAATGTCTATTTCTGATTCAGCAACTTTGAGGGGCTGGTCCATGCCAAAATCCAGAAGGGTTACCACAAAGTATTTTCCTTTTGGCACTTTATCGCCAAGAACCATGCGCATCACCAGCCGGTCGCCGGGAAGGCTGTTGAATCCTACGGGTTCGAGTTTGATTTCTTTCTGGGTGGCTTTATCTGTGAGTTCAAACCGTACCTGGCCTTCACAGATCAGGTCGCCGTTATTATGGATCACAGCTTCAATATTACGCACTACCTGGTGCAGCGTATCGTATTTTTTCTTTACCGTATTGTATTTATAATCCTGGAGGGTGTCATTTTCCTGACGTACCTGAACAATATCAATATTTTTATACTGGATCTGGGGGGGTTCATTATATATATGTATCCCCATCTGGATCAGGAATTTCATGAAGGCTTCTTTTTTCTTCACGTTAGGGTCTTCCAGTTTCTTTTCATCCACCTGGGTGATGAAAAGCATGGAATTTGTTACGGCGGTATCGCCATTTTCGGGAAGCAAAAGACTCACTTCAAAACTGGCGGATTCGCCGGGTTTGATAGTGGCAGTAGCGGGGAATACCTTCAGGTATTTGCTGTTGCTGTGTTTATAGGTGCCGGGGTCGGCATAAATTTTATTACCGGCAGAATCGCGGACCCAGTCTGCAAAGCTGCAGTTTACTGTTATCGTCTGCGTACTGGTATTGGTAACGGAAACCGATTTGGAGGAGAGTTGACCCTGTCCCTGATGGAAAAAAACCTTTCCGGGAGCTACCTGGAGGCCACCCTGGGAAAAGGCGGCTGAAATCAGGAGGGTGAAGAGGAGGGTAAGCGGTAATCGTTTCATGATCGTAAGGTTTTAAAATAACAACGGTACGCAAGCCATGTTGCGTACCGTTGTATAGGTTAACACTTAGTACTGGGTAGCAGTATAAGTGAGGGTTGTGCTGTAAACACCTGTGGGGCGCTCCAGGAACTCGTTACCAGCGGCAGAACCAGTTACAGAGGGAGTAGCCTTGTAATTGATACCGTAAGTACGGTCGATAGAACCAGTGGCAGAGTTGAAGATCTCCTGGTTGGCAGTAGTCAGGGTGATATAAGAAGCTGCACCAGTGGCTGCATCAGAGTTCTCATAGCTCTTGATCTGCATTACAGAAAGGGGAATACCGGTAGCACCACCGCCAACTTTGGCGAATTCAGTACCGTTAGATTTAACGGTGATCTTGTAACGGAGGTTGCTGGATACTTTGAACTGGGCAGCAGCGTTCTGGTCGAAACCGTTAGCATACTCGGCAACAGTGTTGAAAGTCATGGTAGTCTTGTCAACCAGGATGTTGAATTCCAGAACGTTCTGGAGATCCAGTTCCAGGGTAACATCACCATTACCAGTCTGCAGGGCAGTTTGGGCAGAAGCATTAGCGTTGAACAGGAAAGCGGCACCTACAGCCAGGGCCAGAGCTTTCAGAGAGAATCCTTTTTTCATTTTGTTTGTTTTGTTTGTTTATTGAAAATTTAAATTAAACACAGCGTACGGATATGCGGACCGGCTGTTCTGCAGGATTGGATGCTGCGGTTGATACAGGAAGCAAAAAAGGATTTGAGAGACTGGCTGTTCGCGGAGGATAGTGGGGAACGGATTTGTGTGCGTTGACGGTGTAAAAGTGGAAAACAATCTGAATTCCTGCAATAGTCCGATTTTCGTGATTTTCCCGGAATGTCAAACTCCTGCCCCTTTGTTCCAAAAACCGGTGATTCATATCCATTGGGCAGTACTGAAAACCCTAAAATAATTTTTCAAAGTTCTGGCGGAGCATTTTTCAGGTATATATATAATAATGTAGATGGTGTTCTGAAACTCTTGCCGTTTTTTTTGAATATCCGGCCAGCTGAGCATGCCTGCTGTTGCCGGGTTATAATACAAGGCGCCGGGAATCCGGGAGCCGTTTTCAGAGTGATCCTTACGCAGGCCTGATGGCTTGCTTTTTCAAACTGTCAAGACCCCTTTAGCAGGAATTCGGGGATTCAGTCCAAACTCCGGGAATAATCAGTCATTCGCCGTCCCACGCCTTACAAAAACCCGAAAAAATCCTTTTTAGCCTTTTTGGCTATTATTTTAGCGTCCTGATTCCCTCCAATTCTTCCTTCGAAAATCCGTACCACAATTCCAGTTTTTATTCCATTGACGACCGCAATTGTAACAGAACTTTTGCAGTGAAAGCTTACGCCACGATATTAAGAATTGTCTTGTTTCTGCTGATCCAGCAGAACGCAGTTCCATTGTTTGCCCAGTATAAGCCTGGTACAGGAAGTACCAGGGGACGTACAGAAGATGTGAACGTGCGGGCTGCTGCTGCTTCTGTAATGGTGCGACCAATGGAAACATTCGGCCATTCCGTAAATGTGGTGAATACGAGTGACGATCCCATCAAATTCCGTTTCCAGCTTCTGGCAAACCCCTATTTCCGCCATATTTCCAGTGCAGAGAAGACCTATTTTCTCCAATCAGGAGACAGCATTGCCATCGGTTTTAAACTGATCAATGTAAATGCACGTGTAAACGGTATCTATACCGTATACTTTGAAATGATCAACGAGTACGATTCTACAGATAAAAAACTGCTGGAATTCAACGTTGAAGTCTATGATGGTATTGACCGCCAGTTTGTAATCACCACACTCCAGGAGAATATCCTCATCCGTAATGAAATGCGGGAGTTTGAAGTTCCGGTGCTTTTCAAAAACCTGCTGCCGGAAACAAAGCGGGTGAAGTTTGAATTAAGTAATGAGCGTTTCAGTGCCATAAAAATGAGCCCCCAGCATTCCGGGGAAATCCTGCTTCCGGCACATGATACAGTCATCAATATCAGGTTCCTGGTTACTCAGGCGGTTTCAGAACAATGGCAGGGCAGCCGTTCGTTTACAGTTTATATGAAATCACTGGATGACGAGCAGTTGGGATTTTTCACATTTGCTCCCCGCTGGATGTTCAACAAAGCCACCTACAAGGGATTGGATGAAACCTATATCCCTACCAATAACCTGGTTGCTGAGTATAATTTTTCCCAGAACAACCGTGACTTGTTTTCACATGATGTGCGCCTTGCACGGATCCTGGGTGCGAAAGAGACAGGTATCGGCTTCAGTGCCTATTATCAGGAATTCAATAAGCAACGCTTCCGTACTTTAACCGGCACTTCACTTACTTACCGGGGCGAGCAGATCGAACTTTCTGCTGGTAATATCTATGATAATCATGAACTGAACCTGTTTGGCCGGGGGGTGAAGTTCAAGCAATATTATGACGAGGATAAGAACAACCAGATGGAAGTGTGGGCGGTGGATCAGGAAGTGAACCTGTTGCGTCCTTTTGACAGCAAACAGGGCGCGAAGCAGTTTTCTGCCCGGTTTACCACAAAGAACCCAGACGCAAATTCGCAGCTTGAAATGAGCAGCAATTACTTTGTCCGCCCGGAATCATCCAGCAAAGGCCACCTTCATTTCGGATCTTACTCGGTAAAGCTTTCTGAAACCGAATCCCTGTCTGCAACGGTGGGTGTGAGCATGGAAAGCTTCCATTTCCAGCAAAGTGATTCCAGTCTTCCCGGATATATTGTGAAGACAGAGTATTCAAAACTCAACGGTAAATGGAAATACTATGGCCAGCTGACCAGAGGTTCGAGAAATTATGCGGGTCAACTCCAGGCTACCACGATCCTTTCCGGATATGTATCTTATTCCCTTACTGAACAGAATACGCTTTCTTACCGGGTACAGAAAAACACAACAGACCACCCCGCCTATACTCCGGTAGCGATGGTGGGCCGTTTTTACTATGATTATGAAACCCACGAACTGAATTTTTCCCGGATCGTAGAGAACAACCAGTTCTATGTACGTCCTTATTATCTCCGGCAGGCACAGCTTTACAGTTTCGATCCGGTTCCCCAGAAACCGGTTACCGGTAAAGCATACCGCCTGAGTACAGGGGTTTATGGCCATGCCAACTGGTTGCATTACAATTTTGACCTCGATGCCGGCCAGTATCAGGCCAAGAACCTGTATTCCGGAACCAGGCAGAAATCCTCTTACCAGCTTTCCGGCAGCCTGGGCTTTTTCAACCTGATCCTGGATGCCAGTATCCAGCGGGGCCCGAATTACATTACTGACCTTACCAACCTGAAAGACACAGCCAAGGAATACTATAACAGGTCTTTCAATCTTTCTTTCCAGAAAACCATTTTCAAGAAGCTGAATGTCCAGACTACTGCCGGACTGATCCAGAATGCCATCACCGTTGGGAATATCTATAATATCAACCAGGCATTCAGTATTGATCTGGGGAAAGGGTTAAGTGCGCATGCAGAAGGTTACTATTTTAAATATGGCAGCAGCCCTTCCACTGTTCAGGTGAGAGCGGGTGTAAGAAAAGTATTTTCATGGGAAAAAGCCGAAGACCGCCGCGCCAGAGTAACAATCCAGCTTTTTGAAGACCGGAATAATAATGGAATCCGCGAAGCAGGGGAAAACTGGGTCGCCGGTGTAATGGTCCGCTTCGATGACCTCACCCTGGTTACAGACAATAATGGCATGATCCAGATCCAGAAAGTAACCCGTGAACTGCATAAAGTAAGTGTGATCTACGGCACCCGCAACACGCAGCATTATCTTGAACATACATATACGATCGATAAGAATACCCGTATCCAGTTGGGCGTACCGCCCCAGTATACGATAAAAGGCATCGTAAAGTTTCCGCCTAAAAAATATGACGAGTCGGAGCGGCTGATGGATGGCATCAAGGTTATCCTTGTAGATGCAGCAGGCAAGGAATTCACCACATTTACCACAAACGGGGGTTCATTTGAATTGCAGGTGCCTCCTGGTACATACCATGCTTACCTCCCTGAGGTTAAAAAGATCAACCGGCAGCAAAAAGATATCGTGATTACGGTAGACCAGCTGAAAGGCTATGAATCTTTACTTGAAATGGATTGGGCGGATGACGGGCGGAAAGTCATTATCAAAAAACTCTGACCTTATGCACCGCCTCAGCCTCATAGTCAAAACCTTCATCCTGGGCCTGTTACTGGCCGGATTGGATACTCCTGCAGCAGCCCAGCAGCCTGCATGGCAATGGCTCCAGAAATCAAACCCCATACTGGCAGAGAATGCCCGTTCTATAACTGCAGACCAACTGGGTAATGTTTATGTTACTGTTCAATTCAGCGGAACGGTAGGCATTGACGCCAATACCTATACCAGTTATGGTGGAACCGATCTGCTGCTCATCAAGTATAATGCATCCGGGCAATTCCAATGGAGCCGGCAAATGGGTAGCGATGGCGATGACCAGGCGGTACAAATTCTGTCAGACACACTGAATAATATTTATTTCAGCGGCCAGTTCAAGGGTACAGCATTCAATTACGGTTCGGGAATCCTGCCCAATACGCTGGTGAACACCAACGAAATTTTCCTGATTCGGCTCAATACATCCGGTTCGGTGATCTGGGCAAGAAATCCCGCAGGGCCAACAGATGATTACGCAGGAAAGCTCTATAGCGATGGCCGTCGTATCCTGTTCACCGGTTATTTCCAGAGCAGCAGCCTCCAGTTCGGGAATATTACATTATTGAAACCCAGTTTCAGCCCTGTTTTTCTGGCCGAGTATGATTCCTCCGGTACGGTTAATTGGGCAAAAGTATTCGGCAGTTCAGGTATTGGCAGGGTAGACCAGGGTATTGCCCCTTCCCGCGACCGGGCTGGTAATATATATCTCGCCGGAAATATCAACAGCAGCTCGCTTACATTTGGTTCCTACACCATTCCTGGTCCTGCTGCTGCAGGCAAGTTTGATATATTTCTGGTCAAATTTGACCCCTCCGCAAATGCATTATGGGCCCGGGTGATCAGTGGTACAGATAATGACCTGGTAACGGATATGGAAACCGATAGTCTCGGAAACAGCTGGCTGACGGGATCTTTCAAAAGCGCATCTCTGGTCAGTGCCTCCCATGCATTGGCAAATCCCCTGGGCAGTGAACAGTTTTACCTGGCAAGGTTCGACAGCAGTGGACAAAATTCCTGGATGCAGAAAGCAGGCAACGATGTCGGCAGTTTCGGAACCGACCTGAGTATCATCTCTCCCAACCAGGTTATTGCAGGCGGATACTACCTGAATACTGCCATCCAGTTTAATCAATCGCTGGCCAACAGCGGGCTTTCCGATATTTTTCTCGTGCAATACGACAGTACAGGCACGCCTGGCTGGAGTCAGCGGGCCGGTGGTATTGCTGAAGACCAGATGGCTGGTGTTGCGGCAACAGCCTGCGGTATCTATATGGCTGCTTCCTTCAAGAGTCCGGCCTTTACAGCCGGCAGCCTGAGTTTAAGTAATAATGATGCCACCAGTTACGATCATGTTGTGGGATATCTGGCACGCAGTTTTGCTTTTTCACCACTGCCGGATACCCTGCGCGTTTGTGGTGATCTGGCAACGCTGGATGCCGGTTCCGGTTTCAACAGTTACAGCTGGAATACAGCTTCAGCCTCGGCTACAATACAGGTGGCTTCAGTTGGCCGCTATAAAGTAAAAGTATTTAATACAGCGGGATGTGTTGGGGAAGACTCCGTTTATGTTTCAATGGTAAAGGCTGATATCCTGCAAAATGATACCCTGATCTGCAAGGGTGCTGTTGTAGAATTGAGTATAGATACAGCGTTTTTGACAGGGCAGTTCCGATATCAGACACTGAAGAGCATGAAGAATGGCTGGATGATTGCACTTGGTACCGTTCCGGATGCCAGGGTCCGCATGACCGTGGAAGGCAACTGGAGACCTGTATCAGCCATTACCTGGCCTGTCAACCGGCTGGATGCAGCATATCAATATAATAGTTCAACGAATACAGCTGTAAAATCCTGGCTGACACCACCAGATGCACCTGCGGCTTTTTTGCTGAATGGTGCTGCGATACGTCCTACACTTGATACCTACCGACCGGATCATAACTATGAATACAATTTCATTACTTCAGGGCTGAGTTATCAGTTGAATTTCTCAGAGGCTGTTTACAGTGATAATGAAGGTGACCTGCTTTTCCGCTTTTACAGAATGAATAATCCGGTTACCGTACATTGGTCTACCGGGGAAACCACCAATAAGATTACAGTTAGCCCCGGACAATCCACCACCTACTACGTAACGGTTTCTGATGGTATAACAACCTGTACCGACAGTGTTAAGCTGATCATCCCCGAACTGCCCACCCTGGTGTTACCTGATACGCTAAAAGTTTGCGGCGACAGCGTTGAACTGGACGCCGGGGCAGGTGCGGCAAACTACAGCTGGAATACCGGTGCCGCCACCCAAAAAATTACTGTCCATACCAGCGGCAAGTATTCTGTCAATGCGGCCAATTCCATTGGCTGCACAGCAAAGGATTCAGTATATGTTTCATTGGTACGGTCGGATATCCTCCAGCAGGATACCACGATCTGCAAGAATGCATCTGTTCAGTTAAGGGCAGTAACTGCCCCGGGACTGCAATACAGTTGGTCTACCGGCAGTACGGCAACAGCCATTACGGTTTCCCCACTGGTAACCACAAAATATTTCCTGCAGGTTTCCGATGGTGTGGGCAGCTGCCGCGACAGTGTTCAACTAACTGTACTCGACCTGCCGCAGCCTTCTTTGCCGGATACGGTAAAATATTGCGGCACTGCTGTTCAACTCGATGCCGGTGCCGGGTTTGCGGCTTATGCCTGGAATACAGGTGCTACTTCACAAACCATTACAGTGAATAGCTCCGGTAAATATTATGTAGATGTTACCGGTTCGGCAGTGTGCAGCAACCGAGATTCAGTGTATGTTTCACTGGTTAATGCTGATATTCTCCAGAAGGATACTATGGTGTGTAGGAATGGCGCGCTGACCCTGAATGCATATACCCAGCCTTCATATACCTATCAGTGGAGCACAGGTGCCACAGGATCCTTTGTGCTCGTAAACCCTCAGGCCGCTGTAAAATATTATCTCCATACCAGTGATGGTGTACAGGCCTGTACCGATAGTATTGCCGTTGGTGTGCATAATATTGATACGGCAGTAACAGCAGCAGGTCCCTTGCAGTTCTGCGCCGGACAATCCGTACAACTGCAGGCAAAGCCGGGCTATGCCTATAGCTGGTACCGGAATGGCGCCGTTCTTTCAGGTGCAACAACGGCTTCGCTGGTGGTAACACAAAGCGGTAACTATAAAGCCTATCTCACTAATATATTCGGATGTACAGACAGCTCCAGCGTATGGACAATTACTGTTAATGTCCTGCCCCAGGTGGCATTGAACAGTGCAGCTCCTGTAAGTGTCTGTGCCGGGTCGTCTTATACATTCAGCGCGGTAGTTACCCCCAATGCAGGCGGCGCGCTGCAGTACCAATGGTTACAGGATGGCAATCCGGTGACCGGAGCAACCGCTTCCGGTTATACAACGGGAACAGCCGGTACATACGCGGTCAGGATTACCAACAGCAATGGCTGCAGCCAGGTTTCTGCAGGCACCCCACTCACTATCAATGCACTTCCTTCGGTCAATTTTCCCGGAGGTACTGTTGTTGGCATCTGCAATGGTACTGCCGCTCAAATCCAGGCACAGGTATCCGCAGGAAGTGGTACAGTTGCCACGTTGCAATGGTACCGGAATGGTACAGCAGTAGCCGGAGCGGTCAATGCTTCAATAACGGTATCCCTTGGCGGGAGCTATACGTTGCAGGTCACCAGCTCGAATGGATGTACAGCAGTTTCTTCACCCGTAACAGTATCAATTTCCACTCTTCCGGTTGCAGTACTCACTCCACCGGCAGTAACCAAGATCTGCCGTGGCGTATATACCACTTTAAGCGCTTCAGGAGGCACCAGCTATGAATGGTACCTGAACGGACAACTCATTACAGGCGCAACAAGCGCAACCTATGACGCCAGTGAAGCAGGAACCTATTCGGTGAGGGCATTTAATGCCGCCGGATGCAGTGCCTATGCACCCAACACTGTAGTTCTTGCAGTGATCGAAGTGCCGCAACCTGATTTTGCCGTATTGGTGAAATGTGCAGGTTCGGCATCTTCTTTCACCAACCTTACCGTAACAGATCCTGGTGATCAGGTAAACTATTCCTGGAGCATGGGTGATGGATCAGTATACTCATCCGCATCCGTGAACCATAATTTTACAAAGGGTGGCACGTATATGGTGCGCCTCAGTGCAGCTTCCACAGCCTGTCCCTTTGCACCGGTAAGCAAAACGCAACTCATTACAGTTGAGCAGCCGAGGGCAGGTATCCGCTATGAGGCGGTGAATGCCATTGCCGGCAAACCCCTGCAGTTGCAAGCCCGGAATTTTGCCAGCCAGTACAGCTGGTCGCCCGCAAGCGGATTGAACAGCCCCTTCATTGCAGCTCCTGTTGCAATCATTCAGGCACCGCAGACCTATACGGTTTCCCTTACTTCTGCAACAGGTTGTGTTACGGTGGATACGGTACTGGTCCGGCTCTTCCAGGAACGTGAAATTTATGTACCTACAGCATTTACCCCGAATGGTGATGGCAGGAACGACCGACTCTATCCGATCCTGGTGGGTATAAGTAACCTGCAGTATTTCCGTGTCTATAACCGCTGGGGCAACCTGGTATTTGAAACGAACAGTGCTGCTCCGGCATCAGGCTGGGATGGCAGTTGGAAAGGGGTCATGCAACCCATGGAAACCTATGTATGGGTGGCAGCCGGTACCGATATCGATGGAAAACCTGTAAAAAGAAACGGATCGGCCCTGCTAATACGTTAACACATGAAACGAATTTTACTCCTTTTGTTTATACTGGCCGCACAGCAACTGCTTCTTGCGCAGGACCCGCATTTCTCCCAGTATTTTGCCTCGCCGCTTACCCAGAATCCGGCGAATACCGGTTCTTTTGACGGAGAGCACCGCATTGCCACCAATTTCCGCCAGCAGTCGCTGGGCAGTGGTAACCTGTTCCGTACCGCAACGGTTTCCTGGGATACCAAACTGTTCAGGGCTGCGGATGAACGCAGCAACTGGGCAGCAGGTTTGCTGGCATTAACCGACCAGTCTTCAGCAGGAGCGTATCGTTCCAATTACCTCAGTGTGTCCACGGCCTATCATATTACACTGGATGAAAACGATGAACAGCAACTGGGCCTCGGTTTTCAGGCAACCTATGCCAACCGGTTCATTGATTTCAACAAACTCAGTTTTGCCAGCCAGTTCACCAGTGGCGGCTTCGATATGACGCTTCCTGCAGGAGAATTGCCTGCGAATTCTTCCATACACTATTTCGATTTCAACTTCGGGGCATTATATACCTATAATAATGATCTGGTGAATGCCTATCTGGGTACTTCCGTGTATCACCTTACCAAACCCCGGCAGACTTTTTTTGAAGACCAGCTGAACCGTTTGTCGCTGCGGACTGCAGTCCATGCCGGAATCGGGATCCGGAGTGGTGGCGGTCAGCAGTTCCAGCTGAGCGGCATGTATATGCATCAGGGTGTTGCAAATGTGTTATCAGTTGGCGGCACTTTTGGCTATCCCCTCGGGATGGACGATCAGGACCGTACGCTTTTTGCCGGAGCCTGGTACCGCTGGGAAGATGCTTTTTATCCATATATCGGCTTGCAGTGGGATAATATCCAGGCCGGCATCAGTTATGATGTTTATACATCAATCTGGAATGGCGGAATGGGTGCACTGAAAAGCAGGAGTGTGGAACTTTCCCTGATCTATCATTTCCGCCGGGATCCCGACGCCCGTTACTTGCTTTCTTCCCGCTATTGATTTTCGGTAATTACTGCAATTTATGCTAAGAGAAAACATTTAGATTGTTTTAAGTCAGCTCTGCGGTATTGGGAATTACTTAAAATAAAAGCATAAGTTTATCGTTATCAATAGATAGTGAAAAAGGCAGTTTATGTACAAATGTATTATTGTAGACGATGATCCCCTGTCTGCCGGTGTGATTGCCCATTATTGCCAGAAAACCCCGGAGCTGATCCTGCAGAATCAGTTTGCGGAGCCTGAAAAAGCACTCGATTTTCTGACCCAATATCCCACCGATCTGATCTTCCTGGACGTGGAAATGCCCGGGATCAATGGCTTTGAACTACTCGATAAGCTGGATTACAGTCCTTATGTGATCCTGTTTTCTTCCAAGACCCAATATGCGTATCTGGCATTTGAATACAAGGTGGTCGACTTCCTCAAGAAGCCGGTGCTTTATCCGCGATTCAAGGAAGCGATAGAAAAGCTGGAGCGTTTTGATGCCAAAAAACCTGCAGTCGGCTCCGGTGATCCGGAAGAGATCTTTATCCGTACAGAAGGTAAACTCATCAAGATCGCATTTAACTCCATCCTGTATGTGGAAGTGGTGGATGATTATGTGAAGATCGTAACTGAAAAAGGCAATCACCTGGTGCTTTGCACCCTCAAGCATATTGAAGGCAAGCTGAACCGCCAGTTTGTAAAAACCCACCGTTCCTTTATCGTTAACAAGAACCGGATCGAAAACCTGACCGATGGCAAGATCCATCTCGGTCCGAAGATCATTCCCATCAGCAAGGCACATAAGGCGGAGGTGATGCGGAGTTTGAATATATTGTAAGTGAGTAGTGCGTACTCGCTACTCACCACTCACTTTTAGCAGTTTTCCATTTTCCAATTTCAACACTTCATCCCCGAATGCGGCGGCTTCTTCTTCATTGGCCATGGCCAGGATGATCACCTTTTGGGGCGAAACGTAGTTCCGCAGGGCTTCCTGCAGGGTGGCGCGGGCTGGTCCGCACATGGCAGCAAAGGGCTCATCGATCAATGTTACCGGACGGTCTTCTGCAAGGGCGCCGATGATCTGGAGTTGACGCATCTGCCCAAAGGAAAGTTTATCGGTAGGCAAATCAAAGGGAAGTCCGAATGCCCTGCGCAGGTCTTCTGCCAATATTGCATACTGAGCACCCAGGAAGCGCAGGTAATCATTACCCGTCATATTATTATACAATCGGGCTCTTTGTTCAGCATAGGCCACCATCGAAGCATCTATGTCATAGGCTTGCCACATGATGGTATCCGTATAGCGCGGTGATCCTTCGGCAATGGCATCGAGCAGCATGGTTTTGCCGGAGCCGTTACAGCCGGTTATTGTATATATAAGACCAGGGCGAAAATCGATTGACTGATTTTCCAGCAGTGTTTGGCGGTCAGCTTTCAGGGAAAGCTCGCGGATGCGTAAAGACATTCGTACAAATTAGGGAAACAATGTCGGCAGGATCAGGCTCAATCGGCGAATACACCGGTATTACAAAAAGGGGAACAGTTGTTTAACAGAGCGAGTGATCAGGAGGTACTGATGGAGGCCTGGATCAGGTCAATTGTAAGGTGGTTTTTACAGGATATAACATTTCAGGGCCTTAACATTACGAATATAGAATACTGTGAGTTATTCGTATCCGGCAAATCGGTGAATGGATCAAAAGCGCAGGAGTTTGGTTATTTCCCTTCCAGTTTATTGGCATAAGCCAGGCTGCCCAGACGGAAGCGCAGGGCGATATTGGTTTTCTTTTCAAAATAGAATTCCTGCCGGCAGAAGAAGGGAAGCCGGGATGGAGAGAACGGAGCAAGTGTTTGAGCGATCGGTAAAGCCGGGGAAGGTGGCTGGAAAAATTTGGGTGCAACAGAAACGGCAGAAGTAGAAGAAATGGCTTTAACCTTTGGGGTATTGATCCGGTACGGTGCAGACAGGAGGGTAAGGGCGGGTACCCGCCCGGCAAGGTTGGGCTGCAAAGGTTTGATTACCTGTGCGTTAAGGTTTCCCGAAATCCCTAAAAGGCACACAACAATAATTTTAATAAATCGTTGCACCACAGTTTTTTAAATAAAACGTAGATTTACGGCCTGATTTTTGTGGCAAGGGCGGGTTTTTTACGAAAATCAGCAAAAAATCCGCTCATAAACCCCTCGAAACCATGGCTTTAAGTCAAGGCTTACACCAGAAACTCCTCCAGAAACTCTCCCCGCAGCAGATTCAGCTGATGAAACTGCTGCAGGTACCGACGGCTATTTTAGACGAGCGGATCAAGGAAGAAATGGAAGAGAATCCGGCCCTTGAACTCTCCGAAGATACACATGAAGATGAATTTAACAACGATCTCAAGGATGAGTTCGAATCGGGGGAGGAGGAATATGAGAATGAAGGCAGCGAGGAGGAGTACGACAACATAGATATCAGTGATTATGTCCAGGATGGGGATGATGATATCGCCGATTACCGGCTCCGCGATGATAATTATGGGGAGCAGGATGAGAACAAAGTAAGCCCACACCGCACAGAAACCTCTTTTCACGAGTATTTACTGGAACAGCTGGGTCTCATGAAAATGGATGACCGCGAACAGCGTATTGCCGAGCAGATCATCGGCAGTATCGATGATGATGGTTATCTGCGCCGGGAAACCAGTGCTATTGTAGACGACCTGGCCTTCCGGCAGAATATTGATTGTTCAGAAGCCGAGCTCGAAACCATGATCCGGCAGATCCAGCGCTTTGATCCCGCAGGTGTTGCGGCCCGTGACCTCCAGGAATGTTTGCTCCTGCAGTTGCGGCGGCAGAAAGCCGAAGGAAAGAAAGTGGATATTGCCATTGATGCGATCGAGCAGTATTTCGATGAATTCACCAAAAAACATTACGAGAAGATACAGCGTGGACTGGGAATTGATGATGATGGCCTGCGGGAAGTGATCCAGCTGATCATCAAGCTCAATCCTAAACCAGGCGGCAATTATGGCGAAAGCTCCAATGCCGAGAGTTATGTGATCCCCGACTTTTTCATCCTGAATAATGCGGGTAAGCTGGAGCTGACCCTCAATTCCCGCAATGCGCCGGATCTCCGCATCAGCGAAGGCTACCGCGATATGCTGAAAGATTATGAACGGGGCAGCAAGAAAGACAAGCGGCAGAAAGAGGCCGTGCTCTTTATCAAGCAGAAGATCGACGCCGCTAAATGGTTTATTGATGCCATCAAGCAAAGGCAGCATACCCTCACCAGTGTAATGGGCACCATCATGGACTACCAGCAGGAATTTTTCCTGACCGGTGATGAAACCTCCCTGCGGCCCATGATCCTCAAGGACATTGCCGAGCGCACCAATCTGGATATCTCTACGGTGAGCCGGGTAGCCAACAGCAAATTTGTGCAGACCGAGTTCGGTACTTACCGCCTGAAATTCTTCTTCAGTGAATCGCTCAGTACCGAAAGCGGGGAAGAAGTCAGTACCCGTGAGGTGAAAAAGATCCTGAGCGACCTGATCGAGGGGGAAAGCAAGCGCAAACCACTCAGTGACGAGCGATTAACCGAGCTGCTTCAGGAAAAAGGGTATAATATTGCAAGGCGGACGGTGGCCAAATACCGGGAGCAGCTCAATATTCCCGTGGCCCGTTTGCGTAAAGAGTTATGAGTATGGCTACTGAAATCCCTGATTCATCCCTTGTTATTCCGGAAAAGCCCCGTATGGCAGCCGGCTGGCGCATACCGGCACAGGTGCTTTCCTACCTGTTCCATCCCATTTTCATTCCGGTCTATGTAACCGCTTACTTATTATATATACATCCTTATCTCTTTGCCGGTTTTGAACCTCTGCTGAAACTGCAACGGCTGGTTACGGTATTCTTCAATATGACCTTTATACCGGGCTTTGCAGTATTCCTCATGTACCAGCTGAAGCTGATCCCCAGTATGTACCTGCGCACCACCAAAGAGCGGTTGATTCCATATGCAGCAGCCATCATCTTCTATTTCTGGGGTTGGTATGTACTGAGCCGTCAGCCAGACAGTCCGCCCGAATTCATCAACTTCCTCCAGGGCTGTTTCTTTGGGGTATGTGGCGCCTGGATCATTAATATCAATTCCAAGATCAGCATGCATACTACGGCACTCAGCGGCATGCTCGTATTCTCCTTTCTTTTCTCCTATTCAGATGATGCCGCATCCATGGTATTTCCGGTTGTTGCGGTCCTTATTACGGGACTGGTTACCACTGCCCGCAATATCGTGTCGGATCACAGTCGCCTGGAAATTGTACAGGGACTGGTGGTAGGGGCGCTGGCGATGGTGGTGGCGTGGATGATTTAATGGATGAGCCGATTAGCCAATGAGCCGATTAGCCGATTAGCCGATGAGCCGATGGAAATCAAGGGGATCCGTCAATAGGAAATGTACTAGGTAAAACTGCTGAATGTGGATTTCTTGATGTAAATCACACAATAAAAAATGCGGTCCGGCATGGGGATTGTACGTTAATAACCCATACTAAAATCCAACAAGGTGCGTTTTAGAATTGTAACGCATCTGTGAAAAACCCTTAGTAAAATGCGCCCGTTGAAATCCGTATCCACCACTGGCCTGATAGGCCTGTTGCTGATCGCCCCGGTACTGATCTCCGGTAATCGCCCGGAGAACCCAGGCAATAAAATGCCGTTCTTCACTAATCCGGTGATTGCAGAAGCTCCCGCTGCCAATCTGATCAAATCTGCCAAAGACATTATTGTAGAAGAAGCCCAGCTCATTTATGAAGAGATGGACCTTAAGGCCCGTGGCCTTAGTGAGAAAGCTTTTGTCTATGCCTGGCAGGGTTACAAGAAAATGATCGAAGAAGGCCGTATTTACAAGAAAAGCATTCTCTCGATCTGTGATTTCAGCCAGAGCTCCCGCCGCAGGAGGCTCTATGTACTGGATGTGGAAGCGCATAAGTTGCTTACACAGACATTCGTGGCCCATGGCCGGAACAGTGGTGGAGAATATGCCCGTTCTTTTTCCAATAAACCGGAATCACATAAAAGCAGCCTCGGTTTTTATATTACCCGTAATACCTATTTCGGCGGACATGGCCTGGCCCTGAACATTGAAGGACAGGAGCATGGCATCAATGACCGCGCCGATGACCGGAAAATTGTAGTGCATGGTTCCCGTTATGTTGGGTCGAATTTCCTGAAACGGAATCCCTTTAACGGCAGAAGCTTTGGTTGTCCGGCGATACCCGCAAAAGAAACAAAACAGATTATTCAGACTATTAAGGGAGGTTCGGTATTCTTTATCTACCATCCCACAAAAGACTATCTCGAAAAGTCCACACTATTAAACGGCTAGGTTGGACATATACTTCAGATGGTTTGAAGGTTAAAAGCTCAATTTAGGTTCGTACCCTATGATTGGGCTTTTTTTATTTTTTTACCACCAAGTCACTAAGTCACTAAGAATAATAAGGAATATGAAATTTAGTGTCTTTGTGCCTTGGTGGTTAATTTGTTTCTGTTGAAAATTCTTTAGCATAAACCTTTACCAGCAGGAGGAATAATGATATCAGTATCGGCCCGAAGATGAGTCCGATGAAGCCGAAGAGTTGTACACCCACGATCACGCCGAATACCGTAATGAGCGGATGCACATCCCCGATCTTTTTCTGCAGCCAGAAGCGGAAGATATTGTCGACCAATCCCACCACTCCGAACCCGAAGATCAGCATGATCACTCCCCGGGTAGGATCTCCGTCTGCAAAAAACAGCAGGGCCAGGGGCACATAGGCCAGGGCGGCACCTACTACCGGAAGCATGGCGGCAATACAGGTTACCACAAACCAGAACATGGGTTGATTCACCCCGATGATCCAGTAACCGATCAGGGCCACAATGCCCTGGAGCACGGCGATCAGCGGAATACCTACGGCATTGGAGAATACCAGTTTATTCAGTTCTGTGCGCAGCAGGTGGATATTATCATTATGCAGGGGAACAGCGGTATAGAATCCGGCTTCCATTTTCCGGCCCTGGGTGAGCATGAAGAACAGGATGAAATTCATGAATACGATGGTAGTGAGCGTACTGATGGTAGCGCCCAGAATGGAGGGGAGGGAATTGGCTGCCATTCCGGATAGTTTGGCGATATTCTGCTGGTTGAGGATCTCGAAACCGTATTCCTGTTCATATTGGTGAATAAATGTTTCAATACGGGTGAGCACATCGGTGGAATGCTGAACAGCGAAGCTCACTTTAGCGGAGAGCATGTTGATCAGCAGCAGGATGGGCAGCATGATTACAATGAAGGAGAGCAGCATGAGAAGTCCCGCAGCCAGTCCCGGCTTCCATTTTCGGGTATGTACCAGTTTCTGGTAACTGTTGCGCAGCAGGATGTATAAAGTGTATGCTCCCAGTAATGCAGGCAGGAATACGTTCAGTTCCAGGAACAGGATAACTCCGATCAGGAGAATCAGCAGCAGGAACAGAATTTGCCTTATGGAATTATTCGGAATCATGGTAATGTGAAGATGTGGAGATGTGATAATGTGGAAATGAATACTTTACTGTTTCTAAGTTACAGAAATAAACATACATGCTGAAATCTACACTTTTGACTTCTTTTATCTCCACATCTCCACATTTTCACATCATCACATCTCGATATCTCCACATTTTCACATCATCACATTTGTATTTCCACATCATCAAATCTGTTTTAGTTTCCATTTCCCTTTCCTGAAATAATACCAGGCTACCAAAGCCATGACGGTTTCGGCAGCGGGGATGGCTACAAAACTTCCTTCCGGGCCCCAGCCCATTCCTTTTGCCAGCAGGACTGCCAGTGGTATCTGGAAGAGCCAGAATCCGAAGAAGCTGATCCAGGTTGGGGTTCGGGTATCACCGGACCCGTTCAGTGCCTGGATCATGACCATGCCGATCCCGTAAAACACATAACCGTATCCGATAATGCGCAGTGCTTGTGCGGCGATATCCTGAACTTCCGTATCGTTGGAGAAGATACGGACGATCGGCCCGGCAAAGAATACGAACAGTATTGTTACAAAACCCATGAAGTAGGCGTTATAGCGTGCGGAGAGCCAGACACTTTTTTCAGCGCGGTCGGGTTGTTTGGCACCGAGGTTTTGTCCCACAAGCGTAGCTGCTGCGTTACTGAGTCCCCATGCGGGCAGTATGAAAAAGACCACATTCCGTATAGCGATCTGGTATCCTGCCGATGCTGTTGTGCCACCGGTAGTGGATACCACCCAGGCCAGTACGATCCAGCTGCCGGAAGAGATCAGGAACTGTAGGGTGGCCGGCCAGGCGATATTGAGGAGGTGGCCCATGAGTGGCAGATCGAGTTTCAGGTGACTTCGTTTAAAGCGGATATTCCCTTTTCCGCGGAAGAGATGCCAGCATTGGTAGACTACACCGGTACCCCTGCCAATTGTAGTGGCAATAGCGGCGCCTTTGAGACCATAGCCCTCCCAGGAGCCCACACCGTAAATGAGTATAGGGCAGAATACAATATTGATAAGACTGGCGAGCCAGAGGCTGCGCATGGCCATGGCGGCATCGCCGGCGCCGCGGAAGATCCCGTTGATCAGGAAGATCATGACTATAACCGTGCTACCGCCCAGCAATATGCGCGTAAAGGGGGTGCCTTCGGCGATCACGTCGGGTTGGGCACCCATGAGTTTGAGGATATCGGGTGCGAAAGTCACGCCTGCAATGCTGATAATGACAGCAGCAAGTGCAGAGAGTATGATGGCTTGTACACCAGCTTCTGCCGCGGCTTCGGGATTCTTTTCTCCGATACGTCGCGATACCATGGCTGTGGCGGCGGTACTGAGACCGATCGCCAGTGAAAACACCAGAGAGATAACAGATTCGGTGAGGCCTACTGTGGCTACAGCATTTTTACTGTTGGGGAGATGTCCAACGAAGAACATATCCACCACGGCGAATACGGATTCGAGACAGAGTTCCAGGATCATGGGTATGGCCAGCAGGAAGATGGCCTGCCGGATGGGGCCTTGTGTATAATCGTGTTCCCCGCCTTTTAGTGATTGACGGATCAGTTGGATCCAGGAGGGTTTATTGGGTTGCGTCATGTTGAGTGGTTGGTGAAGTTACGGCTTACCGGATACCGCTTCGGGGTTCGTTCCGTGAACTTCAGTTTTGAAAATAGATAAACCGCCTGTACAGGCATGTCACTTTTCCTCAGGGAAAAGGGCTTGTTGTTGAAGATGGGTTGGGAGCGCTAACAATGGGAGCGGTCCCGGCTCAGGAAATCATAATTCGGTGTGTTGCGGGGGTGAAGGTAGGGAAAAGAACTGAGATGACATTTCGGGGCAACACCCCGTTGTATGGTACCTTACCGCCAGAATTTACCGATGGCCAGCCCGCTTTCACCGGAAATTCCCGCCAATGGTCATTTCCCGTTTCCCGGAATCAGCAGAAATGATAATTTTTGCATTATGACACTCATTGCTATACTCTTCCCCTTCCTGTCGTTCCTGCTCCGTGGACGCATCCTCACCGGCATTATCTGCCTGATCCTGCAGTGTACCCTGATCGGCTGGCTTCCCGCTGCCATTTGGGCCGTGATCTCTCTCCAGAATGCAAGGGCCGACCGCCGGAACAGGAAACTGATCCGCGCCATGCGCCGGGCGGCTTAATGCTGCAAAGCAAATCAAGCTGCTAACCTGAAGACCGGAAATCAGGTAACTGCAATTCAATCAACGCCGCGGAAATTTTTTTCAGCGTTTTACCAGCCGGAACGCTACGTTACGACCCATTCGCTGCAGGATCGCGAGATTGATCCAGGAGAGGGCAAACTTTTCGAGTAACTCCACTTTATCACCTTTCCCAAAGTCTATGCAGCTGCCGAAACCACAATCCAGCGCCAGTTGTTTTGCTACTGCTTTTGCATTTTCACTGTCGCCAGCCATGAACATATCAATCCCTTCTCCTTTATAAACGGGATCCAGCATGTTTTCGAAACCTGTGCTGTTGAAACATTTAACGACTTCCGCTTTGGTGCGGTCGGTCAGACAATGATATACGGTGGGATAGGGGTCAGGTGTTTCGCGCACCGCATTGGTGGCATCGATCAGGACCTTACCGGTGACATCGCCCATTTCCGCAACCAGTTCCAGGATGGCAGCAGGTGGGGTGGAGATCAGGATCACATCGCTTTCTTTCACCGCTGTGGGTATGCGCGTAAAGCGGTCGCCGATCTCGGCGGCCAGCAGGATATTTTTTTCACTCAACGGGAACCGGGCACCGATCAACACCTGATGGCCATGATTGACCCATTGGCGAGCCAGGGCGCCGCCTACATTTCCGGAACCGATGATTGCGATTTTCATTTTTGACAGTTAGAGGTTAAGGTTGTATCAAAGATAGTTAAGTTGAATGAAGTAAATCATTGATTTTTAATTGATAGTAACCCCCTCTGCTATCCGGCGCGCTCCTGCTTCAGTCTCCGGTCGGGCAGGAAATACCAGACCGGTATGATGATAAAAATGAAATAACTCAGGTATACACTTGCCAATGCCAGCGGTACCGATAGTGCATACAGGCCGGTAGACAATAGGTTACTCTGCTGAACATGCTTGCTATAGGGGATCAGTTTTGCCTTGCTTTCGATATAGCGGCGCATCAGCAGGAAGGCAAATGCATTCAGGAACATCACCAGCCCATAGAACATGGTGGCTGGTATACGGTTGACGTTTTCCGCAAGGAAAGCGGTTGGCAAGGGGATCAACGACATCGCGAAAAGCAGAAATGCATTATACCAGACCAGTGCTGCTGTGGAATGCGGCAGCTTATCAAAAAGGTTGTGGTGGTTGATCCATAGTATAGCTACAATCACAAAACTGAGCAGGTAAGCACCGAGTTTGGGCAGTACATGCAGTAATGCTTCCCAAAGTTCATGATCACTGGCTTCGCGACCCAGCTCAGGGATGTGGAGCTCCAGTACCATGATCGTGATGATGATCGCGATCACGCCATCGCTGAATGCTTCAATGCGGGATTTGCTGAGTTGGGCCATGAGATTGCTTTACTGCAAGTTGGCCTATAATATGCATCCGGCAACTATATGTCTCTGAAGAGCATTACTAACTTTTTGGAAAGTAAAGGCATATACGGCCATGGACAGAAAGTTGATTTTGACCCAACTTTTCTGGCATGTGACCTAAATCATATCTATTTCTACGTAATGGTGTAACTTTACGCCGTGAAGAAAACCATCGCATTGATTTTGAGTGTACTCATCGCCGTTCAGCCGATCTATGCGGCTTCGGTGACCGCATGGTTTTTTGTGAATCAGCAACGTATTGCAGAAAAGTACTGCGTTAACAAGGACAAACCCATGCTGCACTGTAACGGGAAATGCTATCTCCTCAAACAGCTGAAGATGGAACAGGAACAGAAAAGCCAGCCCATTCCGGAAGGGATCACTTATTCCAAAGACGCACCGGGTGCCAGCTTTCATTATTTTCTGCTTTCAGTGAAGCCTATATCCGTATTTTCCGGAGCAAGAATACCGGTACGGAATATGATTCCTTATACTTCCCATTATAGTTCGTCTATTTTTCATCCGCCCGGATGCTGATCAATAGTCAAGTGCCTCCTGATTTGCTGGACCAACAGGTTCAGACCCACTTTTATTGATCAATTTTAACAACTGAACATGAAACTGTTTACTACTGCCCGATTCGGGGCAGTCATCCTCGCATTGACCTTATCAGCCTCCTGCTCGAATAACGATCTTAAGGAAACCGACCCCTTACAAGGTCTTTCTAAAATTGCCGAAGGCTACGCCGCTGGCGCTGCTGCCAAAGTAGAGATCTGGGCAGCCTCCGGCACGATCAAAACAGGTTATACCCCACTTATCATCAACCTGATAGATTCTGTTTCCGGCAAACGCATTGAAGACGCACATATCCACCTTACACCTATGATGGATATGGGCATGATGCAACACAGTGCCCCTTTTGAAAATCCGGAAGAAGAGCCTGTGAATCATGTATTCCCCTGTTCTGCCACTTTTATTATGCCATCCACTGCAGGAAACTGGACATTGAATGTGGCTGTACATAATCACCTGGTCGATAAGGAAGGCGATGTCACTTTCCCGCTTACCGTTACTGAAACGGCAAAACCCACCATCAAATCGTTTACTTCGGCAGCCGATGGGTCAAAAATTTTTGTAGCGTTGGTCAATCCAATGCACCCGAAAGTGGGTGTTAATGAACTCGAATTGGTGGTTTACACAAAGGCATCAATGATGAGTTTTCCTGCCGACAGCAGCCTCACTATCAAATGCACCCCTGAAATGCCTTCCATGGGCCATGGTTCCCCCAATAATGTGGATCCGGTTCATGTTACCAATGGCCACTATACCGGCAAAGTGAATTTTACCATGACCGGTGCCTGGCGGCTGAATCTTGACTTCTATAAAGGGGCAGCAGTTGCAGATACCACGCAATACATCGATATCGAATTCTGATCTATGAAAATCCGATATTTTTTTTCACTGGCTGTGCTGCTTTGTTGCAGTACAGCCAGTGCTTACGCCCAGTTTTCAACTACAGCAGACAGTATTCATACTGTTACACTTGAAGAAGTACAGGTTTCGGCATTAAAAAAAGACAGCCGAAGGCTGGCCCTGGACTTTTTTCGTTCCAACCGGAATGCCACGCTGGAAGAATTGCTGAGCCGCCTGCCCGAACTGAATTTCACCCGGCGCGGCCCCTACGGTATGGAGCCTATGCTGCGAAATTTCCGCGATGGGCAGATCAATGTACTGGTGGATGGGATGCGGATGCAAGGCGCCTGTACCGACAAAATGGATCCTGTTACGATCTATATTGAACCGGTGAATCTGGAGCAGGTGGAGGTGAAAACAGCTGCTTCCGGAAACCTGCAGGGAACCAGCCTGGGTGGTACCATCAATTTCCGTCTGGCCAGTCCGGATACCAGCACCCGCTGGTCTGCTTTGCTGCAGAATGGGTATCAGTCAGCCGCTTATGCACATAATCATTCGTTGGTCCTCAATCATTCCCATGGCAATTGGGCTTTCAGAGCAAGCGGCACATTAAGGCAGGCTGCTGAGTATAGAGCGGGAAAAGGAATCCTGGTCCCATTTTCCGATTACCGAAAAGCCAATACTTCTTTTTCAGCGCGGTATCAGTATGACGCATACAACTACCTGAAATTGGATGTACTCTATGATGAAGGCCATCATATCGGCTATCCTGCATTGCCCATGGATGTGGGACTTGCCCGTGCCGGAATACTGGCCCTGACCCTGGTACATGAACCGCATCATAAAATGAACTGGAACCTGAAGCTGTATCATAATGCCGTTCATCATGAAATGGATGATACCCGAAGGCCTGCTACAGGCATGCATATGGATATGCCCGGGCAAAGCCTCACTACAGGGCTGCTGGCTACAACCGAACTGAAGACGAACCGGACCAACCGCTTTTTGCTGACGGCCGATCTCTCGTCCACCTTCCTCAAGGCTTCCATGACGATGTATGAGAACGGGCAGCCACCCATGTATATGCTGACCTGGCCGGAAAACCGTAAATGGCAGACGGGAATAGGGATAGCGTGGATCTCAAAACCGGACAGTATTACCCAACTGCAGGTGAATCTGCGGGCAGATCATATCCGGCACCTGCTCACCTCCACTGAAGGGAAAGCGGCCTGGTCGGTTTTTAACCAGACAGCTAGCAGCATGTCGAGACTACTGGGCAGCGGAGGTATTCAGCTCAACCGGCTTTTGGCGCCGGCATGGTTGCTCAGCAGTTCGATATCCGTTACCCAACGCATCCCTACGGCAGGTGAGTTTTTCGGTATCTACCTCTTCAATGCCAATGATGGATTTGATTATATGGGAAACCCGCAATTAAAAAGCGAAACAGCATTACAGGAGGAACTTACCCTCCAATATGCCCGGCGTAAAAACAGGATCCGGGTCACGCTAAGTCATGCCGCAATCGGCCACTATATTACAGGCAGAGTGCAACCTGGGTTGAGTACCATGACAATCGGTGCAACTGGCGTCAAGCAATGGGAAAACAACGGCCGCGCCAATATCTGGAATCTTGAAGGCAGCAGCAACTGGATCATCGGCGGAATCCTGAATTGGGTAAATACCATCCGGTTCAGCTATGGCAAGCTCCAGGACGGCAATCCGGTACCACAACTTGCACCCTTTAAATATATAGGGGCAGTCCGCATCCCTCTTGGGGCCTTCAGTGCAGGCATGGAAACCGAATGTGCTGCTGCACAAAAAAGGTTCAACAGGGCAAGCGGGGAAGATGCCACCGGTGCCTATGCAATACTGCATATCCGTATGGCCTACCGCTTTACGGTTGGGAAGCTGATCAATGAATTCCAACTGGGTTGTGAAAACCTGCTGGATGCACAATATCATGAACATCTTGATTGGGGCAACCTGCCCAGGCAGGGAAGAAATATATACTGCACTCTGGTAACGCGATTCTGATGAACCGGCTCTTAACCGGTAACCAGATCGGCCAGCGCCTGCCAGAACGCCGGATATCCATCCCAGTAAACAATATTCAGTCCCCAGTGCGGACTGGGGTCACTGGTATATACCAGCACTTTGCCTTTGCCGAACGACTTGATCACAATAGCCGGATCACCAGTTTCCTTGATTCGGGCAATAACCGTACAGTCTTCGGTGGGAATGGTTTTGTTATAGCCTAATATGGGGGGACAACCCTCAAGGTTCAATGCCGGGCACAGCGCTTTGCCTTCGGGTGTGATTTCCATCGAGAATCCTTCGGTGGTTTCGATCAGGTCTTCGATATCCAGGCATTTTACCGGCAGGATCTCGGCCAGCCGCGTACGGCCCCAGCCACCCTTGCCCAGTTCTCCAGTAAAGGAATACCAGCCGCCAAGGAACATATAACGTCCGCCTGCATGTACATCTTCTACAGTCAACCGGATGCGGTCGGGGAAGGTGAGTACTTCCTTCCCGAATTTGCTGCGGTCAAAGAATTTAGGCGACAGCTGAAACAATTTTGCATCCACATCACTGAAGATGATGAGATCGTAATCTTTCAGGATCTGCTCATAATCACCCGGACCCAGATTATTATAAAAATCCCAGGCGGGAACGGAGTTCACCGCATAGTCTTTGTTCTTTTCCAGCGCATCTTTAAGCCATACACCGTAGTTGAAGATCTCCAATCCTTTCGGTGCATGGTGAAACGGGGTTTCGGCGAATACCGGTCCGGTAAGTACCGCCCAGTCACCTACATAGTATACGTTTTTCATTATTTTAATTTTTAACCACTACGCTTGCGCCGAAGCTTCAGCGTAGGAGCAAAGGCACTAAGACACGAAGAATGTTTTTTTACTTCTGTTTTTTTCTTTGTGACTTAGTGTCTTTGTGGTTTATTAACGCGATAAGCGGTAAATGAGCACCGCGGTACGTTTAATCAGTAAAGGAAATGTTTTCAGGTCGATGGTTTCACCGGGGGCATGAGCGCCGCGACCCATGGCACCCAATCCATCCAGACAATCGAGGTATTCCGCCACATAAGAAATATCGCCGGCACCTCTGGAACCCGGATTGCCGGGTTGTACCTCACCATAGCCAAGGGCTATACTTACTTCACTGAGCTTTGTAGCAAGAGCTGTATTACCGGCAGTTGGTGGCATGGAAGGAATGCCATCCTCAAATGTGATGGTGGCTTTTGTGCCGGGTAAGGATTGAGCCGTGATGATCCGCATGGCATATCGGGCGGCTTCTTTCTGTTCTTCGCTCAGAAAGCGCAGGTCGCCGATCACTACGGTTTTGGGAGAAATGATATTGGTTTTGCCGGAAGCGCTGCCGCTCTGGCTGCTGTCGGCATACGTAATTTCGGAACCACCTATAAATAATCCGGGATTGAAGCTGAGGTATTGCTCCGTGCTCAGGGTTTCGCGGAATGCATTCACAATTCGGGCCGCTTCATAGATTGCACCATAGCCGCTGTTAAAGACACCGGAAGAGTGGCCCTGCTTGCCTTCCACTTCCAGTTTCCAACCGGAAGCGCCCCTTCTTGCAGTAGCAACAATATTCAGGGCTGTGGCTCCTTCAAATGCCAACGCAATATCATGTTGTTTCGCGCGGGCGATAAAATCGCCGCGGCTGATCTCCCGGGGTTCGGCTGCATTTTCTTCATCGCCCGTAAAGTATACGGTGATATTGACATCATTCAGTAATCCCAGTTTATGCAATGCTTTCAGGGCGCCGATCACCACCATATCACCCCCCTTCATGTCGTTGGCGCCCTGTCCGGTTGCAGTAGAATCATTAAGAACCGTCCAGGGATTCTTCGGGTGATTTGGTTCAAATACAGTATCGAGATGACCGATCAGGAACAGCTTCTTGCCTTTTTTGCCTTTGCGCGTAGCTACCAGATGCCCGGCCCGTTTCAGGGAATCGGGCAGGTATACCCATTCTACCGTAAAGCCGAGGGCTTCCAGTTCCTTACGGTAAAGAGCGCCCACTTCACGAACACCCTGTATATTGAAGGTGCCGGAGTTGATATTCACTGATTGTTCAAGCGTTTTGAGCGTTGCTGCCAGTTGTTCATCCACCACCTTGCTCAGTGCCAGTTCATCTTTGGTGAGTGTGGTTTGTGCTGATGCTGTAAGGCTAAAGAGCAGAAAAATAACAAATATGATTTTCATATTATTAATGTATTCTTAAGCGCTAAAACTGAACAAAAGCAAAGGTTCGCAGTGTTTTTTGCGATTCTATATGCCTATGTGGTTAAAGATTCTTAATCTCCGAAAAATACGATTTTCCCTTTCTCCTTGTACCACTGGGGGTAGCGGGGCAGGTAAATTTTCTCGACTTCGTTCCGTTTTACTTTGAGTGTGGGGGTCATCAACCCGTTTTCAACGGTCCAGTCTTTTGACAAGACGACGATTTTTTCGAGTACTTCATGATGCTCCAGACCGGTATTGACTGATTTGAGGATTTCTTCCAGTCCTGCTACCAGTTCTTCCCTGGATTTTTTCCGGCCCTGTTCAGAAAGGTTCATGAGCGCAATTGGTTGAGGAATGCCCATGCCCACCACACAGCAATGTTCGATGTCTTTATTGGTCATCAGCTGCAGTTCAATAGGCGTGGGGGCAATGTATTTCCCTTTATCGGTCTTGAACAGGTCTTTGATCCGGCCGGTGATGAAGAGGTATCCGTCTTTATCGTATTCGGCTTTGTCGCCCGTGCGCATATAGCCTTCTTCATCGAAGCTTTCTGCACTGAGTTCCGGTTCTTTATAATA
>JBGAQC010000008.1:0-245594 GCA_044220945.1 Chitinophagaceae bacterium | reverse complement strand
ACTCGAGCCAGTTCCGCATATGGGAAGAAGTCAGTACATCTCCGCCGGTATTGGCAGAGGCGACCACTTTTTCAGCAATATCCGTGAGGTTGAGTTCAGGCAGCAGGTTGGGCTGCATATTCATGGCTTTGGCGGCACCGGCGGTCAGTCCGCCGCGGGGGGATACTTTGTTGGTATTGAGGTTCATCTCGCCGCCATTTGAATAATAAATTTCGGTAGGGTTTTCATCCCCGTTGTGCATACGGGATGTGAAGACCACCTGGAATCCGGATTGAAGGTTGTCCAGCGGGCCATAGTCAAATACCGCTGTGGTGGTATCCCAGTTCCGCCGACCGTCATTCCACATATAAATGCCGCCATTAGCTACTACAGACCTGGGGTGGGTGAGTCCGGTAAACCAGTGTACGGTATCGATCTGGTGGCACATCCATTGTCCGGGCATACCCGAAGAATAGGGCCAGAACAAGCGGTACTCCAGGTATTTCCGGGGATCCCAGGCTTCATAAGGCCGGTTGAGCAGGAACCGGTTCCAGTCGGTATCCTCCTGTTTCAGTTTAGCCACCAGTTCGGGGCGGCGCCAGCGGCCAGGCTGGTTGACGTTCCAGGTCAGTTCCACCATGGTAATGGGGCCGAATTTGCCGGACTTGACGAATTCAGCGGCTGCTTTGTAATTGGTGCCGCTTCTCCGCTGGGAACCGATCTGTACGATCTTTCCGGATTCCCTGACGGCCTTCAGTGCAGCCCGGTTATCTTCCATCGTTTCGGCAAATGGCTTCTCTACATAGGCATCCCTGCCGGCTGTAACGGCTTCAATACAATGCCGGGCATGCTGGAAATCGGCTGTGCTGATGATGACAGCGTCAATATCTTTTATCTGGTATAAAGCCTCGTTATTGATGCAGCCCTGTACCGGATGTCCCATCCGGGAAGCCAGATGGGCCATGCCTTCCTCCCGGCGCAGTTTCCAGAGGTCGGAAACAGCGATAATATCGAAGTTCAGTTCCTTATAATGGTTTTCGAAGGCTGGCAGGAGGGAGAACCGGAATCGGTCGGAAAAACCCACTACTCCAATATTCACCCGGTCGTTCGCCCCGATGATCCTTTTGTAGCTGGAAACAGTGAAACCTTTGGTTCCGATCAGGGCACCTGCGGCAAGCAGCGAACTTTGGCGAAGAAAACGGCGGCGTGACATGGCAATCAGTTTAATATTTGAATGGGGCGCATTGTCAATTTACAAAAAATGCAGGAATACAGGATACCCTTTGATTAATATGACTCAAAAGGGTAGAAATACCGTGATAAAAATCAGCCTGAATACACTGTTTCAGGGATTGCCGCATTTCCATTATTTCATTATTTTTCCGCCCGAACCCTAAAACCAACTTCCCGTTATGTTCAAGCATGCTTTTCTGTCATTCTTCATAACCTGTTTTTGTTTTGCCGTTACCGCACAGGTGGGTATTAATAATTCCGGATCTGCACCAGCCAATAGTGCCATGCTTGATGTGAAAAGTACCAATAAAGGCGCCTTGCTTCCGCGGGTGGCATTGACATCCCTAACCGATAAAACGACAATAGCTTCTCCGGATACCGCCCTGGTGATTTATAATACGGCTGCTGCGGGCAGCGGTGACAGCAGGATAGTTCCCGGGTATTATTTCTGGAATGGTACAAGGTGGAATTCCATGGGAACTGATTACGATAGTGTGGCATATGCAGGGCCTTCTACAGCTCTTTATATGACTCAGATTCCGGATTATAGTCTCTCTCCCTATATTGTTTATACCACAAATGCTAAGGCCATACCCGATAATGACCTTACGGGTCTTAAGGACAGCCTGTCTGTAAGGCTTCCTGAGCATACGGTTTACGATATTGTTGTCAGAATAAGAATTGATCATACTTATGATGGTGATCTGGATATATCATTGATCTCACCTGGCGGACAGGAAATCGTGTTGTGCTCTTCTGTTGGTGGTGCAGGAGATAATTTTGGCACTGGTGCCCTGGGAGGATATACCTATACCAGTTTTGGTACATTACCTGCTTTTTCAACTCCGATTGCTTCTGGGGCAGCACCATTTGCAGGTAATTTCCAGGCCATGGGTAACCTTTCTCTGCTAAGGGGTACGGAAGCCAGCGGCAACTGGAAACTGAAAATTGTAGATCATAATGCAGCAGATGTGGGAAATCTGATCTCCTGGCAACTGGAACTGTATCCTGCATACGATAAAAAATGGTATTTATTAAGGGAAGTATCGATGACCTATCATTCCGGAACCAGCATTTTTGCCAGAGCTTATTTGTCCGCGACAGCATATTCGGAGTATGGACAGAATCTGGTCATCGGACTTTCAACCACATCTGCCGGGCCGGTTGGCACAACCTATACCGGATTTGTACCCTATAATACCCAGGTTGGGGTAACCCAGCAAAGAAGTAATATATTCACGGATATGAGCCGTATTCAGGAATACAATCTGAACCTGTCGCTGTTTCACAAATTCGATCCTGTTTTTTTCGTAGATGGGCAGCGTTATTATTTCCAGTTATGGCGACAGGGGCCAGGTACTTCGGGGGTTAATGCACTATATGTTGAACGGAAAGTGAATTAAAAGGAGGCCGGATGAACCGGCCTCTTTCTTGCGGAAAGGCAGGGATTCGAACCCTGGATACCATTGCTGGTATAACGGTTTTCGAGACCGCCCCGTTCGACCGCTCCGGCACCTTTCCAGTAGGGGGGCACAAATGTAGCTTTTTTCAGGAGATTGAAAGGCTGATTCTGATCGTTCGGCCTCATTGTTTTTTTTAGTATTATTGGCTGTGGACAGTATCACTCATATTGCACTCGGCGCCTGCATAGGAGAAGCTTTTTTTGAAAAAGGCTTTGGAAAAAAGGCCCTGCTCTGGGGGGCACTGGCCCAAAGCCTGCCGGATATTGATTTTGTTGCCGGCGCCTGGATGGATACCCCATCCGAATTACTGGCCCACCGTGGATTCACCCACTCCCTTTTATTTGCAGCATTGATCAGCCCTGCACTGGCCCTGCTTGCCGGAAAATTGCATGCTGCCAGCCGGATCCGTTTCCGGAAATGGATGTTATTTTTTGGACTGGAAATCCTGATCCACCTTTTCCTAGATGGGTTTAATAATTACGGGACGGGCTGGCTGGAGCCTTTTTCCCATGAACGGTTTTCGTTCAATGCCATTTATGTGGCTGATTTCTTTTTTTCCATCTGGCCCGTCATCGCATTTATTGCCTTACTGCTGCTGAACCGCTTGCATGGCCGAAGGGCCTTCTGGTGGAAATTCGGGATCATACTGCCTGTCCTTTATCTGGGCTACTGTGTGGTCAATAAAGTGATCATCGACCGGGAAGTGCGCCAGGCATTCACGGCACAGGGCATTCTGCAGCAACGGTATTTTACCACGCCGGCTCCATTGAATAACCTGCTTTGGTTCGTGGTTTCGGGTGATGATAAAGGGTATTATGTGGGCTTCCGCTCTGTATTTGACAAACAGAAGACCATCGACTTTGAATTTTTTCCCCGGAATGATTCCTTGCTTGCCGGTTATACAGATCATGAAGAAATGCAAAGGCTGATCCGCTTTTCGCAACAATTCTACACAGTAGAAAAACAAGGCGATACCCTCGTTTTCAACGACCTGCGATTCGGTCAGATGATAGGCTGGATGCAGCCCCGGGCACCTTTTGTCTTCCATTATTACCTGGCACATCCGGATGCCAACCGGGTTGTAGTGCAAAGAGGACGCTTTGCAGGTTGGAACCGGGAAGTGGTGTTGGCCTTATTTCGCAGGATAAAAGGTAAGTGATCAGTTCTGTTGTTTGAAATAAAAAGTGAACAGGTAGAATACCATGCGGAAAAACTGGTAGGAGAGCCAATGCGCCAGTTTTGAAAACAGGTTCTTGTGGCTTTGCAGTACAGCCGTAGTTACTTCATTGCAGTGATCAGCTATAAGGGAATCAATCAAGTCTTTTACCATCTTGCCTGAGGTTTCACTGATGCAATCCAGATTCAGTTCCACACTGGCATAAGCACTGATATTATTGACATTATATGAGCCGATCGTAAACCATCCTGTATCACACAGGGCCAGCTTGGCATGCAGTATCGTATCCCGGTATTCGTAAATCCGGATCCCTTTGCGCAGCAGCCAGTCGTACATGAAGCGTTCGGCCTGCTTGGCCAGCTTTACATCAGACATGCCAGCTAATACTACCCGGACATTGACTCCCCGTGCTGCTGCAAGAGCCAGGTTCCGCCGCAAAACCCTGCCAGGAATAAAATAGCTGGATACAATTGTTACTTCTTTCTCAGCAGTACGCAGCAATTCTATATAAGATCTGGATATTTCATTCTTGCGCCGTACCCAGTCGTTGCGTCGCATCCGGATCCTTGCTTCCGGATCAGAATTGTTTCCTTCTTTTCCGGTAATGACGTGGCAGGTAGCTGGTGTTTTACTGCCCGGAAACCCGTTCCAGGATTTCCAGCAGAGTTCACTAAGAGATGCAGCGGCAGGACCTTCCACGCGAAGGGCAAAATCGAGCCAGGCGGGTTTTCCGGGTAAGTCGTTATAGTGGTTACTGATATTGATGCCACCTACAAGGGCAATAGCCGCGTCTGCCACGAATACTTTATGATGCAGCCTCCTTCCGAAATAAAAATTGCGGCTCCGGAAAACGGGTTCGAAAAACCGGAACCGGATTTTATGGTTGGTAAGGTCTTGTATGAAAGCTTCCGGTAATTCCTGTGACGCATAACCATCCACCAGCAAATGCACAGCAACCCCGCGAAGGGCAGCCCGCTTCAGTGCGGTGGCTACCAGCTCTCCGGTTTCATCAGCAGAGAAGATATAGGTTTGCAGATGAATGGAATCTTTTGCAGCAGCAATGCTTTCGATCAGTTCCTGAAAATAGTCTGCCCCACCGCGGATAAGGCGGATCCGGTTTACTGATGTGTCGGCAATCAGCATATGGCAGGTTTTCAGTTTGTGCTCAGTTCACCGAACGGAACCAGTCGCTCAGTTTCAGTATATCCACATTGCCTCCACTGATGATGATGCCGGTTCGCTTACCTGAAAAGAACTGTTTGTTTTTCAATACGGCCGCTAGGGTTACCGCACCACTCGGCTCCACAACCAGCTTCATCCGCTCGTAAAAGAGCTGCATGGCCTGGATGATTTCTGTATCGCTGACGGTTAGCACCGCAGTAATATGCTCTTTGATTATAGGGAAAGTGATGGAACCCAGATTGGTCAGCAGTCCATCAGCAATGGTATTGATATAAGGGGCTTTCTCAATTTTACCTTCTTGCACCGAGCGTATGGCATCTGCTGCGCCTTCCGGCTCTCCGGCATAAACTTTGGTTTCTGGTGAAAAGTACCGGGCTGCCAGCAGGGTGCCACTTAATAAGCCGCCACCGCCCACCGGTGCCAGAATTGCATCAAGCGGACCGGCCTGTTCCAGCAATTCCATTGTACAGGTAGCCTGTCCGGCGATCACCCGCTCATCATTAAAGGGGTGAATAAAAGTGGCCCCCGTTCGGTTCACGACTTCCTGCAGGGTGGATTCACGTGCTTCCAGGGTCGGCTCACATAAATAGACTTCAGCACCATATCCTTTTACTGCGTCCACTTTGACCTGGGGCGAGTTTGATGGCATTACGATATAGGCTTTTGCCCCGGTCATTTTTGCGGCCAGCGCAATAGCCTGGGCGTGATTGCCGGAAGAGTGGGTGGCGATGCCTTTCGATAATTCGGCTGTGGTCAATGATAAAACTGCATTCATCCCGCCCCGGATCTTGAAAGCGCCGATCTTCTGCAGGTTTTCACATTTGAAAAACAGTTCACCTCCGGCGATTTGGTTCAGCGTATGGCTGGTTAATACAGGTGTCTGGTGAATGGAATGGTTGATCCGGTTACGGGCTTCCTGTAGCTGTGCTGCAGTAATGGGCATAAAGAATATTTTCAGGGTAAAGTTACTGAATTCCCTGCCCAATCCCTTTGCCACCGGTACAGTTGCCTGTTCCAGTACAGCTGCAGTTCTGTACCTTTGCTAAAACTGCGTTTTTGAAGCATCTGGCCCGACTCAATCACTTTTTCTGGAAGTACCGCTGGCGTTTTCTGCTGGGCATAGTGTTCATCATCCTGTCCAACTATTTCCGCATTTTATCCCCTCAGCTCACCGGTTATGTGATCGACAGCGTACAACTCGCCATTTTACAGGAGAAAGATCAGGTTGCTGTACAAAAGCTGGAAACCGATATGGCCCGGAAAGAGGCCCGGTATGATGTACTGGTAGACCAGGTGACCAATATGTTGGATCAGCAGGACCTGAGTCTGGGTAATAAGGTGTTGCTCTGCGGCATCACGCTCTTGCTGCTTGCCTTGCTGGGCGGCTTCTTTATGTTCCTGATGCGGCAGACGATCATCGTCATGAGCCGGCATATCGAATTTGACCAGAAAAACCAGGTTTTCAGTCACTACCTTAAACTGGACCTGCTCTTTTACAAGAAACATGCAACCGGCGACCTGATGAACCGGATTTCGGAAGATGTAAGCCGGGTGCGTATGTACACCGGACCAGCCCTGATGTATTTTATCAACCTGGCGGCTACGATCGGATTCAGTGTCTATTTCATGATCAGTACACAGCCTTTGCTGACACTCTATGTACTGGCACCTCTGCCTTTGCTGGCCATAACAATCTATTACGTAAATACCCTGATCAACCGCAAAAGCGAGAAGATCCAGGGGTTGTTATCAGATCTGACCACCAATGCCCAGGAATCCTACTCCGGGATCCGGGTGATCAAGTCCTTTGTCCAGGAAAAAGCCATGCGTTTTTTCTTCAATAAGAACAGCGAGGAATACATGCAGAATGCCATCGGTCTGGCTAAAATGGAAGCGATCTATTTTCCTTCCATGGGACTGCTGATCGGACTGAGTACCCTGCTTACGATCATGATCGGCGGGATCTATGCCATCAACGGCAGCAACGGAGTAACCGTGGGCACCATTGCAGAGTTTGTCATGTATGTGAATATGCTCACTTTTCCGGTCAGTGCCATTGGCTGGACGGCCAGTATGATCCAGCGTGCTGCAGCATCACAGAAGCGGATCAATGAATTCCTGGAGACCCCTCCGGAAATCCAGGATCCCGAAACACCGTTAGCTGGTAAACCGCAAGGCCGGATCGTGTTCGACAATGTGAGCTTCACGTATAGTAATACCGGTATCCAGGCTGTCACCGACTTTTCATTGCAGATAGAACAAGGACAGAAAGTCGCTTTGATCGGACATACAGGTTCCGGCAAAACAACCATAGCCCAGCTGCTGATCCGGATGTTTGATCCGGAAAAAGGGGAGATCACCGTTGGAGGGAAACCACTCAGGGATTACCCCATCCAGGAACTCCGCCGGGAGATCAGTTATGTACCACAGGATGTGTTTTTATTCAGTGATACCGTTGCCGGAAATATTGCCTTCGGCCTGGAGGAAGCTGATCCTGAAAAAGTAAGGGAAGCCGCCCGTTTTGCCAGTGTAGACCGTGAAATTGACCAATTTCCTGAGAATTACGAGACCCGGATCGGGGAGCGGGGAGTAACCTTGAGCGGGGGACAAAAACAACGCATATCCATAGCCCGGGCTCTGGTGAAAGACCCGGGAATCCTGATATTCGATGATTGCCTGAGTGCAGTGGATACCAAAACTGAAAAAGAGATCATCGGTAACCTGAACCGTTACCTGGCGCAGAAGACTGCCATTATCATTACCCACCGGATTTTCTCCCTTATTGCCTTCGACCAGATCATTGTATTGGAGGAGGGCAAAGTGGTGGAACGGGGTACCCATGCCGAATTACTGGCCCGCGATGGCTATTACCGCTTTCTCTATGAACAGCAACGCAAGGAGAAGGAACCGCAGGCCGGATAGGACCCACGGGCCTATTTTTTTGTTATTCAGGGTTTTATCACCGATAAAAAAACTCCCGAAATTTTGCTGATTCCAAAACAATATTATATTTGTACATACTTTAACAGGAATTTATCAAACAGTTAAAACTCAACTAAAGTGGCGTACGACAACAATGACAAAAGAATGGAGAGTGTTTACAGTAAGCGGATCCGTGCCGGTAAACGCAGAACCTATTTCTTTGATGTGAGGGCAACCCGTGGTAATGATTACTATATCACTATTACAGAAAGCCGGAAGAAGTTTAACGAGAACGGATACGACCGTCATAAGATCTTTCTTTACAAAGAAGACTTCAATAAATTCCTGAAAGCCCTGACTGAAGCCGTGGATTATGTGAAGACCGACCTTATGCCTGATTTCGATTTTGATGCGTTCAACCACGACCAGCCGGAAGGTGAAGACCTGGGTGATAACGGGCATGAATATGCAGGAGATACCACAGAGCAGCCTCCGGTTCAGGCGCAAACCCCCACAATTCCGGACGTAACCAACAGTGAATCACCCTCTTCTGCGGAAGAAGTGGATAAGTGGTAATCTTTATTTTATTATATTTTTTTCATAACTTAAGCCTTTGATTTAGATCAAGGGCTTATTTTTTATTAAGCAAAACAAATTCATGAAAAAACCACTACGCCTTAGCCTAACTGCATTGACAGTACTGCTCCTTCTTTCAGGAATTTTCCAATTATCAGAAACCCCTTTCCGGAAGCCGAAAAAGCTGGCCAAAACCGATCGGATTGATCTGGCCATGGAACAGGAATTTATGCGCACCAAGGATCCTGCATTGAACAGGATACCCCGGGAAGAGATGATCAAAGCCATTGAATTCCGGGATGCCAAACTGAATTCCGGTCTCAATACGGCAGTGTCCGGTGTGAGCTGGACAGAACGGGGCCCGAATAATATCGGTGGCCGTACCCGGGCTTTGTGGTTTGACCTGAATGCAGGCCCTTCCTATACTAAAGTCTGGGCCGCAGGTGTGGCCGGTGGGCTTTGGTTTACGAATGACATTACAGCGGCGTCGCCTACCTGGAACAAGGTGGATGACTTTTTTGACAATATGGCTGTTACCACCTTTGCACAATCGGCAAGCAGTCCACAAACCATGTATTTTGGAACAGGAGAGGGCTGGTTCAACGTCGACTATGTTCAGGGTATGGGCATCTGGAAGTCCACCAATGGCGGCACAACCTGGGCACAACTTGCCTCCACGAATAACAGCAGTTTTTATTTTGTGCAGAAGATCGTAGTGGATGCTTCCGGAAATATTTACGCTTGTACCAGAAGCGCTGGTCTTCAGAAATCCGCTGATGGTGGTGTTAGCTGGACAAAAGTGCTGGGCTCGGGTGTAAATGGTGGCGTAAACGATAACGCGGCTGATGTTGAAGTAGCACCCAATGGTGATATATATTGTTCTTTAGGAATCTTCTCAACAGGAGGAATTTACCGGTCAACAGATGGCGGTACAAGCTGGACTTCCATCATGCCAGGTGGCGTTACTGCACGCCGTATAGAACTGGCTACCTGCCCCAGCACCTCGGATACCGTCTATGCTATTTTTCAGAGCGCAACTACCCTGGATTGCAATAATATCCGCCGGTATAAAGTATCGACCAATACCTGGACAACAGGTACTGTACCCACGATCGTGGACCAGGGACTGAATTCCAATTTTACCCGCGGTCAGGCCTGGTACGATCTGATTGCTGCGGTGGATCCGAATAATTCGGCATCTCTTTACATCGGTGGCGTGGATGCACTCCGTTCCGATGACGGGGGCGCTTCCTGGACACAAATGACCACCTGGTCATTGTTCAGTGCGCCGGCTTTTAATGGGAACCAATTGGTGCATGCCGATCATCATGCTATTGTATATGCTCCGGGCAGCTCTTCGAGGGCCCTGTGGGGTACCGATGGCGGTATTTATTATACGGCTAATGCAAACATAGCAGCAGCCAGTAAGCCGACTTATGTTTCAAAAAACACTGGCTATAATGTCACCCAATATTATTCCGGTGCACTGCATCCCAGCACAACCAATTATTTCCTGGGAGGTGCACAGGATAACGGATCGCATAAGTTTACCGGAGCAGGAGTCAATTCCGTTAGTACTGTTTCAGGTGGTGATGGAGGCTTTACCCATATTGACCAGGATAATCCCCTGATCCAGATCACATCGTATGTTTTCAATAACTATTACGTTTCCACGAATGGCGGGACCTCTTTCACCTCCTTCTCGAAAAATGACCGGGGTGGATTTATTAATGCTTCAGATTACGACAATACGAATAATATTATTTATGCAGGAGACGATGCCGGTACTTATTACCGCTGGCTGAATCCGGCCAGTAACGGGGCAGATGCACAGGTGACTGTAACTAATTTTGGAACAGCAACTGTAAAGCATGTAGCTGTATCGCCTGTTACCAACGACCGGGTGTATTTCGGACTAAGTGATGGCTCTGTTGTAATGGTCGATAATGCCAGCAGTGGCACAGCAAAAACCGGTACAGTGATCAAACCTGCTGCTCCGGGTGAGGTTTCCTGTGTTGCGGTTGACCCCGCAAATGAGAATCATATGCTGGTGACACATAGTAATTTCGGGGTCACGAATATTTATGAGTCTACAAATGCCCTGCAGGCTTCACCCACCTGGACAGCCACTGATGGGAATCTTCCCAATATGCCGGTATTCTGGGCCATTTTCGACCCCCGTAATTCCGATTGGGCTTTGCTGGCTACGGATCTCGGTGTCTGGTCAACAGATAACCTGAATGGTGCTTCCACCGACTGGGATCCGACCAACAGCGGTCTGGCCAATGTACGGGTGGATATGCTGGATTACCGGAGCAGCGACCGGACTGTACTGGCGGCAACACATGGCAGGGGTATGTTTACCGCAACGATTCCTTCTGTTTTAACCCCTGATGTGAACTTTGCAGCCGCTACCACTTCGCAGGCTGAAACCAATGCTGCATCCAGCAGCTGCCGGAATTATAAAGATTATACTGTAGCGATGACGATCGCCAATGCACCTGTCGGGAATGCCACTATTACAGTAAGCGTACAGGCTGGTGCAACTGCAACACAAGGGCTGGACTACGATTTTACCACAAACGGGAATTTTACTACGCCAAGCAATACATTTGTTTTTGCCAATGGTGCCACTACTCCGGGAACCATAACACTTCGGATATATGATGATGCAGAAGTGGAGTCTTCGGAAAGCTTTACGTTAACATATGCTATTTCGGGTACTACAAATGCGCAGGCAGGGATAGGTGCGCAAACTCATGTGGTAACCATTACCGACAACGATAGCAACCCCATTGCCAGTTCCACCAGCAATTACCAGATCGGTACTTATAATTATAATCTGGGATCGGCCAGTAATGGAACCGGAACCGGCGAGCCCTTTAATGCCAAGCTGGCTTCCAAACGCAGCCAGTTTCTTTATAAGGCATCTGAGCTGACAGCAGCCGGCATGTCTGCCGGAACCATCAACTCACTGCAGTTGTATTTCGCCTTCAAGAACAGTACCCGTCCCTATACCAATGTCCAGATCAAGATGGGTACTACCGGAGTGAGTTACCTGATAGATGCCAGTGTAACCGTTGCTGGTACGTCTACCTATAAATCCATTGCCTCCTTTACCCCGGTTTCCGGATGGAATACCTTCACGCTGGATAATCCCTTTACCTGGGATGGAACCAGTAATGTTGTTGTGGAAGTTTGTTATGATAATGGTTCTGCTGCCGCAGGTAATTTTGCCGATATCCTGGCCGGTTACAGTGATGGCGGAACCGGAACCCAGGGTAATATGTTTTACCAGGATAATATAAACTGTACCGGTTCTTTCTCTACGGTTGGATATTTCATCAATGGCATCAAGCCTATGGCGGTTTTCGGCATGAGTGTTGCCGGCACCACTGTAGCTTCCACACTGAATACATCCAGAAGTGAATACCTGGGCCCCAACAGCGATGTTTATTTCTATTCTGCCGGAGGTGAATTACTGGCCCGGGTACAAAACCTGACCAGTCACGATTACGGCTGTACACAGGTCGTGATCGACCGTGCCGGAACCGGAACTACAGCCTTCTGGAATAATAATACTTCCAATTACCTGATGAATAAAACGTTCCGGATCATTCCGACGACGAATAATCCTTCAGGCTCTTACAATGTGACCCTGTATTTTACGGCTGCGGAAGTGAATGGTTGGCAGACCGCTACAGGACAATCGTTCAATAGTATACAGCTGGTTAAAGTAGCCGGACAGATCCTCAGTGTTACTCCAGCTACCCCAGGTGCTGCAGGTACTGTTTCAGTGGTTACACCCACAAGGGGAACATTAGGAACAAACTATACACTTACGTATAACTTCACTACCGGATTTTCCGGTTTCGGAGCCGGTGTGGCAGGTGCTTCACTTCCTGTTCGGTTGCTTGATTTCACCGGTAAGATCCAGGCCAACAGCGCAGTACTGGATTGGGCGACATCCTTTGAACAGAACAGCAAGGAGTTCATCATTGAACGGTCTTACGACGGCCTGAATTTCAGTTTTGCAGGCCGCATTGCGGCAGCAGGCAATAGTACCACAACGCGCAGGTACACATTCACAGATAAGGCCATTGCCCAGGAAGCCAATTATTACCGCCTGAAACAGGTTGACCTCGACGGTAAGGCGGATTACAGTAAAGTGATCCTGCTGCGTAACCCGAGTTCGGGCAAGTATCCTTTCCGTATACTCACGAATCCGGTGCAGCAGACCCTTGATGTACAGTTTGGCGACCTGCCCAGAGGTAAAGTACAGATCAGTCTCTACGACCTCTCCGGCAAGCAGCTCGTCAACTGGAACAGTGAGAACCTGACCCAGAGCCGTGTACGGATCGACCTGAGTCCCTACCACCTGGCAAATGCTGTGTATTTGGTCAAAGCACGCACAGCTACAGAGACCTTTACAGAAAAAGTCATAAAGCGATAGTCCAGTAAGATCGCAAACACAAAGCCGGATCATTTGATCCGGCTTTGTTGTTTATGTACTGCTTGAGTAATGTTTACTTTCAATACCGTCTTTGGTCAAGAGGATTTGGCATCGGTTCCACATCTTTGTTTGTTGGAGCCTTCTGTGCACCCGGCATATAGGGGAGTTGTTTGAAGTCGGGTACTATAACCGGCATATTGTCGGGTTGCATGGAATAGAGGTTGCCATAGGGCGTTTGGCCGATAAGAGAACCGTTGAGGCGATGTGCCTTTTGTGCATTCAGGAGAATGGTATTGGGCTTTGGGGCTGTTTGCTTTTCTTTTTTCAGGATCACTGGATCTTTCAGTGCGGGTAAAATATAAGGTTTGCTGATCTGAGCAGTTGCTGCTGAAACAGCACAAAGGCCGATGACTACAGTCAGGACAGGTTTTTGCATAACCGTAATTTTATACATCTAATTTACGCATTTTCCCGGGTAACCGCCAACCGCTTGTAAAAATGCAGTACTACCGCATGGCCTTAAACGCATTGATCAGTCCATTGGTGGAACTGTCGTGCGAGGATACTGTTTCCGGACCAGAGAGCTCCGGCAGGATGGTGTTGGCCAGCTGTTTACCCAATTCTACGCCCCACTGGTCATAACTGAAAATATTCCATATAATACCCTGGGTGAAGATCTTATGCTCATAAAAAGCAATGAGCTGTCCGAGCGTAAAAGGCGTGATCTTTTTGATCAGGAAGGAGTTGCTGGGCCTGTTGCCGGAAAAGATCTTAAAGGGAACCAGCGCAGTATATTCTTCAGGCTTCTTTCCGCTTTTTTCAAATTCCCGTATTACAGTAGCTTCATCCTTGCCATTCATCAGGGCTTCTGTCTGTGCAAAAAAGTTTGAAAGCAGTTTGGTGTGATGGTCACCGATCGGATTATGGCTGATGGCCGGAGCAATAAAATCGCAGGGGATCAGTACCGTTCCCTGATGGATCAGCTGGTAGAAGGCATGCTGGCCATTGGTGCCGGGTTCACCCCATATCACCGGACCAGTGGCATAGTGAACCGGGTTTCCGTTCCTGTCGGTGCTCTTGCCATTGCTTTCCATATTGCCCTGCTGGAAATAAGCGGCAAAGCGGTGCAGGTATTGGTCGTAGGGGAGGATCGCTTCACTTTCAGCCCCGAAGAAATTGGTATACCAGATACCCAGCAGGGCCATGATCACCGGAATATTTGCATCGAATGGGGTATTCCGGAAATGCAGATCAGCTTCGTGGGCACCTTTCAGCAATGATTCAAAATGTTCATATCCGATCGTAAGGGCGATAGACAGACCGATCGCACTCCATAGGGAATACCGGCCGCCCACCCAATCCCAGAATTCAAACATATTCGCCTTGTCGATCCCAAACTTCACCACTTCCTTTTCATTGGTCGATAAAGCAGCAAAATGCATGGCTACGGCTTTTTCATCACCGGCATGCTGCAGGAACCAGTTACGTGCCGTATGGGCATTGGTCATGGTTTCCTGCGTAGTAAAGGTTTTGGATGCGATCAGGAACAAGGTGGTTTCCGGATCCAGTTTTTTAAGGGTTTCAGCAATATGGGTGCCGTCTACGTTGGACACAAACCAGGTCTGTATGCCTTGTACCCAATACGGTTTCAGCGCTTCCGTAACCATGAAAGGCCCAAGGTCACTGCCGCCGATTCCGATATTGACGATCGTGTTTATTGGTTTGCCGGTATAGCCTTTCCAGCTGCCACTGTGAATGGCTGTACAAAAGCTTTTCATCTGCCCCTGTACCCGGCGTACGTCGGCCAGCACATCCTGTCCGTCCACCACCAGTTGTTGGTCGGTGAAATTCCGGAGCGCTGTATGCAATACTGCACGGTTTTCTGTGATATTGATATGTTCGCCGGTAAACTGTGCTTCAATAGCGTCTTTCAGCCGGCATTCTTCTGCCAGTTGCAGTAATAAGCTGACGGTTTCCTGGGTGATGATATTCTTGGAATAATCAAAGAGGATATCGCCTGAACGGGTGGAAAATTCCCGAAACCGGGACGGATTCTGGCGAAACAACCCGGCCATATGCCAGTTTTTCGCTATATCAGCATGTGATTGCAATGATTTCCAGGCAGTTGTGGTGTCGGGTTGAATGCGCGGTAACATAGTGAATTTTAAGATTCTGCAAGTTACTGAATTCGAAGGCATTTTTATTCAGGACTAAGGTCTTCCCCGTAATACCCTGTTTTATTTCTGCACAGCCTTGTGTTTTGAAGTAATCCGGACTATTTTAACATAGTTAATCCAATGGCGGTTTTCCTCACCAAACCCCGAATACTATGAAAAACGTTTTCACCGCAGTTCTGCTCTTATTCTCCTTTTCATTTACGGCACAGGCAAATGTGGTACTGAAGAGTTTTCAGGCAACCACTGATGGACGTATCACCCGGATTGTATGGGAACTCGGCGATATGGAACAGGAGGTTACCTGTTTGCTGGAGCGGAGTACCGATGGCCTCCAGTACGCTACCGTGAGTACCTTTCCTGTAAAGCAGGGATTCCGGGGTAAAATGAATGCTTCCGATAATGATCTGCTTCCCGGGATCTATTATTACCGCCTGCGGATGGTGAAGCCGGGTTTTATTCCTTATGTCAGCCCTGTGGTTTCCATCCGGATTTCTGAAATTGCTGAAGCCGGTGGTGCCTTTAAAGTAGTGACCCCGATCCATAACCAGCTTACTTTAGTAGGCACATTTACAGCCCCTGTGGTGAGTATAGAAGTTGCTGACCTGAGCGGAAGGATACACCTGAACCGCCAGATTCAATTGAGCGGCCCGAGCGACCGGATCAATATAGATGCCAGTTCACTGATGGAGGGCACGTATATACTCAGGATCCGGGAAGAGAAAAACGGTGTCAAAAACACAGTTTACATCCGAAGGGTGATCAAAAAGATGACCAGCTGATTTTCCATTCTCTGTCGCGATATAAAAAAGGGCCAACTGGCCCTTTTTTTATAGTGATTTCAAAGTCTGTAATGTGTGATCCACCATTTGCGGACTGATATCCAGATGCAATACAAAACGGATGAGGGTAGGCGACATAGCAATGGTTCGAATGCCTTCCTTTTCCAGTGCCGATACCAATGTGGCTGCAGGATAACCAGCAGCTGTTTCAGCAATAACAATATTTGTTTCTACAGGAAACAACTCCCTTATGAAAGATTTAGCCCGGAGTTCACCGGCAATAGCTTTCGCATGAAGGTGGTCTTCCTCCAGTCGTTCTACATTATTCCGTAATGCATATAAGCCGGTGGCTGCCATATAGCCTGCCTGTCGCATGCCGCCCCCGAATACTTTGCGGATCCGGCGTGCTTTCCGGATGAAACCTGAAGATCCGATCAGGATACTGCCCATTGGGCAACCGAGTCCTTTATTCAGGCATACTGAAATGGTATCAAAGAGGGCTCCATATTGGGCGGGACGTTCCTTCCGGGCTACAATAGCATTAAAAAGGCGGGCACCATCGAGATGGAGGGACAGGCCGGTTTCCCTGCATGTTGAAGCAATAGCTGCTAAAGCATCCTGCTCATAACAGGAGCCGCCACCCCGGTTGGCAGTATTCTCCAGGCTGACCAGGCGGGATACCGGTTTGTGTACATCATCGGGGTTGATAGCTTCCCGGATTTGGGCAGCAGTGAGTTTACCGTATGTTCCCTGCAGTAAACGCACTGAGCAACCCGAATTAAACGCAATACCTCCTCCTTCATAAAGGTACACATGTGACGTGTGGTCGCAGATCACTTCATCGCCCAGCTGGGTATGGGCCTTGATCGCGATCTGGTTACTCATGGTGCCTGTGGGGCAATACAGGGCTGCTTCTTTTCCAAAAAGTGCCGCTGCATAGGCTTCCAGTTCGTTCACAGTGGGATCTTCTCCAAAAACATCATCTCCGGTCTTTGCGTTTTGCATGGCCTCCAGCATGCCCGGGGTAGGCTGGGTAAACGTATCTGATCTGAGGTCTACAATCATACTGGCAGATTAGAATTCAAAAATACTGCTTCCGGAAGGGAAATAAAAAACCCGGGAAAGGATTCCCGGGTGAAGTTTGGAAATGCTTTTCTTATTGCTGGGGTTGTTCAAAATCAAACTGCGGGGTTTGTGCGGCCTGGAAGGCAGCGGCATCACCAAATGGGCCCAGATACCGGGCAGAACCAAAAGCCAGGATCGGATAGAATACGATTCCCAATAACAACAGCCCTACCGTAAACCCTTCATCCTTGCCAAAACTCTTGGATAACATGTTTGTCACCCATATTGCGAAAATGATATTTACAAAGGGGATAAACATCATTAATAACCACCAACCCGGTTTGCCAACAATTTTGAGCAGGATATAATAGTTGTAAATGGGGATAATGCAAGCCCAGCCCGGCTGACCCGCTTTGGTATAGATCTTCCACTGGCAGGCAATAAGGAATATTACAAATGCCAGTAAGGTAAAAATCAATCCCATCGGAAAGTCCATTTGATCTTCGTACATAGCGTTGAGTTTTGGTTAAGATTGAAAAGTTCAAATCCAATTTACGGATTTATTGGATTTCTTCACCAAATTGCAGCAGGTATCCATTACAGTCACGGATACAGAATTCTTTCATCCCATATTCAAATTGCTCCAGGGGGTAAACGATGCTGGCTTTATCTTTTAATGCTTCCCAGAGCGGCTCTGCAGAATTCGTCCGGAAATAGAAACTACCGGTAAAGCGGGATTCCATCATGGGAACATGGTGGTTCGGGAGGGAAAACATCAGCTCCACCTCATCCCGCTGTACTATTGCCCAGCCTGCTGTGGGGTCTGTTTTCAATACCTTGAATTCCAGCACATCCACATAATACTGCAGTGTCAACTCCAGGGAAGTGACCCAGAGTATGGGGGTGAGTTGTTGTAAGGCCATGGGCCAATTTACAAAATGACAGGTAATTTCCTCCTCAGATCGCCTGATGGTTGAATGGCTGCACCACCATTTCACTGACAACCGCGCTGGTGGGTTGCTGGCAAAGGAACCAGATCGTCCGGGCAGCTTCCTCAGCCAGGATCATTTTTTCACGCTGTACCCTGAGGTCAATGGTGTCCCAGAAACGGGTATCGGTACCTCCCAGGAACAGTTGGGTGATCCGGATATCCGTACGCTTGAGTTCTTCCCGGAGGGATTTCATCATCCCGTTCAAGCCGTATTTGGAAGCCGAGTAGGCCATGGCACCAGCCATAGGTGTTTTTCCCAGGATGCCGGGAATATTGATCACAAGTCCTTTGCGCGTTTCTTTCATGGGGGGCAGGAAATACCGCATCAGGAAGAAGGGGGCCAGCAGGTTAATACCGATACTTTGCTGAAAATCTGCAGTCGTCAGTTGCTCCAACGGCTTGATAATGCCAATACCGGCGGTATTGATCAGCACATCGAGGGCTCCCGCTTCCTGGTGTATTGCAGCAGCCATTGCTGCAACGGCTCCTTCCTCCGAAAGGTCAGCTGTAAAAACCCGGGATGGGGGTATGCCGCATTCCAAAGCCAGTGCAGCCAGGCGTTCTTGATTTCTTCCGGTGATCCAGATCTGTGCGCCGCCGGAAGCCAAGAGCCGGGTAGTAGCCGCACCTATGGTTCCACTGGCTCCAGTGACGAGAATTTTGCGGTCTTTGATCTTTTCCATGCGTATTTATTCTGGCAGATAAACAAATTCCCCCGGGAAATGTTCTGATAGCATGTCTGCTGCTACACTGATTTTTCCACACCAGCTTTTTGAGAAGCACCTGGCCCTGAAGAAGGGGGATAAAGTGTTTATGGTGGAAGATGACCTGTTTTTTCGCCAGTATCACTTCCACATCCAGAAGATGATCCTGCACCGCCTGTCGATGGAAGCGTATGCAGCGCAGCTGAAAAAGAAAGGCTTTGATGTAGTATTAGTGCAATCCGATCCGGGTCAAACTTCCTTTTCCGGCCTTGAAACAAAACTCAAAGCCGCTGGTATCCGGGAGCTCCGTTTATGTGATCCCGTTGATAATTGGCTGAAGAAAGGCCTGGATGGTGTGAGCCGGAAAAACAACTGGCAACAGCAGGTTTATCCAACTCCCAATTTTCTGCTCTCACTCGAAGAATCCTATGCCTGGTTCGACCAATCGCCCCGCTACCTGCTGAACAATTATTATATCCATTTCCGTAGAAAGACCGGGATTCTGATGGAAGCCGGAAAGCCTGTGGGTGGTAAATGGAATTTCGATGAAGACAACCGCAAAAAGCTTCCAAAAAACCAGTTGATCCCGCCGGCATTAGGGTTTGCCGATAAAAGAAATCCGCAATCACTAAAGGCAATTGAAAAGGTATTCCCCGGATACTACGGTACTTCCCGGCCATTTCAGTACCCCGTGACCCATACCGAAGCCCTGGAGAACCTGGACCATTTCCTGGAATACCGCTTCCGGGGTTATGGTACTTACCAGGATGCCATTGATATGCAGCAATCGGCATTGTTCCATTCCTTGCTCACGCCTGCATTGAATACAGGGCTGCTGGATCCGAAAGTGGTGGTTGAACGCACACTAGATTATGCCCGGCAGGAAAAAATTGCCATCAATCATACCGAGGGTTTTATCCGGCAGGTGATGGGCTGGCGGGAATTCATCCGTTTTGTATATGAGCGGGAAGGCAGCCGGCAACGTACCCGGAATTTCTGGAATTTCAATCAACCGATGCCAAAAGCTTTCTGGACAGGAGAAACAGGAATTGAACCGGTAGACCGGGTGATCAAACGGCTCTTGCAGACCGGATACTCCAATCATATCGAACGGCTGATGATCCTGGGCAATTTCATGTGCTTGTGCGAGATCCATCCTGATCAGGTATATGAATGGTTCATGACAATGTATATTGACGCTTATGATTGGGTGATGGTACCCAATGTATATGGTATGAGCCAGTTTGCCGATGGCGGCATCATGAGTACGAAACCTTATATCAGCGGATCCAATTATATCCTCAAGATGAGCCATTATCCCAAAGGCAGCTGGTGTGCCGTTTGGGATGCCCTGTTCTGGAGGTTCATGCACCGGCACCGTGATTTCTTCCGATCACAGCCCCGGCTTTCCATGCTGCTGGGCACCCTCGACCGCATGGATAAAACAAAGTTGCAGCAATATCTTTCCCTTGCAGACAGCTTCCTTACAAAAATGTATGCTTCCTGAGTATACTTAAAAAATCCTGATCCCGGCTTGCCGAGCAGTAATCGGATCGTCCGGGGTTGACCTTTGATCAGTGTTCGTTATACGATTCCAGTTCGTCGGTGATGGAGTGATAATCCACAAAAAGCTCTTCGCCTTCTTTTATATCCCGCAACGCTTCAAAATGTTCTCCGTGATCTACAGAGATCACATTGGGATCTGCTGAATGGTTCAGGTAGTTGACCAGATCCATCACCTTGAACCCATAATCGGGAACATAATAGTGGTCTTCATCAAAAAGACAATACGTTTCGATCAGGTCGCGGGAGTGGCGGGGGAGGGCTTCCACTTCTGTTATACTGACTTTGATCCAGTCGCCGATACCATGAGAGAAGATATTTTTCGTGCCTTTGGGGATATCCCGTATAGCGAAAACACCAATGCCATGTATGCCGGATGGGCGAAGGGCAACAAAGGTTTCATGGCGGAGTTGCTGGAGCAGTGCGTCTTTAGTCATATGCATTTTTGGTATACGGGATGCGGAATTCAGGTACGCATCCGATTGCGTGGCAAGTTAGGTAAAATCCGGACTTCGGGGACCTGTTAATCCGGATGAGTTTTGGTATTTACCTGCACATTCTTCGTAATTTGTGCGCCATGTACCGCCTGTTCCAGCACTACCTGCTTGTCTTTTCAGTATTGTTATGCTCCCTTCTGAGCAAAGCCCAGAAGATCAATTATTCCCGTCAGCTGCAGATCAAAGAAACCAATGCTCCGGTAAAGATAGATGGCAGCGAAGACGATGCTGCCTGGGAAGCAGCTGCAGCAGCTACGGGTTTCCAGATGGTGTTGCCTATGGATACCAGTAAAGCCAGGGTACTCACTGCTGTCAAAATGAGTTATGACAGGGAAAACCTCTACCTGCTTGCGGTGAACTATCATGCCCCCGGACAGCCCTTCATGGTGGAATCAATGAAACGGGATTTTATTTTCGGGAAGAATGACAATTTCCTGCTTTTCATGGATCCCTTCGACGATAAGACCAATGGTTTTTCCTTTGGCGCCAACGCAGCCGGTGCCCAATGGGATGGCGTAATGTATGAAGGTGGAAAAGTGGATCTCAGCTGGGACAACAAGTGGCGTTCTGAAGTAAAATATTACGAAGACCGCTGGGTATTTGAAGCCGCCATTCCTTTTAAATCCATACGGTATAAAAAAGGCATTACCGAATGGGGGATCAATTTCTCCCGGCTGGATATTATCAAAGCGGAGAAGTCGAGCTGGGCACCCGTGCCCCGGCAGTTTCCCACCGCTTCACTGGCCTATACCGGAACCCTGGTATGGGATAAGGCACCACCGGATCCAGGCACCAATATTTCCATCATTCCCTATGTACTGGGCGGGGTGAGCCGGAATTATGAAGCCAAAACCCCGGCAGACTTTAAAACCGCCATTGGCGGGGATGCCAAGATCGCCCTCAGTTCTGCCTTGAATCTTGATCTTACTATTAATCCGGATTTCTCACAGGTTGAAGTAGACCGCCAGGTGACAAACCTCGACCGTTTTGAATTATTCTTTCCGGAAAGACGGCAGTTTTTCCTGGAAAACGGGGATCTCTTTGCCAATTTTGGCTACAACAATATCCGGCCTTTTTTCTCCAGGCGGATCGGACTGAATGTGCCCATCAACTATGGCGCCAGGCTGAGTGGAAAGCTGAACAAAGACTGGAGGATCGGGCTGATGAATATGCAAACGGCCTCCCAGCAATCGCGTGAGCTCCCAGCGCAGAACTTTACCGTACTGGCCCTGCAACGCCGGGTGTTTTCCCGTTCCAATATCGGGATCCTGATGGTGAATAAGCAATCGCTGAATTACAACCCGCCGGATACGGCAAAATTCCGGTACAGTCCGTATAACCGGAATATCGGCCTGGAGTACAACCTGGCATCCCGAAATAATCAATGGACCGGCAAAGTCCTTTTCCTGAAATCCTTCAGTCCGGGTTCACCGGCCGCCAGCTGGTCGCAGGCCGCCAACCTCTTGTACAGCACCCGCCACTGGTCGCTTTCCTGGCAGCACGAATACGTAGGCAAACAGTTTATAGCAGAAACCGGTTACGTGCCCCGGAATAACTATATCAAACTGAATCCGGCAATCGGCTACCTTTTCCTGCGCAAAGAAGGCAACCTCCTCAGCCATGGACCAAAATTCAGTTCCACACATTATTATGATACCAAAATGCGGCAAACTGATTTTGAATCATTCATGGCTTATGGATTCAATTTCCGCAGCCAAAGTACCGGCACTTTATGGGTGGCACACAACTATGTGGAACTGCTGGCGCCTTTTGATCCCACCAATTTCAAGGGAGATACGCTGGCCCGCGGAACAAAGCATAACTGGAATGCCTTTGGAACCGAATATATTTCCAAACCCCAGCGACGCTTTACATTTGGTTTCAGTACCCGCTATGGAGGTTACTATTCCAACGGGAAACGCCTGAATATCACTACTGATCTGGGCTTCCGTTTCCAGCCCTATGTGAATATAGCACTCAATACCAGCTATAATTATATTGACCTGCCCCAGCCCTGGGGTAAAACCACATTCTGGCTGATCGGCCCACGGGTGGACCTCACACTGACGAATACACTGTTTTTTACCACTTTCCTGCAGTATAACGACCAGTTGAAAAATATCAACCTCAATACCCGCCTGCAATGGAGGTACAAACCGGCTTCCGACCTGTTTGTGGTGTATACCGATAATTACTATACGGCACCCTTATTTGTCCGTAACCGGGCATTGGTGGTGAAATTCACTTACTGGTGGAATGGATAAATTCAGCTGAACAGAAGGATCATGAGTTGTGCTGCTACGATCCGCAGGATCATTGCCATCGGATATACCGTGGCATAAGTGGCAGATGGGATATCATTGCCGGCTGTTTTAATGGCAAATGCCAGGGCAGGAGGGTCGGTAGAAGCGCCGGCCAGTAAGCCACAGGTTTCGAAATAGGTTTTCCTGAAAAATTTCCGGGCAATAACCCCTGCGATGATAAGAGGGATAACAGTAATGCAACTGCCCATCAGCATCCAGCGCCAGCCACTGCCATCGGCAAAAGCGGCGGAAAGGTTCTGGCCGCTGCTGAGGCCCACACTGGCCAGGAATAACGCAATGCCCATTTCGCGGATCATCAGGTTGGCACTGTTGGTGGTGTAATTATTCAGGTAGAAGAGGCTGCCAAAGCGGCTCAGGATCAGTGCGGCAATAAGTGGTCCGCCAGCAAGCCCGATCTTCACCGCTACAGGTATATTCGGGAAATGGAAGGGTATGCTGCCGAGGATCACACCCAGTACAATGCCCATGAAGATGGGAGCGATGTCGGGAACTTCCAGTTTTTTCAGGGAATTACCTACAGCATCTGCAACCCGTTTTACACCCTCTTCAGTACCTACTACTTTCAAGGTATCCCCTAATTGCAAAAAGATATCACCATGGGGCACCAGCTCCACACCAGCACGTTGCAGTCGGGTCAAGGTGAAATCATGCTGGTGCATTTCTGGAAGGTCTCCCAGCCGCTTATGGGTTACATCGGCTCGGGTAACTACAATATGTCTTGAGATCAGGTTGCTGGAAGATTCTGCTTTCAGGTTCAGGTTGCTGGGTGATCCGATCAGCAGTTTCAATTGCTCCATTTCCTTGCGCGATGCCACTACCAGGAGTACATCGCCGCTTGCCAGTACAGTATCCGGAGTTGGGGTTATTACTGTTCCCTGATGCAGCAAACGGGAAATCACGATCGGTTCTTTCACCAGTTCAAATAGCCGCCGCAGGGGCTGCCCGGCGAGTTGGGGATTATCCAGGTTCAGGTGGCAAGACACCGGTTTATTGGAGCGGACAATATCCAGTTTGCGGTGCAGTTCACGTTCGGTTTCCAGCTCTACCCGGAACAGTTTTTTGAGCAGCAACATGGCGAGTATGATCCCGAATACACCAAAAGGATAGGCCACTGCGTACGCAAGCGTCATCAGTGATGCCGCATTGCCATTGGGGTGCAGGTCTTTCACTGCCTGCTGGGCCGCACCCAGTCCGGGTGTATTGGTAACCGCTCCGCTCATTACGCCCGTAAGGGTCGTGATCGGGTTTCCCGAGGTGTAAAAAAACAGGACCGTAATGAGTACGCCCAGTAGCACCACCAGTGCTGCGAGCAGGTTATTGGCCAGGGCGTTTTTCTTCAGGGATGCAAAAAAGCCGGGACCAACTTGTAATCCTATGGAGTAAACAAAAAGGATCAGTCCGAATTCCTTGAGGAAATGCCCGGTTTCAGCATTGACGGAGATGCCGGCATAGGAAAAGAGGATTCCCATGAACAGTACCCAGGTTACGCCGAGTGCAATACCGCCGATCTTCAGGCGGCCCAGCCAGATGCCGATAGCAATAACGATTCCGTAGATGACCACGGTCTGGGCCACTCCGGGTGCCGTAAACAGGCTGTACAGCCATTCCATAAACAACAGTTAAGTGAAGGTGCGGGACAAATTACCATTTATCCCGCAGATTCATTAATGATGTTCTTCCCTTTCCGGTGCCAGGCTCCAGTGTTCGGGAGAGCGCCAGAGGCCGGAGAGTAATAATTCGCGTATAAAGAAGAATTCCTTGGGGAGTTTATCGTACATGCGGGAGAACAATTCTTCATGGGATAAGAGCTCCTGTTTCCAGGGTTCGCGGTCGATCGTAGTAATACGGGCCAGGTCATCCTTGGAAAAATCTTCCATGCCTGTCCACTCCATATCTTCATAGCGGGGCATCCAGCCGATCGGGCTTTCCACGGCAGATGCACCTCCCTTGATCCGTTGCACCACCCATTTCAATACGCGGATATTCTGTCCAAAACCAGGCCAGAGGAATTTACCGTTCTCGTCTTTGCGGAACCAGTTCACTCCAAAAATGCGGGGTGCATTGGGCAGATCGCGCCCAAACTGCAGCCAGTGATTTACATAATCACCTATATGATACCCCAGGAAGGGCAGCATGGCAAAGGGATCACGGCGTACTTTCCCGATCTCTCCAAAGGCGGCGGCAGTCATTTCACTGCCCATGGTGGCAGCGAGGTATATGCCGAAATTCCAGTTAAAAGACTGATAGACCAGTGGAACGGTTGTGGAGCGGCGACCGCCAAAGATGAAGCCTTCCACTTTTACGCCATTGGGATTATCCCAGTCTGCATCAATGGCCGGATTCTGATATGCAGGTGCAGTAAACCGGGAGTTCGGATGTGCAGCAGGTTTACCACTGGCCGGATCCCAGGGTTTACCGTGCCAGTCGGTGAGGCCGGCAGGTGGTTCAGGGGTGAGCCCTTCCCACCACACGTCTTTATCCGGAGTAATGGCTACATTGGTAAAAATGGTGTTCGCCCGTATGGTTTCCATCGCATTCGGGTTGGTTTTGTAATTGGTACCCGGGGCTACACCAAAATAACCGGATTCAGGGTTGATGGCATGCAAGCCACCTTCGGGACCTTTATGAATCCAGGCGATATCATCCCCTACGGTCGTCACTTTCCATCCATCCATTTCCTTCGGCGGAATCATCATCGCGAAGTTGGTTTTACCACAAGCGGAGGGGAAAGCGGCGGCCACATAGGTTTTTTCTCCTTTAGGGGATTGGACACCCAGCAGCAGCATGTGTTCGGCCAGCCAGCCTTCTTCACGCCCCATTACGGTGGCGATCCGGAGGGCAAAGCATTTCTTGCCCATCAGGGCATTACCGCCATAGCCACTGCCATAAGATATGATCAGTCGTTCATCAGGGAAATGGGAAATATATTTTAGCGTGGGGTTGCAGGGCCAGGGAAGATCCTGCTGGCCTCTTTCAAGAGGAGCGCCAACGGTATGAATGCATTTTACAAAATTGTTTTTCTGCAGGTAGGGTAGTACCTGCTCGCCCATCCGGGTCATGATCTTCATATTCACCACAACATATTCAGAGTCGGTAACCTGAACGCCATAACGGGAATAGGGAGATCCCAGGGGCCCCATACAGAAAGGGATTACATATAACGTACGACCTTTCATGGAACCGGACAACAGGCTGTTCAGTTTCTTTTTCATTTCTGAAGGTTCCATCCAGTTATTGGTTGGACCTGCATCATCCTTACGGCGGCTGCAGATAAACGTACGGTCTTCCACCCGTGCCACATCACTGGGGTCGCTGAAGCAGGCAAAACTGTTCGGGCGTTTTTCCGGATTCAGGGGGATAAAGGTGCCCTTTTTTACCAGGGAACGACAGAGATTATTGTATTCTTCCTGCGAACCATCACACCAGTAGATCATGTCGGCTTCGCATTGCTGGGCCAGTTGTTCCACCCATTTGCTCAGATCCCATTTGATGGGTGCAGTGGCATACGCTTCAAAATTTTCCTGGACAATCATAAGTCAGTGTTTTAGGGAAAACTAATTTACGCCCGGATGGGCGGATTTCATACAGCAGGCAACCGTTGGACAAGTTTACAAATCGTTTGAGATGATAAAAGTCGTTCAGTTACAGCGTTTCCGGCCTGATTCCTGTTATATGGGCTCATGATTTTCATTGGTTCGTGTAAAAACAGGCAGGCGATCAGCCGGTTCAGTTGAACAATTTATCAAAGGCTCAGCCAGATCAACAGACTCCCTGCCGCAGTCATCAGTAGTAAGGTGATCCATCCCCAGAAATTCGAGGAAAAGCGGTTACGGTATGCACCCATAATGGCTGAATTGTTACTGATATGCAGGATCAGGGCAATAACCACAGGTGCAATTAATCCGTACAAGACAGCAGTATAGAGCAGCGCTTTTACCGGGGAAAGACCGAGGTAATGAATCGACAGCCCGACCAGAAGGGATACAATCAAAGTGATATAAAATCCCTTCGCCTCATGGAATTTCTTGTTCATCCCTTCTTCCCAGTTAAAGGTTTCCGCCAGCATATAACTCAGTGAGCCGGCCAGTACAGGTATGGCCAGGAAGCCTGTACCCAAAACCCCCAGTGCAAAAAGCAGATAAGCGGCATTGCCAGCCAGTGGTTTCAAGGCCGAAGCTGCATCATCAACTGTATTAATTTCGTGTATGCCGGCCTGGTATAAAACCGTTCCGGAAGCCAGTAACATGAAATAAAACACCAGGTTGGTGAGCACCAGACCGGCCTTCACATCCGTATTCATGTCTTCGATCACGGTTTTGTCTACCACCAGCTGTTTTTCGTTTTCTTCTTCCACTTCCATGGCTGCCTGCCAGAAAAAAAGGTAGGGAGACACGGTAGTACCCAGAATGCCTACAAGGATCAGCAGATAGTCTTTATTCCATTGCAGGCGGGGGATCAGGGTATCCTGCCATACTGCAGTCCAGTTGGTATGCGAGAAAAAGGGGATCAGGATATAGGTAAACAGGGTGATACATAACCATTTCAGCACCGTGGCAATCTTTCGGTAACTCCAGACAATGGTGGCATACATCAGCAAGAGGGTGAATGCAACTGAAAAGAAATAAGGGGGGACAGCAGGTATCAGCAGATTGCCGACAGCACCCATGCCTGCAATATCTGCACCGATATTCAGGGTAATTGAGGGAAAACTGACCAGCAGGATCAAATAAACGACAGGTTTGGGATAATAAGCTTTGATTGTTGCCATGAGCCCTTTGCGGGTCACCAGTCCGATCCGGGCGCACATTTCCTGCAAGGCAACCATCAGGGGATAAGTCAGGATAGCAGTCCACAGGAAGGAGGTGCCGAATTTTGCACCGGCCTGAGAATAGGTGGCAATACCGGAGGGATCATCATCACTGGCACCGGTAATCAGGCCGGGGCCCATCACCCGCCATAACCGTTTGATCCTTTCTTTGAAAGTAAGGCCTGCCATAACCTTAAAGTTACGGCGAAAATTACAGTGCTGTCATTAATAATCGGTTAATGACTGCTTTGTAATTCTGTCATCCGTCTTTACCTTTGAAAAAAATAAATTATGTCTGCTGCCGATCGACTCCGTGCACTTCGCGAAGAACAAGCTGCTGCTAACCTGAAAGCAGGCCAGGATTTTCTGGCGGAAAATGCAACAAAGCCTGGAATCGTTTCCTTGCCCAGTGGCCTGCAATATGAGATCATTACAGAAGGGAAAGGGGAGAAGCCAAAATTATATAATACTGTAACCTGTCATTATCATGGTACCCTGATCAATGGTACGGTGTTCGACAGTTCCGTTAAACGCGGTCAGCCGGCCAGTTTTCCGGTAAATGCCGTGATCAAAGGATGGATCGAAGCCCTTCAATTGATGCCCACCGGCAGCAAGTGGCGCCTCTTTATTCCTCCCCAGCTAGCCTACGGCGACCGTCGGGTAAGTGCAGCGATCGGACCGAATTCAACACTGGTGTTTGAAGTGGAGTTGATCAGTTTCAGGTAGTGAGTAGTGAATAGAAAATGGGATTTATTTTGATTTTTGCGGGAGCAGCAGAATAGACGATACTGCATCCGGCGATTTCCAATATAATTTCCGGTATTGGTCTTTGGCCCAGCTTTCAAAAAGATTTTTATAGAAAGGGCTGGCGGCATCACCACTTTGTCCTGGCGTATTTGTAAAGACCGCTGTTTCCCAATTAGCCAGATCCACTACCATACGGAAGCTGGCGCCATGACTCTGGTTATCGATATTGCCGGTGGCGCCGGGAGTATTCGAATAGCCTCCTCTGGGTAACAAACCTGTATTCAGTACAGCCCTCAGGCTGTCGTTCACCACATTATTTAATATATGCCGGATCTGGGAGTGCTTGAATGCCGCCTGCCCATATTGCCAATGGGAAGGGTCGGGCCCCAGTTTTCTGCCTGCTTCCTGCAGGGCCAGCAAAAAGCAGAAGCCGGTCAGCGATTCCCGCTCAGTTTTAGTAACAACTGCACTAAACAGGTAATGCAGCACATCATCAATTGCCAGATTGCGCAGCCAGGGTTTTGCGGCGGCAGGAATCAGTAACCGGCTGACAGAATCCACCAACTGTTTTTCCCAGAGTACATATACGGCAGCTTCTTTGGATTGGGGCGTCAGGCGAAGGTCCCAGTTCAGGATCTGCATGCGCTGTCGTTCTGCCAGGTCATTTGGAAAATGCTGGTTACGCAGCAAAGGAACCAGTTGCCTTGCCGGTAAACTCAGGTAATCGGTCTGCAGTGCCTGAGCATCTTTGATGCTGAATCGTGGGTTCAGGTGGATCACTTCCCGGATGCGGTTCACCCGGAAACTATCCGCCCAACCCCAACCAACTGCATTGCGGTGCGGATAGTCAACCGGTACATTGTTTTCATTGGCTGTTGCAATGAAACCACTGGCAGGGTCATACAGATGGGGTAACTCCTTGACCGGAAGATATCCATCCCATTCATAGCGGCCATCGCCCGGAACAGGCAGCAGTCCGGTCCAGTTTTTACGAACAGGAGCTATCCCTACCACTTGCCAGCCGATATGTCCGTTTCGGTCGGCCCAGATCATATTCTCACCGGGAATGAAACTGTAACTGCAGGCCTCCCTGAATTGCTCCCAGGTTTTGCATTGATTCATCCGTAAGCTCGCGAGATAAGGAGCGGAACCCGGCTCCAGCCAGGCACAGCGTATGGCAATTGCTTTTTTAAGCAGGGTATCTATCCAGGTTACAGGGCCATGAACCGTATACCGGTGCGTAACCGCTTTTGGTTGACCACCTTTTACTTGTATCGTATCTGCCTGATCGGTAAAATCCACCCATTTGTTTTTATACCGGTACTGGTGCGGGTTATACGGATTGAGTTCATAGATCATGACATCTTCACCGTCAATACTGAAGATCGTCAGTCCCCATGCTGCCGCTTCGTTATGTCCGATCGATACGCCAGGTATCGTTGGTTCTCCTGCACCGATTACATTCCAGCCCGGCGCCTCCAGATGAACGGCATAGCGCAGTGAAGGAATAGTAATTGCGCGGTGCGGGTCATTGGCCAGCAGTGGTTTGCCTGAAGCAGTTCTCGAACCGCTGATCACCCAGTTATTGCTGCCGGTAATGGAGGTGATCTCTTTTTCTGCTGCAGCCAGGAGTTCCATACGTGCTGATTCCAATATCATGGCTGCAGCCGTTTGATTGCGGTATTCCGGATTGACTATATCTGAAGGAAGAAAACTCAGGGGCGCGCGGAATGCGGTATAGGGCTCCAGCAAGGGTTTGAGCAGCAATTCTTTGCTGAAGGATGGATCCAGCTGCAGTCGGGGGTCGCCGGGTTGAAGGTTCAGCAATGCTGTCGCCTTTTCAGTTCCAATGGCATTCACCAGCCGGGCATTATTCAGTTCTTCTGTGCTGTTCCATAATAATCCCTGGTGACGTGACACTACATCAATGGGATTCCAGTATCCGGGTTGTAATCCCAGTAAGGTAAATTCAAGGGGAAGTTGGGCCGGGTGAGTATTCATCTCTTTCACACAGGCATTGATACCTTCAGTAAAGGCCTTGATGATGGCACTGCCATGCGGGTGATAGCGGTTGAATTCCTGTTCCGGATCACCCTGGAAACGAAAGAGCCGGGCACCGATGTCCCGTTGCACCATACGTGAACCGAATACTTCAGCTAATGTGCCTGTGGCTTGCCTGCGCCAGATCTCGAACTGGAACAGCCGGTCTTTCGCAGCGCAATAGCCTTGCGCAAAAAACAGGTCGTGTTCATTGCAGGCTTTGATATGGTTTACACCATTGCGGTCGCGCATCACCTGAACCGGTTCCAGTAAACCCTTTACGGGTAAGGTATTTTTTTGTGCCTGCAAACGGGAAGTACAGGCCAGCAGCAAGAGCAATGGCAGCCAACGAAGAGGTAGTTGGGTTTTAGTCATGGCAGGGCGGCCTGTGGATGCAGGCTGCAGGAAATTACGAAAATCCTCAGACGGAATTTTCCTTTTCCAGCGTTTTGCCAATAAAATAGCCTCCGGCAAATCCTGCAGCAATAAGTACTGCCAGCCATACCGGTGCGCTGTTTACAGCAAATACAGCGATCAATAAGCCCACCAGGGCTCCGATCACGGCGAAAAAGAGTGCGCCTGATTTGCGTGCAGCCGGAGCGTGCGTGTCGCCACCCTGATGCTGATGCCGGAACTGTTTCACATGTTCCTTGTGTTTTTTGCGATGGTGAGGATTGGCCATAAATTTCCTTTTTCTGAAGTTACGACCTTACTTGCGATGAAATGGCTGATTTTGATCAGGCGCTGCCAGGTTTCCTTTATTGGAAATCAACTTCTATTAATATCCAAGAGGGGGTAAGCCGCTGGGTACCCGTTTGGGTATGCTGTCCGTTTTTTTACTGCTCAGACTGCCCAGGAATGCTTCGATCAGTTTGATCTCCTTGAAGTTTACAGAAAGATTTCGTAAAAGCGTATCGGTCTGCTCTATGGATACTAAAGGATTTGCCGCCTTCCGGTTGCCCAGGTCTTCATAGAACTCCAGTACCTGCTGCAGGGATTCGAATTTTCCGGAATGCATATAGGGGTAGGTATAAGCCAGGTTCCGCAGACTGGCAGTACGGAAGGCAAAGCGGTTGTCTTTTCCCGAATCGATACTATTGCGTTTTGGATTATCCGGTACACTTAATACATGGAACTGGTAATCGGAAAACATCGGGCCGTTATGGCATTGGGCACAACCCGAACGGAGGAAGGCATTCAGTCCGTCAATCTCAAAAGAGGAGAGTGCTGACTTATCCCCTCGCATATACCGGTCGAATCTTGTATCCGGATTGATCAGGGTGCGTTCATAAGTGGCAAGTGCTTTGGCCAGATTGGTCGTGTTGACCGGATCCGTTTCGGGAAATGCCTGTGCAAACCGTTTCCGGTATTCAGGAATGGTGTTCAGTCGTTTGATGACCAGATCAAGAATAGCTGCTGCCGGAATCCGGTCGCCCCGCATTTCCTCCAGTGCCTTGATCGGTTCTAAAGCCTGTTTTTCCAGGCTGTTCACCCGGATATCCCAGAACATCGGTGCGGCTGATGGATCAGCTGCAGCATGTCTGGTAAAACCATTGAAAGCAGTATTTAAAACAGTTTGCGCATTCCGTTTGACAAAAGGGATCGTATTAGGTGTGCGAAATCGCCTTGAGGGGCCTGTTCCGCTTCCGTTCACCCCAATAGAAATTTCCTGTGCATCCGAGAATCCGAATTCGGGATGATGGCAGCTGGCACAGGAAACATCCTTATTGCCCGATAAAACGGGATCATAAAACAGCAATCGTCCCAGTTCTGCTTTTTCCAGGGTGTAAGGATTATCTGCCGGAAAAGGCGCAGTCTCCGGCAGAGCAGCCAGTACTTCCAGTGTTTCGGGCACCCGCCTGGCTTTGCCTGTGCTTGATGCAGGCTTTTTTTCGCGGCAACTCTCCAGTAACAATTGCAGCAACAAAAGTATACAGCATGTTCCCGCTATGGTGCGTAATAATTTCATCAAATCGGACACATATATACTGAAAAAGAGGAATATCGCATATGATCCAGTTAATATTCTTTCGTTCATACAGTCCTGGAACCAATGGTAAATCCCTCTTTACCTGTAACCGATTTCCCTGTATTTTCATGCCGATGAAGCCTGTTCTCTTATTATTCTTAGTAGCAACCTGTTCCCGGCTTTGGGCACAGGACCAGTCCATATTCCCGCCCGATTCGGTCAAAAGGCAATTTCAAGCCAGAGCCATTACTGGCAACCTGAAAGTGGATGGCAAACTGGATGAACCGGAATGGCAGCTCGCCCCGCCATCTCCCCGTTTCGTGATGATCGAGCCACATCAGGGTGAACAACCCCATTTCGAAACGGATGTCCGCATCCTGTACAACAAGCAATACCTCTATATCGGGGTGTTCTGCCAGGATAGTCTCGGGAAAAAAGCCATCCGGGCCACCGATTTCAAACGCGATTTCAATAACCGCCAGCACGACCATATTGCCATGGTATTTGACGGATTCAACGATCACCGCAATGCCATGGCCTTTGTGTCGAATGCCTATGGAGTACAGCGTGACCTGCTGTCGTTTGATGACCTGTATTATGATGTGGACTGGGACGGACTCTGGAGGGTCAGGACGCAGCGTACGGATTCCGGCTGGTATGCCGAAGTAGCTATTCCCTGGCAGACCTTCCGGTATAAGAAGGCTGATACTTCTGTTAATTACCACTGGGGATTTAATATCTACCGGAACCGGCGCCTGACCAATGAAATCACGGCATTTTCTCCTTATCCGCGTTCTGTTTCCATACTGCGCATGGCTTACGCGGGAGAGTTGGCAGGTATCAAGCCACCTCCGCCCAAACCGAATATCCGTATCCAGCCCTATCTGTTAACGGCCTATGATGCCTATCACAATTATGATCCCGCTACCAAACCGGAACAGACCAATGTGAAACTGGGTGGCGACCTGAAATGGGCTGTCAATCCCAATGCTGTACTGGATCTTACTGTCAATACGGATTTTGCACAGGCGGATGCCGACCGCCAGGTCAATAACCTCACCCGTTTCTCTGTATTCTTCCCGGAGAGACGCCAGTTTTTTCTGGAGAATGCATCCCTGTTTGGCGTAGGGGTCGGCCCCTCTGAAGATCTTTCCGGTGGCAATATGCGGATCCGGCCTTTCTTCAGCCGTAAGATCGGACTGGATGATCGCGGTAACCCGATACCGATCGACGCGGGAGGCCGTTTTGTATACCGTTCGTTGAAACGCAATTTTGGGGCAATGGCCATCCGTCAAAGGGAATACAATGGCTCTCCCGGTACCAATTTCTTTGTAGGCCGCTATGCAGAAAATTTCGGTGCCCAGAGCCGTTTGGGAGCCCTTGTAACGATGAAGAACACTCCGGCAGGTACCAACCTGGTCTCTTCAGTGGATGGGTTTTTCCGGATGGGTAATTACCATTCGGTCAATACCATGATCACCCAGTCGTATAACTCGGCAACAGGTAAAACAGGCTGGGCAGGTTACGCGCAATATTATTATGCCAATAACCAATGGAAACTGTGGTGGACCCAGACACTGGTGACCAGCCAGTATGATCCGCAATTGGGTTTCATCTCCAGAGGTGATGTGGTGGGAACCACTCCCGGTGTATTCTGGTATTACAGGGGGAATAAACTCCCCATGAAAAAACTGATCCGTGCCTTTGAACCCGGAGTGATGACCGAATTCTATCACCAGGCATCTACCGGAACCCTGATCGAGCGGCAGTTGATGATCAACCCCGTCTGGTTTAATTTCCAGAAAGGTGGTTTCTTTGGATATATTATTACGCCGGTTTATCAGCGGTTAACTGAAAATTTTGAACCACTGGGTATCACGATCCTTCCGGGTACTTTTCATTATACCCGCCACCAGTTTTACTGGAGCAGCGACCCCTCCAGGATACTGAGTTACAGTCTCAATTATGAAACCGGTTCTTATTTCGATGGCAAACTGCGCACAGTAGATTTAAGGCTGCAGTTTGCACCCATTCCCCACGTATCACTGGTAGGCAGGGCTGTACGGAATCATTTCATCAATGTGGGTACTCCCGCCACTACAAAAACAACCGATCTGTATTCGGTTGAAGGACGTTTTGCCCTGAACCCAAGAATACAACTGGTAGGTTTTTACCAGTGGAATTCAGAGAACAAACAGACCAATACCAATATCCGTCTGTCCTGGGAATACCAGCCCCTTTCGTATATCTATTTTGTGTACAATCACAGGGGATTCGATAATACGGCAGCCAAGCGGCAGACCGATGATCATGTGATCGCCAAGATCAGTTACCTGCGGCAACTCTGACCAATAAAAAATCCGGATCAATGATCCGGATTTTTTATTTCTGGCATTGATGGATCATTTTTTCGGAATGATCAGGTTGTCTACACCGGCATCCCGGCTGGACTTTGTAAAGGCGGGGATCAGTGTGCCGGTGATCTCATTGTAAACGGCTTTGTGCTTCATCCACAACGTATGCAGGGCATTGAACTGATCCTGCTGGCCCTGTGTTACATAGGGGATATTTACATCCACTTCCCCTTTGATAAATATGTAATCGGCGCTCAGCTTATTGATATAATTGATGATATCATCGTTGCTCTGCGCTTTATTCTGTACCAGTTCCTCTTCCCAGGCGTCGATCTTTTTCAGCATTAGCTGTCCCTGGTCGTACAAGGCTTTCCAGCTTTCCTTTTCTTTTAACAGAGGCAGCTGCGTATTGAGCTGCTGTTTTACTTTACGGAGTTGGAGAATAGAGTAATGGATATCACTGAAGTCTGCTTCCACATTATTCAGGAATTCATCCTGCGCTGCGTAGTCGGTAGAAGGATAGTCCAACCGCGGGTCGGGCAGCACCCGGAAATTAACCGTGCTGGTAACTGCGCCATAGGTCAGTACTGCTTTATAATTACCGGGAGGGGCTTTATGTCCGGCATAACTGCCCTCAATGAATACAGTCGGTACCCCTGGCAGGGTAGGATAGCGCAGGTCCCATACAAAACGGTTCAGTCCGGGTTTTACGGATAAGAGGGGATCGGCATCCGGGCCTCCGGGGAAATCAACGAATTCAGGATTTCCTTTTGATGAATAGCCCCGGACCAGTTGCCCTTTTTCATTGAAGATCTCGAGTTTGAGCACAGCGGCTGAATCTTTTTTGGAGGTCATCTGGTAATAGAACACCACTCCGCTCGAAGGATTGGTACCCGTTCTGCCTTGCAGCGGGGCATCGTCCTCTTCTCCCGGATTACCATCCAGCATACTGCCACCTGAAACGCGGTAGGCATTTTCAGGCGTATACAAGAAGGTCTCATCGTTCAATACTGTTGGTAACTGGCGAAGCAGCCCCATATCATCAAAGATCCAGAACGCACGACCCATGGTGGACGCGATCAGGTCATCGTGATGGATCTTCAGATCGGTTACCGGTGTAATGGGCAGTCCCAGTTGCTGCTGTTTCCAACTGGCACCTCCATCAAATGAAATATAAAGGCCGGTTTCTGTACCCGCAAAAAGCAGTCCTTTACGGACCGGGTCTTCGCGCACAACCCGGGTATAGGCACCGTATGGTATACCTTTGTTGATAGCCGTCCAGGTTTTTCCGTAATCTGTAGTCTTGTAGATGCCCGGTGCAAAATCGTTGAATTTGTAACGGGTGGTTGCGATATAAGCGGTGCCTTTATCGTGCGGTGATACTTCAATGGCATTCACCAGACATTCATTCAGTCCCATGGGAGTTACATTTATCCAGCTGCTCCCATTATCGCGGGTGAGGTATACCAAACCATCATCGCTACCTGTCCAGATCACCCCTTTTTCATAAGGAGATTCCATCACATAAGCAATAGTGCAATAGTTCTCACCACCAGCGCCTTCATTGGTGTAAGGAACACCGCTCGTGCCCATTTTAGCCGTATCGTGCCGGGTCAGGTCTGGTGATACCACCTGCCAGGTCTTTCCCATATCCTGGGTCTTGAACAGCCGGTTGCCCGCATGATAGAAGGTATTGGGTTCATGTTTGGAATATATGATGGGAGCGTTCCAGTTGAAGCGGTATTTCATGTCTTTGGGGGCCAGCGACTGATACTGGATCGGGGCCACCATAACTGATTTGGCTTCCTTGCTTTTCGTGTTCAGGATTTCTATTGTACCCTGGTAGCTGCCACCTGCTACAAACTGGGGATCTGCCGGATTAAATGCGAGGAAGGCGCTTTCGCCACCTGCCGAAGCGAACCAATCCTTATCGCCAATAGCAAATCCACCCGGCACTCTTGAAGCGATCATCACAGAGGAATTATCCTGCTGGCCGGCATAAACATTATAGGGGAAGAGATCATCGGCATTGATCCGGTAGAATTGTGCAGTAGGCTGGTTGTTCTGGGTGCTCCAGGATTCACCGCCATTGAAGCTTACAGCGGCTCCACCATCATTGGCAACGATCATATTCCGGCCATTGTCGGGGTTGAACCATAAATGGTGGTAATCGCCATGTGTGCCCCGGATATTCGTCCAGGTGCGGCCGCCGTCTATCGATTTCAGCCCGGGAGAGTTCAATACATAAATAGTGTTTTCCTGCTGGGGATCTACAAAAACCTCAATATAATACCAGGCCCTTTGTGTGAGACGATGGTCTTTACTCACCCGCGACCAGTTTTTTCCGCCATTGGTTGAAGCAAAAAGGCCACCGCTCTCTTTATACGTGTCGCTTTCGATCAGTGCATATACTTTTTCCGGATTGGAGCGCGATACTTTGATGCCCATCTTGCCCATTTTGTCGGGCAGGCCGGTACTCAGTTTGTTCCAGGTCTCACCACCATCAGTCGACTTGTACAAGGCACTGCCTTTGCCTCCACTGCGGATCTCCCAGGCACTCCTGCGGTAGTCCCACATCGCGGCATACAGGATTCTGGGATTCGTCATGTCCATTGACAGGTCACTGCAACCCGTATTCACGTCGGTATAGAGGATCCGGCTCCAGGTCTTTCCCCCATCAGCCGATTTATATACGCCGCGTTCTTCAGATGGACCGTGCAAGGCACCTTGTGCGGCCACATAAACCAGGTCGGGATTGGTGGGATGTACCTGTATCGCTGAAATATGCCGGGTCAGTTCAAGTCCGGTTTTCTTCCAGGTCTTCCCGGCATCTGTCGATTTATAGATACCATCTCCGTAAGAAGTCATGACACCACGGGGGGCATGTTCACCGGCGCCCACATACACCACGTTCGGATCACTTTCACTTACGGCAATGGCTCCAATGGAACCCGTTGTAAAGAAGCCATCAGAAATATTGGACCAGTTCTGGCCGGCATCTGATGTTTTCCAGACTCCACCACCGGTTGTGCCCATATAGTATACCAGGGGTTGCCCTTTTACACCGGATGCAGCAACGGAACGGCCACCGCGGAAGGGGCCGATATTCCGGAATTTAGCCGGTTGGAGGTATTTGTTATAATCGGGATATTGGGCAGGCGCCGGACTGCTTTCTTTAGCAGGGGCTACCGGTGCTTTGCCTTTGTTTTGACTTTGTACAGCAGCAGAAAGCAGCAGGAGTACAAATGCAGCGATCAGTTTTCTCATATTGTTCTGTTTCAGGCCGGGAAATTACGTCAGGCCCTGCGAATTCTGTCGATCAGAAACTGGTTGGGGATAAGTGCCGGGTATCCGGTAAATACCCTCGGGAGGGTATAGGTGGCAGCCGGGAAATGTCGTTCTTTTATGCAAATTCCCAGTATGAAAAAGATCAGTTTCCTTTTCCTGGCGCTTACAGGAATGCTTCTTGTACAGGCGCAGAACAGTCCCAAGCCCCGTTTACTCAAGAAAACAGTACAATGCCAGATGCCGCTGACCGCAGATGATGAAATGCCCGGCACCCGTGGTGCCAGTATTGCCTGGCATCCGGTACTCAAAAAATATTATGCCTCCATGGCCGGCAATGCGGAGTACCCGATGGCTGTATTTGATGCCGCAGGGAAACGGGTTTCTGAAGAAACACTCACCACCGGATTTGATACTCGGGGTCTTTGGTACAATCCGGAAAAGAAACGGATCGAAGGGAATGGCTATGATGAAACCGGATGGTTTTACTATCAGACAAACGCAAAAGGGGCTGTTACCGGATCGGATACCATCGTTACGGGCATGTGGCAACCCGATGGACAGAAAGTCGGTGCCTATATTCCCGCTTCCAAAGAAGTGATTTTTATCAGTGAACTGAGTATCGCAAGGTATAAATATGCCGACCGGACTACCGACCCGGAGAAAGACATACACCTGCAATTGGGGAACACCAAAAAAGACGGGCCGGTGAATGAGGAAGACCTGTCTGCCCTCATGGAAAATTACAATAACACCACTGTTGTGTATACCGGTATCACCGGAGCGGAGATCGGCCTGCTGAATACCTATGCCAATAAAGTTGAGTTATATGATATCAAATCAGGATTCCTGACCCAGGTACTGGACCTGCCTGATGGGATTTTGGGGGAAGGCTCCTTTAATTTTGCCTATACCAACGGGATGTTCTGGTTCTTCAATATGGATGAGCGGATCTGGTATGGATGTAAATAACTGATTCGATGAATAGAGGAAGGGCACAGCTGCATGCTGTGCCTTTTTTTGTTAAGCAGTGGTCTGTTGTATTATTTGTCTTTTTGAAATACTTAACTTGGTGTACTAAACTGCTCAACATGAAATTCCTCTTTGCTTCCGTTTTGATGCTTGTTTCCTTTTCAATGAATGCACAGAATGCCGATTCTGTTGCTGCTGCCCAGCGCCGGGCCCTGCTGGAAAAAAACAAAGACCGCCTCATTTACCCGGTTGTGAAAGGGAGCGTAAGCACAGGAGTCATCCAGGTAACCGGTGTAACAGAGCCGGTGGATCCCAGCCTGCATTATAAGATCCTGTTTGATTTTACTGAAGGAACTGCCGCCCAGTATAAAGAGGGCACTGTTAATCCCGGACTCGAAGAGATCTGCCGCATGGTGAACCTCCACTATGCAGCCGGCATTAAAAAGGAAAAAATACAGATCGTGATTATCCTGCACAGCGCGGCTGTGATGACTGTTATCAACAATGATGAATTCCGTAAGCGCTTCGGCCGGGATAACCAGAACCTTGACCTGATCGGCCAACTGGAGAAACTGGGAACCCGGTTTATTGTATGCGGCCAGACAGCTACCCTCCGGGAAATTCCGGACGCCTCCCTGCTCCCGGGCGTCAAAAAAGCATATTCGGCAAGAACTGCCTTATCTACCTACAACCTGAAAGGATTTTACAGCTATGTGATTTCCGGTGGTCATTAAACTAACAATCGTTATTTTTGCAGGAGCGGGTTAAAAGAAAAAATCTTAATTCGCTGTATATTAGTATTTTATAAAAGCCTGACTCATGCAAGACGTTGTTATTGTTGCCGCAGTTCGTACACCGATCGGCTCTTTTGGAGGTTCCCTGAAAGCCTTGTCTGCAACCCGGCTGGGTGCAACAGCGATAGCAGCTGCTGTTAAGAAAGCCGGTTTGGAGCCTCATCTGGTTACTGATGTATATATGGGTTCTGTAATCCAGGCCAATCTGGGGCAGGCTCCAGCCCGCCAGGCGGCAAAATTTGCTGGTTTGCCGGATACTGTGAATTGCACCACGGTCAATAAAGTCTGCGCCAGTGGTATGAAAGCGGTTTCCATGGCCGCTCAGGCTATTGCACTGGGGGATGCAGATATTGTTGTGGCTGGTGGAATGGAAAGCATGAGTAATGTGCCGTTTTATGTAGAACAACTCCGCTGGGGAAACAAATATGGGAATACATCTCTGATCGATGGAGTGGCCAAAGATGGCCTTACCGATGTATATGATGGCAAAGCCATGGGGCATGCTGCAGAATTATGTGCAAAAGAATGCGGCGTAAGCCGCCAGGACCAGGATGCCTTTGCGATTGAAAGCTACCAGAGAAGTCAGCAGGCCTGGGAAAAAGGCTGGTTCAGCCATGAGGTGATCCCGGTTGAACTTCCCGGTGCCAAAGGCAATCCGCAGCTTATATCCCGTGATGAAGAACCCTTCAATGTCAAATTTGATAAAATTCCACAGCTCCGTGCGGCATTTATTCCAGATGGCACTGTAACGGCTGCCAATGCTTCGAATATGAGTGATGGTGCGGCCGCACTGATACTGATGAGTGCAGCAAGAGCCCGTGAACTGGGACTGAAACCCGTCGCAGCAATAAAAGGATATGCAGATGCCGAACAGGCACCTGAATGGTTTACTACAACACCTTCTGTTGCAGCGCCACGTGCCCTGGCTAAAGCCGGACTCCAGATACAGGATATCGATTTCTGGGAAATCAATGAAGCCTTCAGTGTGGTCAGTATCGAAAATACCCGCAGGATGAAACTGGATCCCGCTAAAGTAAATGTACATGGCGGTGCTGTTTCTTTAGGACATCCGCTGGGTGCATCCGGAGCCCGCATAATCGTTACACTGATTAATGTCTTACAGCAACACAAAGGGCGTTATGGCGCGGCAGGCATTTGTAATGGGGGAGGAGGCGCTTCTGCAATGGTAATCGAGAAGCTGTAATAGATTATTTCTTTCTCGCCACCACTAACCAATCCCACGGCAAGGGTTCCTTCAGCCATTTCGGCGGTTTATGAAATTCCGTAGTCCAGGGATAATTGATCTTCTGGATCCGGTCAACGTTAAATCCTTCCAGGGTGAGTAATAATTCCAGCTCTTCTTCCAGATAATGTTTGGTGGGGACATGGTCTATATCGGTAACCCCCTGTTTGATGTTTTTAGCCAACGCATAGGCTTTTTCAGCAGAGGGGATCCGGTCTTTATTATCATCATCCACATTCCAGCGGTGGGCAATAATATTTGTATAGAGTTTCGATTCCAGTGAGGGTACCACAAGGATAAGGTCGCCTCCGGCATGAATGCAGAGATTCAGGGCCTGGAAAAAATTGATCCGCTTTTTCAGATTATCGGTAAGGATGGCATTGATGCAGATGCCTACATCGCAGGGGGTGACCGTCAGGTTGTCTGCACTCATATCCATGCGCAGGTAGTCTACATTCGGATAGGCGCTGCAACGTTCTTTCGCGATCTCCAGGTTTTTGGCTGAAATGTCTGTAGCAATTACACGGCCGAATCCTGTCGCCAGCAACGGGATCCATTTGCCAATCGCACAGCCGATATCCATAACGGATTTGTCCTTTCCGCTGCAGTCCTCAATGGCTTTTACGATGCGCCCCGACTTGTCATTCTGGAGTACATCAAAGATCTCTTCATTATAACTCGGTGCGATCCGTTCCCAGTATTGGCGATCCATATTGTTCAGGTTAGAGAAACGAAGATAATAAGAATCAATTTGGTAATTTTGGCTATGCCTGCTTTAGAAATTATCACTGCAACCCCTGCATATGCTGAACAGATCGCAGATCTGAGCCGGAAAACCTTTTATGAAACTTTTGCAGCTTCCAATACCGCTGAAGATATGGAGCTGTTCATGACGAAACAGTTTTCCCGCGAAAAGCTGGTGGCAGAAGTGTCAGACCCGTCTTCGTATTTTTTTATGGCCCTTGTTGAAGGGCAGCTTGCCGGTTACCTGAAACTGCAGGAAGGTAAGGCATATCCGGAATTTGATGGCCGTTCTTCCATTGAGATCGCCCGCATCTATGCAGATTCGGCTTTTATCGGAGCAGGGATCGGCAAAGCGCTGATGCAATGTGCACTGGAGCAGGCAGCCCTCAAAAAACGGGAGCTCATCTGGCTGGGGGTATGGGAACATAACCTGCGTGCCATCAGCTTTTATACGAAATGGGGGTTTGAGAAATTCGGGGAACACGATTTTATACTGGGAACCGACCGGCAAACCGATTGGCTCATGATGCGGAAAGTAAATCTCTGAATAGGGTAAGAAAGGATATTTATTGAGCCTTTTTTACCGCCCGGATGATCTTTTTTGCATGGACCCTGGAATTTTCAATAAAGAGTTTATGGGTATTCATGCCGCCGCAGATCACTCCGGCCAGATAGATCCCTTTAATATTGGTTTCATGGGTCTTTTCGTCATAGCTTGGTTTACGTACTTCATCCTTCGATAATTGAATGCCCAGTTTTTTCAGGAAGCCGAGGTTGGGCTGATAACCGGTCATGGCCAACACCCAGTCATTGGCAATGGTTTTTAATCCTTCCGGTGTCCGGATGACTACCTCCTTTTCTTTGATCGCTTTTATGCTGCTGTTGAAATATGCTGTGATGGAGCCTTCCTTGATCCGGTTGACGATATCCGGCCGCACCCAGTATTTCACCCGTTCTCCGACTTGTTTATCGCGGATGACCATTGTTACCCTTGCACCTTTGCGCCAGGTTTCCAGCGCTGCATCCACGGCCGAGTTGTTGGCGCCCACCACCAGCACATCCTGCATGGCATAAAAATGGGGATCCTGGTAATAATGCCGGACTTTGGGAAGTTGTTCACCCGGAACCTGCAGCAGGTAGGGGATATCATAAAAACCTGTAGCCAGAATCAGCGAATCACAGGTATATATCCCTTTAGTGGTACTGACCCGGAAAGCAGGTTTGCCGGCAGCAGACGGTCGGGTGACCTTTTTCACTTCTTCAAAAAGCCGGATATGGAGCTCCTGCGACACGGCCACCCTGCGGTAATATTCCAGGGCCTCGGCACGGGTCGGTTTGGGATTATTGCTGACAAATGGTACGTTGCCGATCTCCAGCCTCTCGGAAGTGGAGAAAAAGGTCATATTGGCCGGATAATGATAGAGGGAATTGACCAGACAGCCTTTTTCCAGTACACAATAGCTCAGACGGGCTTTCCGGGCTTCCAGGGCACAGGCCAGTCCTATTGGTCCGGCACCAACGATAAGTACCGTAAAATGAAGCGGTTTTGCAGCCATGAGGTAAAGATAAGCCGCCTGAAAATAGCCCAAACAACTTTTGCCATTCTGCGTTAGCTTCAATATTTTTGCCCCTCGAAAAAAGCAGACTATGGCAAGAATTATAGCCTTACGTGAAGCGATCCGTGAAGCAATGAGCGAAGAAATGCGCCGCGACCCGAATGTGTTTCTGATGGGAGAGGAAGTTGCCGAATACAATGGCGCCTATAAAGTTAGTCAGGGTATGCTCGACGAGTTTGGCCCCAAACGCGTTATTGACACCCCTATTGCAGAACTGGGCTTTGCCGGTATTGCCGTAGGTGCAGCTCAGAATGGCCTGCGCCCGATTGTGGAATTCATGACCTGGAACTTCGCCACACTGGCTTTGGATCAAATTTTAAATACTGCTTCCAAGATGCTGGCAATGAGCGGCGGACAAGTTGGCTGTCCCATTGTGTTCCGCGGCCCCAACGGCTCTGCCGGCCAGCTCGGTGCCCAGCACTCCACCGCTTTTGAAAGCTATTATGCCAATATTCCGGGTATCAAAGTGATCTCCATTTCCAATCCTTACGATGCTAAGGGCCTGATGAAAGCCGCGATCCGGGATAATGACCCTGTCATGTTCATGGAAAGCGAACAGATGTATGGTGATAAAGGCGAGGTGCCTGAAGAAGAATATATCATCCCCATCGGCAAGGCTGATGTGAAAAAAGCCGGCCGCGATGTAACCATCGTTTCCTATAATAAAATGATGAAAGTGGCCCTCGGCGCCGCTGCTGAACTGGAAAAAGAAGGCGTAAGCGCTGAAGTGATCGACCTGCGTACCATCCGCCCGCTCGACTGGATGACAATCCTGGAAAGTGTGAAGAAAACCAACCGCCTGGTGATCGTGGAAGAACAATGGCCTATGTGCTCCGTATCTTCTGAGATCGCTTACCGCATCCAGAAAGAAGGCTTCGATTACCTCGATGCCCCCATCCGCCGCATCACTGCTGCCGATGCCCCGCTTCACTATGCACCCAATCTGGTTGCCTTAGCGCTGCCTGATGTGGCCCGCACGGTGAAGTTAGTGAAGGAAGTGATGTATCAGAAGAAGTGAGAAGGGAGAAGGTAGAAGGGAGAAGAAAGAAGACAGAAGACAGAAGAAGTAATCGTTAAGAAATAAATATAAAAAAGGGACAGCATGCTGTCCCTTTTTTTATAATAAATTGTTTTCTCTTCTGTCTACTGTCTTCTGTCTACTGTCTACTGTCTTCTGTCTACAGGCTACTGGCTACTTCTTCAGATCGCCCGCATCAACATCCCCATCATCATCGCCAGCACATAACAGGTGCCCAGCGTAAGGCTGCCCAGGAGGGTCAGTTTTAAAACGGTATTGCTTACAGAAGGTGTTTGCTGAAAGGAATGGGTGGCTTTCATAGACTTGATATTGGTTTTTTACCGGATTGGTAACGCCAAGATACAGTTCCATTATTGTACCGTCAATCGGTAAAATCCCTGATTTTAACCGGATTTTTTCGATTTTCCTACCAGCAGCGGCGCTCAGCAACCCGGAATACCCACTCGGGTAATTGGAGGTAATCCTTGTTGGTCATTGAAAACCATGGATTTATGCCTTTTTCTGTAGGATTGACCACGATATGCATATCCTGGGCCGGCATATAACTGTTCATCAGGAGCAGGATCCGGTCTCCCCGGTCGTTTTCCGCCACATCCACTACTAAGGCTGCATGCCCTGGCGAGCCGCCATGGATATAAACATCTCCCGGTTCGGGCTGGCTGCCGGCCGGCGCTTTATGCAACTGTTTTTCGAGCGAAAGCGTTCCACAGTAGCTGAAGACCCGTTCCAGATACTGATCAAAAGCGGTCCGGTTGGCGGCCCTTGGTGGAGTATAGGCTTTTCCGTTATTATCATAAAAGGCAATAGCCTGCCAAAGCCCTGCTTCTTTGAGGTATTCCGCCCGCAGCCGCATCACAGCGTCAGCACATTGCTGCAGGTCTTTGCTGCCGGTGGATATATCCAGTACCGCAAAAGCTGCTGCCTGGTTTCGTTTCAGGGTACCATTATAGAGGAATACAGTCCTGGAACCTTTTAAAGGAAACTTCCGGAGCCAGGCACCGAAAGAACCTGGCTCCACTGGTAACCGGTGATACCCACTGGGAAGGGGTATACTCCCGATCTTCGGATAGGGATTGCCTTGGGTTGGGTCGATGGTATCGGTTGCCGGAAGCGGTGGCCTGGTGTTGCCGCCACATGCCAGAAAAACTGGCAGAATAATTGCCATAAGCAGGTTCGGCTGCATAATTGTATTTTTGTGATTCCAGCTGAAACGCCCGTTCCCGAATTTTCCACAGCAAAACATTGTTAAAACCTGATGAGTAACATCCTGATCATTGACGACGAAAAGGCCATCCGCAAAACACTGAGTGAAATCCTTTCTTACGAAGGGTATAAGATTGACGAAGCCGGCGATGGGGAAGAGGGATTGAAAAAATTCCGCGAGAAGACCTATGATGTGGTGCTCTGCGATATCAAAATGCCCAAGCTCGACGGTATTGAATTCCTGGATAAAGTGCGCGACATCAATCCCGATGTTCCGGTGATCATGATCTCCGGCCATGGCACTATTGAAACCGCTGTGGAAGCTGTGAAAAAAGGGGCCTACGACTATATCTCCAAACCGCCGGATCTTAACCGCCTGCTCATCACCATCCGCAATGCCATGGATAAAACCAACCTGGTTGCGGAAACCAAAGTGCTGAAACGCCGGGTCAGTAAAGTGGATGAAATGATCGGACAATCGGGCCCGATCCTTCGGATCAAGGAAACCATCGAAAAAGTTGCTCCCACAGATGCCCGCATCCTGGTCACCGGTGAAAACGGGGTGGGTAAGGAACTCGTGGCCCGTTGGGTACATGAAAAAAGTAACAGGGCTACCGGCCCATTGGTGGAAGTGAACTGCGCAGCCATCCCGGGTGAACTGATCGAAAGTGAATTATTCGGACATGAAAAAGGCTCCTTCACTTCTGCAGTAAAACAACGGATCGGGAAATTTGAACAGGCCCATGGCGGTACGCTCTTTCTCGATGAGATCGGCGACATGAGCCTGAATGCACAGGCCAAAGTGCTGCGCGCTTTACAGGAAGGCAAGATCACCCGGGTGGGAGGGGATAAAGACATCAGTGTAGACGTACGCGTGATCGCGGCTACCAATAAAGACCTGCTGAAAGAAGTGGAAGACAAGAACTTCCGCCTTGACTTATACCACCGCCTCAGTGTGATCATCATCCATGTGCCTTCGCTGAACGACCGCCGGGATGATATTCCCCTGCTGGTCGATAAATTCCTTACCGATATCTGTTCCGATTACGGTATTGCCCGCAAAGCCATTGATGCAGCAGCCATTGAAGCGCTCCAGCAACACAACTGGTCGGGGAATATCCGTGAATTAAGGAATGTGGTGGAACGCCTGGTGATCCTTTCGGGAAAAACCATCATAGCCGGAGATATTGAGGCTTATGTATTGCCCAAGCGCTGAACTCAGCGGGTATAATTCAGGATGGCCTCCTGGCTGTCGAGGTAATACATATCAGGCGGAAGCCTGAATGTGATATCGGGTCGTATCCCGCTGAAATAAATCATAACCCCAGGTATATCTTTCCGCAATTGCTGCAGGTAGTCGGATAAATCAGTCCGTGTCAGATTGGTGATCAGGTGAAAATACAGTTCGGTCACCAGTTTTTTCTTTGTGCAATAATCTTTCAGGATCTCATTGGAGATATTGGCACCCAGATATGCCACCCGCACACTGTTCTTCTTCATCAGGTATCTTACAAATAACAAAGGAATTTCATGATGCTCTCCAAGAGGTGTGAACAGGACCACTTTCCGCTTGCCGGTGTAGATCGGCTGCGGTAATTGGTCGGTTTCAAAAAGGATCTTGCGGATGATCAGCGCACTGGCGAAATGCTCCTGGGAGGGGATCACATGTCCGGTCAGCCAGAATAAGCCCAGCTTTTTCAGGAAGGGGAAAATGATCTGCAACATGGTGGCGGAGAAGCCCTGTTGCTGGATGGACTGATTCAGGGTCTGAATAAAACTTGCCTCATCAAAATCAATGGAACACTCGAGCAGCCTGTTTAAAAGCTGTTCCGGAGCGAGTGGGGTAAGATCCAGTCCAAGGGCTTTTTCCCTGATCTCATCTGCACTCATTTTGGAGATCCGGGAGATCTTGTAGTCGTGGTGATAGAGCCAGGCTACCCGGAGGATGGACTTCAGATCTTCACCATCATAATAGCGATGTCCGGTTTCAGTCCGCTTCGGCACCAGCAGATTATAGCGCTGCTCCCAGATACGTAGGGTATGCGCCTTGATACGGGTAAGGTTTTCTATATCGCTGATCGTGAAATTATTCATCCAGGACTGTAATATTTGGCAAATCCGGCTACAAATATACTGGAGCGGGGCTGGACACCCAAAAGACTCCCTTCCGGCAGCTTAAAACAACCCTTTGGTTTGCCGATTATTATGGTATTTTTGCCCCTGCATTAAAACAATCGAAATGAGTGGACATGATCTTTTTGTCATTATCCTGATCTCCCTGCTGATCGTCATCTTACCGGCCATCGGCCTGTTTAAAATGTTTGCCAAAGCCGGTATTGAAAGCTGGAAAGCCCTGGTGCCTTATTATAATACCTGGGAAATCACCAAGGTGACCGGGATCAAAAAGCACTGGTTTTTCTGGCAGTTCATCCCCATTGTTGGCTGGTTTATCAGTCTCTGGCTCCTGATCGAGTTCGTGAAGTTATTCGGGAAATTTTCCCTGCTGTCTCATGGATTGACCGCTTTAGTGCCATTTCTCTACCTGCCTTATCTGGGGTACAGTGCCAATGAAAAATTCATCGGTCTGGCGGCTGCCCGCAAACACCGCAAGTCAGGAACCCGTGAATGGATCGATGCCGCCGTATTTGCTATAATCGCTGCTACATTGATCCGGGGATTCATCTTTGAGGCCTATACCATCCCCACCAGCTCCATGGAAAAGACCCTGTTGGTGAACGATTTCCTCTTTGTAAGCAAATTCAGTTATGGCCCCCGTGTCCCCAATACACCCCTCGCTGTACCTTTTGTACACCATACCCTGCCGTTCTTTAATACCAAATCATACAGTGAACTGATCCATATCCCGTACCGCCGCTGGTTCGCCAGTCCTGTAAAACGGAATGATGTGGTGGTATTCAACTTCCCTGCGGGTGATACACTTACAGCAGAATACGATTCCAAAACCCCATATTATGACCTGGTGCGGGCGTTGGGCCGTGACAGGGTCTGGAATGAATTCACGATCAAGACCCGGCCTGTGGATAAAAGGGAAAACTACATCAAGCGCTGTGTGGGGATTCCCGGAGATACGCTGACGATCAAAGACGGCCTGCTTTATGTAAATGGGGCACCCGCTTTTGTATCACCCACTTCGTCGACTTACTATAATGTTAACACCAATAATGTGGTGTGGACGGAAGACCAGCTCCTGGAAGCAGGGGTACGCCTGAATCTCGAAGCGGAAAGTCCGGATTTCATGCCCGCCTCCGGTTTCAATTACCGGATCAACCTGACCCTCTCAGAACTGGAACTGGTGAAGAAAATACCCGGCTTTAAATCTGCCGAGCGCGAGATCATCAATACTGGTGATGTTTATCCTTATGATACCGTGGCAGGTCACTGGAGCATGGATAATTTCGGGCCACTCTGGGTACCCAAAAAAGGGGCTACCATCCAGCTGACACCTGCGAATATTGCATTATATGAACGCTGCATCCATGTATATGAGGGTAATGAATTTGAAGTGAAAGGAGGGAAGGCCTATATCAACGGACAACCCGCCACTGAATACACGTTCAAGATGGATTATTTCTGGATGATGGGCGATAACCGTCATAAATCACAGGACAGCCGTTTCTGGGGTTTTGTGCCCGAAGATCATATCGTTGGGGAAGCCTCCCTGATCTGGATGAGTTGGGAAAAAGGCGTACGTTGGAACCGCTTGTTCAAGACCATCCACTAGTATTAAATATTTCGGTAACTTTAATCCCTCCAATTGGAGGGATTTTTTTTAACAGTATACCATTATGGCCCGCATCGAACATTCGTTCAGCTTTGAGGAATTTGAAAGTATCGATCAATTGCAGCAGCAAGACCGTGTACTATTAGAAAAAGCAAGGGAGATCACGGCAGATGCCTATGCGCCTTATTCCGGCTTTCTGGTAGGTGCAGCAGCCCGGATGAATAACCTGGATATCATCACCGGAACCAATCAGGAAAATGCCTCCTATCCCGTCGGGATCTGTGCAGAACGCACGTTGCTGGCTGCTGCCGGAACCATGTATCCCGATACGCCCATTGTTGCCATGGCGATCAGTTACCATAATACCCGCCTCGAAAACATGAGCCATTTCCCGATCTCTCCCTGTGGGATGTGCCGCCAGGCCCTGCATGAGTTTGAAGAACGTACCGGTCAGCCGATGCGCCTGATCCTGTCCGGGCAGGAAGGTAAAGTCTGGATCATCGAACAGGCATCCCTGTTATTGCCCCTGGCTTTTTCCGGTTCCCAACTGCGCTGAGATATTGAGCCCTTAATAACCCACTCTTAATGTAACCAGTTTAAATAGGAGAAGATTGGTTGTTATTGACGATCCATTCAGGGTAAATGTATTACAACTCTTCCCGTGTTTTTGCCCTGAAGGATTTCAGGGATACAGGTATGGATCAGTCCTTCGAGATCCGTGTCTTTCCGGATACTGCTGAAATGCTTCCGGATATCCCATTCCTGTTCCAGTTTGGCCCAGATGGTTTTTTTAAGTGCTAATGGAGTTTCTGCCGATCCTACTCCGGCCAGACTGATCCCGTTCAGAATAAACGGATATACAGTAGTATGCAGTTCCGGTGAATCCACCAATCCGGTGCTGACGACCACCCCTTCCAGTTTACATCCTTTCAGTAAAGTGGCGAGTGTATTGCCGCCAACAGTGTCTACGGCTCCGGACCATTGTGGACGAAGGAGTGCTTTGCCGCTGGTGTCGTTAACAAAAGATCTTGGTTCAATACGGTTTGCGCCTAATTGCCGGAGATAATCAGCTGCCTCCGGCTTCCCGCTTACAGCAATCACTTCATAGCCTGCTTTGGCCAGAATGGCTACCGCCAGGCTGCCTACACCACCGGTGGCGCCAGTTACTACAATGGGACCGGCTCCAGGCTCCAGTCCCAGTTGTTGCATTTTATATAAACCGATACCTGCTGTTATACCCGCAGTACCGATCACCATACAATCGGACAGACTCATCCCGGCCGGTTTGGGCACCACCCAACCTGCAGGAACCCGGATATAGGCACCAAACCCACCCGGCGTGTTCATGCCCAGATCATAACCGGTAACCAGCACTTCCTGACCTGCAACAAATGCCGGATCCCTGCTTTCCACCACAACACCCGAAGCATCTATGCCCGGTGTGTGCGGAAACTTCCGGGTAATACCCTTATTGCCGGTGGCCGACAAGGCATCTTTATAATTCAGGGAAGAATACTGCACACGGATCATTACATCATGATCGGGAAGGTCGATGGTATCGAGCTCCGTAAGCGCTTGTTCAAATACACCGGGTGCCGTTTCGCTGACCCTTATGCCTGTATACTGCATAATCAGAATAGTGTTTGTACCCCGTTGGCAATATGCCCTTCATGTTCCAGCAACCAACGCTTTCGCCAGATGCCGCCAGCATAGCCAACCAGGTCGTTTTTTGAACCGATCACCCGGTGACAAGGCACTATTATGGCGATCTGGTTTTTCCCATTGGCAGAAGCCGCTGCTCTTATGGATTTGGTATCACCCAGCCTTTTGGCCAGTTCCAGGTAACTGATGGTTTTACCATATGAAATACGCATCAGTTCCTGCCATACAGTCTGCTGGAATGGGGTGCCTTCCTGATGCAGGGGAAGGGTAAAATCCCTTCTCGCGCCCTGGAAATACTGGATCAGTTCTTCAATGGCCTGAATGGCCAGATGAGGAAGCTGTTTTTTGTGATGTTCCACGGGGGGATGCTGTATGGAATCAATGAAATGCACTTCACTGATATACTGGGGTGTGCCGCTGATCCGGATGATACCCAGTGGTGACTGGTAATACGTGGAAAACTGTTCGTCCATACAGCCTGGGTGCTTTTATCCGACTTTCCAGCCATTACTGACCTTATGTCCGGGGTGCAATAAAACTACGTCTTTTTCATCAGTATAGACCCCCAGTACCAGGCATTCGCTGAAAAAATTGGCGATCTGCTTGGGCGGAAAATTGACTACAGCAATCACCTGTCGCCCCAGCAATTCCTCCCTGGAGTAGAACCGGGTGATCTGCGCACTCGATTGTTTGATGCCCAGGGGACCGAAATCAATTTTTAATTGATAGGCGGGCTTTTTTGCTTTTGGAAAATCATTAACTTCCGTGATCGTTCCTGCACGGATATCGACTTTTTCAAAGTCTTCCCAGGAAAGGGCCATAAACTGATATTTTCATTAAAAATAAACATAGTTATGAAACGTAATGCAACAGCTGTCTGGAATGGTTCCGGAAAAGAAGGAAGTGGCAACCTGACCACTCAAAGTAAAGTGCTCAGCAAAACCTCCTACGATTTCAAATCCCGCTTTGAAGATGGTACTTATACCAATCCCGAAGAACTGATTGCTGCAGCCCATGCCGGCTGTTTCGCCATGAAACTGAGTTTTGTACTGGGTGCAGCCGGATTTACTCCCGAATCACTGGAAGCCACATCCACCATTACGCTGGAAAACGGCACGATTACCTCTTCCCATATTGTGCTGAATGCAAAAGTGCCGGGCATTGATGCAGCAAAATTCCAGGAATGTGCTGCTGATGCCAAAGCCAATTGTCCGGTCAGCAAAGCGCTGAATATGGACATCTCGCTGGAGGCTAATCTCCACTGATCCGCTTATTGCTAAACGAATTGCTATGCCAGACTCCCGTAAGTCCAGAAGGAAATTCCTGCAACAGACCTCCATGGCTGCTGCGGGTTTCTTTATTGTGCCCCGCCATGTACTCGGCCGTGGATTCCGTGCTCCCAGCGATAAACTCAATATCGCCGGAATCGGGGCAGGGGGAAAAGCGGAAGTCAATCTTCCTTACGCCTGGAATAAAGGTGCTGAAAATATTGTAGCCCTTTGTGATGTGGACGACCGCATGGCATTGAATGCCCGTAAACGCTGGCCCAATGCGCCCTACTATCGCGATTACCGGCAAATGCTGGAAAAAGAGCATAAGCATATTGATGCGGTGATCGTCACCACACCCGATCATATGCATGCCGTTCAGGCTATGGCAGCCATGCAGCTGGGCAAGCATGTCTATGTGGAGAAACCCCTCACACACGATATCTACGAGGCCCGTATGCTTACCGAAGCTGCCCGGAAATACAAAGTGGTGACCCAGATGGGTAACCAGGGCAGCAGTGGCGACGATACCCGGAAGATCGAAACCTGGATACAGGGAGGCCTGATCGGCGAAGTAAACCGGGTACATGTGTGGACCAACCGGCCTACCTGGCCTCAGGGCATTGCACGTCCGCAAGGGAAATTCGAAATCCCGAAAGAAGTGGATTGGGATCTCTGGTTGGGAACAGCTCCTTACCGGGATTTTAATCCGAACTACCTGCCGGCTATCTGGCGGGGCTGGGTCGATTTCGGAACTGGTTCCCTGGGCGATATGGGTTGCCATTTTATGGATGTTCCTTTCCGGGCGCTGAAACTCGGCTATCCGGTGGCTGTGGAATGTAGTCTAACCCGGACTTATACCGGTTTTTTTGAAGAAGTTTTTTATACAGACAGCTATCCGCTTTCCTCCAAGATCCATATCCAGTTCCCGGCCCGCGAAAACATGCCCGCTGTGGAGCTGATCTGGTATGATGGAGGTCTGACACCCAGCCGCCCGCCGGAATTATTGCCGGATGAAATGCTGGGCGAATGGGATGGCGGTATTCTCTTTGAAGGCAGTAAGGGTAAACTGATGGCCGGATTATTTGGACGCAATGCCACGTTATTGCCTACCCGAAAAATGAAAGAAACACAATTACCTGCTTCCAAACAACCCCTGGTGCCAGGAGGATCGGAAGGTCACCAGAATCAATGGACCGCAGCCTGCAAACAAGGTTTTGGTGCTTATACCAGTTCAGGATTCGATAGTTCCGGACCCCTTACGGAAACTGTTTTGATGGGCAACCTGGCCATCCGCAGCTTCAATATAAAAGAAGGGGAGCAGTTCAATGGCCGGAAACAGCTGCTCTGGGATGGCAAAAACATGCGTATCACCAATTTTGATGCGGCCAACCAGTTTGTAAAACGCCAGTACAGGGGCAATTATACTTTATAAATAAATACTGTTTATAATCCGAAAAAAACGATCATGAGCAAGAAAAGCAAGCATCCTTCCCGCCGCAAATTCCTGCGCGACAGTTCCCTGGCCGCAGCAGGCTTTTTTATTGTTCCCCGCCATGTGCTGGGAAGAGGTTACACTGCTCCCAGTGATAAACTCTTACTGGCCGGCATTGGTGTCGGAGGAATGGGTAAATCCGGTCTCGATGAGTTTTCCAAACATTCCAAAGTTCAGGTAGCAGCCCTCTGTGATGTGAGTGATAAAGCCGCCGGCGATGCCCGGAAAAAATGGCCCAAGGCTCCTTATTACAAGGATTTCCGGGATATGCTTTCGAAAGAAAAGAATAATATCGATGCCTGCTATATCGCCACTCCCGATAATACGCATGCCGTGGCTACCATTGCCGCCATGCAACTGGGCAAACATGTGTATACCCAAAAACCACTCACACACGATATTTATGAAGCACGTGTGCTGACTGAAGCCGCCAAAAAATATAAAGTGGTGACCCAGATGGGCAACCAGGGGGGTAGTGGTGACGGTGTTCGCCGTACAAAAGAACTGATCGATGCCGGTATGATCGGAGATGTAACCCGGGTGGATTGCTGGACTAACCGTCCGGTATGGCCTCAGGGTATTGACACCCCCAAGGGTAAATTCGATATTCCTGCTGAACTGAACTGGGACCTCTGGATCGGACCCGCTAAAATGATCGATTATAACCCTGCTTACCTGCCCTTTAACTGGAGAGGCTGGTGGGCCTTTGGTACCGGTTCCTTAGGCGATATGGCCTGTCATATCATGGACCCTGTTTTCCGTTGTCTGCCGATCGATTATCCCTCCGATGTGGAAGCCAGTGTGGCTACCATGTGGAAGGAAATGTGGAACGATAAGCAGAACCTCGATGCATGTCCGGCTTCCACCATCATTCACCTGACCTATCCCAAAAAGACAGGCGGAGGAAACATCAAGGTATCCTGGTTTGATGGCGGCTTACTGCCACAGCGTCCGGATGAATTACTTCCCGATGAAGCATTTGGTAACTGGGATGGCGGTGTATTGTTTACCGGTACAAAAGGTAAACTCCTGGCCGATTGTTATGGAGCCAACCCGCGCCTGCTGCCCACCTCACGCATGAATGATGAACTGCCCAAGCCAACCCTGGCCCGTGTTCCGGAAGGACATTACCACCAGTGGGTCAATGCCTGTCTGGCTGGTTATGGCAACGCAACAACCAGTTCCCCCTTCGAATATGCAGGACCCTTTACGGAAAGTATCCTGATCGGTAACCTGGCCATCCGCAGCTTCATGATGCCCAACCCCAAACTGAAAGGCTGGGATGACAAGTACCTTGGCCGCAAGAAACTGCTCTGGGATGCCAAGAACATGAAGATCACCAATTTTGATGATGCCAACCAGTTTGTGAAACGCGAATACCGCGATGGCTGGAATCTCACACTCTGATCATGATACTATATTCCAGATGATACTAAACTGAAGTAAACTCCGGTTTACTTCAGTTTTTTTTGGTTCACCAGTAAAAATCCAAGTGATGCGCAAGCTGCTCTTCCTGACCTGTTTTATTGCTAACCTGTTTGTATCTGCTACCGCCCAGCTTCCTGTAAATCCAAAATGGACCAATGGATTCTGGCATGCCAGATGGATCGCCGATCCGGTGGCGTCAGGTACGCAATTCGGTGTGTATCATTTCAGGAAGACTGTTGACTTCAAGGAGAAACCAGGTAAATTCATCATTCATGTAACGGCTGATAACCGGTACCGCTTATTTGTGAATGGAAAGTCAATAGGTACCGGGCCAGCCCGCAGTGATCTGGCCAATTGGAATTTTGAAACCTATGATATCAGCCCCTTCCTCAAAGAAGGTACTAATGTGATTGCTGCAACGGTCTGGAATTTCGGTGAATACCGCCCGTATTCCCAGATCAGTTTTGAAACCGGTTTCCTGTTGCAGGGCGAAACTGATAAGGAAGAAATCCTCAACACCAATAAGAGCTGGAAAGTGTATCATAATAAAGGCTATGCGCCGCTTCCCGTAAATAAAGGTGCTTTGCAGGCCTATTTTGTTACGGCAGAAGGAGAAGCTGTTCAAGGAGATCAATACCCCTGGGGCTTTGAACAAGCGGTTTATACAGATACAGACTGGCCGCAGGCAAAGGAACTCTGGTATGGCGCCAAATCCCGCTCATACGGAACAGACGGGAACTGGCACCTGGTGCCCCGTTCCATTCCCCTGCTGGAAGAAACAAAACAAAAACACCTCTCGGTGCGTGAAAAAGATCCGCAAACAGGGAACTGGGGCAAACCCGTTTTTGACAAGAACAATTCCTATCTGGTTCCGGCAAACAGCAACCGGACTTATCTGATCGATCAGGGAACACTCACCAATGCCTATCCGGTGATCAACCTCAGTGGCGGAAAGAATGCCCGGATCCGGATGTCTTATGCTGAAGCCCTTTTTGATAGTGCACGAAACAAAGGAAACCGGAATGTGGTGGATGGAAAACACATGATCGGCTTCGGCGATGAATATACTGCGGAAGGCGGGAAGGACCGCAGCTACAGTCCCCTGTTCTTCCGTACCTACCGGTACCTGCTTCTGGAAGTGACTACTGCTGCGGAAGCCATTACCATTAATGACCTGTACAGCTATTTTACAGGTTATCCGTTTCAGGAAAGGGCTACCTTCAACTCAGACCAACCCCTGTTAAAAGAGATCTGGAATACCGGCTGGAGAACCGCAAGACTCTGCGCTGCAGATTCCTATTTCGATTGTCCCTATTACGAACAGTTGCAATATGTGGGGGATACCCGCATCCAGGCCATGATCTCGCTCTATGTTTCAGGCGATGACCGCCTGATGCGCAAGGCCATTACTGACCTCTCGCATTCCTTTATACCCGAAGGCCTGACCCAGAGCCGCTATCCATCGCGCGACCTGCAGGTGATCCCTACGTTCTCCTTATGGTGGGTCTGCATGATCCATGACTACTGGATGCACCGGACCGATGATGCCTTTGTAAAAGCTCAGTTGAAAGGAGTGAAAGATGTACTGGGCTGGTACCAGCAGAAACTCGATCAGGAATCGGTACTCGGCCCGCTGAGCTGGTGGCAATTTACCGACTGGAGCTGGCCCTGGAAAGACAGTATTGAGTTGGGCGGCGTACCACCCGGAGCCAGTCATGGCGGTTCCTCCATCATTTCCCTCCAGTATGCCTATACCTTGCAAAGAGCTGCTGCCCTTTTCCGGAATTATGGTATGCAGACCGAAGCCATCGCTTCCGAACAGTTGAGCAGTAAAATCAGGAAAGCGGTTGTTGCCACTTGCTGGGATCCGGTACGTAAGATGCTGGCCGATACCAAGGCGAAAACCAGCTTCAGCCAGCATGCCAATATAATGGCTGTATTGACAGATGCCATACCGGCGGAACAGCAAGGCCCCTTGCTCGACCGGATCCTGGCTGAAAAGAATATCACGCAGGCCACTTATTATTTCCGGTTCTATCTCTTTGAAGCATTGCAGAAAACCGGGAAAGGGGATCTGTTCATTCCCCAGTTAAAACCCTGGGAGGACATGCTGCAGCGAGGCCTCAGTACTTTTGCAGAAGAAGCAGACCCCACCCGCAGCGATTGTCATGCCTGGAGCGCTTCACCGAACTATGAATTGCTCTCCCTGGTCTGTGGTGTACGCCCATCGTCTCCGGGTTTCAAAACTGTTACGATCCGTCCCGCATTAGGCGAAATGAAAAACTGCAAAGGAGTGGTTCCTGTTGCAAACGGGCTGATTGAAGTGGAGTATACGGTAACAGGTAATAATCTGGCTGCCCGGATCACTTTACCTAAAGGGACCACCGGAAAGCTGGTCTGGAAAAGCAAGACAGTTCTGTTACATGAGGGAACACAGTCGCTGGAGCTCTGATCAGTCGTTCAAAGAAGAAGCCAGAGTCCTGAGTTCCTCTTTCTTATACCGGTTGCTGTCGAGGTCAAAGCAGTTGCTGAATTCAGTAAGCAGGATCTGAATGATCCGTTTGCTGGTCATTGGCTGGTAATAGGAGGGGTCGGAAGTGACATTGATCCTTTTGAAATATTCCTCCACTTCCTTATGGGTGAATACATGCCCGCTCATCGGATCAATAAAAAACTCTGCCTTGTATTTGGGTTCCTCGGTATGACGGGTGAAATCGTAATCCATTTTGAAATAACCCAGGATGAACTGCCTGGGTATATTCACCGCCCGGATCGGAACATCTAACAGTTCGCTCAGGATCACATAAAGTATACCATTGGAAATACTGTTTCCTTTTTTGGATTCGATGACTTTATGGATCAGGAATTCATCCGGATTCTTGTAATTGACTTCTGAACCTCGCAGGTTGAAATAATTATAGAGAATGCTGGTCAGTACATTCACCTGCTCCAGCGGAGTGAGATAACTGTTCAGCTCGAGCCAGATATTCCGGCGGAGCTTTTCGATATCCTGGAAAACCGGCCCCGTATGGAGATCCGGATATTGAAAACGCGAAACAAGCAGGGCGCCGGTGAGCAGATCGGGATGCTGGTTGGTTTTCCAACGGCCGAATTCTTCTGTAAGATCCCCCAGATGCAGCCGGTGGATAAGCAACTCGATCCGTTCCTGTATCGCAGCACTGATGGTGTTTTCCCATAAATGCTCCAGATTGGGGATCACACCTTTGCCGTAGTCTATGATCCGGTTCGATACAGCACCGAACACTTCCTCATCCGGATCGTCGATCAGGTGTAATAATGCAGATAATTCCTTGTTTTCTTCCATACCGGAATGGCCTGGGTTAGTTTCAATCACGTCTCCAATTTCGGTTTTGCTTTACATTCCGGCCTTGCCGAATTTTCCACATATCCACAAATCAGTAATCCGGAAATTCCGAACTGAGGGACAATTTGGTATTCATCAGGTATTTCAGTTGTTGTTCTTCTGAATCACCCGACAAGGCTCTCCGGGGTATAACGATGGCATGATAGGAGTTTGTATAAAGATACCAGGCAGCAGGGGTTTCTGCCTTTTTGACTATAGCTTCCCACTTATACCGGCTTTCAGATGCATTGTCTTTATCGATGATCTCAGCCTCGGATAGTATTACTTCACATGCTTCAAGGATATGCCGGTTCTCGGGCCGTTTCAGGATATCCCTGACCCGCTTCCGTACCGACCGGCGGATCAAAGCAGGAACCAGGAGCATGTAAATAATGGCAATGGTGGCAAATACGATGGTATCCGTCAGCCACTGGTGTTCCGGGTTGGCAAAAATGTAAACTACGGCCACGGCCGCATAAAGCAGCAGAACCTTGGCATAATACAATAAACGGTACTGCCGGCGGTCGGGCGCGGCCCATGCGGTATAATAGTTGAAGTCAAAATATTCCGCTTCGGTAAGATGGTATCTGATATGCAGCATTCGCCGCTACCTTACTTTTTTTTCGCTGCTTTTTTGGGCGCTGCTTTCTTGGCGACAGCTTTCTTCGCCGGAGCAGTTTTTCGGGACGCTGTTTTTTTGGCTGCAGACTTTTTGCTGAAGGCTCCGGGCACCTGTGCCTCGATCATATTCTTGATCGTATCGATATCAATATCGGTCAGCTCCTCAGGCGTAAACTTGCTGTCATCTTTTTTGCGGCCCAGTTTCAGCATTTTCTTGTTGAAACGGATGAACGGACCCCAGCGGCCATTCTCGATCGAGATCTTGTCTTCCGGCCATTGGCGGATATACCGGTTTGCTTCCTTGGCCACTTTGGCATTGATCAGCTCATCAATATCGCTTTTCGACAGGGCATCAAAATCATACCGTTTGGGCACATTGATGAACAGGCCATTCCACTTGATATAAGGACCAAAACGGCCCTTGCCCTTGGTTACCGGTAATTTTTCAAATTGAGCGATCGGCGCGTCGGCCTGCTGTTTCTCCTTGATGAGTTCAATAGCGCGGTCGAGACTGATCTCTATCGGATCCTCACCTTTGGGTATGGAAATAAACTGTTCGCCGAATTTGATATAGGGACCGAACCGGCCTACATTGGCCGCTACATCCAGTCCTTCGTAAACACCCAATGCCCGGGGCAGCTGGAATAACTGCAGGGCCTCTTCCAGGTTGATGGTTTCAATACTCTGGTCTTTCTTCAGGGCCGCAAAACGGGGTTTCTCCTCATCGCTGACATCACCGATCTGCACCATGGGACCATACCGACCCATACGGGCTACGATCTTCTTGCCGCTTTCCGGATCGATACCCAATTCGCGCTCGCCTTTAATACGTTCGGCAGTTTCAATGGTTTTCTCCACATCCTTCTTGAAAGGAATATAGAAATCATCGATCATGGTATTCCACTTCATTTTCCCGGCAGCCACTTCATCAAACTCCTCCTCAATACGGGCCGTAAAGCCATAATCCATGATATCATCAAAATACTGCTTCAGGAAATCCGTCACCACCAGTCCGAGGTCAGACGGGAAGAGCTTGGATTTCTCTGCACCGGTATTTTCCTGTTCTGTCACTTTGGAAAGCTTGTTCTGGCTGAGTTTCAGGATCCTGAAATCGCGACGGATCCCTTCTTTATCCCGCTTCTCCACATAACCCCTTTTCAGGATCGTGGAAATGGTAGGGGCATAGGTACTCGGGCGTCCGATACCCAGTTCTTCCAGCTTCTTTACCAGAGAAGCTTCCGTATACCGGGGCAGTGGCCGGCTGAACCGTTCAGTGGCCAGCATTTCACGAAGGGGCAGGCGCTGTCCAACACTTAAAGGTGGCAGCATGCCTTCCTGGTTCTCTTCTTCCAGATCCTCTTCATCCCGGTCTTCTCGATATACTTTGAGGAATCCCTCAAATTTCAATACTTCACCGCTGGCACTGAGCTCTTCTTTATTGGTGGAAATTTCAATTTTGGCAGTGGTCTTCTCCAGTTCGGCATCCGCCATCTGGCAGGCCATGGTACGCTTCCAGATCAGTTCATACAACCGTTTACAATCGGCGTCATCCACTGTGGTATTTTCCATATAAGTGGGACGGATCGCTTCGTGCGCTTCCTGCGCACTTTCATTCTTGTTCTTGAACTTGCGGAACTGGTGGTATTCGGCACCATACATGCCTTTAACTGTATTGGTGATATCACCCAGTGCGGTATCACTCAGGTTCACGCTGTCGGTACGCATATAGGTGATCTTACCGCTTTCATACAGCTTCTGTGCCAGGATCATGGTACGGCTTACACTGTACCCCAGCTTACGGCTGGCTTCCTGTTGCAGGGTTGATGTTGTAAAGGGCGGAGCAGGGGAGCGCTTTCCAGGCTTCACCTGTATATCGGTTACTTTATAGTCGGCGCCCACACAGGATTTCAGGAAAGCTTCAGCATCTGTTTCTGTACTGTACTTGTTTCCTTCCGCATCAAATACTACCGGACGGCCGGAGTTATCTTCTGCAGTAAAACGGGCATTGATCCGGAATGTGCTTACCGCTGTAAATGCATTGATCTCGCGTTCCCGTTCAGCGATCAGGCGTACCGCAACACTCTGTACCCTTCCAGCACTGAGGTTGTTGCGCATGCTCATTTTGCGCCAGAGTACCGGACTGAGTTCAAAACCCACAATACGGTCGAGGATCCGGCGGGCCTGCTGGGCATTCACCAGATTCATGTCCACTTTACGCGGATTATCTACGGCCTTGCGGATCGCAGGCTTTGTAATTTCATGGAAAACAATGCGTTTGGTGGATTTGGGATCCAGTCCCAACACCTCGCACAAATGCCAGCTGATGGCTTCCCCTTCACGGTCCTCATCCGTTGCCAACCACACTTCTTCAGCCTTTTTGGCCAGTGATTTCAATTCCTTTACCACCCGTTCCTTTTCATCCGGAACGATATACCGGGGCTTATACTGGTTGGCTACATCAATGCCCATCGCATCCTTTTCCAGGTCACGGATATGTCCATAACAACTCTTGACCTCGAAATCTTTACCCAGGATCTTTTCGATGGTTTTGGCTTTCGCAGGAGACTCCACAATCAATAAATTCTTCGCCATACGCTTGAATACAAAGGTTTTTTACAGGCCTGTTGGCGTGCAATTTTAGTGTATAACGCCGAAATCAACAAATTGGTACAACCCGGGAAACGTCAAAAAGCATTGATTTTGAAGCATATTTAAGGGCATCCAGACCTGCATAACAGTATCTGTTTCATAGCGAAAGCGCCGGGAAGCCGGCTTGGGGAGAAAAGGGTTGTATGATTTTTTATAAACCGCCTCCGCAAAGGCCCATTTACGGCCTTCTGGCTCTTTTTGCGGAAAAACGTAACTTGAACGGGTTGAAACTCAATTATACCATATACCCCTCCGGAGAAAGGGCTATTTGCTTTGACCTGGGAGCCCGAATGGACCCGGAATTGAACCAGCAGATCCGGAGCCTGTATAACAGACTGACAATCCAACCGTTTACTGGTTTCCAGGATGCTGTCATGGCGTATAGTTCCCTGACGGTATATTACGATCCATACCATATATATATGAAGGAAAAACCCTCAGGTTCTGTCAAGGATTGGGTAAGCCGTAAACTGCTCGAGGCCTGGGAGACAATAGGTGATCGGGAGACAACAAAAACCCTGCATAAGATTCCCGTATGTTATGACCCGGAATGGGGAATGGACCTGGAAAACCTGGCGCTCACCCTCCACCGGTCGGTGGAAGACCTGATCCAATGGCATTCGGCACCGGTTTACCGGATTTATATGATCGGCTTCCAGCCCGGTTTCCCCTATATGGGTGAAACCCCGGAAGCATTGCAGGTGGCCCGGAAAACCAAGCCGGTACCGGTTAAAGCAGGCAGTGTGGGTATTGCCGGGCGGCAGACGGGCATCTATCCCTTTGATTCTCCCGGAGGCTGGCATATTATCGGCAGAACACCAGTATGCCTTTTCGATGCTGCCGGAAATCCACCGGTTCCCTTCCGTCCTGGAGATGAAGTGTGTTTCTATTCCATTTCACGCGAACAATTTGACCAGTTAAACCAGGAGAGGCATGTCGGTTCGCATATATAAGTCCGGTATACAGGATACGGTTCAGGACCAGGGCCGTTACGGATTCAGTCACTGGGGGATCAATCCCGGTGGCGTAATGGATCATTATGCCGCTGCAGTTGCCAATGCCCTCGTTGGCAATCCGGCTTCGGCCGCTGTGGTCGAACTCTCTTTTCCGGCAGCACAAGTACTTTTTGAATCCACCACACTGATCAGTATCTGTGGAGCTGATTTCTCACCAGTCATCGCCAGTCAGCCCGTTCCCTGCTGGCAACCCCTGGTCGTCCGGGAAAACACCCTCCTGCATTTCGACAGGATCCGCAGCGGCATGTATACATACCTTGCAATACATGGCGGGATTGATGTGGAACCCTGGCTGCATTCCCGCAGTACACACCTGAAAGCCGTTGCTGGTGGCTATCAGGGTCGACGCCTTTTCAATGAGGATCAGCTTCCAGTTGGGGCAAGTTCCTTCGGTTTGGACTCCTGGCTGAAGCATGGCGAGTCTTTCACCGCCTTGCCCTGGAAAGCTGCATGGAGGGATATCTATGAAGCACCTGAAACCATTGCACTGACCAGAGGCCAGGAATGGAGCCGGCTGGATACCTGTTCCCGCGAATGGCTTGTGACTGCAGATTTTGCTATTACTTCAGCTTCCAACCGGATGGGGGCTAACCTTGCCGGACCGGAACTGCGGTTGGAACATCCTTATGAAATGCTCTCAACCGGAGTAACAGCTGGAACCCTGCAATTGCTGCCCGGTGGACAACTGATCGCCTTGCTGGCCGACCACCAGACGACTGGAGGTTATCCAAGGGTTGGACATATTCATACCGCCCAGTTGCCGGCTTTTGTACAGGCACGACCCGGCCAAACCATTCGGTTCCGCCTTACAGATCCGGATGAAGCGGAAACGGTTTTGCTGGAACAGCAAAAAGACCTTGCTTTACTGAACCGAAATTGTACGGAACACCTGCTGAACTGGAAAAAATGACTATAGACCTGAACTGTGATATGGGAGAGTCCCGCACCGGAATCCCTTATGATATTACAAAAGACCTTGAACTGATGGATTGGGTCAGTTCGGTTAACCTGGCCTGTGGGTATCATGCCGGAGATGCACATACCATGCATCAGTTGGTGGTGGCTGCACTCGGAAAGGGACTGGCCATTGGTGCACATCCTTCCTATCCCGACCGTGAAAATTTCGGGCGGTTATCCATGAAATTTCCACCTGAACAGGTATATGATATGGTACTTGCACAGATCGGTACCCTGGATGCCTTTCTGCGGGTTCATGGAGCAAAACTGGATCATGTAAAACCACACGGAGCACTCTATAATCAAGCCGCTGCAGACCCGGAACTGGCTCAGGCTATTGCTAAGGCTGTGGCCGATTACGATAAGGGGTTATTATTGGTAGGACTGGCCGGATCCGGATTCCTCACCATTGCCAAGGTGCAAGGACTGCAAGTTGTTCCCGAAGCATTTGCCGACCGCAGTTACCAGGATGATGCTTCACTCACGCCCCGTCAGTTACCCGATGCATTACTGAACACAGAACAAGCGGCCGTTTCACAGGTATTACATATCATCCGCGATAAGAAAGTGATCAGCCGGACCGGAAAACCAGTTGCCATTGAAGCAAGTTCGATCTGTATTCACGGTGATGGCCCGCATGCAGTAGCTTTCGCCAGTTCGCTGCATTTAGCCCTGCAATCGGCCGGTATTCTGATTCAGCCACCTGTAAATGCATTCCGTTGAAACGTTCTTCTGTAATCCTTGGCGCTGCATTCCTGATGGCTACCTCAGCTATAGGCCCGGGATTCATTACACAAACCACGGTATTCACCCAGCAACTGCTCACCAGTTTTGGATTTGTGATTGCAGTATCTGTTCTGCTCGATATTATAGCACAGCTGAATATCTGGCGTATTATAGCCGTTGCAGAGAAACCAGCCCAGCAAATTGCTTCAAGCGTATTTCCGGGAATGGGACAATTACTCTCCGTGTTGATCTTATTGGGCGGCCTGGCATTTAATATTGGCAATATCGCAGGCTGTGGCCTGGGGATCAATATCCTCTTTCCGGTTGATACGTCTATGGATGCACCGGTATATGGCGCGCTGATCAGTGCAGTACTGGCACTTATTATATTCTGGTTCAGGGAAGCCGGTAAAGCCATGGATTGGTTTACCCGGATACTGGGAATCATAATGATCGGATTAACGCTTTTTGTGGCCTACCAGTCTCATCCACCTGTAACGCAAGCACTTTATCACAGCATTCTCCCGGAAAAGACCGATCTTAAAGCCATCATCACATTGGTAGGGGGCACAGTGGGTGGCTATATAACTTTTGCAGGCGCGCACCGCCTGCTTGATGCCGGAGTAAAAGGGCAAAACCAGTTGAAAGCGGTGACCAGTGGGAGTATACAGGCCATATTACTGGCGTCGCTGATGCGGGTATTGCTTTTTCTGGCAGCTCTGGGTATTGTGATGCAGCAATACAAACTGGATCCGCTCAATCCGGCAGCATCCGTATTCCAGGCTGCAGCAGGGGTTGTTGGTTATAAAATATTCGGGATTGTACTCTGGGCTGCCGCGATCACTTCTGTTGTGGGTTCAGCTTATACTTCCGTTTCCTTCATCCGTAATTATCATCCGGCCATTGAAAAATACCAGCGCTGGATCATAACAGCATTCATATTGGCATCCACAGGCATTTTTATCAGTATAGGCAAGCCGGTGAAACTGCTGATTCTGGCAGGTGCGTTGAATGGACTGATACTGCCGGTTTCACTGGGACTGATGTTATTGGCCGTTTGGAAGAAAAACCAGATCCCCGGTTACCAGCATCCCCGCTGGATGAGTATTGCCGGATGGCTCGTGGTTGGCATCATGACCTGGCTCAGTATTGAAGTGCTCCGGACAGAATTACCCAGGCTTTTCAGCTAGTGTTTAAGTATATTTTATGATGGGCTTCAGGTTACCCTTGTTTATGGGGGCGATTTCACTTTTTCTTTACACATATTTCACCCTGATTCCCGTTCTTTGTACTGTTCCTCCTCCAACTTATAGCCAAGCTTTACTTTATTCATCATTAAAATCACCATTATGGCTGCTCCACAGCAACAGGAGGATCATGGATTGTATACTTATGATTCCTTCGGAGGAAAAACCCGCAAACCCGAATCAAATTTTTTATGGTGGTGCTCAGGAGCCCACCAGCAACTCCTGAAACAATTTCCCTCAGAACACACCAAGTATGCCGGGCTGGGTGGGGTGCTGCTCGCCACATTTGCCCTCGCTTCCCTGTCTGCCGGATATGCGGTGTTTAGCGTATTCGGTAATTGGACCTGGACCATCGGCTTTGCCCTGATCTGGGGTCTCATCATTTTCAATTTTGACCGCTTCCTGGTATCAACCATGCGGAAATACGGTATCAGTAAACGCAAACAGAATATCATGGCTCTGCCCAGGCTGGCATTGGCTGTGCTGATTGGCGTTACAATTGCCCGCCCGCTGGAACTGAAGATCTTTGAAAAGGAGATCAATACAAAAGTAGTAGAGAACCAACACCTGCAAGTGCAGAAAAACGACAGTTTACTTGCATTGGAGACAGCGGCGCTGGAATCAAAAGCCCGGTTGGAGCGGAACCGTTTAACCGACCGCAAACTGGCCATTGAAGATACACTCTCACGTCTCCAGCAGGCCTACGTACAGGAAGCCGACGGTACCGGAGGTTCCGGACAACGTGGTATAGAAGCCCTGACCCGGCTGAAGATGAATGCCTATACGGCTGCAGTACAGCAATACCGGCCCGAATTGCAGAACCTGGAACTGGCGATTGCTAACCAGGACAGCATCCTGGCCAACAGCCAGCGTGACCTGCAAGCCAGAAGGAAACAATACGAAGCCTCTCTTGGAACCAATGTCGGATTTCTTGATCGTAATAAGGCACTCAGCGATCTTTCTGATGAGGAAAGCTCAGTATTCTGGAGCAGCCTGCTGATCTCCCTGCTGATCATACTCATCGAGATCGGGCCTGTATTATCCAAGCTGATCATGCCGGTGGGCCCTTATGATATAGCCCTGGCCAAGGAAGAACTGACCAGCATGGCTGCATCCGAAAATGAAATGCGGAAAGACAAGGAACTCTATTCGGAGAAGAAAAAAGCATTTTACCAGAAACAGAAGGAAGTGAGCGATCAACTGGTGGAACAAATGGCCCAGTTGCAAAAAAAGCATATTGACCAGGAACTGGATAAATGGGAGCGGGGTGAGTGGAATCCTAAAGACCACCGCAGTTCCATGGATGAAGTACTCCGCAAGCTGAAAGAACGCTACAGGCTGCGGGAGGAAGACTTACTTTAAAAAGAAAAACATCAGGACCGTAAGGGTCAGAAAAACCAGGGTCGGCAGGATCGTTTTCCTGCTGACCTTATATTTTGCCCGGGCAGCTGGCAGCAGGAGGATAACAAGCGCCGAAAAAAGGATCAGGGCGGAAAATCCGATAAAGAAAAGAAGCAAAGCATTCAGCCCGATGGCCGCATTATCAATCACCACGCCGGTGAAAATGATCAGTAATTGTACCAGCAGGGTTACCGAAAAGATCCAGCCCAGTTGTTTCCGGAACAGTAACAGGATGCCACCTCCCAGTCCCAGTAAAACATAGACCCAGGTCTTCAGGTCACTGATCAGTTCGGCACGGCTGATCACCAGCTTCTCTGTGGTAACATCAAGCTTGGGCGCCTTGGAAGAAAGCAGGTTGGTTATTTGCAGGAAAAGGTAGAAAAGACCGATCATCAGGATGATCAGCGCTGCATATTTCTCTTTCCATCCCAGCTTTTCAGGTTCAGGCATGTTGATTCAGTTGTTGATAGATAATATCTTTCACGGCAAGGGCCCATTCCCTGTAAGCGTTAGCTGACGGGTGCAGCTGATCTGCAGCCAGTAAAGCGGGATCTGTTGCTGCTTCACGGCTCCCAGGCGTTATGTCAATATAGTGAACTCCGGCTTCCAGGGCCAGTTGCCGGTTAATATGGTTGTAATGGTCAATTTCCCGGCCGATGGCTGCCCGGTCTTTTCCACCTGCAAAGGGCGTTACCCCCCAGTCGGGTATCGACAAAACGATGGTACGTCCGCTCTTATCGCCTGCAAGGCCTTTTGCAGCGTTCAGCAGGAGTTCAAACTGTGACGCATATTCAATAGCACTTCGGCCCCTGTACTGGTTGTTTACCCCGATCAGCAGCATGGTAAAATCGTACTGTTGCCGATAGGAATATTTCCCCATGGCAGAAAGCAGCTCGTCGGTCGTCCAGCCGGTTTTAGCCGTGATTTCAGGTGCAAATACATCCATGCCATCTTCACGGAGCAGCTGTACCAGTTGGTAAGGGTAGGAATCCTGCAGGGGTAATCCTTCACCCACTGTATAAGAATCACCCAAAAACAGGAAAGAATAGGCTTTCGTAAGCATGCCCGAAATTATAAAAAAACGGCGGAGCAAATACTCCGCCGTTCTTAAAACTTATTATGTATTACTTAAAACTTACTGTTGCGCGCCCTGCATGCCGTTCTGCATGCCTTCCATTTCACCACGCATATTCTTGCGCTTGAAGAGCGACATATCGAATTTGCCGAAGCGCCAGTTGAAGTTCAGGCGGAAGAACTGGGGATCCCTTCTGCGGAAAGCATTCTGGATAAAGAAGGCCGACTCCGAATAAACATCGCTGCGGCGGGTACGGAACACGTCGCTGAAGTTCAGGGTAAGTGACGCCCTTTTCTCTTTCATGAAATCGAAGCGTACGGCCATATCCACACCATAGTTGGGACGGATATACCCCTGGGATGCACTCTGCGACATGCCAAACATGCCACCGCCGCCGCCCATGCCGCCACGACCACCAAATCCACCCTGTCCACCGCCACTTCCACCCGGAGGCAGGATGGTTTTCGACTGGTAATCGCCACTCAGCTGGATCGTGAAATTCTTCGGCAGCTTGAAGCTGTTGTTCACTTTAACAAACCAGCTGTAGATATTATCCTGGCCCGGCAGATTAGGATCGGTGATATTGATTTTTGAAGTAAACAGGTTCAGGTTGGAAGTGAGATCCCACCAGGATTTCACTGCAATACGGGAAATGAATTCCAGTCCGCCCACATAGCTGGAATTGGCATTGATAAAAGTATTAACAAGCAGGGTATCCGCAGTATTCAGCGGATTGGCTTCTGCCACCTGGTAACGGGTGATCAGTTTATCGGTATACTTGAAATAAGCGGAAGCCAGGAAGGTATTATTATTACCGTAGGTCTTGTTGTACGACAATTCAGTGGAATAGGTGAATTCCGGAACCAGGTTGGGATTACCGCGCGACAGATTCAGTGTATCCGAATAATCGGTGAAAGGGAACAGCTGGAAGAAGTTCGGCCGGTTGATCCGGCGGCTGAAGTTGAATTGCAGCTCCTGGTTGTTCTTCAACTTCTGGGTCAGGAAGATACTGGGGAAGAAGCTGATCGGGAAACTGTTGCTGTAGCGGATCAGGGTGTCTTTTCCGGTAGGGGCTACAGTATTGACTTCTCCACTGTACTCGGAGCTTTCGGCCCGGAGACCCAGCTGATAGCCGAAGTCTTTCACTTTGTTGGTATAGGTAACATATCCCGCATAAACATTATCGGTGTTCTTGTATTTGGATGACAATTGCGGGATCTTCACCGTATTGCCGCTATTGTCGACAAAGCCGATATCATTGCGGCTGTCGAGTGAACGCAACTGCATACGGGCACCCATTTCCAGTTTGGCACTGCCTTTCAGCGGATTCACAAAATCGGTTTGCGCTGTAAGGAATTTGTTGGAACCGCCTCCATTGATATCCTGGCGGAAACTCCGCAGCAGGCTGCCACCATAACTGCTGTAGTTGGAAGTGGTGAGGTCATTGAAGTTCTCGTTATTGCTCTTGTTGAGGTTCAGGTCGGCAGTCAGTTCCTTGCCGGCCTTGGCGAAATTATGTTTGTAACCCAATGCAAGACCGCGGTTCTTGAATTCCCCTGAACTCAGGGATAACCGGTTGGCATAAGATGTCTTGGTGCCTGATGAAACCAGGGTATCTACAAAAATATCACTGTTGGATTCCGGCTTGAACCGTCCATTAACATACATGCCGGAAATGGTAAGGGTGTTTCGGTTGTCGATGAAATAATCGAATCCACCACGCATGAATGCGAAATACCCCTCACTGATATTTTTATCGTTCTGGGTAAGGAAAGTATTGGGATTGTTAACAAGAGTCAGGCGATCGGTATTACCTGTGGAAATGGATTTCCGCTGGTTGTACATGGCACTCGCAAAGAAATTGATCTTGTTCTGGCGCACATTGATATCCCCACCGATATTGTATTTGCCCCGCTGGTCGATTCCGGCACGGAGGTTTCCATTATAACCGGCTTTACGGTTCTTCTTTAATACGATATTGAGGATGCCCGCAGTACCACCGGATGCATCAAATTTTGCAGAAGGATTCGTGATCACTTCCACACTGGCAATGGCATCTGCGGGAATCTGGTCGAGCGTAAGGGTTGTCGGACGGCCATCCACAAAAATCTGGGGAGCATTATTCCGCAGGGTCACATTGCCGTCAATGTCCACATTCAGGGAAGGCACATTGCGCATCACATCAACAGCAGTACCACCCGCAGAAGTGATGTTCTTTTCCACATTGAAGATCTTGCGGTCAATGCCCGTACTTACCAGTGGTTTGCTGCCGGTAACAGTTACGGTTTCCAGCTCCTTGGCATCGGTTTCCAGTTTGATATTGCCGAGGTCTTTATCGATACCGGCAAGGGCCTGGGTCATATCGCCACCTCCCATCTTCATTTCGAAAGCCACTTTCTGTTCAATGGTCTTGAAACCGATGGCGGTGATCTTCAGGCGGAAATTGCCCATGATCGGCAGGTTTTCCAGGCTGAAATTGCCTGATTTGGTGGTCAGCATGCCGGTGAGGATCGTATCCTTTCTTTTTTTGATGACCGTATCAAATTTATTCTGGATCAGCTGTACTGAAACAGCTTCCACACCTTTACCGGTTTTGGCGTCCACAATTTTGCCATAAAAACGGCCGATATTCATATTCTGGCCAGCCATACCGGCTCCGCCACCACGTGCACCTGCACCACCCGCTCCGGGGAATTGCGCAAAGCTTTGAATACCATAGAATAAGGAAATTAACAGCAAGTAAGAAAATCTCATATACAACTTTTAAAAGGTCCGCAAATTTGGACGTTAAACGGCTTACAAACTTGTGACATTGTGATGAATGGTTAAGACAAGCCGGGGAGTGGATTGTTCGCTGAAAATCAATCCATTTTGTAAAATCCGAATGTTAAGGAAAACAAAAAATCAACTGGTCGCCACCGTGATCAGGATCTGGATCAGTCCAATGACAAAGCCCAATACCGCCCCGATCAGTTCCACAAAACGGAATTCACGAGCCATGATCTGGTAGAGGATGGCTTCCAGTTTATCACTGGAAAATCCGGCAACTTTTTCCACCACGATCTTTTCCAGATCCAATTCCTGTTTCAGGTTACCCATATAGGCTTGCAAGGTGGAAGGAAATATCTCTTCCAGCCGCCGCATGAAGATGGATTTGAGATTGTTGATCGTTTTATCGCCGATGAACATGCTCAGCATCGGGAATTCTTCACTGAGCGTTTTACGGAGAAAATCATCAATATGCCCTTCAATTACGGGCATGACTTTACTGATATTTTTCTTGTCGGTTATTTTTGATTCAATATCCTGAAAGGAGAGGAGCTCCGCGCTCACGAGCCGTCCCAGTTTTTCGGCAAATTGCTGCTGCCGTTTCGGGAAAATGCCCTGGAACGTGATGCCCAGTATTTTCCGGGGTTCCCGGGGATGGAAGAGCATTTTGATGGCTACCCAGTTGGTAAACCAGCCAATAAATGCACTGATCAGGGGAATCAGTATCAGCCAGTAATTCATTTTCGTTCAGTTTGGGCTTGCAAAGAACGTTTAAATTCACGCAATTGCAGAAAAAATCGTTCTCCGGATTTTTGGGGCGAAGCAATTTTGTCTTATTTTTGCCGCCCACACGGTGGTTGTAGCTCAGCTGGTTAGAGCATCAGATTGTGGTTCTGAGGGTCGTGGGTTCGAATCCCATCATCCACCCGCCGATAAAAGTCCCTGCCAACCCGGCAGGGCTTTTCTTTATCCCCCCTTCCTGCCGCTGGTGTAAAATACCGCATAATCACTTGTTAATATTGCCTTTACCCTGCAACATACCCGCTTTTTTATCGTTATTTTTGGTCAAATGTCAAACGTATTTAAACATATGTTCAATAAACGTACACTACCCATGTTGCTCCTGTTGCTGGGAGCCGGACTTATCGCTGTGTTTCAGACTTTTGGATGGGGAGGTGGCAATCCACCCACCCGTTATGAAAAGATCCTCCACAATGTGGGGGATATGCTGAAAGAAATACACTACAGCCCGAAAAAGTTTGACGACAACTTCTCTAAAGAACTCTTCAAAAAGTTCCTGACCGACCGTTATGTGGACGAGAATAAGAATATACTCCTGCAATCGGATATCCAGAACCTCCGGAAATTCGAGACCAAGCTCGATGATGAGATCATGGGTGGTGCCGTACTCTTTGTACCTGCCGTTTCCGAAGTGCTGAAGAAAAGACTCCCCGAAGTTGGAAGTATCTATAAGGAACTCCTGAGCAAGCCTTTTGATTTCACAAAAGACGAGACCGTAAACATCAATCCCGAGCAATACGATTTTCCCAAAAACGAAGCGGAACGGAAGGAGTATTGGAGAAAGCGCCTGAAGTATATGGTGCTCGACCGCTATGCCGACCTGCTCGAAAACCGGGAAAAGAACAAAGGCACTGAAGGGTTCAAAGTGCGTACCGATGCAGAACTGGAGCAGGATGCCCGAGAGCGGGTACTCAAGATCATGGACCGCTACTATGAGCGCATGACCGTAAAAGTGAGCGATGATGACCGGTTTAATGATTTTGTAAATACCATTACAGAATCAATGGACCCGCATACGTCCTTCTTCCCTCCCGTGGATAAACGCTATTTCGACGAACAGATGAGTGGCCGCTTTTTCGGTATCGGCGCTTCACTGCGTGAGGAAGATGGCAATATCAAGATCGCCACCCTGCTCGCTGGAAGTCCGGCCTGGAAATCCCAACAGGTTCAGGTAGGGGATATTGTACTCAAAGTTGGCCAGGGTGCTGATGAGCCGGTTGATCTGACCGGTTTTGTGACCGAAGATGCCGTGAAGATCATCCGCGGCAAAAAAGGCACTGAAGTACGGCTCACCCTCAAAAAATCGGACGGATCCGTGAAAACAGTTTCCCTGATCCGCGATGAAATTGTACAGGATGAAACTTTTGCGCGCAGTTCTGTAGTGAATACTCCCAAAGGCAAGATCGGTTATATCTACCTGCCCGAATTCTATGCAGATTTTGAAAACCCCAAAGGCGCCCGTTGTTCGGATGACGTCCGCAAGGAAATCATCAAGCTGAAAGAGCAGAAAGTGGATGGTATTGTGATGGACCTCCGCAATAACGGTGGTGGCTCCCTTTATGATGTTGTACAGATGGTTGGCCTCTTCATTGAAGGCGGCCCTATTGTACAGGTAAAAGACCGCGATGGCAAACCCCAGGTGTATTATGACCGCGACAAATCTGTGTTGTATGATGGTCCTTTGGCCGTTATGGTAAATGAATTCAGTGCATCAGCTTCTGAGATCTTTGCTGCAGCTATCCAGGATTATAACCGCGGCGTGATCATCGGCAGTACCTCGACTTATGGTAAGGGAACCGTACAACGTAATATCGGCCTCGATAAGGTGCTGGGTTTCTCGGATCCCAACAGCGATCTGGGTACCATCAAGTTGACGTTGCAGAAATTCTACCGCATCAATGGCGGTTCCACCCAGCTCCGTGGCGTTAGCTCCGATATCAACCTGCCCGATTTCTATGAGTATTCCAAACTGCGCGAAAAAGATAATCCCGATGCCCTTCCCTGGGATGAAGTAGCCAGGGCCGATTACAGCAACTGGAAATACAGTCTCGACCTGGGCCCTATCAAAAGAGCCAGTGAAGAACGCATGAAAAATGGTAATGCTTTCAATCTCATCCGCCAGAATGCCAAATGGATCGCCGACCAGAACGATAAAGTATATACCCTGAACCTGAAGAAATTTCAGGAGGAAAACAAGGCCATCCGCAATGCAGTAAAACAGATCGAAACTGCGTCAAAGATCAGCCAGGAAGTGGATGTAAATGCCCTGCCCGACGATCTGAAACGTATGGAATATGATGCGGGTAAACTGGAACGCTATAAGCAGTGGGTAAAAAACCTCCGTTCCGATATCTACCTGGAAGAAGCCGTAAATGTGGTCAATGATATGGTGATCCAGAAGAACCTGGTCTATAACTCCAAGAACTGATACTATTTCAAATCGTGCGATCCCGGCCTCTGGCCGGGATTTTTTTGCCCCTGCATTACCGAAATCGGAAAAAATACGGGTTCTGGCCTGATCTTTTCAGCCTTCCCGGATGTTATAAGCTCCCGAAAACCCTGTTTTACCCTATTTTTGCAACCGATTTTGACTATGTACACCATTACTTACAAATTTGAACAGAAAGGGCTGGAGCCGGTAACCCTCTCCAATATCGAGGCCGACCAGAGCCTGCTGGAAGTGGCACTTACCAATAATATTGACCTGCACCACAACTGCGGCGGTGTTTGCGCCTGCAGTACCTGCCATCTCTATGTGGAACAGGGAAGCGACCACCTCGAAGAACTGAGCGACCGGGAAGAAGATTTTATCGACCGGGCTGTCAGTCCCCGCCTCAATTCACGATTGGGCTGCCAGTGTGTTTTATTACCCGGTGAAGGTCATGTGGTGGTGACCCTGCCCGACCAAACCCAATTCTTAGGAGAATAATAGAACCATATGCAATTTGAACCCCCTATAAAGTGGAATGACTATGAAGACATCGCCCTGAAACTCTATGAACGTTTCGGCGATGATTTTTCTGAATCCAAAATTTACAGGATCCGTTTCACCGACCTGCTGGAATGGGTACTGCAGATCCCCAATTTCGAAGGCACCCGTGAAGAAAGCAACGAGGGCCATCTTGAAATGATCCAGAGCAGCTGGGTCTACGAATGGAGGGATAACCAGAAATAATTCCGGCAGGCAACGGAGCGCACCTTAACTTCGGACAGCATGAAACTGATCACCGCTTTTTTCAGACTGATCCGCTCACTGAACCTGCTGTTCATTGCGCTGACCCAGTTCCTGTTTTATTACTGTGTGGTGATCCCTTCTTACAGCAACACCAGTGCTGTTCCTTTGCTTGATCCCCGTAATTTCTGGCTCCTGGTGCTGGCTTCAGTAACTATAGCAGCGGCAGGATATATCATCAACGATTATTTCGATATCAATATCGACAGGATCAACAAACCCGGGAAACTGGTAGTGGAACGCATCATCAAACGCAGATGGGCCATTGTATGGCACCTGCTGCTCTCCACTACAGGAATACTGCTTAGTTTTTATGTGGGCTGGAAAACCCATCACGACCTGATACTGGGGATCAGCAATACATTAACAGTTATATTACTCTGGTTTTATTCCACCACGTTCAAGAAGAAACTGCTGACCGGCAACCTCATCATTTCCCTGCTCACGGCCTGGGTGGTATTGATACTCTATGTGGTTGAAATGGAACGGTCTTTTTATACACTGATACAACCCGAAGTACTGCAGGCCGTAACCCGTATATTCAAGCTGGCCATATTATATGGGGGTTTCGCATTCATTATTTCCCTTGCACGGGAATGCATCAAAGACATTGAGGATATGCCCGGTGATCAGAAGTATGGCTGCCGCACCATGCCCGTGGTATGGGGAATCCGTGCCACCAAGATCTTTATTGCCAATTGGCTGGTCGTACTTATGGCTGCAATTCTTATCCTGCAGTTTTATGTGATCCCCTTTGGATGGTGGTATTCCATAATGTATACCGTGTTATTTATCCTGGCTCCGGCCTTCTACATTCTCAGGAATGTACTGAAAGCCCAAACAACCGCCGATTATCACCGCATCAGCAACTGGATCAAGCTGGTGATGATGACCGGAATTCTGTCACTGGTATTCTTTCTCTATTATGCATAAGAAATTCGTCCTCGCTTCCCAGTCACCCCGCCGCCGCATGATGCTTGAATGGGCGGAACTCCGCTTTGATATCATGGTAAAGCATACCCATGAAATTGTTCCGGAAGGAATGGCTGCGGAAGATGTGCCGGTACATATCGCCCATACCAAAGCCCAGGCCCTGATTGAGGATGGATCCTTCCAACGCTATGAGCACGATGCTCCGGTTCTTGCAGCCGATACAGTAGTAGTGCTGGACGGGCAAATCATCGGTAAACCGGCCGACAGGGACGAAGCCATCCGGACACTTACAGCCCTTTCCGGAAAAGAACACCGGGTGATCACCGGAGTGGTGATCAAGAGCAGTACAAAAGAAGTGGCTTTCTCTGAAATCACCCGCGTCTGGTTCCATGAACTCAGTCAGGAACAGATCGCTTTTTATGTAGATAAATACCAACCCTACGACAAGGCCGGCGCCTATGCCATCCAGGAATGGATCGGTGTGGTGGGTATTGAAAAAATTGAAGGCGATTTTTATAATGTCATGGGGCTTCCCGTGAGCCGTGTGATCCAGGAATTGAAACAATTCGGGTTGTAAAGCCGGGTTGTAATTTCAGTTTTGAAATAAGCATGCTGCTAAGTTTACAGTCCACTAAACTGTAAACAGCCATGAATGAACGCCTGCTCCAATATATCTGGCAACAACAGCATTTTAATACCAGCTCCCTCACCACCACCACAGGAGAAGTACTGGAGATCCTCCATCCCGGCACCTGGAACCAGCATCAAGGCCCTGATTTTTCACAGGCCAGGATCCGTATGGGACAAATCCAGATGGCAGGAACCATTGAGTTGCATCTCCGCCATTCGGACTGGTACCGGCACCACCATCATACCGATAAGAACTACGGGAATGTCATTTTGCATGTGGTCTGGGAAGATGACCTGCCCGGACAAATACCTGTATGGCCGGTATTGGAACTGAGTGGGAGGGTGCCCGGTGCTTTATTACAGACCTATCAGCATTGGATGCAGGAATCCGGGTTCATTCCCTGCGGCAAACAATTGCAGCAGGTACCTGAACTTACTTTTATTTCCTGGAAAGACCGGATGCTGATGGAACGGCTCTCCCGCAAGGGATCCGGTCTGCTACAGCAACGCCATGTACCTGATGGACAATGGGAGGAGATCTATTGGCGGCTGATGGCCCGTTATTTTGGAGGCAAAGTCAATGCCGAGGCTTTTGAAGATATGGCACAACGCACCCCGCTGAAAGTAATCGAACGCCACCAGTACAGCATCCATCAGTTGGAAGCCCTGCTTTTCGGGCAATGCGGCCTGTTGAAAAACCCATTTGAAGATCCCTATCCGGAGATGCTCCGGAAAGAATACCTCGTTCTCCAAAAGAAACATCACCTGAAGCCCGCTATGATTCCTGTCCATTTTCTACGGATGAGGCCCGGGAATTTTCCGTCAATACGGCTGGCACAACTGGCTGCGCTGCTGCACAAAGAAACCAGCCTGTTCAACCAGCTGATCCATTGCCGGGAACAAACGGAATACCGGGAGCTGCTGGCCATAACAGCCAATGATTACTGGCATCACCATTACCGCTTTGCAGAACTGTCCAGTTACCTGCCTAAACATACCGGCCAGCAATTTATTGATACGCTGCTGATCAACGTGGCCTGTCCCGCCCTGTATAGTTATGGCGAAGAATCCCGGCAGCCTGCCCTGTCAGATAAAGCCCTGCAATGGCTGAGTGCCCTGCCTGCAGAATCGAATCAGGTGATCAACGGATTCGAGCGCATCGGGCAAAGGCCTGTTTCAGCCGCTGATACCCAGGCGCTCCTGCACCTGAAATCCTGTTATTGTGATACCCGCAAATGCCTGGAATGCGCAGTTGGTATTCACCTGCTGAAAGAACCGGCAGGCAACCTTTCATCCAATAATCTCCCTGCATTCAATGGAATTCAGTAGCTTTCTCTTTCCAAAAAACACTGAACATGAGAAAGCTCCTGCTGTCCGGCTTGCTGCTTGGACTTGCCTATGCACCTTTTGCACAGACCGAGAAAACAGACAATGAGGCTATCGCGAAGATCCGCGAAGAAGGCCTGAATCATTCCCAGGTCATGGATCATGCCTTTTACCTGACCGATGCCAACGGACCCCGCCTGAATAATTCCCCCGGTTACCTGAAAGCCGCCAATTGGGCTAAGAACAAGCTTCAGGAATGGGGACTGGATGCCAAACTCGAACCCTGGGGCGACTGGGGTAAGGGCTGGGAACTGAAACGCAGTTACCTGGCCATGACTACGCCTTATTACAAACCATTGATCGCATTTCCCAAAGCCTGGTGCGCCGGTACAAACGGACTACAGGAAGCGGAGATCGTGGTGATCACGGCCAAAGATTCTGTAGAGCTGGCATCTTATGCCGGAAAACTGAAAGGCAAAATTATTCTTACTCCCCGTACAGATACATTGAAGCAAAGCTTTGCTCCGGATGCCGGCCGCTTTACAGATGAAGAACTGCAGAAAATGGCAGACTGGGCACCGCAGAACCGTGCGGGTGGTCAGGGAGCACCGCGACAGGGATTTCGTGGCCCACAAGGATTCAATATCAATAAGATCAAGGAATTTGCGAAAAATGAAGGCGCCATTGCCATCCTGAGTGCCAATCCCCGGGGAAAAGACGGCACCATCTTCCTGGGTGGTGGCGGCAGCTATCTGGCCAATGCACCCGAGAACTTCCTCGATATTGTGGTGGCACTGGAAGACTACATGACCCTGTACCGCCTCGCAGCCCATAATATCCCCGTAAAACTGGAAGCAGATGTGAAAGTGGCGTTCTATACCCAGGATATCAAAGGGTATAATGTAGTGGCTGAATTAAAAGGTTCTGATAAAAAACTGCGGGATGAAGTCGTGATGATCGGCGGCCACCTCGATTCCTGGCATCCAGCCATGGGTGCTACCGATAATGCAGCAGGCTGTTCCGTAATGATGGAAGTACTGCGGATCCTGAAAACAACCGGACTCAAACCCAAGCGCACCATCCGGATCTGCTTGTGGGGTGGGGAAGAACAGGGGCTCCACGGTTCCCGTAACTATGTCCGCAATCACCTCACGGATACAGCAACACGCCGTTTCAATGCGGAAGGCGACAAGATCTCCGCCTATTTCAACCTTGATAATGGTACCGGTAAAGTACGGGGTATCTATACGCAGGGTAACGAAAGTGTAAAAGGTATTTTTGCCCAATGGTTCGAACCCTTCAAAGACCTGGGTGCGGGAACCATCACTTTACAGAATACCGGTGGTACGGATCACCTGTCGTTCGACGGCATCGGTATTCCCGGCTTCCAGTTCATCCAGGACGAGATTGAATACGATACCCGTACGCACCATACCAATATGGACAGCTATGATCACCTGATCGCAGCAGACCTGCAACAGGCTGCCACCATCATTGCTGCTTTTGTTTACAATACGGCACAGCGTGATGAAAAACTGCCCCGCAAACCGGCACCGCAGGCTGGCGCGCAGCAGCAGAGAGCATTTTAAGATTTGTAGCTAAATCCGATAGTTTTAAAAAGCGAAAAGCGGCATGATCCATTGGTCATGCCGCTTTTTATTCTGTTTAAAACTTACAACTGGTACCTGAACCGAACCACCGCACTCTTCTGCTCACTCGAACTGATCCGCAGTTCATAACGTTTCTTGCCGGCTGTGATCACCATTAATGAAGTATTGGGAGGGATACGGCCGAGATTATCGGCATACATGAGGAATTCATAATCAGTATTGGGAAAAACGGTAACCGATAATGTTAGTGGCTTATCGGTCAGCTGCTTTTTATACAACAGCAGCGTATTGTTGAGGAATACAGTTACCGTATCGCCATCAATTTCCGCATTATCGTATAATTCGATCTTCAGTTCGGATGTGTCTATTGGTACCGTTTGCACCAGCTCCTTCTCACGGTTAGCCAGTTTCAGGTCTTTCTGGATCCGGGCCAGTGTATCATTCTGGAATACATCAACGGGAAATACCGGGATCTGTTCTTTTTCGAGGTGGATCTTTCCCGGTGGACAGATATTGGTATTGCCCATTTCATGTCCTTTCCATTCCCCGTCCAGATTGGCTTTGCCATTATCCGACCACACCAGGTCGTAGGTCTTGATACAGGGAATGCAGTTATTGGGTACGTTATACTGGGTAACAGCACTCTCAATGATCACCAGCCGTTTGGTGGTGGGGTTGTACCGGCCCGTAAAATTGATCTTGGTAAACTGGTCTTTGCTGTAATAATTGAAGGCATTCCCCATTATGGAATTGTCCTTGCTGTAATACACATGCAGTTCCAGGGAATATTCCGGAAAACAGCCCCCGGAAACCTGTGTGCGCTTGCCCCGCCATACACCAGTAAGGGGTTGGGAAAATGATGCAGCACTTGCCAGCAATAAAAGGAAAAGAAGCCCTGATCGCATGCCCCGAATATCGCAGAAATTAACCGAAAGCAGCTTCATGGAGCATCATTTTATTTGAGCGGTAATCCATCAGTCCTTCTCGTATTTGAAGATCACCATGGCATTTTTCTGCTCCGTAGAAGTGATCCGGACTTCGTACTGCTTACTGGCCGCATTGACAATCATCAAAGAGGTATTCGGGGGAATCTCGCCCAGGTTTTCGGCCACCATCACCAGCTCGTGAAAATCGTTGGTGTCGTCCAGTTTGAATTTGACTATAATGGGCTTGCTGGTCAGCCTTGCCTTGGATACAACGAGTACTTTGTCCAGGTAAACTGAAACAGTATCGTTATCTATGGTGCCATTATCGTATATGCGCAGTTCCACTTCGTTGGCGCTGGTGGTTATCGTTTTCACTATTTCATTCTGCCGGTTGGCCAGCACTCTGGGAGTAACAGGAGGAAGCGGTCTTTTAGCCGGTTTGCTGACCGTATCTGCTTTTAAAGTGCGGTTATCTTTTGTAATCAGATTACTGGGTTTCGGGTCTTTGGTCACCAGGGGAGGCTCGGGTTTGGGCGCCGGTTTTTTCACCGCAGCTTGTTTGGAAGGCCCGGGTGCCGGTTTTTTTACGACAGGGGGGGCTTTAACCGGAGGTTTCGGGCCAGCCGGTGGCGTTTTCGTTACCGGGGGCTCTTCTTTTTTGGGGCTGTTTTTTGCCAGCTCTTTCTCTTTCTCCTTCTCTTTCTCCCGCTTCACCAGAAAGGGTTCCTTGTAGAAGTCGGAGGTCACCACCCGCCGGAGAAATACCGTACCCCGGCCGCAATTGGTCGAATCCCGCATATTCATGCTCGTATAAGTGCCTTCCAGGAATTCTTCATCACCCGACTTGCTGTATTGAAGAAACAGGGTCATGATACAGGCATCACTGGGGCCGGCCATCTTCACTTCCACCAACTTAAGCTCTTCTAGGAAAACCTTCCCGTTCTTCACATTCAGGGTGCCGGAGCAGGTGGCTTTTCCATAAAATACCGTGGTCAGGTAGGAATAAGTAACTCCTGAAAAATAGTTGCTCTTGAGGTTATGATCGAGCTGCACCTCGAATTTATAGCGGCTGCCCTCAGCATCCCGCTGGTAATTGACCTGGTTGAAATAGCCCCTCCAGATGCCGGTAAGTTCCTGAGCAGCACCGGAAAAGGTCAACAGTAAAAAAAAGGCGAGTAGCTTTATTTTCATAGACTTTACCACAACAGCAATATTATAAATTTCTGGTGGTATACGGCAAGAATCGTAGGCTGCTTCTGGCAAAACTTCGTTAAATTTGCGGTCCAGAATCATTTCAGACTAAGTTCGTTATATGAATATCAAGATACAGTTTCCCGATGGCGCTGTCCGCGAATATCCCCAGGGCAGCTCGGCTATGGATGTAGCCAAATCCATCAGCGAAGGACTGGCGCGGAAAGTTCTCGCCGCCAGTGTGAACGGTGAAGTATGGGATGCCAGCCGTCCGATCGGTGAAGATGCCCGCCTCAAACTCCTGACCTGGGAAGACGGGGAAGGAAAATCCACTTTCTGGCATTCTTCTGCCCACCTCATGGCTGAGGCCGTGGAATCGATGTTCCCGGGAGTGAAATTCTGGGTTGGACCTGCCATCGACAAGGGTTTTTATTACGATATGGACCTGGGCGACCGCAGGCTTACAGAAGATGACCTGCAGCAGCTGGAGAAGAAAATGAATGAACTTTCGAAACAGGCCAATGCCTACCTGCGCAAGGAAATGCCCAAGGCCGAAGCCGTTCAGTACTTTACGGAGAAAGGCGATGAATATAAACTGGATCTGCTCCAGAACCTGACGGATGGATCCATCACGTTTTATACACAAGGTGCATTTACCGACCTCTGCCGCGGCCCCCATATTCCGCATACCGGGCTGATCAAGGCCATCAAACTGACCAGTGTGGCAGGAGCCTACTGGAAGGGTGATGAGAAAAACAAGATGCTGACCCGTGTTTACGGGGTCACATTCCCCAACCAGAAAGAACTGGATGAATACCTGCAGATGCTCGAAGAAGCCAAAAAGCGGGATCACCGGAAACTGGGCAAGGAGCTGGGCATTTTCACCATGGATGATGATGTGGGCCCCGGTCTGCCGCTGTGGATGCCCAATGGTACGATCATCATTGAGGAACTGGAACGCCTGGCCAAGGAAACTGAGCAGGATGCAGGTTATAAGCGTGTGGTAACACCGCATATCGCCAAAGAAAGTATGTACCTCACCAGCGGACACCTGCCGTATTACCAGGACAGTATGTATCCTCCCATGGAACTGGAAGGACAGAAATACTACCTGAAAGCCATGAACTGTCCGCACCACCATAAGATCTTTGCTGCCGAACCCCGCAGCTATAAAGACCTTCCGTTGCGATTGGCCGAGTACGGCACCTGTTACCGCTATGAGCAGAGTGGTGAGCTGTTCGGACTGATGCGGGTCCGTTGCCTCCACATGAATGATGCCCATATCTATTGCACCAAGGAGCAATTCTATGAGGAATTCAAGGCGGTGAATGACATGTACCTGAAGTATTTCAAGATCTTCGGAATCGATAAGTATGTCATGCGCCTGAGCCTGCATGAACCCACAAAACTGGGCCAGAAATATGTGAACGAACCGGAGCTCTGGAAGGAAACAGAAGCCCTGGTTAGGGATGTACTGATCCGCACCAATACGCCTTTTGTGGAAGTACACGATGAAGCCGCCTTCTACGGCCCCAAGATCGATGTTCAGATCTGGAGTGCCATCGGCCGCGAATTTACCCTGGCCACCAATCAGGTTGATTTTGCCCAGGGAAGACGCTTTAAACTGGAATTTGCCACACAGGAGAATAAAGCTGAAACCCCTCTGATCATCCACCGGGCACCCCTGGGAACCCATGAGCGCTTTATCGGCTTCCTGCTGGAGCACTATGCCGGTAAATTCCCCCTTTGGCTGGCCCCGGTTCAGGTAAAAGTGCTGCCCATCAGCGATAAGTATTTGCCTTATGCACAAACTATTTCGCAGAAGCTGAAAAAAGCAGATATTCGTGCAGAGGTTGATGAACGCAACGAGAAGATCGGCAAGAAGATCCGGGATACAGAACTGATGAAAGTGCCGTACATGCTGGTAGTGGGAGAGAAGGAAATGGCAGAAGAAAAAGTATCCATCCGCCGGCAGGGTAAAGGTGACCTGGGAACTCAGGAACTTGCCGCTTTTATCGCGGCAGCCACTGAGGAGATCCGGGACCGGAAATCTGATTAATTTTGTAAACCATAAAACGCTGTAGTCCTGGCACAGCGTAAACCCAAAAGCAGCCTCCAGGAAGGCATCACACAACAACGTTAAATGGCATTACCGCAAAGACCTGCATTCAACCGTCCTCCCGGAGGCGGTGGTGGATTCAACAGAGGCCGATTTGTACCCCGTAAAGAGGCCGAACACCGTATCAATCACTTCATCCGTGTACCCCAGGTTCGTCTGGTAGGCGACAATGTGGAAGTGGGCGTTTATTCCACTCAGGAAGCCCTGAAAATTGCTCAGGAACAGCAACTCGACCTGGTGGAGATCTCCCCCAACGCCGATCCCCCCGTTTGTAAGGTCATCGATTATAATAAATTCCTTTACGATAAGAAGAAGAAGGAAAAGGAAATGAAGGCCAAGGCCAAGGTTTCCGAAGTGAAAGAGATCCGTTTTACACCCAATACCGACGACCATGATTTCGATTTCAAATCGCGTCATGCCGAAGGGTTTCTGAAAGACGGTAATAAGGTGAAAGCTTACGTTCAGTTCAAGGGCCGCGCTATCCAGTTCAAGGAACGCGGAGAACTCCTGCTCCTGAAATTCGCCGAACGCCTCCAGGAGATCGGCCAGCCTGAAGCCCTTCCCAAACTTGAAGGAAAACGGATGTTTATCATGCTCGCTCCAAAAAGCGCCAAGAAGAAAAAGGAAAAAGAATCCTGATAAAAAAAAGCCCCGCACCGCGGGGCTTTTTTATTGACCATTCACTATTGACTATTCACTACTCACCATTCCTCACTCACTCACTTTCCTTCCCCATCGCCGCCAGCTTCATCTGCTTCGCCGTATCCCTGCCCAGATAATGTTCCATCCTGTTCTCCAGAAGATAGATCACAGGCGTCAGCAGAATGGCTACAGTAAATTTATAAGTGTAATTGACAATACAGATCGCCAGTACTTTTTGCCAGCTCCATCCTGCTCCCAGCTTGAATGCAATGAAGAGTACAATGAAACTGTCTACGAACTGAGATACCAGCGTGGAGCCGGTTGCCCGCAACCAAACTTTCTTTTCCCCGGTCACTTTCTTGATCTTATGGAAAACGGTTACATCCACGATCTGGCTCACCAGGAATGCCATCAGGCTTCCAAATATGATCCACATACCCTGGCCAAAGATCCCGGAAAACGCAGTCTGCATATTGGGAATGCCTTCAGCAGTCTTGGATTCCACCCACCATTGCGGAGGTGCCAGCCACATGGCCAGGTAGAACATCAGGAAGGCGTAGGAGATCAGGGCTACTGCAGTATACGAAATCCGGCGGACGACCTTGGGCCCATAATATTCGTTGACAACGTCGGTAATGATAAACTCCAGGGGCCATAGCAAGACCCCGCAGGTAAGGGAAAAAGACAGACCCGACTCACCAAATAGTGTAAGGTTGGCAGGTGCGATGCCCAATACACCTTCCAGTGAAAAGATCTTGCCGCCAATACATTCGGCAATAAGGGCATTAGCCACAAAAAATGCAGTGATAATGGTCAGCAGTTTGGCTGGCCGGTTACTTAAAATGACATTCAGCATATGTTTTCCCAGTTGAGTTGATGAGTTTCGCAAAAACAAAAATAGACCAGTATAAGTTGACTGTTCAATTTACTATTTAATTTGAGGTACTGCCAAATTCCGGTTCCTGCAGAAATGACTATTTTTAGTCAAAACCAGCCGGCATGAAAGTCTTCAATTATTGCTTTACCGTCATTTTTGTCCTTTTTGCAGCCTTGCAATACAATGATCCCGATCCCTGGCTCTGGATGCCGATCTATCTCTATGCTGCTGTGCTTTGCTGGCTGTATGCACGCGGACGCTACTATCCCAAAGCCTATCTGGCCGGTATAGCGGCATATCTGCTCTATGCCATCTGGCTGGTCTTTACCAAAGACGGGGTGATCGACTGGTACAATGAACACCATGCGGAGAACCTGGTACAGACCATGAAAGCCGAAAAACCCTGGATCGAGGATACCCGTGAATTCGGCGGATTGCTCATCCTCATCATCGTTTTATTTACTGATTATTTTTCAGCAAGAAAAAAAGCGCTTTCCTGAGAAAGCGCTTTTTCGTATTTGATATCAGCTTGTTTATTTTGCCTGGAACTGCAGTCCGGTCAAAGCACACATATTGGGCTCCTTCGGATCTTTCGGCTTGGTGACCACATACACTTTATGCAGTTTACCATCGGTAACCGGTGTTGTGGCAATCAGTACAGGGGCTCCACCCATACCACCTTTTGTCGGCAATCCGCCGGCAAGGGAACCTTTACCCAGCAACTGTCCATCAGGTGCATCCAGCCGGATCTCAAAGTCAAACCCATACACAGGAGCTTGCTGCCAGCCGCTTTGGAGGAGTACAGATTTCACGCTGGTGAGATCAATATTGGCTATGCTGAACCAGCCCTGCGTTTTGGGCAGTACGAGCAGGTGTCTGCCACCATAATCCACACCATTGAAACCATTGATATCTGTGGCACCATTAAGTGAAACGGTAGCACTTCGCAAGGCTTCAAATCCAGTACCGGTCATCGGTTTAATGCCATTGCCGCCTTTATCGGTGTAAGTGGCGGTTATCGTCAGTACACCATTATGCTTAGCTGGCTTGCCCAATGTGGGATCCAGGCTGCCGCTGGCCGGGTAGGGCTTACGTGCCTCTGCAGATGCCAGACTCATGATCCAGGTCACGATCAGTTTGGCGTCGTCCTGCTTCAGGTTGGGGTGGGCCGCCATCGGGGTCTCTCCCCATACGCCACCACCACCACGGATGATCTTGGCAGACAGGTAATCCATGGCGCCAGCCTGTTTCTCATATTTCTTCGCTACATCAGTAAAGGCGGGCCCGATTGATTTGGTATCCACCTGATGACAGTTCTTACAATCCAGCGCCATCATGGTATTCTTGCCCAGCATAACCGTACTCAGGATCTTATGTCCCTGTCCGGAAGCGGCCATATCGGTTCCTTCCTGGTAATCGGCATTCACCACCAGGGTGCTCAGATCCTGTCCCGCAGTGGCATCATCCTTATCGGTTACAGCAACTTTATACTTTACCGGCACTCCGGGGAAATAGAAGGTCTGATTTCCTTCAACCGTAACCTTCACATCCGGTGTTTCATTGCCGGAATATACTGCAACTGCATTACTCTTCACTTTGCCTTGTGCATCATCGGTAACTTCCACACTGATAGAAAAATCGCCCGGCTTGTTGTAAGTGTACTCCAGTTTGGGTTCGGTTGTTGTCTTTTTCTCTCCATTGCCCAGATCCCAGGTATAACTGAGCGCTTTTTTCTCCGGATCGCGGGCTTCAACCGTAGCAGTAATTTTATAAGGTAACGCGCCGGAAAGCTTGTCTACTTTCAGTTCGCCAACTACAGGCAGACGGTTACCGCCATTGTATTCAATATAACTCAGGCCTGCATCAGGATTCTTGCTGAACCAGCCACTGCCGTATTCCAGCATATAGATACGGCCATTGGGTGCCATCTCCATGTCAATAACGGCATTCAGCTTCGTGCCGGAAAGGAAGGGTTCCATTTTATAGAAGTCGCCTTTCTCATCCAGCGTCACCACTTTGATGAAGTTGCGCATCCATTCATAGATGAATACTTTGCCATTATAATAATCCGGATAACGTGTCTCTTTCGGATACTGATCCACATAATAAGTTGGACCGGCCATGGCATTGCGTCCACCAGTGCCCATTTGCGGGAAATCGGGGGAGGCCGCATAAGGATACCAGATGAAGGCAGGCGATACTGGAGGCAGGTCAGTCAGACCGGTATTGTTCTTCGATGTATTGACCGGATGTGCGGGATCATATTTCGCTCCAATGGCACCCGTAGTATAATTGTACTGGGCATAGGGGTAATTGTTCCCCACAAAGAAAGGCCAGCCAAAGAAACCGGCTTTCTTGGCCTGGTTCAGTTCATCGTAACCACGCGGGCCACGGGTATCCAGACTATCAGCACCGGCATCCGGACCTACTTCACCCCAATAGAGGTAATTCCTTTTCTTGTCAAACGCAATACGGTACGGATTCCGGTTACCCATTACATAGATCTCGGGACGGGTCTTTTCGGTGCCTTTCGGGAAGAGGTTCCCATCCGGAACACTGTAGGAACCATCGGGGTTGATCTTGATCCGGAGGATCTTGCCCCGCAGGTCGTTCGTGTTACCACTGGAACGGCGGGCATCGTATTGTTCAAACCCTTCGCGGTCGTCCATCGGACCGAAACCATGATTCGCAAAAGGAGTGGGGGAGTCGAAAGGCGTACTGTTGTCACCGGTAGACAGGAACAACTCATGATCATTACCAAAAGTAATGGAGCCGCCGGTATGACAACAGATCTCGCGCTGGGAATAGAACTGGAGGATGATCTTTTCCGTTTTGCGGTCGAGGGTATCATTCACAAAAGTAAAGCGCGACAACCTGTTTACAGATGTATCGGAAGGACTGTAAAACAAGTATACGTAATGGTTCTTTTCAAAATCAGGATCGGCTTGCAGGCCCAGCAGCCCTTCTTCCGCATTGGCATTGGCCTTGAGAGTCTTGAAATACACATCCAGGAACCCAACCTGTTTTACAGTATGGGTACTGTTCTTATAGAGCATCACTTCGCCGCGGCGCTGGGCGATCAATACATCCAGGTTGGGCAGTACCGCCATTTCAGTAGGCTCATAGAATTCACCCTGTGAGAGCATCACTTTGGTAAAGCGGTCATTCTCCGGCACCCGGAGGGTAGTGGCTTTGTCATAATCCAGGTTCCTGTTCTCTCCAATGGCATACTGGATACCACCCAGGATATGTTTCAGGTAATTATCTTCCTTGAACGACTCTTCAGTATGACCGAGCTCGGTATACCAGGCACGGCCTCCGTCAAATTCATGATACCAGGCCATAGGATGGTTATCGCCATTCTTGCCACCCTGATACGACTTTTCATCGATCTTGATCAGTACTTTGACATCCGGGTTCAGCTTTTTGAAATTATACCATTCATCCTTGCGCTTCCACTGGGCAGGCAGGTGCCTGGTGGAACCATGGGTATTGTCGACCACATTCAGGACAGCATCCTGCTGAGCCGGATGGCTCTCGAAATAACCGCCGACCAGACGGCCATACCAGCCCCAGTCGTATTCGGCATCAGACGCAGCATGTATACCTACATATCCACCGCCTGCCTGTATATAGCGTTCAAAATCGGCTTCCTCGTAATTGTTGAGCAGGTCGCCTGTTGAATGCAGGAATACCACTGCTGAATAATTTTTGAGGGAATCTTCATTGAAATAAGAGGGATCTTCTGTTGTATCCACCAGAAAACCATTCTCGGCTCCAAGTTTCATAATGGCAGCCTTGCCATCCGGAATGGAGCTGTGCCGGAAACCGGCTGTTTTACTGAATACCAGGATCCGGGGTTTGCCGGAACGTGTGGAACAACTGAAAAGAGTGAAAAGTGCAATCGCTAAAAGCAGCAGTCGGGGCATTTGTTTCATGTTTGAAAAGGATATGTGCTAAAGATAAGTATTCGAAAGAAAGTTTTACCTCCTGTATTACAGGTTTTAGAATTTGCTTACAGCTTGAATGATAGATAATTGTAAAGTGTTGCAGTCCAATTTTACGGCGCTTCACAGTCGGGTACCCGGCCTCAAAAATCAGGTAAACCCAAAAAGAGTTTTCAGTGGGTTTATAAAATATTAATAATCAATATTTTATTCAGGCAACTGGCGGAATGATTTTTTTATAGCCCCGCTACGATACTTCTTTGAAAATCACTATCTTTGCGCTCCCGTTTTCAAGAACGGATATTCCTGAAGAGGCCCGATAAGGGTTCCGCCTGTGCGGAAACGCCTCAAAGGTGAACTACATAAACCAGGTAAAATGCCTAAGGTAAAAACAAACTCCAGCGCCAAGAAGCGCTTTAAAGTGACTGCTACCGGCAAGATCACGCACCAGAAGCCTTTCAAAAGACACATCCTCACCAAAAAATCCAACAAGCGCAAGCGTGCACTCGGACAGGATGGTGTGGTACACAAATCGAACATGAACTTTGTAAAGCGCCTGCTCCGCCTCAAATAAGCAGTACGCTCCGGTTCAGTCACCCAATTCTTAATTTTCAAATTATTCAAATATGCCTCGTTCAGTAAATGCCGTTGCTTCCCGCGCACGCCGGAAAAGGATCCTGAAAAAAGCCAAAGGATTCTATGGCAAACGTAAAAATGTATACACCGTTGCGAAAAACGTAGTGGAAAAAGGTCAAACCTATGCCTACGTTGGCCGCAAACTCAAGAAAAGAGAATACCGCTCCCTGTGGATTGCCCGTATCAATGCCGCAGTTCGCGAAGAAGGACTGACCTACTCTGAGTTCATCCACAAGCTGAACCAGAAAGGGATCACCCTCGACCGCAAGATCCTGGCCGACCTGGCCATGAATGAGCCCGCTACATTCAAAAACCTGGTGGCTTCTGTTAAATAAGCCTACCGGTAACCGATACGATCCCGGCCTTCAATGGCCGGGATTTTTTTTGTCCCTGAGAAATCCCAGAAAAAGTACATTTGTGCACTTAATCCCTTTGGCTCATCTCAAATTTCTTTGCACGTGGAAATGAACAATACGTATACCGACCTGGTGAAGCAGACTTTCAACTACCCTCAGGAAGATCTGGAAACCAAAGACGGTTACCTCTATTTCAACGGTCTCGACATCAAAGCCCTGATCGACAAGTATGGTACCCCCATGAAACTGACCTACCTGCCCAAGATCGGCATGCAGATCAAAAAGGCCAAGAAGATGTTCGCCAATGCGATCAAAAAACACCGCTATGAGGGCGAGTATAATTACTGCTATTGCACCAAGAGTTCCCATTTCTCCTTTGTGGTGGAAGAAGCCCTGAAGCATGATATCCATCTCGAAACTTCTTATGCCTACGATATAGAGATCATCAAGAAACTCTACGAAAAGAAGAAGATCAATAAAGAAACCTTTATCATCTGTAACGGATTCAAGCAGAAATCCTACACTTCCCGGATTGCTGGGCTGCTGAACAGCGGTTTCAAGAATGTGGTGCCCATCCTTGATAACAAGGAAGAGCTCCAGCACTACAAGAAATCCGTTAAAGTACCTTTCAAGCTCGGTATCCGCGTGGCAGCCGAAGAAGAGCCTACTTTCCCCTTCTATACCTCGCGACTGGGTTTCCGCGCCCGCGATGTGCTGGAATTTTATGTAGACAAGATCGAAGGCAATGAACACCTGTTCCAGCTGAAAATGCTGCATATCTTTCTCAACAAAGGGATCAAGGACGATATCTACTACTGGAGTGAGCTGAATAAAGTGATCAACCTCTATTGCCAGCTGAAGAAGATCTGCCCCGAACTCGATTCCATCAATATCGGCGGCGGTTTTCCGATCAAGCACTCCCTCGGTTTTGAGTACGATTACCAGTTCATGATCAATGAAATTGTGGGCAATATCAAGAAAGCCTGCAAGCGCAATAATGTACCCATGCCGCATATCTTCACTGAATTCGGCAGCTATACCGTAGGGGAAAGCATGGCACACATCTACAGCGTGATCGGCCAGAAAACCCAGAATGACCGGGAGATCTGGTACATGATCGATTCCTCATTCATCACCACATTGCCCGACACCTGGGGTATCGGGGAAAAGTTCCTGATGCTACCCATTAACAAATGGGACCAGGAATACCACCGGGTGGTACTGGGAGGGATCACCTGCGACAGCCACGATTATTACGATTCCGAGGAACACGTGAATGAAGTATTCCTTCCGAAAATCAATAACGGAGAACCCCTCTATGTGGGCTTTTTCCATACCGGCGCCTACCAGGACCAGATCAGCGGCTATGGCGGTATCAAACATTGCCTGATCCCTTCTCCCAAACATATCATTGTGGGGCACGACAAGAACGGTAAGCTGACCGACTGGGTCTATGCCAAAGAGCAGACCGCACAGAGCATGCTTAAAATACTTGGTTATACCCGATAAAAAAATGCCTGGATCGATTCCAGGCATTTTTCTTTAATGACGGTGGCCGCGCCCCCGGTGACCATGATGATCGTCGTCATCATCATCATCGTGGTGTTTGCCGCCCCTGCGGCTGTCCCAGTCGCGGTATTCCCGCTCATCATACCGGATCTGCCCGATATAACGTTCATCGAGATAGAACCGGTTGTCGGCCCCGCGCCAGTAATAATAACCGTCCCTGTTCAAACAATAGTCTCTTCCATCTGCAGCCCTGCGGATGACGATATCCGGAGTGCGTATGATGATCAAAGGGTAGTACACGGTCTGGTTACGGTAATCCGGCCGGCGTTGCTGGCCCGGAGCATAACCCCTGGCTGAACGACCCCCATATATTTTTTTGGCCTGCCCGGGTGGCAACGATGCCGGGTACCGGTCTTCCACTACCACCACCCGGCGAGGCTCCCGGGGATAATGTACAGGCTCGGCTGTATAACAACTGCTCAGGCTGATAGCGCCTATTACAACTAGAACCGCTGGTGTAAAATTCTGGATCTTCATGTTTTTGGTTTTATCTTTCCTGAACTATTCAAGGCAAAGGCCAGAAACCGTTAATTATTTTAACATGAAGAACTGCAGGCTGATTTTAACAATTGCTATACTGCTGCTGACATTGAATACCAATGCCCAGACCGCGGAAGATTCTGTAAAGGCGGCCGTGAACCAGCTTTTTACCGGAATGAATACTTCAGATGCTGAACTGGTGCGTACTGCATTTGCAGACAGTGCCGTATTGCAGACCATCGCCCGAAACAAGGAAGGAAAGATCATTATCCGGGATGAATCCGTTAGTGAATTTGCCGGTTCCGTGGCAAAACTGCCCAAAGGAGCAGCAGATGAACGCATTGAGTTTGCAGTAGTGAAAATTGACGGGCCGCTGGCCAGTGTATGGACGCCGTATAAATTCTATTTTAACGGGCAATTCAGCCATTGCGGGGCGAATTCTTTCCAACTGGTCAGAGGGGAGAAGGGATGGAAGATCCAGTACCTGATCGATACCCGCAGAAAACAGGGATGTGAGTGATTATTTCTTGATCAGGTATTTCTTGTTGACTTTGGGGCTGTTGAAATACTGGTTCAGCTCTTCTTCTGTCATATCCTGCTCCATGATCACCAGCGGTATATCAATCAGCTGGATCTGGATCTGCTTGAGCTCGTCCTTGAGTTTATTGGTCTTCCGGACAATATCAGGGTCTTTTTCCCCGATCAGGTTATTGTCTTTGAGCATATAATCCAGCCGCTTGATCGATGTTCGGATCAGCGAGGCCTGGTTCTGGTCAAACACTTTCTGTGGCGCTATGGCCTCCTTGATGGGCACCAGGGATATACCCACACTGGGCATGACCTGTCCCACCTTCTTCGTATCGGCACTGGAGGAAGCCTGTAATACACTTCCGGTCAGCGCAGTGGTAGAGCCGGTAATATCAAATGTGGTACGGGTATTCTTGGTCTTTTTTACGCTCTTATCCAGCTGGAGGAAAGTATACTTCAGCTGTACAATATAAGTCTGGATGTTCCGGGTTACCTGATTAAAGTCCTGGACCGCCAGGGGATAATTCAGCGCATCGCGTACGATCAGTTTCACCGTAGCCGTATCTTTCTCCAGGAAACGGTTGGCACCCACAAAATTGAGCAGTACGATCCTTACACGTGCAGAATCGCTCTCTTTCACGAAATCGAAACCAGGCGTCCACACGAAATCATCATCGCAATGACGTACCATGGTCACATTTTTCAAGGGGGTATTGGCAAAAAAAGTGATATTCTCAATAGGGAAGGAGCCGTTCTCGCATAATACCTTGAAACTTACCGTATCCCCTTCGTCTATGATCAGTTGGGAGCTGATGGTGGGTTTCACCAGCGAAGGAATGATCTCTGTATTATAGAACAGGATGGAGAAGAACGTATCGATACGGTCTTTGGGATTGTCCAGGTTCTGTACCCCGATCTGCACCCTGTATTCATTGTCGTATTTCAGCTTGCCTGACAGAAAATAGGATTTGTCTGCCTTGAACGTGAGCAATCCATTGTCTTTGTTGATCTTCAGTCCCACCGGTGAATTCCGCATGAAATAATAATACTTCGATTCATCGCGGTTGATCTCCAGATTATAGCTGAGGGACGAATCCACATGGAGGTTGAAGAAGGGATTCAGGTTTTTGATCCGGAGTACTGTGTCAACGGGATTTATAAGGGAATCCTGCTGCCGGTGTGTGGTGTCGGTTACTACCTGTGCCACTGCCTGGTTGACAGCAAGAGACAAGGTGAAAATGAAGAGCAGGAAAGCGATACGAACAGGGTTCAGTTTCATGTCGGTTGATTCCGTAGCAAATTTAAGGCTTTACAATAAGAAAACCCGCTCCGCATGACACGGAACGGGTACTTCACCAAAAACCAACTGCTGATCTGCGCTCTTTTAACAAACTTTACTGAATCGTGATATTTTTACTGGCTGCTTTTACTTCGGGTTTTTTCGGTAAAAGCAGTCGGAGTATGCCATTCTCATAGCGGGCCTGGATGGCATCAGCATCGATCTGCTCGTCAACATGGAAACTGCGCTTGAACGACTGCAGACTGAATTCCCTGCGGGTAGTCTTGTATTCAGCTTCATTTTCCTGGACTTTAGCTTCATAACCGATCGTCAGTAAGCCATCGGTAAGGCCGATCTGGAAATCATTCTTTTCACGCCCGGGTGCCATCAGTTCCAGATGCCAGGCTTCTTTGGTTTCATGAATATTTACAGCGGGAAATCCGGCACCGGGCGTTTGCCACTGAAAATAGGATCATTCCAGATTTCGTTGAACAGGTTGCCGGCATGCAGCACAGGACGGGTATTCATTTTTACAAGTGTCATATAAAACTGTTTTTAGGTTTTTAAATTTGAAAACAGTCACGCAAACGTTATACCACCGGTTTTTTCTCCTTATTTCCCTGCCGTTATGTTCGGAATTGACCATTGCAGGGCGACAGAATTTCAGTTTTGCGCATTCCCGGCTGACAGAACTGCTTATTTCTGAATTCGAAAACCGCTTTCCGGGCTTTTTATTAATTTTGTTGTTCAAATTCAATTCTTACAAACTATGTATCCCGAAGAAATAGTTATCCCGATGAAGGAAGAGCTGACCGATAACGGATTCAGCGAATTATTGTCCGCATCCGAAGTGGATGCCCAGCTCAGTCAACCCGGAACCACACTGGTCATGATCAACTCCGTTTGTGGTTGTTCAGCCGGTACTGCACGCCCCGGCGTTCTGATGGCTGTGCACAATACCACCAAAAAGCCGGATCACCTCACCACCACTTTTGCCGGTTTTGATATTGATGCCGTTAAGAAACTCCGGGAGCATCTGCTGCCCTATCCGCCTTCTTCACCTGCCATTGCCCTGTTCAAGGATGGACAACTGGTACATTTCATTGAACGGCATATGATTGAAGGACGCCCCGCACAGATGATCGCACATAACCTGATTGCAGCTTTTGACCAGCATTGCTGATCTATCGCTGAACTGAAAAACCCCGGTTTCCGGGGTTTTTTTATTGCCGTTCCGGCTGATTTTTACCTATCATTGCATCCTGTTCTGAACCTGATATAAATACGTTCGAAGCATGTATCCCAATCTTTACTACGCTTTCCGGGACCTTTTTGGAGTGGAATGGTCCGGCCTTCGGTTCATCAACTCGTTCGGATTCTTTGTGGCACTGGCTTTTCTGGTGGCTGCCTATATATTGGTAAAAGAACTGCAACGAAAAGAAAGAGGGGGACTGCTTCAGTTCTCTGAAGTAAAGGTTGAAGTCGGTAAGCCGGCTTCTATAACCGACCTCGCCATCAACTTCCTACTTGGATTTCTCCTCGGTTATAAGTTTATCGGGCTCTTCCTGACCGGAAAGGGTGAAGCCGTGGATCCTCAGGAATTCATCTTCTCTTCCAAAGGGAACCTCCCTATGGGTATCGCCATGGCTATCCTGTTCACCGGATTGAAATGGTGGGAAAAGAACAAACGGAAACTGGCCAAACCCGAAACCCGTACGGTACGCCTCTGGCCGCACGACAGGGTAGGAGATATCGTGATATATGCCGCCCTCTTCGGCTTCCTGGGTGCCAAGATCTTTCATAACCTCGAAAACTGGAATGAATTTATCGCCAGTCCGGTGGAAGCGCTGCTTTCATTCAGCGGATTAACTTTTTACGGAGGACTGATCTGTGCCACCCTCGCAATATGGTGGTATGCCCGGAAACATAAGATCAATTTTAAACACCTCTGCGATGCGGCAGCACCTGCGCTTATGATCGCCTATGCCATCGGCCGTATCGGTTGCCAGGTGGCCGGAGATGGCGACTGGGGCATCCTGAACAGCGCCTATGTGATCACTACCGATAATAAAATTGTTGAAGCAGATCCGGATACCTATAAACTGCAGCTGACCATGAACAGCCGCTTTTATACCAATGAATTCAATGAAACACCTCTGGATCAGATCCCGCATAAAGCCGTAAAAGCCCCATTTGGGCTTCCTGTCTGGATGGTAGCCTATACTTATCCGCATAATGTGCTGAATCATGGAGTGGATATACGGGACTGTACTGATGGCCAGTATTGCCGGCAGCTTCCCGTACCTGTATTTCCTACACCGTTCTATGAAACCCTGATGGCACTGGTGCTCTTTTTCTTCCTCTGGCTGATCCGTAAAAAGATCAACCAGGCCGGCGTATTGTTCAGCATATATTTGATTGTAAACGGCATTGAGCGCTTCCTCATAGAAAAAATCAGGGTGAATACCACCTATGATCAATTACCCTTCCGGCCTACACAAGCTGAATTGATTTCCAGCGCTTTGGTCATCATTGGACTGGTCTGCTTCTTCTATTTCCGTAAGAAAGGCAATAACGCTGCCTGAACATATTTATAGCTTCATTATGTTTAAAGCCGGGCCAGTCCCGGCTTTTTCCTTTAAACAGCCTATTCAACCATTGGTCACTAACTAGCCATTGGCCTGTAACTCTTTTCTTCCGGCTGCGTCCCATATCCGGTTTCCATTCCTTTCCGCTTTCCATCCAACTATAAACGATTCCTGCCGTCTGGCACAAAACAATGTACTATGCATTAAATAGTACTTACTTTTGAGTTGTATTCGTCAAAACAAAGTATATATTAAAATAAAGAACAATAAAATGAGAACCGCCAAGACTCTGCTGACAGTCCTGATAATCATAACCTTATCTATCGTCAGCCACGCACAGAACCTGTCCCGCATCAACGGAAAACTGACCGACCAGAACCAGACCGTTTTGGGTTCAGCCTCCGTTTCACTGCTGAAATCCAAGGATTCCAGTCTGGTTAAAATGACTTTAAGTGCTGGTGACGGCAGCTGGTCATTTGAACAGATCGCTTCCGGAACCTACCGGATCCGCTTCGAATCCGTAGGCTTCAGTACCGTTTACACCCCCGAATTTGCCCTTGCTGCAGGTGGGGTAGCCGAACTGGGCACAACCAAACTTACGGCAGTAGCCAAAGACCTGAAAGCCGTTACTGTTACAGCCCGGAAGCCACTGATCGAGCAGAAAATGGACCGGACCATCGTGAATGTAGAAGCCTCATCCACGAATGCTGGTGCCACAGCCCTGGAAGTCCTGGAAAAATCGCCCGGCATTTCCGTAGACAAAGATGGCAATATCAGCCTGAAAGGGAAAGAAGGGGTGATGGTCTATCTCGATGGACGTCCGACCTATCTTTCGGGTAGTGATCTGGCTGAACTGCTGAAAAACATGAATGCCAACCAGCTGGAGAGTATCGAGATCATGACCAATCCTCCCGCCAAATATGATGCTGCCGGTAACAGCGGTGTTATTAATATCCGCACCAAAAAGAACAAACAGATGGGGTATAGCGGCAGTGTGTCACTGGGATATACACAAGGTGTTTACGCCCGTACCGGTGAGTCTGTTAACCTTAACTATCGTAAAAACAAAGTAAACCTGTTCTCCAATTTCAGTTATAACTACCGCCAGAATTTCAACAACCTGGATATCCAGCGGAAATTCCTGGAAGGGGTTTCCAAGAATGTGGTTTCCCTCTATGACCAGGAATCCCGGATGAAAGACCTGGGCCAGACGTATAGCGGCAAGATCGGCCTCGACTACGCGATGAATAAAAAGACCACTTTCGGATTTGTTGTGAACGGATTCACATCACCAATGACATTCTCCAATGCAAGTACAGTGCGTATTGCAGATGCTGCAGGTATAGCCAAGAGCACCACAAAGGCAGTAACCAGCAACGACCGCACCTGGAAGAACATCAGCACCAACCTGAATTTCCGCCGCATGCTGGATACCACCGGAGCGGAGTTGACTGCAGACCTGGATTACCTGCACTATAATTCCGCCAACGACCAGTATCTCTATAACCATTATTTCTCTCCGGATGGTTCACCCATCCTGCCTTCGGATTCCCTGCTGGGCAACCTGCCTCAGGCGATCAATATTTATACAGCCAAAGTGGACTTTGTAAAACCGCTGGAAAAAGGTGCCCGTATTGAAGCCGGCTGGAAAAGCAGTTATGTGGAAACCGATAATAACGCCATTTACGACAGCCTGCTGAATAACCAGCGGGTACGCGATATCGGCCGGAGCAACCATTTCCTCTATAAGGAAAATGTAAATGCAGTATACGTAAACTACAGCCGCCCGCTGGGCAAAAAATGGAACAGCCAGTTCGGCCTGCGCCTGGAAAACACGAACGCATCCGGTAACCAGATCACCACCGGTGATAAGTTCAAGCGGAATTATACCCAGCTGTTCCCGACTGCCTATCTCCAGTATAATGCAAGTGAAAAGAACAGTTTTGTACTGAATTATGGCCGCCGGATCAACCGCCCCGATTATGAAGACCTGAATCCTTTCATCATGTTCCTGGACAAATACACTTTTGAACAGGGTAACCCGAACCTGAGTCCGCAGTTCAGCCACAATATCGAACTGAGTCATACCTACAAAGGTTTCCTGACCACTACGCTCAATTATACCCGTACCACAGATATCATTTCCGATATTCTGGAACAGCGTATCGATAAAAATGAAACGGTTGTCCGCAAATTCAATATTGCCAATCAGCGCCAGTACGGGCTCTCGGTCAGCGCCGGATTTGCTGTCACCAAATGGTGGAATACCAACCTGTACATGAATGTGTTCAACAACCTGTACAAAGGGGTACTCAATAATGAATACACAGAGCTGGAAAGTAATACGGCCCTCTTCAATGTCACCAACCAGTTCCGCTTTGCTAAAACCTGGGGTGCTGAACTGGGTGGATTCTACCGCACACCGGGTATTGAAGGGGTGTTCCGGATCGATGATGTGATGGCGATAAACCTCGGGCTCAGCAAACAGATCATGAAAGGCAAGGGTACCCTTCGCTTCAGTGCCCGGGATATCCTGTACTCCCAGAAGATACATGGGGAGATCCGGTACAGCAATATTGATGCATCTTTCAACCAGCGCCGCGACAGTCGCCAGTTCAGCCTCAATTTCTCCTGGCGCTTCAGCAAAGGGAAAACTGCAGCCTCTAACCGGAGAACCAGTGGAGCCAGTGATGAGCAGAGCCGGGTGAAATCGGGAGGAGATCAATAAGATTATACCTGACACCATTAAACCTTCCGCCACAGCCTGTTACCAGCAGGCTGTGGTATTTAGAAAATTTTAACAGCAGGCCAGTTAACTTTTTTGCCGTTCCGGAGTCTTATATATAAAGCAGCGAAAATGAAAAAAGTGATCCTGATATGTGTAATCCTGGTATACCTGGTCAGCTGCGGGGTATCGTATATGTAAAAAACGTTTTTTTCTCATCTATACAGTCATACAGTTTTTCTCATAAGCAGTTAGTTTTGGTTAACGGGCCCTGTTTCTACAGGGCCTTTTTCTTTTCCGGTTTATCGGTATCTTTATCACCTGTTTAACCGGAAAACCCATTGCTTATGCCTTCTTTCGACATCGTCAGCAAAGTGGATGCCCAGGCACTTGATAATGCCGTGAATGTAACCACCAAGGAAATCACCAACCGTTTCGATTTCAAGGGCACCCATGTGGTGATCGACCTGAATAAAAAGGAATTCAAGCTCAATATTGAAACGGAAGATGATATGAAAATGCGCCAGTTGATCGATGTGCTGATCAACCGGGCTCATAAACAAGGTATTTCTCCCGAAGCCTTCGACCTCAGCAAAGATTCCTTTCCCAGTGGAAAACTGGTGAAACAGGAGGTGAGTGTCCGTAACGGCCTGCGCATGGAGGATGCCAAGAAGATCGTAAAACTGATCAAGGACAGCGGACTGAAAGTCCAGGCTTCCATAAACGACGATATCGTACGGGTTACCGGCAAGAAGATCGACGACCTACAGGCGGTGATCCAGGCTTCCAAAGGTTGGGGACTGGGGATTCCGCTCCAATACGAAAATATGCGCCAGTGATGCAGTAGTCAGTAGCCAGTAGCCAGTAGTCTGTAGCCAGAAGATAAAAACCGGGAAAAGGGTAGTTGGTCATCGGAAATTGGGCATTGGTAATTGGTAAATGTTTTTGGTTTTCAGTGATTTTTGCCTAATTTTGCGCCTCCAAACTATTTTATCACTCATACGGCAAAATCCGTGTGACCTTTTAAATCAATGAGTTATGAAAAAAGGAATCCATCCCGACGGTTACCGTTTCGTGGTATTTAAGGATATGAGTAACGGCGTTACCTTCCTGAGCCGCTCCACTGCCCCTTCCAAAGAAACCATCAAGTTCGAAGACGGCAATGAATATCCCCTGATCAAGCTGGAGATCTCCAGTACTTCTCACCCCTTCTTTACCGGTCAGAAAGTACTCGTGGATACAGCTGGTCGTATCGACAAATTCAAAAAGCGCTACGAAAAGAAGAAATAAGTGTGTTTATGCGCACCTTTTTTCCCGCTTCATGATAGTCGCCCTTTCCGGTACCGGAAAGGGTTTTTTATTTTTTCTCCTGCGGACAACTCCGCTTTGAACAGGAAAATGTAGTTTTATTTCGTGATCTACCTGATACCCGATAGCGAAACGCTTCAGAATGCATTATACCCCTTTACCGCCACCAGGCCGTGTTGGGATATCCGCATCGGTATCCTTACCATCCGCGAAAAATGGGAATACCTGCTCGGGGTTATGCTCAATCCGGATGACGCGGGCGGAGCTGCTGTGCTTGCGGTACGACCTTCCTCCAGAATCATTTCAATACCCGGTAACTGGATACCGGCTCCGGAAACGATCAAAAGCCTGAATGCCGGTGAACCACTACAACCTGCGCAGACCCTGGAACATCCCTGGGACATTTTCCGGCTCAATGACTGGGCCCTGCGTCAGGATTTTGAAATACTGACCCGTAAACGGGTGAGCCAACCGCTTCCGGAATCGGTTCAGGTAACCGGGGCAGCCCAGATCTTTGTTGAAAAAGGGGCGGTACTCAGTCATTGCACGCTTAATGCCACCACCGGCCCCATTTATATCGGCAAGAATACAGAGATCATGGAAGGTGCCCATATCCGCGGCCCATTTGCCCTCTGTGAAGGCAGTGTTGTGAAGATGGGGGCCTGTATTTATGGAGCCACGACCATCGGCCCCGGTTGTGTGGTGGGAGGGGAGATCAAGAATTCCATCCTTTTCGGCCATTCCAACAAAGGCCATGAAGGCTATCTGGGTGATTCGGTGATCGGTGAATGGTGTAACCTGGGAGCAGGCACCTCGGTTTCCAATGTGCGTAATACAGCCAGTCCAGTAAAAGTATGGTCGGCTGCAACCCATGATTATCAGGAAGCCGGCATGAAATGCGGACTGCTGATGGGAGATTATTCAAGGACTGCCATCAACACTTCATTCAATACTGGTACTGTAGTTGGGGTTAGTTCCAACATTTTCTGTGCCCCGCTTACGCCGAAATTTATTCCTGATTTTACCTGGATGGGTGAACATCCGCAACAATACCGCTGGGATAATGCCCTTCGGGATATCGCCAACTGGAAGGCCCTGAAAAAACAGGCACTTCTCGAACCGGAAATCAACAAACTCTCAGCCCTTTATAAAAAGCGCTGGGGCTAAATCATAACAAGCAAAACAATCATGAGAAAACAAATTGCAGCCGCAAACTGGAAAATGAACGGTACACTGGAATCCGGACAGGAATTACTGAAAGCCATTCTGGCTGAAAACATCACCATGGGAGGGAACCGGCAGACTGTTTTTGCCGTGCCTTATCCTTTTCTTATTCCCAGTGCCGGAGCCATTGGCCAGAAAGAAGGCTATGCCGTAGCCGCACAGAATTGCTATCAGAAAAAAGCCGGAGCTTATACCGGTGAAGTTTCGGTAGACATGCTGCGTTCCATCGGTATCAGCTGGTGTGTGATCGGACACAGTGAGCGCCGCGAATACTTTGCTGAAACCAATGCCCAGCTGGCCGAGAAAGTCAGCCTTTGCCTCGAAACCGGTATCACTCCCGTATTCTGCTGTGGCGAACCACTTCCCATCCGCGAAGAAGGCCTGCAGAATGCCTACGTTCAGAAACAACTGGAAGATTCCCTGTTCCACCTCAGTGCCGATGCCCTGAAGCAGACTGTAATTGCCTATGAGCCGATCTGGGCAATCGGAACCGGCAAAACAGCCAGTTCGGCACAGGCGCAGGAAATGCATGCCCATATCCGCAGCGTACTGGCCGGCAAATATGGTCAAGCAACTGCTGATGAAGTTTCGATCCTCTATGGCGGAAGCGTAAAAGGATCCAATGCAGCGGAATTGTTTGCCCAGCCTGATGTGGACGGTGGACTGGTAGGTGGCGCCTCTCTGGTAGCTGCTGAATTCTGCACCATCATGAAGAGCCTCAAATAATGAAACGGGATACCAACCTGCAGCCTTTATCGCGGCAGCACCATCAGGGACTCATGATGGTGCTGCTGCTTCAGAAAGGCCTGAAAAAAAACGCTGATCCGGCCATCATGCAACAGTTCATCCGGGATGAATGGCAGGCAGATCTGGCCAGCCATTTCCAGCAGGAAGAAGAAGTACTACTGCCGATGCTGGCGGGAAAGCCTTTTAACGCGCAACTCACTGCCCGGATCCTGCAGGATCATGCCACTATACGCGAACTGGTCTCCAAGGCCGGGGAGGGGGCTTTGAACGAAATTGAGATCAACTATTTTTCGGAACTGCTGGAACAGCATATCCGCTTTGAAGAACGGGTCTATTTCCCCGAAGCGGAGAAAGTTTTATCTGCCGCTGAATTACAACAGATCGGCAATCAACTCACGGAAAGTCCCAGGAACTGTATGGACTATCCGGTCAAGTTCTGGGATTGAGCCTGAATAGCCGGAAGTGGTGCATCTTCTGTAAGATTCAGTTTTTCCAGATCCAGAACCGTAACCGAACCATCCGTTTCCCGATGGTACATGGGCAGGAATTTCTTGCCGTATTCCACTTCTGCCGCAACATAGGAGGTTCTTGTTACAACTGTATTGGAGTAGGTTTCGTCGAATGATTTCATGAAGATCATGATCTCCGCATGTGCATTCAACAGGTCTTCCTTGCTGAAATTATAGATCGGGCTTTTTTCATCGATCGGATGAACTATGGTCCAGCTCAGGTTGAGCGTGTTGATCTTGTCGATCTGCAGGGGTAATGGGAAAAATTTCTTGACTTGTTTTCCGTTTTCTTCAACGGTAATCCCAAGCGTCAGTTTGATTTCAGCATCTGTCAGGAATGTATTCTTGAAAGGCACCAGCCGGAACATGAAAGCAGTTGCTTCCCTGAAGGGCGCTATGATCGCTTTCTCGGAAAACCGGATATAGGCTTTGGGCTGGGAAAACCGGGCATAGAAGAGGCCGGTTGCCAGTGCAAAAAACAAGAGGCCGGTAAAAGCTTCAAATGCAGCGATAAAACTGGTCAGGTAGCCGGTTGGGTTGATGCGGCCATATCCCACTGTAGTAAATGTTTGCGCACTGAAAAAATAAGCTTCAATGAATTGCTCCGTTTTACTGTGCGCCTCCATGCCACCAAGGTGTTCCACACCCACGAAATAGTAAATACAGGCGAAGACCAGGTTGATCAGCAGGAAGAAACCAAAAATGAAACCCAGGAAATGGGTACGGGGAAGATCGAGCATGGTATGATACCAGCTCAGCCGCTCAAAAAAGGCCAATCCCCGTCTCCGGATATTCTGACGGCCGTCTTTCCGTACCAGCCTGTCGCCATACATGGCGCTGTTTACACCAAATCCGGTATTCTCGTCGGTCCTTGCCCGGGAATTGATCCGCTTCAGAATTGCCATAGTAATCGATTTAACTGTGCCTGCCTCCAGGCACAACACAAGATAATTATTCCTGTCCGTACTGCCACCGGGCCTGCACTTTTAGGTATAGCGCATATGGTTATTCTGCGATTATAGTCTAACATTGCATGCGGCATTAAACCTGCTTTCCTGCATGCACGATTATGTACTCTGGCTGCCATCCTGGTATCCCAACCAGCTGACACCGTTCGACGGTGACTTTATCCAGCGTCATGCCCGGGCTGCCGCCCTCTTTATTCCGGTTCATGTCATCCATGTGATCCGGGATGCTTCCGGTGCGGTTACCCGGACCTTGCATATTGAAGAACGGAAAGAAGGAAATCTGACAGAAACAATTGTATACTACTTTGTTCCACACAGCCCTGTTCCCGGATATGAAAAATGGATCTCCTTCCTGCGGTACCGGGAGCTGTACCGGCAGGTGTGCCGCCAGGTCTTTGAGAAAAGGGGAAAACCGATGCTCAGCCATGTGCATATTGCCTATAAAGCCGGGTTGATGGCTGCTGAATTATATGCAAAGCATCAGATCCCTTACCTGGTCACGGAGCAGTGGACCGGATACCTCCCCGAGGCACAGGATAATTATGCACAGCGCTCGTTTTTTGAAAAGCGTTATTTCAACAGGATCATCCGGAATGCCAAAGCCATACTGCCGGTATCGGCTTACCTGGCCAATGCCATGAAACAGTATTGGCCCGGACAAGAATACCATATTGTTCCGAATGTAGTGGATCATGCTGTTTTCCAACCGCAACAGGAAGCAAAAGAACCGGGGCTCCGGCTGATCCATATCTCCAACCTGAATTACCAGAAAGATCCCCAGTCGCTCCTCAAAGCCATGCAGCTGTTAAAACTGCAGGGCCTCCGCTTCCGGCTGGATATTCTCGGACCGGAAGTTCCGGAAGTGGTGGCGTTGGCACAACGATATGAACTGGATGACCATGTCTTTTTTCATGGAGAAGTACCCCATTCCATCCTGGTACGGTTCATACAGCGCAGCAATCTGCTGATCCTGTATTCGCGTTATGAAACCTTCGGCTGTGTGCTGATAGAAGCAATGGCCTGCGGAATTCCGGTACTGGTGGCTGAAACAGCATTGATGCACGAGATCGTAACAGAAGGGGTCACCGGCACTTTTGTAGCCCCCCTTGCAGATGCGGAATCCCTGGCCCGCGCCATAATCGGCTTCCAGGAGAAGCAGGGCGCTTTTGATCCGGTGCAGATCCAGGCACAAACCCTCAGGTATTCCTTTCCGGCTGTAGGCCGGCAGTTGCTGGAATACTACCAGCGGTTTGGCAACAGCTCCAATCCGATTTGACCATTGCCGGCAGGCAGATTATCTTTACGACTGCATGAAAGAAAGGCTGGTATTGTATTTCACACTGACGGGTTTTATCCTCTTTTTCCTGTTTCATGGCTGGAATGAAAATGCCGGCCTGATCCCGGTTTCGGCCCTGCTATGGCTCGGTGGGAAATATCTGCTTCTATCTACCCTTATATTCCTCCTTTCTTTATTGCTTTTCAGGGACGGACCCCGGTCTTTTCTTCTCAGCTGCTGTTTTTTAGCAGTATACTTTTTTTTCGGAGCTGTAAAAGATGGTATTGAAGCCATGGCAGGTAAACACTGGATCACTTCATACAGTTTCACAATTCCCTTTATCGTTATCCTGTTGCTCACCATTTTCCTGTTGCTGAAACGCCGGTCGTTCAGCCCGGTACAACTGACCCGCTTCTCGAGGCTACTCATCTATGTGCTGCTCTTTTATGAAACTGCCGGAGTGCTTTACCGGACCAGTCCGCTATACACCGCACAAACCGATTTCGGTGACCGCAATAATACTTTGCTGAAGCAATTACCAGCTGCTGATTCCGTGAAACAAAAGCCGGATATCTACTGGATCGTATTTGATGAATATCCCGCAGCAGCAGCTTTACAAAAAAGTTTCGGGTATAAGGATCCGCTCGACAGTATGCTGAAAGCTGCTGGCTTTTTTGTTGCCTATAATGCACGCAGCAATTACAATTACACCCATTATTCACTCAGTTCCACACTCGACATGCAATATATCCCCGAATTGAATGAGGGGAGTACGGTGACCATGCGCGACCTCGTGAGGGGCAACAAGTCGCTTTATGTGAATAATGTGACCCGTTATCTGGAGAACACCGGATATGATATTCAGAATTTTGCCATCTACGATCTGGAGCACCATCCTACACAGGGTATGCTGTCATTCAGCCATTTGCCTGCAGCCTTGGTCGATCACCAGACCCTTCTCACCCGTACCTGGGCCGATATCGGCTGGCAGTTCCCGAATCTCTTAAAAAGCGATCGTGCTGCAGCAGATGCGGCTGATCTGCGGATCAGTACCCTGAAAACAGACAGCCTGTATAAGGCGATGTCGGGAAAGCTGCTGGATTCCATTTCCTCCCGTAAAAAGGATGCAAAGCCGGCTTTTTTCCTCATCCATTTTTTCCTTCCGCATGAACCCTATATCTATGATGCAGAAGGAAGGTTACATTTCAAGAATACTAATGGGTCGGAACGTAGTAATTTTATTCCTCAGGTCGCCTATACAGCTTTTGTAGCCCGTAGACTGATCCAGTACATCCAGCTACAGCAACAGCAGAACCGTGAACAGGTGATCCTGGTGCAGGGTGATCACGGTTACAAGTATGAAGAAAATGAACCAGACTTCAATACTGAAAGTTGCCGGATTTTATATGGAGTTTATAATTCGCGGAGAGACTATACCGGGTGGTATGATTCGGTCAGCAGTGTTAATGGATTCCGTATTTTATTCAACCAGTATTTTCACACCGGATTACCCTTGCTTCCTGACCATTCTTACAACCTCAGGTACCGCTGAGCGTTCAACGGAGTAATTGAAGGGAGTCTGTATAATGGCCGAGGAATGCAGCTACAGCCTTTGCGCCTGCTTCCGTAAAATGGCAGTCGTCATAGAATATGGTCCTGTTTTTAGGCAATTGGGCTGCAAGGTCAGCCAGATACCCTTTCTGCTGTAAAACCGTAGTGCGCAACACTTCATTAAACTGTAACATCCCATTGGCCAATGCGGCCGTGTTGTAGTAATACCCTTTCGAGGGGTCTGCAAAATCCCCTTTCTTTCCCAGCCAGAACCAGGGTTCATCAGCCAGTACTGCAGGAGCATTCCAGCAAACGGGCTGGGTAATGAATATGATAGTTATGCCGTGTTCTGACGCATAACGGATCATTGCTTCAATATTGCGGGCATAATGCGCTAAAGCTGCGGACAGATCAGGCAATTGTTCTCTTTTCATGCTATCCTGCAGCCGATACTGCCGCCACAAGGCATAGCGGGCACCTTTACTGTCTTGCTGGTGCAGGGTATCCTTTACTTTATTCAGCGATACCAGGGTAACTGACCATCTCCTTTGAACGAAAAAGCAAAACGATACAAGTCGTTATCAGAAGCCGAAAGGTATAAGGAATCGTTTCCCAGAAAATGGATCAGGTCGTTGAAGCCGGTGAGGCAATAAACAAGTTTCACATCTTGTAAAGCAGGAACCTGTTGCAACCAGTGCAATTGCTGCAGATGATGTCCGCTGTGCAGGCCGGATTTGCTGAAATTACCGATCCATACCGGTTGTTCCCTGTTGAGCCGTGATTCGAGTAAAGCCGGCCAGGTTTCCTCCTGATCCAGGTAAAGACATTCGGCAGTGCTGCCACCGATCACCAGGATGTGCCGTGCTGCAGGAGCGGGGTCTGTGCCCCGAAAACCCAATTGATTTACCTGATACCTTGAAATACCGGTAATGCCCGGAAAGATGTCCGGATCCGGTGTTAATTGGAACTGCTGACCTGGGGGGAAGAGGGAATCCTGCCGTACTGCTGGAAAAAAAGGACGCAGGATCAGTTCGCCTATTAAAAATGCGATACCAATGGATGAAAAAAGGAACAACAGGTTTTTTCGGAACTCCCTCGCTATTTGCATGTACTGAAAGTAAGGAAATTCAGGAAAGGATCAGTTCTTCAGTTTATTGATCAGATCCACGTATTCCTGCATGGCCGCCTCTTTGGATTTTCCGGAGAGGGCACTCCAGGCATCAAATTTGGCGCGGGATACAAAATCAAAGGGATTGGCCGGAGGATCTACATTCACATCACCTTCGGTGGATTGCTTATACAGGGAATATAATTGCAATAAGGTATCGTTGCTGGGGCGTTCGGCTAATTCTTTGCTGGCGGCTACGGCTTGTTCAAAAAGGGCTTTCAGGTCCATGTTCCGGTTTTGCGCAAATGTAAGCAATCGTAGACTGCGGATATCCGGTATTTTTGAAATATGATAAGCGTTTACACTTATACCTGTTTTTCCATGACAATGAATTCCAGGGGCATTTTCGGAATCCCAAAAGCCGGATCACCAGTGGGGAAGGGGGCTTTTTTACCTGTATCCCGATACCCGTGGCGCTGGTACCAGGCAATCAGTTCTGAGCGGCGGGAAATTACGGTCATTTCAATAATATGGATGCCCTGTTCCAGCGTATAAGCCTCAGCCATTTGGAGCAAATACTTGCCAATCCCTCCACCTTGAATTTCTGGTTCTACTGTCAGCATTCCGAGATAAAACCGGTCTTCCTTCTGTTGCAGGTTCACACATCCGGTCAGACGCCCATCGGAGTTGCGTACCAATAGGATCACGGATCCAGGCTTTTGCAGGAGATCGTTCAGCGTTTCAGGCGTTACCCGTACCCCATCAAGTAAGTCTGCTTCAGTTGTCCAGCCTTTCTTTGAATATTCGCCCCGGTAAGCACTGTTTACTAGGGTTACCAGTTCTTCAAGATCTGCAGCAGAAGCCTTTATATACATAAATCTATTTAAGCGGAAAGATACTGAATGTCCAAAAAATCCAGGCTAACAGATCATTTTTAAAGGTTTTTGGCCAAAAGCTTGCGGTTTTTTAAACAATCGGGTCGAAATATTCAAAATATCCTATATCTTGTGGCATACTACTTGCTTGATAATCCTGAGATACTGAGAAGAATTCCGTGCTTATTTCAGACCCTGAAGACCCCCGAAACCGATTCCCTGGCTACTTAGATATTAACCCTTATCCAGCGTTCCATTTTTTACTGAATCTGACATTTGTCAGTTTTTAATAAGCTTCTTTTTCTGTTTCTTTACTGCAACAGCGAAAGTTGTTCGTTACAAGGGCCACTGATTAGTTCAATCAAAACCAAGTTTTCTTATGACATTACCTCCCAACCACCCCCGGTATATCAAGGCATCCCGGTCGGTGTTATCGGTTTGGGTTCTCGGTTTTGCTGCATTCGTTTCCATCATCTACATGGTATTCGCATAAGGCATACCGGTATCCTTTAAAGGCAAAACCTTCGGACGTTGAGGATCCGAAGGTTTTTTTTATTCCGAAATGGCCGGAAAGCCCTGTTTTCCACCCCTTTCCACAAACTGGGAAGGCTCGCCCCAATTCCTTACCTTTGCAGGCCTCCAAGTGGGGTTTACTACATGAAGAAAATCCGTAATTTTTGCATTATTGCGCATATCGACCATGGTAAATCGACCCTGGCCGACCGTTTGCTGCAGGTAACCAATACCATCAGTGAACGGGATATGATGGACCAGGTACTCGATGATATGGACCTGGAACGGGAAAAAGGCATCACCATTAAGAGCCATGCCATCCAGATCAACTATAAGCATACCGACGGACAGGAATACATCCTGAACCTGATCGATACGCCCGGGCACGTAGACTTCAGTTATGAAGTAAGCCGGGCGCTGGCCGCCTGTGAAGGTGCGCTATTGCTCGTAGATGCCACACAGGGCATTCAGGCACAGACCATTTCCAATTTATACCTGGCGATTGATAACGACCTGGAGATCATTCCGGTGATCAATAAGATCGATATGGATGGCGCCATGATCGAAGAGGTGGAAGACCAGATCGTGGACCTGATCGGCTGTAAAAGGGAAGAGATCCTCCATGCATCGGGCCGTACCGGTCTGGGTGTGGAAGCGATCCTTTCTGCAATTGTAGACCGCATACCTGCCCCGGAAGGGAATCCGGACGCTCCTTTGCAGGCCCTGATCTTCGATAGCGTATTCAATTCATTCAGAGGAATTATTGTTTATTACCGCATATTAAATGGCAGTATCAAGAAAGGGGATAAAGTAAAATTCGTTTCCACCGAACAGGAGTATGATGCCGATGAAATCGGCATTCTGAAACTGAAAATGACCCCCAAAAATGAGGTGAAAGCAGGAGATGTAGGGTACATCATCACGGGTATTAAAAATGCCAAAGAGGTGAAAGTGGGTGATACCATCACTCTGGCCAGTAATGAGCACCCCGAATCCATCAAGGGTTTTGAAGAAGTGAAACCCATGGTATTTGCGGGTATTTTCCCGGTGGTTACAGAAGATTTCGAGGAATTGCGGGAATGCATGGACAAGCTCCAGCTGAACGACGCCTCTTTAACTTTTGAACTGGAAACCTCCAAGGCCCTTGGTTTCGGTTTCCGTTGCGGCTTCCTGGGCCTTCTGCACATGGAGATCATCCAGGAACGTCTGGAGCGTGAATTCAACCAGACCGTGATCACCACGGTTCCTAACGTAAGCTTCCTGGCGTACAGCACCAAAGGGGAGAAGATGATCGTCAACAATCCGACCGATATGCCGGAACCCACACAGATGGACCGGATCGAAGAGCCTTTTATTAAGGCACAGATCATCACGAAACCCGACTATATCGGCAATATCATGACGCTTTGCCTGGGCAAAAGGGGGATTCTCATTAACCAGAGCTACCTCACTGCAACCCGGGTGGAGCTTATTTTTGAAATGCCGCTCACCGAGATCGTATTTGATTTCTACGATAAGCTGAAAAGCCAGACCCGCGGCTATGCGTCTTTCGATTACCATCCCATTGGATACCGGGATGCCGATATCGTGAAGATGGATATCCTGCTCAATAGTGAGAAAGTGGATGCCCTGAGTGCCCTGATCCACCGCAGCCGGGCCCAGGATTTTGGCCGTAAACTCTGCGAAAAACTGAAGGAACTGCTGCCCCGCCAGCAATTCCAGATCGCGATCCAGGCGGCTATTGGCGCCAAAGTGATTGCCCGTGAGAATATCAGCGCCATGCGTAAAGACGTGACTGCCAAGTGTTATGGAGGTGATATCTCACGTAAACGGAAACTTTTGGAAAAGCAGAAAGAAGGTAAGAAACGGATGCGGCAGATCGGATCAGTGGATGTACCCCAGGAAGCCTTCCTGGCCGTGTTGAAGCTGGATGATTGATCCGTATCATTTTTCCGTTTTTTTTTGAATAAAAGCATCTTTCTGTCGAGGCAACTTGTCTATTTCTCGTCCGTATGAACTGATTGTTTTATCATCGCTTCAACCCTGTTACCGAAACCAGGGTATAACCCTTACTAATTGCTTCAAATTGAAACGCCGGGATATCTATCCCGGCGTTTTGTATTGCATTAGTATTGTGCAGATATTCAAGCTTTTATAAGAGTCAACCTTTTGTTTTTTTAACCGGTGTTACGGGCTTTTTGGGTTCTTCTTTCTTCTTCTTTTCTGCGTTTTTCTTAGATGCATCTTCGAGTTGCTGCTCGTTCACATTACCGGCATCATCATAGAGCAGGGCTTCGCGGGGAAAGTCCCCGTCTTTCAGCTTTTCATGGAATAATTTATCCATATGCACCCATTGCCCGTTTTTCCAGCTGAATGCCTCATAATCACCATCGGGTACCAGAGTGAATTTTTTCTCGGGTTCATCCGTCTCGGAAACCAGGTGGTCTACAATGATCAGGTCAAGCTCCGGGTCATAATTGAAATAAGTCTTGGCTTCTTTCTTGTATTCAATGCTGAACCGGCGCTGGTCGGGCCGGGGTACAGAATCTTCCTTAAAGCTGATCGGTACAGCCCCGAATTCAGGTTCTCCCTGTTTATTAAAGGAGAGAACATCCATCCATTTTTTATTACTGCTGACACTGAAATCATCAAAGCCGATCAGAGTGTAGTATTTTTTCCCGTTGGCTTCCTTCATGATGATCTTATAATAGATGGCTCCGATCCAGTTCTTGTTGGAACGGACGGAATCATACGGTTTTGCAGTAAACATCGAATTATCGATCAGCGGAAAGAGTTTCAGGGAACCATCCGGAGTATTCATTTGTATGGCTCCTTTCTGCAACAAAACATATTCATCCCGTTTCAGCTGCCAGGTAAAGATGCGGAAACTGCTGTCGGGTGCATATAGTTTTGAAATGTTTACGGAATCAAAGGGATAGTAGAAAGCAAAAGGATATTTGAGAGCCCGTACCAGCGTCTTGACAAAAATGCTGTCGCTCCGGAACCGTTCCGCAGGATTCTCACTGAACACCATTTTGCGGGAAACGTCTTTCAGGGAATCTTCCCGGATTTCGAGGGCTTTCAGTGTCCCGGCACTCAGTTTACCGTTTTGCGCCTGCAGGGAAAGGCAGCACAGCATTATTCCGGTACCAGAAATCAGTTTACGTAACAGTGGGGCAGCCATAAAGGGTATTTAATCAGGACAAAACTACCGTTTCCGGGATTAAACGCACCGGATCGGATTAAATTTTAACGGGATTGTAAAGCTTTTGCCAATTCCAGGAGGTTGTCGAAGCGGGCATCTACCGTGTCGGGATGGGGGATCTTGTCTTCCCGGGTGTGGATATACACCGTAAAAGCGCCGATATTCCTTCCGAATTCCATATCGCTTTTGGTATTGCCGACCATGATGCTGCGGGAAAAGTCGATTTCAGGATATTCTTCCCTGGCCTGCAGGGCCATACCGGGATTGGGCTTGCGACATGGGGCGCTGTTTTCTGTTGCAGTACAGTAATATACTTTATCCACGCGGCCACCTGCTGCCCGGATCGCTTTATTCATTTCACTGTGGATGCGCTCAAGCTCTTCCTGCGGCATGAGTCCGCGGCCAACTCCACGCTGGTTCGTCACAACAAGAATCCGGGAAAACAAGTGGGTAAAAGCGGCAAAGGCAGCCGTAACTCCCGGGTAAAAGTGGAATGCTTCCCAGTTTAGGATATAACCGTGAATATTGTCTTCATTGATTACCCCGTCACGGTCAAGGAAAAGGGTCCATTGCGGGTCTACAAGGGGCAGGGGTTTATTCATGACTGGCAAGTTCATTTTGGGCCCTGTTAAAATCTTCCGGGATCCCGATATCTATAAAATAACCATTCTGGATCAGGCCGGTCATCTTACGTTGCCGGAAATACTGTTCCAGGTAGTCTTTCTCAAATGAAAATTTTTCCGGCAGGGACTCATTCAGGAAGGCCTGTACCTGTAATGCATATACGCCTCCATTGATCAGGCCTTGCTCATAGTATTTTTTCTCCTGAAAACTGCTGATCCTGTTTTCCGGTCCCAGTTCCACCACGCCATACCGGTCAAATGCCCTCATCGGTTTCAGGCAAAGGGAGCAATCGGACTGGTGTTTTTGGTGGTGTTCGGATAATTCCGGGAGACTGATCTTAAAAAGGGTATCTCCATTCAGAACGAGAACCGTACCGGTTCCGGCGGCTCCTGCGGCTTTACGGATAGCGCCACCTGTTCCAAGTGGCTCATCTTCTATTACAAATTCCAGTTCTTGCTTGCCCAGTACCGTAAGCAGGTGCGCTTCAATTATTTCGTGCAGGTATCCCAGAGAAAAAATGAAACGCCGGATGCCTTGCTCTTTGTAGTACTGAATCACATGATCTATAAATGGCCTTCCCGCCACCGGTGCCATACATTTCGGCAGGTCGGGTACGGCAGCCCGTAACCTTGTTCCTAATCCGCCTGCCAAAACGATCGCTTCCTGAATCATCAGATGCTGGGTTTACTGAGTTTCCTAAGTTTACTAAGTTGGCTAAGTTTGCTGATTCGTAAGCCTTCTAACTACACTTCTCTCTTTTCTCTTCTTTCTTCTCTCTTCTGTCTACTGACTACTGTCTACTGTCTACTGAAAATACCGTTCCTCCACCAACTGACACACAATATGCCCCAGCAGGATATGGCTTTCCTGGATCCGGGGTGTATCGGAAGATGGTACATTGAAAAGAAAATCGCTGAGCCCTTTCATTTTGCCACCACTGGCCCCGGTAAACCCGACTGTAACTATGCCTTTTTCTTTTGCTGTTTCAAAAGCCTTCAGGATATTGGCCGAATTGCCGGAAGTGGATAATCCCACTAACACATCGCCTTTATTACCGATACCTTTGATCAGGCGGGAATACACCACATCATAACTGTAGTCGTTGGCTACCGCGGTGAGGTAGGAGGTATTGCAATGCAGCGCTTCTGCAGGCAGGGCATCACGGTCGGTATAAAAACGACCAGAAAATTCTGCTGCCAGGTGCTGGGCATCCGCCGCACTGCCACCGTTTCCACAGAAGTAAATACGGTTACCGTTTTTCAATGCAGCAACCATGGTATCCGATACCTGATCCACGGCCTTCAAAATCGCTTCCTCTTTCAACAATTGCTCCTTCACCGCAATCGAAGCGCTGATAATATCCTTGATTTTATTCATATTCTTTATCTATTATGCTGTCTTTTATTGTCACATCGGCATATCGTCACATTGTCACATTACATTGTCCATCCCGTGAGCCCATGATCCACAAACTGGTAAGGCTTCACATACCCGCCGAAAGCTTCCAGCGCTTCAATTACTTTGAATTTGCTATTGCCCGGACAATAGAAAGTCATGAAACCGCCACCACCTGCACCGGAGATCTTTCCTCCGGTAGCACCGGCTTTTTTTGTAGCCGCATAGATCTCATCGATGAGCGGGTTGGTGATCCCTTCGGCCATCTGCTTTTTCTGCTGGAAACCGAAATCCAGGATCTCGCCGATCTGGTGGATCTTCCCGGTGAGCAGGGCTTCCTTCATCATCTGGGCCTGCTGTTTGAGCTGGTGCATGGCTTCGATGGATTTTTCTTTCTTCTCCACCACATTGGCACTCTGCTTTTCGATGATCTTTGCCGATTCTCGGCTGGTTGAAGTATAATAGAGGAGGAGGTTGTTTTCCAGTTCGAACAGGTACTCCTGTTTGATCCGCAACGGATTCACGATCACTTTATCACCTGTCAGGAACTCCATGAAATTGACACCACCGAAGGTAGCGGCATACTGGTCCTGTTTCCCGCCGGCCATATTGAGGTCTTTGCGCTCAATTTCAAAAGCCAGGTGGGCGATATCATATTCCCCGAGCGGGAGTTTGTACCGTTCTGCAAAAGCACCCAGTATGGCCACAACAAGGGTAGAGGAAGTACCCAGTCCCGATCCTGCAGGTGCATCCACAAAAGTCGATAAGCGGAAACCAGCGACCGGAAAACGGTATTGCTGCATGATGCGGTTATAGACTCCTTTGAGCAGGTCGAGTTTTCCATCAATGGGCAGACTGGCCGCTGCAGGATAGGAGAGGAATTCCTTACGGTCGAGCGCAGTGAGTTCAATGACAGGCTGATCCAGTAATTCAATATTGGCGTATGCGTAAAGGGAAACGGTGGCATTGAGAATTGCACCACCATATAGGTCGCTGTAAGGGCTGACATCAGTACCGCCTCCGGCCAGGCCGATCCGCAAGGGAGCTTTGCTTCTGTAGATCATGGATATTTATTTGCCGGTTCCGGACAAGCTGGTGAGTGCGCCCACCAGTTCCTGCCAGGAATAGCGTTGTTTTTCGTTACGAAGATGAGGCAAAAAATAGTTCTGTCCTAATTCGAAGTAGCGGCAGATGGCTGCTGCCAGCGCCTCCGGATCAGGGCTTGTGACCAGTCCCGCTTTCTCATGCGGTACCAGATCGGGCAGGCTTCCCACATTGGTGACGATCATCGGGATCTCGAAATGATAGGCGAGTGGAGTAACACCACTCTGTGTGGCATTCCGGTAAGGCTGCACTACACCATCGGCTGCGCAGAGATAGTATTTCACCTGGTCGTCGGGGATGAAATCGGTACGAAGGATAAGCTGTTCGCTGATCCCGAGCGACTGGATCAACTGATGATAGGGAGCTGCGTCTTCATAAAACTCTCCGGCCACCAGCAGTTTCAGGTTGGGCATTTTCTCTATCAGCAGGGCCATGGCCTTCAGCAGGATATCCAGTCCCTTGTAGGGCCGAATAAATCCGAAAAACAGCAGCAGTTGCTGGTTGGCTGCAAGTCCCAGATGTGTTCTGGCTGATTCTTTGGAAACCGGATCCCCGAAATTATCATAGAGCGGATGCAGCACCTGACGGGCCGGTTTCACTTTTTCAAAACTGCGCAGGTCATGCATCACTTTTTCACTCATGGTCACAAATGCATCGCAGGCACCCAGAAAATAGCGGGTAAAGGGTTTGTCGCCCGGACGTTTCTCATGTGGAATTACATTATCCGTAATCGCCACCACCCGTGTGTGTTTGTTCTTTTTCGCCCTTCTCAGGATAGTTCCGAGTGCCGGCCCCATCAATGGCAGCCAGAAGCGCACTACGATCAGATCCGGTTTCATGACCCGCAACAATCGGCCTACATGCAGCCAGTTCAGCGGATGAATGGAATTGATCACGGAAAATATTTTGATCCCCTCCGGAGCAGGGCCATCAGCATATTGTGTAGTACCTGGAAAGAGAAAACCGGGGTATTGCAAGGAAAAAGAGAAAATAGAGGCATCGTATCCGGCTTCCAGAAAAGCACGGCATAAGCGCTGATCGAATGTAGCAAGTCCTCCGCGCAGAGGATGCGCCGGTCCGATGATCACCACTTTTTTTTGTACTGGGTTCATAGGCTGGAAAAGGGGCCGGTTCAGTTATCGAGACCGACCTTTTGCTCAATCAGGTAATGATTCCGGCCGGGTGCATTACGGGTAACGAGCTCTGCAATGAAACCGGTCAGGAATAACTGGGAGCCAATGATCATGATCATAATGGCAAAGAAGAATAAAGGCCGCTGCGTGAGTCCGGTCTGATCAAAAAAGAATTTCGAGATCGTCAGGAAAGAAAAAATCCCGAAGCCGATCAGGAAAAACAGGGTACCCCAGAATCCGAAGAACTGCATGGGCCGTTTTCCGAATTTACCCAGGAACATGATCGTTGCCAGGTCGAGAAATCCATTGATGTATCGTTCCCAGCCGAATTTGGAAGTGCCATATTTACGGGCATGGTGTTCCACCACCTGCTCTGTGGTTTTGCGGAAACCGGCCCATTTGGCGATCAGGGGAATGTAGCGGTGCATTTCACCATATACCTCAATACTCTTGATCACTTTTTTGCGGTAGGCTTTGAGACCGCAGTTGAAATCATGCAGGGGAATGCCGGATATTTTCGCTGTCACCCAGTTGAAGAATTTGGAGGGGATGCGTTTCTCCAGCGGGTCATGCCGTTTCTTTTTCCAGCCGCTTACAATATCCCAGCCTTCCAGGATCTTGTTTCGCAACGCAGGTATTTCATCCGGACTATCCTGAAGATCTGCATCCATGGTGATCACCACTTCGCCTTCACAGGCCCGGAATCCCTCGTTGAGGGCAGCTGACTTGCCGTAATTGCGCTGGAATTTGATCGCTTTGATAGCGGGGTTCTGCCGGATCAGGCCTTCCACGATCTCCCAGGAACGGTCAGTGCTGCCATCATCGATCATGATGATTTCATAACTGAGCGCATTTGCACGGGCCACCCGGTCGATCCAGGCAGCCAGTTCAGGAAGGGATTCTTCCTCGTTATAAAAAGGTACAATTACGGATATGTCCATCAATGTAATATTCAGTTATTCAAAAGCCGGCTTCTGTTTTTTCACAATGGCAGAAATGATCAGACTCACAATGAATGATACAATGGAAGAAAAGGCAAATCCAAGTGCCATTTTTCCTGCAGTGTAGTTATTTCCGCTTTGTGCATCAGTCATGGCTTTATCAATTTCTTCCTGTTTAGCACCGAATTTCTGCATCATTTTAGCTACGCTTTCAGCGGTTTCCTGTGCCAGTGCTTCGCGGAATCCCACATCAATCAGGTTAAAGAGTACATAATTGAAAATGATTCCCAGCAGTGTCCCAATTACAAATACACTAAATGTAGTCTGAAGTGCTTCACTGAAACTGATAAATCCACCCTGCGCTTTTTTGCGCGCAACAGCAGCCAGTACCGCAAATACAATGGGCAATACCAATGCCACATAAGCTACCGGACTTACGAAAGCTTTAACACCGATGAGATAGAGTACAACGGTAAACAGGATCCCTACCAGTCCGTTTACAAATCCATAAGTGATGCCCTGATTTTTTGAAGCATTCATAAAACTGTTTTTAAAGGTTAAAAGAAGCCAGATTCCGGTTAATGATCCCTATAACGGCACCTTGTAAAGATTTATTAATAAAGGGGCTGTTACGGGAGCGGGAGCGGATGCCTGTGTTTTCCAGTTTTGTTTGTAGCGCAGGATCATAAACTGTTACAACGGCAGGCTGGTCTTTTTCAATGACCGGTACGGGCAGCCCGAAAATAGTCCGGGGCTGAATGCTGAAGAGTTCCGCAATCCGTTTTTCGGAAATCTCCGGTATAGCCGTTTTCACCACAGCATAGGCGGTTTCCAGGGCGATCATGCCAAATGCCGCATATTCAAACTCACAGACCTTGCTGTCGGTTTCATGCGGAAAATGGTGGCTGGCGATGCAATCCACCGTACCATCCAGGACAGCCTTTTTAAGGGCATTCACCTGATCGGGGGTACGAAGGGGCGGATATACTTTCAGGTTGGTATCGTAATCGTGCAGGTCTTCGTCGGAGAAGATCAAATGGGCCGGGGAAACCGAACAAGTAACCGCTATACCGCTTTCCTTGGCCCTGCGGATATATTCCAGGGATTTGGGCGAAGTGACTCCGGTTATATGCAGTTTGGAGCCGGCATAGCGGGCCAGCTTGATATCACGTGCCACAAGGATCTCTTCGGCCATAATGGGTTTACCAGGCATACCAAAACGGGTGGAAGCCACGCCTTCATGCATCAGTCCATGAGGAGCGATGCTGGTATCGTCCGGGATCTGGATCACCACCCCATCAAAAGCCTTGACATACTGGAAGGCTTTTACCAGCAGACCGGAGGATTGCACCGGATGTGTACCATCGCTGAAAGCCAGGGCGCCGCTGGATTGCATATCATACATTTCCGCCAGTTCCTTGCCCTCTGCTCCGCGCGAAATGGCTCCGATCGGGTGAATGGTAACCGGAAGTTGTTGGGAGCGATGGAGGATATATTCCACCTGGGCCTTGGAATCCACAACCGGACGGGTATTGGGGATCACCATCACATCGGTATAACCGCCGGCTGCCGCTGCTGCAGCACCTGTAGCCAGGGTCTCTTTATGTTCATAACCGGGGTCGGCAAAAGAAGCAAATACATCACACCATCCGGGAGAAAGGGTGAGTTGGGTGCCGGAAATGACTTTGTCGGCTTTTACGGAAAGCTGTGGCTGGATATCCCTGATGAAACCCGATTCAATGTAGACATCCCTTTTTTGACCATGATGGGATGAACCGGGGTCATTTATCAATGCCTGTTGGATGAGAACATTCATGGAAGAAAAGTTGAGCGAAGATAACTGATTCCTTTTGAATAAGAACAGTTTATCCGGCCGCATTCCTCCCTGTAAATCAAAGGCTCAGGGCCTGCTTATACCAGTCGATCGTAAGTCCGAGCCCGTTTTCCATGGTAAAGAGCGGATCATATCCGATCAGCTGCCGGGCTTTGGTGATATCGGCCATGGAATGCCGCACATCACCGGCCCTGGTTTCCCGGTAGTGAGGCGCTAAACTCAGGTTGAGATGCTGGCAGATCATTTCCCAGAGAGTATTGAGGCTGAAATTATCACCCACGGCAATATTCACTACTTCGTGGGAATGCAGTTCCGGCTTCAATAGGGAGCGGATATTCGCCTGCACCGCATTCTGGACATAGGTGAAATCGCGGCTGGTGAGTCCATCACCATTGATGAACGGTGCTTCTTTACGCAGTGCTGCTTCAATGAAAAGGGGAATGACAGCGGCATAGGGGCCTTTCGGGTTTTGCCGGGGTCCAAAAATATTGAAATAGCGCATGCCGATGGTATGGTATCCGTAGCTGCGGGAATAGACACCGGCATACAATTCATTTACAAATTTGGTCACGGCATAGGGGGAGAGGGGATTGCCGATCTTGCCTTCCTGCTTGGGCAGATCAGGATGGTCGCCATACGTGCTGGAACTGGCAGCATATACAAAGCGCTTTACACCTGCCAGCCGGGAAGCATCCAGCATATTCAGAAAACCGGAAATATTGACTTCATTGGTCGTGAGCGGATCTGAAATGGAACGGGGAACAGAACCCAGTGCCGCCTGATGACTTACAAAATCGATATCTGCTACGGCCTTGCGGCAGGTATCGCTATTGCGGATATCGCCTTCCATCCACTCCAGCTGGGTAAACTGCCGAAGATGAGCCAGGTTATCCAGGCTGCCGGTACTGAGGTTATCCAGTACACGGACTTTTTTAGCACCATTGGTCAAGAGGTATTCAACAATATGAGACCCAATGAATCCAGCGCCACCAGTTACCAGAAAACTTGAATCGTTCAAAGGAGTAGTATGATACACAGGCGCTTGCATTGCTGATTGGTTAGGTTAAGGGAAACAAATATAGGCTTCCCTTTTCATAAATGAAAGTGGGTTTAGGGCATAAAAAAAGCCCTGCATTGCTGCAGGACTCTAACCTTGGTCGGGTGGACTGGATTCGAACCAGCGACCCTCCCGCCCGCAGGCGGGATGCGCTACCGGGTTACTGTACTGGCATAAAAAAAGCCCTGCATAAATGCAGGACTCTAACCTTGGTCGGGTGGACTGGATTCGTACCAGCGACCCTCCCGCCCGCAGGCGGGATGCGCTACCGGGCTACAGTACCGGCATAAAAAAAGCCCTGCATTACTGCAGGACTCTAACCTTGGTCGGGTGGACTGGATTCGAACCAGCGACCCCTTGCACCCCATACAAGTGCGCTACCGGGCTGCGCCACCACCCGAGGTTTTGGGGCTGCAAATGTAAAGAATTCTTGGTGATAATCAACAAACAAATTTAAAATTCAGGCAAAGGGTAATACCTGTCCGATGGCACCGATCAGGTCGGAAGCAAGCAGGGAAGCAGGTGCCTGGGAAGCTACCGCATGATCTGCCGCGGCGCCATGATAATAAACGCCCAGCAAGGCCGCATCCAGGGGGTGGTACCCCTGCGCCAGGAATGCGGTGATCATGCCGGTAAGTACATCACCTGTGCCTGCTTTTGCCAGTCCGTTATTTCCGGTAAAATTGAAATAACGGGCGGAATGGCCATCTGTAATGAACGTATGATGCCCTTTTAAAACAACGATACAGCGTTTTGTGGCAGCCCATTGCATGACCGACCGGATCTGTTCAAAATCATTGGCCGGTTTTCCAGCCAACCGTTCCCATTCTGCAGGGTGGGGGGTGAGTATAGTACCCGGCGGTATTTTTTCCTGAAGGGTGGGAGTTGCCGCCAGCAGGTTCAATGCATCTGCATCCAGGACCAGTTTGCCCCGATAGGTTTCGAGGAGTTGTTTCAGGGCGTTACTCTGCAATTCGCCGGTTCCGATACCAGGACCAATAGCCATTGCATGAAACCGATTCAGATCATCCGGAAAAAAAGCGACCGTATCAGTGCCGGAAGTAAAGGTCAGGGCTTCCGGTACCGCAGATTGTATGATGTCCAGTCCCGCAGCAGGTATGATCCCTGTCACTTTTCCGGCTCCGGTACGCAAACAGGCTTTACAACTGAGCAATGCAGCACCCATCATTCCTTTTTGTCCGCATACCAGTGCCGCATGACCGAAACTGCCCTTATGGGTAAAACGGCTTCTGGGCTTTGTGAGCGACTGCACCCGTTCAGGGGTACTGGCAGTAAATTCCGGCTCCATGAATTTTGGAAAATCAGGGTGTAATCCGATATCCAGTATATGTACATTTCCGGCAGCTTCACCGGATTCGGGTAAGAGAAAAGCCAGTTTCCAGCATTGAAAACTAAGCGTATGTGTTGCACGGACTACCGCATTGCCAAGGGATGAATTGTCTGCAAACAGCCCACTGGGCAAATCGATACTGATCACGGGCAATCCCCAAGCATTGATGTTTTCGATCAGCTGGGCTTCCAGTGCTGCAGGGGCATTGTTCAAACCGGTTCCGAACAGTGCGTCGATGATCACTCCCTGCTGGGGTGCTGGCGGGATCAATGAGGCATTGCTGATATAGGATAACCGAACCGTTTCCTGATGCAGCGCTGCCAGGTTCTCCTGGAAGCAGGCGGTACCAGGCCGGCCGTGTTCAACTATATAAACGTGGACTGTTTTCCCTTCACGGGATAATAACCGGGCAATGGCGAGTCCATCACCGCCATTGTTGCCTTTACCACAAAAAATCTGGAAGGGCTCATCAGCATAAGGTGAATTCAGTATCCAGTTCACACAGGCAAGCGCCGCCCTTTCCATGAGTGCGATCGGAGTAACGGGCTCATGCTGGATGGTATATTCATCCCATTCTCGTATGCGGGAAGCAGACCAGATCCCCATACCCTAAAGGTACTACTTTCTGGCAGCGATGGTGCGGTGTGGTTTACGGGTGACCGGTTTCTTATTCCGGGCCAGAGCTTTGCGTTGTGGAACCGGCGCTGGGGCTTGTACAGTGTTATTTTCTTCGTCACCTGCACTGTCGCCTGTTTGCAGGTAGTTCCCGAACAGGTCAGCCAGTTTCTTGGTGGAATAGATCATGCGGGAATCATTATTGCAAAGGGCAATGATCACGGCATCTTCATCGATCAGCCGGTAAAAGGCCGTACGGTTGCCATGCCACCAGCCATTGTGATAGATCAGTTTCTTGCCGTTTTTGAGCAGCAGCATCCGCCATCCCAGGCCGTAGTTATGGATACCGGGCTTCTCGAAAGAGAAGGGTGTATAGGCTGAATCAAGCAGGGCCTTGCTGATCCAGTTGCCTTCTGCCAGTTTCCGGTCAAATTTCAGCAGATCCTGTGGTGTGCTGTAAATATTCTTGTCGCCATATACCAGATCGAGGTAATCGAAAGCGTACTGGCGTCCGTTGAAAAAATAGGACGGCATGGCTGCCGCACTGTCGGCTGTGGTATAAACAAAGGAATGCTGCATCCCGATCGGGGCAAAAACGCTATCACGCAGGTATTCCGGATAAGTCCGGCCTGTCACTTTTTCAATGATCAGTGCCAGGAGGGCAAAATTGGTATTGGAATAATTGAAACGTGAATCCGGGCGTGCAATATCAATTTCAGTATAGCGGGCAATGATGAAATCGAGGACGTCTTTATTGGTGATCCGGATCTTCCTGTCCCAACCCAGTCGTTCCATATAATGCACATAATTCGGGAGGCCGCTGCGGTGGTTCAGCAGCGTCTTCACTGTAACACCCGTCAGGGGGAAACCAGTCAGGTAAGCCGACACCTCGTCATTCAGCCGGATCCGGCCCTGTTGCACGAGATGGAGTGTGGTCATCCCCGTGATGGTCTTTGATACGGAAGCGAGGTGAAAAGGGGAGGAAGCGGTGATGGTGTCGTTACCATGACGGTAATGTCCAAAGCCGTTATAATTCTCATAGATGATCTCTCCATGCTGGGCTACCAGCAGGGCGCCATTAAAGGAAGATTTCCGGAAGGCAGAATCCATGAAGCGGCTGACCCCTTCGGCGATCCGGGCTTTTTTTTCCGGGCTCAGTTTAGGGGGTGCAGGATCTGCGGTAACTGCAGCTTCTTTTTTTTCAGAAACTGCATCAGTACAACCGCACAAAAAGGCAATCAGACAGCAGGAGAGGAGAATGGCTTTCAAAAGGATCTAATTAACAGTTTTCAGATGGGCAAATATAGCCAATACTAGCATTAGTTAGGAACTGCAGAGAAGCTTTTTTCCATATCAGAATTAACAATCATCTTTGCACCTGTCCGGAATTAATGCCATCCGGAACCCGGCAATATGAACGATAAAAAAACAACCAGTTACCCCAAGGAAAAAATCAACATTCTGTTCCTGGAAAATATCAGTGATGCAGCTGTGCGGCAGTTTAAAGACGCGGGCTATGTGAATGTAAAAAAGCTGAGTGGTGCCCTTCCGGAAGAAGAACTGATCCGTGAGATCCGTAACGTGCACCTGTTGGGTATCCGCTCCAAAACACAGCTCACTGCCAAAGTGCTGGAAGCTGCAGAAAAATTGCAAGCAATTGGCTGTTTCTGTATAGGAGTCAATCAGGTAGACCTTAAAACCGCAACAAAAAAAGGGGTGGCCGTATTCAATGCCCCCTATTCCAATACGCGTTCTGTTGCCGAGCTGGTGATCGGTCTGGCCATCATGCTGATCCGCCGGATCCCGGATAAGAACAAAGCTGCCCATGAAGGGATCTGGATGAAGGAAGCCAAGGGCAGTTACGAACTGCGGGGTAAAACACTGGGCATTATCGGCTATGGTAATATCGGTTCGCAGGTATCCATTCTGGCTGAAGCCATGGGTATGAAAGTGCATTTCTATGATGTGGTCACCAAACTGCCACTGGGCAATGCAGTTGCCAAAAAATCACTGAAAGAGCTCATCAGCGGTTCTGATATCATTTCCCTGCATGTTCCGGAAACCAATGCCACTAAGAACCTGATCAATAAAACCACCCTGAAGTATTTCCGGAAAGGCGCCATACTGATCAATTATGCCAGGGGAGAAGTAGTGGATCTGGATGCCTTGAGAAAATGCATTCTTGATGGACAGATCGGTGGCGCTGCCATAGATGTGTTTCCCTGGGAACCCGAAAAGAACGGCGACCGTTTTCAATCGCCCATGCAGGATCTGCCCAACGTGATCCTGACGCCGCATATCGGCGGCTCCACCGAAGAAGCCCAGCAGAATATCGGGGAAGATGTGAGCAATAAACTGTTCCAGTACCTTGAAATGGGTGTTACCCTGGGTTCGCATACGGTTCCCCCGATCCATACTACACCACAGGAAGGTACCCACCGTATCCTGCATATCCACCGCAATGTGCCAGGTGTCCTTTCCGAGATCAATACCCGTTTATCGGAAAATAAGATCAATATCCTCGGACAGTACCTGAAAACCAATGATGAGATCGGTTATGTGGTGCTCGACGTGGACAAGAAACTGTCGTCCCGGGCTTTCCAGCTTTTAAAGGAAGTGAAGGATACGGTAAAGGTTCGGATGCTGTATTAATTGCTGAAAACCAGCCTACTCCAATTTTTTTAATATTTTCAGTAATTTTTGAAAATAAACTGTATCTTTGTAATCCAAACCGTGATTATGAAGATCCTTATCGCCGGCGGAGGGTTTGCCGGCTTGCGACTCGCCCGGAAACTTTCCAACCGGCCCGGACTGGAGATCACCCTCATCGACCGTTTCAATTACCATCAGTTCCAGCCCTTATTTTACCAGGTGGCCACAGCAGGCCTGGATGCCAGTAATATTTCCTTTCCCTTACGTAAAGTGTTCCATGGATCCCGGAATATCCGGTTCCGGATCGCTGAACTGGAGTCGGTGCATCCGGAAACCCGTCAGGTGCAGACCAGCATCGGAAAAATGGACTATGATGTGCTGGTATTAGCTATGGGCGCCGACACCCATTTTTTCAATAATGCCTCTTTGCAGCAACATGCGTTACCCATGAAATCAACCCAGGAGGCCCTGCAGTTGCGGTACCGCTTGTTACAGCAATTTGAACAGGCGCTGATTGCCACCCCGGAAGAGCGGAAACGGCTCCTGACCATCGCCATAGTTGGGGGCGGTCCCACAGGTGTGGAACTGAGTGGTGCCATCGCTGAAATGAAAAAGTATGTGCTGCCCCGTGATTATCCCGAGCTCGACTTCAGCGAAATGAAGATCTGTCTGCTGGAAGGCAGCGACCGTACCTTATCGGGAATGAGCCCTGAATCGTCAGCCCGTTCCCGGACCTATCTGGAAGCATTGGGCGTAACCGTACTGACCCGAACATTGGTGGAAACATATGATGGCCATTCCTTGTTATTAAAAGATGGCAGCAAACTGGAAGCGGGACTGGTGATCTGGGCAGCCGGTATCAAAGGAAATGTTCCGGATGGGATCCAGGCTGATTGCATTGCCAGAGGAAACCGGATCCGGGTGGATGCATATAACCGTGTGGAAGGCACATCCAATATCTATGTACTGGGCGATCTCAGTTATATGGAAACCGAAGCGTATCCGAACGGACACCCGCAAGTGGCACCTGTAGCCATACAGCAGGCAGATCTGCTGGCCAAAAACCTGTTGACAAAAGGAAAGCTGCAGGCTTTTCAATATAAAGACAAAGGTTCCATGGCTACTGTGGGACGCCATCTGGCTGTGGTGGAAGTACCGAAACCCAAACTCAAATTCGGCGGCTTTCTGGCCTGGCTGGTGTGGATGAGCCTGCACCTGATGCTGATCCTCGGCGTGAAGAACCGGCTCTTTGTTTTTCTCAACTGGCTTTATAATTATATAACCTATGATCAGTCGTTGCGGCTGATCTTCCGGGATACAGCAAGACCTCCCGTCAAGACAACGTAATACATCATGCGAAACTCAAAAATTCCGGAACCGCTTGCGGATCTTAGCGCCTCTTGACCGGAAGGCCGGAGTTTCCTGGTCCCAGCGTTCATCAATAATGAGGAGTAATTCGGCCCGGATATCCGGATAGGTTTCCGAAAGTTGTTCCAGCACGGTTAAGGCAAAGGCTTTTTCCGCCGCTTTGGCCTTCGGGTCTTCGATCCGCTTGAAGCAGGCGTTCATGAGTAATCCCTGGTGTTTCCGGGGTACTTCCGGAACATATTGCAGGAGCCGCAGGATATTCCGGTGTACCGCCGGATGGCTTTTGGGGTCTTCCAAAGCTTTCATAAAAGGCGCCCAATAGGGTTTCAGCAGTTCCGGATGGTCTTCAATACAATAACTCACCGGCCAGGCCGCGCGTTGCACCACACGGTATTCACCGGTCAGGAATAAGGTGACCAGCTTTTTGAACCTGATTTTGTCTCCGTTTATATACCGTACAATTTTCAGGCATTGCTTTTTGCTGTGTTCAGCCAGCAAGGCAGCTTCGAGATCCATACAACCGGAATTTTGACTGAAGTTCGGTAAGTTTATGGAGTAAATAAACGACCATGCGTTTCCGTTCTGCTGTAGTTTTCTTCCTTATTATATGCATAGGCATATCCTGCCGCCAGCCTGTTCACAAGCCCGCCATTGTATTCCAGACCGATTTCGGATTAAAAGACGGTGCTGTAAGCGCCATGAAAGGTGTGGCCAGTGGTGTTGATCCGGAATTGCGCTTATTCGACCTGACACATGAAATTCCGGCCTATAATATATGGGAGGCGGCGTACCGGCTGGACCAGACAGCACCATACTGGCCGGCAGGAACCGTGTTTGTTTCAGTGGTGGACCCGGGTGTGGGCACCGACCGGCATTCGGTGGTGCTGAAGACCCGCAACGGCCAGTATTTTGTGGGCCCGGATAACGGCAGTTTCACTTTGGTGGCGGAACAGTTCGGCATCCAGGAAGTCCGGCAGATCGATGAAGCAATAAACCGTCGTCAGGCTTCCGGGAACTCATATACCTTCCATGGACGGGACGTATATGCCTATACAGCCGCCCGGCTGGCTTCCGGAACCATCCGGTTTGAGGAAGTAGGACCGAGGCTGGCCGATTCGGTGGTTATGCTCGAACACCAGCCAGCGGTTTTAAATGACGGCCAAATCACGGGCATGATCCCGATCCTGGATATCCAGTACGGCAATATCTGGACAAATATTCCCGACAGTCTGGTGAAAGCTGCCGGCATTAATTATGGCGATTCCATAACCGTTCATTTTTTCCATAATAACCAGGAACTGCATGTTGAACGTGCTCCGCTGGTTACCACATTTGGTGCTGTTCCGGAAAAAGCAGCTTTGTTTTATTACAATAGTCTCATGCAATTCTCCATTGCCCTGAATATGGCCAACTATGCTGATACCCATAAAATTAACTCCGGTCCGGGCTGGACAGTCCGCCTGTCTAAACAGCCCTGATTTTCTTATAATTTACATTATGTTAAATAGAAATGTATGAAATTCAGTTTATAAAAAAAGCCCTCCATTGCTGGAGGGCCTGAATATCGGGGCTACCCTGTTTTAGTTGCCAGAGTGTTTCTTGTCGACGTCGTTGAACTTGTCGGTATACTCTTTTGCTTTTTCAGCATTGCCTTTATTCTCGTAGATCGTCACCATGATATCAAGGGCATCTTTCAGGAGCAGTTTGTCGTCCATTTTCAGTTTGCCCTGGGTGTTCAGCAGTGCTTCCACTTTCTCGAAATACGGGATGGCTTCGTCGAACTTCTTGGCGGTTTCAGCGCGCAGGTCGTTCTTTTTCTTCAGTTCCTCGGGCTTCAGTTTGCCTCCGGCCGGCGGACGGATCGCTTTCATGTCGTTATTGATATCCACCCCTTCATTGTAGATGATCTGGCCGAGCAGCATCTGGGCATTGGCATAATCGCTTTTAATGGCGATGCTCTTCTTCAGGTACTCCTGTGATTTCGCGATCAGTTCTTTTGAATTGGCCGGGCGCTTGGAAGCTTCGGCAGTATAGGCGACCTGGTAGAGCTCCACGGCATAGTTGAAGGGAAACAGGTGGTTATCGGGATTATTCTTAATCACCTGCTCGTATTTGGCGAACAGCTGCTCCTTGGTACCTTTCTCCCCGATCACTTCCAGGTCGAATGCATCCCAGAACTGGTCTTTCGGATAAGCTTCACGTCCCAGTTGGGAATACGCCGTGGCTTTGTCAATATCATTTTTCTGACGGTAGTAATCAGCCACCCATTTATAGATCTCGATGAATCCTTCGCTTACGATCTTCTTGTCGGCGATCCGGGAATAGTATTTGGCAGCCAGGTCTTTCTTGCTGGCTTTTTCCGCGGCAATACCGGCATACAGTGTTGTAGTGGTATCAAACATCGGCGGGATCAGCTTTTCAGCGCCGAGATAATCGAATACTTCCAGGCATTTCCCGAAATTGGCTTCTGCATCATTGAAATTATTCGCATTGAAAAAAGTGGCTCCGTCTGCAGAATATTCGCGGTACAGGTCGAACAGGGGCGCATTATTATCGAGGATCATCTCCTTATAACGCTTGGTACTGTCCTTGGTGGATTCCATGCTTCTGTATTGCTTGTAACATTCAAAAGCAGTAGTCCGCGGATCTGTAACAGTTGCTTTCAGATTGGCATCTTTGGCAATGGCCTGGTATACTTTTCCTTTTACATAGATGGCTTCAGCATTACCCTTGTTCTTTTCTATGGCAAGGAAATTCTCGATCTCCGTTTTGGCATCGGCAAGCCGGCCCTTTGTGAGATAATCTTTCGCCTTGTCAACTTTCTGGGCCATACCAGTGAAAGTAACCAAAGCCAGGGCAACTGCTAAAAGTGCTTTTTTCATTTGAAGTGTATTTTAAGTTTCCGTTAGACGTTTATTGGTTATCAGGACTTTCGGGTGCCTGCTCATCCGCTGGAGATGCAGGTTCCGTTCCCGGGGTTGCTTGCTCCCCTTCATTTAACATAATATCAGCATTCTCGCCATTCCCGTTTACCGGATTTTCTTCGATCTGGGTAATGGCTGCGATCTGGTCCCCTTCATCCAGGCGGATCAGTTTCACCCCCTGGGTGGCACGGCCCTGTTCACTGATACCATTAACCGGCATCCGGATGGTCACCCCGCTACGGCAGGTGATCATGAGGTCTTCCTTCTCGGTTACTGCCAAAATACCTACTAAAGGTCCGGTTTTATCAGTTACGTTGATGGTTTTTACTCCTTTTCCACCCCGGTTGGTGATCCGGTACTCTTCGATCTGGGTCCGTTTGCCGAATCCGGTTTCACTGACCACCAGGATGGTCTTGGTTTTCTGTTCTTCAGGATTCACACAAACCAGTCCCACCACTTCATCATTGGCATCATCCACTTCAATACCGGCCACACCGATCGCACCACGTCCTGTGGGACGGACTTTCTCTTCGGGGAAACGGATCGCCCGGCCGCTCTTCACTGCCATCATAATCTCCGAATTACCATCGGTCATGCGGGCTTCCAGGAGTTCGTCGCCTTCGATGATGGTAATGGCGTTTACTCCGGTCTGACGCGGACGGCTGAAATCTTCCAGCTCGGTTTTCTTGATCACGCCTTTCTTAGTGCAAAGGACGATATTATGTGATTTGACAAATTCCTCATCTTTCAGGTCTTTCACATCAATGATCGCCCGCACTTTATCTTCCGGCTGCAATTGAACCAGGTTCTGGATGGCACGGCCGCGGCTGGTTTTGTCGCCTTCCGGGATTTCATACACATTGAGCCAATAGCAACGACCCTTTTCCGTAAAGAAAAGCATGGTATGGTGCGTGGAAGCCACAAAGAGGTGTTCGATCCAGTCTTCTTCGCGGGTCTTCCCTCCTATGGCTCCCCTGCCGCCGCGCCGTTGCTGGCGGTATTCGGTGGCAGATGTACGTTTGATATAACCCAGATGGGATATGGTGATCACCACATCTTCCTCCTTGATCAGGTCTTTGATGCGTACTTCGTCGTCGAGGTAGGTGATCTCGGTCTTACGGGCATCCCCGAAGCGTTCTTTTACTTCGAGCAGTTCCGTTTTGATCAGGTCGTAACGCATCACTTCATTACTCAGCAGTTCCCTGAGGTGACCGATGAGTTTCATGAGTTCGTCGTATTCTTCCTTGATCTTATCGCGTTCCATGCCGGTGAGGCGCTGGAGGCGGAGTTCGAGGATGGCTTTTGCCTGGATCTCGTCGAGTCCCCAGCCGGCATTGACCAGGTTCTCTTTTGCGATCTCTGGTGTGGCTGAGGCACGGATCAGCGCGATCACTTCGTCGAGGTGGTCGAGTGCGATCAGGTAGCCCTGCAGGATATGCGCTTTCTTTTCTGCTTCTTTCAGCTCGTACTGGGTGCGGCGTACGATCACTTCGTGGCGGAATTCCACGAATTCAGAGATCATATCGCGCAGGTTGAGGGTACGCGGACGACCTTTAACGATCGCCACATTATTGATACCGTAGGAAGTCTGCAGCTCTGTATGTTTATACAGCTGGTTGATCACTACATTGGCGATCGCATCGCGCTTGAGGTCAACCACGATACGGGTACCTTCTTTCTTGTTGGATTCGTTATTGATATGGGCGATACCTTCGATCACTTTATCATTCACCAGCTGGCCGATACGGTCGCAAAGACTGTCGCGGTTCACCTGATAGGGAACTTCGGTGATGATGATCGATTCGCGTCCGCTGGCCTTGGTTTCCACCTGGAGTTTGCCGCGGAGTACTACCCTGCCCCTGCCGAAATGCATGGCGGCTTTAACGCCTTCCATGCCATAGATCATGCCGCCCGTGGGGAAATCGGGGGCTTTCACATGCTGCATCAGTTCATCCACCGTGATCTCCCGGTTATCGATATAGGCGATACAGCCATCGATCACTTCAGTGAGGTTATGGGGCATGATATTGGTGGCCATACCAACGGCGATACCGCTGGATCCGTTTACCAGCAGTTGCGGTATACGGGTAGGTAATACAGTAGGCTCTTCGAGGGAGTCGTCGAAATTGAGCTGGAAATCGACCGTTTCCTTGTCGATATCAGCCAGCATGTTTTCCGCCATGCGCTGCAGGCGGGCTTCGGTATAACGCATGGCCGCCGGTCCGTCGCCGTCCTGGCTGCCATAGTTACCCTGTCCGTCGATGAGGGTATACCGCATGCTCCAGTCCTGCGCCATACGCACCATGGAATCATACACGGCACCATCGCCATGCGGGTGGTATTTACCCAGCACTTCACCCACGATACGGGCGGATTTCTTATAGGGCTTATTGTAACTGATACCGAGTTCATTCATCGCGAAGAGGATGCGGCGGTGTACGGGCTTGAGTCCGTCGCGCACATCCGGCAGGGCCCGGCCTACGATCACCGACATGGAATAGTCGATATAGGCCGTTTTCATCTGCTCTTCGATGTTAACGGGAATGATCCGGTTCTGGTCGTTGGTTTCCTGTGGTGTCAAATTCTCTTCCATACCTTTTTGCTACAGCTTTTTTTGACGTTTTTTAGGCTTCCGGAGAAGGTTGGCAAATCTATTCTTTTCCATTGGAAAACAGGCTGAAAGGGCCTGCTTTTTTAGGGGATATTATCCACCTCCTGTGGATAGGAAAACCGGTCCCGGAACCGGGTAATTTTCCGGGCCATCCAGCCAACAGCCTTTATAACAGTTCCGTATCTTTTTTTGGCACAGAAATGGGATTAATTGTCCCGGTTCTGTACTTCAATATCCCCTGTATTCCACTGATCGCCCCCCCTGAAAACGTCCCATTTACCGGAATCACATTTACGATTATGAAACTTTATCTCCTGTTGCGCGACAACAAGCAGACGGGGCCTTATCGTGCGGAAGAACTGATTGAAAAAGGCTTCAAGCCCTATGACCTGATCTGGGTGGAAGGGAAAAGTGCGGGCTGGCGTTATCCCGGGGAGCTGCCCGAATTTGCGGGTCTCGCCCCGATGGTGGAAGAACAACCCTTTGACCGCTTTTTCCGGAAACCATCCGAAAAGAAGCCTGTGGAACCTGTACAGCAGTCTTCACAGGCTGTTCCTGCATCTCCTGAGCAACCGGTTTCACCTTTACAAGCACAGCCAATTCCAGCAAAAGTGGTTTCCCTGCCTAACCGGAAGGTGTTTGTGACTTTGCCCGTTTCGCCAGCCGCCTATGAAACGGCTCCTTCACCAGTGCCGGAGCCGCAACAGCCTGCGGCTGTTGTACCGCCGGTTGACCCCAAGCCAGTTCCACAACCCGCGGCGCTCCCGAAAACTGAACCGGTGTATACCCGAGTTCAGGTGCATACTGAAAAGGTGAAGGAGAATACTGTACCCAGTCCGGATTCCGCAGCGCTGACCCGGGAGAAAACAGCGAAACCTGTGCACCAGGTATCGCAAACCCCTGCCCTATTCACCGGCAGTTCCCTGGCCTTGCGTGCTGCCATTGCGGCCTGCCTGATATTGGGAGGGGTCATTATTGGTCTACTCCTTAGCGGTGGCCGGCAATCTGCCGACCGGGAAGAACTCAGTCAGCAACTGGAAAAGATCCGCTCCAGAAACCAGCCTTCAGCCCCTGCAGAACAGCGGATCGTTGCGGAAAACCAAGTGGGCGGCAATACTGAAACTTCATTGATTGACCCTGCTCCATTGCCGCAGCCTGTTACGGTGGCAGCCCGGGATAAAGAACTGAAAATACCTGAGACTTCATCCAAAAAACCGGAAACCATTCCTGTTCCTGAAACGGTTCAGCCGGATCAGCTCAAAGCCGTGGAGCCTGTACGTACCGCCCTGCCTGAAGAAGCAGTACAACAAACTGAACCGGCCCCTTCCAGGGATAATTTATATAACCTTGTCAAGCTGAGTGCCAATAATTACAAGACAGGGGTATTGGGTGGTATCTCCGGATTACAGCTTACTGTTACCAATAATAGCCTCTATACCATCGATCAGGTTGCCGTACAACTCAAGTACCTGGGTCCTGAAAAACGGGTGGTCCGTACAGAAGTGATCGTGATCAGTGCCGTGGAAGCAGGTCAGCAGAAAACAGTTGATGTACCCAAGTCCAGCCGGGGTGTCAGTGTCGATTATACGATCATCCGCATAACCCCCAGAGAAACCGCAAAACTCTGAAACCGATCACATCTGTTTGTACCGTAAAATCTGCGGTGCTTTTACTAAAGCGGTAATGGCCTGCTTTGCCTAACTTGCAGGAGTTTATCCTGCACGCATGAGTACGTCTATCCTTGTTTTTGGCGCCGGAAAATCGGCTACCTGCCTGATCGAATATCTTGTAAAAGCAACTGCCGAAGAAGGCTGGTCGCTGACTGTTGCTGACAGTGTACTGGCTGCCGCAGAGGCGAAAACCGGCAAAGCACCGCATACCCATGCAGTAGCACTGGATGTAACAGATGCTGCCAGCCGGAAAGCATTGATTGAACAGGCCAGCCTGGTCATTTCCCTCCTGCCTCCTCATTTGCATATCGGTGTGGCCCGCGATTGTGTGGAAGCGGGCAAGAACCTGCTGACCGCATCGTATGTGGATGCGGAGATCCGGAAACTGCAGGAAGCCATTGACAAAAAGGGATTGCTGTTTCTCTGTGAAATGGGACTGGATCCGGGTATTGACCATATGAGTGCCCTGCAGTTGATTGATGGCATACATGCCAAAGGCGGCAGGCTTACGGCTTTCCGGTCGCATTGCGGCGGACTGGTAGCACCGGAGAGTGATGATAATCCCTGGCACTACAAGATCAGCTGGAATCCCCGCAATATCGTACAGGCCGGCATGGCTGGCGCCCATTTCCTGGAAGCAGGTAATGAAATCAATATGCCCTATGCCTCCTTGTTTGATGCATCGCGGGTAGTGGATATTCCAGGACTGGGACTGCTGGCCTGGTATCCCAACCGGGATTCCCTGAGTTACCGCACCCTGTACGGGCTGGAAGAAACGGATACCTTTATCCGCACCACACTCCGTTATCCGGAATTCTGCTTTGGCTGGAAGAATATCATTGACCTGAAACTGACAGATGACACCCAGTACTATGAAACCGATGGTATGAGCCTGCAGGAATTCTTCCAGCAGCACCTCTCGCGCAATGGCTTCGCCGACTGGCTGGAAAAACAGGTAACCGAACGTTTTGGACGCACCAAGGAACTGCTGGAGAAACTGCAGGAATTATTGGCTGCGGAAAAAGAAGTGAGCGCATCGGAACGGAAAGAGCTGGAAGAGTTCCTGATGGTGGGTAAAGACGGGTCGCTCAAAGATATTAATCTTGAAAATGTGAAGACGCAGGCTGCAGCAACGGTAGCCGGACAAATGCACGAAGCCAACCTGGCCATGAAGCAATTGGTGTTCATCGGTATGGATGATGCCATTACCCTGATCAATAAAGGCAAATGCAGTGCCCTGGATGTATTACAGTTTTGCGTGGAACAGAAACTGGCGCTGAAGCCGGACGACAAAGACATGATCGTAATGTTGCATGAACTGGACTATATACAGGATAACAGGAATATTACTGTGAAAAGCTGTCTGGTGGTCAAGGGCGAAGACAGCCTGCGTACTGCCATGGCCAAGACCGTAGGCTTGCCACTGGGTATTGCTGCAAAACTCATCCTTAAGGGGCAGATCACACTCAAGGGACTTCATATACCCGTACACCGGGAGATCTATACTCCTGTATTGGAGGAGTTGAAAAAGCATGGGGTGCGGTTTACGGAGATAGTAGTCAGTAGCCAGTAGTCAGTAGACAGAAGAGAGAAGAAAGAAGAAAGAAGAAAGAAGAAAGAAGGAAGAAATATACAGATCAGTTAATTTACGGTCAATAGTTTTTGAAGCATAAGTACGCCTGCGGTGGCGGGTTGTTCGATCACGGTCAGGTTCTCTATGGATCCGGTAGGCGGGATCTTTTTATCAATGATAAATTTGGGGATGCCAGGATCGGCATACTGGAGCAGTCCGGCGGCGGGATAGACCTGCAGGGAAGTACCAATCACGGCAAAGAGTTCGGACTGGTTGACCAGCATGGCGGCTGTTTCTATCAGGGGTACCGCTTCACCAAACCAAACGATATGGGGTCGCAACTGTGCCCCGTCTTCTGCCCGGTCTCCCATTTTAATATCTCCTGAAACCGGGTAAACCAGGCCTTCATCTGCTTCACTGCGCATTTTGAAGATCTCGCCATGCAGATGTATCACGCGCCGGCTACCCGCCCGTTCATGAAGGTCGTCGATATTCTGGGTTATAACGGTTACTTCGTATTGATCCTGTAAGGCCGAAATACCGTAATGTGCTGCATTCGGTTCGGCTTCACGAACGGCTTTCCTGCGGTAATTATAAAACTCCAGCACGAGGGCCGGATTCCGGTGCCAGGCTCCGGGAGTAGCCACTTCTTCAATAGCATAGCCCTCCCAGAGTCCATCACTGTCGCGGAAGGTTTTTAATCCGCTTTCTGCGCTGATACCGGCGCCGGTCAATACCACCAGGTGTTTTTTCATGCATCAAATGTACAGTTCCGGTTGATTCAGGCCGTTACGGCATTCCCTTTTTTCATTTTGCGGCGCAGTAGCCAGACTACCAGGGCTCCGCCGGTGAGAAAGGGCCAAAGACTGACCACAAAAATCAACAGGCTACCAACTGCCTGTGTTCCTGATTTCAGGGCATTGACCAGTTCAGTCCCGAAACCGGGCTGGGTTTCATCTGCCGCAGCTGCATTAATGACCTGATAATAGGTCAATTCAATCGTGCTCATGGCGGCCATCTGGCTGAGGTAATTCATCCGGCCTGCTGCTGCTTCAATTTCTTCCTGGATGGAATTGATCTCCTGTTCCACTTCCAGGATATCACTCATTTTATGGGCTTCTTTCAGTAATTCCAGATAACGTTGCCGAACCAGTTTGCGGGCTTCAAGACGTGACCTTGTATCTACAAATTCTGCAGTCACATCATCCGAGCTGATCCGTTTTTCCGTTGTCCGGATCACATCTTTATTGAGCAGGGCCACGGTTTCATCAAAAAGAGCCACAGGCACTTTCAGGGTCACGGAAGTTTCGATCTTGTAATCGGATTGTTGCTGGTTTTCCCTGGCAATATAACCGCCCTGCTTTTGCATCAGTTCGCGGAGTTTTCCGCTGAATGCAACATGATCTTTTATTTCAACGGAAACCGTTGCGGTTTTGATGATCTTTTTACTCCAGTCGATCACAGGCACTTCCTGTCTTTTCTGTGCCGGCTCATGTTGCGTGTTTTCCACGATTCCCTGATCGGGTGCCGGAGCAGCAGTGGAATCAACAGCAATGAGGATATCCTCTGGTTTTTGTTGCTCTGATACAGTTTTATTCAATGCTTCAACCTTCGATTCGTGATTACAGGACAGCAAGATGAAGCAGCCTATGGCCAGGGCCATACCGTATATTCGGTTCATGACTTTAGGTTTTAGAATGATAAGATGCGGTGCAGGAAAAAATACACAATCCGGATACCGGTTGATACCTGCAACCGGTATCAGGTAACCTGATCATCCTGTTAAAAAAAGATAAGCACCCTGCCGGTTAAACTTCAGCAGTACCATGCAGCAGCTGCATTTTCCCTAATTTCGCGCAGCAATACATTCAACTATGGCATACTGGCTGGTGAAATCGGAACCCTTCAAATATTCCTGGGATCAGTTCGTAAAAGACAAACAGACCTTCTGGGACGGTGTCCGGAATTATGCGGCGCGGAATAACCTGCGGGCTATGAAAAAAGGGGATCAGGTGTTATGGTACCACAGTAATGAGGGCCTTGAAATTGTGGGCATAGCCGAAGTGGTCAGGGAGTCGTATCAGGATCCCACAACCGAAGAAACGGCCTGGTTGGTAGTTGACCTGAAGCCGGTACGGAAACTGAAAAAGCCGGTAAGTCTGGCGCAGGTAAAGGCAGAAAATCGGCTGGAGGGGATCGAACTGGTGCGACTGGGCCGGCTGAGTGTGCAGTCTGTGAAAGAAAGTGAGTGGAAGATCATAATGGAATTAGCCGGGGAACGATGACCAATGACCAATTACCAATGCCTAATGATGCGTTACCAGCCGCTGGCGAGGATGTCGGCGATATGATAGGTTTGCAGGGCTAATTCTTTCTTGCGGATCACGCCATCGATATGCATGAGACAGGACAGGTCGGTGGAGATGATACATTCCGCTCCGGTGGCCGCTGCATTGAGGGCTTTCTGGTCGCCCATCCCAATAGAAATGGGTTCAAATTTTACGGCAAAGGTTCCGCCGAATCCGCAACAGGTTTCCACATCATTCATTTCCACCAGTTCCAGTCCCTTTACTTTGGAAAGTAATTGCCTGGGGCCTTCCTTTATTTTACATTCCCGCAAGCCGGCACAGGAGTCGTGATAGGTTGCTTTGGCATGGAAAACCGCACCGACATCATCCGTTTTCAGCACTTTCAGGAGGAATTCCGTGAATTCGAAGGTTTTCAGTTGCAGTTCTTTTACCTCATTATGGAAAGAGGAGTTCTCAAAGATCACGGGATAATAATTACGGATGAATCCGATACAGGAGGCGCTGGGAGCAACGATATAATCAGCACCTTTAAAGTCGCGCAGGAATTTCGTACATACAGCGCGGGATTCATCCCGGAATCCTGCATTGAAAGCGGGCTGGCCGCAGCAGGTCTGCGAAGCATTGTATTCCACCGTACAACCCAGTTTTTCCAGTACTTTAACCATGTTAAAACCGGTTTGCGGATAGAGTTGATCCACAAAACAGGGAATAAAAATGGAGACCCGGATTCCTTTTCCGGGGAGGGCCTGCGCGGGTGTTAATTGGGTTGCTTCCACAGGAGAAAATTACGCTTTTTTCAGTTGATCGTTCAGGGCTATCATTTTCAGGGCAGTGATCGCGGCCTCCTCCCCTTTGTGTCCATGAATGCCGCCGATCCGCTCGTCGGCCTGTTGCTGTGTGTTCACGGTAAGTACGCCAAAGATAACGGGTACCGGAAGCTGGAGGTTCAGCTGCGCCACACCGTCTGTTACCGCATTGCATACGTATTCAAAATGCGGGGTGTCGCCGCGAAGTACACATCCCAAGGCGATAAAGGCTGCAGGGGCTTTGTTGCCCGTCTGGGTTTCAAAATAGCGTTTGATGGCGAAAGGGATCTCAAATGCGCCGGGAACCGTGATCACCGGGTGCTGGTGAATTCCGGCGGCCTCCAGTGTGCGGATACAGCCATTTTCGAGTTCACCCACAATAGCATGATTCCATTCCGTACGTACGATAACAACACAGGCATCCTTATTCAGAATGCCTGCGTCGAATTGAAATAGATTACTCTGGTTTACCTGTGCCATGGTTTATTTGGTTTCACCGAGGCGGGCAAGGTATTTGTCCGCTTCAGCAGCACGGAGTGTCAGGGGAAATTTCTCTTTCAGCGCATTGAAGGTTTCAATGGCTTCCTTGGTTTTACCCAGCTTATCGTAAAGCTGTGCCAGACGGAACAGGTATTCGGAAGAGCTGGTTTCGTCGGTTTCGAATACAGTTGCGGCTTTTTTGTAGTTTTCGATAGCCTTGTCTGTAGTGCCGGCTTCAGCATAAGCATCTCCCAGAGAACCGAATTTGCGGAGCTGGAGTTCATTATCTGAAGTGGAAAAATCTTCCAGGTATTTGGAGGCATTCTTGAAATCACCGAGGGCAAGGTAACAGCTGCCGGCATAGAAATGGGCCAGGTTTGCTGCTTTGGTGCCGCTGTGTTTACTGATCACTTTCAGGAAACCGGGATTGGCTTTGGAGCCATCGCCATTCAGGGCAAGGGCAAAAGAATCGTTCTTGTAATTCAGCTGGGCTGTCCAGATGGCTTCGTTAGCCTCGTTTTCAGCAGGCTTCTTGATGAAATTGATGTAAGACAGGTAGCCACCAACGCCGAGTACAATACCAATGGCGAGAGCGGTGATGATTTTGCTGTTCTTGCTCCAGAACTGCTGGGTACCTTCCACTACTTTTTCTTCGGTGGATTTGCTGGCAGCAGGTTGATTCACTTCAGTAGACATGTATGCTTGTTTTGAATATACGGGATCGGGTAATTAATCGACAATAAAGGGATAATTGGGTTCGGCCACAACATCCTTCAGTACTTCATCATCATTGGGCCAGGGACTCTCTTCGGCAAATTTCACAGATGCGGCCACTTTATCGTTCACGCGCTTGTTGATGGCTTCGATCTCTTCAGCCGTTGCGAAATTGTTGGCGTAAATGGTATTCAGCACCATGGAGATCGGGTCGCGCTGTTTGTATTCTTCCACTTCGTCCTTGGTCCGGTATTTCTGCGGATCGGAAATAGAGTGGCCTTTATAGCGGTAGGTCTTGAATTCGATGAGTGTGGGTCCGTCTCCTTCGCGGCCACGTTTCACTGCACGTGCGATGGCATCGTGAACAGCTTCTGCGCTCATGCCATCCACGGAGTCGGCCGGCATTTCATATGCATCAGCAAGTTTGTAGATATCCACCACGTTACTGGTCCGTTCAATGGAAGTACCCATGGCGTAATTGTTGTTCTCGCAGATGAAGATCACCGGGAGTTTCCAGGTCATCGCCATATTGAAAACTTCGTGGAGCATACCCTGGCGGGCTGCACCATCACCAAAGAAACCGAGGGCTACATTGTCGTTGCCCTTGTATTTTTCAGCAAAAGCCAGTCCGGCTGCCGTACCGATCTGGGCACCCACAATACCGTGACCGCCAAAGAAGAACACGTCTTTTCCAAAGAAGTGCATGCTTCCTCCTTTACCCTTGGCACAACCGGTAGCTTTTCCATACAGTTCGGCCATACAGGCTTCGGGACTCATGCCTTTAGCCAGTGCAAGACCGTGGTCGCGGTAACCGGTTACAAATGGGTCTTCGAGGCGGGTAGCAGTCATACAACCGGCCGCGATGGCTTCCTGGCCCACATAGGCGTGGAAAAAGCCACGGATCTTGCCTTCCATTTTGTACTTCTCCTCGGCCATCAGTTCAAACTGACGGATCAGGAACATGAGCTCATACCAGTAGAGGTAGGTTTCTTTTGAAAAACGGGTCGCCACAGTTTGAGTTTTAATTGTTTCGGTGCCTTTCCGGTGCCGGTTCGGCGGGGGCAAAGATAAGGGGAAAAGGGTTAAAGTGTATATTGCAAGCTCATTCAAAATCACTTGTTTTACCTACACTCCCTTTCCCTCCTGCAGTACCGGAATTATGCATCCGGACAGTACCGCTTTAACAGCCGGGTCACCGGAATCTGTGGAAAAAATGGTGTGGGCAAGACCAACCTCCTGGATGCCATCCATTACTGTTGTTTTTCAAGGAGTTATTTCACCAGAACGGAGCAACAGCTGGTCCATCAGGGTTTTCAGGGTTTCCGGCTCGATGCGCAACTGGATTGTAATGGCAGGCAACACCAGTTTACCGCCATTTTACGGGAAACCGGGAAAAAGGAATTGCAGCTCGATGCGGAACCCATTACCCGGGTATCGCAGTACGTCGGCCGTTTTCCAGTAGTGATGATCTGCCCGGACGACACCCTGCTCATTACAGGTACCAGTGAAGAACGGCGCCGGTACATGGATATGTTGTTCTCCCAGCTGGATCCGGAATACCTGCAACTGCTGGGCCGCTATAACAAAATACTGGTGCAGCGGAACAGTTTGCTGAAACAGGACGAACGGACCGATAACGCGTTGCTGGATATTTACGACAACCAGCTCTACGCCTCAGGAACGGCGCTCTATGAGAGACGTGCTGCATTTCTGGACAAACTGATTCCCCGGATCAATGCACATTACCAGCAGATCTCCGGAGGCGCAGAATCCCTGCACTGCCTGTACCAGAGCCAACTGCGTTCTGCCCCCTTACTGCAACTTTTAAAAGCGGGCCGGGAAAAAGACCTCATCCTCCAGCGCACCCGTTCGGGTATTCATAAAGATGACCTGGAGTTCCGTTTGGGCGACCAGCCTTTCCGGCAGGTGGCATCCCAGGGACAACGCAAAAGCCTGCTTTTCGCCTGCAAACTGGCTGAATTTGACCTGCTGAAAGACCAGAAAGGATTTCCTCCTCTCCTGCTCCTGGATGATGTATTCGAAAAACTGGATGCCCAACGCATGCATAACCTGCTGGAAGCGGTTTGCCTGCAGAATGAGGGACAGGTCTTTATAACTGATACCCATGAAGAACGTATCCGGGCGCATTTCCTGGAAATCGGCGTTCCGGTAGAACTGATCCGATTATAGTACTTTCGTACCTTTACACAATGGGTGAATATTCGTTAGGTGATGCTTTGCAAAAATTTCTGGACAAGAGCCGGATCAAGGGCTCCATCCAGGCATTACAGATCGAAGCGATCTGGGAGCAGCTGATGGGAAAAACCATCGCCAAATACACAGAGAAGATCCAGATCCACGGCAAGACCCTTTATATCACCACCACCATGGCTCCGCTGAAACAGGAACTCCTGTACCAGAAAGAACAGATCATCCATCGGGTTAATGAGGCTTTCGGGGGGAATACAATAACTGAAGTGGTGATTCTCTGATTTACCTTCCGGGAATATCTGTCCTGAATTTTTCCATGCATTTACGGTCTTGCAGCGTAACAAAACAGGTGCGGAAATCCTTTCCACCGAACGTAATATTGCTGACATCCTTTCCCTTGAGTTCCACTTCCTGGATGGTTTTACCGGAAGGACTGATAATGGCAACGGTACCTTTGCCATAACGGGTTACATACAGATTCCCTTTTACATCGCATTTCATGCCATCGAATCCGAAGTCATCGAAAACGGCAAAGATCCGTTCGTTACTGATATTGCCTTTCTCATCCACATCAAAGGCCCAGATGCGGCGCTGGATGCTTTCATTCACATAGAGGATCCTGTTATCCGGACTCAGGCAGATGCCGTTAGTGGTTCCCATATCTTTTTTCAGCAACACGGCTTTCCGGTCGGGGCCGATCCGCCAGATCTGCCCGTTCTGTTTCTGCCAGTTGGGATCGGAAGCAAAAACGATCCCCTTTTTACTGATACAGATATCATTGGGCTGATTGAACCGTTCATCGTGACAGTATACGGAAACTGCCTTGGTCTGGCTGTTTACTTCCAGCACATTATGTCCGCTGAAATCTGCCACCAGCATATTCCCTGCCGAAGTAAACTGTATGCTGTTGCCAATACTTTTATCGGGCAGTTCTACAAAGAGTTCCGGTTTGCCGTCGGGATGCACTTTGGCGATAGTGCCGTCTTTCTTGAAATTAACGACAAAGAGGTTGCCTGAAGCGTCTACGGCGGGCCCTTCTATGTTCCGGGAAAACAGGTTTTCCGCTGTATGATCATAAGCTTTGAAGAGGGATTTGCTGAATTCCTTTTCCGGACTGAGTTTATGAGAGCAGGCACCGAGCAGCACCAGCAACAGGATGGGCAATTTCTTCATAATGGCTGTTTTAGGGAACCGGCGGGGTTCAATTGCGAATGTAAGACAAGATCAGTTCAGTCGCACACGGGGATCAACCCATGCGTAACAGATATCGGCCAGGATATTAACCAGGATAAAAAAGAAAGAGGACAGCAACACTGCTCCCATCACCACGGGGAAATCCAGTTTTTCCAGTGCGTCTACCGTGAGTTTACCGATCCCTTTCCATCCAAAGATATATTCCACGAAAAAGGCACCTGCCAGCAGTTCGGCAAACCATCCGGTTACTGCGGTGATCACCGGGTTGAGGGCATTGCGCAGGGCATGTTTCCAGATCACCATCCATTTGGGAAGTCCTTTTGCATAAGCAGTACGGATAAAATCCTGCTCCAGCACATCGAGCATGGCACTGCGGGTCAGCTGGGTGATAATGGCCAGTGGGCGAATGCCAAGGGTTATTGCCGGAAGCACCAGATTGCTGAGTTGCAACTGCCTGCCGGTGAAGGGATCCGTGTCAAACAGGCTGCCGGTCATATGTAATCCTGTATAACTGCTGAGCAGGTAACCAAAAACATAAGCGATAATGATCCCCATGAAAAAGGACGGTGCAGATATACCCAGTATCCCGGTAAAGACAGCTGAGGTATCCATCCAGCTGTCTTTCCGAACGGCAGCCAGTACACCCAGCGGTATACCCAGCAAACAGGCGATGACCATTGCCGCCACTGCAAGTAGCAGGGTGCCGGGTAATGCTTCCAGCAGCAGTTCTCCCACATTGCGTTTGGACTGGTAAGAACGACGCAGGTAAGGCCATTTGAGGGCGATCACGGTTTTTCCTCCTGCAAAGAAACCGTGGAGTTGTTTTTTCCCGATTTCCTCGCGGGTATGAATGGCCAGGGGGGAAATATCATTCAGGTAAAGCAGGAATTGTTTCCAGCGGGGCTGATCGAGATAGAGTTCTTTTCGGATATTCTCCTGTGTGGCGGCATCGGCTCTTTGTCCCATGACCAGCCGGGACGGATCACCGAAACCCTGAAACAACAGAAACACCAGCACTACCACTCCCAGCAGGACAAGGATGCCATACACACTGCGCCGGAGGAGGTAGACTAACATAGGCTTCAGTACTTTTTGTACATATTCCTGATCGTAAGCAAAGCCTGATCAAGATCTTTATAACTCCACTTCTGCAGAATAGTATCTCTGTTCAATAACATTAAAGTGGGATTGGCCCTGGCTGCAGTTTTCACAGCAGTAGCATCGCACATCACCGGTTCAAAACGGTAAAATACAGCAGGCGCGTTTTTATAGAGTTGCTCCAATGCAATACTGGTTACCAGTACACGGGCAATGCCCACTTTGGCAGCTTCCTGGCCAATGATATCGGCCTGGCTGAGCCAATCTCCCTGCGGGTAATCGTTCTTGAGGAAAAGCAGAAGCTTATAACCTTCAGCATTCAGGATCGTTTCTGTGACGGGTTTTCCGCCTTGTCCGATCAGTTCAAAATCCTTGATAGCGGGTGTGGCATCTCCGGCACGTACCACTTTGTCGTACCGTTTAACAAATGTATAAGTGGTATCGTTAAAATCGGCCGGAAACTGGTCTGCCGTAAATTCAATCTCTTTCCCACCCTTTGTATATACAAAAGTGATCACGGTGCTGTCGGGACGGGCACCAGCCGGAATTTTCATGCTGCCCAGGATATTGGTGCCCACTTTATATGGGAGGCAATCCACTACTGGAAGGTAGTTGAGGGTATACCACATGAAACCGAGTGATCCTGCAGTGGCCAGGGTCAGGGATAGTATACTTTTACTGGTGATGAATACCGGCTTTATGGAATTGCGGTACCGGAAAATCAGCAGGATAAGTACCAGCAAAATGAGGTCTTTTAGGAACGACTGCCAGGCGGTCAGCGGTATACAGTTGCCGAAGCACCCGCATTCCTTGATTTTTCCGGAGAGCACGGCATATCCCGTAAGGAACGTGAAGAAAATGATCAGCAGGAGTAAAAGCCAGCTGAACAGTTTCATCTGCCAGCCCAGGATCACGGCCACACCGGCCACGATCTCGAATGCGATCATGGCCACCGAGAGCATCAGCGAATAATCATTGAGCCAGTGCATGCCCCATACTTCAAAGAACTCCTGCATTTTATAGCTGAGTCCCAGAGGATCGTTGGCCTTTACCAGCCCGGAGAAAATAAAGAGGATGCCTACTAGATAGCGTACTATGGTTAAAACTGTTTTCATAAAAATGACCCTTATTGAAGGAGGATGAGATTCCCCCCAACTTCGTTGGGGGCCGGAATGACGAATAAAATTGTCGATCATCAATTCACATCTTGTTCTCCTACCCCGCATGCTTTCCTTCCCGTATCAGGATCAGGGCGAATAGGGAATAATTCATGATATCGATGAAATTGGCGTCAATTCCTTCGCTGATCAGGGTTTTGCCATCATTGACCAGGATCTGTTTGATACGCATGAGCTTCATGAGGATCAGGTCTACAAAACTTTCCTGGCTCATATCACGCCACGCCTCCCCGTAATCATGGTTCTTATTCATCATGATGGCACGGGCTTCTTCCGTTTTTTCATCATACCACAACTCCACTTTATCGAGGGGCAGTTCTTCCACGGCTTCATTGCCGAAACCAAGTTGCACCAGTCCGATCACGCCATAATTGACGATCCCCTTGAATTCGCTGGCAATATCATCACCTACTTTCTGGCTGCCTTTCTGCTGGATGGTTTTGATCCGTTGTGCCTTGATAAAGATCTGGTCTACTATGGAAATGACCCGCAGTACACGCCAGGCAGTGCCATAATCCTTTGCCTTTTTCAGGAAGATATCCCTGCAATCACGGATCGCCTGTGCATATTCGGTCGAAGTATCGGGTGCCGTCATAAATTCAGTTAATTCGCTCATAAAAAGTGCTGCGCCGGTTTTCAGGGCCGGATTGGAAATAATTACTCAATTTTACTCCTCAAAAATAACAATTCAGGGGCAATGTTTACGCTGAACAGTAAGGGACGGTTGTGGGTTGTGGATAAACCGCAGGTGATGGGCATTCTCAACATCACTCCCGACTCATTTTATGCTGGCAGCCGCTTTGATACTTCAGCAGCGGTTGAACAGGCGGGAGCCATGCTGGAAGCCGGTGCCGCGCTATTGGATATTGGCGGACAATCCACCCGATCCGGGAGCCGGTTATTATCCGCCACAGAAGAGCAGGAACGGGTGCTTCCGGTCGTAGCAACCATCCGCCAGACCTATCCTTCCTGCTGGATTTCCGTGGATACGTTTTATGCTGCAGTTGCCCGGGAAGCAGTTGCCGCTGGTGCCGATATGGTAAATGATATCAGTGCCGGACTGATGGATCCGTCCATGCTGGAAACGGTGGCAGCCCTTCAGGTTCCTTATATACTGATGCATATGAAGGGTACGCCCCAAACCATGCAGGCAGATCCGGTCTATGAAAATGTGACGTTGGAAGTACTCGATTTCCTGATCGAGCGGATCGCTGCCTGCAAAAGGGCGGGCGTCCGCGACCTGGTCATCGATCCTGGCTTCGGTTTCGGAAAAACCATCTCCCATAATTTCCGCCTGCTGAAAGAGCTGTCTGCTTTTAAAGTAACCGGGCTGCCCATTCTTGCAGGACTCTCGCGAAAATCTACAATTTACAAGACCCTGGGAACAGATGCGGCAGGAGCCCTCAACGGCACCACCGTACTGAATACACTGGCATTACTGAATGGTGCTTCCCTGCTCCGGGTTCATGATGTAAAAGAAGCCCTTGAAACGGTCATCCTGACTGAAGCCTACCGGCAGGCATAAAAAAAGGCACCCTGATCGGGTGCCCTTCTATAAAAGAATTCGGGGAGCTTATTTTTTGCGTACGGTTGTATCCGGCATGGGGGGCATCTGGGGATCGGGCATTTTATCAGCCACATCCACAACTTCCACATCAAAAATCAGGTTTTCATCCGGTTTGATGTCATTGCCAGCACCACGTTTTCCATAACCCAGCGAAGAGGGTACATAGAGACGGCCTTTACCGCCTTTCTTAAAGAGACGGAGGCCATCATTCCAGCCGGCGATGGCGCCGCGGGGGCTGCCCATCACGAAGGAATAAGGCTGTCCGGGGTGACCAAACTTGGGATCAATGCTGGAGTCAAATACCTTTCCGGCCAGGGTCTGTCCGGTATACGCTATTGTTACATATTTGCCGGAATCACATGCAGGGCCATCGCCTTGTTTGAGGATCTCCACCAAAGTGCCATTGGGGGCAGACTGGGCAGTGATGCCTTTAGACTTCAGGTAATCGTTCAGGATCTTCAGGTCGGCCACTTTCTGCACTTTGGCCTTTTCTTCTTCAACTTTCATGATCTTTTCCACTTCCTTGTTGCGGTCTGCATCTGCCAGTTCAGAAGTGGCAAATACTTCCACCACTTTCAGGGTCAGGATCACTTTATCCTTCGGCTTGAGGAAGGGAGGCAATTCGCCATTATTCTTCTTACGGATGGTATCTGCTTCAATGATCACCACAGCACTGTCACCCTTACGCAGGAACTTGAAGATCTCTTCAGGATTGTAGTCGTTGCGGCCGGATGTATCTACGGGAACATAAGCAGGTCCGTTCAGCTCGGAAGAAAACAGGACGGAGTCGCGGATCTTCTGGACATATTCGAATTTGATGAACTGGCCCTGTTTGGCAACGGGGTTCTTTTCATCAGAAATGATCTTGTACATCAGGCCACTCTTGGTGCGTTTATAGCTGTTACCACCACAGGCAGCCAGCAGCATGACGAGAGCGCTGAAAAGGATCAGCTGGGATTTTTTCATTTTTATTGATTATTGTAATTGTGAACGATACTCTTTTATGACTTTCTTGAAGTGACTAACCGTTTCTTCGAGTGAGTCGCTGCTCCGGCCTCCTGAGGCATTAAAGTGTCCGCCCCCTTCAAAATGCGTCCGCGCAAAGGTATTGACATCAAAGTCACCTTTACTCCGGAAGCTCCATTTTCTTTCTTCGTCGCGGTCGATTACCAGTGCAGCCATTTTGATCCCCTGGATGCTGAGGGGATAATTCACCAGCCCCTCGGTATCCCCGGTACGGATATGAAACCGCAGCAGGTCTTTTTTGGAAATGGCGATCAGGGCCGTATTGTATTCATAGTTCACATCCATCCGGTTCATCAGTACGTGACCAATAAAGCGAAGGCGGTTCTCCAGAAAGTTGTCGTAGATATTTTCGTGTACCTGCGTATGTTTTAACCCTTTTTCCTTTAAAACTGCCACCATCCGGTGCACGCCGGCATGGGCTGCAGGGAAGCGGAAGGAACCGGTATCTGCCATAACACCCGCGTATAGGCATTCAGCTAACGATTCGTCAATCAGGTCGGTATAGCCGCTATTTGCAATAAAATCAAAGATCATTTCACAGGTGGAACTCTTGCCCGTATCACTGATCCCGTAGTCGAAATTCGGGGTGTCGGGTTCCTGGTGGTGATCGATCAGGATCCTGGTGCAAGTGGCGGCGGCGAGCAGCGGAGCTAGGTTCTTGGTCCGGTGAAAAATATTGAAATCCAGGCAGAACAGCCAGTCGGCCTCCTGCAGGATTGTTGCCGTTTTTTCCTTGTTCAGTTCAAAGTCGACCACTTCATTGACCCCGGGCATCCAGTTCAGCCATCCGGCCCAGTTGGTTGGTGAGATCACGGTAACCTGGTGCCCCAGTTTACGGAGCAGGCCTGTCAGGGCCAGGGAAGATCCCATGGCATCGGCATCGGGCTTTTGATGGGTGGTAATCACCACGTTACGTGGTGTTTTCAAGAGAGGGTATAGTTCCTGTACCGGTTTCATTAAATGACCGCAAATTTGCGGAATTCTGCCTCATTTTCAAAATATTAGTTGTTGCTGGGGGCTTTCGCCATTTTGAGTTAACTTTGCGGCAAAATTTGAATACCAAAGTTATGAGCAATCGTACGTTTACCATGATCAAGCCGGATGCCATGAAAAACGGGCATGGCGGTGCCATCATCGACCGGATCATCAAAGAAGGCTTCCGTGTGGTAGCCCTGAAAATGACGAAACTGAGTGCAGAGAAAGCCGGAGAGTTTTATGCAGTACACAAGGAGCGCCCCTTCTATGGTGAGCTGGTGGAATTCATGAGCAGCGGCCCCATTATTGCCGCCATCCTGGAAAAGGAAAACGCGGTTGCAGCGTTCCGTACGCTGATCGGTGCCACCAACCCGGCCCAGGCTGCTGAAGGCACGATCCGTAAATTATATGCAACTTCTGTGGGAGAAAATGCCGTACATGGCAGCGATAGTGATGAAAATGCAGCTATTGAGGGTGCGTTCTTCTTCAGCGGACTCGAGCAGTTCTAAGCAAGAAAGCAATCTATATTCAAAGGTTCATTCTGTTAAGGGATGAACCTTTTTTCTGGCTATTACTTGATCGTATTCTTCATAGGTGTAACTGTATAACCCTGCTGCCGGAGCAGGTTCAGCAAACCCTGTTCCCCGCCCAGGTGGCCGGCACCTACAGCAAAAAGGTGGGTACCATTGGACATGATCGCGGGCAGTTGTTTCACCCAGTTCCGGTTCCGGCTATACAGCAACAGGTCCATATAGCTTTCCATACCCGGATCAGATCTGGCCGTCAGGGCCTGCATCGCTTCAATGTCCTGAGCCTTATACACCTGTAGCATTTCAGCCATCACATTTCCATAAGAAGCCGCACTGTCAATATAATTGATCAGGTCTTTGGCCTGTTTCGCATAAGGAATACTGTCGAAGATACCCGCCTGGAATTCGAGGGTTTCGAGTCCTTTGATCTCTTTATTACCCGTCTTTGCCTTATCCATGATCGCCTGTTCCATTCCTTTTTTTGTGGGACAGTCCATGAAGTCCTCTCCCACCAGGGAGCTGATAAAATAGGGTTTGAACCGGTTCATCATGGAAAACGGCATTACAGATTTGTGGGTCTTGAAATAGGTTTCGAGTCTTTTGAATTCCTCTTCAGAGAGCAGGTCAGACAGCTTCATCCCGTCGTTCATGCGCAGGAACTTCAGGGCACCGGCCATCTGCTGCATATCATCCATATCCAGTTCCAGATAGATGTCTTTCGCCTTTGTGACAACCGCATTGAGTTCGGGGCTTACCACAGCATCATTGGCACACATGATATGTATGGTGCCGAACAGATAAGAGGGTTCACTTAGTCCGTTTCCACTGATCTGCCAGAGCAGGGTTTTGGCCTGAGCAACCGGTGTTTTATGTAATTTCTTCTGGTTTGCATCCTTTTTACCGGCATGCTGTGAATAAGAAAGCAAACTGGTCAGGGCCAGATAAATAAGAATGAATATTTTTTTAACGTGCATGCGTATCTGAATTTGAAATATTTTACTATATTTAATGCATAACCTAAAACCTTGCAGATGAGAAAACTATTGATCTTCGTCCTTTTCCTCTACACAGCAGTTCCTGCAATAGCCCAGAAAGATAAGGAGATTCCCGGTTGGGGAAAAATCGACAAAGCTGATCTGCAGTTAAAAGAATGTGATTTCGAAAAAGATGCCGCAGCGTTGATGCTGCTGGAAACCGGTGAGTTGAGTTATGACCGGGGAATTACCGATGTATTGTCGACCCGAACCGATATCCGCCGCAGGATCAAGATCCTGAAAGAAAGTGGTTTCAGTGAAGCCGATGTGAAGCTCTCCTTTTACAGCGATAACGGACTCGAACGGATCGTGGATCTTGATGCTGTCACTTATAATCTGGATGCTTCCGGCAATATCAAGGAATCCAAAGTTGAAAAAGGCAACTTTTTCCGTCAGAAAAAGGAAGAGCACTACACCACGATCACCTTTACTTTTCCTGATGTAAAAGTGGGCAGCATCCTGGAGTTCCGCTATGGCCTGGTCCGTGATGCGGTAACCCGGATCGATCCCTGGGTGTTCCAGAATGATATTCCCACCCGCCTGAGTTATTTCCATGCTTCTTTTCCGGAATACTTCAAGTTTTTTGCTTCCCAGCATTCTTCGCAGCCTGTTGAATCAAAACGCAGTGAAGACCACCGGACATTAAATCTTTCCGGGGGAACAATAAATTTCCGGACTGATGAATATTTTTATAAAGTAAGGAATCTTCCCGCATTCAAGACCGAGCCCTATATGGGTGCCGGCCGTGATTTCATTGCCCGGGTGGAATTTCAGTTATCGCAGATCGATTATCCGAATATGGCACCGATCAGTTTGCGGAAAGACTGGCCACAGCTGGCAGAATCCCTGATGGATAATGCGATCTTCGGCCAGCAGATCCGGCGCAATTTTGCTTCCGGCGACCAGATGAAGGACATCATCCGCTCGGGTGCCAGTCCGGAAGAGAAGATCATCCAGATCTACCGCCATGTCCAGAAAAAAATGGTATGGAACGGAGTCCGTGATTTTTATTGCGAAAACGCCAGACAATGCTGGCAAAAAGGGGTTGGCACCACCGGAGATATCAATATCATCCTGCTGAACCTGCTCCGGGATGCTGAAATCGAAGCCTATCCGATCCTGGCAAGTACCCGCAGTCATGGTAAACTGATCACCGCCTACCCCATGCTCAGCCAGTTCAATACGCTGGTGGTATATGCTCAGGCGGGTGAAAAAGTCTTTATCCTGGATGCATCCGACAAGTTCAATCCACCCAACCTGATCCCCGAAGATGTACTGGGCACAGATGCATTTCTGGTTGACAAGGAAAAAGCGGGTTTTATCACATTATGGGACGGCCGCATGACAGCCAAACAAATGGTGAGCATGCTTGCAACTGTAACACCAGAAGGCGAGCTGAAAGGTGAAGCTGCTGTAAGCAGTTTCAACTACGCGCGTAACGACCGTATGAACCTGGCCAAAGACAATAAGGATAAATTCATTTCCACTTTCCTGGCCACAGCAGAACAGCCCGTGAAAGTGACGGACCTCAGTTTTTCCAATCTGGATAACGATTCATTCAGCCTCGACCAGAAATTCAAGTTCTCGGTTCCGGTCAGCAGTTCCGGCGATTACAAATATTTCAATACACACCTGTTTACCGGCATTGAGAAAAATCCCTTTGTGTCTGATAAAAGGCAGACCGATGTGGATTTCGGCTATAACCAGTATTACCTGATGGCCGGCAGTTTCAGCATACCGGAAGACCATGTATTTGAGGAAGTCCCCAAAAACACCATGATGATCATGCCCGATACCAGCATCGTCTTCCGCAGGATCATGGATGCAACAGGTAACAAACTGAGTTTCCGGATCACACTTGAATTTGCAAGACCTACTTATGAATTGCAGGAGTATCCTGAACTGAAGGATTTCTATAAGAAACTCTATGCATTATTGAACGAACAGGTCGTATTCCGTAAAAAAGCACAACCCCGTCCCAGGCCTTAATCCAGATACACATGAACAAACATGCCGCTGCCGTTTTCCTGATCCTGTTCTCCCTGCAATCCCTTTCAGCGCAGATCAGGCCGGAATATGCCGTTGCCAATATACCCGACAGCCTGCGAAAGAATGCCAATGCCATCCTGCAGCAGGAGATCATTCATTTTACCATTACCGGCCCAGGCAAAGGGAAACAAACCATCCGTAAAGTGGTAACGGTATTCAATGACAAGGCGGATGACCAGCTCACTTTTTATGCCTATACCGACAAGTTTGTAAAGATCGATGATATCGAACTCAATATTTTTGACCAGAACGGGGTCTTTATCAAGAAAAACCGGAAAAGGGATCTGCACCAGCAAAGTGCTTATGATGGTTTTTCCATCGTAACGGATGGTAAAATCATTTATGCTACATTGAATCCGGGTGCCTATCCAGTGACCATGGAGATCAATTATGAGGTGAATTACGATGGTTTTATAGAATTCCCGGATTTCACCCCCTCTTCCCCGGAATATGCCATCCAGAAAAGGGAGTACACCATTACAACCGACACCAGTAACCGGATCCGGTATAAGAATTACCTGACAACGATCCAGCCGGCCGTAACCCAGAACGGGAATATCCTGGTCTATAAATGGAGTGTGGCACAGGTGCCAGCCCTGAAACGGGAAAGAGGTGCGGCAAAAGAAGATTATCCGACTGTTTATATCGCCCCTACCCGCTTTGTCATGGATGATTATGCCGGGAATATGAGTACCTGGGCCAGTTATGGCGAGTGGCAGACCATCCTGAACAAGGGTACCGATGAATTCAGTCCGGAGCAGGCCCGTTTTTACCAAAACCTGGTGGCCAATGCAGGATCTGACCGGGAAAAAGTAAGGATCCTGTACCAGTATCTACAGGAGAATTTCCGTTATGTGAGCATCCAGCTCGGCATCGGCGGCATGAAACCATTTCCTGCGGGTTATGTCGAAAAAAACAAATTCGGAGATTGCAAGGCCCTCAGTAATTATATGCTGGCCATGCTGAAAGCGAATAATATCAAAAGCCATTATGCCCTGATCAATGCAGGCGACAACAGCATGGCTGTGGATAAGGATTTCCCGCAGGATAAATTCAACCATGTGATCCTTTGTGTACCGCTGAATAAGGATACGATCTGGCTGGAATGCACCAGCCGTTCCCAGCCTTTTGGTGTATTGGGTAATTTCACGGAAAACCGGAATGCCCTTTTGATAACCGATAAAGGTGGGATCCTCACTCCCACTCCCCGCAGCCAGGCAGCCGCAAACCGTTTTGCATCCCATACCCGGATATCTATGGCAGAGGATGGAACAGGAACGGCAACCATGAAATTTACATATACCGGAGATTTTTCCGGGGAATATAATGCCTACCTGTTCGACGCCGATGAACAATACCGGTTACGGTTTTTGCATAACCAACTGGGGATTAAACAACCCGACCAACTTGTAATGGAAAAATCGCAGGACAAGCAAGCCCATATCTCGGAAGTGAAACTGAATATGACCTATGAAAAAATCCCGGAGTTCAGTACCGGATCCAAGCACTTCCTGAATGGACGGATCTATAAATTCCTGACCAATCCACTTGCTCCTGATGAGAACAGGCGTTCGGCATATTATTTTGATTTCCCGGCTATAATGGACGATACTACAGTTTACAAAGTGCCAGAAGGCTATACAGCCGAATCCATTCCGGCAAAAAATGATTTGAAATTCGCATACGGGTCTTACAGCAGCAGGTGCAGCTGGGATGAAGCCAACAGAACCATCACCAGTATCAGCCATTATCAGCTCGACTATCATATCATTCCGGCAGCCCAGTACTCAGCCCTGGTCCGTTTTTTCAGTGAGCTTACCAAAGACCAGCAGCAGAAAATCATCCTTAAAAAACAGGCTCCCTGATGAAAAGAATACTGATAGTCCTGTTCTGGGTGGCAGTTGCATATTCCGTTCAGGCACAGATCCCCGGTTATGGTGTAATCACGCCTGAGGAAGTAGATCTGACGAGCTGCGACTTCGATAAAGAGGCTGATGCCATCATCCTTCTCGACCATGCAGTAACCAATTATGCAGATGATTATTCCATGGTTACTGTCAGAAGGATACGGATCAAAATCCTGAAAGAATCGGGATTGGGCCGATCCGACATCCGTATTCCTTATTACAGCAAGAACCAGTTTGAATTTGCCGGTGATGTAAAGGGCTATGTATACAATTCCATTAAAGGGGAATCACCCACGATCATCAACCTGGAACGCTCAGCCCTGCATACACAGAAAGTGAATGACCTGTACTCCGAAATCCGGTTCGCAATGCCGGGAGTAAAAGTGGGCAGCATCATTGAATACCAGTACCAGAGCCAGATGAAAAGCTATTCCGGCCTTTCGGAGTGGAATTTCCAGTCGGATCTGCCTACCCGCATCAGCCACTATGACCTCACCATACTGCCAACCATCTCTTTTGCTTACCGGGTATCTAAAAGCCCGGCTTTACCGGTTGACCTGAAATATTTCGAAAAGGAAGGAAGGATGGTCATGGAAATGCGCAATGTAGCTGCCCTGCGCGATGAACCGATGAGTTTTGCAAGGGATGATTACCGGCAGAAAGTCATTTTCCAGCTGGCGCAATATGTCACTTCTTATGGTTCAGTCCAGAAATACTCCACAACCTGGGAGGAGCTGAACCGCGACCTGATCATGAACGAGTATTTTTTCCGGAATACGGAGAAAAACATCAGTGATGCCAGTGCCTTCATCAAGTCGGCCAAGGAGATAACAGATCCCTATAACCGGATGGTATTCATTCACCGCCACATGCAAAAATCCTTTACCCCAAACGGATATGGATCAAAATTTGCCGTGGAAGGCATCAAGAAAGTTTGGGAAAATCATACTGGGACAACCGGCGAACTGAACCTGTTGTTCATCAACCTGCTGAAAGCCGCCGACCTGGATGCGCATCCCCTGCTGGTAAGCGATCATGACCATGGCAGGGTCAACATTTCCTACCCTTTTGAGGGACAATTCAATCATGTGATCGCCAATGTACTGATCGATACTAAAAGTTATTACCTGGATGCCACCGATCCGTATACACCAAGCGATTATATTCCTCTGTCACTACTCAATACAACCGGATTCAGGGTTCACAAGAAAAAACCGGAGCTGATCCAGCTGGCCTCGCCACAGATGAACCAGAAAGACTATATCGGTATCATGGCCACTTTGGATGAAGAAGGAATCCTGAAAGGAAAATTCTCGCAAACCAGTACGGGTTACAGCCGTATCACCCGGCTGGAGCAGCTCAGCAATTCAAAATCCGACCAGGCCTATCTCGAAAAATATTTCCGGCAGAAAGAATCCGATCTGAAAATAGAGAACGGTGCGATTAATAATAAGACAGCAGACAGCCTGCCCCTGGAACAGCAATTCGACTTTACTGTAACGGCTCCTGAAAACGGTGGTTACCGGCTGATCGACCTTAACCTCTTTTCCGGCATTCCCAAATCACCATTTATATCGGATATCCGTTTTACTGATATCAATTTTGAATGCCCTTCGAATACGGTGATCAATGGAATTTACAAATTGCCTGCCTCCTATGTGCCGGAATCACTTCCCAAAAACATCAACCTGCTGATGCCTGATAATTCGATCCAGCTGACCCGTACCTGTACGTATGATGCTGCTAATTCACAGGTCATCACCAAGATCAATATCAAGTTTGACCAGGCTTCCTGCAAGGCACAGGCATATCCCTCCCTGAAGGATTTTTACAAGAAAATGGCAGATTTCCTGAATGAACCGCTGGTTGTCCGGAAAAAATGATCAGCTTACTGCGGCTTCTTCGCCATAGATCTGGCCTTTGAATTTCAATGAAGGTGATTCGAGGAAAGGTCCCAGCCCCAGTTTATCCCATTTAGCGTCAACGGCAGCAATAGTTTCATCTGCCGCAACGATTATATTTGGCCAGTCGCGCTGAAAGCCATCCAGGTCTTTGGTTTTGATCGTGCCATCCAGTCCCAGACAGGCCGTTTGTTTTAACCGGTCTTTTGAATACGGCAACACACTGAGGTGCTGATCACGCTTGGGGTCGAGGTTATTACAAAAGCGCCAAAGTGCAACCGGAAGATCGTGCGCATTAACGGTATGTTCTACATAGAGGATCATTTTCAGTCCTTCCAGTTCGGGCAGCCGGGACAGGTTATCGTGTAATTCCCGGATATGCCCGGGACGGTTTTTTTCAACAGATAGCACCAGACAGGGGATGCCTTGTTTTACCAGACGGGTATTGACCTGTTTCAGTTCCGGGAAAAGCTGGCAGAGGCTGGCTTCTTCCGGCAGTTGTGAGAGTTCCGGAAACACATACAGGTCATCCTGTTCTTCGGCATATTTTTTTGTCCCGTCAATACCCATTTTCCCACCGAATCCCAGTTTGCTGCAACTGTGATCGAGTACATCCATGGGGCCGTTGGAGAACAAAACGTCTGTAGCCGGATTGAGGTGCTGGAACACATGCCGGCTAAGGGCTGCATAATCCTGGATCTTTACCGATTCATCAGCCAGTACGAGGATCTTGTTGAACATCATCTGTCCGGCACCCCACATGGCATTCATCACTTTTAAACCCTGGCCTGCATATTCTTTGCGGATCTGGGTGATCACCAGGTTGTGAAACACGCCTTCAACCGGCATATCCATATCGGTGATCTCCGGCACCAGGGTCATTTTGATCGGAGCCAGGAAGATCCGTTCTGTGGCTTTTCCCAGCCAGGCATCTTCCTGCGGAGGAATACCCACGATTGTTGCGGGATAGACCGCATTCTTGCGATGGGTAATGGCTGTAATTTGAAAACGGGGATAAAAATCCGGCAAAGAATAGTAACCAGTATGGTCTCCAAAGGGGCCTTCCCAGATCAGTTCATCAGCGGGATCCACATACCCTTCAATGACGAAATCAGCATCGGCGGGCACTTCAATTTCCGGCTGGGTGATGCATTTCACCAGTTCCACTTTTTTCTTGCGGAGGAATCCGGCGAGCATGTATTCATCCACATTTTCCGGAAGCGGGGCTGTGGCCGAATAGGCATAGACCGGATCACCGCCCAATGCCACTGCCACGGGCATTTTAATGCCGAGCTTTTTGTATTCTGAAAAATGCTTTGCACTCACTTTATGTTTATGCCAGTGCATGCCGGTAAGACGGGGTCCGAAAACCTGCATCCGGTACATACCCACATTGCGGGCACCGGATTGCGGTTCCCGCGTATGAATCACCGGAAGGGTTACAAACGGTCCGCCATCCTTGGGCCAGCAGGTGATGACCGGTAGTTTGGTGATGTCAGGGTTATCTGTGATCACGACTTCCTGGCATTCCCCTCGACCGCTTTTCACTTTGGGCATCCAGCTGGAAAACTGTGCCAGTTTGGGGAGCATTTTGAGTTTGTCGAGCATCCCTTCCTTAGGCGCACTGAGCATCTTAAACAAACCCTCTATTTCCCGGGCTATATCGTCGAGGTGATTCACGCCAAGCGCCATACACATGCGCTTTTCGCTGCCATAGGCATTCATGAGCACCGGAAAAGGAAAACCGGTATTTTCAAACAGCAGGGCCTTGCCGCCACCGGGTGTTTTGCTGATACGGTCGGTGATCTCTGCGATTTCCAGGACGGGATTCACATATTCCCGGATACGGATCAATTCTCCCGCCCTGTCGAGCGCCTCAATAAACTGCTGCTGATTCGAAAATGCCATGCTGAACAATTAGGTTGCAAAGGTAAACAACAAATGCTTCTCAAAAGTTCGGAAGCCTTATTGCAATGCCCGGTACAGGAGGGTGGCCGGATGCAGGGCTGTTATCCGGGTACCATCTTTGATCTGGTGCCGGCAGCTGGTGCCTGCGGCAACAATCGCTGTATTTTCAGCTGCGTTCCGGATTGCCGGGAAAAGTACCAGTTCGCCGATACTGTTGGAGAGTTCAAAATGTTCCTTTTCATAACCGAAAGAACCCGCCATGCCACAACATCCGGAAGGGATCTCAGTTACGGTAGTTCCGGTTAGTTGCGCAATGATGCGGGAAGTGAGTCCTTTTTTGCTGAGTGCTTTCTGGTGGCAATGTTCATGCACCTTTACCTCGATGGTGCTTTGCCGGAATTGGCCGGAATGAATCCTCCCTGCCTGCATTTCCCGGTATACCCACTCTTCAAACGTAAACACATTCACGGCAAGCTGCTTTGCCGCCGCCCGGAGTTCAGGAGCCACCAGGTCCGGGTATTCATCCCGGAAGCCCAGAATGGCAGAAGGTTCAATACCTACCAATGGCTGATTGTCATTGATCAAAGGCGCAAACAGGCTGACCTGTTTTTCTGCAATTTCCCTTGCTTCTGCAACCAGTCCTTTTGAAAGCATAGACCGGGCGCTGGAAGGATGTTCCACCAGCCTCACCTGGTAACCCAGTTGCTGCATGAAACGGAGCGCATCTGCTCCAACAGATGCATCCAGCTGGTTGGTGAACTCATCGCAGAACAGATAAACAATTTGGTCTGCTGCGGTATGTTGTTCAACTCTTTTCCTGTACAGGTCACGTAAGGTTTCCCGGCTCAGTAAAGGCATGGTACGTTCCGGATGAAAACCGATCATTTGGTTGAGGAGGCGGCGTAAAACTGAAACCCGCATCATTCCATTATAGATCCAGCGGAATTTGCGCGCGAGCTGCATGTTATGGTCAAATCCAGCGATGACCCGGGTGCGGAACGGGATACCGGACTGCCGGTGTTGGGCTGCCGTGAATTCCGCTTTCAGCCGGGTCATATCCACGGCAGAAGGACATTCCGTTTTGCAGCCTTTGCATGACAGACAGAGATCAAGGATCTGGTTTACTTCAGTTTCTCCTTTACCTGTCAGTGCATTGTTTTCCGTGATAAACTGGCGGAGTATATTGGCCCGGGCACGGGTGGTATCTTTTTCCTCCCGGGTAGCCATATAACTGGGGCACATCAACCCACCACTTGCGGCCGACCTGCGGCAATCGCCGGAGCCGCTGCATTTTTCAGTAAGATGCAGTACAGAACCGGCTTCTTCATAATTGAAGAATGTGGGAATGGCATGCCTGAGCTTGCCGGCTTCGTATCGAAGCTGGGTATCCATGGGTGGAGTATCCACGATCTTGTTCCGGTTGAATACGCCATGGGGATCAAACAGTTTTTTTACGGTACGGAACAATTCATATACTTCCGCTCCCATCATGAAGGGAATAAACTCACCCCGCAATCGCCCATCTCCATGTTCACCGGAGAGTGCGCCTTTATACTGCCGGATCAATGCCGCTGTTTCACTGAGCAGTACACGCAGCAGTTTTTGTCCGTTTTGTGTGGTAAGGTCCAGAATGGGTTCTATATGAAGCTCCCCGGGTCCGGCATGGGCATATACACAATACCTGATGCCATAACGCTGCAGGATCCGGTCTACTGCATCCATATAATCGGGCAATATTGTTGCCGGAACAGCCCCATCTTCAATCAGGTTGACCGGCTGTGCAGTGCCGGGCAGGTTCCGGATCAGTCCCAGGCCCGCTTTGCGGACTTCCCAGGCCTTTTGGGTATCGGATCCGTATAGTACAGGCCACGCATACCCTTTAGAAGCGGTTATAAAGGACTGTACCAATGTCTGGGCTTTTTCCAAAACCGCTTCCCGACTGTCGCCAAAAAACTCAACCATCAGGATCGCCTTGGGATGGCCTTCCACGAAATATGCATCTTCCTGGAAACGGGCGCTTTGCCGGGCAAATCCCAGGATATAATCATCTACCAGTTCAGATGCTGCACAGTGCTGTTCCAATGCAATCAAATTAGCTTCGAGTGCATCCCTTAAACTATGACAATGCAATGCCACCACTGACGCATGAGGGGGTGGCAGGGGGATCAGTGCGAGTTTGGCTTCGGTGATAAAAAACAGCGTGCCTTCCGCACCAGCTATCAGCTTGCACAGATCGAGCGAATGGTTATTGTCCAGGTCATCCAATACTGCATCAAGTGCGTAACCGCTGTTGCGCCGTTTCACTGCAGGATCCGGGAATGCTGCACGGATCAACTCACGGTTGGCAGGATCCTGTAAGAGTTGCAGCATGGCGGCTTCCAGTTCCTGTGCAAAGGCACTGAGTGGTTGATTGGTAGCCGGACGGATCGTCTGATCACGGCTGAGCACTACTTTTTCCCCATTACTGAGGTAGCCGGTCAGACTAATCAGATGATCCCTTGCCGCACCCCAGATCAGCGAGTGCAGTCCGCATGAATTATTTCCGATCATCCCTCCTATCATGGCCCTGTTGGCTGTTGAGGTTTCCGGCCCGTATAAAAGTCCATGCGGTTTCAGCCATTGGTTGAGGTCATCCCGGATCACACCGGGTTGCACCCGAACCCAGCTTTCCTCCCTGTTCAGTTCAAGTATCTGTGTAAACCGGCTTGAAATATCGACGACTATACCATTACCTACTACTTGTCCCGCAAGTGATGTTCCCGCAGCGCGTGGAATCAGGGTTATGCCGTTTGCCGCAGCAAAGCGGATCGCCAGTTGGATATCCGTTTCCGTGGCCGGCAACAGAACAGCCATGGGAAGTTCCTGATACATCGAAGCATCCGTTGCATAGATCTTACGAACGGAAAGGTGTGCGGTGGTGTTATTGAAATAGAGATTGCCCTGCAGCGACCGGGCCAGCGCATCCAATGAATCTGGTATGGAAGAAGTAAGTAATCCGGGTTGCTGCATGAATCAGTGCGGCCGTTCTGGCCTTGGCCAAATTTACTGATTAATCGGCAAGTGGTGGCAGGAGGAACTAATTTCCTTTGGGTAATAAAATGGTAACTAGTGTGCCTTTGTGCAGTTCTGATTCAATAGCTATGGTGCCATTCAGTTTGGAGAGAACTTCCCGGCAGATATACAAACCCAGACCGGAACCCACACTTGTTGCGGTACCCCGGTAAAACATTTCAAATACCCGGGGCAGGTCTTCCGGATCAATGCCTTCCCCATTATCTTCCACGGTAATACAGGGCTGCCCTTCTTTTTCGATGAGGGTCACCCGCACATAGGCATCCGTTGCATCCGGCCGGCTGTATTTGATAGCATTACCGATCAAATTCCGCATAACGGTTTCGAGACGGGCAGCATCGGTATGAATGATTCCCGAACCTTTGATATCGGTGAGCAGGCGAAGTGATGCAGGCGCATTTATTTTCAGATCGGCATAGATTTCCTGCACCATTCCGGACAAACTGACCGGTTGGATACCCACTTCGAGACGTGCATTACGGGAATAATCCAGGATCTCCTGCAGCGTATGATCCAAACGGGCTATACTTTTGTCTGCCATTTTCAGATAGCGGTCTGTTTCCGGTTCCAGTTTTGCCGATTCAAAGACAAGAGACAGCAACCCTTTTACAGACAACAAGGGTGAACGCAGGTCATGGGATACGCTGTAAACAAAACTATCCAGTTCCGCATTGGCTTTTTCGAGTTCAGTATTTTTGGAACGGACACTGCGGGTCTGGTCCATGAGCCGGAACTGGATCCGGTTACTGATCTCGATGATCATGAACACTTCCAGAAAAGTGAGCAATGATGCCCCGGTCATGTTGATGATGAATTCACGATGTACCTGTTGCGGGGTCAGTTCCCGGAATCCAAAGTGCAGGTTATTCTCAAAAATAGCGAGCAGTACAAAAAAGGATACCGATACGATGATGTAGCCCGTTTTCCTTTCATTACCCTGGAAGATCATCATAGTTGTAATGAAAGCAGGAATAAAGAAAATGACCACTCCGGTCCGTAACCCATTATGCATCACCAGCATGGTGATCACGATGAGCAGATGGCCGATAAATACTGATTTTGCCAGCAACCTGTACCCTCTTTTGAACAGAATGAGCGAAATGATGACAAAAGGAAGTGGTATCAGGGTGATCACCAGTTCTGTGTTGTCCCAGAAAATGATATTCAGGGTGGAGAATGAAACTGAAACCAGTATAAGCAGGTAGATCACCATTTCAAAAAAGTGATCTCCCTTGCGAATGAGGAAATTGGTCACGGGCAACCGGTTATCGTCCCGCGTGATTTCCTGTTCAAGGCTAATCAGTTTTTTGAAGTAATTCAGCTGTTTCAAGTAATGGTAATCCCTTATCAATGATTCTGTTACAAAATACTTTCTACTAACGTGGAATCATAGTGGAATATGTGCCGCTTACGTAAAAACACTGTCAAAAATGCTGAACAGGATACTGAACCGGACATTCAGGGGACTAATGAGGCTGCTAAGGGGATGATCGGGTCAAAAAAAGCCGCCAGCAGAACTGCTGGCGGCTGGTCGGGATGACTGGATTCGAACCAGCGACCCCTACGTCCCGAACGTAGTGCGCTACCGGGCTGCGCTACATCCCGAAAACCGGTAAAGGAGTCGCAAATTTAGGAAATTATAGGTTTCCGGTAAAATCAATCCCTAAACCTGCTTTGCCGGATACCTTTACTTTACCAGCTTCATAATCAAGTCCTGTGGCCAGGTCTTGCGCCAGTAACAGCGGCCCATCGGCATCCATATAATCGATCAGCGGGGAAAGCTGGGCTATTGCCGCAGCACCTACCGTTGATTCATTCATACAGCCTACCATTACTGACAACCCTTTTTCTCTGGCATTCCGGATCATACGCAATGCCGGGGTAATGCCACTGCATTTGGTCAATTTGATATTGATGCCATGAAAATGGCCGGCACACCGTTCCACATCAGCTTCACTTACACAGGCTTCATCTGCGATCAGCGGTAAAGGGGATATAGCCATCAGTTTTTTCATGCCCTCCCAGTCATCCTTTGCCAGAGGTTGTTCCACCAGTTCCACACCCAGATCTTTCAACCGGGGAATACGGTCCATAGCCTCTTCCAGGGTCCAGCCGGCATTGGCATCCACCCGGAAAACAGCATCCGTATGCTTCCGCAGGGCAGTTACCATTTCAATATCATAGGGTGTTCCGACTTTGATCTTATATACGGGCCAGGGTTTCTCCTGCATCTTGGCCACCATTTTCTCTATCGTATCAATCCCGATAGTAAAATCAGTCAGTGGCGCTTTATCCGGCTTCAGCCCCCAGTAATCCATCAAGGAACACCGGTTCATTTTCCCGAACAGGTCCCAGCCTGCCATGTCCAGCGCACACACCAGAAAAGGATTTCCCGGTAATAAATGATGCAGGAAATGCCAATAGCGTTCCGGATCGGTGAGGGCAAAACGTTCAATGAATCCCTTTTTGAGTGCAAGGGACTGGCTCATCTGTTCCGTGGTAATATTATAATAGGTAATTGCAGGAGCTTCCCCGTATCCGGACCAATCTCGGTGTTCCAGTTTCACAACCAAGGTAGGCTGATGCGTTTTCGTGCCTTTGGAAATGGTAAATGGGTGGTGAAAAGGAAGCTGATATTCTTTCCAGGTGCAAATCATGCCGCAAGTAACTACAAAATCCGGATTCAATTCCGGAAAAGCTGTCCCGTAATGGGAAGGAATAGCGGGTGTGCCAATTTTTATTTCTATGATATTCAAACAGTTGCAAAATGGCATGCCAATCGTATCCATACCGGCATAACACACACTTATGAAAAAGAATACTACATATCAACCTAACTTCTTCCAAACGATTTTTGTACTGGCACTCCTGCTCAGCAGTTTCGCCGGTAACGCACAGAACCTGTTACAGAATCCGGGTTTTAATAATGGTAATGCCAACTGGACCTATAACAGCATGAAAGTTGAAGTGAATCCTGAATCTGTTTATGGCGGCACATCCAGCAGCAACCAGGTGGCTGAAGTGGATAAAGAAGTAGGCCTGCGTCAGCTGGTCGCTATTACGAAAGGTAATTTCCGGCTCTCATTCAATGCTTTCCGCCGTATCAATGGAGCACCTGCTACGGTAAGCATCCGGATCCGTGTAACGGGTACCAGTTCCAATACAAGGTATGTCAATACCACCTTATCATATAACAATACCACATTCAGTTATACTTCTTCCTCCTTTACTTTTTCCATTCCGGATAACAGCAGTGATAATAATGTGATTGTTGAAATTGTCAACAACGAAAATAACAGCACCTACGGTGTCATTATGGATGATTTTATCCTGAGCGCCACACAGAATGCTTCTCTTCCGGTTAGCTGGGGTAATTTCACCGGACTGCTTAAAGGTGCCGATGTGGTACTGAACTGGAATACGTACGACGAGAAAGAAAATGCCTATTTCATTGTAGAGCGCTCTGTCAATGGTGGTTCTTACCGTGAGGCTGGCCGTGTCAATGCATCTACGCTGCGCAGCTATCAGTTTACTGATAAGAATGTGGCCCAGGGAATCCTGCAGTACCGTCTCCGCCAGGTGGATAATAATGGCGTGAACAGCTTTTCAAAAGTGATCGTTGTAAAAACAGGTGGTGCCAATGCGAAACTGCAACTGGTGCAGAGCGGATCGGGTGTTCAGGTTACGCTTACTGCAGAAAAGGCCGCCACTGCACAGGTTAAAGTTGTGAATGCACAAGGTGTGATTTTACAGCAGGAGCTGATCAGCCTGAATGCCGGAACCACTACCCGCCAGCTGAACAGCAACCAATGGCCTGCCGGAGTATACTTCGTGCAGACAGAAAGCAAGGACGGACAGTTCCAGCTCGTACAATCATTCATGAACAGAAAATAACGAAATCATTAGTAGTACAAAGGGATAGATCAAGGGGCTCCGGAAACGGAGCTCTTTTTTATTCCCGATAAGGGAAATAGCTGTCCCAGCTTGGGAAGAAAAAGGGATTGTCAGGTTTTTATTATGCTGAATATCAGCATTTTGCGTTTTGGCACGCCCTTCGTTACTCTATATACAGATCTATTACAGGGACAGATCATCATACGTAAAAAGCCACCGCATGCGGTGGCTTTTTATATTACAGGTCAGGCCTTTCAGGATCTTCCGGATGCGGCTACTGCGTCACGGAATTCGTGATTAAAGGCTTTTTCTTTGAGTAATTGTTCGAGTGTGATATGCATGCGGTAACGCCAGTAGTGTTTCGGATTTGCAGGGATATTGATCCGTTCCTGATGCGGGTCTTCCCTGCGGAGTTCAGCACTCATGCCCAGGATATCCTGTAACTGGAAGATGCTCCACATGGCTGGCGAATTCAGGTGCTGCAGCAGGATCGCTTTATTGATCCAGGCCTCACAGAATGCCGGCGCTTCGCCCCATTGACCGAGTTCAGTTGAAAAGAAGCGTTGTGTTTTTTCCCGGTCTTCTTCCCACCAGCCCCGTATGGTGCTCATATCGTGCGTGGAAGGTGTTACAACAGAGAGATAAGGAGCGTTTGCCGGATGGAAGAATTCCGCTCCGAGTCCTTTAGGCATACGCTGGATCTCCAGACTCAGGATGCCCAGTTGCTTCATTACATCCGGAACACATTCGGGAACGAGGCCCAGGTCTTCCCCGCAAATGAGCATATTCGTACTCTGTTTGAGTGCGGGCAGTTTTTTCAGGGCTTCCTGTTTCCAGTGTGCGTCCTGACGGCGGAAGAAATAGTCGATATATAATTCATGCAGCTTTGCCTTTGTACCTTCGTCCAGATACCGGTAAGATGCCGTTTTCTCCATATTGAAACGGAAATGGAATGCAGTGCCCTGGCTACCCTCATCTTCAAAAAGGATCAGGTTAGCGGCCAGATCCAGCAATCCCTCCCGGATCCGGTTATTTTCATCAGTTAATTCCAGGGTATTGAAATGGTCTTCGATAGCCCTTTGAGTGGAACAGAAGTCCTCCAGTTCATAATAGCCATTCCCAATGGATTTGAGATAAGGCATGAACTTGTCTTTATTGGGGCCGAAATGTTCCCATAATACCTGGTCGTTTATAAATGGTGAACAATACCGGTAGTGGTCAAAATGGATATTGCGCTGGCTGAACTCTGTGATCGAGACGGGTGCTGCCGGCACAAAGCGTCCCATGATACCCTGGGTAGCATGCAGGGGTATGCTCCAGATCCGGAAGAAACCCAGGATATGGTCAATCCGGAAGGCATCGAAATAATGTCCCATCTGCACAAAACGCCGGTACCACCATTTGAAACCGTCGAGTCCCATCTGTTCCCAATTATAGGTAGGGAATCCCCAGTTCTGGCCATGTATGGCAAAATCATCCGGGGGAGCCCCTGCCTGCATATCCATATGATAGAGGGCAGGTTCCATCCAGGCATCCACACTGTAGCGGTAAATGCCAATGGGAATATCACCCTTGAGGATCACGCCGTTCTGGTGCGCATAATCGGCGGCATCTTTTAACTGCAGGTGCAGGTGGTACTGGAGAAAGTAATGAAATGCGATCTCATCATAATGTTTCGATCGGGGAGAAACATATTTTTCAACCGAGAGCTTGTTATAGGTATTGTATACGGTCCATTTATTGAAATCGGCCGTACCGTTTTTATCGCGTAAATGGCAGAACGCTGCATAAGGCACCAGCCAGTAACGGTTGGCTTCGAAGAAAGACTGATATCCAGGGTCATTCAGGAAATCGGTTTTCATCAGCTGAAACAACTCTTTGAGGGCTGCCAGTTTGATCTGCATCACCTCTTCATACAGCACATCAGGAGCTTCGTTCAGTTCCTTCTGTTTTTTGCGCAATGGCTTGATGAGGTCGGCATACTTCTTTCCTGCAACGGCTTCCAGGTTGAGGAAAATGGGGTGCAGGGCAAAAGCAGAGATGGCGGCATAGGGATAGGAATCCTGCCAGGTATGGGTGGCAGTGGTGTCGTTGACCGGGAGGATCTGTATCATTTTTAACCCGGTTTTTACGGCCCAGTCCACCAGCAGGCCCAGGTCATTAAATTCCCCTACTCCGAATGAATCCTTGCTGCGCAGACTAAATACAGGGATCGCCACACCAGCACCTTTCCAGGTGGCATTGGGCAGGCGGGCAAAACCATCATGCAACTGGCTGAACACCGTGGTATCGTCGCCGGCAAGCGAGCGGTTGTCACCGGACTCATAAGTCACAAAACTTTCTGTCTTAGTATTATAGATACCGTATTTGTAATTTATTGGAAATTCTTCCCGGGGGATACTCAAGGCTACACTCCACCATCCGTTTTCACGGGATAATAAAACCGGATTGACGGTATTCCAATCGCCCAGGGTTTTGCCACTCCCGGTCAGGAAGAGCACTTCATTCTTTTTCAGCAAGGGGGCTTTCACTTTAAAGAGATGCGACCAGGAACCGGGCTTTTTGGTTTTGGCTTTCGGGTGGTTGGGTTGCAATAATACCTGCTGAAAGGGGTCTGAATAAAATGCATTTTCATATTCCCCGGCATGGTTCCAGGTATCATAGACCCGGATCTCCGATTTATCGGTAGCAAAACGGACATTCAGCCAGCGGTCATTGCCCCATTCCAGGATGCGTGAGCCGTCGGCCTGCTGTAATATGTATTTGTAATTCAGTTCCTCCCCCATGGCGGGTTCCCAGTCGAGCGTAAACGCCCAGAACTGCTCATTGAGGTATTCCAGTGCTATGGGGTCCTGTTCTCCTAACGATTTCCCTGTACCGGTAATGTAGAGAGACTGGCCGAACTGAGTATGAAACCGGAGATAAAAATGAATCTTCATCAACAGGGTTTTGGCAAACTTTCGCGAATGTATAGAAAGTGTACAAATTACACAAAGTTACCCGATTTACAAATTGAGTTTTGTTTGCATATCTGTTGATGACCGACAGCCGGGGTGGTAAATTTCTCCAGAAAACTTTTCCGCCCTTGTTGATTTTCAGGGTTCAATCCTTATTTTTGCCAAAATTTTCTGATACATGGAAACGACAACCAAAAAAAATACAACCATCTGGTGGGTGATCTTTCTGGCGTCAACAGCCCTTCAGATCTATTCAATCGCCGACCATTGGAGCTATCTGACCCTGATCCTGCCTTTTGTGTGTACGTCGTTTGTAAAAGCGCTCGATATCATCTGATCTGAGGATCTTACCTAAATAGAAAAAGCCACCTTCCGGGTGGCTTTTTTGTTATTTGGCGTGATCCGCATCAGGGGTCCACTTTTTCGATAAACAGGGATTGTTTCAGGCGAACGGCAACATTCCGTTCCAGTCGGGTGGCGGGTGTCCAGGCGGGCATGGCATCGAAACGGGATTCCAGCCTGGCATTGAGTTCTTCATTTCCACCCTTGATCACTTTGGCGTTAAAGGGTTTCCCATCCTTATCAATAATAAACTCGACCATTACATAGGCTTTGCTGACTCCGTTCAGGTAACTGGTCATCTCTTTGCTGGTCTGGTCGAGAAAGGTCTGGAATTTATCATTGCCACCCGGATACTCGGGCAATTTGTCGACCACTTTGGCGATCTCTTCTTCATTGACCGGACGCAGCACACGGGCTTCCCGCTTCGGTCCGGTTATTCCTTTTTCGGATGCAGCGGGTGTTGCTGAAGCCATATTATCGGAGAGATCGGCATCCACCACATAGCCACCTTTATTATTCACTAGTACCAGCGGCAACTGCTGGGTACGCTGGAAATAATTGTAGGCTTTTTTCATTTCCAGATTCAGGTTGGTATACTCCGGAAAATCTTTCAGGAACTTATTGAGGTATTCCACACTGCGGGCATTCTCGTATTTCACCGGAAAGATATGTACCGGTATAAAATCCTGTCCACTGCTCCTGGCATGTGCCGCCAGGATATACAATTCTTCGATCTGCTGGTTGGTGATGGGGATACATCCGGTGGTTACACAACTGCCGTGAATATAGATATCCCCTCCAGGCTGGAGCGAATCGGCCAGCATGCGGTCGGAAGCATTGGGATAATTCAGTCCCAGGGAAAGATGATACGCACTCTTTGGGTTGAATTCATTGATATAATAAAATCCTTCCGGTACCTGGTAATCTCCTGCCATGCGTTTAGGGCCCAGGCTACCGGATAATGCACAAACCTTATACGTCTTGAATAACTGGAATTTTTCGTTCTTTTCCGATTTCACCCATACTTCGAGCTGGCTGTCGTATTTGAAGGATCGCAGGTAAATATACTTTGCGGGCCAGGTCAGTTTCTTTTCCTGGAATTGCTTCATCAGGGTATCTTCTTTGCGGTTCAGTGCGTCGCTGATCCGGGGGAATGATTTCTGGTAATCGACAAAGGTATAGGAAGGGGTATAAGACTGGGCCAGGGAGACCAGTGACAGACTAACAGCCAACAGTAAACTGAAACACCTTCTCATAGGTAACATCAGATTCATAAACGAGGATCCGGTCACAGTATTATTCTTTTCGCTGTGCGGCCGCGTTAAAATTATAACAAAGAATCCTTCAAAAATCAGTCCGGTTTTCCAGTATTGTGGAAAACCCCGGAGGATGCCGGGGTTTTAACAAATTGATACTGATCACTATAAGTTTCCACGGGATTCCTGCTCCCGTTCTATGGCTTCAAAAAGTGCCTTAAAATTGCCTTTCCCGAAGCTCTTGGCCCCCTTCCGCTGGATGATCTCAAAAAACAGGGTGGGCCGGTCCTGTACCGGTCTGGAAAACAGCTGCAACAGGTAGCCTTCCTCATCCCGGTCCACTAAAATGCCGAGTTCTTTCAGGGGTTCCAGGTCTTCATCAATGGTTCCGACCCGGGCCAGCAGATCATCGTAGTAGGTAATCGGTACCCGGAGGAATTCCACCCCCCTGCTTCGCAGGGCGCGTACTGTAGCAACAATGTCATTGGTGGCGAGTGCCACATGCTGGCAGCCTTCGCCCTGGTAATAATCGAGGTATTCCTCTACCTGGCTTTTTTTCTTGCCCTCTGCCGGTTCATTGATCGGAAATTTCACATACCCGTTTCCGTTACTCATCACTTTACTCATGAGTGCCGAGTATTCGGTTGAAATATCTTTATCGTCGAAACTGAGAATATTGCGGAACCCCATCACCTCTTCATAGAAATTCACCCATTTATTCATCTGGTTCCAGCCTACATTACCCACACAGTGGTCCACATACAGCAATCCGGTATCAGCGGTCTGGAAATAGGGATCGGTCCATTCCCGGAAACCAGGCAGGAATGCGCCCTGATAATTATTCCGTTCAATGAACAGATGCAGGGTTTCGCCGTAGGTATGGATGCCGCTGGTCACCACAGTACCCTTATCATCGGTAAGGGTCCGGGGTTCCTGAAACGAAACGGCTCCTCTTGCAGTGGTTTCTTCCCAGGCTTTCCGGGCATCGTTGACCCGCAGGGCCAGCACTTTCACGCCATCCCCGTGTTTGTAGACATGATCCGCGATCTCGTTTCCGGATCGTAAATGTGTAGTCAGCACGAAAGTGAGTTTATGTTGCCGCAGGGCATAACTGACTTTATCTTTCATACCGGTTTCAGGCCCTGCATAAGCCAGGGGCTGAAAACCAAAAGCGGATCGGTAATAATGTGCGGCCTGTTTGGCATTGCCGACATAGAATTCCACATAATCGGTTCCTTCAAGAGGGAGAAAATCCACAGCTGTACGGCTGTGCTGATGGAGTTGTTGTAAAGCATCCATAAAATAGCAGTTTGGGAGAATAAAAAAATGCAAACGATTGATCAGGGAGCAGCAGCATAATATGCTGCAAAATCAGGCCTGTGTCAGCGGATCCATGGCGAGGGTTTCCATGAGCAGACTGAACTGTCCGCGCTTGTCGGAGAATGTTTTATGCGGAAAATCGGGACGCATACATCAAAGGTAAAAATAATTTGCACAGTATGGAAATCACACCGCTTCTTCCCTGCTGATCGTGTATCTTTGACGCTCACAAAAAAACGGGATGCTGATCCCGCTTCTTAACCTGAGGAACGGAACTGTTTATGAAAAAAGTCGGGATACTGGGCGGCGGCCAGCTGGGCCGCATGTTACTGCAGGCGGCAGCGAATTATCCGGTTGAAACCCATGTACTGGAAAATGACGCAGCATGCCCAGCAGCCCATCTTTGCCACCATTTCACCAAAGGCGATATCCGGGATTTTGAGGCAGTATACCAGTTCGGCAAGGGACTGGACGCCCTTACCATCGAAATCGAAAGCGTAAATGTGGAGGCATTGGAGAAGCTGGAAGCCGAAGGTGTGCGCATCTTTCCCCGCCCTTCAGCCCTCCGGATCATCAAGAATAAAATTCAACAGAAAGAGTTCTACAGGAAACTGCAGGTAAAGACTGCCGATTTTGTGGTCGTACAGAACCGGGCAGAACTGCAGGCACAAAGCGCCTTTTTGCCAGCCGTCAACAAGATCGGCGAAGGTGGTTATGATGGCCGCGGCGTACAGGTGATCCATACGGTTGCCGACCTGGACAAAGGCTTTGATGCGCCTGGTGTGCTTGAGAAAATGGTCAGCATCCATAAGGAAATTGCACAGATCGTGGCCATCAACGAAAAAGGGGAAACGGCACTTTATCCGCCAGTGGATATGGTGTTTGACCCGCACCTGAACCTGCTCGATTTCCAGATCAGTCCGGCAGACCTGCCCGAATCCACTATCTGGAAAATTGAAGCGATGGCGCTGACCGTGGTAAAAGGATTGAAAAGCCCCGGACTTTTCGCAGTTGAATTATTCATCGACAAGGCCGGAGAAGTATATGTGAATGAAACAGCTCCTCGGGTCCACAACAGCGGACACCATACCATTGAAGCAAATTACAGCTCGCAATTTGATATGCTCTGGCGGGTCATGCTGGATTATCCGTTGGGCAACCCGGATGCCATCCTGCCGGCAGCCATTGTGAACCTGCTCGGTGAAGAAGGACATTCAGGGCCTGCCCATTATGCTGGACTGGAAGAAGTGCTGGGTATGGAACATGTATTTGTACACATATATGGCAAAAAGGAAACCCGTGGAGGCCGCAAAATGGGGCATGTTACCGTATTAGGCAGCCAAAGGCAGGATCTGGTCCACAAAGCCCACAGGATCAGACAGGTGCTGAAAGTTTTGGCTTCAAAAAACGTCCAATGACCGTTCATCGAAACCAGCCGCTGGTTTCGGCCCCAAACCCTTAGCTTTAATAAGTGATTAATATTTAATATGACCAAGATAATTTTCAGCCGGATCACCGGGATGCTTTTCGTTATTGCTGCATTAAGTTCTTGTAAATCAGAGAAAAAAGATGCTCCCGCCGGTGGAGGTCCTAAAAACACTGGCCCCCTTGCCGTGGAAGCCTACCAGGTCACTGCCGCACCGCTCTCCTCCTCTATTGAAGTACCGGGAAGTCTACAGCCTTTTGAAGAAACGGAGATCCGTTCTGAAATTTCCGGTCGCATTATTCAGCTGAACCTGCGGGAAGGTGTTTCGGTTGCCAAGGGTACACTGCTGGTAAAATTATTTGATGCCGACCTTCAGGCACAACTAAGCAAGCTGCAGGTGCAATTGCAGATCGCCCAGAAAACGGCCGAACGTCAGCGCGAGCTGTTGAAAATAAACGGGATCAGCCAGCAGGAGTATGACCTGAGTGAATTACAGGTCAGTAACCTCAAAGCGGATATCGAACTGGTGAAAGTGAATATCAGTAAAACGGAGATCCGTGCCCCTTATAATGGCCGTCTGGGACTGAAGAATATCAGCATCGGCGCTTATATCTCCCCTGCCAACCTGTTGACTACGATCAGTCAGGTGAACCAGCTGAAATTGCAGTTCACGGTTCCTGAAAAATATGGCTCTCTGGTGAAAAGCGGACAACAGGTTCATTTCCAGATCGACGGCTCCACCGAGAATTACAAGGCCACTGTTATGGCCACAGAATCTTCCATTGAAGAAAATACCCGAAGCCTGGTGGTTCGGGCTCAGGTTGCTGCAGGCGACCGCTTCCTGGTTCCTGGTGCGTTTGCAAAAGTGCAGATGATCATGGGCCGTGATGAAAGGGCCCTGATGATCCCCTCCCTGGCCGTAATTCCGCAAGGCCGGAAAAAACAGATCATCCTTTACAGAGGTGGCAAAGCGCAGTTCACGGATATCACAACGGGTATCCGGGATTCCACGAGGGTACAGGTATTATCGGGACTGAATACCGGTGATACTGTGATCACAACAGGCTTATTGTTCCTGCGTCCGGGTGCAGAAGTAAAAATCAGCAAGCTCCAGTAACAGACATAAATAAGGATCCATGAATTTATCTGAGCTCAGTTTAAAAAGGCCTGTACTGGCTATTGTCTGCTCGATCGTCATCCTGATCTTCGGCGGCATTGGATTTACCTATTTGGGTGTGCGTGAATATCCGGCCATTGACCCGGCCGTAGTGAATGTGCGCACTTCCTATACCGGTGCCAATGCGGAGATCATTGAACAGCAGATCACAGAACCATTGGAAAAAGCAGTGAATGGTGTACCAGGGGTTCGTAACATCACTTCCAACAGTGCCCAGGGCAGCAGCAATATCACGGTTGAATTTGAATTGGGCGTGGATCTGGAAAAAGCGGCGAATGATGTCCGTGAAAAAGTATCTCAGGCCCTGAACTCCTTGCCCCAGGATGTGGATGCCCCTCCTATTGTAACAAAAGCAGACTCCGATTCAGATCCCATCATCTTTTGCCAGATACAGAGTAAGCAGAAATCCCTGCTGGAACTGACTGACTTTGCGGAGAACGTAGTGCAGGAACGCCTGCAGACCATTTCCGGCGTGAGCAGCATTAATGTGATCGGCCGTCGTTTTGCCATGCGGCTCTGGATCGATCCGGCCAAGCTTGCAGCATACAAACTCACGATCCCGGATATCCGACAATCCCTGGATCGCGAAAACATCGAATTGCCCGGCGGTAAAGTGCGCGGCAACACCACAGAAATGACGGTGAAGGCCTATGGCAAACTCACTACTGAAGAGGAGTTCAACAACCTGATCATAAAGGAAGATGCTTCCAAGATCATCCGCTTCCGGGATCTGGGCCGCGCCGAACTGGGTCCGGAGAACGAGGAAGCCATGTCGCGCAAGAATAATTTCCCTTCAGTCAATATAGCCGTAATCGCCCAACCGGGCTCTAACCAGATCGCTATTGCCGATGAGGTTTACAAGCGGCTGGACGAGATCAAGAAAGACATGCCGGGTGATATCCTCCTGGAAGTCGGTTTTGACCGCACTACTTTTGTGCGTAAAGCAGTGGAAGAAGTGAAAGAGACCCTCCTGATCGCCATCAGCCTGGTGGTGATCATCATCTTCCTCTTCTTCCGTGAATGGACGATCGCCCTGCGTCCGCTGATCGATATCCCGGTATCACTGATCGGCGCCTTCTTCATCATGTATATTGCCGGATTCTCGATCAATGTACTCACCCTGCTGTCGCTGGTACTCGCTACCGGACTTGTGGTGGATGACGGTATTGTGGTGACGGAGAACATTTATAAGAAGATGGAACAGGGCATGGACAAATACAAAGCCGCCCGTGAAGGTTCCAAGGAGATCTATTTTGCCGTTATCGCTACTTCAATCACGCTGGCCATTGTATTCCTGCCGATCATCTTCCTGCAGGGTTTTGTGGGCCGCCTCTTCCGTGAATTCGGGATCGTGGTAGCTGGTGCTGTACTGATCTCCGCTTTTGTATCCTTATCCCTTACACCGGTACTCAATATCTTCCTGACATCAAATACCAAGAAACACTCCTGGTTCTACCGGGTCACAGAGCCATTCTTTGCCGGAATGGAAAACGTATACCGCAAAGCGCTGGAGGGCTTCATGAAGATCCGCTGGATGGCTTTTGCACTGGTACTGGCCTGTGTAGGTGCCATTTTATACATCGGTAAAGACCTGCCTTCCGAGCTGGCGCCTATGGAAGACCGGAGCCGGGTACGGGCCAGCTTACTGGCACCGGAAGGCACAGACTTCGATTATATGGATCGTGTAGTGCAGGAAGTGACGCAGAAAATCATAGACTCCGTTCCGGAACGCCGTGTGGTACTTGCTTTTGCACCGGGATTTGGCGGTGTAGGCTCTGCCAATAATGCCAATATCAGTATGGGCCTGCTGGATCCCAGTGAACGTACCCATTCACAGGATGATGTTGCGAAGCGAATGAACCGGATGTTCAGCTCCTATTCCAATATCCGGATCCTGGTGGTACAGGAACAAACGATATCAGTTGGCCTCGGCTCCCGTGGTTCACTGCCCGTACAATTTGTGGTGCAGCATCTCGACTTCAATAAACTGAAGGAAAAAATGCCGAAGTTCCTGGAAGAAGTGACGAAGAGTCCCGTATTCCAGGGCTATGACCTGAACCTGAAATTCAACAAGCCGGAACTCCAGATCACGATCGACCGCTTGCGGGCGAGTGAACTGGGTGTATCGGTGCTGGATATCACCAATACGCTCCAGCTGGCATTAAGTGGCCGCCGCTTCGGCTACTTCATCATGAACGGCAAGCAGTATCAGGTGATCGGCCAGGTGGATCGCGATAACCGCGATGAACCAGTGGATCTGAAAGCTTTTTATGTGCGCAACCGTTCGGGCGAACTGGTACAGCTGGATAATGTGGTGAACATCACGGAAACCGCCAACCCGCCCACGATCTACCATTTCAACCGGTTCAAAAGTGCTACCGTTTCTGCGGGACTCGCCCTTGGAAAAACCCTGGGTGATGGCATCAAGGAAATGCGCCGCATTGCAGATAAAGTACTTGATGATACCTTCACAAAATCACTGAGTGGTCCTTCGCGCGACTTTGAAGAAAGTTCCTCCAATACATCTTTTGCCTTCATCCTGGCACTGGTGCTGATCTTCCTGGTACTTGCTGCGCAGTTTGAAAGCTTTATTGATCCGATCATTATCATGATCACTGTACCGCTGGCATTGGCCGGAGCTGTGATCAGCTTGTCGTTATTCGGACAGACCCTGAATATCTTCTCGCAGATCGGCATGATCATGCTGATCGGACTGGTTACCAAGAACGGTATCCTGATCGTGGAATTTGCCAACCAGATGCGGCGTAGCGGTACTACCAAGCTTGAAGCTTCGGTTAATGCGGCAGTAGCCCGTTTGCGCCCGATCCTTATGACTACCCTGGCCACTACGCTTGGTGCATTGCCCATTGCCATGTCGTTGGGTTCCGCCGGCAAGAGCCGGATCCCCCTGGGTATTGTAATCGTTGGCGGCATGTTATTTGCCCTGGTGCTGACCCTGTTCGTGGTACCAGCCCTGTATTCGTTCTTATCATCTAAAAAGAAGGTTGACACACATGAAGCGGAATAGCCTGTTCCTCATTGCTTTTTTCCCCCTGGGCCTGCTGGCACAGCAACCCTTGCTGACGCTGGACGACGCCATTGGTACCGCGCTGAAGAATAACTATAATATTCTGATGGCCAAGAATGACTCCACATCTTTTGCCATCGACCGTTCGTATACTTATGCTGCGTTTTTACCCAGGCTGAATGCCACTACGAATAAGGTCTGGAATATCAACGCCCAGAAGCAGGAACTGGCCAATGGTACCAAAAGGGATACCAGCGGACTCCGTTCCAGCAACCTTACTGCCGCCATTAACCTGAACTGGACATTATTCGACGGGGGCAAGATGTTTGCCACCCGCGACCGGATCGAAGAACTGGAGCGGCTGGGTGCCATCAATGTGAAAGTGCAGCTGATCGGAACCGTTGCCGCTGTTTCGAATACTTACTTCAATATTGTACGGCAGAAACAACAACTGAAAGCTATAGAAGAGCAGTTGTCGATCAGCGAAGAACGGGTGAAGTTGGCTGACAAAAAACTGAGTGTGGGACTTGGTGCAAAACCGGAACTGCTGCAAGCCCGGCTGGATCAGAATGCTTTCAAAGCGGCCCGCTTAAACCAGCTTACGCTTATCGAACAACTGAAAGAACAACTGAACCAGATCATGGCAGTTGAACTGAAGAGCACATACGAGGTGTCCGACAGCATCTCCATCAATACCCAATTGAATTTTGGTGAGCTGCAGAGCCAGATCGCCAAAACCAATCCGGGCCTTTTGCAGGCGCAAAAGAATATTGATATTGCCGGCCTGACCCTTAAAGAACGCCGGGCTGACCTCTTCCCCATCCTTTCGTTCAATTCCGGATATACATTTGGCCGGCTGGAAAACAAAGCGGTGATCAACAACTTCACCCCCCTCTTCAACCAGAACCGTGGTTTTAACTATGGATTTGGCCTTACTGTACCGATCCTGAACGGTTTCAATGTGAAACGGCAGATCGAACAGGCCAGGCTCGACATTGATTTTGCGAAACTGAATTACAAGAACCAGCTCAGCCTGGTGGATGTGGCGCTCAGTAATGCGTACAAGGATTATGAAATGCAAAAGCAGGCCCTGCAGCTGGAAGAAGAGAATATCACCCTGGCCCGTGAAAATGTGACGATCGCCCTCGAGCGGTTCCGGCAGGGTGTATCTACCTTCATAGAACTGCGGGTGGCCCAGTTGAGTCTGGCGGACGCGTATAACCGGCTTATTAATGCCCGTTACCAGACCAAGGTGGCCGAGATCGAATTGTTGCGGCTGAAGGGTGATATGGTAAAATAGTCGCCATTAGGCGGATTCCGGAAATTTCGTCAATTTCGTGCCATGAGCACTTCTTCCCCTATACTGGTTGGCATTATTATGGGCAGCGATTCCGATCTGCCGGTGATGCAGCCTGCTGCAGCTATCCTGAAGGAATTCGGGATCGGTTTTGAACTGACTGTTGTATCCGCCCACCGCACTCCATTGCGTATGGTGGAATATGCGCAATCGGCCAAAGACCGGGGTCTGAAAGTGATCATAGCCGGTGCGGGCGGAGCAGCCCATCTTCCGGGCATGGTGGCTTCCCTCACTCCCCTTCCTGTTATCGGTGTTCCGGTAAAATCCAGCAATTCCATTGACGGCTGGGATTCAATTTTGTCCATTCTCCAAATGCCCAATGGCATTCCCGTTGCAACAGTAGCGCTCAATGCTGCAAAAAATGCCGGTATTCTCGCGGCCGGAATCATCGGGGCATTTGATACAACTGTAGGCGATAAAGTTGCCGCTTACAAAAAGCAACTGACCGATGAGGTGAACGGGAAAATAGCCAAACTGAAACAGGAAGGCTGGAATAATGGCTTTGATGCCTGATCAGGCCTCTTCTGTAAAAATCCCGAATTGCTGTTCCAGCGCAAAAGAATGTTGGTAGAGGGTATGTATGAAATCCCTGCCCCACTTCGCATAATAGGGCATGAAGTTGTCAATGCGTTCCTGTAAGCCATTGCCCGGAAACAGGGCCTTGCGAACGGCCTGGATCTGGCGCAACTCCGCTTCATATTTCCGCTTTTCAGCACGGAGCATTTTCTTTTCGAGTTCCTGTATGGGTTTCAACGAACGGGCCTTGAGGGCATCCACATGTTTCGTGAGCGTTTGATCAATGGCTCCTGCTTTCTGCAGCAATTGCTGATAGAGCGCACCGGCTGCTGCCAGTTCCTGGTCCAGTTTGAGTTCCCCATTCCGGTTTTTCCGGGCAAGCCGGTTCAGGAGTTCCTGCTCCTGCTGGAAGAAATCATCAATAGTAAATCCGGTTTTTGCTGCCAGACTTGCCCACTTGGCTTCCACCCAAAGGAAGGAATTCCGGAGTACGAGTGCAGGGAATGGAACTTTAAAATGATGGAACAGTGCTTTCAGTTCGAGCCAGTAAGCAGTTTCACCGCCCCCGCCGATAAAAGCAACATTCGGTAAAACGGTTTCCTGATAAAGGCCCCTGAGGATCACATTGGGACTGAACAGTTCCGGATGCGACTGCAGCAGGTTGCGTATTTCAACATCGGTAAAATGCAGGTCAGTATCCACTACCTGAAAACCGGTGGCCGTCCGTTCCATCCTGTTGCGGATCGAACCATCCAGATAAAAGAGGTTTACGGGTCGGGGATGTGCCTGTGCTTTATATAATTTTTCCAGGGACTGTGCAACAGGAATAGTTACAGCTGATGGGGTGTGTTCAAAAAGGTCCGCTTCAAATACCGGGGTCATCTGGGCTTTCAGCGGTGCGGTATCCGGTATCAGCACAATAAGTCCAAACTCACTAAAGAGATCATGCAGCAGTGTAAAAGTTGCTTCCTGAATTGTAGCGGTACTTGTATAGGCTTTTTTCAAAAGGCTGACCAGCTCCTGACCAAAGGGTTGAACAGATAATTCACCGGAAATACGATTGATGAGCAGATCGATCCCTTTGGTGTTCATTCGGCCAACAGCACCGGTCTGTTTGGTAGGCCAGACGATTTTTTCTCCACTCAGGTAAAATTTACCCAATTCATCCAGATCGGCGTCTTCACTGCCCATCCAGTAAACGGGTACAAACTTTTTACCGGGATGTTCCTGGGTTAAATGCGCAGCCAGCCTGATGGCATGAAGGATCTTATATACAAAATAGAGCGTGCCGGTAAACAAGGCGGGCTGATGCGCCGTACAAACGGTGAAGGTATTGGCATCCAGGAGGGACTCGATATGCGCATTCACTGCAGGAGCAGGAGCAACTGCTTTATACTGTTTCCGGAGTTCTTCGACCAGAACCGTCCGGTTTACCGGAGCGGCTTCCCGGGCTTTGATGGCAGCGGAAAGGCCTGCCGCATCAGGACGGTGTTCATAAAACGAACGGAGTGCCGGAACATCATCGAGGTAATCGACAATGAGCGGTGTGAACGAGCCGGTTTCCTTATATGAAATACTGGTAAAAGTTCCCTTCACAAACAGCAAATTGAGTCCGAAATTACTGGTTTTCGGGTGATTGAACGCTTTATTTCAGCTCGTAGGCCACCACTTTGTTCTTCCAGAACGTAGGTACATAAATGATCCGGCTTACGGGATCAAAAACGATATCAGCGGTATTCATTTTCTCACCGCGGGTATCGAGCAGGGTTTCCTTGAATCCATCAGGGTAGATATAATAGATGATACCCGCCCAGCCGGAAGCGATGAACTCTTTAGGGCTGGCCGCATCGAGTCCGTCAGATCCCCCTTCAATACCCTCTGCCAGTTTGGTGAGTTTGCGGTCGTATTCCACTTTGAACAGTGTGCCTTTATCGAGCAGATACAGGTTATCCCGGTACCAGAATACGCCATTGGGTCCCTGCAGGTTCTCGAGGTAGGGTGTGGCATCATTTCCTTTTACCACATATACCCGGTTTCCTTTGGAATCGGAAACATAGAGGTTACCACGCGGGTCAACTGTAATATCATTGAGACGTTCTGCATAGGGTACTGCGATCCTCCGCTTGATCTCCCCTTTCTCAATATCAATAACCGCAATTTCATTGAGGTCTGCCACATAAAGCATGCCTTTATATAGGCCCATGCCTTTGGGACAATTCAATCCCCTGACCCAGTCTACCGCAATGATCTTCCCATCCATGCCTACTTTGGCAATTGATCCTTTGTTGTCCTTCCCCCATGGGTCAAGTCCATCAATATTGGAAACATAAAGTACTTTATTCTTATAGTCGGGCAGTACGGATTCCGGCACTTTGAGTACCGTATCGGTTTCCCAGATCTTGACAAGGCTGTGTTGCTGTGCCTGGGCGGACAACAGTACCAGCAAGAGGCTGAAAAAAGAAAATAGCTTCTTCATATACAGGCAGAATTGACCTGCAAATTGGTGATAATTCGCGCATTATCCAAACCGCTCCACGTTAAATGGTGTTAAATCCATGCTGGTGGGGCTGCCATTGGCCAGTTCGCTCACAAACAGGCCGGTTCCGGCGCCCAGGCTCAGCCCGATCATGGCGTGACCGGTAGCGATAATGCAATTATCCAGCTTGCTGACCTTGCCAATATAGGGCAGCCCGTCGGGAGAACAAGGCCGGTAGCCATACCACACCTCCTCCGGTTTCGGAAGCGGCACATCAAACTGGGGAATGAATCGTTTTACAGAATCCAGGATACCCTGTACCCGGCTCATCCGCGGAGGAGTACCGGTCCGTGTGATCTCCATGGTGCCCCCAAAGCGGATCTTATTGCCATCCATGGGGGTGATGGCTACCCTTCCTTCCACAAGAATAGCCGGGTAATTGAGTTTAAAAGGAGAATTTTCGAGGGTTACGGAATAACCCCGACCTGGCATCAGTGGCAGCTTCAGATCGAGCAGGGCCGCTACCTCGCGGCTCCAGGATCCTGTGGCCATGATCACCATATCGGCATCATATACCGCCTTGGCTGTTTTGACTTTTGTAATCCGGCTGCCAGATTTCTCGAATCCGGTAACCGCTTCATTAGGATTGAGCGATACCCCATTTTGCTGCCCCCATTGGATGAGGTTGCGCATCAGTTTATTGGGATAGAGATGCGCATCGCATTTGAAGAATACGGCGCCCTGGATATTCAGTTTTGTCTGGGGCTCCAGCGCCTGAACCGCCTCAGTGCTCAGGTATTCGGTATCGAGTCCCAGGGAAAGCGCCTTGTCAACCAGTTCGGGCCCGTGGGCTGCTTTTTCTTTGGTAAGGAAGTATTCGAACAAGCCTTTATGCTCATACGCAAAATCAAAACCGGGAGTAGCCACCCAGTCTTCATAACAGCGCTGGCTTACCAGGGCAGCATCCCTCAGGGGAATGGCGGCATCCGCTACATTCCTGGCGGTAGCACTTTTCACGAATTTCAATCCCCAGTCGATCAGCGGCAGGCTGAACCGCGGCTGTACATAAAAAGGGCTTTTGGGATTCAGCATCCAGCGGATTCCCTGTTGTACAATGCCAGGTGAAGCCAGTGGGATAAAATGGCTGGGGCATACATAGCCGGCATTGCCATAAGAACAGTTATTCAGAAAATCACTCTGGTCGAGTACGGTAACATCCCAACCGGATTTACGGAGATAATAGGCAGAACTGAGTCCGATCACTCCTCCACCGATAATAATAGCCTTAGACATTTCAACAATTTTGATAAATGAACGGTCAAAAATAAGTCCTTTCTGCAAAGCAATCCCTGATCCTGATCAAGGGGTACGGATCGTGCGGGCACCAAAAACACGGCCGGCAGTCTTCCCATACCGGGCATCGATCTTTATGGTCAGTTTGGTTTGTCCATTGATCAAACTGGCGGGCAAAGCATATTCCTGGTCATAAAATTTCCCGGTCTTCCCTCCTTTCCAATCCACGGTTTGCAGCAACTGCCCGTTTACCAGGATATCGAATTTGCGGTCTTTATCATCGCCGAGATAGGTCAGGATAAGGCTGTTCTTTGTGGCAGGGTCAACTGGCATTTCAAAGCTGAAATAATTATTGGCCCTAGCCTCACGTCCTTTTCTGCCCATGGCATCATCCACATACGACTTTTCAGTAGCCACGAGGTTATGATCCCGTTCGGGCTGCATTTCCCCGATCCGGAAATAATCGATGGTCCGTTCTTCCAGTTCCTTCTCCCTTTTCTTTTCGGTTTCGTATTCCGCCTGCAGATGGCTCCAGGCTTCAGGCGTGAAATAATCCCAGTAAACACTATAATACTGGTTGTAAACTGTATGAAATGGTACCAGCTCCACATCCATGGGTTTGCCTACTTCCTTCATCCGGAAACGCAGGTCAGTTCCTTCTTTCACCAGCCAGTCGCTGACATTCCGGTTACTGGTCAGCAAAACCGGCACTCCGATCACAGGGTCCGGACGTTCTTTTCCCAGCAGGCCTGCCAGCACCAATGGCCCGTATTTGAATGCGATCCGGTTAGGATTATCGGGCATGGCTTCTGTATACAGCGACATGGGCCATTGAATAATAACGGTCCGTTCGCCTGACCAGGTTTGGGTAATATAGACATACCCGTTCTCTTTTCTGCTTTCTGACCAGACCAGTGTTTTCTTGCCAACGGATATAACAGGCGACACATCCCCTTTCACCCAATCCGGTATGCGGATGGCGATGGTCATCTGTTGAGTTTTGGCAGATTTCACCTGCAGGTATACCTTATTATCTTTTGGAAAAGCCGTTTCCTGTTGAATGCTGAACCCTTTCTCGCTCCAGTTCACTGAGGAGGGGATGAACAGATTGACCCAGATCTGGTCTTTCCCATTATGGCTGTAGATCTGTTCGGCATATTTGGAATGGTTTTCAATACCGCTACCCACACAGCAGGTAAAGGTATTGAAGGGGTCGCTGAACTGTTTCTGTGTGCCCATGCGCAGCGGCACAAAATAGCACATCATGCCATCTGTCGGATTCTGCGAAGCAAGGATATGATTGTAGAGTGCCCTTTCATAATAGTCCATCAACCTGCTGTCGGGCGACCAGGCAAACAAATGCCGCGTGAGCTTAAGCATATTATAGGTATTGCAGGTTTCGCAGGTATTATCACTGAGCCGGTCGCTCAGGGAATCCGCTTTTCCGCAATACTCGTAATTACTGTTGCCGCCGATCACATAACTGTGGTGATGCACCATGGTCTCCCAGAAAAAGGAAGCGATCGTTTTGTCGCGTTCGTTACCGGTGAGTTCATACTGGCGGGCACTGCCGATAGCTTTAGGCACATTGGTATTGGAATGTTTTCCGGGCAGCGGATCGATACGCTGCGCCAGTTTCCCCATCACAAACTCATCGTAGAATTTATAGGACAGGTCCAGGTATTTTTTATTCCCGGTAAAGGAATAGATATTGGCCAGCACATCATTCATACCCCCATATTCGCAATTCAGCATTTTCAGCCGCAGGGAATCCGAAAGATGATTGACCGTGTTATAGGTCCAGTCGGCCATGCCTGTAGCTATTCCCAATGCTTCCTTGTTTCCGGTATAGAGATAGGCATCACAAAGTCCGGCCATCACTTTATGTACCGTGTACCAGGGACTCCAGCCTCCATTCAGGTCGAATCCTCCGGTCTTGATATCGCCGCGGCTGACCTTTGCGAAAAGGGTATCTTCATTGGGGATAGCGCCTAAATATCCTGTTTTCCGGGCCAGCTGACAGCGTTTCAGTTCTTTCACCACATAGGCAACGCGGTTCTTGAATTCCGGATTCTTTGTGGAAACAAACATCATTGACATTGCTGACAGATAATGTCCCAGTGTATGTCCGGATAATCCATCCGACTCCCAGCCTCCGTAAATGGAATCTTTTACAGGCAGTCCGGCATGCTTATAAAAGCGGTACAGCAGGCGGTCGGGCTTCAGCGATAACAGATAGGCACTGTCGAGGGACATGGCTTTCCGGAAGGGGCTCTCCTTCAGGGTTACCGCTTTCAGGGGAAATGCATAGGCTTTGATGGGAACCCCGGGCTGCACTTTTACCCAAGGGTTAGCCTGTTCCGGAACATAGGATTGCGCCGTAACAACAGTGCTGAGTAAAACAAAAGCGGTGATCAGTCGGAAGAAGCGCATACTTATTTTTTACGGGTGAGATTGCGGATCAATGTGGTTTCTGATACATCATAAGGCGATCCATCTTTCCGGAACACGTCATGGAACCAGGTTTTGGGTTCGGGGCTTCCTTCCTTGCTGCCCCAGGGAAATATCGTATTGCTCTTGCCGGATACCAGTCCCCAGTTAATGGCTGTTACACCATATCGCTTGAATACAGGAAGGTGCGTGACAAACCGGCTGTTATTGGTTCTTGCCATATATTCCGTACAGATCACGGGCCGCCCCCGCTGTTTCAGGCTGTCGAGTGCCTGTTTCAGGGATGTGGTATCGTTGTAATTGTGAAAAGTGATCACATCACTCCATTCCAGTTGTGCGGCATTCATTGATGGAACATCCATGAACCAGACTCCGGAACTCAGGGGTTGTGAAGGACGGATCTCCCAGGCCCATTCAAAAGCCTTGCGGAGCAAGGGAAGGGAACTGAGTCCGTATCCGGAGTTGGCGGGTTCATTGTACAGGTCCCAGCAATAAATACGGGGATCATTTTTAAATGTCCGCAGTACATCCTGCAGGTAGTCTTTCAGGTAATTCCATTGGGTGCTGTCGTCGTGAACCTGTTTCGAAGGACTTCTCACCCAGCCGCTGTTATGAACTCCCGGAACCGGTGCTGGCTGTATCCCAGGCTTGGGATCAGGGTTCCAGCAATCATCAAATACGGTGAAGAGGATGGCGATTTTATGTTTTGCTGCAATGCCGAGAAACTGGTTCATGCGGCTCTTGAATCCTTTCGGATCTTCCAGCCAGGCCAGATCATGCAGGTATACGCGCATCACATTCATGCCGATTTTAGCAGCCCAACCCAGTTCCCGGTCGATCGTCACCGGATCAAAGCTTTCCTTCTGCCACATTTCAAGCTGGTTGATGGCTGTACTGGGCAGGAAATTGGCACCTACCCGCCAGGGCTGCTGCTTCCCCCACTGATTGGCTTTTGCTGAAGACCACTTTCCGGTTTGCGCAGTAACGGAAAGCACCATGAGCAGCACAATCGGTATAATGAAAAGTTTCTTATTCATATCATTGTTTTTTCCATTTTGCCTCCAGCATTTTGATAAAATAGCCTCCCACTACACTTCGGGCCTGGAAGCCCACCTGCTTTCCATTGGTGGTTTCATGCCAGTCGCTCAGTGGTACCCGGTCCGGAGTTTCTGTGGCAAACCGGTAAACGGGAGCCACCAGTTTTTCAAAAGCCGCCCGATCAACAGCCAGCGTGGCTGTCCACATGATCCAGTCACTTTTTGTATAAGTCTTCCTGCTGTCGAGCGGAAGGCCATAGGTTTCCTGTTTCGAAAGATAATAGTTGATCTCCTTGTCGTAAACAGATTGGGGAAAAAGCTGCAGGTCCAGGAGCTTATCCCAGACCAGATTATATTTCTGGCTCCAGCTGTCTTTTTTATCAAAAGTGAGTGCATAATGATCGCCGGCATCGGCCAGTTGCATCCAGCGACGTGCATAGTCGCGGGCAATCCCTTCAAATTTTTGCGCTTCTTCCGTTTTACCCAGCATGCGGGCCATCAGGGCGTAACCGCCAATCCCTACGATCGCTTTCAGGGAAAGATTGGCATTGCGGGCCAGGTGTCCGGCAAAATCATCAGTACAAAGTTGGTTAGCAGGATCCAGTCCATCTTTCACCAGAAAATCGACCCAACGTTGCAAGGTTGTCCAATGCCGGTCTGCATAATCGGCTTTTTGTTCAGCTTTACAGATCGCCGCTGTCAGGATCACCATATTGCCCGCTTCTTCCACGGGCATGTCTTCCGGATAGGTCTGTCCGTTTGCAATGGGATAAGTACCCAGGTCGTGCGAAGGAAAGGGCTTGGTCCATTGCCCACTTTCGCTGTAATAATAGATGCCGTTGAGCATGCCTTTCAGCAGATCGGGATTATACAGAAGATACAGAGGCGCAGAAGGATAGGTTACATCCACTGTATTGATCGATCCATTGCTGAAATTCTCTTTGGAAAGGAAGAGGATATCGCCTTGTGGACTTTTACTGAGCTTATGTGCAGCCACCGACTGGCGGTACGCCATCACACAGAGTTCAGCATATTCTTTTCCTCCTGCAGCCAGCGCATCCGCATAAAGCCTTTGATCGAAAACTGCAGCCTGATCCCGGATGCTGGTGCTGTTTTGCCAGGCATCGAACACCTGTTTTTCAATAAATCTATCCTCAAGGGCCCACCAGGCTTTGAGTGGTTGTTGGAAGTACATGAGGCTATACACGTCGTCATAAGCGATCAACAGCTGGCCTTCGAGTTTATGCTGCAACAATGTCCCTTTATTAAAAGAAACAGCATCAGCACCTGCGGGTTCCGGAGCACCGGCCGGAAGTTTTAAAAAGGTTTTCAGGTCTGACTTCTCCAGCCTGACTTGTTGAAAGCCTTTTGCAGTTGGAGCTGTTGCCAGCATCAGATAGCCCCAATCGATCCGCAGGTCATCTCCTTTTGCCATCAATACCCGTTGTTCCCTGGTACCTGTTTTTGATAAGAGCAGTTGGCCTTGCCGGTAATAGGAAGATTGGGTGGGCTGAGTTGATTTATTGCGCACAAGGTCATTGCTGAAATTGAAAAGAACATCAACCTGATGTGGTTTCCCATCAGTAGCCCGCAGCTCCCAATTGAGATACGTTACAGGCCGGGATATAAGGATCAGGTTATCGGGCAGCAAGGGTGCGGTAAAGCGGAGATCGAGTTGCGTTGTACCGCATTGGAATGTATAGCGTGTCTGTGTAGCGGTTACTTCCACTCCTGTTTGTACAGCGGATTGTATTCCTTTGATTACAGGTTTACTGGCAAGACCTGCATCGAGCCAGCTCCAGCCGGCCACATTCTTACAATGCATGGCCAGCACATTCGTTCCCTCCTTGAGTTTTTGAAGCAGGGCTGCAGCCAGCGGGTACTCTTTGATACTGCTGACATAACAATTGCTGCAGGAGAATATTTTTTCTCCGTTAAGGAAATACTCCACATCATCATCATACCGGGCCAGCAGCACGGCAGGATCTGTTTGCAGTTTTTTTACCTGAGCCGCTGTTAACGTAAAACTCCGGCGCACCCAGATCTCTTTCGACTTCCATTCCGTAGCGGCATCACCATCCCATCCAGAACCAAATGGCAAATTGCCAGACTTCCAGTTTCGGGCGTTGTAAGCAGGCTGATACCAGTTGGCGTCAGGTGCCGCTTCAGTATATTGGACAGCAACCGGACGGGATTCTCCCGGATTCAGCACAGGCAGTGCCGGCAATTGGGGACTTCCCAGGAACTGGTAAATCCGGCCATCCACACGCAACAGGCCTGTAATGGATTGTTCCTTCCCTGTCCAATGCCGGGTCACGGATGCGTTCAACTGGTCGGTGGTACTCCATACACTGAAATACGGATCATGAGTGATCAGCGGATAAGCCGGCATCTTTGTAACCTGTGCAGCCAGGCTAACGGGAAGCAGGATCAGGCAAAGGCCGAAAACTGCGGCTTCCAGACATACGTATTTATAAACCCGAGAAGGTTTCATGTTATTTTATTTTACAGAGAACTTATATACAGTTGTCTGTTTATAGGTTTCTCCCGGTTTCAGGATCGTATTCGGGAAATCGGGTTGATTGGGAGAATCGGGATAATGCTGGGCCTCGAGGGTGAGCGCAGCATGTTTTACATATTTTACTCCCCCCCTTCCGGAAAGCGTGCCATCCAGGAAATTGCCGGTATAGAATTGTACGCCGGGCTCGGATGTATACATTTCCAGGAAACGGCCGCTGGCTGCGTGGTAAACTGTAGCAGCAGCGCCATTGCCATTCAATACCCAGTTGTGATCATATCCACCTTTTACCAGGTCTATATGCTGGCCAACTTTCTTGGGAGTGGTGAAATCCATTGGGCCGCCTTTCACAGCAGGCAAAGTACCTGTGGGGATCAGCAGATCGTTGACTTCAGTAAATTTATCCGCATTGATCATAACTTCATGATCCAGGATGGTGGAATCGGCCCCGGCCGATAAATTGAAGTAGGCATGGTTGGTCAGGTTCAGCGGAGTTGCTTTATCTGTAGTGGCAGTATAGTCTATTTTCAGACTGTTATCGGCACCAAGGGTATAAATAACAGTAACGGTCAGATTACCCGGGTATCCTTCTTCGCCGTCTTTGCTGGTATAGGTAAGAGAAATACTACTGTCGCCGGGCAGGCCTTTCATCTCCCAGATCACTTTATCAAATCCCTTAAGTCCTCCGTGCAGGGAGTTTCCGTTATTATTCAGGGCCAGCGTATAGGTCTTGCCGTCCAGGGTGAATTTCCCTTTCGCAATCCGGTTACCATAGCGGCCGATCAGTGCACCGAAATAGGGATTTCCTTTTTGCGTGAAGCCTTCCAGCGAGTCATAACCCAGCACCACATTGCCGGACTTACCATTCTTGTCAGGAACGATAATATCCGTTACTGTACCACCGTAATTCATAATCCGGACTTCCATGCCTGCAGTATTCTTCAGAATGGCCTGCATCACTTTGCCATCGGCAGTACCGCCATAGGGTTTAAATGAAAGGGATGCAGTAGTACTGGCGGTATCCGCAGTACCGGATGTATTTTCTTTAGCCGGTTCGTTAGCGCAGGAACTCATAAGCAGGGAAATTGATAACAGGGAATAAATGAACGTATTTTTCATATAGCAATTTTAAAATCAGGGCTGGTAATTGATTTTGACGTCTTTGATTTTGGTGGGCAACCAGATCTGCATCTCGTTCTTACCCCGGTTGGCCCAGGTATAATACGGGATCGCTTTGACTGTGCGGGTTTCGGTCTGTATGGAAGTGCCATCACTGTTGATGGTCACTACCGGCAGTTTCGCCTGCAGTGCCACGATCTTTTCATCGAGCACCTGGTCGGTTGTGGTTTCCAAAGTGGTATTGGGCGGCAGGATAATATTCCAGGCTTTGTTGCCATTGTCCACCCCCTCCACACAATACACGAGCGGGCCACGTTGAATCGCCAGCCGGTTTTCATCCTGTTTGATGTCGGCTTTGGCAGCTACCAGCCAGGGATTCATGGTGAAGGCAAACTGCACCACATCGCCTGCTTTCCATTTCCGGTCTATTATAATGTATCCGTTCTCCTGGGTTACGGGCACTGGTTTCCCGTTTACATAAAAGAGTACAGTTGTATCCATCGCATTCACCGGATTGTACATGCTTTGCTGTGCTTCACCAGCCCATTCGGGCTTGCGGATATACAGAGCAAAATTCACCGGTTTTGCAGGTGAAAGGGTGATTTTTACGCCGGAGGTCCAGGGATAATTCGTTTCCTGCTTTACACCTACCAGTTGTTTATTGAGGTTTACGGTGGTTTCACTGCCCACAAAGAGGTTGACCCAGAGGGCCTGGTCGTTTTTCGCATAGATATAATCGCCAACAGAAGCTACCAGCCGGGCTATATTGGCCGGACAACAAGCCGTACCAAACCATTCGCGGCGGGAATGCTGTCCACGGGAAGCGAGGGGATTTCCATAAAAGAAACGGTCTCCCGTAAGACTAAGTCCATCCAAAGCCCCATTATACAGGCTCTTTTCCAGTACATCGATATACTTGCTTTCGCCGGTAAGCAGGTTCATGCGCTGGTTCCAGAATACCATGCCTACTGAGGCACAGGTTTCACAATAGGCCTGTTCGTTGGGCAGGTCATAATCCTGTGAAAAGCCTTCATTGCTGCCGGCAGAACCAATACCGCCGGTAATATACATATTACGGTAGACCACATCTTCCCATACTGTCTTCATGGCTTTGATATAACCCGAATCATGTGTAAAAGCGGCTACATCTGCAGCACCAGTATACATATACATGGCACGTACCGCATGACCGGTGATCTGGGTCTGTTCCTTTACCGGAAGGAGATCCTGTGCATAGCCTGTATCCTTCCAGTCGGTCCAGGTATAGCCTTTGGCAACCCGGTGTCCTCGTTCACTCAGCAGCCAGTTAGACAGGTTCAGGTATTTGGTGTTATTGGTAACACGGTAGAGTTTTACCAGGGCCAATTCCAGTTCCTGGTGGCCGGTCACCCAATGACGTTTACCGGGCCCGAAGAGTCCGTCGAAATGATCGGCCCAGCGGATGGCGACATCCAGCAGTTTGCGCTTTCCGGTGGCATTATAATAGGCTACCGCTGCTTCGATCATATGACCGCAGTTATAGTCTTCATGCATGCTCATGTCGGAATAGCGGTTCTCCGGTTCATTAAGTGTATAGAAGGTATTCAGATAGCCATCCGGTTGCTGGGCTGCGGCGATCTTGTCGATCCATTCATCGCATTTGGCCTCCATTTCGGGGCTCGGATGGTTCTTCAGCGAATAAGCCATTGCTTCCAGTGCTTTATACACATCACTGTCGTCGTAGAAGATGCCTTCATGCTTCTCCCCTTTTTTCCGCGCCACTTTCTCGAAATTCCGGATTCGGGGTGTAGCCACTTCGGTCTGGTAGATACAGGCCGCCAGGGTCTTCACCGCAACTTTATCAATTTTGGGTTTCCAGAATTCATCGGTGATCTTCACCTGAGAAAAATTCACCGGTTCCATTTTTTGCAAGGATGTCTGGGAATATGCAGTACCGGCCATACCGGTCAACAAGCCTGCAAGTATTATATATTGTTTCATAAACTGATATTATAAATTAAGCTTTACGCGGATCTGTGTAAAGGAATGTGCCGGGAACGTATAGGTAAACTGGTCGGGTTTGGTCTCTGCCTGTTTTTCGGCCACTTTCACTTTCTGGGCGTCAACGGTATTCTCGTCTTTCAGGTCGCCGCTGTTTACTTCAGACACATTGGCCTTGCCTGCAAATTTGCCGTACTGGCTCTGGATCGTGGTTTCAATCGCTTTATCCAAGTGACGGTTCACTACATTGATGATCAGTTCGCCGGTAGCGGGATTGTATACATTGGAAATATCGAGATAAGGGATCGCCTTATAATCGCCGGCATCGTAGGTATCACACTGCACAAAAGTTTCAAGCGACTGGCCATGTGTGTTTTTGGAGAATAACTGGAGCGGGAAATAGATGGTCTGCAGCCAGAGTTTATCCTTGGTCACCATCATTGGCGCGATCACATTCACCAGCTGGGCCATATTGGCCATTTTCACACTATTGGCATGGCGGATGAATGTGTTCAGGTACATGGCCACTACAAGGGCATCCTGCATATTGTAATGTTCTTCCAGTTTCTGTTCGTTCCAGGCCCGGTACCATACATTGTATTCATCAAAAGCGATATAAATGGGTTTCTGCATCCGGTAGCGGCTGCGTACTTCATTGATAAGCCCTTCTGTGATCTTGATGATATTCTCTACTCTTGTGGTTACCGCCATGAATTTGTAATGGTCTTTCTCGCCATTACCGGAATAATGGTGCAGGGAAATATAATCGATATGGTCGCGCAGGGTAGTTAATACCGTACGGTTCCAGTCCACCCATTTATCATTATAGTTACTGCTGCCGGAGGCGATCAGGCTGATGCTGTCGTCGCTCCATTTCATCAGCTTGGCAGCTTCCAGTGCATATTTACTGTAATCTTCTGCATTTTTATGACCCATTTGCCAGGGGCCGTCCATTTCATTGCCGAGTCCCCAGTACTTCACTTTATAGGGCGCCGGGTGTCCGTTTTTAGCCCGGAGATCGGAATAGTATAATCCAACCGGCGCATTGCAGTACTCCACCCAGTTGCGGGCTTCATCCAATGAGCCGGTACCCAGGTTCACACACATATACGGTGCTACACTGGCTTTCTCTGCCCATTTCAGGAATTCATCGGTACCCACCAGGTTGGGTTCCACATCACCCCAGGCCAGGTCTTTGCGCTTGGGTCTTTTCTCTTTAGGTCCGATTCCATCTTCCCAATGATAACCGGATGCAAAGTTGCCCCCCGGATAACGAACCAGTGATACACCCAGGTCTTTTACCGCTTGCAGCACATCCTTGCGGTATCCGTCGGCATCAGACTGAGGAGAACCCGGTTCATAAATACCGCCATAAATACAACGGCCCAGGTGTTCGGTAAAGTTGCCGTATACATTGCGGTCCACCTCTCCCACTTTCCGTTCGGCATCGATCTTGATCCTGGCCTTGAGGGGTTGCGCATTGGCAAAAACGGGCAACAATAATAAAGAGCAGATCCATTTTCTCATATCTGTTGGTTTTCGTTATGTCAAATCAAAGTACCTGGAATCCGTAAGCATACGGATCATCTTCCGGATCAATGGAAATCGTATTATACCCATATATCCTCGCCCAGCCTTCTATACCCGGGCGGATGGCCGGTACTCCGGCAACATTCGTTTCTTCCTCAATGGTGCCTATAAATGTACTTCCGATTATGCTTTCATGAACAAAGCGGTCGCCTTTTTTCAGCAGGCCTTTGGCATACCATTGGGCCATACGGGCCGAAGTTCCTGTTCCGCAGGGAGAGCGGTCGATGGCTTTATCACCATAAAAAACAGCATTCCGTGCAGTAGAAGCAGGATCGATCACCGAACCGGTCCAGAGTATATGACTGCAGCCCCGAATCGTATCATTTTCCGGATGGATGAATTCATAGCGGGCATTGATATTTTTCCGCAGTTCCCGGGCCCAGGCTATCAATTTATCAGCCGGATAATGTTCCAGTCCCTTGAAATTTTTCTGTACATCCACAATGGCATAGAAGTTACCGCCATAGCTGACATCCACCACCAGTTCACCCAACTCCGGGCAATCAGCTTTCAGTTCAGTGGAATGCAGGTATGCCGGCACATTGGTCAGCTTAACAGATTTCACTTTATTACCCTCCTTGGTATAGGAGATCTCTACCAGTCCCGCCGGAGCTTCCATGCGGATCTTTCCCGGAACTTTAGGTTGGATCAATCCTTCCTCAACAGCAATGGTAATGGTGCCAATGGTGCCATGGCCGCACATGGGGAGGCAGCCACTGGTTTCGATGAACAGCACCGCAACATCATTGGCCGGATCATGAGGCGGATAGAGAATACTTCCGCTCATCATATCATGGCCCCGGGGTTCAAACATGAGTCCTTTTCGGATCCAGTCGTAGTCGCGGAGAAAATGCTGGCGTTTATCACTCATGGTAGCCCCTTCCAGTTCAGGGCCGCCTTCTGCAACCAGCCGAACCGGGTTTCCACAAGTATGGGCGTCCACACAATGGAAGGTCCAGCCGCCAAAACGGTTTACGGAAGCATTGGGTAGCTTTTTAATAATGGGTGCTGTAAGCATCTGTAACGGATATTAATTCTGAATGATTTATGTCAATCCCGCGGGCCTGTTGTACAAGCAGCCTGATTCTGCGGGGTTTTTTATTACTTTGTTCCATAATTGCCTGTTATGGAAACCTATGGTAAAATTCTGTTGATCACCATGCCGGCCTTTCTCCTGCTGGTCCTCTTTGAAAAATGGTGGGGCTGGAGAAAAGGTACCGATACCGTCCGGAATATGGACATGATCAGCAGCCTGAGCAGCGGCATCACCAATGTTACCAAGGATGTGCTGGGACTCAGTTTTGTGATCATTACCTATCCCTGGCTGGTGGCACATATGGCCGTTTTTCATGTGCCATCCGGTTTCTTCACCTATTTTATCGCATTCCTGGCTCTCGATTTTTCCGGATACTGGGTGCACCGCATCGCCCATGAATACAATTTCTTCTGGAACAACCATATCATCCACCACAGTAGCGAAGAATACAACCTCGCCTGCGCTTTGCGGCAGAGTATCTCCGTTTTCGTACGCCTCTTTACGTTCTTCCTCCTGCCCGCCGCTTTGTTAAGTGTTCCGGAACAAGTCATTGCTATCGTTGCTCCCTTGCATCTGTTCGCCCAGTTCTGGTACCATACCCGCCATATCGGGAAGATGGGATTCCTCGAAAAGATCATTGTTACCCCTTCCCATCACCGGGTACACCATGCCATCAATCCCGAATATATCGACAAGAACTATTCCCAGATCCTGATCATCTGGGACAAATTCTTCGGAACCTTCCAGGAAGAAAAGGATTCCATCCCTCCGGTATATGGTATAACCCGTCCGGTACAGACCTGGAATCCGATCAAGATCAATTTCATGCATCTCTGGTTACTGATCAAAGATGCCTGGCGTACCAAAAACTGGAGCGACAAATTCCGGATCTGGCTCATGCCTACCGGTTGGAGACCGGAGGATGTTGCGGCAGCCTATCCGGTGTACAAGATCAATGACGTATATCATTTCGAAAAATATGATACACACCTCCCGAAACCGGCGCAGGTCTGGAGTTGGATCCAGATGCTGGTCACTTTGTTGCTGATCAGTTATCTGTTCGGCAATATTGCCTATATCAATGAACTGGATAAATACTATATCTATCAATACGGGATCTTCATCTTTCTTCAGGTCTATGCCTATACCGACCTGATGGATAGGAACCCCTCTGCCTGGATCATTGAACTGCTGAAAAACGGATACGGAGCCTGGCTCTATTGGATTACAGGCGACTGGTTTGGCCTCTCCCGCTATCCCTTCTCCATCCAGTTCAGCATTCCTGTTTATCTGCTGCTTTCAACTATAATAGCATTTTCATTGAGCCGCCGGCTTTCCGCTTTAAAGAAAGCTACAGCCTGAATTGATCCATGTACTACGCGCTGATCAAAGCGGTGCTTTGGTCAGCTGGTCATTGACCGTGCGCCAGATACCCAGCGGGTTTTCATTCTGCAATTCGGCAGGCAGCAGGCTATTGCTCCAGTTCTGGAACGACAACGGGCGGGCAAAACGCTTGATGGCATCAGCTCCCACACTTCCAAAACGGGAATCCGTACTGGCAGGGAAAGGGCCCCCGTGCTGCATGCTCAGGCATACTTCCACACCTGTAGGTACGCCATTGATGATCAACCTGCCGCAGATATCTTTTACTGCTTCCACCAGGTTTTGATTGCTGCGTAACTCTGCTTCTTCTGCCATCAGGGTGGCAGTCAGCTGACCTTCCAGTTTACGGGCCACTTCCACCATTTCATTCATATCCGCACAACGGATCACCATGGAGTATGGTCCAAACACTTCCTGATGCAGTACCGGATTATTTAAAAAGGCTTTGCCACTGGCTGTAGCCAATGCAGGCAAGCCCTGCCCTTGAGCAGGAACACCATCTGCTTCTGCAACCAGGTGTACTTCATCCTGCAGCAAGGCCAGGCTTTTTTTCTCTTTATAGGCTTTTGCGATTCCGGCATGCAGCATGGTACCAGGTGCCGTTTGCTGTATGGCTTTGCCCAGATCATGAATAAACTGTTGCAGGCCTTCACTTTCAATTCCAATGATCAGTCCGGGATTGGTACAGAACTGCCCGACTCCTAAAGTGATCGAGCCTGCATACTGTGTGGCAATGTTTGCGGAATGTTGCTTCATCCGTCCCGGCAACAGGAATACCGGATTGATACTGCCCATTTCTGCAAAAACAGGAATAGGTACTTTACGCTGGTTAGCCCAATCGAATAATTGTTTGCCGCCACCATAAGAACCGGTAAATCCTACTGCTGCAGTCCGTTCATGGGTTACGAGAGCCTTACCTACTTCGGTTCCGGCGCCAAACAGGTGTGCAAAAACACCTTCCGGCATACCGGTGGCTTTTGCAGCACGGAGTATGGCTTCGGCCACTGTTTGTGAGGTTTTAGGATGCGCCGGGTGGGCTTTAACGATCACAGGACAACCAGCAGCGAAAGCTGTTGCAGTATCGCCTCCAGCGGTGGAATAGGCAAAGGGAAAATTCGATGCACCGAATACAACAACCGGCCCCAGCGGAACCAGCATTTTGCGGATATCCGGTTTGGGTGGGGTTTTATCGGGAATGGCTGTATCAATACGTGCTTCCAGCCAGCTGCCTTCTTCACAGGCTTTGGCATAACTGGTGAGCTGGAACTGGGTACGGGCCCGTTCGCCTCTCAGGCGGGCTTCCGGCAGATGGGTTTCTTCCATTGCAGTATGGATCAGGGCATCACCGCATTGCTCCAGTTCAGCAGCAATGGCCCTCATAAATGCAGCACGCTGTTTCAGTGAAGTATTACGGAATACCTGAAAGGCAGTCCAGGCTTTCTCCAGGGCTGCATGAATCTCTTGTTGTGTGGCGTCGTTGAACATAGTTTTATTTTTTTCCGGGCTCGGGATAGGATGCGGATTGCACATCAACCACAATTACCCAATCATTTTCTTTTCCTTTATCCGGCAAGTTTCCTCTGAAAAAACCGGGATTAGATTTTAAGCTAGTCAGTTTTATAGCTTTGCCTTTCACAGGTTCGTAGAGCCAGATTACCAACGCCTCATTTTTAAGGCCATCAGTATTTATGGCATATTCAGTACCTGAGGGACTATACACCATCAATGCAGTGCTGTCAGCCAGCCGGAATGCAGTACCATGCTGTCCTTTTTCCCCATTGGATTCGATGATGCCATCATCGGGTACGCGGTTCAGCGAAGGTCGGGATTCGATCAGTTTACGGAGATATCCCGCCTGAAACGCGCCGGGCCGGTCAAGGGCTTCTGTCCAGTAGCGGTCTGCATGGTTGATCTTTTCCTCACGCGGACTCCAGAACTGCCAGATGGCATGATGTCCGTATGTAACGCCGCAGGCACCTGCAAATACAGAGCGGTAGAGTTGCTTGCGCACATCATAATCGTTGAAATAGCCGTTTGCAGGATCCCATTTGGGCCAGGGATTCACCGGATGATCTTCATAATTTGGTTCTGCATCCAGTGTGGGTTTAACCGGGATAAGTGCACGGTCTCTTTTGATCCAATCCCAGACCGGAACATCATGTCCGCTCCCATGACCACTCTGCATCATGTTGATGTCCAGCCAGGGCTCATTATGGATCTGTTGCGAAGTGGAATTGCTGCCACCCCAGGTATGAAAGGTGATCAGTGAATGGGTGTCGCCACCTTCCCGGATACCTTTTGCCATTGCCCGCCAGATCGGAGTCCAGTCAACGGTATCTGTTTTCGCCGGACGGTCGCCTCCCAGTATCCAGATGATATTGGAATAGCTTTTATACCGGTTACCCAGATAAATGCCATATTTCAAAGCGCTTGCTTCAGTAAAGACAACCGGGCCTTCTCCCCACAATTTCGTGACTTTATCACCCCAGGTCGGTAAGAGACCCATATACATAGCTTTTCCTGCGGCCAGTTGAACAGTCCAGTCGACCAACGCAAAATACTTATCATTGGGCCGGGATGGGTCCAGTTGCTCAAACGGGAGTTCGCCATACCGGTTGGGTTTGCGCAAGCCGTCAAATTCAGCTAGGATGACTGCCTGGATTACATTAAACCCCTTGCTGCTCCGGTTTTCGATATAGGTTTTTATTTCCTCTTTCGTAAGCCGGTGGAATAATTCCCAGCCCGTATCTCCGAGCCAGAAAAAGGGTTCGCCTGTGCTCTTTTGCAGGTAATGCCTGTTGGCACTGACCACCAGTTCACCCCGAAATGGCGGCATCACCTGAGCAGATAATGCAGGTATCAGGCCAGCGATCAGCACCAGTAAATGCAGCAGCCGTTTCATCTAAAATCCGGTTTCTAGAGATTAAGATAGTCAGGTAATACAGGTCGTGCAGCTATTCCATCATTGATGATCTTCAGGATCCGTTCGCGTTCCTCTCCCACCAGTGTCAGCCGGGGTGCCCGCACTTCTTCGGAACCGATGCCCGCCTGTTTCTCAGCCAGCTTGATATACTGCACCAGTTTGGGATGGATATCCAGCTCCAATAAAGGCATGAACCAGCGGTAGATCGCTGCAGCTTCCGCGATACGTCCTGCTTTCACCAACCGGTATATGGCTACAGTTTCAGCAGGAAAGGCACAAACCAGTCCGGCCACCCAGCCATCAGCACCCAGACAAAGCTCTTCCATAGCCAGGGTATCCACACCACAGAGTATCTTGATCCGGTCGCCGAATTTGTTGATCAGGCGGGTTACATTGGTCACATCACGAGTGCTTTCTTTTACGGCACCTATATTCTTGCATTCGATCAGTTCAGCAAACATGTCCAGGGTCACTTCGATCTTATAATCCACTGGATTATTATAGATCATCATCGGGAGATCAGTATTATTGGCAACCGTCTTGAAATAGGTCACGGTTTCCCGGTGATCGCTTTTGTACCGCATGGGTGGCAGTATCATGAGTCCCTGAGCCCCCCATTTTCCGGCGAGTTCTGCCTGATGCAGGGCTTCACGGGTGGAGCCTTCTGCAATATTGATCACTACAGGTACTTTACCCTCCGATTTTTCAATAGCAAATTTCACCAGCTGCTCTTTTTCACCGGTGGTGAGCACACTGGCTTCTCCAAGTGTACCACCGAGAATGATACCATCCACCCCCGCTTTCAGCTGGGCGTTCAGGTTTTTTTCAAATAAAGGCAGGTCCAGCTGATCAGCAGCAGTGAATTTGGTTGTTAAAGCGGGAAAAACTCCCTTCCAGGTAAAGGCCATGACGTTTAATATTTTTTACAAATCTATCCGCATTCAGCAGAAAGCTGTTGGCTGGCATTAGCTTTTTTTGATACTTTTTTAGCCTATTATTTCCGGATAATTCCGATTTATCACTAATTTAGTACGCATGCGGGTCATCCCATTCGAAATACCCAAGAACAGTCCGGAAGCCTTCCGGGTGCAGCACGACCAGGTAAAACACCTCTATAACCATCTGCACCAGCATCCGGAGATCCAGCTCACCCTGATAAAGGAAAGTCATGGCACCCTGGTAGCAGGTGATTATGTGGGGCCCTTCCATCCCGGAGATGTATTTATCATTGGAGGCAACCAGCCACATGTATTCCGGAATGAAGAACAGTATTTCAGGAAAAAATCAAAAGCGGAGACCATTACTGTATTTTTCGATGAGCGAACCCTGGGTAAGGAATTCTGGCAATTGCCCGAAATGAAAGGGCTTCATGCTTTCCTGCAGAACAGCGCTGGCGGATTCCGGGTGAGCGGACATAAACGCAAATGGCTGTCGGAACGACTCGAGGCCTTGCTTACCGCAAAACAACTCCATCGCCTGGTGCTCTTCATGGAAATACTCACGGTATTCCAGACCCGGCGGGAACTGCACCCCCTGTCGAAAGCCACCATCAGCCGCCAGATCAAAACCTACGATGGCAACCGGCTCAACCGGATCATGGAATTCACTTTCCGGGAGTATTACCGAACCATCACCCTTAAAGAAGTAGCAGCATTGGCTAACCTCACTCCGGAGGCCTTCTGCAAATATTTCAAGACCCGTACACGAAAAACCTATACCCTGTTCCTCAATGAAATACGGATCAATAAAGCCTGCCAGTTGCTGCAGGAGGATCAACCGGTTGCAGCCGTATGCTACGATTGCGGCTTCACCAACCGGTCGAATTTTAACCGTATCTTCAAAAAGATCAAAAAAACCACCCCGGCCCGCTGGAGGAAACAGCAACTGACGTCTTAACCTTATCCTGATTGCTTATGAAAAAAACTACTCAGCTCTCTATAGTAATGGCGCTCACCCTGATCTGCAGCCGTTTATCCGCACAGGATCCGGGATTGAACCGCCTGAACGAGATCGCAACCCGGTATTACCAGCAACTGCAACAGGAGCAGCAACCCTTGGTATGGCTGCATACCGACAGGAGCATTTATCTTCCCGGAGAAAGCATCTGGTTTTCTGCATATTTTATACAAGGTACCACGCACCAGGCCTGGCGTAAAGACCCTACGCTTTATGTTGCGCTTCAGGATGAATCCGGAGTTGCTGTATCCCAGCTGCGCCTCTATAGTGCAGAAGAAACACTGACCGGCACAATTGCCTTGCCCGATTCATTGCCAGAAGGCCATTACCAGATAATAGCCTATACACCCGGTATGCGGAATTCCCCTGTACCCCTCTCGTTCCCTAAAGAACTGCTGGTCATAAAGAACGGTTTACCCCAAAGAAAACAACAAAGGCAAATGCCCGTGGCGCAGTCTTTCCGGTTTACTGTAGCAGTTGAAGGTGGCACCCTGATATCTGGTGTTTCGAACCGGGTTGTATGCAACGCTGTTGATGAAAATGGGAACCCGGTAAGGGCCACTGGTATTGTCACCAATGCCATTGATACGAACAGGATATATTTCAATACCAACGATCTGGGATTTGCTGCTTTTAGCATTCCAGCTGTCCACAACCGGAAATACACGGTCACCCTTTCCTATTCCGGAAAAACCTGGTCCGAAATCCTGCTGCCCTCTCCCGCTGCCGGCTGGCAACTTTCCCTGACCGAACGGAAAAAGGATCGTATCAAAGTACGGATCTCCCTGAGCGATTCCTTGTATAAAGTAAGTCCCCTGAGCTATATCGTTGCCGTCGCGGCAGGTAAAGTACGCTTTGCGGCCAGTGGCAAAGGCATGTATGAAGCGGAGATCCCTTTGGCAGAATTTCCCCAAGGCCTGGCCAGTATTGGGCTTTACAATGAAAGAGGGGAATTGGTGAGTTCCCGGCCCTTTTTCCTGGATCAGCAACAGCTGACTATTGAGCTCAAACCCAATATGGCAGCCTTCGCAGCACATGATCCGGTGAACCTGGGCATCAGTTTCATGAATGCAGCGGGCAAACCGGTCAGGAGCCGGTTTTCAGTCAGTGTAAGCCCGGCAGCTTTTACCACTACCGAACGCGATGAAGCCTCATATTTACGCCTCCTGACTTTCCGGGAATGGTTTATGGATAAAAATTATTCAAGAGAACAACTTGCTACATTACTGGCTTCAGACGAATGGTTGGATGCCGTTACCCTCCTGTACAATCCTGGCAACTGGACCTATAAAACCGAGCCTCTGTCACCCATTACCCTACAGGGCAAATTAGCTGACCTGAAAGATAATATCCTGCCGGATCAGGTGGTCACGCTATTCGCTTCAAAAGGTGGCAATCTGGTGCTGACTGACACAACAGATACGGAAGGCCGGTTCAGCTTTTCCCTGCCCGATTTCATGGGTTCTGTTACTACTAACCTGCAGGTGAGTGAAAAGGGCAAGGTCAGACCAGGTGTCAAAATGGAGTTCACCCCGGCTGCAATTCCCGCGGCCCCGGATCTCAATCCGGTTTTTTTAAATGATCCAATTGGCGGACATGAAGCTTTCCTGGAGGCGATCCGGCAACCGCAATACCAGGAGGTCAGGTTTAGGGAATTACCCGTTGCTGCAGTGAATTCCCGCAAAAATGAAGTATCGGAAAATATTGCCCGCAGGAGAATGAATAAAGGATCCTGGATCGCAACGCCTGAAATGATCGACAATATGGGTGATGGCAGTCTGGCTAATGTACTACTGGGTGCCCCCGGTGTACAACTCATGGGTGGCTTTATAACCATTCAAGGTGGAGTCCGTAACCTGAGTGGCGCTTCCGGGCCTAAAACAGAACCAATGGTTGTAGTGAATGGCGTTATGATGAATCTTGGAGGAGATGGCGGCCAGTTCGGTATGAGTGTTAATATCAGTCCGGTTATGAATTTTATCAATTCATTTTCGAACCGGAATGTTGATTTCATTGAAGTTCTGAACGGATCACAAGCCGCTCAATACGGCACAAACGGCGCCAACGGCGTGATCCTGATCTATACCAGCGCCAACGCACGTAACGGAATCAATGAGGAAAAGAATAAAAACATGGTACAATACCAAACAGAAGGGTATCATGTTGCTCCAGCATTCCCTTCACCAGATTATGCAGAACCCATTAAAAAAGGAGCACTCCTGCCAGATCACCGTAAAACACTCTATTGGAACGGACAGGTACAGACTGATACCCAGGGAACCGCACGTATAAAATTTTTTATGCCGGATGAAGCGGTAGCTTTTTATGTAACGATTAGTGGAGTGGCGGATGACGGGACGCTGTTCAGCAGGCAGTTTCTGGTAAATGGGAAGAAGGGAGAATAGAGAAGATAAAAGAGAGAAGAAAGAAGAAAGAAGAGAGAAAAGAAAAGGGAGTAATGAAATGACTTCTGTCTTCTGTCTTCTACCCCACCACTTCTCCCTCAATATCGTAGTCATAAGCCTTCGTGATCTTCACCATCACAAACTGTCCCGGCTTCAGGGGTTTGGCGGAATGGATCACGACTTCATTATCCACTTCCACAGAATCAAATTCGGTACGGCCCAGGTAACGGCCGGCTTCCTTTTTATCGACCAGCACCCGGAAGGTCTGGCCCACTTTTTCCATATTTTTCTCCAGTGAAATTTCCTGCTGCACTTCCATGATCTCCTGGGCACGGCGTTCTTTTTCCTCCTGCGGAATATCATCCACCAGTTCGTAGGCGGAAGTACCTTCTTCATGTGAATAAGTAAAGATGCCGACACGGTCGAAACGCATTTTTTGCAGGAATGCTTTCAGTTCTTCCACATCTTCCAGTGTTTCTCCCGGAAAGCCAGTGATCAGGGTTGTTCTCAGGCAGATACCCGGAACAGCTTCGCGTATACCCGCTACCAGTGTCTCCATCTCTTCACGTGTGATCTGGCGCTTCATGGCTTTGAGCATATTGTTGGCAGCATGCTGCAAAGGGATATCCAGGTAGTTACAGATATTCGGTTTACGCCGCATCACATCCAGTATCTCCATAGGAAATTTATGGGGATACGCATAATGCAGCCGGATCCATTCCAGTCCTTTTACATCACTGAGTTTTTCCAGTAATTCAGCCAGACTGCGTTTCTTGTAGAGGTCCAGGCCATAATAGGTCAGTTCCTGGGCAATGAGCATGATCTCTTTCACCCCCCGGGCCACCAGGTTTTCGGCTTCCTTCACCAGTTCTTCCATGGGACGGCTTACATGCGATCCCCGCATCAGCGGGATGGCACAGAAGGCACAGGTCCGGTTACAGCCTTCAGCGATCTTCAGGTAGGCATAATGCTGCGGAGTGGCCAGCAGGCGCTCTCCCAATAACTCACTTTTATAATCGGCTTCAAATTGCTTCAGGATCAGGGGCAGTTCCATGGTGCCAAACCAGGCATCCACTTCCGGGATCTCTTTCTCCAGGTCATCGCGGTAGCGATGGCTCAGGCAGCCCGTTACATACACTTTATCCAGTTTGCCTTTCTTTTTCAGGGCAACCTGGTCCAATATCGTATTGACGGATTCCTCTTTGGCCTTTTCAATAAACCCGCAGGTATTCACGATCACGATATTATGATCCCGTTTGGCATTTTCATGTACCACATCAATCTCATTCGCCTGCAGCTGGCCGCTCAGCACTTCACTGTCGACCATGTTTTTACTGCACCCAAGGGTGATAATATTGACCTTGTCCTTTTTTAACGATTTCGCTTTCATGCCGCGCAAAGGTAATCCAAAAACCACCGGTCTTCAAATCGCATAAGGGATTGTTACGCAATGGTAAAAAATGTCTACAGGATTCATTCACAACCCCTTAAACGGAAGTTTGGCATAGTTTTTACAGGTGGTGGTCAACCAAACATTATGATCATGAAAAAACTCCTCCTTACCGCGGCCCTTTTTGCCGGAACAATCGGTGCTTTTGCCCAGGCAAACGGGTCATCCTATACCACAGCTGCCGGGGTGAAATTCTACCCGGGTTCCCTGAGTGTGAAACATTTTACTCAGCGGGATCGTGCGCTGGAAGGATTACTCTATTTCTGGAATTATGGTTTCCGTTTTACGGGACTTTATGAAATCCATGGCGACATCAATGGAGCACCCGGCCTGAAATGGTATATCGGCCCCGGTGCCCACTTCGGCGTCTGGAATAATGAATGGACAAGACGTTACCCTGACCGTGCGGATGGTGTGGCGATTGGTATTGATGGTGTATTGGGACTGGATTACAAGATCAAAGGTGCGCCGATCAATATCAGCCTCGACTGGCAGCCTTCGTTCAACTTCGTAGGCTATTCCTACTTCGAAAGCGGCTGGGGCGGATTGGGTATCCGTTATACGTTCAAATAAGTTTTTTTAACCACATAGGCACATAGAAAATAGTAACAATAACTTTCGTAAGTAATAGGATATTACTGCAATCAAAGGCATGAAAAAAAGCACACATAATTTTAATGTGTGCTTTTTTTATGCCTTTATCAGCAGCTTGTATTATTTACTCAGTATGTTATCAAACTTTTCTTCTTTGTGCCTATGTGGTAAAAGATTACTTTAAAGAGAACAAACTGTCGACGAATTCGTGTTTGTCGAATACCAGCAGATCTTCCATCTTCTCGCCTACTCCGATAAATTTCACCGATATTTTGAATTGGTCGGCAATAGCCAGTACCACACCACCCTTTGCAGTTCCATCGAGTTTCGTGATGGCCAGTGCGGTTACATCTGTGGTAGCCGTAAAATGACGGGCCTGCTCCACGGCATTCTGTCCGGTGGAACCATCCAGTACCAGCAACACTTCATGCGGTGCTTCCGGAATATGTTTCTGGATCACGCGTTTGATCTTGTTCAGCTCGTCCATCAGGTGCGCCTTATTGTGCAATCGACCTGCCGTATCAATGATGATCACATCAGCGCCGCGGGCCACACCACTTTGAACGGTATCAAATGCCACAGAGGCCGGATCAGAACCCATCGCCTGTTTCACGATCGGTACGCCGGCCCGCTCGCTCCAGATGGTCAGCTGGTCTACCGCAGCGGCACGGAAGGTATCTGCTGCACCGAGTAACACCGATTTACCCGCTTTCTTGAAATTATGCGCCAGTTTACCAATGGTGGTGGTCTTACCTGCACCATTCACGCCAACTACCAGAATCACGAAAGGTTTGGCAGGCAGTTCCGAATCAAAAGAATAACGGGTTTCCCTGGGAGGATCCACCAGCAGGTTTTCAATCTCCTCCTGCAGCAACTGGTTCAGCTCGGCTGTACCCAAATATTTGTCCTTGGCCACACGGGCTTCGATCCGCTCAATAATGCGGACCGTAGTATCAATACCCACATCGGCGCTGACCAGGGCTTCTTCCAGGCTATCGAGTACTTCATCATCCACTTTGCTCTTGCCCGCAACGGCCTTGGTCAGCCGGCTCAGGAAATTCTCCTTGGTCTTTTGCAGCCCCTGGTCGAGCGACTCTTTCTCTTTCTTCCCGAAAAGTTTACCGAAAAAACTCATACTGTAAGTTTAAACAGAAAAAGCTGTTCCGCAAAAGAACAGCTTTTCAATTATGTATGGAGCAGGTACCGGCTTATTTTTGAGCCAGGTATTCCTTGATCTTGTCCTTATGAACAATGGCTTCTTTAAAAGTGTACGCGCCTGATTTGGGGCTGCGGACAGCTTTGATCACTTTGGTCCAGTTTTTTGCTTCAGCGGCGGCCTTCTGGTCTTTGGTTTTGATCGCCGTTTTTGCTGCTTTTGCCATGACTACTTAGTTTGATAAAGTGAAGATGAACCGGGATAACTCCGCAGTTGATCCGAATTACTTGATTTCCTTGTGTACAGTCACCTTTTTCAGGATGGGGTTGTACTTTTTCAGCTCCAGACGCTCCGGAGTGTTCTTTTTGTTCTTGGTGGTAATATAACGGCTTGTACCCGGTTGACCGCTGTTCTTATGCTCGGTACATTCCATGATCACCTGAACTCTGTTACCTTTCTTGGCCATTTTATTAAACTTTTAAAAAGTTGCTTAGATTTTTTCTCCCTGTGCACGCAGTTCTTTCACCACATTATACAGACCACGCTTGTTGATGGTACGGATGCCTTCAGTAGATACTTTCAGGGTAACCCATTTACCTTCTTCAGCCAGGTAAAAACGTTTGCTCTGCAGGTTGGGCAGAAAACGACGTTTGGTCTTGATATTCGAGTGCGACACCTTGTTACCGGTTACGGGAACCTTACCGGTTACCTGACATACTCTTGCCATAATTAAAAAATTTTCGGACGGCAAAGGTAGGGAAATCCTGCTTATCCACAACGCATTTCGTGGTTTTTTTTGCCATTTTTCTTCACAACTGTGGATTCTAACTGCCTGTACTTGACCATTTTTCCACAATCCGGCCCTTTCCGGCAAATTTACCCCCTTTCCAGCCCCCGGCAAGGGTTTTCCACGCCCGGCTTAATATTTTATTAATATCAGATTCCCTTTCCAAACCTGAAATTTGACGGCTAACTTTGTGTAAATGGCTGGAATAAAGCGTAAAACGATCTTCAGAGACATCAGTTGGCTTTCCTTCAACGCACGGGTACTCCAGGAGGCTGCCGACCCCGCTGTACCCCTCCGGGAACGGGTTAAATTCCTGGGGATCTTCTCCAACAATATGGATGAATTCTTCCGCGTACGGGTGGCCACCCTGCGCCGGATGGCCGAATTCGGCAAGAAACTCAAGCACGTCCACGTCCTGGAATCCCCCGGCAAGATCCTGGAAGAGATCCAGCAAGTGGTTCTGGATCAACAGAATGCATTTAACAAATGCTGGGACGATATCCGCCGGCAGCTGGCTGCCGAAAAGATCTACCTGATCAATGAAAAACAGCTGAATAAAGACCAGCAACGCTTTGTACAGGCCTTTTTCGACGAGGAAGTGCGCAGTAATATTATCCCGCTCATGGTGGAAAGCATCCCCCATACTCCCTTCCTGCGTGATAAATCCCTCTACCTCGCCGTACACCTGTCCCGGAAAGACGGCTCCCTGAAACGCAAATATGCCGTGATCGAAGTACCCTCCCGAACCCTCGGCCGCTTCGTTCAGTTACCCGCTCCGGAAGGCGAACACCATATCATTTTGCTGGAAGATGTAATCCGCTTCAACCTGAAAAGCATCTTCACCTATTTCGGATACGACCGCTTTAACGCCTGGGTATTCAAGATCACCAAGGATGCCGAAATGACCATCGACAATGATGTGTCTACCAACCTGATCGAGAAAATTGAAAAAGGCCTCAAGAACCGCCGGAAAGGCAAGCCGGTCCGCTTTGTGTATGATAAAGACATGGACAAAGACCTGTTGAACTTTCTGGTTCATAAACTGAATCTCCCGAAAAAAGACGGCGCCATTCCCGGAGGACGCATCCATAATTTCCGGCACTTCATGGATTTCCCGGATGTATTCCAGAAAAAGGGATTGCGCAAGAAGCCGTTCCTGCATCCCATGCTCAAAGGCACCCAGCGGGTCACCGACGTGATCTTCAACCAGGATATCCTGCTCAATTTCCCCTACCACTCCTTTAACCCGGTAATCGACCTGCTCCGGGAGGCCGCCATGGATCCGGATGTGACCGCCATTAAAATAACCGCTTACCGACTGGCCAGCAATTCACGTGTGGTGAATGCCCTGATCAATGCCGTGCGTAACGGGAAAAGCGTCACCGTTATGCTCGAATTGCAGGCCCGCTTTGAGGAAGAAGCCAACCTCGCCTGGAAAGAACGGCTGGAAGAAGAAGGCGTGAAAGTGCTGATCGGCATCCCGAATATGAAGGTGCACGCGAAGATCTGCCTGATCAAAAAGCGCCTCGAGAACCATACCGTCCACTATGGATTTGTAAGTACCGGTAACCTCAATGAAAAAACGGCAACGGTTTACGGCGATCATTGCCTGCTGACCTCCGACCGCTTCATTATGGCCGATGTGAACCGCATCTTCACCTATCTCGAAAAATGGGAAGACGGCGAAAAGATCCTGAAAGCCTGTAAAACGATTATTCCCTGTCCCTCCGGACTCCGCAAGGAACTCAACCGCCTCATCTCCCGCGAGATCCGGAATGTACGTTCCGGCAAGCCCGCTGCCATCACGCTTAAAATGAATTCCCTTTCTGATGAGGAACTCATCAATCGCCTCTATGATGCCGCACAGGCGGGCGTTGAAGTGAAACTGGTGGTCCGGGGCATTTTCTGCATGCTCACGGAAAACCGGAAATTCAAAATACCGGTTCAGGCCGTCAGCATCGTGGATGAATACCTGGAACATGCCCGGGTCTTTATCTTCCATAATAATGGGGAGGAGAAAGTGTATATCTCTTCGGCCGACTGGATGGTCCGCAATATCGATCACCGGGTGGAAGCCACCTGTCCGGTACTGGATCCGAATATTAAGAAAGTGTTGAAAAATATATTACAGATACAGCTGAGCGACAATGTAAAAGCCAGAATTTTGGACAACGGGCTGCAAAACCGCTATGTGCGTGTAAAAGGGCAAAAAAAGATCCGTTCTCAGGTAGAGACCTATAACTATCTCCACCAGAAAACGGTAGACAAAACCCTAAGGGCACTGGCAGCGGTTTCTGAAAATCCCGCCACCTGAATTGTACAAACTGATGAGACTGGCTGCTATTGATATCGGAAGTAATGCTGCACGTTTGCTGATTTCGGATGTAATCCCCACCGACCAGGCACAACCCCAATTCCAGAAGATCAACCTGATCCGCGTTCCCCTCCGTCTGGGCTTCGATGTATTTGAAAAGAAAGAGATCTCTCCTGAAAAAAGGACGATGATCCTGAACACCATGCGGGCTTACCGGCACCTGCTCGACGCCTATGGGGTACCTCTCACCCACCTCAAAGCAGCCGCCACCTCGGCTATGCGCGATGCCTATAATGCCGCATCGATCATCTATGATATCAAAGTTCAGACCGGTATCGATATTGAAGTGATCACCGGCGATGCAGAAGCTTCTTTTATCTACGAAAACCATGTGGCGGAAAACCTGGATAAGGATCATGCCTACCTCTATATCGATGTAGGTGGCGGCAGCACCGAACTTACGTTCTTTGCCAATAGCAAACTGGTCTTCAAACGTTCCTTCAATATCGGGACGATCCGCTTACTGAAGAAACAGGTGGACGACAGCCATTGGGATGAAATGAAAGACTTCATCAAAAAGGAGACCCGCAACTACAAAAACCTGGTCGCCATCGGATCAGGAGGCAACATCAATAAATTGTTTTCCCTTTCCAAACGTAAAGAGGGTAAACCGCTCAGCTTCGAACTGCTGAAAGACTATTACAAGGAGTTCAACAGTTTTACCGTGGAAGAACGGATCCGCATCTACCACCTCCGGGAAGACCGTGCCGATGTGATCGTACCCGCCCTGCAGATCTATATCAATGCCATGCGCTGGGCCGATATTGAAGAGATCTATGTACCCAAGATCGGTCTGGCCGACGGACTGATCCAGCATTTATACGAAGAGCTGAATGAGAAAACGAAACTGAGCTAAGACAACTGCGTTTATTGAGTTTACCTAACATCTGAAACTTTATCTTATGTCCACCAACAAAGAGATCCGCAAGATCACCACCAATACCCTGCTCAAAATGAAGCAGGCCGGCGAAAAGATCGCCATGATCACCGCGTATGATTATTCCTTTGCCCGCATTTTTGATGCAGCAGGTGTGGATATCATCCTGGTGGGTGATTCAGCTTCCAATGTGATGGCCGGACATGAAACCACTCTCCCGATTACACTTGACCAGATGATCTATCATGGGGCCAGCGTGATCCGGGGTGTGAACCGCAGCCTCGTAGTAGTCGACCTGCCCTTCGGCACTTACCAGTCCAATTCCAAAGAAGCCCTGGCATCCGCCATCAGGATCATGAAAGAAACCGGTGCCCATTCTGTAAAACTGGAAGGCGGTGCCGAAGCCCTGGAATCCATCAAGCGGATCGTGGATGCCGGCATTCCGGTAATGGGCCACCTCGGCCTCACCCCGCAATCCATTTATAAATTCGGCACCTATACCGTCAGGGCCCGCGAAGAAGCGGAAGCGAGCAAACTCCGCGACGACGCCCGCCTGCTCGAAGCAGCCGGTTGCTTTGCACTCGTCCTCGAGAAAATTCCGGCTGCACTTGCTGCCGAAGTAACTGCCAGCCTGCAGATCCCCACGATCGGTATTGGTGCTGGTGGTGCCTGCGATGGACAAGTTCTCGTGATGCATGATATGCTGGGGATCAATACTGAATTCAAACCACGCTTTCTCCGTACCTATCTGAACCTCCATGAGCAGGTGACCGGCGCTGTACAGCAGTACATCCGGGACGTGAAAAGCAGCGATTTCCCGAATGCCCAGGAGCAATACTGATCCCTTCCGGTAGCAAACTGCCCACTTACCGCAGCAGCTTTTCATTACCTTTGCTGCGCTTAAATCATGTTACATGAACTTCCTGAACAACCTCGGCCTGCAGGCCACCAATAAAGGCGTTTCCACCGGACAGCAATGGCTGGATACCAAAGGGGAAACCATCGTATCGTATTCTCCAGTAGACGGAAAACTGATCGGAACCGTAACTGGTGCCGATGCAGCATCTTGGGAAACCGCCGTAAAACAGGCGGAAGCAGCATTTCTCCAATGGCGAAGCTGGCCCGCTCCTAAACGCGGTGAAGTGGTGCGCCAGTTCGGGGAAGCCCTCCGTGCCAAAAAGGAAGACCTGGGTCGTCTGGTGTCATACGAAATGGGTAAAAGCCTGCAGGAGGGACTGGGTGAGGTCCAGGAAATGATTGATATCTGTGATTTTGCGGTTGGCCTTTCCCGTCAGCTGCACGGCCTCACCATGCATAGTGAACGCCCCGGCCACCGGATGTATGAACAATGGCATCCCCTCGGGCTTGTAGGCATCATTTCCGCATTCAATTTCCCGGTAGCGGTATGGAGCTGGAATGCCATGCTGGCCTGGGTTTGCGGCGATGTCTGCATCTGGAAACCTTCTGAAAAAGTGCCGCTTTGCGCTGTAGCCTGCCAGCATATCGTGAATGAAGTATTCGCCCGTAACGGAGTACCCGAAGGCGTAAGTTCCATTGTGATCGGTGGCCGCGAAACCGGCGAGTGGATGAGTGGCGACAGCCGCATTCCCCTGGTATCTGCCACCGGATCCACCCGGATGGGTAAAGCAGTAGGAGCTGCTGTAGGTGCCCGCCTCGGCCGCGCCTTGCTGGAACTGGGCGGTAACAATGCCATCATTATCTCCAAAGATGCCGACCTCAATATTGCCATTACCGGAGCACTCTTTGGTGCTGTGGGTACAGCCGGACAACGTTGCACCACCACCCGCCGGCTGATCATTCACGAAAGCATTTATGAAGCCGTGAAGGAAAAACTGGTGAAAGCCTATAAGCAACTGAAGATCGGTGATCCCCTGGATGCAGCAAACCATGTCGGTCCGCTGATCGATAAGGATGCCGTGAATATGTATCTCGCCGCTATTGAAGCCTGCAAAAAAGAAGGGGGCAAATTTGTTGTGGAAGGTGGTGTGCTGGAAGGCAAGGGTTATGAAAGCGGCTGTTATGTAAAACCCTGTGTGGCAGAAGCACAACCTCAGTATGCCATCGTGCAGCATGAAACCTTTGCTCCTATCCTCTACTTATTGAAATATAAAACCGTGGATGAGGCTATTGCAATCCAAAACGGCGTACCTCAGGGCCTCTCCTCTGCCATCATGACCCTGAACCTCCGGGAAGCCGAACAGTTCCTGTCGGCCGCCGGCAGCGACTGCGGCATTGCCAACGTAAATATCGGTACCTCAGGAGCCGAGATCGGCGGGGCCTTTGGCGGGGAAAAAGAGACCGGTGGCGGCCGGGAAAGTGGCAGCGACGCCTGGAAAAACTATATGCGCCGTCAGACCAATACCATCAATTATTCTACACAACTCCCTCTTGCACAGGGAATTAAGTTTGATCTGTAAAGTTTTTAGTTATACGTAGTACGTTATACGTATTACGTATAACTTCTTCTTTTTCATAAAATAATGACCCTTCTTTAACGTTAGTAAGGGTCAGGAACGGCTGGATTTAAGCAGCTGATAATCAAAAGCTGAATACCCAAACTGCCGCTTCCGTGAAACTCCAGATTTTATGAAAAGAATCGTTCTGCTCCTGACCGTATTGACAACCCTTTCGTATGGCAGCATCGCACAGATGCGTGTGGCACTGATCGGAGGCCCGCAATGGGCGGATGTGAAGGAAACCAATAGCCTGCCGGGATGGGAAACCAACACCAGCCCTTATTACAGCCAGCGTATGGCCTTTCACCTGGGTTTTCTGGGCGAAGTGCCGCTGAATGCCAATGGCCGTTTTGTATTCATGCCCGGCATGTATTATTCTGCCAAAGGGCGCAAATTCGCCAGACGTTTTGATGATGCCACTGCAACCCTGACGGATACCCTGACATTGAACAACAGTTTTTTCACGAACTATATTGAACTGCCCTTCAACCTGGGTTATAAAATTCCGCTGAGCAAAAAAGCCAGTTTTTTACTCAGTGCAGGTCCTTACCTCTCGTTCTACATCAGTGGAAAATCGACTACCGACTTCCGCTCCTTTTCTACCAATAAGTTCACCAAGATCTCGGAAGATATCCAGGTAGGAAAAGGCGAGAACAAAGTACAGACCTTTGATTACGGCGTAAATGGCCGGGCCGGTTTTGATCTCGGCAAAGTGATGATCACCGGTTATTACAGTATGGGCCTCTCCGATTTCTACACCGCCAGCTACGATGGTAGTTTCAAACACAATGTATACGGTGCTTCCCTGGGCATCTGGCTGAATAAAACTCCTGAACAGAAACCAAGGGACAAAGACAAGGACGGTATCCCTGATGCACAAGACGCCTGTCCGGATGAAGCCGGTCCTGCCGCCACCAATGGCTGCCCGGATAAAGACGCAGACGGAGTTCCGGATAAAACAGATAAATGTCCTGCTGTAGCAGGTCTGGCCAAATACCAGGGCTGCCCCATTCCCGATACGGATAAAGACGGCATCAACGATGAAGAAGACCAGTGTATCACGGTGCCCGGCCTCGCCAAATACAAAGGTTGTCCCATTCCCGATACCGATAAAGACGGCATCAATGATGAGGAAGACCAGTGTATCACTGTACCGGGTGTTGCAAAATACAAGGGTTGTCCGGTTCCTGACCATGATAAGGACGGGGTGAACGACGAAGAGGATAAATGTCCCGACCAGCCCGGTATTGCTGAAAATAAAGGCTGTCCCGAGATCAAAAAAGAAGTAGTGGAGAAAGTGAATTTCGCCGCCCGGAATATCTTCTTCAAGAATAACAGCGACCAGTTACAGGAGCGCTCCGGCGGCAGTCTCGATGAAGTGGTGAAAGTACTGCAGGAGCATCCGGAGCTGAGCATGCGGATCGAAGGGCATACCGATATCTCCGGCAGTGCGGATCACAACCTCGAACTGAGCCACCGACGGGCTGAAACTGTAAAAGCTTTCCTGGTATCCAAAGGAATTGCTGCAGAACGCCTGAAGGCCGAAGGATTCGGAGCAAGCAAACCTGTGGCGGACAATAAGACCCCTGAAGGCAGGGCCAAAAACCGCCGTGTTGAACTGATCCTGGAGCAATAAGTAATAATATTCAGCAGCCACCCTAGCAGGTGGCTGCCTTTTTTGTAACTTTACCCGCAACGGTGCTTGCTGTTAAGGAACTGATAAAAAGATCCCGCATCCGCAACTCCGGCAACGAATTTCAACCGCTTAAGCATCTAAAGTTCATAATCAATTCGAATGAAAGTAAAAGCCCTATTCGGGGGTCTCGGAATCCTGTTGATGATCTCCGGCCCTGTTGCAGCCCAGACCACAGTAAAAGCAAAATCCGGCGAAGTACCCAAAGGCTGGCATGTCATGGACAAGGAAAAAGACGGCCAGTACGGAATCAGTCTGGTGAAAGCCTACGATTTCCTCAATGCCCGCAAACTGAAAAGCAAGACTGTTGTAGTAGCGGTCATTGATTCAGGTGTGGATACCCTGCATGAAGACCTCAAAGAAGTACTCTGGAAAAATCCCCGTGAAATACCCGGCAATGGAATTGATGATGACAAGAACGGCTATATAGATGATGTGTATGGCTGGAACTTCCTGGGTAATAAAGACGGCCGCAATGTGGAGCAGGACTCCTATGAAGGTGCCCGTGTGTACCATGGACTGAAATCCAAATATGAAGGCAAGAACATCGATCCCAAAACCCTGAGCGCCGATGACCAGCAGGAATATGAAATGTGGCAAAAAGCCAAAGCGGCCGTGCTGGGCAGTGAAGACGAAGAGGTGGTGGATCTGGTACAACTGAAGAACGTAGTGAAAGTGGCCAAAAAGAACGACAGTATCCTGCGCGTGGCCCTGAAGAAAGATGTGTATACCGGTAATGACCTCGACCAGTTTACGCCCACCAACCAGGCAGAACGGGCCGCCAAGAATATGCTGCTCTACCTGTTCAAGGCCAACAATATGATGGAAACCACCAACCAGGAATTCATGGATGGTTTTGAAGATTTCCTGAGCGCTGAAGAACGCAAAGCTGAGTCAAAGGAAAAAGCACCGGTACCCTACCGTGCACAGGTTGTGGGAGATAATGAAAATGACATCAACGACCGGAATTACGGAAATAACAATGTGATGGTAAGCCTGAAAGCTGCTGAACACGGCACACACGTTTCCGGCATCATTGCCGCCAGCAGAAAGAATAATAAGGGCATGGATGGCATTGCTGATAATGTAAAGATCATGATGCTGCGGGCTGTTCCCGATGGCGATGAGCACGACAAGGACATTGCCCTCGCTATCCGCTATGCGGTGGATAATGGAGCAAAAGTGATCAATATGAGTTTTGGCAAGAGCTTCTCTCCCGGCAAAAAATGGATCGATGAAGCGGTTGCCTATGCCAGTGAAAAAGGCGTACTGCTGGTACATGCAGCCGGTAACGACCACAAGAACGTAGACAGCGTGGATAATTTCCCCAATGCCCAGCTGCGCGCCAGTGGCAAAAAAGCGGCGAACTGGATCACTGTTGGTGCAAGCGCCAATGGAGATATCAATGGTGACGGCTTTACTGCTTCATTCTCCAATTATGGCAAGAAGGAAGTGGATGTATTTGCTCCCGGTACAAAGATCTATGCTACTTTCCCCGGTGGCAATGTATACCGCAGCCTGGATGGCACCAGTATGGCTTCTCCGGTGGTAGCCGGCACAGCCGCTCTGCTGCTCTCCTATTTTCCCTACCTCACCCCCGAGCAGGTGAAATACTGCCTCGAAAAAAGTGCACAATCGCCCGAGCAACTGGTGAAAAAACCCGGAACAGACGATGAAGTGGAGCTCAAGGAACTCTGCCAGACCGGTGGACTGGTGAATGCTTATGGAGCTGTTGTAGTTGCCGCTTCCCTGAAACCCGGCAATACCCCCGCTGTTCCCAAAACCAAGGTGCAGCGCGGCCTGAAGAATAAAAAGGGCTAAGTTTCCAATATTAAATTTTACCGGGCGTCCTGCAGTACTGAACTTCAGGACGCCTTTTTATTTAATTTAGATAAAAAAGAAGACCGTATGCCAAAAAGAACCGACCTTACCGTTCCCGAATATGCGCAAGGCTATCTCGATAAAGCAGGTGCCGACGACTTGCTGCAGGCCCTGAAGAAAAGTACCAAAAGGCTGAAGCAGGCCCTGAAAAGCATCCCCCATAAGAAATGGGATTACGCCTATGCCGAAGGCAAATGGCCCATCCGCCAGCTGGTCCAGCACATGATCGATACCGAACGCGTCTTCCTCTTCCGTGCCGTCTGGTTTTCCCGCAACGACCCCAATCCATTACCCGGCTTTGATGAAAACAGCTGGGCAGCCCATGCCACTGCCAAGACCCGCAAACCCGAATCCCTGGTGGATGAAATGCTGACCTTGCGTAAAAGCACCGAACAGTTCTTCAAAAGCCTCGACGAAGAAGCCCTGCTCCGCTCCGGCATCTCCAATAAAAACCCGATCGGCGTGGCCGCTATCGGCTTTATCACCGCCGGACATACAAATCATCATATTGATATTCTGGAAGAACGCTATTTTAAGAAGAGAGAAGTAAAAGGAAAGAAGAAAAAAGGGAATACAGTAGACAGTAGACGGTAGACAGTAGATTATCTTCTGTTTTCTGTCTTCTGTCTTCTGTCTCCTGTCTCCTGCCATGACGCTCGCCCAACACCTCGCCGTCAATTATCTCCGGGCCCGCCTCAATATCCTTGCGGTGCTCTCGAAGCGGCGTGCGGCAAAAAAGGCATTTGATATCTTCTGCACACCATTCCGGAAAGCCAAAAAGAAAACACCGCGGGTTTTTGAAAAAGCTGAAAAGCTCTCTTTTGAATGCGAAGGCAATATCATCAAGGGATACCGTTTTAATCACCCAGCTGAGAAAAAAGTGCTGATCATCCATGGCTTTGAATCCACAGTTAGGAATTTCGACCGGTATGTCACTCCGCTGATCCGGAAAGGCTATGAAGTGCTGGCCTTTGATGGCCCGGCACATGGCCGTTCTACCGGCAAGCGGATCAATATGCCCCTGTACAAAAGGATGCTGGAGGCTGTGCTACAACACTATGGTCCGGTTAACGCTTATATCGCCCATTCTTTCGGTGGACTCGCCCTCGCGCATCTGCTTGAGGAACTTCCGCATACAGTTGAAACGAAAGCTGTTTTCATTGCTCCCGCTACAGAAACAGTTACAGCTATTGATTCCTTCTTCCGCTTTCTGGATCTGGGTCCGGAGATCCGGCGTGAATTCGACAGCTATATTCTCGAGATCAGTGGATTTCCACCAGAACATTATTCCGTACGCCGGGCCCTGAAGCAGGTCAATGCATCCATCCTCTGGGTGCATGATGAAAACGACGAGATCACACCACTCAAAGACGCCCTGGCCGTTAAAGAAGATGGCCATGCCAACATCCGCTTTGAAATCACCCAGGGGCTCGGTCACCGGAAAATCTACCGCGACAATAAAGTCGTTAAACAGATCATTGATTTCCTCTGATTGCTGTCTCCTGTCTACTGTCTACTGACTACCGGCTACTGACTACTGTCTACTGACTACCGGCTACTGACTACTGTCTACTGTCTACTTTTCCTTATTTTTGACAAAACTAACGAACATGCATTTCCTCTCCCCGATCGCCTTCCTGGTGTTGCTGGCTGCCGCGGTGTATTTCTTTTCCAAAAAGGTGAAAGAGATCCGTCGCAATATCCTGCTGGGCAAGGAGGAGGATTTCAGTGACCGGAAGAATGAACGGTGGAAGAATGTACTGCTGCTGGCATTCGGTCAAAAGAAGATGTTCCGCAATCCTTTAGTTGCGCTATTGCACTTTATCATTTATGCGGGCTTTATCATCATCAATATTGAAGTACTCGAGATCGTGATCGACGGGCTTACCGGACAACACCGGATCTTCCTTCCCCTGCTGGGTGGGCTTTATCCGCTCCTGATCAATGCTTTTGAAATGCTGGCCCTGCTGGTGATCGTAGTTTGTGTGGTGTTCCTCGCAAGACGGAATTTCCTGAAGCTGAAACGCTTCATCAGCAAAGACCTGAACGGCTGGCCGCGCAGCGATGCCAATAATATCCTGATCACCGAAATCGTATTGATGAGCCTGTTCCTGATCATGAATGCCTGTGACCGCGCCATACAATTGGCACCCGATGCTCCGGAGCATTACCAGGCAACCGGCAGATTCATTATCTCCGGTTTACTGGCTCCTTCGTTTCAATCCATCCCAACGGGTACATTGATCATACTGGAGCGGATCAGCTGGTGGCTGCATATTGCAGGTATCCTCGCCTTCCTGAATTACCTGCCCTGGAGCAAACACCTGCATATCCTGCTGGCCTTCCCGAACGCCTATTATGCGCGGCTGCAATCGCCGGGCAGGATCGCCAATATGCCAGCCATACAGAATGAAGTGCTGTATGCCATGCAACCGGAACTGGCTCCGGCTGAAGCGGCTGCACCTGGAAAATTCGGAGCGAAAGATGTGATGGACCTGAGCTGGCGAAACCTGCTGGACGCCTATAGCTGTACGGAATGCGGACGTTGTTCTGCTGCTTGTCCCGCGAACCAGACCGGCAAACTGCTCTCACCCCGCAAGATCATGATGGCGACACGCGACCGGCTGGAAGTTGTTGGAGAAAATATCAATAAAAACGGAAGTTTCCTGGATGACGGCAAGACCCTGCTGAACGATTATATCTCTGTAGAAGAATTAAGGGCCTGCACCACCTGCAATGCCTGTGTGGAAGAATGTCCGGTTTCCATCTCGCCACTGGAGATCATTCTGGAACTGCGGCGTTCGCTGATCATGGAAGACAGCAATGCCCCGCAGGAATGGAACAGCATGTTCAGCAATATTGAAAACAATTTTGCGCCCTGGAAATTTGCGCCCGACCAGCGCGATGCCTGGGCTAAGGAAAGCTGAATACCCATCCATGAATCTGCCCGATAGCCCCTTTCAACTGATCAACTGGGATTCGATCCCGAAAGAACCGCATGTAGGCGCAACCGGTATGGCCTGGTGGCAAACCACCAACCTGGGCAATATCCGCATCCGCAAAGTAACTTATGATGCCGGTTATCTGGCCGATCACTGGTGCGAAAAAGGACATATCATACTTTGTACATCAGGCTCTATGACCACCGAACTCGCCAATGGAAAGACGGTAACACTTACACAGGGAATGACCTATACCGTTGGCGATGGGTCCATGGCTCACCGCACCCGGACAGCAACAGGTTGCGAACTCTTCATTGTAGATTAAAAAAAAGCCCCCCGGATTCCGGAGGGCCCTTGCTTGACAGCTATTACAATCAATCCAATACAATGGGATAGGTTACGCCGAGCAGGGTAACGGTGGCATTGGCATCACAACCACTGGTACCATAGTCAATACTGATATTCGGCATATCGGGAGTATCGAGTTTCATCGACCCGCTCTCAATCCATTTACAGTTCATTTTGCGGATGAGTTCCTTGGTGATGGTAATGCCATAAGCCGTACCATCGGCATTGATGCCACTGGCCGAGCCCGTTACTGCATATACATCATCCAGGATATTCAGGATCGTGGAAGCACCTTCTTTCCATTCGCGGTAGCGGGTGCTGACCCAGGAATAGGTACCACCGCCGTTGGGTTTTGTGATGGCACCATTCACTTCAATTTTATACACGAGGTTACCGGACTGGTTAGGGCCCTGGTTGGTGATCTTCTTGGTGCCGGCAATACCGTGATCATTTACCGCATAATTTTCAAATGTGATCTGGATGATGGTGCCCACATCCCGGTAACGGCCTGTATATGTAGCGATGATCTTGCCTTTGCGGGTACGTCCATCGAGACAAACACAATTGGTGGCCCCAAAGTCGATCGTGATCTGGCGGGGATTACTTACTGTATCTACTGTAACCGTAGCACAGGTAGAACCCAAAGGTCCTAATACGTTGGTGTTGGAACCGGTACCGGCAGCGCCGAGTAATACGGTACTGTTGATCGCCGCCTGGTCTACCATAGTGGTAATATCGTTGAACTGGGCCTCTGCAAACGCATTATTCTGTGCACTTGCAGTGGGGTTCAGTCCGTCTTTACCTTTTTTGTTACAGGCTGCAAATAAGACCAATGCTCCGAGGAACAGAGCGGAAGATGTGATTTTCAATGAATTACGAATCATAGGGAATAGTTTAACTGATATTGGTTGAAGTACTAAAACGCTCCGGAAACCGGGTTTGGTGTATACCGGATGTTAATTCGCTAAAAGGCTGATTTTCTGTAACCTGCGGGCTGATTACAGCGTCCTATCCGAAAAGGAGCGCTTTTTGCGTTGTAATTGCCATGAAAACCTGCCTTATCCTGCTCTTTTCGGCTACCAGCTTGTTGCTCTCCTGCCGGAAGGAAAAAGCCCCTCAGGAACGATCCTTCTATATGGGTGTAACGCCCTGGCCAGCTGATTTCACTTTTGAGGAAGTGGATAGTGCCTACCGGTTTATTGACGCGTCCTGCGATCTGGTCTCCCAGCATTTTGATGATGGCATACCCTGGGAGGAAGCGTTTACCGGTGCAGCATGGCCTTCCGGGTTTGAACAGGATGTTCAGTATCGCAAAAGCCGAAGTACCAAATCCGTTTTTCTCAGTGTAGCCGCACTCGATATCACCCGAAAACAAAAAGCGGCGTATAACCGAACCAGTACGCAGTCTCAGCTCATAAAAAACACATGGGCTTCCCTGGCTTTTGATGATCCGAAAGTCGTTACTGCTTATGTGAATTACATGAAGCGGCTGATCAACCTGTTTCAGCCTGTATACGTCAATTATGGTGTGGAAAGCAATCTGCTGACCTGGGATCCTGCCGCCTTTGCCCATTATAAAAATTTCCTGTCGCAGGTGTACAGCCAGCTGAAAGCAGCCTATCCCGCGATGCCATTCCTGCTGAGCTTCATGGTGGATGAATCGGATACCGGACTTGGTTTTGCCGGCCAGTTATTACCGTATACTGATATCGTTGGACTGAGTGCTTATCCTTATGTTGCCATCAGCAGTTCGAATGGCGGCAACACGGATCCTGCCGCATTTCCGGCAAACTATTTCCAACGTTATTTTGACCTGGCGCCCGGTAAAAAACTGGCATTTGCCGAAACAGGCTATCTGGCCCAGCCGCTTTCCATTCCAGCGTTCAGTTTAACCAAAAACGGTACAGCAGCCTGGCAACAACAATACCTGGAGAAAATCCTGAATTATTGCCAGCAACAGCAGGCAGTCTTCCTGATCTGGTTCTGCGCCAAAGATTATAATGCCGCTACTGCCCGGCTTCAGGCTTCCGGGAGCTATGATCCGATATTCAGTATCTGGGAAGATACCGGGCTGATCGACGAAAAAGGGAATCGTCGCCCGGCGTACAACAGCTGGATGAACTGGTTTTCCCGGAAACGTGTTCCTTAAGAAAAGGGAGGGTGAAAATCTTCCGGATGCTCCAGCTGATGGATCACATCCTGCTGTCTCCACATTTTCCAGCCCTGAAGCAGTGCGGTTACCACAAATACCCCACCAATGATCCAGTGAATTATAGCAGTTTTATCTTTCAGCAGATCCACCAGCAAGTGTCCTCCGAATATGAACACGGCATTACCGATAAACGTACCAATGCCAATTCCCAGGATATAGGGTGTATAAAACCGAGGGGAAGGATGCAGTACTTTTTTCGTATACAAAACCGTACTCCAGCCAAACCAGAACGGGATCTGCACCGGATTGATGGCGCTTAAAAGAACACCGAGAAAGAAGGGCGGCAGGCTGCGGTTCAGAGTTGCTGATTGCTCCTGTTGGGGTGTTGCTGCTTGCATGAACGCGCCAATAGCCAGTACAACCAATACAATAAGCGTAAACCATTCCAGCCAGCGGATCAGCTTCACCTGTTTACGAACCCAATCCATGGCCACCAGCGAGAGCCGCACATACACCATTTCCACCAGCAGGGCGCCGGCTGAAAAGAGGAGTCCGGCATAAAGTCCGTCTGAAATGGTCAGCTGCATGGCCGTTATATTCAGCACACCCAGGGGCAGTGTGCCTAAAAAGCTGATGAGCATTCCGATAAAAAAAATCCGGATAAAGGGCATAATACAGTTTTATTATTCCGGTATGGATGCCAGCCTGCGGCTCCATTCCTTGTCTTCACGGAACATGGCCAATCCTTCAGACAACGTAAGGTAAGGTACACCGCTTTTATGGTTGGCACGGCTGATGCGGTACAACAGATGCCAGTGCCGGATGATCTCCTTCCAGGCAAAGAACAGGGAATGCCTGGGATCATAGATATGGGTGGGTTCTGACCCTGCTCCGTTTACTTCTATAATAGCCATATTTTTCCCTTCCTTCAGGCCTTCCCAACTGGCAAAGCGGATATCCAGCCGGCCAAAATAGAAATCAGGTATTTCCTTGCATATCGTATCGAAGGTTTCATTCATTGTGGCATCTGCCATATGACTGTAATCCAGGAAGAGGGAACCCCGGGCATGATTGCCATAGGGAGAAACAGTAAACTGTTCGCCTTCAGGTAATATGTCATTCAGGCGTGCCCCATGCATCCGTTGCAGTGCCGGATAATACATGATGGCACGGGTGCTGGATTGCAGCAGTGCTCCGATCGTCCGTTTGCCGTCGCCGGTTACTTTGAGGAATTCCTTATAGACTATGCCCGTGATCCGGCCCTTTTCTTCACCGGGTATTCTGCAATAGAATATTCCCGCTTCAAGGGGAAAGGGTACAAATTCCTGGATATGAAAATCGAGACTGATGGTGCTGACATAATTCCGTACAGCGGTTTCATCGGCCAGCACTTTCACTCCCCTGCCCCGTCCTCCGATATCCGGTTTCCCGATCAGGGGGAAATCCATTCGGGCATTACGGAGTGCAGACAGCACCTGATCCCCGTTTCCGGGTAAACTGAAAAAAACGGTGGGCGGATGGTACCGGGCAGGTATCTGGGGGGCGAGTTCTTTTTTGGATTCATTCAGAAACCCGCCATTGCGGATCTTCGGATTGGCAGCTGCAAAAAAGAAAAAGGAACGGGCGCGCAGGCAAAAAAGGAACCAGACCGGATAGATCCAGCCATATACAGCTGTGAAACTCCAGTACTCCCAATGGAACAGCCGGATGAAGAAGGGATGTTTTTTCAGGAAATTCATCAGGCCTCGGTAGCGGGTTTATCAATAACCAATGAAGCGGAGGCCTTGTTGTTATTGCGGAGATCAATATAATGCATGGCCGCATGGCCTGGTTTCAGTTCAAGGGCCGTAACACTCACCGTATATACGATACCGTTACGGTTCATCCGTAAGTCATTATGACTGTCTCCCTCACCAGTGAACTGGTGGAAATCCAGGATGGCGTCCAGTCCCGGTTCTGTCTGAGTGCCGAGCCATTGTTCAAACCAGGCACTGCGCTTGCGGATCACTTCCGGATCGTAAAGGGTTACTGAACTCCAGATATGCGGGTGGTATTCTTCCAGCTGTTTCAGGTGCTTTTCAGATCCATCCCAGCGGCATTCAAATAACTGCCCCCCATCCCAGATCACGGCTGTAAAGGGTTCTATACCGGAAAGCTTGATCGCTTTAAAGGAATGAAAGGGTGTTGCGGCTTCAATTAAATCGAGAACTATGAGTCCCCTGCTGCGGCGATACGGGGGTTGGGGTTGATGCGGGATAAATCCCCCGTTCAGTAATACAATGGCATTCCCGTTTTCATGCGCCGCGATCCAGGTGCCTCCGGCATCGGCATCCTTCGGGTAAAGTACCTGCCCGGAAGTAAAGGAATAGACTGCAGGGGGATGTGCATCCTGCCGGTAATGTTTTTCATCACGGTTGGAAGTCAGGTATACCTGGTCTTTTCCGGGAATAAAGGTTACGGTGCACATTGATTCCGGTGCTTTATGGTGGAAGGTGCTACGCCAAACTGTTCGGGGAGCGAGAGGGCAGATACTTCTTCCACACCTACCCTGATGAGCGCCATATGATGGATAGCGTGTTCCAGATTATAGGCTAATTCGCGGATAAAATTTGACGGGATGCTGAGCAGGGATTCGGCATGGTCGCTGTAAGTGGCTTCCAGCAACAGCGGTTTATCGGCCAGTTGCAGGCGCTGGTAGAGCTCCGGCAACAGGGATGCGGCAAACCCTTTATCCGTTTCTATACGCTGATCCCTACGCCGCTTCTCATAGTTCACCACGCCGGAAGCATAGCCCTCATCCAGGCATTGGAACAGTTCAATGATGTGACGCATATGCTGCCCGACTGTGTTATGGGAAAGCCGTTCACTGGGCATTGTATACTCAGCGTCACTGAGTTGCTCCAATACTACGGAGAGTTGAGTAAATACGGTCTGTACAGCTACCTGTAACTGCATGCTATCCTTTTTGTTGGGTAAATTTAATGTTATTTATCCGTTAACGGGGATTCCGTTAATGGATTTTTGGCTGGAACTGCCTATTCAGCTAAAACAGACAGCCGAACAGTAACTTCATCGCTGAGGGTCAGGCTGCTGCCGCCAACTTTGAAATCCCTGCGGTTGATCTTAAACTCGGCTGTGAAACGGTAACCCGCTCCTTCCTGTACAGCGGTAAAAGGAAAACTGATCGCTTTGGTAATGCCTTTAATGGTCAGCTTGCCATAAAAGAACCAGGTATTTTTTTTATTTGATCCGACTACCCGGTCAGATACCAGTTGAATGGTGGCATAATGGGCCAGGTCAAAATAATCCTCTTTTTTCAGGTGGTCGTCGCGCATATCAATGCCCGTATTCAGGGTTGATACAGCTACCGAAACATCAAATACCGATCCGGAAAGATCTGCAGGATTAAAAACTGTTTTACCGGCCAATCCCTTAATGGTTCCTCCGGTTGCAACACCCAGGTTCTTGATCCGGAAGGAAACCGTTGAAGCGCCATCATTCGGATGCAGTGTTTGTGCAACCAAAGTACCTGTCAAAAGAAGAAAAAGGAAAAGGCCAGCTATTGACTTCATCAGCTTGTTTAATGTTGAGACGTCAAATCTAGTTTCCCTTTTGTTAATCTTTTGATAAGTTCCGGCCTCTTTTCATTTTTTTCCGGGCAGGAAACGGAGGAATTGTTGCCGGTAGATCCAGGCCAGCACAGCGCAACAGATCCAGGTGATGGCGGCATAGGTGAACAACACATAATCCCCGTCAAAATCCAGTCCGATCTTCGTGACGTGGAAGAAGATGGCGCCACTCATCAATCCCACTCCCAGCAAAGCACCAATTCCGGTAAATGAAGGGATCAGCAGCAGTGCCGAAGCAATCAGCTCCATCACGCCGGTTCCGATCCGCCCCCAGGGCTCCATGCCAATGGCGGTAAACAGGCGCACCGATTGCTCATGACCGGTAAACTTGAAATAGAGGGTCTGCAGCATGATCGCTGCTGCCAGCAATCGCAGGATCCAGATGAGTACATTTTTCATATCAGTTGGTTGGGGTTTTATCCTTTAAAGAACTTCATCCAGTTTTGATCCGCCTTTTGCTGCAGTTTCTGTTCATCCTTATTCCAGTCGGTCAATGTATTATTAAAAAACTTATTATAAAACAGGAAGAGCCTGCCATTGGTGATCTTGAAGGTCTTGGGGTCCACTTCCACTTTTTCACCTTTAGCTCCCATGGCATAAGCACACCAGCCGCCATAAGCCGGTTCATAATGGGCCGGATCTTTTTTGAAGAGTTCCTTATTGGCCACAGAGGAAAACATGTAAGTAATGCCCTGATGGAACACCGCCAGGTCGCGGCTGCCTTTTACCGCTTTGCCTTGTACAAAATAGGCAACGGGGTCATAACCTTCGATACCCAGTCCATCTGTGGTATTGAAAGCCCCTTTCCGTGCTGCTGCCGGATCCTGCGCCAGGGCAACAGCTGCGAACAGCAACAGGAAAAAAGTGAGGTTGATCCGATTCAGTTTCAGTTTCATGTTGTTTGATTAGAGCACAAACCTACAGCGGACCCGGCCGGGAATTTGTCGTTTAGCCGACACCTGCCGCTTTTTGTAGTTTTTTAACATCCGGCACAAAGAGCTTCCGTCCCTTGGCCTGTAACAAGCCTTCCGTTTCCAGCTGGTTGATCAATGTTGTAACGGTCTGCCGGCTGGAAGCGATCAGCTGGGCAATATCTTCATGAGTAAGGTAGGAAGGTAAACTGGCCGGCAATTCTTTTACCGGTGCGGGAACTAGCTGATCAGCCAGGAACCGGAGTAAGCGGGTACGCACATCTTTATGGAGGAGGTTTAACAGGCGGGTTTCAATGGCTTTCAGCTGCTTGCCCACTTTGCGGCTATAGCTGAGGGCAAGATCCGGCTTTTTTTTCAGCAACCCTTCAAAGTCGGCTATGGAGAAGGCACATAAACTCACATCCTTTCTGTACGCCCGGGCAAATTCGCCGTTCAGGTTGTTTTCCTGGAGGGTCAGCTGTCCGAAAATATCCCCTTTCTTCAGGATCTCCCGCACTACTTCCGTTCCATCATCGGCGATATAACCCAGTTTGATATTGCCTTCCTTGAGAAAATACAGCCTGTTGTGGTTATGGGCCTCAAAATAGACATATTCCCCCTTCTTCTTTTCCAGAAAACAATGGGTGATATTCAGTTCGTCATACTCCGCATCACTGATATGGGCCCAGAGGTCGTAATTCCGGATCAGGAGCATTTTGGCTTCACTGCTCATGCGTCAATCAGGCTTTCGGCTAAAATACAGATAAAATCAGGTCTTGCCGGCTCATTAACGTTCCTTAGTTTTGAATATCTTTAGGGCCGAAAGGCCAAAACCACGATTCCATGCATATCCAGACTGTAGCTGAATACCAATCGAGAGGGGAAAATCCGGAGATCCTGTTTTGGGTGGGCTGCGCAGGCAGCTTTGACCAGCGCGCCCAGAAGATCACCAAAGCCTTTGCCGCAATCCTGCAGAAAGCCGGCATCCGGTTCGCTATTTTGGGTAATGAAGAACTCTGTACCGGAGATCCTGCCCGCCGGGCCGGTAACGAATTCCTGTTCCAGATGATGGCCTACCAGAATATCCAGATCCTGAATAATTATGGCATCAAAAAAATAGTAACAGCCTGTCCGCATTGCTTCAATACACTCAAAAATGAGTACCCTGAACTCGGCGGACAATACGAAGTGATCCACCACACTACCCTGCTGCAGGAACTGATCGATGAAGGCAAGATCACTTTAAAAGAAGGAGGTGCCTATAAAGGGAAGAAGATCACCTTCCACGACAGCTGCTACCTGGGCCGTTCCAATAATATCTACGAAGCCCCCCGCAAAGTGATCGAGTTGCTGGATGCCGAACTGGTGGAAATGAAACGTTGCCGCTCGAATGGCCTCTGCTGCGGTGCCGGTGGCGCGCAGATGTTCAAGGAAGAAGAAAAAGGAACCACCCGGGTCAACTGGGAACGCACCGATGAAGCGATTGCTTCCGGAGCACCGGTTGTAGCTTCGGCCTGCCCCTTCTGCAATACCATGCTGACCGACGGTATCAAAACCCGTGAAAAGGAACAAGCTGTTGAAGTACTGGATCTGGCCGAACTGGTCTACCGTTCTCTGGAAGATTAACTGGTTTTAACCCGCATATTCAGCGCATTCATCAACCGCACCGCATCTCCCAGTTTTCCTTTGGGTATGGGAAAGTGGATCTCATCATCCTGAAAGCCACCAGACGTAATAAAGCGGTATTCAATTTTCATGACTTTGGGCTCCGTTGTTTCCAGAATACTAACCCCGGAAAGTGTTCTGGTATCATCCTGAAATATATTGAGGTGGTTATTGATCAGTACAGCACATGATGTGATCACCAGCTCACCACCGATGCCTGAAAGAGAATTGCGGACGGATGCCAGCGAAAATTTCACGCTGAGTATCCCGAATACCGCTCCCACTGCAGCACTGACCAATGCCCCATGCCACCAGATGGCATCCCTTTGTAACATCAGGAAAAAAGTACCCAGCACTGTAATCACAAAAAACGTAACCCAGGCCGTCTGTTTGCGGTCTTTTTTCTCCCAGTTCAGAAAGGCATTCCACTCGGATGAAGTACAGGTCCAGACCTGGAATATTTCGCCAGACTCCTGTTCTGATGTATTGGAGCTGGTCTTGTTTACACCGGCCTGCATTGCAGTATGGTCTGCTGATGCCTTTGTCGCGGACAACGCTTTCCGGTTCAGCTCACCCGTAATCCGGTTGGTTTCCTGCATTTGCTGCTTCCCTTTGCGGAAATTCCGGAATGATTGATAGATCACAACAGCCGAGCAGACCGAGAGGAGCAGTCCGAGCGGCCAGAGCTCATGCGGATAACTCGCCAGCAGGCCAATGGCAACAGGTGCCATGATCACCCCGCAAAACAAGGTCAGCACGGCCCCAAAAACTTTTCCCTGAGAACTGATCCGCTGGTCCATCGTAAATTTTATCCAAAATATTTATCATACGGGTACCTGACAATACCCAGTTAACGGTATTTCCGGATTGCCTAATTTTGCACCATGAATTGGAATTATCAGGAACTTTTACCGAACAACTTCCATCCCGCTTCCCGGGTATGGATCTACCAGAGCAACCGCTTGTTTGCCTTCAGTGAAGCCCTCCAGATCGAGGAAAGCATGAATGCATTTGCTGCTTCCTGGAAAAGCCATGGCGCTTCCGTTAAAGCCTATGCCAACCTGTTGTTCGGACAATTCATCGTTCTGATCGCCGATGAAACTGCTGCCACAGTGGGCGGCTGCAGTACCGACAGCTCCCAGCGCATGATCAAGGAGCTGGAACAACGCTATAATGTAACCCTGTTCGACCGCCAGTTGCTGGCCTTTCAGGTAAAGGAAAAAATACAACTGGTCCCCCTGAACCAATTACAGTACGCAGTTGAAAACGGATTTATCAACGCCGATACCTTGTATTTTAATAACCTCGTGGCCAACCTGGAAGAACTGGAAACAAAATGGATGATCCCGGTGAAAGACAGCTGGCTGTCCAAACGGATCAATTGGGAGAAAACAACCGCTTAAGCCGTTGCAGCGTTTGTGTTTTCATTGGCACATTGGCATATCGTCACATTGGCACATTAATAAAAGCGGAAGTAGCTCACCTGGTAGAGCGACAGCTTCCCAAGCTGTAGGTAGCGGGTTCGAGTCCCGTCTTCCGCTCCATGAAGCACCGCAGTCAGGTGCTTTTTTTTATTTCATCAGCTTTTTCAGCCGTTCTTTTTCCGCCTCCTGTTCCTTGGTCATTTTCGGTGGACGCTGGCTGATATTGTAGGATAAGGTAAGGCGGTAATTGCGGGTACGGGTGGTACTGAAGGATTCATGGATGAAGTTGGTACCATAAGTAAACGCCCGGTTCTGCTGCTGCTGTATGGGATCGATCATATTGAGGGTCACCACAAGCTTTTTCTGGATGAATTTCTTCTGGATGCCCAGGTTCATGCTGGTGTTCCAGCGAACATAGCCCTGCGGACTCGCAAAACGGTTAAAAGTAAATCCGCCGCTGAGGTTCCATTTATCTGAGGGCGTAAAAGACGTATTCATCCCGGATGTAAAGGATCCCCCGTTGCGGTAGCGGAAACGGGTACGGTCGCCCAGCGAATAGGTGATATACGTATAACTGGCGTTCAGGTTCACGCGGAATTTACGCGAAAAGGTGTAGCCATTCCAGCTGCTGATGCCATATTCTTTCCGGTCGTCGATATTCAGCCAGCTCACAAAAGTCTTTCCATCCGGCTGCAGGGTGCGTACCTGGGTGAACACATCTTGGACGATATTATATCCCATCCCCAGGTTCACATAATATTTATCCTTGTTCCGGCCCAGAACCAGATCGAAATTATGTGAGGTGGAAGGTGCCAGTCCGGGATTGCCGAAGCGAAGGTTATACGGATCGCCATAATCGATACTTGGATTCAGCTCCCCCATACCCGGCCGGCGGATGGTACGACGGTAACTGGCGGTCAGGTGCAGGATACCCTCCCAGTCTTTATTGAAATTGAAAGATGGCATGAAGGTCCAATACCCATTGGCGGTATCCTGTGCCTGTTTGTAGAGCTCAAATTGTACCCGCGTTTGCTCGGCATTGATCCCGGCGGTAATGCTCATCCCCTTCCCGATCAGTTGCCGGAAGGAAAAACGCAGGTTGCTGATCTGCTGGACAAACCGGAAATCATTGCTGAGCAAGGCATTTTCGGCATAGATGCCATCCGGTTTTTTCAGATACTCCGAGAGCAAGACTACGTGACTGTTGGAGAAATTATAAAATCCTCCTGCTGACAAGAAGGTCTTTTTGTTGTCAAATGTTTTATCCCAGGCCGTACGCACACTGTAGCCCCAGCCATTATTATCGGTGAACTGCTGCTGCGTGGAATCTATCCCGGTAGGCGTAAAGTCCGGATTCAGGAATTCCTGGAAAAAATACCGGTCGCTGGTATTGACCGAATACCAGCTGTTCAGGAAAATACGGAACAGGGTACCGGGCTCCTTGCTTTTATGGGTATAGGTGAAATTTGCCGAGGGGTTCTGATTGCTGCTCTGGTTGGCCTGCTCCCGGTTGCTCATTTTGTACAGCTTGGCGCTACGGTCGAGATTTTCAAAATGGATATCCGACACATTGTGCTGCCGGTTTTCATTATACTGCAGTACCAGACTGAAACTGTTCTGTGGATTCCACTCGTACTCTACACTCGTACGGAATGAAGGTCTGCGATTGGTATTCCGGTAACGGCTGTCGGTATTGAAATAGTTGACGGAGTCGGCATATATATTCTGCCGCCGGCTGTAGCCATTGCCTTCATATTGCGCATAGCCATAACCGGCATTGGTATTCCAGACCAGTCCTTTTTTCCGGTAGGTGAAATTCCCGTTAATCCCGGATTCCCCCCGGGTACCGGCATAGACCTGCACGCGGCCGGTACGACCCACTTTTCCCTTGCGGGTGATGATATTGATCACCCCTCCCGGTTCATTGGCATACTGGGGCGGCGGATTGGTCATCACTTCGATCCGTTCGATCATGCTGCCGGGCATCGATTCCAGGAAATCCTGCAATTGCTGGGCATTCAGTTCCACCGGCTTGTCGTCGATCAGGATCTTGGGCTCCTTGCCTTTTACCGTAAGTTTTCCGTCTGCATCAGTAGCAATAAGGGGCACATTCTTCAACAGATCAGCAGCATTGGAACCGGCACTCAGTGGCGATTCACCCGCATTGAAGGTGAGGTTGCCATCCTTGCTCTGGATCAGGGGTTTTTCTGCAAATACGACCACTTCCTGGAGCTTATCGGAAGCGGATTTCAATAACACATCATTCAGGCTGAAATCATAGCGCTCGGCACGCAGGTGAATACTATCCATTTTCAAAGGCGCAAAACCCACTGAACTGAACCCGATCCGGTAATACCCATAAGGCAGGTTGGTAAACTGGAAGCCCCCGTCTTTATCCGATACCACTGCTTTGCGGAAACTGCTGTCCGACAGCAAGACCAGCTCCACCGTAGCCCCGGAAACCGCTTTCTGCTGCAGGTCCACCAGATTCCCGGAAATCACCCCTACGGTCGGGTTTTGCTCCTGCGCCAGGGCAGCAAACCACGGAAAAAGGGCCAAAAACAGCCCAAACAGGTATCGGGAAAGGAGCATGGTGCAAAACTAACGCAATCTGCGCTGGGAGGAGATACCGCTTGTGGGATAGTGCAAACGATTGAAATCAGTAGCCAGTAGCCGGTAGCCTGGAGACAGAAGAAAATACATTCTCTCTTTTCTGTCTACAGACTACTGGCTACTGACTACTGGCTACTGACTACTGGCTACTGACTACCGGCTACTGCCTACTGACTACTGGCTACTGGCTACTGCCTACTGACTACTGGCTACTGGCTACCGGCTACTTCATTCCGTCTGCCATCCTGTCAGTATTTTCCCCTTTTTCACTATTTTTGCTGTCCAAACACATTGTGATGCAGGAACTGCTGAATACCAAACAACACGACGAGGCCCGCCAGGGAGAGGCATTTGCCCCATTTGCCCTGGATCCGAATTGCTATGCCCGTCACTTTTATATCGAGAGTTATGGCTGTCAGATGAACTTCTCCGACAGCGAGATCGTGGCCTCCATCCTGAACCAGCATGGGTTCGGTGCCACCCGGAATATGGCCGAAGCCGATCTGATCCTCCTGAACACCTGTTCCATCCGCGAAAAAGCCGAACAGACCGTACGCCAGCGCTTGTCGGAATTCCGCCAGATAAAGACGAAAAAACCCGGCCTGCTGGTGGGTGTGCTGGGCTGTATGGCGGAGCGGCTGAAATCCAAATTCCTCGAGGAAGAGAAGCTGGTAGATCTGGTGGTGGGGCCTGATGCCTACCGTACTTTACCGGCTTTGATCGAAGAAGCCGGCAGCGGACAAAAAGCCGTGAATGTATTATTGAGCCGGGATGAAACCTATGCAGACATCTCGCCGGTGCGGCTTGACAGCAATGGCGTGACCGCATTTGTGAGTATCATGCGCGGTTGTAACAATATGTGCTCCTTCTGTGTAGTGCCCTTTACCCGGGGTCGCGAACGCAGCCGCGACGCCGCCTCCATTTTGAACGAATGCAAGGATCTGTTTGAAAAAGGATTCCGGGAAGTGACCCTGCTGGGACAGAATGTGGACAGCTACTATTTCGTGGATGAGGCAAAAGACGAGACTGTCACCTTTGCAGGCCTGCTGGAAAAAGTTGCCCTGATCTCTCCCCTCCTCAGGGTCCGTTTTTCCACTTCACACCCGAAAGATATCACCGACGAAGTACTGCAGACCATGGCCCGCCATGAAAATATCTGCCGCTATATCCACCTGCCCGTGCAAAGTGGTTCCAGCCGTGTGCTGCAGCTCATGAACCGTACCTATACCCGCGAATGGTATATGGCCAAAGTGGATCGGATCCGGGAACTCATGCCCGACTGCGGGATCAGCTCCGATATTATCGCCGGCTTCTGCACTGAAACCGAGGAAGACCACCAGGATACCCTCAGCATCATGGCTTACAGCCGCTATGATATGAGCTATATGTTCTTCTATAGTGAACGCCCGGGCACCCTGGCGCACCGCCGCTACGCCGACGATATTCCGGAAGAGGTGAAAAAACGCCGCCTCCAGGAGATCGTGGAACTCCAGAACCGGCTGAGCCGCGAAAGCAACGAGGCCGATCTGGGCAAGACCTTCAAAGTACTGATCGAAGGCAACAGCAAGCGCAGGGCCGACGACTGGATGGGAAGGAATTCGCAGAATAAAGTAGTGGTCTTTCCCAAGGAAAACTATGGCTTGCAGAAAGGCGACTACGTATGGGTCACCGTAGACAGCTGTACCCAGGCTACGCTGAAAGGCCGTATTTCAGCAACGGTATAACAAGCCGCCACTCGCGGCCCCAGTAAACCAAAAACAATGGAATTACAATCAATAAAAAACAGGTTCGGCATTATCGGAAATGCTCCGGCACTCAACTATGCCCTCCAGGTGGCCGAACAGGTTTCCAATACCGACCTTACCGTGCTGATCAACGGAGAAAGCGGTGTGGGCAAGGAAGTCTTTTCCCAGATCATTCATTCCCTTTCTTCGCGCAAACACAATCCTTTTATTGCGGTGAACTGCGGCGCCATCCCGGAAGGCACGATCGACTCGGAACTCTTTGGCCACGAAAAAGGTTCCTTCACCGGTGCCGTTGATGCCCGCAAAGGTTATTTCGAAACCGTAAACGGGGGCACGATCTTCCTCGACGAGATCGGCGAACTGCCACTGGGCACACAGGCCCGCCTGCTTCGGGTACTCGAAACCGGTGAATTCATCCGGGTAGGCTCTTCCAAAGTACAGAAGACCGATGTGCGCGTGATCGCCGCCACCAACCGCGACCTGCTGGAACGCACCCACCAGGGTAAGTTCCGGGAAGACCTCTATTACCGCCTCAGTACCGTACCCATCCGGGTACCTTCACTGCACGACCGGAAAGAAGATATTCCCCTGCTCTTCCGCCGTTTCTCGGTGGACTTTGCCGAAAAATACAAGGCCGCCCCGATCCAGCTGGATGAGGAGGCGAAAAATCTGTTAATAAACTACCCCTGGCCCGGTAATGTGCGCGAGTTGAAGAATATTGCAGAACAGATCTCGGTACTGTCGCAGGATAAACTGATCACCGGCAAAGACCTCCGTCGTTTTCTGCCCGAAACCAGCAATAACCGGCTCCCGGTACTGGCTCAAGGCGCAGCACTCAACAATGGTCATGAATTCGCCAACGAACGGGAGATCCTCTACAAGCTCTTTTTCGATATGAAAAAGGATGTGACCGAACTGAAAAAGCTCTTTGTGGAAGTGGTGCAGAATCCGGCCATGGCCAGCGCCCCAAGCAGTTTCTTCAATGAACTGAAAGAATTCAAACAGCAGGATACCGTGCAGCCTGCTATCCTGCAACCGGCCTATTCCGGTCAACCACAACCTATGGTTCTGCCCCAGGACGACCATATCCACCACCATGAAGAAGTGGAGGAATCCCTCAACCTCATGGACGTGGAAAAGGAACTGATCCTGAAAGCCCTGAAAAAGCATAAGGGAAAACGCAAGGATGCGGCAACGGATCTGGGGATCAGTGAGCGGACGTTGTATCGGAAGTTGAAGGAGTATGATATTAAAGAGTAGACAGTAGACAGTAGACAGGAGACAGTAGACAGGAGACAGAAGACAGGAGACAGAAGAAAGAAGGGAGAAGCGTTTATTATGAATGTTTAAAGCAGCGATATGCGTGCAATTACTAATTTATTCAGCAATATTTTGAAACGGAAGGATGCTTTCACTACGGTGGCTGTCTTCTGTCTTCTGTCTTCTGTCTTCTTCTTCGGCTGCGGTATCTACAAATTCAAAGACGTCTCCATCGACCCCAACGCCAAGACCGCGCATGTGGCTTTTATCGAGAACAAGGCGCGTTATATCAACCCGCAGCTGAGTCCGCAGATGACGGATAAGCTACGCCAAAAGATCAATAACCAGACCCGCCTCACATTGATCCCCGGCGAGGATGCCGATTACTATATCAAATGCGAGATCACCGGCTATGATGTGAGCACTTCCGGTATCTCCCAGCAACAAGCGGCCACCAACCGTTTGCTGGTTACCGTCAACGTCAGTTTCCGCAATAAGCTCGACGAAAAAAAGAACTTTGAAGGGCCTGTTTCCCGTAACTTCGATTTCTCAGCCACCTTGAGTCTCGACCAGGCCCAGGCACAGCTGACCCCCACCATTATCCAGAATATGGTGGATGAGATTTTCAACCGCATATTTTCGAACTGGTAAGACCAACCCATGTCTAGCGAGCTTTCAACCATTGTACAGCAGCTGTTCCAGCAGCCTTCCTTAGACCAGGTTTCCGTGGAAACCCTCCGGGAATTCACCGCTAAATACCCCTATGCCGGGATCGGCCATGTATTGCTCGCAAAAAAAGACCGGGAAGCGGGGAAGAAGGCGGTGTTTTATGTGGAGGATCCGTTGTGGCTGGATTATGTGTTGGAAGGGAGAAGTGAGAAGGAAGAAGTGAGAAGAGATGAGCGAGAGGCGAGAAGCGAGATGCGAGAGGAGGAGGAAAAGGAGAATGGTGTAAGTGTGAGTTTGAGTGGGAGTGTGAAGGAGGAAGAGGAAGAGAAAGAGAAGAGTGTTAGTGTGAGTTTGAGGGAGAGTGTGAAGGGGGTGGAAGATGCCGGTAAGGGAGAGGCTTTGGTATTTGAACCCTACCACACGATCGACTATTTTGCCAGTATGGGCATTAAGCTGACCCGGGAAGACCTGGATAAAGACCGGTTTGGACGGCAGCTGAAAAGCTTTACCGAATGGCTGAAAAGCATGAAAAAGATCGCCCCGGAGGCTGGAAAGCCGGAACAGGACGGCCAGATCGAGCAGAAAGCCGCCGCTTCGGTGCAGCCCAGCGAAGTGGATACAGAAGCCATGGCGGAAGTGTGGCTGAAACAGGGAAACAAGGAAAAAGCCCTGGCCATCTACCGCAAATTAAGTTTGCAGAATCCCTCTAAAAGTCATTATTTTGCATCCCTTATTGAACAAATAAACGCTTAGTGTTATGATGCTGTTGTTTCTGATCCTGATCCTGCTGGCCTGCATTGCTATCGGCTTTTTCATCCTGATCCAGAACCCCAAAGGTGGTGGCCTGGCCGGAAATATCGCTGGTTTCAACACCCAGTTCATGGGCGTAAAACAGACCACCGATGTACTGGAAAAAGGTACCTGGGTACTGGCCCTGGTGATCGCCCTGCTCTGCATTTTCTCCGCCGTATTCATCCCCAAAGGAGCGACTACCGGTGAGATCCGTGGTGAAGGTGCCCGTCCGGTTCAGCAGAACACCGCTCCTGCTGCTACGCCCCCCGCTCCTGCCAAGTAATTTCCGCCTAAATTATTATACCGACCCTGCCTTTAACAAGCAGGGTTTTTCTTTTATCTTACAATCCGCATGCGCAAGAAAATCATCTATATCCTGCTCGCCGTGGTACTCCTGCCCGCCCTGGTTTTCGGCTGGCTGATCTTCGGTCCGGGTACCGCCTTTCCCGAAAAATCAAGATATATCTATGTTCGCTCCGATGCAGCCGATTTTACGCATCTGGTGAGCGCTGTGGCCGACAGCGGACTGGTCAGCTCCCCCGGACTCTTCCACTGGCTGGCCCGCGAGAATGGTGTGGATGAAAAAGTTCATGCAGGACGTTTTGAGGTCCGTAAGGGTACCAGCCTTTTCCAGCTGGTGCGCATGTTGAAAAACAATGTGCAATCCCCGGTAAAACTGGTGATCACCAAGCTCCGCACCCGGGAACAACTGGAAGGTTTTCTGGGCCGCAAAATGGAAGCCGATTCTGCCGCATTTGCGGCCTTTCTGTCCAGTCCCGATTCCCTGAAATCCTTCGGATTGGATACCGCCAATTGCATGACTGCTGTCTTTCCTGACACTTACGAATACTCCTGGGCTGCCAGTCCGGGTACCGTTTTCCGCAAGCTCTTTGCCGAAAAGAAAAAGTTCTGGACACCGGAACGGATCGCGCAGGCCACCGCCTTGAAACTGGATCCTGATGCCGCCTATATCATAGCATCCATAGTTGAGGAAGAAACCAATGCGCTGGATGAAAAAGATACCATTGCCAGTGTCTATATCAACCGCCTGCAAAAAGGCATGAAACTGCAGGCCGATCCTACGGTGAAATTTGCGCTGAGGGATTTCACCCTGAAACGGATCTACGAAAAACACCTGCTTTTCAAATCGCCCTACAATACTTATCTGGTCAACGGACTCCCCCCCGGCCCGATCTGTACCCCTTCCCGGCAAACCCTGGAAGCCGTATTGAAAGCCCCGGTTACTCCTTACCTTTACTTTGTAGCCAAGAGTGATTTTTCGGGCCGTCATGTTTTCAGTGCCACTTATGAAGAACATCTGGTGAAAGCGAAAGCTTTCCAGGATGCCCAGGATGAACAGCAACGGATCAAAAAAGAACGGGAAGGCGCACAATAAGATGACGAAACTGGAACGCATACTACTGAACCTCCCGGTGATCCGCTTTCTGATCGCCAAAAGCAAGAAGATCATCCTGCCCGGATTTGATGGTGTGCCCCTCTACGATGTCATGAGTTTTTTCATTGCGGAAGTAAAGAAGGAAGGACTGAACGAACGTGCCGCCGCCATCGCTTATAACTTTATCATGGCGATTCCGCCAACTTGCCTCTTCCTGTTTTCCCTCTTGCCGCATTTGCCCCTGATCAAGAAGAATACCATCAAGGGACAACTCACGCAGCTGATCAAGGATATCATACCAGCGAAGGAACACAATGCCAACCTGATCAAATTTGTCTCCAGTTTTTTTGATGATCCGCGTATCGGCCTGCTCTCCTTTGGTTTCATATTGCTGATCTTCTTCGCATCCAATGGCATGATGGGACTGATGCGTTCCTTCAACAAGAATTATATCGGGTTTTCCAAGCGCACGGGACTGATGCAACGCTGGGTGGCGATCAAGCTCACCGCACTCATCATGAGCCTGCTCCTGGGTTGCCTGGTATTACTGGTGATGCAGGGAGCCGTGATGGATTTCTTCGGGATCAAGAACCTGGTCCTGAAATCCATACTCAGTTATTTCCGCTGGATCTTCATGCTGGCCCTGATCTTTTTCACATTTGCCTTTATTTACAAATATGCCCCGGCGGTCACCAAACGCTGGAAGCTCTTCTCGCCTGGTGCCATTCTGGGTTCTGTACTGAGTGTACTGGCCACCCTGGGCTTCTCGCTCTTTGTAAATAATTTCGGACGCTATAATGCCCTGTATGGGTCTATCGGTACAGTAATCGTACTGATGATCCTCATCTTCATTAATTCGTTGGTCTTGCTGATCGGCTATGAACTGAATGCCAGTATCCACTCCATCAAGGCTCTTGCGGAAGAACGCTCCCGGCAGGAAAAACTTCCTGCCTGATATATGCAGGAATGAAAATTGGCCTTTTATCCACTCTTTTTTTGACTTTGCACCAATTGGTCCAGCTCCTGCAGGCATTGCCGTTCGGTGAGCTGTCGCATGAAGAATTTGCGATATCCCGGTGCGATCAGTAGTGTTGCCGGCAATCCCCCGTCCCATTTCGGCTCCACCCGGTCTACCACCTGCAGCATAACAGGCTTCAATACCCGGTAATGCCGGGCCGCTTCCAGGTTATACGCCTGGATCCATGCCGGCAATCCCCCTTTAACCGGTTCCCGGTCCATATTCACGAGAATCCACTCCACCCCATCCGCCTGATGCTGCGCCACAGCCCCCGCCATCCAAGGAAACTCATGCACACAGGGCGCACACCAACTGGCCCAGAAGGAGATGACAATGGGATGATCTGCTTTTGTAAGAATAGAATCCAAACGCGCAACGGTAAGCGTATCGACACGCTGGGCTACTGCAGTGCAATTGAATAAAAGGGTTAGTATGAAGAAATGGAGTTTGATTGCGGTGAATTGGTGTTTGAAGTGTTTGTTGGAGTTGGAGTGTGGGAAAGTGTGAGTTTGAGTTTGAGTGTGAGTGTGGGAAAGTGTGAGTTTGAGTTTGAGTGTGAAGGCCGTAGTATTTTCTACTGGCTACTGGCTACCGGCTACTGTATTCCCTCTCGCCTCTAGCCTCTTGCCTCTAGCCTTCTCCCCCCCACTCCCTAAACAACCCCTCATACACCTCCCCCGGCAACCTCACACTCTCATAATGCCCCGCCGCCGCCTTCTGCCGATACGCCTCATAGATCGTAACCGCACAAGCAACAGAAATATTGAGCGACTGGATAATGCCCACCTGGGGAATAATGAAATTGCCATCGGCCAGGGCGCGGAATTCATCGCTTACGCCGGCATGCTCATTGCCGAAAACCAGGGCGATGGGTTCGGTGAAATCGACCTGATATAAACCGACAGCATCAGTGGAGAGATGCGTGGTCAGGATCTTCTTGTATTTCTTGCTTAAAACGGCATAACATTCCGCGGCATCGCTGAACTGGTGGATGGTCAGCCATTTGGCGGCGCTAGAGGAGCTGCGGCTGCCCCATTTCTTGTGCCGGGGAATTTTCGTGTTCAGCACATAGATCTCCTGGATGCCCACGGCTTCGCAGGAACGCATCACGGCGGAGATATTATGGGGGTCAAATACGTTCTCCAGCACTACAGTGAGGTCGGGCTGCCGTTTGGCCAGTACGGCCCTGAGTTTGGCTTCGCGTTCGGGTGTCATACGGTTGAAAAGGCAAAAGTAGTTAAAAAACCTTATGTATCAGCAAGATACACAGGTTACCGACAAATTGCTGCAGGCAGGATGCACGGAATACCCGGATGCTTTCTAACTGCCTGATCCCCTGAAACATTGGGGACAAAAGAACCCGTATTTTTCCCATGGGTTTATTGGCATTATTGCGCCATTTGCCCTATTTTTGCCGTCCCTAAAATTTCAACTACAATAAGAATCAACCGCTTATGGACAAATTGATTTACCTGGTACCGGTCATGGGTGCTATTGGTCTGCTCTACACGCTGATCAAGTTCAAATGGGTATCCAAACAGGATGCAGGGAACGATCGCATGAAAGAAATCAGCACCTATATCGCCGAAGGTGCCATGGCCTTTCTGAAAGCCGAATGGAGAATCCTGGGCTATTTCGTAGTGATTGTAGGATTGCTGCTGGGTGTGATGGCCTATTCCAACCCCAATTCCCATTGGTTAATTTCTATTGCATTTGTAATCGGTGCAGTATTCAGTGCCACTGCCGGTTATATCGGTATGAAGATCGCCACCCTCAGTAACGTACGTACAGCACAAGCCGCCCGTACCAGCCTGAGCAAGGCCCTCTCTGTTTCCTTTACCGGCGGTTCTGTAATGGGTCTGGGTGTGGCTGGTCTGGCTGTAATTGGTCTCGGTAGCTTGTTCATCATCTTCAAAGCTTATTTCGCCCCGGGTTCTGTAGACTCAGCAGAAATGGTACGTACCATCGAGGTACTGACCGGATTCTCCCTGGGTGCTGAATCCATCGCCCTCTTCGCGCGTGTGGGTGGCGGTATCTATACGAAGGCAGCCGACGTAGGCGCCGACCTGGTGGGTAAAGTAGAAGCCGGTATTCCGGAAGACGATCCCCGTAACCCTGCCACCATTGCCGATAACGTAGGTGATAACGTAGGTGACGTAGCCGGTATGGGTGCCGACCTGTTCGGTTCTTATGTGGCTACGGTACTCGCTACGATGGTACTCGGACAGGAAACCAAGTCGGTTGACCAGTTTGGTGGCCTCGCTCCCATCCTCCTGCCGATGCTGATCGCCGGTGTGGGTATCCTCTTTTCTATTGTAGGTACCTGGTTTGTACGCGTGAGCGATGCAGCCGGTATCAGCACCGATAATGTCCAGAAAGCCCTGAATATGGGTAACTGGGGTTCCATTGTACTGACTGCTATTGCTTCGGTTGGACTGGTGTATTATATCCTGCCCGACAGCATGGAGCTCCGCGGTTTTGTTTTTACCAAATGGAATGTATTAGGCGCCATTGCCGTAGGACTGGTGGTAGGTACCCTGATGAGTATCATCACCGAGTATTTCACGGCCATGGGTAAACGCCCGGTTATGTCAATCGTACGTCAATCTGCTACCGGACATGCCACCAACGTGATCGGCGGTCTGGCTGTAGGTATGGAATCCACCATGCTACCCATCCTGGTGCTGGCTGGTGGTATCTGGGGTTCTTATGAGTGTGCCGGTCTCTACGGCGTGGCGATTGCCGCTGCCGGTATGATGGCCACCACCGCCATGCAGCTGGCGATCGATGCCTTCGGTCCCATTGCCGATAACGCCGGTGGTATTGCCGAGATGAGCGAGCTCCCCAAGGAAGTACGTGAAAAAACAGACGTTCTCGATGCCGTTGGTAACACCACTGCCGCTACCGGTAAGGGTTTTGCCATTGCTTCTGCCGCCCTTACTGCCCTGGCGCTTTTTGCCGCCTATGTGGGTGTGGTAGAGCACAACGGATTCCCGATGAAGGGTATCGATATCTATAAGGCCAAGGTACTGGCTTCCCTCTTTGTGGGTGCCATGGTGCCCTTTATCTTCTCCTCGCTGGCTATCCGTGCCGTGGGTGAAGCGGCCATGAGCATGGTGGAGGAAGTACGCCGCCAGTTCAAGAATATTCCCGGTATCATGGAAGGCACGGGCCGTCCGGAGTACGACAAGTGCGTGGCGATCTCTACTGAGGCTTCCATCAAGAAAATGATGCTGCCCGGTGCCATTGCCATCATCTCCCCCATGATCATCGGTTTCCTGCTCGGTCCTGAGGCCCTGGGTGGTTTCCTGGCCGGTGCTACCGTGAGTGGTGTACTGATGGGTATGTTCCAGAACAATGCCGGTGGCGCCTGGGATAATGCCAAGAAGAGCTTTGAAAAAGGTGTGGTGATCAATGGCGAGACCTTCTACAAGAAATCTGAGCCCCATAAAGCTTCTGTAACGGGTGATACTGTAGGTGATCCGTTCAAAGACACTTCCGGTCCTTCCATGAACATCCTTATCAAGCTGATGTCGATCGTTTCCCTGGTACTGGCGCCCACACTGGCCCAGGTACACAAGGGCAGTGCCGATGCCACAGCCCATATGGAGAAGAAGATTGAGGTGAAATACACCCAGGATGGTGCCGCCCCTGCTGCCGGCAGCAATACTGAAGTGAATGAAGAAGTGAAGAATGCCCAGGGTGAAGACCTGCTGAAGGGCCTGCTCGACGGACTGAAAGCCGACAAGCTGGTTACTGGCGAGAACAACACCATCGAATGGAAGAATGGCGTACTGACCATCAATGGCAAGGCCCAGGATGCGGCAGTAGTCGCCAAGTATGCGCAATACCTGCAGGAAGGCAAGACCTTCAACCTGCAGATCAGCGCCAAATAAGCACACTAATCATACCAAATACCAGAAGCCCGGATGTTTCCACATCGGGGCTTTTTTATGTTGGAAGATGTACGTTATATCTTTTCTCCACCCTGCAGTGTATTCCTTTCGTTCTACCCTCCCCCCTCGTAGCGTCTCACGTCCGTAAACCTTATGTAAGAAAAAAGCTTAAGGAGACACTGAGATGTAGGAAAGATCATTATAACTGGTATTTAAAAAATTCAGTCCCGGGATTTGTTTCACTCAAAAGAGCATTGTCTTGTTCTGAATTTAAAACTTCAAAATGACCATTTGAAAAATTCCATATCCCCTTTTGATATGCCAAAAGCACATATTTAAAAAACGAGTCCAAAGAATCAAAGATTACAAAAAAAGTTGAGCTGAAATTGATGTGCAAGGTAAAGTAATAGATTTTGCCAAAATCTTTATCAAGCGGATCGTAATTGTAAAAATATTTCTCGGAATATCCGAATTCAAATAGCGCAAACATTTTCTTCCCTTTTAATTCTTGCAAACTATCATTATCTTTCTGATAATCAATTATCGTACTTAGCGGATTCATAAATCCAGCATTAAAAAACCAAATTTCATTAAGCTCTCTTCCAAAAGCTTTTTCAGAAACTCCATTTCTCCACCCATAAAGTGCAACCAGATCTTCATTCTTGAACCCCAGCTGTTCAATAACCTCATCCTTATTTAATCCTGGATTCAAAAAATTCAGGAATGGCAAATTCTCCCTTTCAGCATATTTAATGAATTCATAAAAGTATTTCATAATTAAAACTAAAGGTTAAAGATTTACCCCCATCGCAGAGTCTCCCTTTCGTAAACTTTATGTGAGAAAAAAGAACTAGGGGACTCTGCGTCATATTCTTACTCGACACTTGCAACTGATTCATTATTTGCAAGCTTCCATTATAAAGCTCTTCAATTGTCATCAGATAATCCGAGTCAAAAATCACCAACTAGCTGACTGTCGCATTCCTGTCTTTAATCATTAGTAGCACTGAATTTAGGAAAAAATCTGTATATTCGGTTATACCAGGTACATGTTTCATCAGAAGGCATGCAGAGTCCCCTCTGGCATTTTGGAAAAAAAGATAATAAGGCAAGGGAGACTCTGCGAGAGGTGAATGTTAATATACCCCACTATCCAATTTGTAAAATCGATATTCAGAACCGATTTTTTTTACTCTGCAATTAATAAATTCATTAGTAGCTGCCCTATAAATAGTAAAGAAAACCGAAGATCGTACAACTCGATAATTATCAAAAACAAAATAATTATAATTCCCCTTAAAGCTCGATGCTGAAATACCTTTAATTGCTTTTTTAAGCAAAATCGAATCATGAGAAATTATTGCTTTATTATAATTCCATAAGTCAAATAAACATTGAGACTTGATAATTTTCTTAACGTCTAATATATAAACCGTATCAGCTATTTCATAGCCTTTAAAATTATTTTTTATCTCGTTAAAATTTAGCAATAAACGTATTTTATTGCATTTAATAATTTGTTGTCCTTCTGCAGAACTAAATGATAAAACAAATAATATAAAACACATTACTCTCAGAATCCATTTCATAATCATTTCATTTATTTGAAATTAATACTACCCCCAGCATTAGAAACACTTAAAAGGAAGTTAGTAACATTGGCTTGAAAATTTGCAGACTTAATTTCTCTTTCCTGTTTAACTTCTTTCCTTTTTTGGGCTTCCAAAACAGCCTTTGCAATATTCATAGCTTTAACCTGCCAGTTTTTTTCAGTAAAATTTAATCCGCTATAATCTGTATAAAAACCTTCATATTTGCCAGAAAAAAATACCATTCTCACAACATCATCACCATCATCAGGTCCAAAATAACTTGGTTTTTCACCTCCATTACTTAAAAAATTGCCGCGATGAGTGGTTTCATGCAAAACGGTCATCATAACAAACAACAATGCTGCTTCTTTATCTTCAGATGATGCTTTCTCCACCAAATCAAGGAGTTTTGATGCAATGGTGATATTAAAAGGTGAAACATTACCCGTCTGCCCTTTTATATCTAAATCACTTATTCGAATCTCAGCACCCTGTCCAAAAACAAATTCATTACGCAAATCGGATTTATTCCATTTGCTAAATTCTAAAATAGTATTAATTATTGTAGAGTTGTTTTTTAAAGCTTCAGCTCCGGTTTTGCTTGATATATATTTGTAAAATGAGGGATAAGTTTTCTTAATATACATTTCTTGTTCTTTTGGAAAAGTAAAATTACCACCTATATCAATATTTACATTAGGGCTATTCTTTACAAAAGAAAAAGGTGATTCAAAGTAAAAGCTAGTACTTAATGCATCCAAAATAAACCATTTGCCAATCTGCCCATCATACATTCTCGCCCCATAATCATACCACTCTAACCCACTACCATCTCCAAACTCCTTCTCCTGCTTTTCCTTTCCATTGTATTCGTTTTTGTTGTCGAGCTTTCCAAGTGCCTGGGAGGAAATCCCCGCCATTGTTAACCCAAACGGATAATAATGGGTTTCCTCCAAAATGGGCCCGCGGCTGTGGATCAGCTGCAGGTTGTCAAAGAACACGTTT